>NZ_CM131636.1:0-1382485 GCF_053570785.1 Testudinibacter sp. P80/BLE/0925 | reverse complement strand
AGATCAATGCGTCAAATGTTAAATCCCAAAAGTTACGCTTGCGCCGTAAAAACAGCGTCCTCAGCACCACTGCAATCACCGATGATAATGCGTAGCTAAATGGCGGGCTGCCGATATTGTTTAGCAACCACTCCCATATTTGCGCCCACACGTCAGGACTTCTTGTCGGCATAGCCGCCTCTCTTATCCCGTTTTGCGGGCAATAAAAAACCCACCTGTTACAGTGGGCGTTGGTTTTTGCTAATATGGCATTTCTCCTTAGCCATTTTAACAACCGTATTTTTCACACAAGGATTCAATATGAGCAATCAATTCAATATCCCCGATCGTGTTTCTGTCTCTTGCACGCAGTGCGGAAATAAGCAACTGGAAGCCGTCAAAGACGCTCAGGGTGAGTTTACCCACGCTATCTGCCATGACTGCGGAACGCACATTACAAAAAATGAAGCCCTCGACCAAGCCAAGCAAGCGGCACTGAATAGCGTTAGGGATTCGCTCAAGGATATGTTTAAACGCCGATAATTCGGTGAGTGCGCTTTCCATTTCTGCGCACTCAATTTCAATATTGATAGCCATATTGACCCCAATAAAAAAACCCGACCGGCGAACCGATCAGGGTTATGAAAATTAAGCTCGGTGAACATCAATTACACAATGCCCACCCTTACACAGAATCGTATATCAAGTTGTCAGGTTAGTCAATAGCAAAGTTTGATATTTTTAAGACTATTCCACCCCATATTTAACCTAATCATCTCTTTTAGCAACATATCATAGATATATTCCTCAGCCCTTGAGATGACCGATTTGATTTCACGTTGAAAATAAGATTTAGAGGGTATTCGATAGCTAGACATTCCTCTATGATTCTGCATGATTCTTGGCTTCGCTGTATCAAAAAGCATATTTTTAATCTTATTATCCGTCATTCGATGTATGTATTTCATGTGTATAATTTTTTGTGCTTGATCGTCTATCCTAGCTAAGTATTGATCGATAACTTTGCACAATAACAATGCTTGATCGTCAGTGATTGAACAAGCCTCACCAAATGATGAGGGGGCTACTGATTCCATAAATCGTGCAATCATATTAAATTGGCGCTTATCTAATCTTCCGGAACGCACCCATGCACCGAAACTGCACAGCTGAGTTTGAATCCATTCTTGTTGCTCTTTATTTAGCTTGCTTTCGTACATCATGACCCCTTAGCTTCCAATGCTTTCACTTTTTCTTTGTAGTGTTTGATCACCGCTTTAATTTCATCAATGCTCATTTTTGCCGGTGGGTGATCTTGCCGCTCCAAAAACTCGACCTTATCCGCCCCGATTTTTTTAATCAGATTGATCCGATACTCAATGGCGTTGCCGCTTTTGTGGTTGTTACACGGTGCGCATTGCTTATGCACATTGAGTTCGCAAAACCGTAGTTCAGGCGCTGCGCCAACACTGCGATAATGCCCTGCGTGATACTGCCCTTGATGATGCCTGCCGCACGATATGCAGGGTTCGTCTTTATCACGCAGCCGGATAAACTTGTTAAACACCGCTTGCGCATCTCTGAGCCAATCAGGGCGACGTTTTAGCCGCTCTTTTCTCTCTTTGGTTCGTTTGCGCTCTTCTTTGGCTTGCTTCAATTCCGCTTGAGTGCGGCTAAATGCCATCGCGCAACCGACTGAACAGACCTTTTGCAACGAATTGACTGAGTAAAACAGATTGCCACACTGCTTGCATTTCTTGGGTTTCATCTCTTTAGTCATCAGAATCCATTCCAGCCCTCGTTAACCATAAATCACCCCCATTTTTTCGGCGATTGCTGCAACCAAAAAAAACGTACCGGCTTGTGCTGCGGTAGATTTGCCAAGGACAAGACTAATCACCACAAAAATCATCAATATCAGTAAAAACCAGCTAGCCATTCCAATCCTCACTATTCATCGTAATAATCCCCGCCCGAACTCATCACCCCAAAATCCACTGCGGCTTGAATCATATATCGCACCGTAGCAGCGCCAACCAAAATCCCGATAATTGCTAATGCCGTCATCGCAAATAATCCTCTACCGCCAACATAAAAAATCCGAAATGCACACCAGCCAAAAACATAAATAATGGATCAATGCCATCTCCGATCGTAAATGCGGCAATCACACAAACCGTAGATACAGCAGCAAACATTAACGGCGACATCAATTTCATCATCGTAAATAATCCCCATCTAAAAATGCTCTAAGTCTGCTTGGGTAATCAACTAACCCGCGTTTAAACTCTCTCCAAAAATAACCATCTCCAAGATAAAAAAGCCCCTCAATAGTTATCATGGCTACGTAAAACGGCAGGAATAAGATTGCTGCAACCACATAAATAGTGAGATAAGCAAACATCAGCAACGCTTCCCACCAGCGATAACCTATATCCTTGCGCATGACAACCACTGAAATTGCACTGGTTATCACCGATAGCCCAACAATAAAAATCATCACAAAACCAATCATTTTTTAATCACCTCATCGTCGCTAAACCAGCCGCACGAACGGCATTTCGTGCCGGATATAACTTTTCCATCGCCGTCTATAGCCGTATTTGATGTTGACTAGCACGCTATCAACGCCGTAAACCTCATGTACTCTGATCCACCACCACAAAAACAACGCTGGAATGCCAATTAGAACCACGCTAAGAATTAAAATAGTCATTATGATTTCGATCATTTTCCTGCTTTCTCCGCTCTACGCTGCTTGCGATTTTTTGATTCCGTTATTACTTCGATTTTTCTAGTCATAAGCCAAGCTGCCACCGCTGCTTCAATAGCTGCCTTTCTGGCTTTGTCGCTTAGTGTGTTCTTAAGATTCATCGTTCTTGCCATTTTGGTTCACCTTGCTACTTTCAATTTTGGTACACTCGTAAACATTCTTGCCGACATAAAATCGCCCTAATTTTTCACATTCTGTAGCAACCGTTTGATGAGCAAAAAACCAACCATAAAGCCATGCGGCAAAGCAAAAAATCAACGTTGCCGCCATCTTTTTATCAAATGCGGACCATAGGACAAATCCAGCAACAGCAAGGGTTGAGACCACTAAAACGTACTTTCTCAACACCGCCCCCTAAAAAAAGCTATAAAGCTGATTAATCACGTTCTGATCGGTCGTGCCATTAAACACCGTTCTAATTGCGGTATTAATAACATCGCTCAAACACTTGGCCCGCTCAGTGTTATCCATCTGATCAAATTTCAAACTTTGTGCCTCCTGTGTGATTTCGCCCGTGTCAAAGTTAATCAGCTCATCGTAGTAACCAGCCAAAATAATCAGCCGTTTGCGGAAGTGATCGAACTGCTTTTTCTCATTGGCAAATTCAACCACCGAGCCTGTAGCTACCCAATGTTCAAAGCAAAATTTAAAAAATGAAAATAGCTTGCGGTGCAATTTGGGATTGTTAATTTTTTTAATCTCAACAACATAAATCCCACCGTTTTCAAGCTGTTTGAAGTCATCAACAAACATCTCATCAGCTGGACAAAGTACGCCGCCGGGATTTTTAATCATCTCAGCTTTCATGCTGCTACCTTTTCAAAGTCATCAATACCGATGTAGCGAGTAACCAACCCCCAGTTCTTTTGTTTTTGGTTGAAAATCGCAATCATATTTCCGCGACTAACCTTGGTTCTTTCGCCCGTAACGGGGTGATAAAATGCGATTCGATCGCCAACAATAAAACGGATCTCGGTAGCATTTTCCTGAATTGCTTTAAACCACTTAGTGCTAATATCGACCGGCAGCACCATGATTACCGTGCAATTGTTGTTCTTAAATAAATCAACTGCACGCTCTACAAATGGTTTTGGCTTGCTGTAAGGTGGATTGATGAAGACAACCTCGTTACTTAATTCATAGGTTAAAAAATCCATTTCTTTTGTGATAAAACGGTCACATTTTGCATTTGTTCCGTCAGTGCAACCGTCAATCGTGATCCCAAATTCCGCATCTAAATCGGCATAAATTTCATCTGGGGTTTGATATGTGTCTTTGTCAAATTCCATTTCAGATCCCTCTTCCTGTTTTACGGGTGTTATTCATTGGTTTTTCGGTGCAAAATCGATTGGCTTCGGCTTGATCGCAATCCACAAAGTGCCCTTTCTCAAATCGCATATATGCTGTAGCTAAATCCCCAAATCGGTTTTTAGTCACAATGGCTTCGGAGTATGGATTGTCATTGTTTTTGGTGTACGCGCTTTCGCGGTACAGCATGATGATTCTGTCCGCATCTTGCTCAATTGATCCTGAATCACGCAAATCTGAGTTGACTGGGCGCTTGTCTGCGCGCTCATCAACCTTACGATTAAGCTGTGATAACAAGATAATCGGTACATTAAAATTTTTGGCGAACGTCTTTAACGCCCACGTGGTTTCCGTGATTTTTTGTACGGGGCTATCCGACTTGCAACTGTGATTAATCAAGCCTAAATAGTCGATCACGATTGCCGATAACGGCTCTTTGTCCAAGTGACGTTCCGCAATGGCGCAGATTTCACGTTCGCTCAGCCCGCTACGATCAACGAAATACAGCTTGTGTTCTTGCGTGCGCTCGATAAAGTTAGCAATCTGTGCGTATTGATGATCGTCAATACCACGCGCTTCACGCAATGACTGCACGGCAATACCCGTGCCTGCACTCAACAACCGATCCATCAACTGGATATTGCCCATCTCAAGGCTAAAAAACAGCACCGACCCTTTTTTCTCCACGATATTACGGGTAAGCGTGAGCGCAAATTCGGTTTTACCCGTGCCAGGACGACCTGCAACCACCACTAAATCGTTGTTATTGATTCCGCCTAGTGCGTTATCCACGCCCTGCAATCCTGTGTACAACAAGCGCTGCGAAAAGTCTTTTTTCGACCGTTGCTCAAATACCTCTAGGTAGGTTTCGAGCAGTTCGCCCATTGCTACAGGTACAATATTCGCGCGAGCCTCCAGCAGTGATTGCATTTTTTGCAAGCCATCAGCCGCAATATTTGTGGTTTCTTCGTCGGTTCTTGCCGCTTGTAGATTACTGGCCGCCTCTAGGAAAAACTTAACAGCTTGCCGATTGATCCAAGCAGACCGCACTTTTTCTGCGTAGCCGTTCAAGTTAGCCGCTGATGCGGTGTTTTTAGCAATCTCTGCCAGCAACGCAAAATCAGCACCAAAATCTTGATTCAGCAGCACGATGTCGATCAGGTTATCCTTTCTCGCTTGGTTGCGGATGTTATTATAAATTTCCCCAAGGTAGTGACTTCCAAACATTTCTGGTTCTAGCCAAACCATCACATCACGCGCCCGTGCGCTCAAGCCACCGATCAGAAATGATCCAACTAACGAATACTCAATGGTATGGATTCTATCGGTCATAGCCCACCCTCACGTACTCGGATCACCGTGTCGGATCGCAAGGCATAATCAAAATTGGCTTTCCAATCCCGATCGTTCTCGCCAGTGTGGAACGGTTTTAAATCTGCGAAAAAATACTGAAAATACGCCCGTGCACAATCCAGCGTCGGCTCTTTGATTTCCACCATGAATCGTTTGATTGCCTTGCGGCGCTTATCATTCAGGGCAACACAAGCTGGCAACACTTGCCCTGATTTATCGTTTTCCTCGTTGTAGGCATCAACCACTGCTTGATAATCTACACGGATTGATTTTTTCTTCTCGCCAGCGGGTAAGGCTTCGGCGGTAGCCGATTCCTCAAAAGTATCGTCAGATGCTTTTGGGGGTAGGGGGTTATTGTTGTAATCTAATGTAGTAGTTTCTTGATCAATAACGAAATCGGTTTTCCCTTGCTCCCCAAATCGGGATTCCCCATTTCGGGAAGATGGGTTTTCACAGGTCGGCAAATCGGTTTTCCCTTGCTCCCCAAATTCAATCATTAACTCATCAAAAACCGCCAAATCCAATTTGAAGTAGAGGCGGTGTTCAAGGCGTTTATAGGTTTCATTCAGCACGCCTAAGCTCACTAATTTCTTCCGAGCTGAACGCAATTCTTCCAGCGTTAAACCTGTCTCATCACAAAGCTCTTCAAGCTGCTTGTACACCCCTAAAGGGTTATCTGTTTTGTCGGACCAATAAAACAACTGGGAAAATAAGATTGCCGCAGTTGCACCACCTAAAGGGCGAGCCAAATCTTTATAATAAGCAACTGGTCTGCCAATTAATTTCAATACCTGACTTGCTCTCATAGCCCAAGCTCCCGAGTAATAATTTTGATACGCTGTTCATATTGTTTTGGCGATAAGTTTTGCGCCTGTAATTTGCGTTTCATCGCTTCGTACAGCTGCGCTTTTTGCATTGGCGTTAGTTCTGATAATTCCTTTGCTGCTAACATGGTTAAGCCTCCAGCCAGTATTGCTTAACGTGTTTACCGGACGGCTCTTTGATTGTTTCGCTGTGAATGTCATGCCCTTGCTTTCTCAAGTCATAAATCCGCGCGGAAAGCCGCAAACAACCGAAGCGTTTTAACGCTTCAAGTGATGTTAATCGCTCCCCTTTCCGAAAGGCTGTCAGAATTAATCGGCATTGTGTTGCCGACTCTGACTCGTTTTTATTGACGTTAATTTTTATTTTTGCCATAATGACCTCGTTTTTATGGTTGTTTAAAAAACAGCACTAACCGCAGTTCCCGCTGCGGTTTTTTATTGCCCAAAATATTTCTCACGCAGCCGCAACTCAAAGCCGGTACTCATCAGCAACAAAGCCTCTAAATCCTGCTTGCTCACGCAAACTTGCGTGTTTTTGTCGTAAACACCGACATCAACAGCGGACAACAAATTAAAAAATTGCGTTAATTTGTCGCCATTTTCGCCGACTAAACGGCTAACTGTGGTTGGACTACAGCCCATTTTGTCCGCAGTAACCGCTTGCGTTTGTCCGTGATAAAATTTATCCATCACCAGATCGGAAATCGGTATTGCGGATCGTGTTAATTCATTGCGTGCCATTGCGTACCGCCGTTGATAAATTAGCGCGAAAGTAAAGCGCTAAATTCTGAATTTATATCTTCCGCCTTTACTTTTTTAGCAGTAGCCGCTTCAATTTTCAGGGCGTTTTCTAAAGACACTCGGCTTCCATTTAGCCATTTACTTACGGCGTTTTGACTTACGTCACAGGCTAAAGCTAAATTCTTCTGAGAGCCAAGAACCCTGATCGCTTTTTCGATAGCTTCACTCATAGTTATATCCTCACTTGAACTATAGCTATAAATAATATAGCTAAAGCTATCCAAAGTAAAGTGGTTTATATCTATGGTTGTTTGAAGTCTTAAAACTAAAGTTTTAAAATGTGTGAAATTTAATAGGGGGCTTTATGACTACACTTGCTACAAGATTACAAGCGGCGAGAAATAACGCAGGATTAACACAGGTTCAGCTAGCAGAAAAGGTTGGCATATCTCAAAATGCAATTCAAAAAATCGAATCTGAGCAAACAAAAGCGACTAGACACATTTTGAAAATTGCCAATGCGTTAAATGTTAATCCCGAATGGCTAGAAACAGGCAATGGTAGCCCAACACTGCAATTAATTGAGACAAAGAAAATAGAATCAAATGTCGGAGAATTAGGTACGTTTGATTTATGGGATCGACACACGCCAATGGGCGATGATGAAGTCGCCGTGCCTTTCTACAAAGACATCAGACTAGCCGCTGGAAATGGGCTTGCGGACGATATAGCAGACTACAATGGCTTTAAATTGCGCTTTTCAAAAGCCACATTGCGCCGAGCCGGTGTGCAGTATGAAAATGCTGTTTGTGTTACAGCATCCGGCAATTCGATGGAGCCAGCCATGCCAGACGGTGCAACAGTAGGCGTGAATTTAGGTGATAAAAATATTAAAGATGGACAAATGTACGCGATCAATCATGGCGGATTGCTACGGATCAAAATCCTTTATTTGCTACCAAACAGCGAAGTGAGGATTAGAAGTTATAACACCGATGAACATCAAGACGAAGTGGCGCACCTCGAGGATATTTCAGTTATCGGGAAAGTTTTTTGGTGGTCGGTTCTGCTTTAGCTACCGCCGGAAGCGGTAGGTTTGGAATTTGCGCTGAACTTAATAAACTTAGTGGAGTAAACCAAAATGGTTAATGATGTAATGACAGTGCAAGACGCTGACATCAGGGTTATCGAGCAAAGCGGAGAGGATTACATCAGTCTTACCGATATGCTCAAAGCAAAAGACGGTGAGTTTTTTATCAGTGATTGGCTTAGAAACCGCAATACGCTTGAATATATTGGCATCTGGGAAGAAATCAATAACCCAACTTTTAATTATGGCGAATTCGCCACAATTAAAAATCAGTCTGGGCTAAATCGCTTTAAAATCAGTGTGAAAGAGTTTGTAGCACAGACAAACGCAATCGGATTGCAGGCAAAAGCTGGTCGTTATGGCGGAACTTATGCCCATAAAGATATCGCATTAGAATTTGCAATGTGGATTAGCCCAGAGTTTAAACTTTACTTAATTAAAGAGTTTCAGCGGCTAAAACAGCAAGAAGCGCAGCAAAACAAGCTGGAATGGAATGTTAAACGAATTTTAAGCAAAACCAACTACCGCATTCATACTGATGCAATCAAAGCTCACTTGATTCCACCATTACTCAATACAAAACAACAGGGCTTTATTTATTCAAGTGAAGCAGACATCCTTAACCAAGCAATGTTTGGGACAACAGCAAAGAAATGGCGTGAAGAAAATAGCTCCTTGAAAGGAAATATTAGAGACCACGCGAGTGTTGAGCAATTAACTGTATTAGCTGCCTTAGAAAGTCAAAACGCATTACTAATACAGCAGGGATTACCACAAAACGAACGGCTAGCAATTCTAAATCGCTTGGCAATCCAACAAATCAACTCAATTCTTGAAAGTAAATCGTTAAAACAGTTAAAAGATAAGCCGCTACTCATAGAATGACATTTCCACACCAGGAAAATTCAATGTGAGAATCGAACCTGAAAAGCAGCCCCGAAAGGGGCTTTTTTCTTGCCTAAAATTGTTCAATAACCCCACCGAAACAGTTCATTTGTTCATTGAACAGTTCACTGACCTGTTCACTTAACTGTTCATTTGTTCAATGATATTGTGATCTAGCTCACAAAATACGCAATCAGCAGAAATTTTTTCAAATTATTTTTCTTTTAAAAACAACCAAATAAACCTAAAGATATATGAAAACCTAAAATAAAACAACTTTAGCTATTTACAATATACAACTTTAGCTATATTATACACCCATACCAACGAGATGCAGCACCGAATCTCACGCTCTTTAACAATCTGGACTCATGCGAGATATAAGTTATCGGCTGATTTAAGCCGAGTAACCCCCGAGCAGAAAACTGTGTGTGTTGTAGCGAAAAGAGGCGCTACCACAATCAAGGGCAGCGCTGCTTATATCCCAAGAAAATCCCGAAGTATGCGGATTGAGGCCTGTCAGAGGCAAGGCGAACGCCTCATGGACTTGTAACTAGCAAACGCGGCTAAAAATGCGTGACGTATCGGAGAGGCGATAATTTAGTAGTAGATTGGCAGCAGCTGAAAGGGATAGCTTTATTTCCGCCCTGTGGCTGGTAATTGGTCGGTATAGGGATTGATTACGTTGCGGATGCACTCACCGCAATTGCGCAAAGAAGCCCGCAAGGGTGAGCTGTCTATACATAAAATCCGAACCCCACAAGCGGCAATTCGGTTATCAGCAGCGGATAGGCATAGGCTGCAATGATATGAGATGTCAAAGTTTAGACTTTTGGGGAGCGCAAAAGTCGAGTGCAAATTAGCGGTAAATGATAGTCGGCATAGGGACGATTCAGCAGATGACGCAATCACATCTGTCGCACAAAGAAGCTAGCAATAGTGAGCTGTCTATGCCAATTGGTTGAAGCAAATAGTAGCGGGCTCTGCACTTGCAACGGCGGAAACTGAAAGTTTAGCGAATGGGGCGGCTACCGAGCGATCGGAAATAGTGAACAACAGTAGGCTAAACAAATAGCAAAACCAATTGAAGCAAACGAGGCTGTTAAAGTTCAGCTTAAAAACTGATTGCACCATCACAAACCGTATTTACGGAAACCCAATTATCAATGCCGAATGCTTGATTTATCAAGCAGGGCGCAACGATTTGCGAAGACACGTTAGACAAGTGCGGTTTGTGATGGTTATTAAAGAGGAAAAAATCATGAAAGTGACACTAGTCGAAATTAAAGAAAAAAGCGAAAGCCTGTCTGATGCGGATAAAGAAGACATCAAGCAGGCTGTTTTAGATAACTTTAGACGTAGAAATGATATCCATGTTGCTGAGTTAATTGAGGCAATTGCATTAATTAACAAAAGCTAGCCAAAATACCCAACTGAGCCGGATGTTAAGTTTTCTTGCAATTCATCTGCCAAGTTTTTGATGAAACTCGCAATATCTGACGGGTGATCAGCCGCCCTTAAGCTTTTTAAAACAGCTTTTGGGCAACTTTCAAGTAAAGAGTGAGTTAGTTTAATTGCTAATTCCTCTGCTGATTTACGATCCATTTTACTCATAACAAATTCCTTATTTTCTGTTGGGGGATTTCATTATAAATCCTTATCTGTTGGGGAACAATAAGGGACTTGAGCCTTGCAAGGATAAAGAAAGGCGGCTATCTCAAAGTGTTTCGGGCAAAAGTGTCAAGAATGCTTTGAGATGGTTACACCACTTAGCCGATGTGGTCAAAATCGGCACCATGACATTTCCTTTATGTTGAGTTGTTCGCCCTCTTTATGAGGGCTTTTTTATGAATAGGGGCTGAATTATGTTTCCGAAAATCAATCTTTATGGCGTGCTGTTTATCATTGGGCTTGCCACTATTTTAGGCTTTGGCTGCCACCCGGTAACAGCGACAACCGCACTTGTACCCGATACCGATTATTACAACCACACTGCCGATTTAGCGGTTTACACACCAACCGCAGCAGAAAAGGCAGAAGGCGATCGCATTTGGATTGCCGAAAATGGCGAATATCAACCGAATTTAACCGCAGCGCAAGAAAGCGAAATCCGCTTAATCATTAACTCAATGCAAGCCGAGACAAAGCGTGAAAGAAATTAGATACGAAGCTACCGTTATTGAGTGTAACGGCGGATTTTATGGCGAAATTGCTGCATTTGTCGGTGATTCTTGGGTCAAGAAAGTCCACACCGAAACTATGCGCAACAAGCATTGCGCCAATATTGCGCTGAGAAATGCCGTGTCCCGCTACAACAAAATATATGGCACTAAAATACCGCTCCCGATACCGTACCGCGAATTGAGAACGACCGGGAGCGATTCAGACACGCCGGATAGGGCAAGATTATCCGGCATAACACTGCGAGGGATTTAGTATGCAATGTATTATCACAAATAGCTTAAACCGCTATCAGGCGGAAATTGACAAGCAAGCCGATGAAGATGCCGAGATTGAACGCATGGCGAAAAAACTAACCGATCAACTGCAACATGAGGACACCGACGAAGCGGAAAAGCTACGTGCAGACGTGTTCGAATATGTCTGCATCTCAGATGAAATCTGCGATTTGTTAAGACACACCACCGATCCAAAAATCCGCGATTTTATCAATGCTACATTACTCAACATCGCAACCGATGAATTTTATTCGGAAATACCGTATTAGGGGGATTTATGGATAACCTAGATCGAGCCATAAACGAGCTACTAGCGCAGGAGCAGGCATCAAAAAAACTGCGCTATAAACTCCATAATGAAAATATCAAACGTCTATTGGCAGATGTTGGCTACAGCGAACTGATCGAAATGATAGACGCTATCCACTCTGAACAATTCGCAAAAGATGAAATCGCAACAGCAAGGACAATGCAATGAAACTCTACCAAATCACCGGGCAATACCAAAATATAGCCGCCCTCTTGGACGATCCAGAATTGGCAGAAAATCAAGATGTACTATCGGCACTCGACAGCATTCAAGATGATTTTGAAACTAAGGTTGAACAAACCATTTTCATCATGAAAAACATTGAAGCCGAAATCGAGCCGATAGACGCTGAAATCAAGCGTCTGCAAGCAATGAAAAAGGCACGGCAGAATAATATTGATCGCATTAAAGATCGGCTTAGAGCCAATATGCAGGCTATCGACAAGAGCAAGCTGAAGTGCGGTTTATTTAGTGTGAGTTACCGTATTGCAAGCGGAAACAAGCTACAGCTGGACGAAGCCGAATTTCTAGCAAATTGCTACGATGAAGAACTGATCGTGCATTCCGTCAAGCCAAATAATGCCGCCATTAAAGCCGCATTGAAAAACGGTGCGGATATATTAGGTGCAAAACTGGTTGATAGTGAAGTCTTAACGATTAAATAGGGGGATATATGAAATTCCAAAAGGCAGAACGTAAAAAGTCAAAACTCCGCTTGGCTTTAACCGGTCCTAGTGGTGCGGGGAAAACCTACGGTGCTTTATTGCTTGCAAGCGGCATTAGTAAAAAAATTGCCGTTATCGACACCGAGAAAGGCAGTGCCTCGCTTTACTCTAATCTAATTGATTTTGATGTTTTAGAGCTTGAGCCGCCACACTCGCCTGAACGCTATCGCCAAGCCTTAAAACTCGCAGTAGAGGCAGGCTATGAGGTGGTAATTATTGACTCAATCACGCACGAATGGTCTGGCGTTGGCGGTTGTCTTGAAATACTCGAAAACATAGCAAAGGCAAAATATCGAGGTAATACATGGAGCGCATGGAATGAAGTCACCCCACGCCACAGGGCGTTTATTGATGACTTACTTGCTGCGCCGGCACATATTATCGTCACAGCACGCAGTAAAACGGAAACTGCACAAGTTGAAGTGAATGGGCGTAAGCAAGTGCAGAAGCTAGGCATGAAAACAGAACAGCGTGATGGTATCGAATATGAATTTACAACCGTGTTGGATATTATCCACGATGGGCATATCGCCACGCCAAGCAAGGATCGAACAGGGATTTTTGATATTTCCACGCCTGAAAAATTGAGCAAAGAAACGGGGCAAAAGATCGTTGAATGGCTTGAATCAGGTGTGGAAATCCCTGAAACCCCAAAGCAACCAGAACAGCAAGAATCCTCGCAGCACTCGACCCAGCAGGCTTCCAATTCTACAAATTCTAACGGAACTGCTACTGACAAATTTATCATGTTGGCTGCTGGAAAAACCACGATTGAAGATTTAAATGAGTTATGGGCAAAGGCTGAACCGCACATTAAAGAAAATGAACACCAAACCTATAGTGATGCCGTGCAAGCGTATGAATTGCGGTTAAATCAATTAGCTAATACATAAGGAGAATATCAATGGCAGGCGTAAATAAAGTCATCATCGTGGGGAATTTGGGCAACGACCCAGAAGCCCGCACAATGCCGAACGGTGAACAAGTTGCCAGTTTCAGCGTAGCCACTAGCGAAAGCTGGACGGATAAGCAATCGGGCGAAAAGCGAGAGGTCACCGAATGGCATCGCATCGTGCTGTATCGCCGTTTAGCTGAAATTGCCGGTGAATACCTGCACAAAGGCAGCAAAGTGTATGTCGAAGGGCGTTTGAAAACCCGTAAATGGCAAGATCAAAACGGGCAAGATCGCTACACCACCGAAATTCAAGGCGACAACCTGCAAATGTTAGATTCGCGTGGCGATCGTCAGCAGGGCGAGCAACAACAAAGCAAACCGACATCAACACCAGCGCAGCAGCAAGAACCAGATTTTGATGATGATATTCCGTTTTAGGGTGAGCAATGAAAAAATCTATCCAACTCACCCCACTTTGCCCCTATTGCGGTAAATTTTCCGCCAAAGTCACGGGCAAGAAAGTGTATCCACACCGAAAAGACCTATACGGCAAAACCTTTTACTTGTGCGAGCCGTGTAATGCCTACGTGGGCTGTCACCCTAATACCGATAAGCCGTTAGGTCGGTTGGCGGACGAACAATTGCGCACAGAAAAGAAAAAAGCCCATTCTGCATTCGACCCAATTTGGCGTAAAGGATTTATGAAGCGCGTGGAAGCTTACGCGTGGCTATCGGAAACCCTAGGAATACCAAAATCAGAAACGCATATCGGCATGTTTGATGTTGATATGTGTAAAAAAGTACAACACGAAGCCGGTAAAAAACTGGCTTTTTTATTGGAGAAACAAAATGAAACAATTTGATTTAGAAAAAGCCCTAGCAGGAGCGCCAGTCGTGCTGTGTAACGGTGAAAAAGCCTACGTCTTAGCGGATATGCGCAAGCTAGCGCCGAATATCGATCCTGAAAGCGAAAAAGCCTTACAAGGCGTCGTCATCTCAGATTGCTATGGCTTTATGGCGTTATCGTGGACGGTCTATGGGCGCTGTTTTAATAGCGGAAAATTTAATTACGACATAGTCGGAATGTGGCAAGAGCCGAGAGCAAACGTCACGGTTACGTTTCCGAAACCGCTCACTCATGACGAAGCTGTGGAACTAGGCACATTTTATTCGGTACAAATTCCGCACAAAGAAGAGCAAGATATTATCAAATATATAAAATGGTATGACACATCAGGATTGAATGTTGATAAAGGTCTATTCTTTGCGACGAGAGAAGATGCGGAAGCGTTTGTTAAAGCAATCATGCAAGCAAAGGGGTAAAAGATGAAGATTGAAGTAAATAAGCCATATAGAACTCGCAGCGGTTTAAAGGCGGTTGTGCTTTTAAACACAGCATCTTATCAGATCCAACACATTAACACCCCGTTAATCGGGTATGTCGAGTCAGACATGGGGCACCGATATTATCAATCATGGGATAATAAAGGTTGTTGCGATAACCGCGGTTATGATGAAGGTCGCAACATTGTCGGCACATGGATCGAACCTCAACCGAAAGTAACTTTACTAGAGTTACCAGCCCCAGTTAAGAAAGTCAATGTAGGTGACGAGTATTGGATTATACAGGACGACAGAGTTGTTCGAGTAATTTACCTCGCACACAAAGTACAAACACGTTACCTCAGCTGCGGTCGCCTATATGCATCTGAATCAGACGCAAAGGCTTGGCTAAATGCGATGAAAGGTGCAAGGAGATAAAAATGAAAAAAATGGATACCAGCAGTGCTACGCCCATCACTCAGTGATGAGGCGTTGAAAGAAGCGTTCTTAGCTGAATGGGTGGCTGAAAATTATGCCGATGAAATTCAGGAAGAAAAAAAAGAATACCATGACGGTGAAGATATTGACGTAAAGCATATATCTTATTATGAAAATATTAATGAATCATGGTGTTACTGGAAAGATAATGATGACACGGCAGAACGCCTTATCAAATACCATAACTGGACATTCACCACAGCCACCGAATTTGCTGAAAAAGATTTGTATTGGGCCGCCAGAAAGCATACAGACAAACTAAGCAAGCAATGGATCGAAGAAAACGGCTATACCCTACCGTTTTCCGTTGGTGCGCGAGTTAAATATCGTGAATACGAAGGCGTAATTGTCGAAGATAAAAAAAATGAGCATTTACCGCTTGGTAAGGTTGCAGTATTAACCGATGATCAAGCCGAAAAAAATCGCCAAAACGAAGAACGTGGAGTAATCATGCGGCATGGCGGTTATATCTGTAAGTGGGAAGAATTAACCTTGATCGATGAGGCTGGTAATGACATGGATTAAGACTTACAGCGGCAAACACATTGACTACTCCAACCCAAGCGCTGACTCGATATGCATTACTGACATTGCACACCATTTGAGCCTAGAAAACCGCTTTTGCGGTCAAAGTTCAGTAGCTTATTCAGTGGCTGCGCATTCGCTACTTTGCCTCGATATAGCTCGCAAGCGTGGCTATTCGCCGTATTTGCAATTGCGTGTTCTTATGCACGATTTTCACGAGGCGTATGTTAAAGATGTGCCGACGCCGCTTAAAAAATTACTCCCCAATTTTAGGCGGCTGGAAGCGCAATTTGAAACGCTGATCGAGAATAGATATTGCTTGTCAAAACTAACAAAAGCGGAGTTAGCGGAAATCAAGCACGTGGATTTAGTGGCCCTGAAAATGGAGCGTGAAGCACTTTTGACGGACGACAGCGATTGGGAACAGCTCAGAGGCATTCGATCAGTTGATGGCGTAACCGTGCCAATGCTAACGCCAAAAACAGCCGAAGTGATGTTACTGCAAGCGTTTGGCGAGTGTTGGCGTGCGGCATACCCTCAAAATGATACCAATCTACAGGGTTTCAACTACGCAGTTCAATTAGCTGCGGCATAACACTACCCTTATAAATCATATGAAAAAATTCACTTACGGCTCAGTCTGTTCAGGCATTGAGGCGGCAAGTTGTGCGTGGCATTCGTTCGCTGAACCGCTTTGGTTTTCTGAAATTGAGCCATTTCCCTGTGCGGTATTGGCTCATCATTTTCCTGCCGTGCCAAATTTAGGCGACATGACCGCACTTGCCGACAAAATTTTAAACCGAGAAATCCCTGCGCCCGATATTCTTGTCGGCGGCACGCCATGTCAACCATACTCTTACGCAGGGCTTAGGCAATCGCTTGATGATGAGCGGGGGTTGCTAACACTATCATTTTTGGAGATTGCAAATGCAATTGATCACATCAGACACGCAGACGGAAAACAACCCGTTATTATCCTGTGGGAAAATGTTCCCGGTGTTTTATCCACCAAGGACAACGCTTTCGGATATTTTTTGGCTGGATTGGCTAATGGCGGAGAGCCATTACTACCGCCAGACGACAAGCGATGGGGAACTGCTGGTTATATCCATGCGCAGAGGACGGTCGTCTGGCGCACCCTCGACGCTCAATTTTTCGGAGTGCCACAACGACGTAAAAGAGTGTTCGTTGTGGCAAGTGCTGCAAAAAGAAGCACCTGTGAAATACTTTTTGAGCGCCAAAGCGTGCCAAGGGATATTGCGCAGAGCGGAATTGAGAGGCAAAGTGTTACCGCCTACGCTTCGGGCGGCTTTGCTCAATACAAACAATCCGATAAGGGCGGAACATTAAGAGCGAGTGGCGGATCGCTTGATGGTGGTTCGGAAACGCTTGTCGTTCACGGTACTCAAGACCCGTGTGTATCAAACAAAGCTCATTGTCTCGGCAGAAACAATGGTCAAGAAAATGTATTGTTTGATATTGCACATCGGTCTGACGTCATCAGAGAGTGCCATGATGGATTATCGTCCGCAATGGGGACTGGTGGTAATAATATACCAATCTCCATTGCGGGCAATATCATCAATCGTGCGGATAACGCCGGCGGAAATGGTGTTGGTGCTGATGATAGTGGCGTGATGTACACACTGACAAGCACTGATGTTCACGCGGTATCAACATTTGCATCAGTACGCAAATTGACACCGATAGAGTGCGAGCGCTTGCAAGGCTTCCCCGATGACTGGACAAAAATCCCCTACCGTAATAAATCAGCCGATGAATGCCCTGATTCACCGCGCTATAAAGCGATCGGCAATTCAATGGCTGTACCTGTTATGCAATGGATCGGCTTACGGATAGCTGATTATCTCAACAAATAACCTACACAACCGCACCCACAAAGTGCGGTTTTTTGTACCCAAAATTAAGGATTAATTATGAGCTGTGAATGTATTACAAAAAATCAAGAAGGGCTAAAAGAGCATCTCTCTAAAAAAGGAATTGATGTCGTTAATCTGCGCATACGCACGATAATTCCGACAAAAAATTTCACCATGCTTCCCGCAAGAACAACAACAGAGGTTAATTATATTGAGCGCAAGGTGTCAAAGAGCGGCAACGTGCGTGAGATCAAAAGAAAAGTAGAAATTAACAATAATTTTTGCCCGTTTTGCGGCACTAAATATGACGAGGTGTAAAATGTGGTTCAAAAATATTATGCCCTACTCTATCTCTAAATCGCTTGATTGGAGCGACTTACAAAATCAACTATTAGACAACGCTTACGCACCATGCGGAAGCTACGAATATAGCAAGTTCGGCTGGGCTAGCCCGTTACATGACAGCGAGCTACTGCATCACTCAGCGAGTGGTTTTATCCTACTTGTGGCGCGCAAAGAAGAAAAAATAATCCCCCCGCACGTCATCAAAAAACACCTCGATGAACGGATCAAAAAACTTGAAGAGCGGGAAAACAGAAAACTTAGCAAGGGTGAAAAACTAGCACTAAAAGACGATGTGCTGAATGAATTGTTGCCGCGCGCATTTAGCAAGGTTGCCGATACCGCACTTTTGATTGATACCGACAAAGACCGCATCTACGTTGATGCGACATCAGATAAACGTGCGGAAGAAGCATTAGGATTGCTGCGTAAATCACTCGGATCGTTGCCCGTTGTGCCGTTTGTCTTTGCCAACACGCTTAGCGAGGTGATGACCGATTGGGTAGCCAATAATAATGCACCAGAATGGTTGACCGTGCTAGAAGAAGCTGAACTCACCTCGATCAAAGATGAATCAGTAATCCGCTGCAAGCATCAGGACTTGGATAGTGAAGAGGTGCTGCACTGTATCGCCACCGCGGATAAGCAAATCACTAAGCTGGCACTGGAGCGTGAAGACCGCTTGTCGTTTATCTTGCATGACGACAGCACAATTAAACGTATCAAATTTGCCGATTTTATCCGTAAGAAAAATGATGACATTGTAAAAGAGGATTTCGCACAACGTTTTGATGCGGATTTTGTATTGATGACAGCTGAAATATCGGAATTATTCGATTTATTGGCAAGTGAATTTGAAGCGAATGAGGTCGAAGATGAATTTATTTAAATATTTAAAAACACTAAAACATTATCGAGAAAAATATCATTTTCTTGTTGCGGATAATCTCGCTTTATCGGCAGCGGCTAGTGATATGAACGACGAAAATCATGAATTGAAAAATGATTTAGCACTAGCTTTGTCGGAAGCCGAATTTTACCGCACGCAAGCCGAACATCAAAGACAGATTATAAAGCAAAAAGATGATGAAATTTCCAAGTTGAAGAATAGTCATACCAGAAAGCAGAATCGCCGAAGAAAGACAAGGGGGCGGCATGGGGCAAAATAACGAAAGAATCGTTTGCGCAGCAATGAAAATGAGGATTTGGGAGGGAAAAATTGAGTGCGGAGAAATTATCGCGCCATCAATTAGACACTGGGATAACTTCGCTCATAAGTTTATTGCATTTACTGGCATTCCTGTTTGCCTCAAGGGCGATGTTTGCAGCGAGCGTGGGTATTACTTGCGTGTAGAATCTCAAGGATTTCTAACAAACACGGGGCGATATGTGGAGCGAAAAGAAGCCTTTGATATAGCCAGTGCCGCAGGTCAAATATTGAAAAAGACCGGCGGTGAGGATTCGAAAATTTTATTTAGCGGGGATATATATTGATGAACAAAAACACGGTAACAATATCGAAAAAAGAATATGACGGTTTGCTTAAAGATAAACAAAGATTCGATTTTATCGAAAGTTCTTTTATTGAAATTAGCTCATCAGAAAATCGTAGTGTTTGGATTGGCACTTCATCAAGTGCAGCTGAATCAGATGACGAAATACAATTATCTTGTAATTTTGTATTTGGAACAACGTGCCGAAAATTGATAGACAATGCAATGCAGGAGGTGATGTGTGAATAAGCAATATTTTAGTTACGATGGAGTTGAACAAGAAATCAGATTTCACAACTCACTTGATGAAGCTAGAGGTAACGCGCATGACATAGCAGATGCTCAGTATAATTTAGCAAACGAAACCACTGTCTTTGATGATGACGATGGTCGAATTAACGATTCTTGCTTTGGTGTCGTAGTCGGCAAATTCGAAATGTTAAAGCGAGGTGTAACCGATGAGGAGCGAGAGGAGCTAAAAGAGTATGGAGAATGTCATGAGCAAATTATCGAGCCGCCAAAACTAGTCGAATATCCGCAAAATAACGGCTGGATTAAGTGTAGTGAGCGATTGCCGGAAATTAGTGATGAGGTGCCATTGTCTGATGAATATCTTGTTATTGGACGCGTAGTACAGAGCGATCAACTTGGTATTCATGTCGCATCTATTAGCCATGTTGGAAATTGGTTTGATAATGGCGGAAATATGTATGAAGTAACACACTGGATGCGGTTACCAGAACCGCCAAAACATTAAATATCTAAAAATAATGCTAGACATTTTTAGTAATTTTTAGACATTTTCAAACACCGCCCTGTTCGCAGGGCTTTTTTATACCGGTGAAATATGAATAACGATCAAATCACTTACGAAACAAACAAATTTCTCGGCTACTTCACCACGCTTGCACTATGCGCACATTTATCGCCAAACCGTGATAAGCGTGTCAAACAACTGGCGAAGAAGTACCGTGATCATTTTAAAGCTAAACAACTTCGGCGCAGTTTTACGGCGCTGACTAAATCCGAAAGACCTGCTGATGCAGTGATTGTATCTGCTCGGCGGTTTGTGAATGAGATGCCGTTTAAGGCGTATTTTGACAGCGGGAGATTACGAGGAAAGCATGGAACAATTAAACCCAATTTACAAAAAAGATAAAGAGATATGCAAATTAATCGATCGCAGCCGGGCAACGTTATGGAAATGGGTCAATACTGGCAGATTCCCAAAACCTTGTTACACTATTGATGGTTTGAAATTAGGCTGGACTGATGATCAAATCCAGCAATGGAAAGATGACAGCGTATTACGCAGTCAGTGCAAGCAATGACCGCTCCCAAAGCTCTGTCACTTCTTTTTTTTCGGTCAAATACATATAGCGGTCGTAATGTTTATCAGATACTCCTTTTATAGCGTGGCATTGCACTCGATCTCTTAATTCTGACGACACCTTAAGCTCGGCAGCCAATGTTTTAAACGTCCGTCTTATATCTCTTAGCGTAAAATGAGCAAACCCGCTACGTTTAATATATCTAGCTAATGCTTTTCCGGCAGCTTGTGTTGAATAGTGTTCTTCCGTTTTGCTGCTAAATAGATAGTCGTCAGCCTCAGTGCGCTCAACTAATTCTGTTATGATTTTTAGTGCGGAATCGCATAAATAAAACACGTGATGTTTTTCTGTTTTGGTCATCTCCGGCGTCATATCAATAATGCGTCGATCAAAGTCAATATTGCTGCGCTTTAAGCGCAAAAGCTCAATGGGTCTTTGACCGCAGCTAAAAATACACAGCGCAATCAATCTTGATAGTGTGTATGACATTCTCAGCTCTTTCGCAGGCTTTTGCGTTTCATTTATCAACACAAACAACTCTTTCCAGCTCAAATACCGATCTAGCGCTCGGCTCGCCCCTCTCTGCTGCGGAACGATAGTAACAGGATTAGACTTAAGCTCAAATCTCAGCCGCTTAACATCAATAAAAGCAGGATCATTATCCGATCTCAAGCCCCAGTTAAATGCCGCATGGAGAAGCGACCGAACTTTATTCCCTTCTGTTTTTGCCCCTCTCTTTACATATTTTGATAGCAATATTTTTATATGCTCATGCGTAACATCTTGGGCAAGCACATCTCCGCTTAATCCGTACAGACCACTATTATCGGTCAAATACTTGAATTTAGCTTTCACATCGTCAGCCGTTCGCCGCTTTCTGGCGCGCAAATCCTGCACATAGCCATCAAATAAATCTGACACCGTGCCAAGCTCTTTTTTTGTTTTGTTTTGCATTATCTGTGCAAACTGACTATCATCATCTACAGATAGCCCGTCGATATATTTTTTTGCGGCATCAATCTTTAGTTGATTGGCTTCGAACAGTGAGATGCTAGGGTATGCTCCAAGTGATACTATTTTGGCTTTACCACGCACAAAGTAGCGGTAAACAAAAACTTTCTGCCCGCTTTTATTGACTCGCACCCCAAGGCTTCCTCGCCCCTTGAGTCCGTCAGCGTGCCATACATGATATTGCTTATCCCCAGGCTTTAAACTACGGATTTTTGAGTCTGTAAAAATAAAAGATTGATTAGCCATTCTTCCCACCTTGACACTACTAGTTCACTACTAGTTATGACGAAACATTATAAAACACGACTAAACAATATTAAACATCTTTTCGGGCTAACCGCCAGTAATATCAAACAGAACTAAACACGATAAAACATAATAAAACATCTAGTCGCTCAACTCCTAAGGGATAGGCCGGCGGTTCGAATCCGCCCACATTCGCCAAACCAATTTGTTGATTATTGTACAAAAAATCATACTTTTGCACATAAAGTGCGGTTTTGTGACACTTCCCCCTCTCTTTTTCTTTAATAACTGATAAAATGGCGCCACGATTCAGAAGCACTGTT
Source organism: Testudinibacter sp. P80/BLE/0925 (assembly GCF_053570785.1). The sequence continues at coordinate 1,360,171 of NZ_CM131636.1, read as the reverse complement.
CCGTACTCACCTGAATCCAGTGTCCAGAAGTGTTCTCGTTCAAATTGGCGAAACGCTTTTTATCATTAAATATTTTCTTATTAAAATAATGGAGCAATTCATGTTTCTCTTTCAATTTGCCATCGTATTGCTGTGTATCCTAATTGGTGCCAGACTTGGCGGTATCGGCTTAGGAGTCATGGGGGGAGTCGGCCTGGCCATTTTGGCGTTCGGCTTCAATTTACAACCAACCAGTCCGCCAATCGACGTCATGTTGATGATTATGGCGGTTGTTTCCGCGGCGGCGGCAATGCAAGCAGCCGGCGGTTTGAATTATATGATTCAAATTGCCACCCGCATTTTACGCAAAAATCCGAAATACATTACCTTTATCGCCCCGGCGGTGACGTGGACCTTTACCGTATTTGCCGGAACCGGGCATGTTGCCTATTCGGTGCTGCCGGTTATCGCCGAAGTGAGCCGCTATAACGGAATCCGTCCTTCCCGTCCGCTTTCCATGGCAGTGATCGCCTCACAATTTGCGATTGTCGCCAGTCCGATTGCTGCGGCAGTCGTTGCCGTGGTCGCCTTCCTTGAACCGCAAGGTATCACCTTAGCGAATGTGTTGAGTGTCACGATTCCGTCCACCGTTCTGGGTATCTTCCTCGCCTGTTTGTTTGTCAACAAAATGGGGAAAGAACTGAAAGATGATCCGCATTACCAGCGCTTACTGCAAGATCCAAAATATACGCAAGAAAATTCCGTGAAGTTGGATGTGGAAAATATGGAAATCAGCACTACCGCAAAATATTCGGTGGGACTGTTCTTGTTCGGTGCACTGTTAGTGGTTGTGATGGGCGCGCTGCCTGAATTACGACCGCACTTTGACGGCAAAGCGATGGGCATGGCGCATACCATTGAAATTATCATGCTGACCATAGCGGCGTTAATTATCCTGATCTGTAAACCGGACGGCACCGAAATCACACAAGGCTCGGTGTTCCATGCCGGTATGCGTGCCATCGTGGCAATCTTCGGTATTGCCTGGTTGGGTGACACCTTAATGGGCGCACATATCACCGAAGTGAAAGAGATGGTTTCAGGTCTGGTCGAATTTGCCCCTTGGACGTTCGCGTTTGCCCTGTTTGCCTTATCGGTGATGGTCAACAGCCAAGGCGCAACCGTGGCCGTATTGGTGCCGTTGGGAATTGCCCTAGGTTTGCCGGCATCGGTGATTATCGCCACCTTCGTCGCCGTCAACGGTTATTTCTTTATTCCGAACTACGGTCCGATTATCGCCTCAATCGACTTCGATACCACCGGCACCACCCGTATCGGCAAATTTATTTTCAATCACAGCTTTATGGTTCCGGGCTTATTGAGCATGATCTTCAGCTTGATCTTCGGTTTCATCTTTGCCGGTATTTTCCTGTAAAAAAGCATTAGCAGCCAAGTGACAAAAACCGTTCCCGATTCATTGGGAACGGTTTTTTAGTATCTAACCGCACTTTATACTTTATGCGTTATATACTGCTTAAGTGCGGTCAGTGCCGGCTGCCATTCCTGTAACATCGCCACCCAACGGGCAATATTTTCTTGCCAATTTTCGGCTTCGTCGTGTTGTGCCGCTTCCGCAATATCGCGGATCGCATTCAATCCGATCGAAGCGGCAGCCCCTTTGATTTTATGCGCCTCTTCCGCCACCGCCCGCTTCAGTGACGGGTCGGTTTGATAAGCTTTATATTGTGCATTTAAGTCCGTAATATAATTCGGCATTAACTCGGCAAACAAGTCGATACTTGCCAGCACTTTCTCTTTCCCAAGCAACTCGATTAGCTCGCTCAATAACGGATAATCAAACTGCATCGCACTTTGTTTATCCGGTTCATTGACTGCCGCCTGTGGCTGCACAGGCAAATCTTCGTCACCAAACAGGCGTTTCAGCGTGGAATTCAAGGCTTCCTGCGATAACGGCTTGGACAACACATCATCCATGCCTTGTTGTACATATTCATTTTTATTATTCATCACATTTGCAGTGAGCGCGACCAACGGCGGCAAATACTCAATTTCATCGTTCTGATATTGATGGCGGAGGGTCATCGCAATATCAAAGCCCGACATATCCGGCAATTGAATGTCCAGCAAAAGCAAATCGTAGTCATTTTGTTGGAATTTCTGCAACGCTTCGCCGCCGCTCATGGCAACATCAACGTGATAGCCCAACTTTTCCAGTACCGATTTGGCGACGATAATATTCACCTCAATGTCTTCCACCAATAGAATATTTAATGCTTGCGTAACGTGCTGTTTCTCAAGTGCGGTAAAACGTTCAATCTGCGCGGCTTTGACGCTCAAGGTAAAGGTCGTGCCGACATTTTCTTCACTTTCCACGGTTAAATCGCCGGACATTAACGAAGCAATTTGTTTGGAAACCGCCAACCCGATTCCACTCCCCAACGCGCGCATATTATCCTGCGATTTGACTTGGTAATACATGGTGAAAATTTTACTCTGTTCAGCTTGCGGAATGCCAATGCCGCTGTCGCTGATTTTAAAGCACAACTCATCTTCCCCGGTTCGGGCAACCGACAGCCGCACCCAACCCTGTTTGGTAAATTTGACCGCATTGCTGATTAAATTCCATAACATCTGGTTGAGGCGGATCGGATCGACTCGAATCCATTCCGGCAGATTGTCTGCTAACCGCATTTCAAACTTCAAATTTTTTTGCGCCGCCATAACTGAGGCAATATTATTGATATCATTGAGTAAATGATTAAAATCACATTCTTTTTCAAACAGTTCGATACGGTGAGTCTCAATTTTTTCCAAATCGACCAAGTCATTGAAAATATGTCCCAACGAAACCGCACTGACCTTAATGGTTTGCAAATAATTGCGCTGCTGCTCGGTTAAATCTCCGTCCAGTAAAATACGGCTTAAACCGATAATGCCATTGAGCGGCGTTTTCAATTCATGGCTGATTGTGGTCATCAGATTCGTTTTATCGCGACTGTTTTTCTCAATCGTTTCACGGTAAGTCGTCCGTTCGGTAATATCGCGCCCAAAGCCGATAATCATGTGCTGTTTACTGACTTTATCGTAATACGGCACTTTTAAAATTTCAAAGCACGCCGCTTGCCCGTCAGGATAATATAGCCATTGCTCATAGCGCATTCCTTGATTTGCCCGACTGACCTGCCTATCACTTTCGATAGCTTTTTTCGCCGCCCGCTCGCTATATAATTCGAACGGTGTTAATTGCTTTAATTCCTCGCTTTTTTTTCCGGTCAGCTTTTCCATCGCCTTATTCGCCCCCAGAAAGCGATGATCTTCGCCGCGGTAGAATACCAAATCCGGCGAGGCATCAAAGAAAGAACGCAACAGCTGCGCACTTTGCTCTAATTCCAACTGAATGCGGCTCCGCTCTTTGATCTCCTGTTCCAAATGTAACAATGCGGAAGTCAATTCTTGTTCCGCTTTGCTACGTTCATCTATTTCACGGCTTAACAGCAAATTTTTCTTATTGAGCTCTTGGTTCAGTTGATAATCCTGCATGCGCAAGGTTTTCAGTTGCTGCAACGTTTTCTCCGCTCCCTGCCGCGCCAGTTCCAATTTTTCCACGATCACCAAAAAGAAATAAATCACAAACGGCGCGGAACACAAACCGAAAATGACCGAACGCAAAATATCGCCCCAATCCAAGGTTCCGGTAAACAGTAAGGTACTGCCCGCCTGAATCAGCAAGGCATAAACCGCTAAAATCAGCAACCCCAACAAAGAGAACTTAAGCTTGCCGATACGGATAATCCAGTCGATGTAATTTTGCAGATAGATTTTTACGTTTTTCATAGTGTGGTTTATATTTGCTACATATCTATTTGATAAATAAAAGTAGGGGCGGATTATATATCCGCCCGCTTACGAAGTGCGGTATCAATGATAAACCAATAATAGAAAATACAGAGCATGGGGCGGGCGGATATATAATCCGCCCCGACATTGTCTCATTAACTATTTTTAGGAAATCAATTAATGATTACTGGAGTTTAAATTATATTATTTCGTCAACAAATCCAATGCTTCACGGTATTTATCAACCGTTTTTTGAATGACCTCAGCCGGCACTTTCGGCGCAGGCGCTTGTTTGTTCCAGCCTGTTTGTTCCAACCAATCGCGGATAAACTGCTTGTCAAATGACGGCGGATTGGTGCCTTCCCGATAGTTTTCAATTGCCCAAAAACGGCTGGAATCCGGGGTCAGCACTTCGTCCATCAGGGTCAATACGCCGTCTTTATCCAAGCCGAATTCAAATTTGGTATCACAGATAATAATCCCTTTGCTCAACGCATATTCGGCAGCAGCCGTGTACAGCGCAATCGCTTTTTGCTTGACTTCCGCCGCCAGTTCCTTGCCAATCAACCGTTCACATGCTTCATAGCTGATATTGACATCATGATCGCCCACTTCCGCTTTGCTTGACGGGGTGAAAATCGGTTCAGGCAGTTTACTGGCTTCTTGTAAACCGGCCGGCAGCTGCAAACCGCAAATCGTACCGGTTGCACGGTAATCTTTCAAACCGCTGCCGGTCAGATAACCGCGCACAATCGATTCGATCTTGATCGGCGTCAGACGTTTGCACACCACCGCACGGTCTTTGATCTGATCCGCTTCTTCTTTCGGCAACACATCATAGACCGTATCGCCGGTGAAGTGATTCGGCATAATATCTGCCAACTGTTTAAACCAAAAATTAGAAATTTGGGTTAGGATCTCGCCCTTGCCCGGAATCGGATCGTCTAAAATCACATCAAATGCCGACAAACGGTCGGTTGCGACCATCAGCATTCTGTCTGCATCAATTTCGTACAGATCACGCACTTTTCCTGAATAAATTTTGTTTAAACCGATGTGTTGCATTATTTTATCCTTGAGGTCTGTTAACTTTTATTTATTGTAGCGCAGTTTAAACCGCACTTTGCACTATTATTTTGCGCTGAAGCCATTAAAAAAGCCATATTTCACTGAAATATGGCTTTCTAACGATCATCAGACTAAATCATAATCTGCGCAGGCACTAAATACCCTTGCGGCACATTTTCTTTCCGCTCAAAGGTCACATATTCCCAAGCGTCCTGATCGGCTAATACCGCTCTTAACAACTTGTTATTCAAGCCGTGCCCGGATTTATAGGCTTTAAACGCACCAAGAATATTATGGTTCGCCATATATAAATCGCCCACCGCATCCAATAATTTATGGCGTACCAATTCATCTTTGAAACGCAAACCGTCTTCATTCAGAATGCGGTATTCGTCCAACACAATCGCATTGTCCAAGCTGCCGCCTAACGCCAAGCCTTGCGCTTGCAAATATTCAATATCTTTCATAAAACCGAAAGTACGCGCACGGCTGATTTGTTGGATAAACGCTTGGGTTGAGAAATCCAGTTTATAATTAGTGACATCGCCTGAAATCGCCGGGTGTTTGAAATCAATGGTAAAATCCAGTGAAAAACCGTTATATGGCTTGAATTCCGCCCATTTATCACCGTCTTCAACCCGAACCGGTTTTTTAATGCGGATAAATTTCTTCGCCGCCGCTTGCTCTTCGATCCCTGTATCTAATAACAGATAAATGAAAGGCGCGGCACTACCGTCCATAATCGGAATTTCAGGTGCGTCGACTTCAATAATGATGTTATCAATTCCCAGTGCCGCCAAAGCAGAATTGATATGTTCCACGGTTGACACACGCACGCCGTCATCATTCACTAAACAAGTACACAACATGGTGTCGCGAATCGCGTCGGCATTTGCCACAAAGCTCACCGGCGGATTCAAATCAGTACGGCAATAAATCACTCCGGTATTCACTTCGGCAGGACGCATGGTCAGCGTCACTTTTTTACCGCTGTGCAGCCCGATTCCGGTCACTTTTACACTCTGTTTTAATGTTCTTTGTTTAATCATAATTTTCAGTACCTTTCTCAGTACGCTATTTTATTAAATCCGCTCGCCTTAATCCGCTTGATTGCGCAAGAAAGACGGAATATCAAATAAGTCTTTTTCGTCAAACGCTTTCGGCTTGGCAACGTCTGCGCCAACCGCCGTTTTGCCGTTGTCGTAGCTATTACCATACCCTTGGTTAGACTCTGGCTGCGGATTAAAGTTCGATTGTCCCTCAAAACCGGATTGAATCGGTTTTGATACCGGCATGCCCATTCCGGTGGATTTCGGGGTAATCACTTTTAGTTCAGTTTCGGCTTTGTTACCGCCGATCCCGGTTGCAACGATAGTCACACGGATTTGATCACTCATTTCCGGAATTAAGGTACTGCCGATTACCACTGTCGCATCTTCTGAGGCGAAAGCACGTACCGTATCACCAACGGTAGAAAATTCATCTAACGACAAGTCCATCCCCGCCGTGATATTAACCAACACCCCACGCGCACCGGACAGATCGACATCTTCCAATAACGGGCTGGCAACCGCGTCTTGCGCCGCTTTATCCGCACGACCATCCCCGACTTCCCCGTCAGCCACTCCGGTGCCCATCATTGCATGTCCCATTTCTTGCATGACGGTTTTAACATCGGCAAAGTCTACGTTGATCAGCCCCGGCGAAGTGATCATATCGGAGATCCCACGTACCGCATTACGTAAAATTTCATTTGCAGTCGCAAAGGCATTAACCAGGGAGATATTTTTGCCTAAGACTTTTAATAATTTTTCGTTTGGAATTACAATTAAGGAATCGACAAATTTGGACAATTCGCCAATCCCCATTTCCGCCAATGCCATCCGTTTTTTACCTTCAAAGCTGAACGGTTTGGTGACTACGGCAACGGTTAAAATGCCCAGTTCTTTGGCAATTTGCGCCACCACCGGTGCGGCACCCGTTCCGGTACCACCGCCCATACCGGCTGCAATAAACACCATATCCGCACCTTCCAAAATATTACGGATTGCGTCTTTATCGTCTTCCGCCGCCTGACGACCAACATTCGGATTCGCCCCTGCGCCCAAACCTTTGGTTGTATTGCCACCGATTTGTACAGTCTGTTTGACCAAACTTTTACGCAAAGCCTGCGCATCAGTATTGATTGAGAAAAACTCAACACCATGCATTTCTTCCTGCACCATATGATTAACGGCGTTACCGCCGCCACCACCAACACCGACTACTTTAATGACGGCATCGGTAATGTCATCAAACTCGATAGGCTCAAACATATATTCTCCCCATTATGTTTGTTTTATTTTTGCAAACCAATAATTTTCTATTCTATGCGATAAACAAGAATTATCAAAACTGATTTTTTATCATTGTAAAAAATTTGGCAATATTTTCTTTAATTCCGGAAACCACGCCAATTGAACCACTTGAGATATCACGCTGCCGCACTTCATCTGCATTATTATAATTATGGTGTAGCAATCCCAACACCGTCGCATATTGCGGCTTGTTCACATAATCGGTTAATCCCGCCAGATTGAGCGGAGTGCCAACCCGCACTTGCGGGCCGAAAATCTCGGCGGCGCAGTCGGCAATATCTTCGATTTGCGAACCGCCCCCGGTCAATACAATCCCGGCAATAAGATCGGATTTGATTTGTTTCACATCCAATTCGTGTTTCAGTTTGATCAATTCTTTCTCGACCAACCTTAATAATTCCTGATAACGCGCCGCCGTCACCACCGACAACATCTCTTTTGCCAGACTACGTGGCGCACGCCCGCCGACACTCGGCACTTCGATTTTTTTATCCGGATTATTGCGTGCCGGCGTGACCGCACTGCCATAAGCCACTTTAATTTTTTCCGCATCCATTCTGGAGGTGCTGAAAGCAAACGCCACATCATCAGTGACCCGATTGCCGGCATAAGGAATCACTTTGCTGAAGCGCAACGCACCATTGGTATAAACAATAATATCAATCGTACCGCCACCAATATCAATCAAGCAAACGCCCAACTCTTTTTCATCTTCGGTCAACACCGAATAACTGGACGCCAAGCCGGAAAACACCACTTCATCGACTTTTAATCCGGCACGCAAGACCGCTTTTTTCAGATTATTCAGCCAATTTTGATGGCAAGCGATTAAGTGCGCCTGTGCTTGCAAACGCACACCTTGCAAACCGAGCGGATTTTTGATATTCAGCTGTTTATCCACTGCAAACTCTTGCGGGATCACATGCAAAATGCTGACGCCTTCGCCGATTTTGACCGATTGGGCGATATTCATTGCGCCTTCCACTTCCTCCGGCGTCACTTCGCCGCTGGAAATCGGCACCACGCCGCTTTCATTCAGGCTCTGAATGTGTTCGCCGGTGATTGCCAACGACACACTGACAATTTGGCAATCGGCAATCGACTCCGCCCCTTCAATCGCGCGTTGAATCGAATTGACCACCGCATCCAGATCGGTGATACTGCCGCGATCAATCCCCTTGGACGGGCTGCTGCCGACCCCCAACACATTGACTACGCCGTCCGGCAGAACTTCGCCTACTACCGCGACCACTTTGGAAGTTCCGACTTCCAAACCTACTTTGATTTTCGCTTCAACAATTTTTGCCATATTTGTTTACGTTAGTTGTTTACTGAGTTGCCAATTAATTAATTTTCGTTTGTTTCCGCCGAAGCTTCGGGGGCTGGCGGAACAGCCTTAAAACCGATTGCCGCACCGCTGGCATAACGCAAATCCACGTAATCAATCGTCTGTTGCTCCGGCACTTCGATTTGCGGATAAATCGTTGCGAAACGCTCGATTTTTTGTTTCCACTCGCCACGCCCAAGTTTGAGTTCAATCCCGTTGCTCAGACTGACCTGCCATGCACCGCGCCCGTCAATCCGCATCGATTGCAAGCGCATATTTTTCGTTTTGAGCGCATTACTAATCTGATACCAAGCCGATAACACCTCGCGGCTTTGAAAATCATTGCCATACAGCGCCGGCAATTGCAGATTACCGCTCTTTTCTTCCGGCAAGCTGAAAATCGCCCCGTCCGCCGCCAATAACTGCTTGTCATTCCAAACGGCAACCGGACTATATTCCGCCACCGCAATGCTCAGTTTGTTCGGCCACAGCTTACGCACCAAAGCGCCGCGCACCCACGGCATTTTTTCTATTTGTTGCTGAATCTCTTGCACATCTTGCGAAAAATAACCTTTTAACTCGCCAAATTGCAGCAAACTGTCGCGAATATCGTTATAGGTGGTATATTGCGGCTGCCCGACCACGGCAAAGGAATTAATCGGCTGTGAATCGAGATACGCCAAAAAATCCTGCCAGTGCGTGTAGCAATAATAACCAAATCCTACGCATAATAGCACAACTAGCGATTTAAGCGGCAGAAAAAACTTAAAACCGCTTTCCTCTGCCGTTTGGGGTTGAATACGCTGCTGCGTGCGATTGGGTTTGACTGCCATGGCTATACGCTCAATTCTAAGATCTTCACAACCAACTGCTCAAAACTGTAGCCTTTGATTTTTGCCGCCATCGGAAACAGGCTGTGGCTGGTCATGCCCGGCGTGGTGTTGACCTCCACCAAATGAAATTCGCCTACGGCGTTGGTCATCACATCAACTCGGCTCCAGCCGCGGCAACCGACGCTGTCATAGGCGGCTTTAACCAGCTGCTTCAATTCCTGTTCGCGCGCGTCGCTCAACCCCGACGGGCAAAAATATTGGGTTTCGTCGGAAATATATTTGGCGTCGTAGTCATAAAACTCGCCTTTTGGCACAATGCGAATTGACGGCAACACTTCCCCATCCAGCACCGGCACGGAATATTCATCCCCTGCCAACCATGCTTCGATCAACACGGTTTCATCATACCGAAACGCATATTCGACCGCACTTTGCAACTCCTCGCAGCGGTTCACCTTGGTTAAGCCGACACTGGAACCTTCCAACGACGGTTTCACCATCAGAGGCAAGCCCAAACGCGCCACAATTTGTTCGGCATTGAACCCTGAAAAATTCGCTTTGGTCACCACTTCCATCTCGGCAACCGGCAATCCGAAGCCTTTCCATAACATTTTGGTGCGCATTTTATCCATGGTTAAAGACGAGGATAAGACGCCGCAGCCCGTGTAAGGAATACCTAAAAACTCCAATACGCCTTGTACCGTGCCGTCTTCGCCGCCGCGACCATGCAAAATATTGAAAGCGCGTTCAAAACCTTGTAATTTTAATTGCTCCAAGCCGACTTCCTTGGTGTCCACACCATGCGCATTAAAGCCTTGGCTTTGCAGCGCCGCCAAAACCGCACTTCCCGAATTCAGCGAAACCTCGCGTTCCGCCGAAGTTCCGCCATATAACACCGCAATTTTTTGTTGTTTTAATGATTTCATGCATCTGCCTATCTGATTATTTTTGATTACTATTCCATAACGCCACTAAATTGCGGGATAATTTACTTACGCTGCCCGCCCCCTGCGCCAACACCAAATCGCCGTCTTGTAACACTTGATCCATAATCTGCGGTAATTTTTCGGTATCGGAGAGTAAAATCGGATCGACTTTCCCCAGATTACGAATCGAACGGCACAACGCCCGGCTGTCCGCACCGGCAATCGGCTCTTCCCCTGCGGCATAGACTTCCAACATAATCAACACGTCTACGTTTGACAGCACCTGTACAAAATCATCGAACAAATCACGGGTGCGTGAATAGCGGTGCGGCTGGAACACCATCACCACGCGTTTATCCCGCCAGCCCGAACGTGCGGCCTCAATGGTAACATTGACTTCGGTCGGGTGGTGTCCATAATCGTCGACCAACATCACATTGCCGCACGGACGCTCAAATACGCCAAGCTGATCAAAACGTCGCCCCGCCCCTTGGAAATCGGCAAGTGCGGTCAAAATCGCTTCGTCGCCGATCCCTTCTTCTTTCGCCACCGCCAACGCGGCAGTCGCATTCAGCGCATTGTGTTTGCCCGGCACGTTCAGCACCACCGAAATGCGTTTGCCGGACGGATAAATCACCTCATACAACCCCTGAAACGCGGTTTGTCGATAGTTTTCAATCCGATAATCCGCGTGTTGGCCGAAGCCGTAAGTGATCACTTGCCGCCCGACGCTTGGGATAATCTCTTCCAATTCTTTGTCGTCGGCACACATCACCGCCAAACCGTAAAACGGCAGATTGTGCAGGAAATCAATATAGGTTTGTTTCATTTTAGCGAAACTGCCCTGATAGGTTTCCATATGATCCGGCTCGATGTTCGTCACCACCGACACCATCGGCTGCAAATGCAGGAACGAGGCGTCACTTTCATCGGCTTCTGCGATTAAATAACGGCTCAACCCCAAATGGGCATTGGTGCCTGCCGATTTGACCAAACCGCCGTTGACAAAAGTCGGATCTAAACCGGCTTGGGCGTAGATCATCGCAATCATTGCGGTTGTTGTGGTTTTGCCATGGGTGCCGGCAATCGCAATGCCGTGACGAAACCGCATGATCTCCGCCAACATCTGCGCCCGTTGGATCACCGGAATCCGCGCTTCACGCGCCGCAACCACTTCCGGATTATCGGCTTTAATCGCACTGGACACCACCACCACACTGGCTTCTTTGACATTGGCGGCTTCGTGTTTAAAAAAGATTTTCGCGCCTAAATTTGCCAAGCGTTGGGTGACGGCACCGTCGGCAATATCCGAGCCGGTGATCATATAACCTTCATTTAGCAGCACTTCGGCAATGCCGCCCATGCCCGCACCGCCGATACCGACGAAATGGATTTGTTTCACCCGACGCATGCCCGGTACGAAATCCCGTAATCGGGTTTGAAAATCTTGTTCTGTCATGCTTTTATTCTCTGTTTTGTTTCTATGACGTATACAGTACGTCGATACGACCATTTATTTGATGATAATATTTATTTCGCCACACTGATAACCACCTCCGCAACCCGATCAGCCGCCTGTGGTTTTGCCATCGCTTTGGCTTTTTCAGCCATCGCGGCTAATTTTTCGCGATCCAGTTGCGTTAAAAGTGCGGTAATGCGCTCAGCGTTTAATTCGTTTTGCGGCACAATCGTGGCAGCGCCGACATCGGCAAGATAACAGGCGTTAAGATATTGCTGTTGATCTTTATGTTGAAACGGCACGAAAATCGCCGTCGCACCGACCGCCGCAATTTCAGATACGGTCAAGGCACCGGAGCGGCAGATGATCAGATCCGCCCACGCATAGGCTGCCGCCATATCATCAATAAATTCCGTTAGCTGCGCATTGGCGTTGTCGGGGTAGCGCGCTTGAATGCTGTCGACATTGCCTTGTCCGACCTGATGACGGATTTCCAACGGCAGTTTGCCTTGCTTCACCACTTCCGGCATTAATAAATTCAATACCCTTGCGCCCTGGCTACCGCCGACCACCAACACTTTCAGCGCGCTGCCCGCAACACGTTGCGCAAACCGCACTTTCGGTTCCGCCTGTTCAAACAACGCTTGGCGCACCGGATTACCGACCACTTCGGCGTTGGCAAACGCCTTAGGAAAAGCTTGCAGCACCTTGGTTGCGATTTTTGCCAACCATTTATTGGTTAAACCGGCAATCGCATTTTGTTCGTGCAATACAATCGGCACGCCGCACAATTTGGCGGCGATTCCGCCCGGTCCCGACACATAGCCGCCCATGCCCAACACCGCGTGCGGTTGGTAACGTTTAATAATTTTCCGCGCCTGCCACACTGCGCGCGCAATGGCAAACGGTGCGACCAATAAGGCTTTTAAGCCTTTGCCGCGCAAGCCTGAAATTTGGATAAACTCAATCGGAATGCCGTGTTTCGGCACGAGCGTGGCTTCCATGCGATCTTTTGTGCCGAGCCAACAGATTTGCCAGCCTTGTTGTTGTAATTTTTGCGCTACCGCAATCGCCGGAAAAACATGACCGCCGGTGCCGCCCGCCATCACCAATAAGCGTTTTTTTGTCGTTGCCGTTGTTTCTGTCATTTAATCGTCCCTCAAATGTGCATGACCGCGCATTAGGCGGTTTTCATGATCAATTCGCAACAGGATTGCGATCACCAAGGCATTAATCATCAAACTGGAGCCGCCGTAGCTGACAAACGGAAAGGTGAAACCTTTGGTCGGCAATAGCCCCATGGTCATTCCGAGGTTAAATGCCCCCTGAAAGAAAAACCAAGCGACGACCCCGAAAGCGAAATAACCGCCGAACCGCTGTTCCAGCAACAAGGATTCTTTGCCGATTTTCAGAATGCGGAACAGAAGCAGCGTAAACAGCACGATCACCGCGATAATCCCGACCAGCCCAAACTCTTCGCCGACAATCGCCATAATAAAATCGGTATGCGCTTCCGGCAGATATTCCAATTTTTGAATCGAATTGCCCAAGCCGGTTCCCCAAAATTCACCGCGTCCAAAAGCAATCAACGAATTGCTCAACTGAAAACCGGAACCGAACGGATCAGCAAACGGATCGGTATAAGAGGTCAGCCGTTTTAAACGGTATTCCGAGGTTAAGATCAAGATATATAACGCAAAAAATCCCAACACCGCCAAAGCGATAAATTGAAAAATTTTGGCGCCAACCATAAACAACATCATAAACACGATAAAGCCCAGCACTACACTGCTGCCCAAATCCGGTTGGAATAGCAAGAAACCTGAAATCAAGATCAAAACTACGGTCGGTTTGACCACGCTCAACTGCTTGCTGCGCACTTCGTCATAACGACGCACAAAGTAGCTCGACAGGTAACAAATCAATGCAAATTTGACAAATTCCGCCGGCTGGAAATTGAATAAAACCAACGGAATCCAACGCCGCGCACCGTTAACGGTTCTGCCGATCCCCGGCACCAGCACCAAAATCAATAATAGTAGCGCAAAAAGCAGCAGATACGGACTCCATTTTTGCCATTTTTCAACCGGGATAAACACGAATACATAGGCTGTCAGACACGCCAGCACCACATACACCAAATCACGCCAAGCAAAATGGAACGGATCGTCATATAAGCGATTGCCTTCGGCAACCGAGGCGGAGGTGATCACAATAAAGCCCAAGGTCATCAACGAAAGAAACAGCCAGAATAAGGCGCGGTCATACAGCAGATTGCTCGGGGTAATCCTGAACCAGCGCTCGCTTTCATTTTTTACCCAATCTAAACCCGACATTCTGCCTCCAAGCATAGTGCCAAACGGGCGAATTCATCGCCGCGCTGCTCAAAATTGGCAAATTGATCCAGACTGGCACACGCCGGTGACAACAACACCATATCGCCCGCTTTCAAGTGCGGTTTGAGGGCGGCAACCGCACTTTGCATGCTGTCAAACAACTGACTTTGCGCCGACAGCTGCGCCAGTTGCGCCCCGTCGCGTCCGAAGCAATAGAGCTGAATATGCGGTTGGTTGACTGCGACGGCAAGTTCGGAAAAATCCGCCCCTTTGCCGTCGCCACCGAGCAGTAAATATAGCGTTCCCGCCACATCCAATCCCTGTAACGCCGCTAGCGTACTGCCGACATTGGTGGCTTTGGAATCATTAATCCAACTAATACCGCCTTTGCGCGTAACCAACTGGAAACGGTGTTCCAATCCCTGAAATTCACGCAATGCCCGGCATGCGGCAGTGCGGTCAATCCCTGCCGCGTCAGATAACGCCAACGCCGCCAAGGCATTCATATAATTATGCCGCCCGACCAGTTGCATTTCATCGGTGGCTAAAATCGCTTGGTTTTGAAAAGCAAGGAAAGTGCGGTTGTCTTGTTGGACTAAATGGTAGTCGCCCTGCGCACCGAAACGTTGCATTTTGACCGCACTTTGCTGATTCGGCTGAGTCAGCGGATCGTCATCGTTGATCACCGCCGTTTCCGCATGGTGATAAATCGCTAATTTCGCTTGGCGATAGGCTTCCAAGTCGGCATAGCGATCCATATGATCTTCCGTCACGTTCAACACCGTGGCGGCTTTGGCTTTCAGGGAATGGGTGGTTTCCAATTGAAAACTGGACAGCTCCAGTACATACAGATCACAATCTTGTTTTAACAGCGACAGCGCCGGAATGCCGATATTGCCGCCCATGCCGACTTTAATCCCGGCAGCTTGCGCCATCGCATTCACCAATGAAGTCACGGTGCTTTTGCCGTTTGAACCGGTAATCGCAATAATCGGTTTATCGGTTGCACGGCAGAATAGTTCAATATCGCCGACCACTTCGACACCGGCTTCAATTGCCGTTTGCACTTCGGGCGTTGCCAATGCCAAACCCGGACTGATGACAATCAGATCCGATTGCAATAACCAATCTTGCGGAATGCTGCCGAAATGGCTCTGTTTGACAAAGTGCGGTAACGCTTGCGGTTTGTTACGGGTGTCGATCACGCGCAATTCCACCGGTTTATCCGCAAAAAAATCGATACAGGATAGCCCGCTTTTGCCTAGCCCTAAAATCGTGATTTTTTTACCGCTATAATCGGTGGAATGACTGCTCATTATACTTTTGCCCCAAAAAAGAAAAGAAAATAAAAAATGAAAAAATTAACGCAATTTCAGCGTAATCAAACCGAGTAATACCAAGACTAACGAGATAATCCAAAAGCGGATAATCACACGCGGCTCCGGCCAACCTTTCAATTCAAAATGGTGATGAATCGGCGCCATACGGAAAATGCGTTGTTTGCGGATTTTGTATGAGCCGACTTGCAGAATCACCGAAATGGTTTCCATCACAAACACACCGCCCATGATCAACAGCAAAAATTCTTGCCGCACCAACACCGCAATCGTGCCTAATGCGCCGCCGAGCGCCAACGAACCGACATCGCCCATAAACACTTGCGCCGGATAAGTATTGAACCACAAAAAACCCAAGCCGGCGCCGACAATCGCGGTGCAGACAATCACCAGTTCGGCGCTCAATTTAATATACGGAATATGCAGATAGTCGGCGAAATTGACGTTACCGGTCGCCCACGCCACAAAAGCAAAAGCGCCGGCAACAAATACGGTCGGCATAATCGCCAAGCCGTCCAAACCGTCGGTCAGGTTGACGGCATTACTGGTGCCGACAATGACGAAATACGCCAACACAATATAAAATAAACCCAATTGCGGCATAATCTCTTTAAAAAACGGCACGACCAGCCGGGTCGCATTGGTGTCTTTGCCAATCGCATACATCGCAAATACCGCAACCAACGCCACCACCGACAGCCAGAAATATTTCCAACGCGCAATCAAACCGTCGGTATTTTTATGCACCACCTTACGGTAATCATCGACAAAGCCGATTGCGCCGTAGCCGAACAGGACAAATAACGTACACCAGACATAGGCGTTGCTCAAATCCGCCCATAATAACGTACTGATACCAATTGAAAACAGGATCATCACCCCGCCCATGGTCGGCGTGCCGCGTTTGCTGAAATGGCTTTCCGGGCCGTCATGGCGCACCACTTGTCCGATTTGCAACATTTGCAAACGGCGGATCACTTTCGGCCCGATCCATAAAGAAATTAAAAGTGCGGTCAACAGTGCAATAATCGAACGGAAGGTCAAGTATGACACCACATTAAAAATGGAATGATATTGGACTAAATAATCCGCCAACCAAACTAACATAATTTATCCTTTAATGAATCGATCACGGTTTCCATCTGCATACTGCGTGATCCCTTTGCCAACAACACGATATTGTTATTTTCATTTGATTGTTGTTGGATTTGCCGTTGTAAAAATAAGACCAAATCCGCTTTGTCGCCGAAGTGTTTTCCTTGCGACAAACGGCTGATCACCTCGCTTTGTACGCCGAAACTGACCACCAAATCCAATTCCGCCCGCCGCACAAACTCCGCCACTTGTCGATGGCAAAGTCGACTATTTTCGCCTAATTCCGCCATATCGCCAACAACTAAAATGCGAAATCCGCGATAATTTTTTAAGACCGCCGCCGCCGATTGCATTGAATCGACATTGGCGTTGTAGGTATCATCCAACAATAATACATTCGGATTGATTTGAATCGGATATAATCGCCCTTTGACCGCCTGCTTTTGCTCCAGACCGCACTTCACCTGCGCCAAATCCGCTCCGACCAACATCGAAAGTGCGGTTGCCGCCAGCGCATTGCTGACATTATGCCCGCCTAAATAAGGCAAATTAATCGCTATTTTTCCTTGCGGGGTCACCAAGGTAAAGCTTGAACCCTGTGTATGCAGGCGAACATCGTCGGCATAAAAATCCGCTTGCGACTGCGATACCGAAAAGGAATAAGTGCGGTGCGCGCCGATTTCCGTTTGCCAATAGCGATCCAAATAATGACAATCGAGATTAATCACCGCACAGCCGTTTTGCGCCAAACCGCGATAAATTTCGCCTTTTGCCTGTGCCACGCCGTCTAACGAACCAAAACCTTCCAAATGCGCCGGCGCGACATTGTTCACCAACGCCACATCCGGCTGCACCAATTCGGCGGTGTAAGCAATTTCGCCGGCATGATTTGCGCCCAGTTCAATCACCGCGAATTGGTGTTGTGGTTCTAAGCGTAACAAAGTTAGCGGCACGCCGATATCGTTATTAAAATTGCCTTGCGTAAACAACACGTTGCCGCACTGTGCCAAAATCGCGGCGGTCATCTCTTTCACCGTGGTTTTGCCTGAGGAACCGGTCATTGCCACCGTTTTCGGCGCCAATTCGGCTTTTAACCATTTTGCCAGTTGTCCTAACGCCAAACGGGTATCGGCGACGACTAATTGCGGCGCGGTAAGCGTCGGATTGGGTGTGGAAACCACCAGTGCGGTTGCGCCCTGTTCGACTGCTTGCGCCAAATAATCGTGCGCGTCAAAATTGGCTCCCTTTAAGGCAAAAAACAGTGAATTTTTGCTGACCTTGCGCGTATCGGTGCTGATTTGCGACACCGCCGCCGCACTTGCCTCTTCAGCAGGATAAATTAACTCGGCAGACAGAATTTCCGCCAACTTGTGAAGCGTTAAACTAATCATTGTTATTATTCTTCTAACAGTTGCCGCACAAGTTCCCGATCGGAAAAGTGCAATTTGGTTTCGCCGATAATTTGATAATCCTCATGCCCTTTGCCGGCAATCAAAATCACATCATCGGGCTGCGCCCGTTGCAACGCGTATTGCAGTGCCAACTCACGTCCATGAATGACCGTAGCGCTGTGCGGCTGTTCTAATCCTGAAGCTATCTCTTGTAAAATCAGGCAAGGATCTTCGGTGCGTGGATTATCGTCGGTCAAAACCACTTCATCGGCAAACCGCTCGGCAATCGCGCCCATTAGCGGCCGCTTACCGCGATCACGATCGCCGCCGCAGCCGAACACGCACCATAACCGCCCTTTGCAATGCAACCTTGCCGCTTGCAGCGCCTGTTGCAACGCGTCCGGCGTATGGGCGTAATCGACAATCGCCATCGGTTTATCCGCCGCGGTAAACATCTCCATGCGTCCGCAAACACCGCTTAATCGATTAACACTTTCGCACAATTGTTGTAACGGATATCCCAACTGGAGCAAGGTTGCCGCCACCAGCAAAAGATTACTGACATTAAACGAACCGATTAAACGGCTGTCTAATTCGCCGTCGCCCCAACCGGATCGAAAAGCAATGTTCGCACCGTTTTCATGATAATCGATCCGAGTCGCTTGCAAATAATATGCTTGGGTTAAATGACGATCCGGTTCGGCACTGACGGCAACCGCACTTGGCAATCGCGCCAACCATTGCGCCCCAATCGGATCATCGGCATTGATAATCCGATTTTCACACGCCAATTCGTTGAATAAACGGAACTTCGCCTCAGCATAGGCTTGCATGGTTTGATGGTAATCCAGATGATCACGGCTCAGATTGGTGAAAAGTGCGGTTTTGAAATGCAAAGCTTCCACCCGGTGTTGCACCAAGCCGTGTGATGACACTTCCATCACCGCCATCTCCGCCCCTTGGCGCACAAAATCCGCCAAATTAGCCTGCACTTCGACTGCCGAGCCGGTGGTATTCGCCGCCTCGGCGGTTTTTCCGTATAAGCCGTTGCCAATCGTTCCCATCACCGCCGTGGTTTTGCCCAACAGCTGCCCCCATTGTGCCAATAATTGCGCCACGGTGGTTTTACCGTTGGTACCGGTCACGCCGAGCAGAGTCAGTTGTGTCGAAGGGTGATGATAGAATTCTCCGGCGATCGCCGACAGCTGTTGATCCAATTGGTAATAATGAACAATCACAACGTGGTGTTGCGTTGTGATTGCCAAGTGTTGTTGCGGGTGTTCCGTCTGGGCCAGCACCGCACTTGCTCCGTTGGCAATCGCCTGCGGAATAAATTCGCGCCCGTCCCGTTGGTGTCCGAGCAACGCAACAAACAGATCCCCGCGCTGTACTTTACGGCTGTCGAGCTCAATGCGATTGAGTGACAGGCGGGGAAGTTGCGGCAGAGAAAAGAGCTTCGCCAATCGTTGCATACCTGCCCCTTAATTAATGTGATTCGGCTTTGAGGAAACGGATGACTGTTGCTGATCCAAACGGATAATCCGCGCCGCCGTTTCTTCATCGTTCAAGGCGTCCGGTTTGATATTTTGCGAACGCAGCGTATGTTCCATGATTTTTGAGAATACCGGCGCCGAAATCGCACCGCCGTAATATTTTCCGGCTTTCGGATCGTTAATCAGCACCACCAATGCATAACGCGGATTGCTGAGCGGGGCAATGCCGGCGGTATATGCAATATATTTGTCCACATATTTCCCGTTTTCCAGTTTTTTCGCCGTACCGGTTTTAATCCCGACCCGATAGCCTTCCACCATCGCCAATTTATTTTTAATCGCGACTTTTTCCATCATATTCACCACTTCGCGGGTGATTTTTTCCGAATACACCCTTTCGCCGATGACCGGCGGATCAACTTTGGTGATCGACAGTGGACGATAGACACCGAAGCTGCCCAAGGTGACATAGGCACGGGCGATTTGCAACGGCGTGGCACTGATACCATAACCGTAAGCCACGTTAGCCCGTTCGATATCCGACCAGCGTTTGCGCTCGGCATTCAACATACCGGATTGTTCCCCGACCAAACCCAAATTGGTCGCCGCGCCCAAACCGGCGTGTTTATAGGTTTCCATCAACACATTCGGCGCCATACGCAGTGCCAAACGGCTCACCCCGCGGTTACTGGAATTTTCCAGAATTTGATCCAGCGTTTGTTTATCGCGCGGCGCCACATCCCGGACCTCGTGGCGGTTCAATACCAACGGCCCGGTGTCAATCACTTCATCGCGACGTACCACGCCTTGCTGAAGTGCGGTCAGAACGACGAACGGTTTCACGGTTGAACCGGGTTCGAAAGTATCGGTGATCGCACGGTTACGCATTAATTCCGCTTTCACGCCGATACGGTTATTCGGGTTATACGACGGCGCATTCGCCATCGCCAGCACTTCACCGGTGCGGATATCGACCAACACCGCCGTGCCGGATTCGGCTTTGTTCTCCGCCACCGCTTCCTTGATTTGGCGGTACACCATTGATTGCAATTGTTCGTCGATACTTAAGGTCACGTTATGCGCATCATATTTTTTGGTGTCGTCCACCGCTTCCACCATGTTGCCGTAGCGGTCTTTACGGTAGGTGCGCGAACCGTCCTGTCCGATCAACAATTTATCGAAACTTTTCTCAATCCCTTCGATTCCGGCGCCGTCAATATTGGTGTAGCCGATCAGATGGGCGGTTTCTTCCACTTTCGGGTAAAAACGACGGAATTCGGTCTGCAAAGTGACACCCGGAATTTTTAATTCGCGCGCATAATTGGCGACACTCGGCGTCACCTGCCGCGCAAGATAAAGAAAACGGCTTTTCGGGTTTTTGCTGATTTTTTCTTTCAAGCGCTTGTTGGAAACGCCGATGGCGTCAGCCAGCGCTTTCCAGCGCTCCTGATCTTGCAACGAACCTTTATCGAAGATCTCTTTCGGATCCGCCACCACGGAAAACATCTGCACACTGACCGACAGCCACTGACCGTTACGATCCAAAATCATGCCGCGCGAAGAATGGATCGCCTGCGTGCGCAACGAGCGTTTATCCGCTTCCTGATTCAGTTTGGCGGAGCTGCTGATTTGTACGTCGACCGCGGTCGCCACCAACGACGCCATACTGACGATAATCACGCCAATCACCGTCCAATAACGCCAACTGACGAAAGTGCTCATCGGTTTCGTCGCACTTTTTACATTTCGGGCAGCGCCGGCACTCTGATTAAGCTGTGCGCCCTGCCGGTGTTTATTTTTTTTGAAAATAGCCATTGCCAGCACCCTAGTGATTGTTTTCGATGATAATCACCTGCTGATCGGCAGTGATGTAGCCCATCTTCAAGCGATTCGCGATGGAAGTAATCCGCACATTATCATCCAGTGCCCGCTCTTCCAGTTTTAAGTTAATGTATTCGTTTTCCAACGCTTGTTTTGCCAAAATCAATTCGCCGTTTTCGGCATTGAGCTGGCGGGTTTGATGAATGATCCAAATTGTTGCCACTGCGCTGGCGATCATGCCCAGCCATAACAATAGGGCGATCTTATTCGAGACGAATAAATCGTCCAAAATCAGTTTTCTTAAAGGATAACGTTCGCCGCTCATCTCTTATCCTCTTCTTTCCGCAATTCGCAATACCGCACTTCTGGAACGCGGATTTTGTTGCGACTCTTGTTCGCTCGGCATAATCGCCTTGCCGATGGTTTTCAGGGTTTGGTTACGTTCGATTTGATCCTCGCGCAACGGAATCCCTTTCGGGATCTCAACCCCTTTGCTTTGCTTGCGCATAAAGCGTTTGACCATGCGATCTTCCAACGAATGGAAACTGATGATCGAGAGCCGTCCTTGCGGCGCCAGCACCGTTAATGCCGATTCCAACGCCCGCTCCAATTCATCGAGCTCACTGTTGATAAAAATCCGAATCGCTTGGAAAGTGCGGGTTGCCGGGTGTTTATGTTTATCTTTGAATGGTACGGCTTGGCTGATAAGCTCCGCCAATTGCAAAGTGCGGTTTAAACCGCTTTCGCCGTTTTGACGCGCCGCTTGGTTAAAATTCACAATCGCGGTTGCAATCCGCTTGGCGAACCGCTCTTCGCCAAAGGTTTTCAACACCCAACTCAAATCCTCAATCGACACCTGCTGCAACCATTCCGCCGCCGACATGCCTTGGGTGGTGTCCATACGCATATCCAACGGACCATCGTTCATAAAACTGAAACCGCGCTCCGCTTCGTCTAACTGCGGAGAAGATACGCCGAGATCGAGCAAAATCCCGTCGATTTTGCCGATTAAGCCCTGCTGCCGGCAAATTTCCGCAATCTGTGAAAAGGCGCTGTGGACAATGCTGAATTTAGGATCGGTGATGGTGTTGGCTTCGGCAATCGCACGCGGATCGCGATCAATCGCGATCAAGCGTCCGTTTTCGCCCAAATGCGACAAAATCAAACGCGAATGCCCGCCGCGCCCGAAAGTACCGTCAATATAAATGCCATTTTTTTTAATCGCCAACCCCTGCACGGCTTCATTTAATAAAACCGTAATATGCGCGCGGTCGGTTTGTTCTGCTGGCAAACTCATATTGGCAATTTCTCTATTTATACTAAAAAAATAAGACGATAAAAATGGGTTCGCGGCATATCCCTATATGCCGCTTGCCCCGCTAGTGCTACCGTCATCGGCGGAAAGATGATTCTTTCTCTTTTACAATGACAGCGTTTTTAATTCTTCCGAGGTGGCAAAAGCGCCGCCGCTGCCGATTTCAATATCTTCGGCAATTTGTGCCAGCCACGCCTCTTCGCTCCAAATCTCAAATTTATTCAACTGCCCGACCAACATAACGTTTTTATCCAATTTGATGTGGTTGCGCAGCGTCGGGCTGAGTAAAATCCGCCCGCTTTTATCCAAGCTACATTCCGTGGCATAGCCCAACATCACCCGCTGTAAACGGCGTTGATCCGGCTCGAAGTTGGATAATCCGTGCAGTTTTTGCTCAATAATTTCCCATTCATTCAGGGGATAAAGCAACAAACAAGGTTGACGAATATCAACGGTGCACACCATCTGCCCCTGGTTTTGCTCTAAAATTTCGGCGCGATAGCGGGTAGGCACGGCAAGCCGCCCTTTGCTGTCCAAACTGACTGAAGTCGCACCACGAAACATAGCAATCCCGTTTTAATTAATCATCCGTTTTATTATCGTTTTCTGCTGATGGTTACCACATCGTTCCACCAAACGGCGTTTTATGTTATTTTACCCCACAAAACCCCACAATTCACCACTTTGATCTAAGTTTATTATCTGATCACTGTTGTTGCAAGTTTTTTGTCAATTATTTGTGTGAGGCAGATCGCATTTAATTGGTGGTTTTTTATTCGATTTAATAAAAAATACAAAGTAGTTGAGATTTATTCAGCCGTTAATCGGACACAAATCGAGAAATTAACGGATAAACAGCCCCTCTCAATACATTTTTTATTGATCGGAGCGTTAAGTACGCAAATAATTGTCAGGTATTTCAAGATAATTAAATCAATGAGGAATGATCATGTCGAATATTCTTGTACGAAAGCTGGCAACCGGCACAATTTATAAATTGGTTTTTATCGGCTTATTGGTTGGCTTTCTGCCGTTATCTCTCGTGTTAGGCGTTTAGGCTATTTTGATCTGTTTTATGTTACTTGGAATCAACAGCCGGTTAACGGTATCGCCGCATTTTACCTGGTGCCGATGATCCGACTTTTCGTTGCCTTGACTCGGGGCTTGATTGTCGGAAGTATCATTTCGTTAGGATTATGGATCTATTCAAAATTCAGACCGATCACACGCTCTTTTTATGAAAATAAAACAGCAGAATCCTGAATCCATTGCGCGACCGCCCTGCGCCACTGCCGTAAGTGTTGTTTTTTACTGCCTGCCGCTGCTTGCAACGCTTGCCAATCAAAGTGCGGTTCGGCTCGTATCAGCCGTTGCAAAGCGGGATAGGTCGCCGCCAATGTGCGGTTGGCATGGGCAAAGCCGTGCAATTGGCGCAGATCATCAGCGTTAAGTTGCCAATCAATCTCAGGAAAATCGATCTGTCGTTGCAGAGTGGTAAATAAAGCGTGAGCGGCAAGTGGAAAATTGTGTAAAAATTGGCGGCGCGCAATCTGGCAAAATCGCTCACCCGAGCTTGATAACGGATAAATCGCCATCACACTGTAGCAGCCGCTGCTCGCCTCTTTGCCGCTGCTAACATGAATAATCTGAAAACCGCACTTTTGCCAAAAATTCGCTAAATCTGTGCCGTAACCAAAACTGACTGAGATAAAATCCAGCTCCGCACGGCAGTCCTCAAGTAGCCGTTGCAATAACTGTTTGCCGAAGCCTTGCCGCTGCAAGTGCGGTAACAACGCAATACGTGAAATCCGCAACGAGCGCAAAGCACAGGCTTGCGGCAAGTCCGCTTGAAAACACAGCGCTTGCGCCACCAGATTGCCGTTTGGGCGACGTTCACCGCGCCAAATTTTTTCGATTAAATCTGAGTCGGTAATACCGCCTTCCGCCAACGCCCAAATACCGCCGACGATCTGGTTTTGTTGCTTTAACAGCCAAAAGCGTTGCCCTTGTGCGTCAAGCAAACGGCGCAAATCCAACGGCGAAGTGCGGTAGTGCGCCAATGACAACAGGCGGTAAAATTGGCGGATTTGCTGCGGATCGGCAACCAACGCCGCTTGTGAAATTTCAGCGAAAGTCAAATTTTCACTCTGGCTGTTGGTGGGAGAAAGTTCATTGGTTAGCAACAATAAATCGTCAAGCCAACGTTCCAACGGATCGTGTTCGGCATAACGCAACGGTTGTCGTAAATGCAGAAGCTGACAAGTGCGGTCGGTCAGTTGTTTGAATTTCAGCTCAAAACCCCGCCCCGTGCCTTCGTAGCCGTGGATGGTGGTGGTGAGCAGAATATGCTTAAAATAGCGGCAGATCGTTGCCAGCATTTCGAGCGGAATCATCGCCGCTTCGTCAATAATCAGCCAACTGTCTGCAAACGGCCGTGGATTGTCATTCAAGCGCGCAATCAAATCATCCGGTGCGAAAAAGTGCGGTTGCCGGCGGCAATGTTGATACAAGGTCTGCACCGCACTTTGGTTCGGCGCAGTCAGAAAAACCGCACTTTGCTTTGCCAATTGATCGGCGACCATGCCGGCAAGGGCGGATTTGCCGCGCCCGCGATTGGCAGTGAGCAGATACAGCTCCGCTTGCGCAGTTAAAATTTGCCGTAACACCCGTTGCTGCCGCAAAAGTGCGGTCGGCGGCAGTTGCCACAACGCATTTGCAATCTGCGGCAGCGGCGGATTGGATTGTGTTGGATAATAAATCGGGATCTGGTGCCGCTCAACCGCACTTTGCCACCAAGTATAAAAATGCCGCGGCGTGATCGCTTGCGTTGCACCATTCCAGCGCAGGCTGTCCAAATCCATTTGCGTCTGCCAATCTTCAGGCAACAACATCAGCAATACGCCAGCGGCTTTAATCGTCGCCGCCACTATTGCCAACGCCGCTAAATCCAAATTCAACACGCCATGTTGCCGGCAATCATAAACCGCACAATCCCACTCCTGTCCCAACAGATTTTTAGCATGGGCGAAGGCGTAAAACGTGCAATTCGGCGGTAGAATTTCAGGCGGTTGCGCAGCACAATAAACCGCACTTTTATGCGCATTTAATGCGCAAAATGCGGCGATTTGTCGGCTTAACCAAACATCATCACCGCATAGAATCAATGGTTGGCGAAAAAAGGGATTCTTCATCAGAAAAACAGGTTATGCTTTTTCACTCAAATACGGATCGTCAAATCCCAAGGACTGCATAATTTCCGTTTCCAGACTTTCCATCTCTTCCGCTTCGTCATCATCGATATGATCGTAACCCAACAGGTGTAAACTGCCGTGCACCACCATGTGCGCCCAATGCGCCGACAGCGGTTTTTGCTGCTCCGCCGCTTCCCGCTCCACCACTTGGCGGCAAATCACCAAATCGCCCAGCAACGGCAATTCCACTTCAACAGGCGCTTCAAACGGGAATGACAACACATTGGTCGGGTAATCCTTACCGCGATAAGTGCGGTTTAGTGCCTGACTTTCCGCTTCATCGACAATCCGCACCGTCATTTCCACATCATCAAGACTTGGCTTGACCGCACTTTGCGCCCATAATTCGATTTCCGCTTGGGTCGGCAAGCCCGCCGTATTTTCACAGGCAAGTTGCAGATCGACAATCACCTGTTTCATGCCGGTTCTCCTTGTAACAAACGTTCCTGATCGCGCGCTTTACGCCGTTCCTCCGCCAATGCCTGACGGCGGATTTCGTCTTCCCGTTCCCAAATTTCATAGGCTTGCACCACTTTGGCAACCACCGGATGGCGCACCACATCGCTGCTTTCGAAGAAATTAAAACTCAGTTCCGGCACGGTTTGCAGCACTTCCATCGCGTGTCGCAGCCCGGATTTTTGACTGCGCGGCAAATCGACTTGGGTAATATCGCCGGTGATCACCGCTTTGGAATTGAAACCGATTCGGGTGAGGAACATTTTCATCTGCTCGACGGTGGTATTTTGGCTCTCGTCTAAAATAATAAAGGCATCATTCAGGGTGCGGCCGCGCATATACGCCAACGGTGCAATTTCAATCACATTGCGCTCAATCAGCTTTTCCACCCGCTCGAAACCCAACATTTCAAACAGCGCATCGTACAACGGACGCAAATACGGCTCGATTTTTTGCCCTAAATCGCCGGGTAAGAACCCCAATTTCTCACCGGCTTCCACTGCCGGACGCGTGAGCAAAATGCGGCGGATTTCCTGTTTTTCCAATGCTTCCACCGCCGCCGCCACCGCTAAAAACGTCTTGCCCGTCCCTGCCGGACCGATGCCGAAACTGATGTCGTGGCGCAAAATATTGTGCAGATATTGGATCTGATTGGCACCACGCGGCTTAATCACGCCGCGCTTGGTTTTCACCGTGGTGGTATACACTTTCGATTCCGAGCGCACTTCGCTGTTTTCCTCCGCCTGCGCTAAAATCCGGCTTTCCTGAATCGCGATATGCACATCTTCCAAATCCAGTTCTTTGATTTTGCCCTTAATCGGCGCGGTATCGGCATACAACTGCTTAATCAGCTTCGCCACCGCTTTCAGTAATTTCGCCGACTGCTTCTGCTCGGATTTCTGCTCTGATTTCAGGGTGAAACTAAAATCACGTCGCAGAATTTGCAGCTTAAAGGTGTTTTCAATCCGTTGCAGATGATCGTCAAACGCCCCGCACAGCGACTGCAAACGCGCGTTGTCTTGCGGTTCTAAGGTAAAGGATTCGATAAGTTGTTCGGTCAAGGGGAGCCTCTTTTATGACAGCGGAAAGTGGCATTATTATAGCCGTTTTTCGAATAAAAACAGCTATTCTCGCGCAACAAAAGAGGCAGGGAGAGATAAAAGTGCGGTCAGCGTTGTTCAAATTGGGTAATCATGTCCAAACGGTTTTGGTGTCTGCCGCCGTCATAAGCCGTATTTAACCAAAGTGTCGCCAACGCTAACGCTTTTTCCGGCGTGATAATATTTGCCCCGAAGGCAATAATGTTACTGTTATTGTGTTCGCGCGACATCAGGGCACTAACTTCATCGCCACAAAGGGCGCAACGAATGCCGTCGATTTTATTCGCTGCAATCGAAATGCCGATGCCAGTGCCGCAAATTAAGATCCCTCGCTCCACTTCGCCTGCAACCACCAAATCCGCCACTTTTTTAGCATACCGCGGATAGTCGGTTCTTTCCGCACTGAATGTGCCGACATCGAGCACACTATGCCCTTGGCTGGTTAATTTTTCAATTAAAAATTGTTTATGAGATAAGCCAATGTGATCCGAGCCGATGGCAATTTTTTTGTTCATTTTATATTCCTGGTTATCTATTAGCATACTTATCTATTACCACATAATGCTGCGCCGATTGCACCGTTAAAAGAGGAAGAAGTGGCTTTTAATACCGTTAATTCATTATATGGCAATGGTTTTCGCACATAAGACAGGCTGTCTTTTTTCAGTTGTGCATAAGGGAAATCCTGCATATCCATTACGCCACCGCCTAAAATAATCGCATCAGGATCAAACAGATTGACGCAAGTACCGACCGCCTTTGCGACGCGGTTTAAATAACGATGAACAAAATGCTCCTGCTCCGCTTGGCTAAATAACGCATCAATCGGATAGGTTTTAGTTGAACTGTCGTACCAGCGTTTTAACGCAATGCCGGAGCAATTGGTTTCCAAACAGCCGTAGTTGCCGCAACCGCAACGCAGATCGTCATCGCCATAGGGAATATGCCCCAATTCCCCGGCAACACCGTGCGCGCCTAAAAAAATCTCGCCCTCATTCCATACGGCAAAGCCCATACCTGTGCCTAAGTACAAGCCCAACACCAATTTATCTTGCAAATTAAAATGTGAGACATCGTAGATCAGTTGCAAATTGACATCGCGCTCCAACCGCACTTCACAATCAAACTGCTTGCTCAAATAAGGAGCGAGCAGATCAAGTTCTGCCTGTGAGATCGACAAATTCGGCACTGACAACACTCGCTGCCGATTCCGAGAAATCGCCGCCGGTAAACCAATGACAATCCGTTTGATCGGATAATCCGCCGCAAAAGCACGGCAAAATGCCTGAATGCCCTGTAAAAAATCATCGCTAATAATCTCAGCCGTTTTCTTTTTTTCGGTCAGCAGCACCGCACTTTGCGCATTCATCACACAAATGCGCGTATGCGTCGCCCCCATATCAATCCCGATCACCACCGGGTTTGCACTTGTCATAAACTCCCCCAATCCATCTCAACTGACCGCACTTTAACTAACCCGCGTTTTAATTACCCCATATTTTCATTAGCCATACTGCGCAATGTTTTTTTCCATCATATTCCATGCCGTTTCAATATCCGGATCGTTATGAAATAAACCCGATGTGCCGACGATTAATACATCTGCCCCGGCGGAAATCAACATTCCATAGGTTTTCGGATTGCAAGAACCGTCGATTTCAATTTTATAAGACAGTTGATTCTTTTCTCTGAATTGTTTTAATTCGCGGATTTTATCCAACATTTCAGGAATAAACGATTGTCCGGCAAAGCCGGGATCAACCGTCAGCACCGTCACTTTATCCACTTTATGCAAATAATATTTCGCCATTTCAAGCGAGGTTTCCGGATTAAATATCAAACCGACTTTCATGCCTAATTTTCGAATTTTTTCAAATAAACGAAAGGCTTGTCCGGAAATCGTTTCGACGTGTACCGTCACCATATCGCAGCCTGCTTGTGCCAAATCATCAATATAATTTTCCGGATTTGTCACCATCAAATGGCAATCCAGCGGCTTAGTCGAAATTTTATTCACTTGACTGACAAAAAACGGCGAAAGGGTAATATTCGGCACATAATGCCCGTCCATAATATCAATATGAAAATACCCGACTTTTTTATCCAAAAATTCAATTTGCTCTTTAAATTTAACTAAATCCATGCACATCAAAGATGGTGAAATTAGAATGTTTTTATTCATAATGCCTTCCTATAAAATTAACGGCTAATTAACCGATCCAAAGCAACGGCTGCGATAATTAAACCGCCCATTACAACCAATTGATAATATGTTTGTACTTGCAGAATATTTAATCCATTATTGATGGTGCCGATAATCAAACCGCCAATAACCACGGAGAAAATTCGTCCTTTGCCACCAAAAAAGCTGGTTCCGCCGATAATTGCACTGGCAATCGCATAGGTTTCAAAACCGACACCGGCTAATGGCTCTGCCGCCCCTAATCTGGCTGTTGAAACAACACCTGCCAAACCGGCGCAAATACCTGAAATTATAAATACCGCCAAGGTGTGGAATTTAACGTCGATTCCTGAATAATATGCTGACTCTTTATTCCCGCCTAACGCGTAAATATTTCTACCTAATCGCATTTTGGCGGTTAAAAACCATAGGAAGAAAGCAATGACAATCGCAAAAATAACCGGTACAGGAATGCCCAAAACACTTTGCGCGAAGAAATCGACAAATTCAAAAGAGAATCCGTAAACTGAGTTTGCATCAGAAATCACTAACGTCACGCCACGGAAAATCGCATTGGTTCCCAGTGTAATAATAAAAGGATGTAATCCGGTATAATTAACCAATAATCCGTTAATTGCGCCTAAACCACCGCCGACAAAAACACCGCCAATAACCGCTGCCCACAAAGGATCTAAGCCTGCAAGCATTAACTTGGCAGTCACCATACCTGCCAAGGCTAAAATTGATCCCACCGACAAATCAATTCCGGCAATCAAAATAGCGAAAAATTCCCCCATACCAATTAAAACAGTGACCGAGCTTTGTACGAAAATTTGTTGGATATTATTTCCCGTCAGAAAATATTGCGGGGAAATTGATCCAAAAATGACAACAATAATGGCAAGAATAAAAAATGTGCCGTATTGCTCCCAAAAAATAGGAAAATTAAATTTGCTTTTCATTATTAATGGCTCCTTCTCCGTCAGGCAGTGCCCAATTCATAATTAATTCTTCCGTCAAATTTTCATTGTTATCCAATATTGCGGATATTTTCCCCTCTCTAAATACAACCGCCCGATCACATACCGACATAATTTCCGGTAACTCGGAAGAAACCATTAATATTGCTTTACCGTCACTGGCCAACTCGCGCATTATTTTATAGATTTCGGCTTTCGCCCCCACATCAATCCCTCTGGTCGGCTCATCAAATATAACCACCTTCGGTTGACAAGCCATCCATTTAGCGATAATAACCTTCTGCTGATTACCCCCTGATAATTCCGTGATATTTTGTTCAACCGACGAACATTTTATGAGTAACTTGCTTTTTTGCTGCTCTGCCAATTCCTTTTCATCTTTTAAATTAAACATCCCCAAGGCACCTTTAAATCCTCCGTCTTTCAAACTTTTGGAAATGGCAATATTTTTATTAATAGAGAAATTAGTGAAAAAACCATTTTCACGCCGACTTTCCGTAATATAAGCCATCCCTTTTTTTACCGCATCGAAGGGAGATGACGGCGTGATTTCCACACCATTGAGATAAATTTTTCCGGAAATTTTTTTATCCACACCGAAAATGCAATTCATTAATTCCGTTCTGCCGGCGCCGACCAATCCGGCAAATCCCAATATTTCACCTTTATTTAATGAAAAAGAAATATCATTCACTTGTTTTTTCTTTTTGCCCGTCAGGTTTTTCACTTCAAAAACAATCTCATTTTTTTCTTCTCTTTTAATTTGTTTGAAATGTGACTGTAACTCTCTGCCGACCATTAATCTGACGATATCGGAGTTAGAAACAGCTTTAATCATGCCTGAGGTGACACTTTCGCCATCTTTTAGCACAGTGTATCTGTCACAAATTTTTCGTATCTCATTGAGCTTATGTGAAATATAAACAATCGATTTTCCGTCTTTTCTGAGTTGATTCATGATTAAAAATAAATATTCAATCTCTGAATTCGTTAGCGATGATGTGGGCTCATCCATAATGATAATACTGACATCGGAAATAAGAACTTTCGCAATTTCAATCATTTGTTTATAAGATATAGATAAATTGGCCACTTTTTCATCCAATTTGACTTTAATTCCCAAGCGCAACAAAATAATCGCCGCCTGAACCCGCATTGTTTTCCAGTCAACTACTGGCACACCCAGCACTTTTTTATATAACAAGCGGCCTATATATAAATTTTCCAAAACAGTAAGTTCGTCTATAAGGCTGAGTTCTTGATAAATAATACCGATACCCAATTCAGAAGCGGTTTTATGATCTAAATATTCGTATTCGTGTCCTCTAATAATAATTTTCCCTGATGTCGGTTTATGGATACCGGATAAAATTTTCATCAAGGTTGATTTTCCAGCTCCGTTTTCCCCCAACAAAGCATGGATTTCATGAGTATAAATATCGATATCTACGCGTTTTAACGCTTGCACCACGCCAAAACTTTTTGATATCTCTTTCATACTGACCAAGAGTTGATTCATACAAACCTCATTCAAAATGGGGAGATAAACGATTACCTCCCTTTAATCATGATTATTGGGTAACTAAAACGGCATCAACGGTTTCAAATTTCGGCTCTTGATCAACCGGGAGTTGCTTACCGCCTTTTACGGCATTGACCAATAACCGCAAACCGTTAGCCCCGATTTCAGCCGGATTTTGCGCTACGGTTGCCGTTAATTTTCCTTCTTCAACCATTTTTCTTGCCTCAGGCACGCCGTCGGTACCGACAACCAAGACGGAATTCAATTTTCCGGCATTGGCCACCGCTTGAGCAGCCCCCATCGCCATGGTGTCATTGGCGGCATAAAATGCTTTGATATTGGCATTGCGTGACAGAACATTAGTTGCAACATCCAGCGCTTTGATTCTGTCCCAATCCGCCGGCTGGCTTGCTACCAGTTTAATTTGCGGATTTTTTTCAAAAACGTCCGTTGCACCACGACGACGCGCCTCGCCGGAAGCATTGCCGGCTTTACCTTCGATAATGGCAACTTCTCCGCCTTGTTCGCCTAACCGATCCACAATGAACTGTGCCGCTTTGGCGCCTACGGCGACATTATCCGTGGTAATAAACGCCTCAACATTGCCTTTTGCTTTGCGTAAATTATCCAAATCGGCTTTTTCATCAAGATTCACGAGATAGATCCCTTGTCGATATGCCTTAGCCGCCGGCATCACCAAATTTGCCGGAGATAACGGTGCAAAGGCGATGCCTTTATATCCCTTGTTGATCAAATCTTCGAAAAGTTGTAATTGAGACTGATAATCGCCCTCCGATGGCGAGGCAAAGATATCGACCGATACATCAAGTTTCTGCGCTTCTTCCTCAATTCCTTGCTTCATTTCCACCCAGAACGGATTGGAAAGTGTTTTCAAAATAACCGCATATTCGGCCGCTTTTGTTGCCATAGAAAACGCCATAGCTAAAATTGCCAAGCAGGAAGCAATGACTTTAAAATTCTTTTTCATGATTCGTCCTCATTTTTGATTTCAAATGACTACTATATGTTTGATGTTCTGAACAAAATACACACAAAATAAAAGTGCGGTATCGCAATACCAACTTTACAAATAATATGATTTCGTACAGACGATAGTATTTATAGCACTAAAAAAGAATGAAAAACGCGATCAACTTCACAAATTAAATATTTTTGTGAAGTTTTAGGGATGATTTTAACTTGCCACAAGAGCCAAAATCAGCATAGACGAACGATAACCAGCTGATAAACAGATTGATATTGATTGAATATACGAAATTATAAACCGCGTATTACCGAGTAATCATACCGCTAAAACATCCGTTACTTCTGACGAAAATAATCGGTGATATGGGAGGTTTTATCTAAATTCACTTCAGAGAAGGTCATATTTTGCCTCGCCACCGTAACAAAAAACGCATCAACCAAAATCAATTGCAAGATACGGGCTGAGGCATTTTTGCCTAAAAGCGGGGTGTCGGGGGCTGGGGTGCAGATGATGAAGTCGGATAATTCTGCAATCGGGGAGATATAGCTGTGAGTGATACAAATAATTTTTGCGCCGTTGTTGCGCGCCACCTTAACCGCTTCGAGCAGATCGCTGGTTTTGCCAGAATGGGATACCACCAACACCACATCGTCTTCCGTTAGCATAGAGGCCGACATCATCATCAGGTGGATATCACGATAAGTATTGCAGCGGATACCTAAACGTAAAAATTTATGCGCAATATCATCGGTGACCGTATTCGAACCGCCCGCCGCATATAAATCCCGATTTTTGGCATGAAAAAAACATTTGGCTGCGGTTTCGATCACTTGCGAGTTAACAATAGACTTACCTTCTTTGATCGTTTGTAATGAGATATCAAAGACTTTGTGTACCAATTCGTGAACGGTATATTCCTCTGATAATTCAATATTGATGGCATTCTTATCATGGAAATAAAACGACAATTGCGCCCTCAAATCCCGAAAACCATTAAAACCCAATAATTTTGCCACCTTGACGATTAACGCTTCCGATACCGACAAATTTTCTGCAACCGTGTGAAGTGCGGTTTTACTGGTTAAATTTTTGGGATTAAGCAACCATTCCACAATTTTCTTTTCCGTCACGGTCATACTTTCTTGAATCATTCTGATTTGCGGAATGAGCGATTCCGATTTTTTGCTGTTCAAATTCATTATCTCCATGATAATCGTAGCTGTTATTTTATCATTTATAACATGTAAAAGAACTTGATGTTTCGATCCGCTTCACAAAAAACCGTTATTCATAAATTTTGCAAAAATCTTATATGTACCCCATTCAAAACAAAAGGGTTAAACCGTATTATTGGTTTAACCCTTATCTGCCTATAGCGCTAAGAAAATATTTTCCAATTTAAAATCCCAACGTTAATCCATCCGGATTACGTGGGTCAGAGGCGCCGTAAAATCCATCTTCGCGGGCTTGGATAATTTGTACCCGCCCCATAGTCGCCTTAGGAATGACGTTATAGCCGTCTTGTTGCAATAGATGGATGGTGTCCGGGCTGATACCCTCTTCAATCCGAATTTCATCCGGCAACCATTGATGGTGCACGCGCGGCACCATAATCGCTTCGGCTGGGTTCATGCCATAATCAATAGTGTTAACAATACTTTGCAGCACGGTGGTGATAATACGAGCCCCACCCGGACTACCGGTCACCAGCCACGGTTTGTCGTCTTTCATCACGATTGTCGGGGTCATTGATGAAAGTGGACGTTTTTTGGCGGCGACCGCATTGGCATCGCCGCCAATTAAGCCGAAGGCATTCGGCACGCCGGGCTTGGCGGAGAAATCGTCCATTTCGTTATTTAACAAAATCCCCGTGCCTTCGGCGACAATCCCGCTGCCAAAATTCAGATTCAGGGTATAAGTCACTGCCACGGCATTACCGTCTTTATCCATAATCGAATAATGCGTGGTCTGATCGCTCTCATAGGGGTGCGGTTTCCCCGGTTTGATTTCGGATGAGGGGCGGATTGTTTCGGCAGTGATTGCCGTCGCCAGCTCATCGGCATATTTTTTAGAGATCAACCCGTTAACCGGAATCCGGACAAAATCCGGATCACCGAGATATTCGGCGCGATCGGCATAGGCGAGTTTCATTGCTTCGGCATAATGGCGAATCGCTTTGGCACTGTTTTGTCCGAATTGTTGCAATGGGTACCGTTCCAAAATATTCAGTATTTGCACCAAATGAATTCCACCCGAACTCGGAGGCGGCATAGTCACGATGTGATAACCACGATATTCACCTTCAATCGGCTTGCGTTCAACGGCTCGATAATTTTTCATATCATCCAAAGTTATCAAACCGCCGTGCTTTTCCATTTCTGCCACGATTTTTTGCGCAATTTCACCTTCATAAAAGCCTTTGCCGCCTTGCGCTGCGATCAATTGCAACGACTTTGCCAGATCTTTCTGCACCAATAAATCGCCGATTCCTAACGGTTCGTCTCCTTTGAAAAAGATTGCTTTGCTGTCTTGCCATTTAGCCAGATTACCTTTTTCAGCCTTCAGAGTTTCCCCCAAGGTCGCACTCACTACAAATCCCTTATCCGCCAATTCGATTGCCGGGGCAATAACCTGTGCCAATGACATTGTTCCCCATTTTTTCAGGGCGTGTTCCATACCGGCTACCGTGCCGGGAACCCCGACCGCAAAATGCGTAAACAATGATTTACCGTCAACCACATTGCCGTCTTGATCCAGATACATCTCTTTAGTTGCTTTGAGCGGTGCAATTTCACGGAAATCCAAGGCTACGCTTTGTTTGCTTTTAGCATCATAAAGCACCATAAAACCACCGCCGCCGATATTGCCCGCATTCGGCAGCACCACCGCCAAGGCAAAACCGACCGCCACCGCAGCATCAACCGCATTACCCCCTTGTTTTAAAATATCTAATCCGACTTGGGTTGCCAGCGCCTGTTCTGTTGCCACCATACCGTTTTTTGCATAGACCGGATGAAAAATATCCATGCTCTGATCATAACGAATTGCGGCTTGCTGAGTCTGCGTTGGAATCACATTGGCGGCGAAGGACGTTGCCACACTCGAGAGGGCAAAAACGGAAACGGCGAATGAAGAGAGTAAAAGTGATTTTTTTAATTTCATCAAAATGCTCCTGATTGGTTTTAGGCGAAAAACTTAAAAAGAAAATCGCTTAAAATTTAACATTAATTTCACAATAACATTGAAACCCAAAAAAGCAATATGACGATGAATATTTTATTAAAAAAAATAATTTAACTTAGAAAAGAAATAAAAATAATGCGACGTGATTAAAAAACCTCTTATTCGGCAATAAGAGGTTTAATGGTTTGACTGGGGGAAATTAGGCATTCACTACATACTGCCCCACGCCCAACTCATCTTCTTGGCGGGTGCGTTGGATCACGCTTTGCGGGCTTTGCTGTATGCGTAAACCCATTTGATCTTCGGTGCGGATCACCTCGCCGCGTAGCGAGTTGGTCCACACATCGGTGATTTTAATATCGACAAATTTGCCGATCATGTCCGGCGTGCCGGCGAAATTGACGATACGGTTGGTTTCGGTGCGCCCGGTCAGTTCCATCACGTCTTTTTTCGACGGTCCTTCCACCAACACGCGCTGTTCCGTACCCAACATTTTGCGGCTGTATTGCATGGCTTGTTGGGTAATACGTTGTTGCAGCAGGTATAACCGCTCTTTTTTCTCGGTTTCGCTGACATCGTCCGGCATATCCGCTGCCGGCGTACCCGGGCGTGCGGAATAGATGAAGCTGAAGCTCATATCGAAATTCACTTGCGCAATCAGATCCATCGTTTGTTGGAAATCTTCCTTGCTTTCGCCCGGAAAGCCGACGATAAAATCAGAGCTGATTTGAATCTCAGGCCGCACTTTGCGCAGTTTGCGGATAATCGATTTATACTCAAGTGCGGTATGGTTGCGTTTCATCATGGTTAAAACGCGATCCGAGCCGCTTTGCACCGGCAAGTGCAAGAAGCTGACCAATTCCGGCGTATCGCGATAGACATCCACAATATCATCGGTGAATTCAATCGGGTGGCTAGTGGTGAAACGCAGACGGTCAATGCCGTCAATCGCCGCCACCAAACGCAGTAATTCGGCAAAAGTGCAAATGCCGCCATCAAAGGTTGCGCCACGATAGGCATTGACGTTTTGCCCTAATAAATTGACTTCGCGCACGCCTTGCGCCGCCAGCTGTGCGATTTCAAATAATACATCGTCCACCGGTCGGCTCACCTCTTCGCCGCGCGTATAAGGCACGACGCAGAACGAGCAGTATTTATTACAGCCTTCCATAATCGACACAAACGCCGTCGGCCCTTCCGCTTTCGGCTCCGGCAAGCGATCGAATTTTTCAATCTCAGGGAAGCTGACATCCACCACCGCACTTTTGCCGTCACGGATTTGATTGAGCATTTCCGGCAGGCGGTGCAGGGTTTGCGGCCCGAAAATAATATCCACATAAGGTGCGCGATCACGAATGTGCGCCCCTTCTTGCGAGGCAACGCAGCCGCCTACGCCGATCACCAGTTTCGGGTTGGATTTTTTCAGATCTTTCCAGCGCCCTAATTGGTGGAACACTTTTTCTTGTGCTTTTTCACGAATCGAGCAGGTGTTCAGCAGCAGCACGTCGGCTTCCTCGGCATTTTCGGTCAGCTCGAAACCGTGCGTGCTGTTCAATAAATCCGCCATTTTCGATGAATCGTATTCGTTCATCTGGCAGCCCCAAGTTTTAATATGTAATTTTTGAGTCATGTTAGTTTCTTCGTTAGGACACGGTTATCGACCGTACTAAATTAAGGGTTATCGATCATTTTGCAATGATTGTAAGACCGGCTATTCTACCGATTTGCAGGATTGCTGACCAGTAAAAAACCGATTTTATTTGTGATTTGCTTTGGAAAATGCGGCGCTGCGAGTAGAATAAAACGCAATAAAACAACGAGCGAGAGAAAGTATGTTGAAGCAAAAAGAGGTGATTGTGATCGGCGGCGGCATGGTCGGGTCGGCAGCCGCTGTCGGCTTGGCACAGTTGGGATTGAATGTACATATCATCGAGCGTGGCGCGCTACCGCACTTTGCTGCCGAGCAGCCTTACGACATTCGGATTTCCGCCATTAGTGTTGCCTCGGTACAATTGCTAAAGGCATTGCACGCATGGGACGCGATCCGCGCTATGCGGGTCTGCCCGTACCGCACTTTGGAAACCTGGGAAATCGACGGGTTTTCGACCTTGTTCAGCGCACAAGATCTGGATTTACCCGAACTGGGCTATATGGTGGAGAATAACCTGATCCAACTGGGGTTATGGCAATCCTTTGCCGCCTATCCGAATTTGAGCACCAGCGTTCAGCAGCCGATTGAACACATCGAAAAGTGCGGTCAAGACTGGCAAATCCGCTTGGCGAACGGCGATTCTTATGCCGCGCCATTATTATTAGCCTGCGACGGTGCAAATTCGCAACTGCGCCAAATCGCCGGTATCGGCTTAACCGGTTGGCAATATCGCCAAAGTTGTCTGCTGATTTTGGTGGAAACCGCACTTGAGCAGCAAGATATCACTTGGCAGCAATTTTTCCCTAGCGGCCCACGCGCATTTTTGCCATTGCTCGGTAATCAAGGTTGTTTAGTGTGGTACGACAGTCCGGAGCGGATTCGCCAACTGCAACAACTGCCACTCGAGCAGCTGGATCAAGAAATTACAGCAGCCTTTCCAACACGTTTGGGCGCCGTCAAAAGCCGACAAGCGGCTTCGTTTCCGCTCACCCGTCGCCATGCGCAAGCGTATTATAAAAAGGGCATTGTGCTGTTGGGCGATGCCGCTCACACCATCAATCCGCTTGCCGGACAAGGGGTGAATTTGGGCTTTAAAGACGTGAAAGTGCTATTGAACGTGATTGCCGACGCACAAAAGTGCGGTCAGGCGATAGATGACGAAACCGTCTTGGCACGCTATCAACGTTTACGCCAAAAAGACAATTTGTTAATGCAAAGCGGTATGGATCTGTTTTATAAAGGATTTAAACATGATGTATTGCCGCTGAAAATGTTGCGCAATGCGGCTTTGCTGGCGGTCAATAAAATCACGCCGATTAAAAAACGGGCATTAAAATATGCGTTAGGCCTGGCATAACCTATTGAACCACCAACATGCCCATACAACCTTTGTCCGCCAGCATTAAATCGCTGCTGCCGAAGGTGAACGGGTAATTATTCGATGACGTATGCTCGAATTTCACCAGAATAGAGAGGTTGCCGTTAACCAAAACCGTATCGCGCCAACTCAGCTGCGAAGCGTCAACTCGTTGCCCGTTGAACGATTCGAGCATAAATTTCGCGCCTTGCACGCTAAAACCAATCGGCGCGCTGGCGGTCAGATTCCAACGTTCATACGAACCGAGTTTTGCATTGACATCGACCCGGCGCGGATCAAATTTTTGCCGATTAATCAGTGCATTATCCACATCAATGACAAAATCACGCTGTTGTGCCACGTCAACCTGATGACTAAGCTGTTCTTGCCGCTGAAAATCCGGCTGTTGATTAAATACAGAAAGCAAACCATCTGGGCGTAATTCCAACACGGTGTTATCCACCAGTTCATCATCATCGGCAAACCATGAGGTCATTTTGTCAAACAAACCGCGCTTTTCACCGCTGATGAGGCTAACATTGCCGCCCTCATTCAAATCGACCAAGATTTCGATACGTTCGCCGGGCGGCACAAAAACCGACCGCACTTCACGCAGTTGCGGCAGAAATCCCAAGCTGCCCGCCAACACCAGTATGCTGCGCCCGTCATCAAAGTTCAGCTGGTAACTGCGTGATACCGAGGCATTCAAAATCCGCAAACGCACCCAACCGCGCGCCACATTCAGATAAGGGGCTTCACCGCCGTTAACAAATAAGCGATTGCCTAAAAATTGCGATTGATTCAGATTGAAAAGTTGTTCACCTTGATTATTCAAACTGAGATCTTGCAAAATCAACGGAATATCATTAATACCGTATTTATTCGGCAGCTTGGCTTTTCGGCTCTCCGTGTCGTCAATCCACCACATGCCGACCAAACCGCGATAAACCTGATAAGCCGAATGCGCCAGCGTATCGGCATGATACCAGCAAGTCGCCGCGGGTTGGGTAATCGGCACAATCGGCGCCCATGATGTCGAAGGTTGGAATTGGCGCCCGATGCCGCCATACAATTCCCCGCTGACCTGTAGCCCCTGCAAACTGATGGAAATTGCCTGCGCTAGCTGGTTATGGTAATTCAAGCGAACGAAATCGCCCTGTTTGCAGCGAATCGTCGGCCCGAGATACAGTCCATTAAACCCCCAAGCTTCGACCTTTTTATTGCCCTCGAATATCCGCTTGCTGCTGCTCATAGACAATAATACCGGCCGCCCGCGACCAACGTCCAACACCGGCGGGATATACAGGGCTTGCTTGCTCGAGGCAGCGGCAACAGTAGGCAAAACCGCACTTGCCCCAAGTGCGGTTGCCGTTTTTAAAAGTACTCGGCGCGATAATCCGGATTTCATCGGCAACCTGTCTACGAACGGTTCGCCAGCTCTTGATCAAGCTGTTCGATTTTTTGTTTCATCACCGCATGGCAATAATTCGCCAACTCGCGTACATTCTCACGGCTATAAGCGGAGGTGTCAATCGGCGGCAACATTTCACAAATCACCTTACCATTATTCCAACGGTTCAGATTGATTTTATTATGCAAATTGCTGCAACAAACCGGCACAATCGGCACGCCGGCTGCAATTGCCGCATGAAAAGCCCCGGTTTTAAACGGCAGCAATCCGCGTCCGCGACTACGCGTACCTTCCGGAAACATCCAAATCGAAACCTTATCCTGATTAATCCGTTGCGCCAACTCACCCATGGTAGAATGGGCTTTATTCTTATTATCACGGTCAAGTAAAATATTCCCGCTTGCCCAATATAACAAGCCAAAAAACGGAATAAACGCCAGGCTTCTTTTACCGACGCTCACGGTTCTCGGCCGCACCATATATGCCATGGTGACCATATCATAATTATTCTGGTGGTTGCCAATATAGATACAAGGCCCGTTATCACTTGCATTCGCAGCAAAACGGTGCTCGACTTCGATTCCGAACAGCGGATGCAAACGCCCGAACCAACGGGCAACCACGCCGACGTTACTTGGATTTTTAAAACGAATCAGTGAATAAATTGTGCCTAACAGACAAATCAAAAGTGCGGCAAACACCACCACAATTGCACGTGACAATAATAACATAGACGAGTTCCTGAAAATTTTGTTAGAGTATAACGAAAATAGCCAAATATGTGTATCAAATCATGACAAAAACCTACTTTATTGCCGACCTTCATTTAAGCGAACAACAACCGCATTTAACCGCACTTTTTAGCCGATTTATGCAAAACGAAGCGGTAAAAGGCGAGGCGTTATATATTTTAGGCGACTTATTTGATTTTTGGATTGGCGATGATGAAAATTCCGCTTTAGCGCAGTTAGTACAAGCTGAAATTAAGCGCCTAACCGATAAAGGTATCAAGGTGTATTTTCAACACGGCAACCGCGATTTCTTGATTGGCGAAGGCTTTGCCGAAAAGTGCGGTTTAATTTTATTGCCCGAATATCAAATAATTAATCCATACGGCACACCGGTCTTACTTTGTCACGGCGACACGCTCTGCACCGATGACATCAACTATCAAGCATATCGCAAAAAAGTGCATAGTATTTGGCGGCAGAAAGTCTTTTTATGCCTACCGCTCTTTATCCGCCTGCGCATTGCCAATAAAATCCGTCGCAAAAGCCAACGCCAAAAAAGCGAAAAACCGGTTCGGATTATGGACGTTAATCCTGATTTTGTCTTGGACACAATGCAACGTTTTGCCGTCGAAACTTTAATTCACGGTCATACGCATCGACAGGCAATCCATCATAGTCACGCACAAAACCGCACTTTTACCCGAATCGTCTTAGGCGATTGGCGCAACAGTGCGCCGTATTTGGTTTATGATAAAAACGGTTATGGATTTGCCGAAATTGAATAAGAATGACGCCTGAAACAGGAAGATAATCAAAAGATAATAGGAAAAATAAGAATACTAAATATAGTTAATAAAAGATGGCAGGGGCGGAGAGGCTCGAACTCCCAACACCCGGTTTTGGAGACCGGTGCTCTACCAATTGAACTACGCCCCTAGATTGTAAGTTGGCGGAATGGACGGGACTCGAACCCGCGACCCCCTGCGT
Organism: Testudinibacter sp. P80/BLE/0925; assembly: GCF_053570785.1. The sequence goes on along the minus strand of NZ_CM131636.1, from coordinate 1,317,777 downwards.
GACAGGCAGGTATTCTAACCAGCTGAACTACCACTCCGCTGAAATTGATAATTGGTAGTGACCTACTCTCACATGGGGAGACCCCACACTACCATCGGCGTAACAACATTTCACTTCTGAGTTCGGCAAGGGATCAGGTGGGTCTGTTGCACTATGGCTACCAAAATTTTTTATTTTCTAAATAAACTCTATTGATTAAGTTTACTTAGAAAATAAAATCCGGCGGTGTCCTACTCTCACATGGGGAGACCCCACACTACCATCGGCGTTACGGCATTTCACTTCTGAGTTCGGCATGGGGTCAGGTGGTGCTACCGCACTATCGCCGCCGGAATAATTCGGCTTGATTGTCTTTGTTTCTTCTTACTTTGTTTTGTTCTCTATTTTTTATTCTTTCAGCGTTTCTTTCGCTGTTATTCCTATTCGGTCACAAGCTATTACTGATTCAAACTCCTCGAGCCCTACTCGAGCTTCTTACTTCGCTCTTTCGTCTCTTGTCTTTTCTTACAACTTTCTCTCGGCTTTTGGGTAAAACCCTTGAGCGTTGTATGGTTAAGCCTCTCGGGCAATTAGTACGGGTTAGCTCAATGTATCACTACACTTACACACCCCGCCTATCTACGTCTTCGTCTTAAACAACCCTTACACACTCTAAGTGTGGGAAAACTCATCTCAAGGCAAGTTTCGTGCTTAGATGCTTTCAGCACTTATCTCTCCCGCACATAGCTACCCCGCAATGCTTCTGGCGAAACAACGGGAACACCAGCGGTGCGTCCACTCCGGTCCTCTCGTACTAGGAGCAGCCCCTTTCAATTTTCCAACGCCCACGGCAGATAGGGACCGAACTGTCTCACGACGTTCTAAACCCAGCTCGCGTACCACTTTAAATGGCGAACAGCCATACCCTTGGGACCTACTTCAGCCCCAGGATGTGATGAGCCGACATCGAGGTGCCAAACACCGCCGTCGATATGAACTCTTGGGCGGTATCAGCCTGTTATCCCCGGAGTACCTTTTATCCGTTGAGCGATGGCCCTTCCATTCAGAACCACCGGATCACTATGACCTGCTTTCGCACCTGCTCGACATGTCCGTCTCGCAGTCAAGCTTGCTTATACCATTGTACTAACCTCACGATGTCCGACCGTGATTAGCAAACCTTCGTACTCCTCCGTTACGCTTTGGGAGGAGACCGCCCCAGTCAAACTACCCACCAGACACTGTCCACGACCGCGTGCCGCAGTCTGTGTTAGAACATCAAACCTTAAAGGGTGGTATTTCAACAACGACTCCATATTAACTGGCGTTAATACTTCTCTGTCTCCCACCTATCCTACACATCAAAATTCAATGTTCAGTGTCAAGCTATAGTAAAGGTTCACGGGGTCTTTCCGTCTAGCCGCGGGTACACCGCATCTTCACGGCGATTTCAATTTCACTGAGTCTCGGGTGGAGACAGCCTGGCCATCATTACGCCATTCGTGCAGGTCGGAACTTACCCGACAAGGAATTTCGCTACCTTAGGACCGTTATAGTTACGGCCGCCGTTTACTGGGGCTTCGATCAAATGCTCTCACATCATCAATTAACCTTCCAGCACCGGGCAGGCGTCACACCCTATACGTCCACTTTCGTGTTTGCAGAGTGCTGTGTTTTTAATAAACAGTTGCAGCCAGCTGGTCACTTCGACTGACTTCACCTCTATCCGTTAAGGACTTCAATTACCGTCAGCGCACCTTCTCCCGAAGTTACGGTGCTATTTTGCCTAGTTCCTTCACCCGAGTTCTCTCAAGCGCCTGAGTATTCTCTACCTGACCACCTGTGTCGGTTTTCAGTACGGTTTATGATAAGATAAGCTTAGCGGCTTTTCCTGGAAGTGTGGTATCGGTTACTTCGACTCCGTGGAGTCTCCCCGTCACGCCTCTGATTTAGATGACCGGATTTGCCTAATCATCCATCCTACACGCTTGGACCGGGACTTCCGTCACCCGGATAACCTAACCTGCTCCGTCCCCACATCGCTCTTATCACAAGTACGGGAATATTAACCCGTTTCCCATCGACTACGCTCTTCAGCCTCGCCTTAGGGGCCGACTCACCCTGCCCCGATTAACGTTGGACAGGAACCCTTGGTCTTCCGGCGAGGGGGTTTTTCACCCCCTTTATCGTTACTTATGTCAGCATTCGCACTTGTGATACGTCCAGCAGCCCTCTCGAGCCACCTTCTTCCGCTTACACAACGCTCCCCTACCCAATCAGATGACAGACTTCAGACGTCAGGTTTCGGTGTTTTACCAAAACCTTGTAACATCTTCGCAATTTCTTCGTATTCATTACGCCATCTTTGCCAATCTTGTCCATCTGCATATTTCAAGTCATAACAGTATCTTAACCAAACTCGCATTTCATCAGCACTGCCTATTGCCATGCTAAGAAATCGATTTAAATCCGCTTTAGTACGTTGCCTTGCAAAACCTTCGGCTAAATTTGCACAAATGCTTTTGCTTGCCCGTCTAACTTGGTCTCCTAACGCATATTGCTCTATCTTAGGAAAATCCAAGCTCGCTTGATGAATTTCCAACGACACTTTATAAGCGCGTTGAAACACCTTCAAATCTTCAAACTTGATTGCCATACTGTCTCCTGACATCTGAAATCTGTCATCTGAATGCCGCAGCTTCGGTGCTATGTTTTAGCCCCGTTACATCTTCCGCGCAGGCCGACTCGACTAGTGAGCTATTACGCTTTCTTTAAATGATGGCTGCTTCTAAGCCAACATCCTAGCTGTCTAAGCCTTCCCACTTCGTTTCCCACTTAACATAGACTTTGGGACCTTAGCTGGCGGTCTGGGTTGTTTCCCTCTTCACGACGAACGTTAGCACCCGCCGTGTGTCTCCTAGATAGTACTCTTCGGTATTCGCAGTTTGCATCGGGTTGGTAAGTCGGGATGACCCCCTAGCCGAAACAGTGCTCTACCCCCGAAGGTATTCATCTAAGGCTCTACCTAAATAGATTTCGGGGAGAACCAGCTATCTCCCGGTTTGATTGGCCTTTCACCCCCAGCCACAAGTCATCCGCTACTTTTTCAACAGTAGTCGGTTCGGTCCTCCAGTTAGTGTTACCCAACCTTCAACCTGCCCATGGCTAGATCACCGGGTTTCGGGTCTATATCGTGCAACTCTTCGCCCAGTTAAGACTCGGTTTCCCTTCGGCTCCCCTATTCGGTTAACCTCGCTACACAATATAAGTCGCTGACCCATTATACAAAAGGTACGCAGTCACCCTATCCTCAAGCATACTGCTTTCGGATTGCCGTTTTACTTCGTAAAACGCCCCTTTCACACGCCGATTAATCATCAGTTTCCTGATTGATTTTGGGGTTGACCGTTTTGCTTCGCAAAACGTTAACCGCATTTCAACGTTTTCTATACCACTCTCAATACACTTGAGTGATAGGGCTCCCACTGCTTGTACGTACAGGGTTTCAGGTTCTATTTCACTCCCTTCACCAGGGTTCTTTTCGCCTTTCCCTCACGGTACTGGTTCACTATCGGTCAGTCAGGAGTATTTAGCCTTGGAGGATGGTCCCCCCATCTTCAAACAGGATTTCTCGTGTCCCGCCCTACTTGCTGTTAGCTTAGTACCGTAACTGTGCCTTCGGATACGGGATTATCACCCTCTGCGATTGAGCTTCCCAACTCATTCTCCTAACTCACTTACTATCACTAACGGCTTCTCCGTGTTCGCTCGCCGCTACTTACGGAATCTCAATTGATTTCTTTTCCTCGGGGTACTGAGATGTTTCAGTTCTCCCGGTTCGCCTTGTTAACCTATGGATTCAGTTAACAATAGTAGATTCTTCATCTACTGGGTTTCCCCATTCGGATATCGTGGAGTATTAACGCTTCTTATCAACTCCTCCACGCTTTTCGCAGATTAGCACGTCCTTCTTCGCCTCTGACTGCCTAGGCATCCACCCTGCACGCTTAGTCACTTAACCATACAACCTCAAGAATTTTCAGACCGCACTTTCATTTCAACTAACCACTTTCGTGCCCGTTTCGTTCAGTCCGCTTTCCATTCCCAAAGCCGTCTTCCATTGACTCGTGCGTAAGTTTCCCTACGCTGACCTGCTCAGTGCCTTTTCTCACCAAACAAGCCCAATTCGATTCTCGATTGCTCGATTTTCGAATACTCAGCTCTTACGTCCTCTCGAACGCTTGAGTTCTCTTCAGTTTTTAGCTTGTGTCCAAATTTTTAAAGAACAAATCGGTTTTCACCGATACGATTCAAAAATATCGTGTTATGGCGTCCCCACGGGGATTCGAACCCCGGTTACCGCCGTGAAAGGGCGATGTCCTAGGCCTCTAGACGATGGGGACCGCGACCATAACACGTTATTCTCAAATCTATCAAACAATCTGTGTGAACACCTATACAAAATCATCAGTCATATATAAGGAGGTGATCCAACCGCAGGTTCCCCTACGGTTACCTTGTTACGACTTCACCCCAGTCATGAATCATACCGTGGTAAACGCCCCCCTTCCGGTTAAGCTATCTACTTCTGGTACAACCCACTCCCATGGTGTGACGGGCGGTGTGTACAAGGCCCGGGAACGTATTCACCGCAACATTCTGATTTGCGATTACTAGCGATTCCGACTTCATGGAGTCGAGTTGCAGACTCCAATCCGGACTACGACGCACTTTAAGAGATTCGCTTAAGCTCGCACTCTCGCCTCCCTCTGTATACGCCATTGTAGCACGTGTGTAGCCCTACTCGTAAGGGCCATGATGACTTGACGTCATCCCCACCTTCCTCCGGTTTGTCACCGGCAGTCTCCTTTGAGTTCCCATCTTTACATGCTGGCAACAAAGGATAAGGGTTGCGCTCGTTGCGGGACTTAACCCAACATTTCACAACACGAGCTGACGACAGCCATGCAGCACCTGTCTCTAAGTTCCCGAAGGCACAAGCTCATCTCTGAGCTCTTCTTAGGATGTCAAGAGTAGGTAAGGTTCTTCGCGTTGCATCGAATTAAACCACATGCTCCACCGCTTGTGCGGGCCCCCGTCAATTCATTTGAGTTTTAACCTTGCGGCCGTACTCCCCAGGCGGTCGATTTAACGCGTTAGCTTCGAGAGCCACCCATACAGGCAACCCCCAAATCGACATCGTTTACAGCGTGGACTACCAGGGTATCTAATCCTGTTTGCTCCCCACGCTTTCGCACATGAGCGTCAGTCTTTGTCCAAGGGGCCGCCTTCGCCTCCGGTATTCCTCCACATCTCTACGCATTTCACCGCTACACGTGGAATTCTACCCCTCTCTACAAAACTCTAGATAAACAGTATGAAATGCTGTTCCCAAGTTAAGCTCGGGGATTTCACATCTCACTTATCTATCCGCCTGCGTGCCCTTTACGCCCAGTTATTCCGATTAACGCTCGCACCCTCCGTATTACCGCGGCTGCTGGCACGGAGTTAGCCGGTGCTTCTTCTGTGACTAACGTCAATTGCTCTGTCTATTAAACAAAACACCTTCCTCATCACCGAAAGAACTTTACAACCCGAAGGCCTTCTTCATTCACGCGGCATGGCTGCGTCAGGGTTCCCCCCATTGCGCAATATTCCCCACTGCTGCCTCCCGTAGGAGTCTGGGCCGTGTCTCAGTCCCAGTGTGACTGGTCATCCTCTCAGACCAGTTAGAGATCGACGGCTTGGTGAGCCTTTACCTCACCAACTACCTAATCTCACTTGGGCTCATCTTATGGCGGGCGGCTCGAAAGTCCCACCCTTTAGTCCTAAGACATTACGCGGTATTAGCTACAGTTTCCCGTAGTTATCCCCCTCCATAAGCCAGATTCCCAAGCATTACTCACCCGTCCGCCGCTCGTCGGCAAAGTAGCAAGCTACCCCCCGTTACCGCTCGACTTGCATGTGTTAAGCCTGCCGCCAGCGTTCAATCTGAGCCATGATCAAACTCTTCAATTCAAGTTCAATCGCTCAACGAATTTCTGACTATAATGTTGAAACCACAAAAGTTTCAATTATGAATTTACTATCAGCACTCATTAAGACTTTAGTTTTTTAAATCTTTAAATTACCAATGCCTTGCACAAGTGCCCACACAGATTGTCTGATATATTGTTAAAGAACAGTTTCCTTCTTTTCAAGGAAAGGATTGTCATTCTACACAATCCCATTTTTTCGTCAAGCGATTTTTAAACTAACCGCTTCACTTTCACCGACTTGCCACGCCGTTTTGCGTTGTCGCCGTCAGTGGAAGCGCATTATAGGGCGGCAAAATTTTTTGGCAAGATCTTTTTTAAAAAAAGATCATTATTTTTGCGGAAAAAAGAGCGATTGCTAGTTTCTTAAGCGAAATGCCGATTTAACCGGCATTTTAGACGTAAAACTTTAGTATTAGTCCGGTTGGTTTGTATCTACCTGTTGCCATTCGCTGAAACCGTAACGTTGCATCATGCTTTGGAAGCCGAAAATATGGTTAATCGCTGCGGTAGAAAAAATCAGTTTTTTTGCGCTTGGTAATTCGCTACTTTCTACTTGATATAATTGTTTTTCCTGCAATAGCTGTTTAACCCGTTTTGCTACCGCCTTGCTGGAATCAACAAAATATTTCACTTGCGGCAGACAGAGTTTCAGTTCATTTTCCAGTAATGGAAAATGGGTGCAACCCCAAATGACCGTATCCAACGTTTTCAACTCAACCCAAGGCTTGACAATATTGTGCAACCGTCCCAAATCCACCGAATCGCCGCGCATTTTCTTTTCTGCAAGTTCGACTAATTCGGTTGTTCCGATTTTCTCGACAACACAATCGACAGCATAATTTTGGATTAATTCTTCGGTATAAGCCCGTTTTACCGTACCTTTGGTTGCCAACAAGCCGATATGTTTGGTTTGTGACACCTGTGCCGCCGGTTTGATTGCCGGTACAGTACCGACGATTTCGATATGCTGCGGCAGCTGCTCTCTCAATGTCGGCAATACCACCGTACTCGCGGTATTACAGGCGATAACCACCAGATCAATCGGATACTGTGCGACTAACTTTTGACAAACGAGCAAAGTGCGGTCGATAATCTGCCGTTCGCTTTTTTCCGAGTAAGGAAAAAAGGCATTATCCAAGCAATAGAGGTAATGGCAATTCGGCAATAATGCCTGTATTTCAGCATAGACCGTCAAGCCGCCGACACCGGAATCAAACACCAAAACAGTCGGTAATGGATTATTTTTCTTCATCATAAATAGCCAAAATCATCTAAAAACAATTCGCTGACAAGTAACCAGCTGTCTTGCATTGAAAAAACAGAGCGCCTAGCCGCTAATCCGTCCATTTTACTCCATTCCAACTCGCCGCGTACGAATTTTTGTTCGAATAAAAATTCACCTAACGGTTTGTCGCCTAGCGCCAATAACGGCGGGAATTGTATACAAAGCTGTTCGGGAATAACGGTGCGGGCAAAGAGCCAAGGTTGTTGATCGCCATATAAAAAGACTTCACGCAACCAATAGCGTTGATTTTTCGCTAAAACCGCACTTTCATTACTGAACAGCTCGTTTTGCCAACCTTGGTGTAACAACTCGACTTGAAACAGCTTACAGTGCCGTTTTAGTTTTGCGGTTAACGATTCCGCACACAACAACCACTCTTGTTCCGTCGCCGAAAGTGCGGTTGCGCCCTGTTGCCAAACCGCACTTTGCAACCAAGTGCGGTAACCCGGAATTATTTTCTGCTTAGGCATTGCTGTACATTGTCCGTTGATCAAGCCAGCGTTGAATCAAGCCGTCCACACAACTCGGATAGCGTTCAATAAGTTGGCGTGCGTTGTGTTGTACCAAGGGGATCAACTTGCGATCACGCAGCAAATTAGCAATTTTAAATTCGGCAATACCGGTCTGTTTTGTGCCCAACACTTCGCCCGGCCCGCGAATTTGCAGATCTTTTTCCGCAATCACAAAACCGTCCTGGCTGTCGCGCAATACTTGCAAACGCTGGCGCGAGACCTTGCCGAGCGGGGGTTTGTACATCAGCACGCAATAAGAATCAATGCTGCCGCGCCCGACCCGCCCGCGCAGTTGGTGCAATTGCGATAAGCCCAAGCGTTCGGCATTTTCGATAATCATCAAACTGGCATTCGGTACGTCAACCCCGACTTCAATCACCGTCGTCGCCACCAACAAATCCAATTCCGCTTGTTTGAATTGCTGCATAACCATCTGTTTTTCTTGTGCTTTCATACGCCCATGCACCAAGCCGATGGCGAGATTCGGCAGCGCCCGTTGCAGATCCTGCATGATCGCTTCGGCGGCTTGCGCTTCCAGCACTTCCGATTCTTCAATCAGGGTACAGACCCAATACGCCTGCCGTTTTTCATTGTTACACGCCTGATTAACCCGTTGCACGATTTCATCGCGCCGCTCTTCGGAAATCACAATGGTTTGAATCGGGGTGCGTCCCGGCGGCAATTCATCGATAATCGAGGTATCCAAATCGGCATACACCGTCATCGCCAACGTGCGCGGAATCGGCGTTGCGGTCATAATCAGTTGGTGTGGATAAAATGCATTTTTCAGCCCTTTTTCGCGCAACATCAGCCGTTGATGTACGCCAAAACGGTGCTGTTCATCGATAATCACCAATGATAAATTGGCAAATTCGACATCTTCTTGAAACAGCGCGTGCGTGCCGACAATCATCTTCGCCTGACCGCACTTGATCTGATCCAACGCTGTTTGGCGCGCTTTGCCTTTCACTTTGCCGGCAAGCCAGCCGATTTCAATTCCCAACGGCTCAAACCAACGGCGGAAATTCTGTGCGTGCTGTTCGGCTAAGATTTCAGTCGGTGCCATCAGTGCCGCCTGCTTGCCTTGCCCGATTGCCGTCAACGCCGCCAATGCCGCAACCAACGTTTTGCCTGAACCGACATCCCCTTGCACCAAGCGCATCATCGGCTCGTTTTTTGCCATATCTTGCTGAATTTCTGCCGCCACACGCTGTTGTGCTTTGGTCGGCCGAAACGGCAGTTGTGCCAGAAAAAGTGCGGTCAAGTGCGGATCAACCGTTAAACTTTCCGCATTCAAGCGTTTGGTTTCGACCCGACTTTGCTGGATTGCCAAATTATGCGCCAATAATTCTTCATAAATCAGCCGCTGTTGTGCCGGGTGCTTGCCTTGTTCCAATTGTTCGAAAGAAATATTCGGCGGCGGACGGTGCAGGCAAGTCAGCGCCTCTTTCAGGCTGATACGGTGCGGATTAAACTCCAGCGGCAGCAGTTCGTTCACCGGTGTGCCGTGCAATAATTTCAATGCCTGCTCGGTTAGATTGCGCAGTGCTGTTTGGCGCAAGCCGTCGGTGGTCGGATAAATCGGCGTGAGGTTTTCTTCTAAAACAACCGGCTGATCGTTGCGAATAATTTGATATTGCGGGTGATGGATTTCCGCCATAAAGCGCCCACGCTTAATCTCGCCAAAGGCTTTCACCCGTGTACCGGCTTGCAGGCTGTTTTTCATGCCGGCATTGAAATTGAAAAAGCGCAAACCGATTTTGCTGTTGCCGTCCGACAACGTGACGGTTAAAATCGGACGTTTGCCGAAAGTCACTTCCGCTGTTTGCACCACGCCCTCAATCGTGGCGTATTGATCGGCGCGAATTTGACTGAGCGGGGTAATGCGCGTGCGGTCTTCATAACGGCTCGGCAGGTGAAACAGCAGATCCTGCACATTGTTAATATTGATTTTAGCGAGCTTTGCCGCCACCGCCGCGCCCACTCCGGTAAGTGCGGTCAGCGGAATCGCATCTAGCAACTGCTCTTTCATTATTCAACTCAGGTTATTCGTTGATATTACGCACAATCTCAATCACGCCGGAAACCGCACTTAGCTTTTTCATCACGCCGTTCAGTTGTTGTACGTTGTGAGTTGAGATCAAAAGAGTGACGACATACACCCGCCCCTCTTTTTCTTCGGTGACAATGCTTTTAATATTGCTGCCGGTTGCCGCGATTGCCGAGGTCAGATTCGCTAGAATCCCCTGCTTGTTCACCATTTCAATCCGCAATTCGGCATCGAATTCGGCGGTGTTTTCACTCTTTTCCCACTCAACCGACGTGAAATGCTCCGGTTGGTTTTGACTTTCCCGCACAATATTGGAACAAGACGCATGGTGTACCACCAAGCCCTTGCCCGGGCTGACAAATGCAATAACCGGGTCGCCCGGTACCGGGTGGCAACATTTGGCGCAGCTGATCAGCAAGCCTTCCGCACCTTTGATAATCAAGTTATTAGAATCTTTGTGGTTATTCGGAATGCCGTCAGTATCAATCGCAATTTTTTCACCCAGCAAACTGTGCGCAATGACCGCGCTCATTTGATTGCCCAAGCCGATTTCCGCCAACAGATCGTCAAAATCGCTCAGTTTTAACTCGGTCAATAAATGTTGCAAGCGTTGCTGATCAATATCTTCCAATTTGTACGGCGAAAGTGAATGAATCAGTTGGCGTTTGCCTAAAATAACCGATTCGTCGCGGCGTAAACTTTTCAGGGTTTGGCGGATTTTAGAACGCGCTTTGGCCGTCACCACAAAATTGAGCCAACCCGCACTTGGGCGTGCCGACGGCGCGGTGATCACTTCCACCGTTTGCCCGCTTTCCAACGGTTGCGATAACGGATACGGCACGCGATCGACCCGTGCGCCGATACAGGTTTGTCCGATGTCGGAATGCACCGCATAGGCAAAGTCAATCGCGGTTGCGCCGGTTGGTAATTCGACGATCCGCCCTTTCGGGGTGAAGACATAGATTTCGTCCGGGAACATATCGGATTTCACGCTTTCGATAAATTCCAACGAGTTGCCCGAACTTTGCTGCAACTCTATCAGGCTTTGCAGCCAGCGTTGCGCACGGATTTGTGCGGTGGTATTTTTGACTTCGCTGCCTTGCTTATACGCCCAGTGCGCCGCCACCCCCATTTCCGCCATTTGATCCATATCTTCGGTACGGATCTGCACTTCGACCGGCACGCCGTGCGGCCCGATCATCGAGGTGTGCAGCGATTGATAGCCGTTGGCTTTGGGAATGGCGATGTAATCTTTCACCCGCCCGGGACGCGGTTTATACAATCCGTGCATTTGCCCCAGCACGCGGTAGCAGGTATCGACATCATCGACGATTGCCCGAAAGGCGTAAATATCCATAATCGAATGGAAACGCTGCTCTTTTAAACGCATTTTTTGGTAGATCGAATACAGATGTTTTTCTCGACCAAATACGCGTGAATGGATACCGGCATCGTCCAACCGCCCTTTGATTTCATCGGCAATGCGCTGAATCATCTCTTTGCGGTTGCCGCGCGCGGCTTGGATCACTTTTTGCAACACTTGGTAACGGTTTGGGTGCAAGGCTTCAAAGCCTAAATCCTCCAATTCGTTTTTGATATGCTCAATCCCCAAACGGTGTGCCAACGGGCTGTAAATTTCCAACGTTTCTTTAGCGATACGCCGGCGTTTGTCCGGGCGCAACGAACCTAGGGTGCGCATATTGTGGGTGCGGTCTGCCAGCTTAATCAACACCACCCGAATATCTTTGGTCATCGCCAAAATCATCTTGCGGAAATTCTCGGTTTCCGCCTCTTTGCGTGTCCTGAATTTTAATTTATCCAGTTTCGACACGCCCTCGACGATCTCGGCGACGCTCTGCCCAAAGGCTTCGGTCAGCTGTTGTTCGGTGTAAGGGGTATCTTCGATCACGTCGTGTAACAACGCCGCCATCACCGCTTCGTGATCCAGTTTCATCTCGGCGATAATCGACGCCACCGCCACCGGGTGGGTGATATACGGCTCGCCGCTGGAACGGGTTACGCCTTCGTGGGCATCACGGGCGATCACATAGGCTTGCTTCACCAGTTCGATCTGTTCCGGTGGCAAATAGCCTTGAATAATCCGGTTTAGGCTCTCGAATAGATACAAATCACACCTGCCTTATTAGAAATATCGGCTTATGCCTGTTCTTCAGCAGACAACAGGGAAACGGCATGAATTTCCGCGGTTTCTTGTTCTAATTGTTCGTAACGCTCTTGTTTATCCATAATCTCGTTGTTGATTAAGCCTTTTTCGATTTCACGCAACGCAATCACGGTCGGTTTATCGTTTTCCGGCTCAACCAGCGGCTCGCGCGCATTGGATTGCAGTTGGCGCGCACGACGGGACGCGGTTAAAATTAAATCAAAACGGTTACCGATTTTCTCTACCGCATCTTGCACAGTTACTCGTGCCATAGTTTTTCTCCACTCAATTCAGTATAGGGTCTGTTGTTATAAAAACGGTATATGATACTAAAATTAGCGTTATTTCGCCAGTAATTGCTGAAGTAATCGCTGCCGATTTTGCTGCTGTGCCGCCAACGTAACGCGATTTGCCAACAACACCGCTTGCAGTTCTGCCAGCGATTGTTCGAAATTATCATTGATAATCACATAGTCATATTCAGCATAATGTTCCATTTCACTGATCGCTTTCGCCATACGCGAGGCGATCACCTTCGCCGAATCCTGCCCGCGTCCGATTAAGCGCCGTTCCAATTCTTGCAGCGACGGCGGCAAAATAAAAATACTTTTGCAATTCGGCATTTTCAACCGCACTTGCTGCGCGCCCTGCCAGTCGATGTCCAAAAAGACATCGATTCCCTGCGCCAAACTCTGTTCAATCATCGGAATCGAGGTGCCGTAATAATTACCGAATACCTTGGCATATTCCAAAAACAGCCCTTGTGCGATTAAGTCTTCAAATTCCGCCACCGTACTGAAATAATAATGCACGCCGTGCTCTTCGCCGGGACGCGGTTGGCGCGTGGTGTGTGAAATCGAAACTTGCGCCTTGTTTGCGCGTTGTTTTAATGCTATCTGTTCTAGTAATGCCGCAATCAGCGAGGATTTGCCCGCCCCACTCGGCGCGGAAACAATATAGAGTTGACCTTGTTGCATAATTTTCCTTGTTGCTGGTTATCGCTTGATTATGTCGTAAAATGCAAAAAAAAGCAGTCGGAAAATACATTGTTTAGCAAGAAAATAGACAAGTGCGGTTCAAATAAACCGCACTTTGGTAAAATACGGCTAAATTACAACACCTGCCGTTGCAATTGCCCGATAATTTGCGGGTTTTCCAGCGTAGAAATATCTTGGGTGATCATTTCGTTTTTGGCAATCGAGCGCAGCAAACGGCGCATGATTTTGCCAGAACGGGTTTTCGGCAAGTTTTCGGCGAAACGAATATCCTCCGGACGCGCAATTTTACCGATTTCTTTCGATACCCACTGTTTCAACTCATCGGCCAGGGCTTTGGCTTCCTCGCCGTCCGGCAGCGGCGTGTTCAACACCACAAACGCCACCACCGCCTCGCCTTTTATTTCATCCGGTTTGCCGACTACCGCCGCTTCCGCTACCTGCGGATTGGCGACCAGTGCCGATTCGATTTCCATGGTGCCGAGACGGTGTCCGGAAACGTTCAGTACATCGTCGGTACGTCCTAAAATCCAGAAATAACCGTCTTCATCGCGGTGGGCGGAATCGCCGGCAACATAATATTTGCCGCCGAGTTCCTCCGGAAAATAGGTGGCTTGATAACGGGCGTCATCATTCCAAATCGTACGCAACATTGATGGAAACGGACGCTTAATCACCAACATTCCGCCGCTTTGATCGCGAATTTTCTGCCCCTGTTCATCCACCACATCCGCCATGATCCCCGGCAACGGCAAGGTACAGGAACCCGGTTTCATCGAATTGATCCCCGGCAGCGGCGACAACATGATCGAACCGGTTTCGGTTTGCCACCAGGTATCGACAATCGGACAGCGTTCTTTACCAATCACATCGTACAGCCACATCCACGCCGACGGGTTGATCGGTTCGCCGACACTGCCCAACAGTCGCAACGAAGAGAGATCGTATTTGTTCGGAATCCGCTCGCCAACGCGGGTCAAAGAGCGGATCAAGGTCGGCGAAGTATAAAACACGCTAATTTTATGCCGTTGAATGGTACGCCAAATCCGCCCCGGATCAGGATAACTCGGCACGCCCTCATAAATCACCTGAGTTGCGCCGTTCGCCAACGGTCCGTAACAGACGTAAGAGTGTCCGGTGATCCAACCCACATCGGCGGTGCACCAATAAATATCCTCCGGCTTGTTATCAAACACATTGCGGAAAGTATTGAGCGCACCTAACAAATAGCCTGCCGTGCTATGCACAATCCCTTTCGGTTTGCCGGTCGAACCGGAGGTATACAAGATAAACAGCGGATCTTCCGAGTTCATCCACTCCGGTTCGCAAAAATCCGGTTGGTGTTTTGATAATTCATGCCACCAGAGATCGCGCCCGTTTTGCCACGGCGTATCGATATTCAAACGGTAATAGACCACCACGTTTTGTATGGTCGGACAGCCCATCTCCAGCGCTTCGTCCACCGTTTCTTTCAACGGAATAATCTTGCCGCCGCGCAAACCGCCGTTAGCCGTGATCACCAATTTGGCTTCGGCGTCTTCAATCCGATCGCGTAAGGCGCCGGCGGAAAACCCGCCGAACACCACCGAATGAATCGCACCGATACGCGCGCAGGCTTGCATTGCAATCACCGCTTCGACAATCATCGGCATATAAATCACCACCCGATCGCCCTTGCCAATGCCCAGTTCGCGCAACGCATTGCCGAAACGGCACACCCGATTATGCAATTGGCTGTAGCTAAACGTGTTGACCTGCCCGAAATCGGACTCGAAGATCAGAGCGGTTTTGTTGCCTTTATCCGGCAAATGGCGATCAAGACAGTTATAGGAGGCATTGAGTTTACCGTCCGGGAACCATTTGTAAAACGGCGCGTTGCTGTCGTCGAAAATAGTCATAAACGGCTTTTTCCAACTGATTAATTCGCGCGCTAAATCCGCCCAATATTGTAGATAATCTTTGTCGGCGAATTCCCACAGCGCCTGATACCCTTCCAACTGCCCGATATTGGCGGCTTGACGGAAATCATCACTCGGTTTGAAAATGCGGTTCTCTCTTAATACGGAATCAAGGTGTTGCATATCGGCGTTCCTCTTAACGAAGTTACAGGAAGCGAAAGAAAGCAAACGATCGCTATATATATAAAATCAGCTACCGTTTACCCTATATTAAGTTAAAAAAATGAGCAAGAGTTGTTAACGATTTGTTTCAAGACTTGGATCACAAAATAGAGGAATTTATCGCGGTATCGTATGCAAAATGATACCTTGATCACAAATAAAACGGCATGGGGGTTGACTGATCGCCATGCCGAATTCCGATTAAACCATGCCGATACTCGCCAAGCCAATAACGGTGATTAACGAAACAGTAGGAATGATTAAAGACACCATCGCAATATCAAAGTAGCTCTGGCGGTGACTCATTCCGGTTATCACTAATAGGGTTAATACTGCCCCGTTATGCGGCAAGGTATCCAATCCGCCGGAAGCAATGGCGGCAACACGGTGAAAATGTTCAATATTCAAGCCTTGTACCATTGCCAATTCATAATATTTTTGTCCCAAGCTTTCCAATGCAATGCCCATGCCTCCGCTAGCGGAACCGGTTGCGCCGGCAAGTGCGGTGACGGATATGGCTTCTGAAATAAGCGGCGAACCTTTGATCGTTAACAGAAAATCGGATAGCAACGCAAATCCGGGAACGGCTTTCACCACCGTGCCGAAACCAACCGCAGCCGAAGTATTCACGATTGCCAATACCGAGCCGTTTGCCCCATCATTAATCGCTTTGATAAACGTTTTATAGCGCGGCACACTCAGCACTAAAATCAGCATGATCCCGATCAGCAAAGCAATGATAATCGACAGTTTGGTCACATTCAGCGCCACAACAACGGAAACCAGCGGCAACATAGAAAACCAGAAATTCGGGTTTTTATTTTCAATCGGCGCCATTGCCTTTTCTGTTTCTGTCTGTCCCGCGGCGTTTTCCAAACGCTCTTCATCTCCGGTTTGCACGGGTTGTTTCGCTTCAAGCTCGGTAAATACTTGCCCTTTGGCGCGAAGTGCGGTTTCACGATAAACTAACCAATAATACCCTAATACCGCCATAATCAAGGCGGAAACGATCCCCATCAACGGCGCTGCCGCCGGGGTGGTATGAAAATAGTTGGTCGGGATTAAATTTTGAATTTGCGGCGTGCCGGGAATAGCCGTCATGGTATAGGTGAACGCCCCCAGCGCAATCGTGCCCGGCAAGAGACGGCGGGAAATATTCGCCTGACGGAACAGCGACACACCGAGCGGATAGACGGCAAAAACCACCACGAACAGGCTTACGCCGCCATAAGTTAAAATCGAGCAGGCGACAACGACGGCTAAAATCGCCCGTTTTGCCCCAAGCCATCGGCTGATCGTTTCGGCAATCGCGTTCGCCATTGCAGTGACTTCCATCAGCTTGCCGAAAATAGCGCCCAACATAAAAATCGGAAACCAAGTTTTGGCAAAACCGACGAAACCGCTCATATAATCACCGGTATAGGCGGTCAATAAATCCAAGCCGCCAAACAACGCAACGACGCCGGCGGCTATCGGCGCGACCCAAATAATCGACCAACCGAGAAAAGCTAAAACAATAATGATAGTAAGACCAAGCAAAATACCCAGCATATTACTTCTCCTATAAATGAATCGATTCTTGGCGCTAAACGCAGCAAACCGACTGCATATTGCAACATTTTGTGGGGTCAAAAAAAGCGGGTTCCGTCCTTGAAACCTGCTTTTGATCCGTCCTACTCAGGGGCAGTTTGCAAAAACAGACTAGACTCCGCCCTGAGATTCTTGTTATTGCGCGGTATAACCGGCATCGATCACCAAGTTAGTGCCGGTAATGTGCTTCGCACAAGGGCTGGAAGCAAAGAGCACCAAACTGGCAATATCATCAATATCAATTAAGGTTTTTTGCGGAATCAACGGATAAAGCACCTCTTCCAATACATTTTCAAGACTGACATTGCGTGTTTTCGCCAAATCTTTCATTTGATTCAACACCAGCGGCGTTTCAATGTAACCCGGGCAAATCGCATTGACGGTAACGCCGTCTTTGGCGCACTCTAACGCGGCAACCCGTGTGATCCCGATAATCCCGTGTTTGGCGGCGTTATACGCCACTTTTCCGGCAAAACCGACCAAGCCGTTGATCGAGGAGATATTGATAATCCGTCCGAATTTCTGCGCTTTCATGAGCGGTAAACAGTGCTTTATGCTTAAAAAAGAGGCGCGCAACATAATTTGGAGCATCAAATCGAATTTTTCAGTCGGGAAATCCTCTATCGGTGCAACATGTTGAATACCGGCGTTATTGACGAAAATATCCAATCTTCCGAAGTGGCGTTGTGCCGTCGCAATCAAATTCTCGATCTCTGCTTCTTTGGTTACATCGGTTTTAACCGCCAATACATTCGGGTGATCAAATTCTTTCAGCCGCGCTGCCAATGCGTCCTCATTGACATCACTGATCACGACTTTCGCGCCGTTTGCTAAAAATTTCTTCGCCATATGCAAGCCGATACCACTGGCCGAACCTGTAATCACAGCGACTTTTCCATTTACATCAATCATCTTTAACCTCAACTTGTTATTATTAATCAGACTGTTACCAATAAAAGAGAAAATCTACACCCGTTCAAGAATCATCGAAATGCCCTGACCTCCTCCGATACACAATGTTGCCAAACCTAATGTTGCCTGTTGTGCGATCATGCCGTACAACAAGGTAACTAAAATCCGCGCGCCGCTTGCGCCAATCGGGTGTCCGAGTGCGATTGCGCCGCCATGAATATTGGTTTTACTTAAATCAAAATTCAGCTCTCTGCCCACGCCTAAAAATTGGGCGGCAAAAGCTTCATTCGCTTCAATCAAATCAATCTGATCCAACGTCAAATCGGCTTTTTGTAACGCTTTTTGGGTCGCCTCAATCGGACCTAATCCCATCACCGCCGGATCATTGCCTGCACTGGCATAGCTGCGAATTTTTGCCAACGGCTGCAACCCTAAGGCTTGCGCTTTGCTTTCACTCATCAGTAACAATGCCGCTGCTCCGTCATTGATACCGGAAGCATTGCCTGCGGTGACTGTGCCGTCTTTTTTGAATGCCGGTCGCAATGTCGCAAGCTGTTCTAAGCAGCAATCAAATTTCGGGTGCTCGTCACGCTGTACCGTCACTTCACCTTTACGCGTTTTCACTGTCACCGGCACAATTTCCGCATCGAATACGCCCGATTGCACCGCTTGCGCCGCCAAGGTTTGGGAACGCAAAGCAAATTCGTCTTGCTCTTGTCGGCTGATACCGTATTGTTCGGCGATGTTTTCTGCGGTAATCCCCATGTGATATTGATTGATCGCACAGGTCAGCCCGTCTTCAATCATAGTGTCTTGCAGAGTTAAATTGCCCATGCGCACGCCGGACCGCACTTTACTGTTGAGCAGATACGGGGCTTGGCTCATATTTTCCATACCGCCGACCACCGCCACATCCGCGTCGCCGCTGCGGATGGCTTGCGCACCCAATACCACGCTTTTCAGTCCCGAACCGCACACTTTATTAATGGTTAAAGAAGCAACTTGCTGCGCAACGCCGGCTTTTAATGCCGCTTGCCGTGCCGGATTTTGTCCCAAGCCGGCTTGCAACACATTGCCCATAATCACTTCGTCAACCTGATCCGCCGAAACTTTTGCCCGTTTTAAAACCTCTTCGATCACCAATGCGCCTAAATCAACCGCACTTACCGTCGCAAGCGCACCGTTAAAACTGCCGATCGGGGTTCTGACGGCGCTGACAATAACTATATTTTCCATATCTGTTTCCTTTTTTATACGGCTATCGGTTACATAGATTGACGGCTGATCACCATCTCTTTAAAATCGTCCGCGACGATAAAATCCGCTTCGGTTTTGGTTTTAATCGTCTCCAAATCAACGTTTGGCGCATGTTCTTGCAAAATTAATCTGCCGTCGACAAAACTAAACACCGCCAATTCGGTCACCACCATATGTACTTTCTTTCTGGCAGTTAAAGGCAAAGTGCATTTTTTCAGAATTTTTGACGACCCCGATTTGGCGCAATGTTCCATACCAATAATGACCTTGCGCGAACCGGTGACCAAATCCATTGCACCGCCCATACCCGGCACCATTTTGCCCGGCACCATCCAATTCGCCAGATTAGCTTCCTGATCGACTTCCAAACCGCCCAGCACACAGGCATCGACATGTCCGCCGCGAATGAGGGCAAAGGAAAAGCCGCTGTCAAAAAACGCACCGTCAGCCTTAATCGAACAAGGTTGTCCGCCTGCATTAACAATATTCGGGTTCGCCGTTTCGCTATCCAAAGCGGTCAATCCCAAAAAGCCGTTTTCGGACTGCAACATGATATTCACGTCATCAGGCAGGTAATTTGCCACCATCGTCGGCAAACCGATTCCCAGATTGACGACATCGCCGTTTTTAAGTTCCATTGCAATACGGCGAGCAATTAATTCTTTTGCATTCATATCCTTTTCCTTCTGATTGCTTCACTTAACTGATCAAAGTGCGGTTTTTAACACAATATGGTCCACCAACGTTGCCGGCGTGATCACCTGATTCGGTTCTAATTCCCCTGCCTCAACCAAATAATCCGCCTCGACAATCACGGTTTTGCAAGCCAGCGCCATTAACGGATTAAAGTTTCGGGCGGAACCGTCATAGATCAAATTGCCGCAAGTATCCGCCGTATGCGCTTTAATCAGTGCCAAATCGGCTTTCAGCGGCAGTTCTAACAGATAATCGACCTGATCGATTCGTATCTTTTGTTTTCCCTCTTCCACCACCGTTCCTACTCCGGTTGGCGTTAGAATCCCGCCCAAACCGGCACCGCCGGCACGGATACGCTCCGCAAAAGTGCCTTGCGGCACCAATTCCACCTCGATTTCTCCGGCAATCATTTTTTTGCCGGTTTCCGGATTAGTGCCGATGTGGGAAGCAATCACTTTTTTAACCCGGTTGTTCACAATAAGCGGTCCTACGCCGCTATCAACCAATGCGGTATCGCTACTAATCAGCGTAATATCTTTAGTACCGGCATCTAAAATCGCCTGCACCAATGTTTCCGCCGAGCCGATCCCCATAAAACCGCCGGACATAATCGTCATCCCGTCAAACAGATGATTTTTTATCTCGGCAATAGCAATAACTTTAGACATAATGACTCTCCAAATGATATATATTTTATTTATACATAATTAATTACACGCTTAATTCATCGAAAATAGAACAAACTATTTCTAAATTTTTTATATTTCCCACATCTCTTTTTTATTTGAAACAATTCATAATTTTATTTATTTTTCATAAGGTTATAAACAACCCCTCTACCATTGTTATAATTTGAATCGAGCATAACAGGAAAAAAACAGAAAAAGAAATACTGATTTTTTAGATATCTATCAATTTTATTTATAGGTTTTTAAGATAAAATAGGAATAGTCAAGAAAGTTAACGGAGAATGATATGGATATTCGACATCTGCGCTATTTCATCGCGATTGTAGATAACAATTTTAATTTAAGCCGCACTTCACAACATCTGTATATTTCGCAGCCGGCACTCAGCATGATGATTAACGACTTTGAAAAACGGGAAGCCATTCAATTATTCAAGCGCGCGCAGGGAAAAATCATCGGTTTGACTTACGTTGGAGAAAATTATTATCACGATGCAAAAGAGATTATCGAAAAATATAATAATATGAATCACAATCTGCGTAAAATCACGAATAAAATTACCGGAAATATTACCATCGGTATTCCGCCATTAGTTTTATCCGTTGTATTTTCTGAAATTATGCCGCATTTGATTCTTAATAATCCGACCATTAACTTCAGTATTAAAGAACAAGGCGCATATGTATTAAAAAACGAATTATTAATGGAGAATATTGATTTAGCCGTGCTGCTTTACCCGGAAGGCATTTCTAAAAATATCATTGATTCTTTTGAAATTTCGCATTCCGAACTGGCGGTTTTCTTCTCGCCGCAACACCACTTGGCACAAAAATCAATCTTAACATGGCAGGATTTACATAATGAAAAAATGGCTATCTTTGATAAAACATTTATGATTTATCACCAATTAAGCGAATATTTTGAACGGCACAATAGTTATCCGAATATTATTGTAGAATCCAGCTCTTGGGACTTTTTATTAAATTCAACCAAAATCAATAAAGAATTATTAACGATTTTACCGTTCCCGATTGCTGAAATTTACCCTGCAAATGATTATGTCTGTCGACGAATTAAAGATCCGGTTCCTTGGCGAGTAACATTATGCCGATTGCGGAAAAATAACTACAGTAATATTGAAAGTTATATTTTAGATTCGCTACTTAGCGCATTTAAATCTTAAAGAATAGTATGCAAAAAAGAGAAAAAATTAAACCGCACTTTTTGATTGGGAGCTGATCAGCCCTAAAAGTGCGGTTTGGAAATTTAACATTAATCAAGCGGCATTCTGGGTTTCAATTTGCTCTTGTGCGCGGCACGTCGTGCCGTCATCTTCCATGTGTTTGAAGATACCGACCACTTCATGGATTTTTTCGCCGTCTTTGAACATCACAAAACCGCCGTGTTCCATTTTGACCCATTCTTCGTTTTTGGTCAGCGGAAAGGTCGAGATGATATTCACCCGGTCGTTCGGTTTGGCGAAGTCGTTAAAGTCAATCACGCCGTCATCGTCAATACGGAACGCTTTGCCGAACGGGGCTTTGCGCATGACATAATGCAAATTGGTGGAACAATGCGCCAGCATGATTTGTCCGTTAGACAGGATAAAGTTAAACGTACCTAGCTCTGCCAGATCATTCGCAATTTCACGCACCGCATCGAAAATCGCCTGATCACTCGGCTTTTTGTGATAGCGCACTTTGAGTTTTTCCACCATGTAGCAGAATGCCGCTTCGGAATCGGTTGTGCCGATTGGTTGCGCTCGGCTTTCCGACAGATCCGGCATGGTTTTCAAGTTGCCGTTGTGGGCAAACACCCAGTTTTCGCCCCAGATTTCACGCATAAACGGGTGGGTGTTTTCCAGATTCACCAAGCCTTGGGTCGCTTTGCGGATATGCGCGATCACATTCAAGGATTTGATGTGGTACTGCTTGACGCAATCGGCAATCGGCGATGAACTGCACGGTTTGTCATCGCGAAACACGCGCACGCCTTTGCCTTCGAAAAATGCGATACCGAAGCCGTCGGAATGGTGATCGGTGATCCCTGCACGGCGGCGAAAACCTTCAAAAGAAAAAACAATATCGGTCGGGCTGTTACAGTTCATGCCCAAAAGTTGACACATATAATGCGATCCTGCAAAACTCAAAAATAATACTTCTTAAAGAAGCGAAAAGATAAGTCGAATGGTGCAGAATTATACGCTTTTTTTACCAATATAAAATAGGGGGATATTCTTTTTCGCAGATTTTTTATCCGTTTTGTGGTTGCTGATTTTAGGATCCATTGCTCAAATTATAAATAAAGAGCGACAGCCCCTACAGCTGCCAAGTCAGGATTTGCCAACCGCACTTTTCCGCGTGCCGGCGCAAAGTGCGGTCAGGATTGACCACTTTCGGATAGCCCACTTCGTTCAGCAACGGCAGGTCGTTACACGAATCGGAGTAGAACGTCGCAGCACGTATTAAATCGGCATAATGATCACCGAGATAGGCTTGCAAACGGGTTACTTTGCCCTGCTGGTAGCTGAGCACCCCGACGGTGTTGCCCGTGTAATGTCCGTCCAGCAGCTCGGTTTGAATCGCAATCACTTCACGAATGCCCAACCGTTTCGCCGCCGCTTGTACCACAAAATCGGCGGTCGCCGAAATCATGATCAGCCGTTGTCCGGCAAGTTGCGCCTGTTTGACGCTTTGTTTTGCCGCCGGATAAATCCGCGGCTCAATCTCATTTAAAGCAAAAAGTGCGGTCTGTTTGGCAATCTCCGCTTGCGACATCCCCCGCAACGGTGCAAGGGTAAACGCCATATAATCGTCCATCGACATGTCAGCGGCGGCATATTTCTGCATCATCAAGTATTCCCGTTCGACAAATTCGTGATCGACCAAACCGCGATGTAGCATAAATTCGCTCCACAAAGAAGCACTGTCGCCGTCGATCAGCGTATCGTCCAGATCAAATAGCACTAAACTCATTGCAACTCCCTGATTTGCCCCTGTTCAAATTCCACTTTCACCATCGTACCGAGTGGGAAAAAATGCTCGCGCGACAGATTGAGTTTATCCACCGTCAGATCCACGCCGTCCAAGCGCACTTTATAACGGATAATATTGCCCAACAAACTACGCCCGACAATCACGCCGCGTCCGTGCTCGCTATCAGCCTCCAGCCTGATGGATTCGGGGCGGATCGCAATATCAGACCGCACTTCGCACGCCAGCAGCCGAGCAGCGTCTGCGGCGCCGAGAATATTGTAGCTGCCGATAAAACCGGCGCTGAAACGGGTTTGCGGCGCAAGATACAGGGTTTCGGCATCGCTGTTTTGCTCGATCCGCCCCTGATTCATCAGCACAATCCGATCCGACATGGTCAAAGCTTCCTCCTGATCATGGGTCACGAAAATCGTGGTCAGCTTCAGTTCCTGCTGAATTTGGCGGATCTGCTGGCGCAAATGTTTACGAATGCGTGCGTCCAATGCCGACAGCGGTTCGTCCAACAACAGTAAATCAGGGCGCGTAACCAGCGAACGCGCCAACGCCACCCGCTGACATTGTCCGCCGGACAACTGCTGCGGATAGCGATCACGGTATTTTTCCAATTCGACCAACGCTAAAATCTGCGCAACCCGTTGCTGAATTTCCGCCGACCGCACTTTGCGCATTTTCAGCCCGAACGCCACGTTGTCATACACATTCATATTCGGAAACAACGCATAGCTTTGAAATACCATCGCAATATTGCGTTTTTGCGGCGTGGCGTGGGTGATTTCCTGCCCGTTCAGCACGATTTGTCCGCTGTCAATCTCGGTCAAACCGGCAATACAGCGCAACAAGGTGGATTTGCCGCAACCGCTCGGTCCTAACAAAGTGACGAATTCCCCTTGATCGGCATGAAAACGGATATTGCTAAAAATGGTGTTGTCGCCATATTTTTTATCTAAATCAACCACATTTAAATAAGACATTAATCTTTCCTTTTTTCACGGTTAAGGCTGTTGGCAATCAGGGTGGCAAATAAAATCAGCAGGAAATACGACACCACCAACGCACTGGAATAGTGTCCGCTACGGTTGCGGATGTTATAGAGATAAACCTGCAAGGTTTCGTATTGTCCGCCGACCAACATATTGGCAAACAAAAATTCGCCGATCAGGAATGAAAATGAGAGGAAAATCGCCGATAACAGCCCATTTTTGAGGTTAGGTAAAATAATCTGCCATACTGCCCGCAAGGTGCTTGCGCCCAATAAATGGGCGGTATCGACCAGATCGCGCAAGTTAATCGCACTTAAATTGTTTTCAATCGCCCGGTAAATAAACGGCAAGGCAATCATAAAATAGCAGCCGATCAAGATCCACGGCGTGCCGGTGATGGCAAAAGGCTCATCGGAATAGAGCTGCAACAGCCCGACCGACGACACCACCGGCGGAATGGCGAACGGCAAAATCACCACTAAATTCATCAACGGTTTCAGTTTGGGGAAATAGTAATCCACCACAAAAATCACCGGAAAGGTGAAAGCGATCGCCACCACCAACGCAGTGAAACAGATCCACAACGAACGGAAAAGTGCGGTCAGAAAACGTTCGTCCGTCCACAGTTGGTGATACCAATCTAAGGTTAAGCCGTCAGGCAGCAGGGTTGCGCCCCAACTGGTGGAAACGGAATAAAGTGCGGTTGCGGCAATCGGCGCAGCTAAAATCAGCAACAAAACCAATAACACACTGTAATGATAAATACGATCTTTCGCCATCATCTTACCTTTTATCCTGATAGTTATAACGCTTACCCAACCCACGGTGCACCAGCGTCACCACTAACATTAATGCGATCAAGAACAACGACAGCGCACTGGCAAGATACGGATTGAGGAAAATATCACCCGATACCAAGGCGCCGATACGGATCGGCACGACGTTATAGTTGCCGCTAGTGAGGGCGTAAATCGTGGCATACGCACCAATCGCATTAGCAAACAGCACCACCAGCGTGCCGAGCAACGCCGGCATTAGCACCGGCACGGCAATTTTGCACCAATATGCCGTGCTGTTCGCACCGAGCAACGCCGCCGCCTCGCGCCACTCCCGTTTCAAGGCATCGAATGCCGGATAGAGCAGCAACACCGCCAACGGAATTTGGAAATAGGTATAAATAATGATAATCCCGGTTTTGGAATAAATATCAATTGCGGCAAAACCGTGGTGACGTAACAGCAGATTCAGCGCACCGTTCGCCCCTAGCAAAATAATAAACGCGAACGCAAGCGGAATGCCGGAAAAATTACTGGTCATGCTATTGAACGACAAAATAAAATCGCCGACCCGCGACGGTTTGATCGCACTCAGGGAATAGCTGCCGAACAGCGCAATCACTAGCCCGAACAGACTCGACCAAAGCGAAATCTCCAATGAGTAACGGATCGCTTGCAAGTAAAACGAGGAACTGACAATTTCGCTGAAATTCGCCACCCCCCAACCGCCGTCTTCAAGCTGAAACCCGTTAATCACAATCCAAATCAGCGGCACCAGCTGAAATGCGAGGAAAAACAGTAAAAACGGCAACATCGCCGCAATCGCTAACCCTTTCCCTTTCATCAAATTGCCTCTACGTTAATTTTTTATTTTAATAGCGCCGCACAAAACGGTTTATCGTGTTCTACACCTAAAATTTGGCAAACCGTGCCGCAAATCTCGGTCTGTAAAAGGGCGGTATCCGTCAAACTGAACGCCTCGCCGAACACATAAAACGGCACGCGTGCCTCCGTGTCGGAATCGGCACAATGGTTGCCGTCGTCATTCATGCCGTGATCGGCGGTGATAATCACCTGATAGCCCTCTTGCAACCACGTCGCGAGGTAATCGGACAAAATATTATCGGCGCGGCGTGCCGCATCACGGTATTGTTTGCTGTCTTGTCCGTAGTGGTGTCCGATGTCGTCGATATTCATCGAATGGCACAGTAAAAAGTGCGGTTGGTGCAAGTGGCGCAGGCTGTCGCCGTCGGCAAACAGATGGGAATCGGGATAGTCGTCGGCGTAATAAAAATGCGCATATTGAATCGGCAAGTGCGGTGCTTGCACATGGCGATCCAAGGTCGGATTAAACGGGGTGCGGTTATACAACTCGCTCACCCAATGATACGCCGCCGCAGCGGTTGTCAAACCCGCCGCCGCGGCATAATGAAAAATACTCCGATGGTGCGACAAGCGGGTGATGCGATTATTCACCACGCCGCTGTCAATCGGCGCAACACCGGTGAGCAGACACTCGTACAACGGGCGCGACAGCGCAGGCAGTTCGCTTTGCACTTGATACAATTTGCCCATGCCGCGCCGACACAACGCCTGTAAATGCCCCATGGTTTGCACGGCGGTGGCATAATTCAAGCCGTCTAAAATCACCAGAATTGCTTTCATCATCAACCTCTTATTTCATATTGATAATGACTTTTTCCTGCCACAGGCGCGGCAGTTGTTTAGCCGTTTTTTCCCATGCTTTGCCGTCTTGAATCGGACGTGCGTTTTTGTACTGCTCGGACGGCAACAATTTCGCCACCACATCTTGCGGCAAGCTGAGTTTGTCGGCGCGAATCGGACGGGCATAACCGCGCGCCAGGTTGATCTGCCCTTGATCGGACAAAATATATTCGCGTGCCAATTTCGCCGCATTGGGGTGTTTGGCATATTTATTGATGATGGTGGTGTAACCGGAAATCACCGAGCCGTCCGACGGAATCAGCACTTCAAAACGGGTCGGATCGATTTGATCACGGTAGTTCAAGCCGTTGAAATCCCATACGACACCGACTTCCACTTCGCCTTTTTCCAAGTTGGCAATGCTTGGATCAACCATGCCCAAACGCCCCTGTTTCGCCAACTCGGCAAAGAAATCCAATGCCGGGGTTAAATCTTTTTCATCGCCGCCGCGCGCAAAGTTCGCCGCCAACACGCCGTTCACCGCCTGCGCCGCCACACTGACATCGCCGACGGTCACTTTATAATCGCCTTTCAGCAAATCGTCCCAACTGTGCGGAGTGTTTTTCACGGTATTTTTATTGACGATAAAGGCAATCGTGCCGGTATACGCCAACATCCAATGCCCGTCTTCATCTTTCGCCCATGCCGGAATGTCATCCCAATAGCTGGTTTTATACGCTTGGGTCACGCCTTTTTGCACCGCAATCGGTCCGAAAGAGGCGCCGACATCACCGATATCCGCGGTCGCATTTTTCTTTTCCGCATCAAACTTGGCAATTTCCTGTGCCGAGCTCATATCGGTGTCAGTGTGCTTCAAGCCGTATTTCTCGCCCAACTGCACCCACGTATCTTTCCAGTTCGCCCACGTGTCCGGCATACCGACACTGTTCACCGCGCCTTCTTTTCTCGCCGCCACTTCCAACGCCGCCAAATCCCCTGCGGCATACGCAGACGACAAGCCGACGCTCAGTGCGGTTAAGGCAATGACTAAACTTTTTTTATTAAAATATGACAAGCCCATTTAAGTCTCCTTTTGTGTTTGAAGTGATCTTCAGATTGAAGAGACAATGAGTATAGCGGGGGAATGTTACAGTATGATGACAGCAGAACAGAGCGAAGAAAACCATCGAGTGAACAAGTTATCTAAACTTTAATAATTCATCTTCGTTTGTTGCAATATTATCCGCTGAGATATTGAACTCTGACGGTAAAGATTGGTTACAAAGTATAATATTAAAGTTATTAATGTCATCTATATATGCAGAATGTACTTTATTTAATTTTGTATGATCAAAAACAATAATCTTTTTTCTGGTTTTAGCTATTGCCTTCTGTTTTATTTGAGCTTCATTTAATCTGAAACAAGTTAATCCATAATGCGGATCAACGCCGGAAGTCGCAATAAATGCCTTTGTAGTGCAGATATTATCTAAAAGGTTTTGATTTTGAAATGGTGTCAACATAGCATTATCTCTTGAATATGTGCCACCAATCAATAACAATTCACAATTTAATTTTTCTTGCAAAATAATAAAGGTATTAATTGAACAACATATTGCAGTAAAATTTATAGAATCTGGTATTTGAGAAGCAACAAATGAAATCGTTGTACCACAATCAAAAAAAATAACATCACCATTTTCCACCAAAGATGCAGCCATTTTACCTAAATACATTTTTTCTATAATATTTTTATCTTGCTGCTCAAGCAAGAAATAATTATTTGATTTTTCATTGGATTTTAAAAGATATCCACCTAATAAAACTATTTCAGTTACATTAGAACTTATATCTCGACGAATAGTCATCTCAGATACATTCAATATTTCTGCGGCATCGCTAAGATGAACTCTATCCACCTGCTTTAATAAATATTCTAACTTCTGAATCCTGCCATTCTTTTTATTAATCATATTAACCTTAAGAAAATTTTAAAATTTAACTGTAACAAACCATTTAAAACATCAGATAATTATCAGCACATCAAAACCATCTATTTAATTAAAAACTTAAATGAAACGTTCTATTACATATTAAGTGAAATTTTTTAAATCCAATTCATAATCCCGCAATAATTCCACTAATTTTAAATAACGATGATATTTTAACTGATATAGCACGCTATTACTTCGATTTGGATAAATTATTTTCTTTTTGCAATGCATCTTCTCTATTATAAAGTCTGTATTCTGATTATCACCCTGCATTGCCATCAATGCAGCACCTAAACACCCAGGTTCCTCAATATCTAAAATCTCTAAAGGAAGTTGAGTTATGTCTGCTAACATTTGTAGCCACACATCAGATTTTGTTATCCCTCCCATAACTTTTAATATTGAAACATCATTAAAAACCGTTCTAATCCTATTTAAATGATACATAAAGCTAAATATCACACCTTCATAAACAGCTTGAAGAATATGAAACCTTGAATGATAATATTGCAGACCATATAAGCCAGATTTCATTTCTTGAATAACATTAGAACCATAAAGAAACGGTATAAATAATATGGAACTCGAAGCAACTGGAATTTTAGATATCTCCTGATTTATTTGCTCGTAATCTAGGTTATTATATTGTTCAATAAAATATTCAAGATTAGCAGCTGATGTAGGACTATCATCATGAACAATAAAACCCTTACTATTCAAATAGTTACTATAAATTATTTTATTTTTATTATATCTAATTTTTTTTGTAATACCGCCAACAATAGTCCATGTACCAAAAATAACATTTAATTGAGATTCATTTTCTAGGTTAGCACAAAAGACTGAGGACGTTACATCAAAAAAACCACCAACAACCGGTATGCCCGCTCTTAGCCCCGATAACTTAGCCGCTTTTTCTGTTACATATCCTGCTATTTCATTAGATTTAATAATAGGTGGAAATTTTTCATACATTTCTTCAATATCAAATAGAGTAAATAAATTTTTATCGTAATTTCTATTATGTGAATTATAGACATTAGATTCAGATATATTACTCTCCTCGCAATACAGTCTACCTGTTAAACAAAACCTCAAGTAATCATGCGTCATTAAAACAACGTATATCTTTGCATATCTATTAGGATCATTTTCTTTAATCCAGCGTAAAATTGATACTGGATGACCAGACCATACAGGTTGACATGTTATAGCGTAGCTCTGTTCAACTATATTATTCTGTCTCCACCTCTCAACAATATAATCTGCCCTTTTATCTGATGATAGGATAGCATGACCTAGCGGCTTTAAATCGCAATCAAGTAAAAAAGCGCCTTTACCTTGCGAAGATATTCCGATTGCATGAATATTATTTGAATCTACGCCACTTGACTTAATAAGTCTTTTAATTAAATTAGATACTTTTTGCCAAAACCGTATCATATCTCTTTCGGCATACCCCAGATCAAGGCTAATTACTTCAATCTCTTCTTTTATACAGTTTAAAATATATCCTTCTTCATTCAATAAGATTCCTTTAATAAAAGTCCCACCACAATCAAGACCCAAATAATACTTCATACTATCCTCTTTATATAAAAGCAAATAATTATGACCTGAAAAATATTTGTTTAAACTTATTAATCGAAATCTC
The DNA here is from genome assembly GCF_053570785.1 of Testudinibacter sp. P80/BLE/0925. The sequence continues at coordinate 1,287,428 of NZ_CM131636.1, read as the reverse complement.
ACCTCGTCTAACCTGATCTAAAAATACAGCTAAAATAATAACCAAGCCAATAATTAGTCTTTGTAGATAAGAAGTAACATTTAATAATGTTAGTCCATTTTGTAACACGCCCATAATTAGAGCACCTATTGATGTACTAATAACTGAACCAACACCACCAATTAAACTCGTTCCGCCAATAACAGTTGCAGCTATAGCTTCTAATTCATAGCCATTTCCCGCTATGGGCTGAGCCGCATTTAGTCTTCCAACTAAAATCACTGCACCCACTGCGGCTAAAGCTCCATTGATAATATAGGCTTTAATTTCTAATTTATTGACATCAATCCCAGATAATCTAACCGCCTCACGATTACCACCTAGAGCATAAATTTGTCTTCCAAAGATAGTCTGAGTTAAAACATACCAACTAATTATAACTATCAATACAGCAATAATAATTGGTATTGGAATATTTACATTATTAGTGATGTATAACTGCCCATTGCCAAAAAATCTTAGTGCCTCAGGAAAATTATAAATTGTTTTACCATCAGAAAATGTTAAGGCTAAGCCTCTTGCAATCCCCATCATACCCAGCGTTGTAATAAATGGAGTAACCTTACAGTAAACAATAATAAGTCCATTAACATATCCACAAAATGCGCCAACAATTATAGAACCCAAAATTGAAAATATAACAATTAGAAAAATCAATAATTCTGATGGATTATCTCCCAACCAATCCAAACCCGAATGGATAAAAATACCTAAAGAAACAGCGGATAATGCGACTATAGAACCTACGGATAAATCAATTCCGCCTGTTAATATCACATAAGTCATACCAACTGATATAATGCAAATCACTGAGACTTGTAATAATATATTAAGAATATTATTAGTTGATAAAAATACATCCGTAGTAATAGACATTCCTAAAACCATAAAAAATAATACGATACTAATTCCTAATTTTGACATCAATTTTTTAAAGTCAAACATAATCACCTCTTATTACCTAAACCCCTATCATTAAACGCATCAAATTTTCTTCTGAAATATCATCTTTATTATCAATCTCTTTTATTTTATGACCATTTCGCATCACAATAACTCTATCAGACATCGTCATCAATTCTGGCAAGTCTGAGGAAACCATAATAATACTTCCGCCATCATCAACAAATTGGCGCATTAAATCATATATCTCAGATTTAGCTCCAACATCAATCCCTCTTGTTGGTTCATCGAAAAATAAAATATTTACTCCACTTTCAAGCCATCTAGCAATGATTACCTTTTGTTGATTTCCACCGGAAAGTGTTTTGGTTTCTTGTTCAGTACTTCGAGAAACAATTCTAAGTTTAGAAATATTTTCTTTTGCTAAACTAGCTTCCATCTTTTTATCTAAGAAAAGTTTTTTCCAAAATCTACTAAGAATCGGTAATGTGATATTTTCACGAATACTTAATCCCAATATTAAACCTTGTGATTTACGATCCTCAGTGATAAAACCAATTTTTAGTTTGACTGCATCTTTAGGAGAATTAATTTCTACTTTTTCATTATCAATATATATTTCTCCCGTTGCTGGATCTGCGCCATAGATAGCACGTAACAATTCCGTTCTTCCAGAGCCGACTAATCCGGCAAACCCAAGTATCTCACCTTGATTTAGACTAAAACTAACATCATTAACGCCTTCAGTAACTATATGCTGAAATCTTGCTTTTTCTTTGTTAAAAACAATATTTCGATAATAGCGACTAAAATCCACATCTCGCCCTACCATTAATCTGACAATATCATCATGTGAGATATTTTTATAATCTATAGTTCCAGTTATTTCACCGTCTCTTAATACTGTTATTTTATCTGCAATATGTTGGAACTCCTCTAAACGATGAGAAATATAAATCATAGCCACTTTTTTCTTTTTAAGCCTTTGGATTATTTTGAAAAGAACTTCTGTATTTTTTCTTGATATAGAAGCTGTTGGTTCATCAAAAATGATAATTTTATATTCGCTAAATATTGCTTTTGCAATTTCCACCATTTGCTGTTGAGCAATGGAAAGTGTTGATATTAAAGAATCTGGCTGAATATCTAATTCCAGTTCATTTATAATTTCTTTCGTTTTTTTTCTCATAAACTCCCAGTTCATTCTACCTAAGCTGAGACTTTTTTCAGAGCCTAAAAATATATTTTCCAAGACACTTAATTGAGGAACAAGCATTAACTCTTGGTGGATAAAGCCAATTCCTAATGTTTGAGCATCTTTAACCGTTTTAGGTAAGTAATAACTACCCTGATAAAAAATTTCTCCACTATCTCTAGAATAGATGCCCGCAATAATCTTACATAGCGTTGATTTACCTGCACCATTCTCTCCGACTAAACAGTGCACCTCTCCAGCATTAATTTGTAAGTTAATATTCTTTAATATTTGATTTCCAAAGAAACTTTTTTCAACATTCCGCAGCTCAAGCATTATCTCATTATTGTTCATATCTTCTTTTCAGCCCTAGTAAACAATATTGAACCAAGGATACTCTATTCCTCCTACAAAAAGCGTGACCAATTTCACACTAAAGAACAAAATTAGTTATAAAAATAACATTTATTTTCTTTTAAATGGTTTATTTTTCAATATGTGATTTTAATCACAAAAAACAACACTGAACATGTTAGAATCAAAACACTGACAAATGAAGTAAGCTGTCAGAAATAGAAATATACAATATGACTTCTACAACGAGGAATCTAAAATGAAAACAAAGTTACTCATTAACTCAATCAAGGTTGGATTACTTACATTTGTTTTATCAACAACAATTAATGCAGCAGATAAGCCACAAATTGCATTGCTGATGAAAACATTAAGTAATGAATATTTTATTTCTATGCAAAAAGGTGCTGAAGAAGCTGCAAAAGAAATGAATATCAATCTAACAATTCAAGTCGCTGAAAAAGAAGATTCAACAGAACAACTAGTTGGTTTAGTTGAAAATATGATTGCTAAAAAAGTTGACGCAATTATTGTAACGCCGAATGACTCCATCGCATTTATACCTGCATTCCAAAAAGCCAAACAAGCCAATATTCCAATTATTGATCTGGATGTGCGACTTGATGCAAAAGCTGCTGAAAAAGCAGGTCTAAAATTCAACTATGTTGGTGTTGACAACTTTTTAGGAGGATATTTAGCTGCTAAAAATTTGTCAGAAGCAATCGGAGGTCAAGGTAGTGTTGCAATTTTAGAAGGAATTCCCGGCGTTGATAATGGGGAACAACGTAAAGCGGGTGCACTGAAAGCTTTTTCAGAATATCCTGATATTAAAATTGTTGCCTCTCAATCCGCAAATTGGGAAACAGAGCAAGCTCTCAATGTTACGAGTAATATTCTAACTGCAAACCCAAATATACAAGGAATTTTTGCTGCAAATGACAATATGGCTATCGGAGCTGTCACTGCTGTAGAAAACGCTAGATTAGCAGGCAAAGTCCTTGTTACCGGATATGATGGCATACCACTAGCAATTGAGTATGTTAAACAGGGTAAAATGCAAAATACTATTGATCAGCTTCCTAAAAAACAAGTTGCAGTTGCACTCGAATTTGCTTTAAAACAACTCAATAATCAAGAAATTCCTGAGACTTTCTATGTCGATCCTGTGGTTGTCGATAAAGAAGAATCGAAAAAATATTAAAATAAAATCGCTAAAAAACCGAAAGGCAAATACCTTTCGGTTTTCAATGAGAAAATCAAAGTGCGGTCTGGCTTGTGATTAGAACACGCCTTGTGCCAACATGGCGTCAGCCACGTTGACGAAGCCGGCAACGTTCGCACCGACCACATAGTTGATATTGGTTTCGCCTTCGCTTGTGCCGTATTTTTTACAGTTGGCGTGGATATCCAACATAATGCGTTTTAATTGCGCGTCCACTTCTTCACGCGTCCAGTATAAACGTTGTGAGCTTTGCGCCATTTCCAAACCGGAGGTCGCCACGCCACCGGCGTTGGCGGCTTTGCCCGGCCCGAACAATACATCGGCGGCTAAGAAACGGTCGGTCGCTTCAATCGTAGTCGGCATATTTGCGCCCTCTGCCACCAATTGTACGCCGTTGGCAATTAAGGTCTCTGCGTCGGCTAATTCCAATTCGTTTTGCGTGGCACAAGGCAAGGCGATATCCACTTTCACCCCCCAAGGGCGTTCGCCGGCATGGTATTCCAAGCCGAATTGTTCGGCGTAATCTTTCACGCGACCACGTTTCACTTCTTTGATTTCTTGTAATGCGGCGAGTTTTTCCGCAGTGAAACCGTCTTTGTCATATACATAACCGCTGCTGTCAGAACAGGTCACCACTTTCGCGCCTAATTCCAACGCTTTTTCAATCGCATATTGCGCCACGTTGCCCGAACCGGAAACCGACACGGTTTTACCGGCGAAGGATTGACCTTTTTCTTGCAACATCGCTTGTGCGAAGTAAACCAAGCCGTAACCGGTCGCTTCAGGGCGGATCAAGGAACCGCCGAAAGACAAACCGCGTCCGGTGAACACGCACGCCGCTTGGTTGGATAATTTTTTCATGTAGCCCGCCAAGTAACCGACTTCACGCCCGCCCACGCCGATATCCCCGGCCGGTACGTCGGTGTCCGGTCCGATATGACGATATAATTCTGCAACCAAGGCTTGGCAAAAACGCATGACTTCCGCGTCGGATTTGCCTTTCGGATCAAAGTCCGAGCCGCCTTTGCCGCCACCCATTGGCAGGGTGGTTAACGCATTTTTGAAGATTTGCTCGAAGCCTAAGAATTTTAAGATCGACAGGTTGACTGACGGGTGGAAACGCATGCCGCCTTTGTACGGCCCGATTGCGCTGTTGAATTGGACACGGAACGCACGGTTGACTTGCACTTGCCCTTTATCATCCGTCCACGCCACACGGAATTGAAATGCGCGTTCCGGCTCAACCAAACGCTCTAGTAAACCTTGCGAAGCATATTTCGGGTTGGCTTGGATAAACGGCCAAACCGAAGTGAACACTTCTTTTGCCGCTTGCAGAAATTCCGGTTGGTTGCCATCGCGTTTCGCCAGTTGCGCTAAGAAATCGTCGAGAGAGGTTAAATTGCTCATGGGTTTTCCTTCTTTGTTTTTAGATGTGTTGTGTGTTTTCTATCTGTTATGATTGTAATAAAAAATCCTCGTTGGCACAGGGAGCGCCGCTGAGGATTTTTATTCTAAACTAAATTTTTTCTAAAGAATAGCTAAATCTTCCCATATTTTATCTATTTTTTTCACGATATCTTGATTTTTTGTTATTGGAATACCCCATTCTCTATCGGTTTCACCGTTCCACTTATTGGTGGCGTCAATCCCCATTTTCGAACCCAGCCCTGCCACCGGCGAGGCAAAATCGAGATAATCAATCGGCGTGTGCTCAATAATGGTGCAATCGCGCGCCGGATCGCTGCGGGTGGTGATCGCCCAAATCACGTCTTTCCAATCGCGTGCATTGACATCGTCATCACACACAATCACAAATTTGGTATACATAAACTGGCGTAAAAACGACCAAATCCCCATCATCACCCGTTTGGCATGCCCCGGATATTGTTTTTTAATCGTCACCACCGCCAAACGGTAGGAACAGCCCTCCGGCGGCAGATAGAAATCGACGATTTCCGGAAATTGCTTTTGCAAAATCGGAATAAACACTTCATTCAACGCCTCGCCCAGCACCGCCGGTTCATCAGGCGGGCGTCCGGTGTAGGTGGAGTGGTAAATCGGGTTTTGCCGCATGGTGATATGGGTCACAGTGAACACCGGAAAATATTCCTGCTCGTTATAATAACCGGTGTGATCGCCGTAAGGACCTTCAAGTGCGGTTTCGTCGGGATCAATATAGCCCTCCAGCACTATTTCCGCTCCTGCCGGCACTTCCAGCTCATTGGAAACCGACTTCACCACTTCGCTTTTGTTGCCGCGTAATAATCCGGCGAAGGCATATTCGGACAGGCTGTCCGGAATCGGCGTGACCGCACTTAGGATAGTCGCCGGATCGGCGCCCAATGCCACCGAAACAGGAAACGGTTCGTTCGGGTGCGCGGCTTTCCATTCCTGAAAATCCAATGCGCCGCCACGGTGCGACAGCCAACGCATAATCAATTTATTTTTGCCGATTAATTGCTGACGATAAATCCCGAGATTTTGCCGTTTTTTATACGGCCCTTTGGTGATGGTCAGCCCCCACGTCAACAACGGCGCAACATCATCGGGCCAGCAGTGCATAATCGGCAGCTTAGTGAGATCGACCTCATCACCCCGCCATACAATCTGCTGGCAATCGGCTTTGCCCAACACTTTGGTCGGCATATTCAGCACTTGCTTAAATTGCGGCAACTTACCGATCAGGTCTTTAAACCCTTTCGGCGGTTCAGGTTCTTTTAAAAATGCCAACAACTTGCCGACATCACGCAGCGCAGTCACCTCTTCCTGCCCCATGCCCAACGCCACCCGCCGTGCCGTGCCGAACAAGTTACACAGCACCGGAATATCATAACCAACCGGATTTTCAAACAACAACGCCGGCCCGCCCAAACGCAAAGTGCGGTCGGCAATCTCGGTCATTTCCAAATGCGGATCAATCGGCTGTGAAATCCGCTTCAACTCGCCTTGTTGTTCCAAGAGGTCAATAAAATCGCGTAGGTTTTTGTATTTCATGGGTATTATCTTTATCAGCGAGGAATTTTTTATAATTCCGTTATTTTATTTTCATGCCCTAAGCACCGTTAAAAAATGGGTGGATAGAGCTGGCGGCAATGTACAATCGTACGAATATAAATTATGTTGTCATTAATGCTATAAACTCCCGATAGCCTCTAGGATAAATTTCTTTAGTACCCAAAACAATGCCAGCTATGCCCATTTCTGGAGAATACGCTAATAAATCAATAGACTTTTTAATATCATCAATTACATTTATCGCACTATAAACACCAACAAATTCGGTAATATTAAACGCAATAAGATCGATATTATCTAACGCCTGCTCAGTATAAATAATATTAAGCACTATGTTTCATTCCTTGCTGCGCTCTTGCAATTGCACTTATCGCACGCTCATAAAATTGCTCAGAGGTAAAAAGACGACCATTTTTGATATCTTCGTCCGATTTTTTAACCTGCTCTGCAACAAATTTTTTATACTCAACTGTTTTATCTTCCATTTTTCACCTTCCTTAAACGGTTATGTGCTTACTCTACCCCTTGCACAATTTTTCGTCAATTCAACTAATGCGCTTCGTCCCAATTATCACCGATACCGACTTCGGCGATCAGCGGGACGCTGAGTCGGGCGGCTTGTTCCATCAGGGTTTTAATCCGCTCGGCGTAGAAATCGACTTTATCCGACCGCACTTCGAACACCAGTTCATCGTGCACTTGCATAATCATTTTGATCTCGTCGCTGTGGCGGATTTCGTTGTCGATCAACAACATTGCGCGTTTGATAATATCCGCTGCCGTGCCTTGCATTGGCGCATTGATGGCTACCCGCTCCGCACCTTTGCGCCGCATGGCGTTGGCGGATTTGATTTCCGGCAGGTATAAACGGCGTTTAAACAGGGTTTCGACAAAGCCTTGCTCGCGCGCTTTTTGCTGAATGTCGCTCATAAAGGTCTGCACCCCCGGATAACGCTGGAAGTAGAGATCGATATATTGCTGTGCCTGTCCGCGCGCAATGCCCAATTGGCGCGCCAAGCCGAAGGCGCTCATGCCGTAGATCAAACCGAAGTTAATCGCTTTGGCGCTACGGCGTTGTTCGCTGGTGACTTGATCCAACGCCACGCCGAAAATCTCGGCGGCAGTGGCGCGGTGAATATCTTGTCCGTCGGCAAAGGCGTGATTCAAACCGACATCGTTCGACAAATGCGCCATAATCCGCAATTCGATTTGCGAATAGTCGGCGGCGATGATTTTATTGCCCTCGGCGGCGATAAAGGCTTTGCGAATGCGCCGCCCTTCTTCGGTGCGAATCGGGATATTTTGCAGATTCGGATCGCTCGACGACAAACGCCCGGTAATCGTCACCGCTTGGTGATAGGAGGTGTGCACCCGTCCGCTGTGTTTGTCCACCATCAACGGCAGTTTGTCGGTGTAGGTCGATTTCAGTTTGCTCAGCCCGCGATGTTCCACCAACAATTTCGGCAAGGCGTGTTCATACGCCAATTCTTCCAACACTTCTTCATTGGTCGAAGGCGCGCCTTTCGGGGTTTTCTTCAACACCGGCAAACCGAGCTTATCAAATAAAATCGCTTGCAACTGTTTGGTGGAAGCCAAGTTAAACGGCTCACCGGCAAGTTCGTGCGCCTGTTGTTCCAATTGCAATAAACGGTTGGCAATTTCGCCGGATTGTTGCAATAACAAATCAGAATCAAGCAACACCCCGTTGCGTTCAATCCGTGATAACACCGACAACAACGGCATTTCCAGTTGCTGAAACAGTTCGACTAAGGTCGGTTCGGCTTGCAGTTTCCGCCATAAGGTTTGGTGCAGTTTCATGGTGACATCGGCATCTTCCGCCGCATATTCCGCCGCTTGCTCGATTGGAATTTGATCAAACGTCAGTTGATTTTTGCCCTTGCCCGCCACGTCCTCAAAACTAATCGTGCCGTGCCCCAAATAGCGCTGCGCCAAGTCGTCCATATTGTGCCGTCCGGTGCTGTCGAGGGTGTAGGATTCGAGCATGGTGTCGTAGGCAATCCCCTGCAACTGAATGCCGTGACGGATAAAGATGGTTTCATCATATTTGATATTCTGTCCGACTTTTTGAATCTTCGGATTTTCCAATATCGGTTTTAAGGCGGCAAGTGCGGTCTGTAAATCCAGTTGCGGCGGCACGTCTAAATAACGGTGTTGCAACGGCAAATACGCCGCTTCGCCGTTGGTTAAAGCAAAGGAAATCCCGACCAGATTGGCTTGCATATAATTCAGGCTGTCGGTTTCGGTATCCAGCGCAATCAAATCCGCCGCCGCCAATTTGTCTAACCAGGCGGCGAAATCGGCTTGGTTCAGAATGGTTTGATATAAAGTGCGGTCAATCCGCACCGCTTTGATCGGGGCGGTAACCGCACTTTCGCTGGTCGTTGCCGTAGCTTGGTAACCGTTAAAACGCGTTGCCGATAATTCTGCCGCAGTGACCGAACTTGAACCGTTTTGCAAGATTTCATTCAACCAACGTTTAAATTCATAACGCCCGAACGCTTCGATCAGCTCGTCGGTTTGCGCCGCTTGCATGGTCAATTGGTCGTAAGACAGCTCCAGTTCAACGTCGGTTTTAATCGTGGCAAGCAGATAGGAAAGATCCGCCATCGCTTTGGCTTCGGCTAATTTATCGCCCAGCTTTTTCGCGCCGCGAATCGGCAGATCCGCCACCTGATCCAAGTTGGCATAAATCTGCCGCATACTGCCAATGCCTTGCAACAGCCCAAGTGCGGTTTTCTCGCCCACTCCAGCCACACCGGGGATATTGTCCGAACTGTCGCCGCGCAACGCCAGATAATCAATGATCAATTCCGGCGGAATGCCGTATTTTTCCACCACGCCCTCGCGATCCAACAAGGTGTTGTTCATGGTGTTGATCAACATGATGTTATCGTCCACCAACTGCGCCATATCTTTATCGCCGGTGCTGATCAGCACTTTCTGACCGCACTTTGACGCGCGAACGGCAAGTGTGCCGATCACATCGTCCGCTTCCACGCCGTCAATCACCAATAACGGAATGCCCAACGCCTTAATCATGTTGTGCAACGGCTGAATCTGCTTGCGCAAATCGTCCGGCATCGGCGGGCGGTGCGATTTATATTGCTCGAACAGTTCATCACGAAAGGTCTTGCCTTTGGCGTCAAACACCACCGCCAAATAGCGCGGATTGGCTTGCGCAATCAGGCTTTTCAGCATATTCAACACCCCATACATCGCCCCCGTCGGCTCGCCGAGCGAGTTGCTCAACGGGGGAAAGGCGTGAAAGGCACGGTAAAGATAAGAAGACCCGTCCACAAGAACAAGGGCGTTATCGGCAATTTTAGCTGTCATAAATGGTCACTTTTTTAATGGATGAAGTTGGAGGGTATTGTAGCAAAAGTGCGGTTTGAAGTGCGGATTAAATTATCACTCACTGCAATCAAACCGCTCCCCCCCGCAATACACCGTTGCGCGATTTTCACGCGCAAAGCCGACGAGGGAGAGGTTGTGTTGTGCGGCGAGGTTGACGGCGAAGTCGGTGCCGGCGGAAACGGCGATTAGGATTTCAATGCCGCAGGCGACGCTTTTTTGCACCATTTCGTAACTGGCGCGGCTGGTGACCAACACGAAGCCTTGCAGTTTCTCGCGATTCTGACCGCACTTTTGTTTTTGTCGTGCGTGCCAGCCGAGCAGTTTGTCAAGGGCGACATGGCGTCCGACATCTTCGCGGATTGCCAGCAGTTCGCCGTCTAAATTGAAGAACGCGGCGGCATGGGTGGCGCCGCTTTGCTGAGCCAGTTGTTGCGCTTGTTGCAGTTGTTGCAGGCAGCCGTTGAGTTTGCTCAAATCAAATTGTAACGTGTGCTCAAGTGCGGTTAGCGGGCGCGTGACCTGTTGCAACTGTTCCACGCCGCACAAACCGCAGCCGGTGCGCCCTGCCAGCGTACGCCGTTTTTGTTTTAACGCCATAAAACAGCGGCTTGCCATCTCGATTTGCACTTCAATGCCGTTGCGAACATTGACGACATCAAGGGAATAAATATCGCTTGCTTGGTCGATAATCCCTTCCGCGAGGGAAAAACCGAGCGCAAAATCCGCCAAATCCGCCGGACTGCACATCATGACGGTATGTGCTATGCCGTTATACACCAACGCAACCGGCACTTCCGTCGCCAACCAATCGCTTTTGCGCCCGAAGTGCGGTTGTCGCTCGTCCGATTCGCCATTCGGCATGAATACACTTACGCTTCTTGTTTTTAATGTTAACAAAGTCTTTTCCTTTAATCAAAAATAGGTAAATTTTTATAATTCTGACGCAGTTCACAAAAATAGCGGAATATCTTCTTGATCTAGATTATATAAAATACGTTTGCCTGTTGCGTCGGATTTTGAACAGGAGTAAGCTAGCGAATGAATGTAACGTATTTTACATTTTTGTTACAACCCTAAAACTAACTTTTTTATTTTACTCTAAATCTCACAATCTTGAGAGGTTCTTATGCAACTCAGCAGAAGAAAATTCTTCAAAGTTTGTGCAAGTGGCATGGCGGGAACCACCGCTGCCGCATTAGGTTTTGCACCGGCAAGCGCACTGGCTGCGCCGCGCTCGTACAAACTGTTGCGTGCACGTGAAACCCGTAATACTTGTACTTACTGTGCCGTCGGCTGCGGTATGCTACTCTATAGCGTAGGTGACGGAGCAATGAACGCCCGTGAAAAACTGATTCATATTGAAGGCGATGCCGATCATCCGGTCAGCCGCGGAGCCCTTTGTCCGAAAGGTGCGGGCGCATTGGATTATGTCAACAGCGAACGCCGCGTTCAATATCCTGAATACCGCGCCCCGGGGGCGAAAGAGTGGAAACGTATCAGTTGGCACGAAGCCTATGAGCGTATTGCCCGTTTGATGAAAGACGACCGCGACGCCAATTTCATTCCGACTAACGGCGACGGCTTGCCGGTCAATCGTTGGGTTTCCACCGGGATGTTGATGGCTTCCGCGTCCAGCAACGAAACCGGTTTGTTAAGCCAAAAATGGGCGCGTGCGCTCGGTATGGTGCCAATCAACAACCAAGCGAGTATCTGACACGGACCAACGGTAGCAAGTCTTGCTCCATCATTTGGTCGCGGTGCCATGACAAACCACTGGGTTGATATCGCCAATTCCGATTTAGTCATCGTAATGGGTGGTAATGCCGCCGAAGCACATCCCGTCGGCTTCCGTTGGGTTATCGAAGCGAAAAAACGCCGTGGTGCGAAGTTAATGGTGGTTGATCCACGCTTTAACCGTACTGCCTCGGTGGCGGATTTCTATTCGCCGATTCGTTCCGGTACCGATATCGCGTTCTTATCCGGTGTTATTCACTATCTGTTAAGCAACGATAAAATCCAACACGAATACGTTCAACAATATACCAACGCCAGTTATTTGGTGGCGGAGGGTTTTGGTTTTGAAGACGGCTTGTTCAGCGGTTACGATGAAGAAAAACGCCAATATGACAAGTCCACTTGGAATTACCAATTTGACGAAAACGGTTTCGCCAAACAAGATCTGACATTGCAAGATCCGCGTTGTGTGATCAATGTGCTGAAAGAGCACGTTTCCCGCTATACGCCGGAAATGGTCGAACGGATCTGTGGTTCGAAACAGAAGGATTTCTTACACTTCTGTGAAGAATTGGCGAAAACAGCCGCCAAAGATAAAAATGCCACCTTTATGTATGCGCTGGGTTGGACGCAACATACTGTCGGCTCGCAAAATATCCGTACCATGGCGATGATCCAGTTACTACTGGGTAATATCGGTGTGTCCGGCGGCGGTGTAAATGCGTTGCGCGGTCACTCCAACGTACAAGGGATTACCGATCTCGGCTTATTCCCGAATATGTTAACCGGTTATATACCGTTGCCGACGGACAAAGACACCAGTCTAGAGGTGTTCCTGAATCGGATTACCCCGAAACTGACCCAAAAAGATCAGGTCAACTATTGGAAAAATACGCCGAAATTCTTTATCAGCTTGCTGAAAACCTTCTATGGGGATAAAGCGACTGCGGATAACGAGTTCGGTTACCACTTCCTGCCGAAAATCGACGGCGCGTATGACCATTTCCGTTATATCGATATGATGTACGAGGGCAAAGTCAACGGTTATCTGTGCCAAGGCTTCAACCCGATTGCGTCGTATCCGAACCGCGCGAAAATGACGACGGCGTTAAGCAAATTAAAATACTTGGTGATCATGGATCCGCTGAAAACCGACACCTCGGATTTCTGGCAAAACTACGGCGAATACAATGATGTGGATACCGAATCCATTCAAACCGAAGTATTCCGCCTGCCGACCACCTGTTTCACCGAAGAAGACGGCTCGATTGCCAACTCCGGCCGCTGGTTGCAGTGGCACTGGAAAGGCAATGACCAACCGCAGGAAGCCAAACCGGATGTGGAAATTCTGTCCGAATTGCGCGAACACTTGCTGCACTTGTATGAAAAAGAGGGCGGTCAGGGAATCGAGCAGCTCAATGCAATGCAGTGGAATTACCGCAATCCGTTAGAGCCGCGTGCGGAAGAATTGGCGAAAGAGAATAACGGTTATGCATTAGCCGATTTGTTGGACGAAAACGGCAATGTAGTGGTGAAAAAAGGCGAACTGTTGTCGAGCTTTGCCCAGTTGCGTGATGACGGCACAACCTCTTCCGGTTGCTGGATTTACACCGGTCAATGGACGGAAAAAGGCAATATGATGGCGCGCCGTGATAATTCCGATCCGTCAGGCTTGGGCAACACCCTGAACTGGGCGTTCGCATGGCCGTTGAACCGTCGGATTATCTACAACCGTGCTTCCGCCGACCGCCAAGGCAATCCGTGGGATCCAACCCGCCAATTGGTAAAATGGAACGGTAAAAACTGGAACTATACCGATGTCGCCGACTACACCACTGCCCCTCCGGGCAGCGATGTATTGCCGTTTATCATGCAGCCGGAAGGCGTAAGCCGTTTGTTTGCGATTGATAAAATGGCGGAAGGTCCGTTCCCTGAGCATTATGAACCGATCGAAAGCCCGATTGGCACTAACCCGCTGCACCCGAACGTGATTCACAACCCGGCGGCGCGGATTTTGCCAAACGACCAGAAAACCATGGGTAATGCCAGTGAGTTCCCTTATGTGGCAACTACTTACCGCTTAACCGAGCATTTCCACTACTGGACCAAAAATGCGCTGTTAAACGTTATCGCACAACCTGAACAATTTATTGAAATCGGCGACGCACTTGCGGCGGAAAAAGGCATTAACCACGGCGATCAAGTGAAAGTGTTCTCGAAACGCGGCTATATCAAAGCCGTTGCCGTGGTCACCAAACGGATTAAAGCACTGGAAGTGGACGGCAAAACCATTCACACCATCGGCGTGCCGATTCACTGGGGCTTTGCCGGCGTGGGCAAAAAAGGCTTCTTTGCCAACAACCTGACCCCGAGTGTCGGTGACGCCAACACGCAAACACCGGAATTTAAAACATTCTTGGTCAACATTGAAAAAGTGACGGAGGCTTAATATGGCAGTTCAAACTCAAGATATTATTAATGCCTCTGCAACTTCAACGCTAACCCCGCCGCCACAAACGCGGGATCATAAAGTGGAAGTGGCAAAGCTGATCGATGTCAGCGCCTGTATCGGCTGTAAAGCCTGTCAGGTGGCGTGTTCCGAATGGAATGATCTGCGTGACACCCCGGGAGTTTGTACCGGGGTTTACGACAATCCGATTGATCTCACCGCCAAATCGTGGACGGTGATGAAATTCAACGAAGTGGAGGAAAACGATCGTCTGGAATGGTTGATCCGCAAAGACGGTTGTATGCACTGTTCGGAGCCGGGCTGTTTAAAAGCTTGCCCGGCACCGGGGGCGATTATCCAATACGCCAACGGTATCGTTGATTTCCAATCGGATAAATGTATCGGTTGCGGTTACTGTATTGCCGGCTGTCCGTTCAATATTCCGCGTATCAACAAGGAAGACAACCGTGCTTACAAATGTACGCTGTGTTCTGATCGGGTGAATGTGGGGCAAGAACCGGCGTGCGTCAAAACCTGTCCGACCGGGGCGATTCACTTTGGCAGCAAAGCGGCAATGCAGCAATATGCCGAAACCCGAGTGAAAGATCTGAAATCGCGCGGTTATGAAAACGCCGGTTTATACGATCCGCAAGGGGTCGGCGGTACGCACGTGATGTATGTGCTGCACCATGCCGACAAACCGGAGTTGTATTCAGGCTTGCCGAAAGATCCGTCCATCAGTCCGGTGGTCGGTTTATGGAAAGGCATTCTGAAACCATTGGCAGGGATGGCAATGGGCGCGTTGGCAATCGCCTCCGCCGCTCACTACATCGGTATCGGTCCGAACACCGAAGAAGACGATGATGACATCCAAAAACCGCTTGATCCACACGGAAAAGGAGAATAATGATGGTTGATTTAAACAGAAAAGTTATTCGCCATAACCTGAAAGAGCGGTTGAGCCACTGGTTGTTAGTGTTGTGTTTCTTTATGACCGCACTTTCCGGCTTATCGTTTTTCTTTGCCGACTTTGCTTGGATTGCGGAAGTGTTAGGCACCCCGCAACTGGCGCGGGTATTACACCCGTTCACCGGTTTAGTGATGGTTGCCGCTTTTGCCATTCTGGCTAAACACTATTGGCGCGATAACCTGATCGAAAAAGGCGATTGGCAATGGCTGTTCAATGTGGTTGAAGTGCTGAAAGGCAACGAGCACCACGTGGCGGATGTCGGTCACTATAATATGGGACAAAAATTACTGTTCTGGACGTTGATTATGGCATTAGTCATTTTATTGACGACCGGCATTATTATTTGGCGCCCGTATTTTGCCGAAAATTTCTCGATTCCGGTGATTCGTATCGCTTTATTGTTGCACGCCACCAGCGCAATCGCACTGATCCTCGGCATTATGGTGCATATCTATATGGCGATTTGGGTGCGCGGTTCCATCACCGGTATGGTGGAAGGCTGGGTTACCGCACGCTGGGCGAAAAAACACCACCCGCGTTGGTTCCGTGAATCCATTCTGCCGGAATTGCAAAAAGAAGAACGCCAAGAAAAACAAGAGCATAAAGAATGAGTATTCGCATCTTAGCGGAAAGCGAAATCAAACAGGCAGCGGCGGGGTTTTTTGCCCCACCGCTTCTTTTCGCCAATCCGAAAAACCTATACCAACGCCGTGCAGCGCGCTTGCGCAAGTTGAGTGAAAATCACCCGCTGCAGGATTATCTGCGCTTCTGCGCCAATATCGCCGCGGCACAACTGGATTTGCTGCAAAATGCGCCGCTTGCCATCGATTCCCGCCTAAGTGCGGTCAAAGACAATGCGGCATTGCTCAGTCAGCAGCCATTGCATTGGAAAAATTGGCAACGTGATCCGGTGTGGATCAGCTTGTTACAACAGCTGTTGCAACAACTTAAACCGAACGCCAACGACACGATTCTGGCAAGTATCGAGTGGTTGGAAAAAGCGTCTGACAGTGAATTGGAAAGCTTGGCGGATCAACTGCTGCGCGACAATTTTCTGCCGAATCAAAGCGACAAAGCGATTTTCTTATGGGCGGCACTATCGCTGTATTGGACGCAACTGGTGCAGCAAATTCCGCACCATGCCAAAACCGAACTCGGTGAAAACCGCCAATTCTGCCCGGTGTGCGGTTCCGCCCCGGTCGCAAGCATGATCCACATCGGCGAAGCACAAGGTACGCGCTATCTGCACTGTTCCTTATGCGAAAGCGAATGGCATATGGTGCGGGTGAAATGCAGCAACTGCGAACAAGGCGGCAAGCTCAACTATTGGGCGTTAGACAGCGAAAACGCGATCAAAAGCGAAAGTTGTGACGACTGCCACAGCTATCTGAAAGCGCTATATCAGGATAAAAACCCGGATGTCGAAGCGATTGCCGATGACCTTGCCAGTTTCTTCTTAGATGACGAGATGGAAAAAATGGGTTACGCCAAAAGTGCGGTCAATCCGTTTTTATTTCCGTCGGAATAGCCATTGATAGACAATCAAAGCAACAGGGTGGAATTAAATCCACCCTGTTTTTTACTAGCCGTTTGCAACCGCACTTTTCGCTTTCAAAAACCGCTGCGCACATTCCGACGCGGCAATCAGCCCGCCTGCCATCATGATAATATCTTTTAAAATCAGCCGCCCTGCGCCGGAGAGGTAAGGGAAGCCGTAATTCGGGGTAGGCAGATCACCACCGAGATTAGGAACGTAGGTTTCCGGCGTGGTGATCAAAAATGAGAGGGTGACGATTGACATGCCAAACGTGAGCAAGCCGCCCGCCATGCCGGTGGTCGGATTCCAAATTCCCGACAGCGTCAGCAAACCGATCGTGACAATCACCGCCCCCAAGCCGTAAGAGAACGGATAAGTACCGTTTTGCTTATGCCAATCAATATTTTTTTGTACCATCTTCCCTTCCGGGTTTTTGTACAAAGTATATTCTTTCACCAATACGCCGTTGTCGTTTTCCACCATTTTTTGGCTGTCTTTATAGAAGAAACTCATAAACGGACTGTTGGCAACAAAATGCACAATACCGTCCGCTTCATACTGAAACGCCTTCAACCCCCCGATCCAAAGCATGACAATACAAATCGCGATACGGATAAAATTAATGAAAATGCGCTGTTTAGTGGCAAGAAACGCTGCTGCCAGATGTATGACATTCGTACTCATATTAACCTCATTATTATAGTAAAATGGTGTGCTACCCTAAAATACACACGACATAAGTTGATATTTTCAGTTTAAAATATCAAATGCAATTTATTCTCATTTGCAATAAATTGGCATGGCAAATAAGAGCAAACTTTGGGCTATAAAGTCTCAAATCCCGCATAACGTGAACCCAACACCAACTTATGCAATAAAAAACGGCGTTCAAGCCGCCCTGAACGCCGTTATTCGAAAAATGTGAGGCTATTTTCCGCCTATTTCATCAGTCACCTGACCATAGATCATCATGGTAAATACCACTGTGCCGCCCAAAATATTGCCAAGTGCGGTCGGGGCGAGAAAGGTGACAAAATAGTCATATAAATCGGCTTCGCCCTGAATCACCAAATACGCCATTTCCGCCGAACCGACCACCACATGAGTGAAATCCCCCAAGGCGATCAAATAAATAAAGAAAAAAATCATCACGAACTTGCCGTTGCCGACCGTTGGCATCATCCACACCACCGAAGCAATTAAAATGCCCGCCGGAATACCACGCAAAATATTATCGCTTACCGACATTCCCGCCACATGACGGGCGATGTCTTTCATTGCGATCACAAACTCCGGATTAAACACATGATCATTTTGTAAAAATAAAGCCGCTAAAGTGGTTCCGATCAAGTTGGCGCCGAATACCGTGCCCCATAACTTCGCCACCGCCAACAATTTTCTTAAGCTCAGTGGGTTGAATAACGGTACCACCGTCGTAATGGTATTTTCGGTAAACAACTGCATACGCCCCAAAATCACCAGCAAAAATCCCACGGTATAGCCCATGTTCGTGACCAATGGCGCCCAAGGTTCATCCGGGGTATAGGCGGTAAATACCGCTTTAAAAATAAATGAAAACGTGATCACCAAGCCGGCGGTAATGCCGGAAAAAAGCAACGCTTTGCTTGGGCGTGACAACTCTTCAATCCCGTCTTGGCGGATAATTTCATACAACAAACGCGGGCTTAAACGCTCATGTTCCTCCACCGCCATGCGATCGCGATAGGATAATTTGCTGCCGTTTAATTCTGATTTCATTGTTCCTCCTGTGCAGAATATTTTTTAAACAAAATGTTAAAAAACGCCGCAACTATAACATAAACCGTTAACAAATAAAAAATAGCATCGCCGGCTGACCAAACCGCACTTAAGCGCGGCAAGCGGAATTGCACCTATTAAATCGTCGCCAAATAGCATATAATTTGCCCTTTTATAGTCAATTTAGAATCGGTTATTTAGAATGTTTGAAATCAATCCCGTAAAAAATCAAATCAGCGATCTCAGCGAACGTACTGCGGTGCTTCGGGGGTATCTTTGACTTCGACGGAAAAGTCGAACGTTTGGAAGAGGTGAACGCCGAATTAGAGCAGCCCGATGTGTGGAACGAGCCGGAAAAAGCGCAAGCGCTAGGCAAAGAGCGCTCGGCGTTGGAAGCGGTGGTGGAAACAATCCGCACGTTGGATCAAGGCTTGCAAGATGCCGAGGGTTTATTGGAATTGGCGGTGGAAGCCGAGGATCAAGACACCTTTGACGAAGCGGTTGCCGAGCTGCAAGAGCTGGAAGCCAAATTAGCGCAACTGGAATTCCGCCGTATGTTCGGCGGCGAACACGACAGCGCCGATTGCTATGTCGATTTGCAGGCCGGTTCGGGCGGCACCGAAGCACAGGATTGGACCGAAATGCTGGTGCGGATGTACCTGCGTTGGGCGGAAAGCAAAGGCTTTAAAACCGAGCTGATGGAAGCTTCCGACGGCGATGTCGCCGGGATTAAATCCGCCACCATTCGGGTCAGCGGCGAATACGCCTTCGGCTGGCTGCGCACCGAAACCGGTATCCACCGCTTGGTGCGCAAAAGCCCGTTTGATTCCAACAACCGCCGCCACACTTCGTTCAGTGCGGTATTCGTCTATCCCGAAATCGACGACGATATCGACATCGACATCAATCCGGCGGACTTGCGCATTGATGTTTACCGCGCCTCCGGTGCGGGCGGGCAGCACGTCAATAGAACCGAAAGTGCGGTGCGGATTACCCATATTCCAAGCGGAATCGTGGTGCAGTGTCAGAACGACCGCTCGCAGCACAAGAATAAAGATCAGTGTATGAAGCAGTTGAAAGCCAAGTTGTACGAAATGGAACTGCAAAAGAAAAACGCCGAAAAACAAGCGATGGAAGACAGCAAATCC
The DNA here is from genome assembly GCF_053570785.1 of Testudinibacter sp. P80/BLE/0925. The sequence continues at coordinate 1,267,729 of NZ_CM131636.1, read as the reverse complement.
GACATCGGCTGGGGCAGCCAAATCCGCTCCTATGTGTTGGACGACGCACGGATTAAAGACTTGCGCACCGGCATTGAAAATCGCAACACCCAAGCGGTGTTGGACGGCGATTTGGACAAATTTATTGAAGCCAGCTTAAAAGCCGGTTTGTAAGCCAATATTGAAATAACCCTAAGGAATACACATTATGTCAGAACAACAACTTCCGGAACTGGATCTGCACGGAGAAATGTTGGTGCGTCGCGAAAAACTGACCGCACTTCGCCAACAAGGCAACCCGTTCCCTAACGATTTCCGCCGTGAGCACTTGGCGCAAGATCTGCACAATCAATATGAAAACCAAGACGGCGAAACGTTAAAAGCGCAAGAAATCGCGGTCAGCGTTGCCGGACGGATCATGACCCGGCGTAAAATGGGCAAAGCCAGTTTTATCACCTTACAAGATATGAGCGGCAAAATTCAGTTGTATGTGGCGCGCGATCTGCTGGCGGAAGGCGAATATGCAAGCCTGATGTCGCTGTTGGATTTGGGCGATATCATCGGCGCAAAAGGCACGCTGTTTAAAACCAAAACCGGCGAGCTGACCGTGCGCTGTACCGCACTTGAGCTGCTGACCAAAGCGCTGCGCCCGTTGCCGGATAAATTCCACGGCTTGAGCGATCAGGAAACGCGCTACCGCCAACGTTATTTGGATTTAATCAGCAACGACGATTCCCGTCGTGCGTTTGTGATTCGTTCCAAAGTGATCAGCGGTATCCGCCAATTCTTCCTCGATAAAGGCTTTATGGAAGTGGAAACCCCAATGCTGCAAGTGATCCCGGGCGGCGCGGCGGCGCGTCCGTTCGTCACCCATCACAACGCCTTAGACATTGATATGTATCTGCGGATTGCGCCGGAATTGTATCTGAAACGCTTAGTGGTCGGTGGCTTTGAGCGCGTATTCGAGCTGAACCGCAACTTCCGCAACGAAGGCGTTTCCGTGCGCCATAATCCGGAATTCACCATGTTGGAATACTACCAAGCCTACGCCGATTATCACGATTTGATGGACAACACCGAAGAACTGTTGCGCAAACTGGCATTGGATATTCTCGGCACAACCCGCGTACCGTACGGCGAATACACTTTCGATTTCGGCAAACCGTTCGAACGTTTAACCATGACCGAAGCAATTTTGAAATACGGCGACAATATCCAGCCTGAACAGCTGCAAGATTTCGTCCAAGCCAAAGCGTTAGCCGAAAAATTAGGGATTGAAGTACAAAAATCATGGGGTTTAGGCAGCGTGATTAACGCGATTTTCGAAGAAGTGGCGGAACACCATCTGATTCAACCGACGTTCTTAATGGCGCACCCGGCGGAAATCTCACCATTGGCACGGCGTAACGATGAAAATCCGGACGTAACCGACCGTTTCGAGCTGTTTATCGGCGGACGCGAAATCGGCAACGGTTTCTCGGAACTCAATGACGCCGAAGACCAAAACGCGCGCTTTGACGCACAAGTCGCCGCCAAAGAAGCGGGTGATGACGAAGCGATGTTCAAAGACGAAGACTTCGTGACCGCACTTGAACACGGCTTGCCGCCGACCGCCGGCGAAGGGTTGGGTATCGACCGCCTCGCGATGATCTTCTCCAACTCGCCGTCAATCCGCGATGTGATTCTGTTCCCGGCGATGAGACAACACAAAGATTAATTGCGCTTTATTCGTTTTAGCCGCTGTGATTGTCTGATCACAGCGGCTTTTTATCGGCTCTTTTCACGCGGCGGCAAGAGCGTCGCTATTCATTTTTGCCGTAAAAATAACACGCTTGGTAAGGTTTTAAAGTTAGCGGTGTTGATAGCGGAATATCGGTCGGTTCATTGCTTAATAGTAACTGCCATGAACCTTGTAACAAGGCGGGATCAAGCCGGATTGGTTGCCGTTGCTCCGTCAAATTCGCCATCACCAACAAGCGGTTTTTGCCGTCGTTGCGTAGATATTGCCAACAATGCGGATTGGCAGGGTCGAGATCCTGATAATCACCATCGGTAAACACGGCATATTGCTTGCGTAATCGAATCAATTTTTGATAGAAATAAAAGACGGATTCAGGATCTTGCAATGCCGCTTGGGCATTGATCTGCGGATAATTGGCGGCGACTTCGATCCACGGTGTGCCTTGAGTAAAGCCGGCGTGCGCCGAATTATCCCATTGCATTGGGGTGCGTCCATTATCACGGGATTTTTGCCCTAAAATTTGCAAAATTTCCACCGCACTTTTGCCTTGGGCGCGCAAGGCTTTATACGCATTCAGGCTTTCCACGTCGCGATATTGTTCAATACGCTCAAAATGCGGATTGGTCATGCCCAGCTCCTCGCCTTGGTAAATATAGGGCGTGCCTTGTAAGCCATGCAACACCATCGCCCATAATTTAGCGGATAACGCGCTATCGTCGCCAAAACGAGAAACAATGCGCGGTTGGTCATGATTACAGAAAAACAGTGCGTTCCAGGCTTTATTGTGCATGCCTTGCTGCCAATAATTGAAAATCTGTTTTAATTCCACAAAATCAGGTGCTGCAAATGTCCACTTTTCACCGTTCGGATAATCCACTTTGAGATGGTGGAAATTAAACGTCATGGATAGCTCCGTACCCTCTAAATTGGCATATTGCTGACAATGTTCTAATTGGGTCGAAGACATTTCGCCCACGCTCATTAATCCATAAGGCGTGAGGGCTTTTCGGTTTAATTCTTGCAAAAATTGGTGGATTTTCGGCCCGTCGGTATAAAAACGGCGGCCGTCGCCTTGGCAATCATCTTCAAACACCTCAGGTTTGGAAATCAGATTGACCACATCCAAACGCAAACCGTCAATGCCTTTTTCTGACCAAAAACGGCAGATTTGATATAACTCTTCGCGTAATTGCGGGTTTTCCCAATTGAGATCCGCTTGTTCATCGGTAAACAGATGCAAATAATATTTACCCGCCTTGTCCGACCACTTCCACGCATTACCGCCGAATTTTGATTGCCAGTTAGTCGGTTGCTCTCGCCAAATATAAAAATCATGGTAAGGACTGTTCGGATCTTCCCCCTGTTTAAACCATTCATGTTCGGTTGATGAGTGGTTAAAGACCATGTCCATCACAATACGGATATTGCGTCGGTGGGCTTGTTCAATCAGTTGCTCGAAATCCGCCATCGTGCCATAACTGGGATCGATCTCACGGTAATTGGCAATATCATAGCCATTATCGACTTGCGGCGACACATACATAGGGGTAATCCAAATGCCATCCACCCCTAAGGTTTGCAAATAATCCAGTCGCCGAATAATACCTTGAATATCGCCGCTGCCTGAGCCTGTGGTATCTTGGAAACTTTTAGGATAAATTTGGTAAATAACGCCTTGTTTCCACCACTGCGTTTGCGTTGTCCGTCGCACTAGAGTTCTCCTTTAACCGCTTTACGTTTATAAACGATCATGGTTAATACCAGCGGAACGACAATCGCCACCAGCATTGCTACGCTAAAGGTTGCCCAATAAGGCAATTGGATAGAGAGGATACCGGGCAAACCGCCCACGCCGATAGAACTGGCAAGCACACCGGCAAAGCCACAAATCAGGGCGGCGCAGGCAGAACCGATCATGGCGCACAGCATAGGAAAGCGGTATTTCATATTGATCCCATACATCGCCGGCTCGGTGACGCCGAGATAAGCCGATATTGCCGCCGGAACGGAAATTTCACGTTCATTGGCTTTTTTGCTGATCAACACAATCCCCAATACGGCGGAAGCTTGCGCAATATTCGACAAGGCAATTAGCGGCCAAACCGGTGTTCCGCCGATATTTTGAATCATCTGCATATCAACCGCCAAGGTAGTTTGATGTACACCGGTGATCACCAACGGCGCATATAAAAAGCCAAATAACGCTGCGCCGATTGGGGCGAAATCACCGGTCATCGCATTGCGTACCACAAAAGCAACGCCGTTGCCGATTTCACGACCGATAGGGCCGATAATGGTATGAGCCAAGAAGACGGCAAGGATAATTGACACCACCGGCACAATCACTAAATTGAGAGAATTCGGTACAATTTTATTCAGGAAACGCTCGATATAAGCCAAAGCCAAGCCCGCCATAATCGCCGGAATCACTTGGGCTTGATAACCGACTTTTTCAATTTGCAGCCAGCCGAAATCCCATGTATCGGGTATTTGCGAACCTAACCCATAAGAATTCATTAATTGCGGCGAAACCAGAGTAATACCCAACACGATCCCTAAAATAGGGGATGTCCCCATTTTACGCGCAATCGACCAACAAATTCCGACAGGTAAAAAATGGAAAATTGCTTCGCCAATCAGCCATAAGAAACTGTGTACGCTATTCCAAAACGGACTGATTTGCACTAACGTTTTGGTGCCGTCATCAAACATGGCAATATCACCGATGACGTTACGGAAACCCAATACCAGACCGCCTGAAATTAACGCCGGTAATAAGGGAATAAAAATATCCGCCATATGGGAGATCAGTTGTTCATACCATTTTTGATTTTGGCGGGCAGCCGCTTTGACTTGCTCTTTATCCACGCTGGCAAGCCCGGTTTTATCCAATAAGATTTTATAGTAATCCGCCACTTCCTGCCCGATCACCACTTGGTATTGCCCGCCGGTGGAGATCACCGCCTTGACCATCGGCAATTCTTCAATCTGTGCCGTTTCTGCTTTTGATTCATCATTCAGCACAAAACGCAAACGCGTAATACAATGGGTCACCGTGGCGATATTATCTCGCCCGCCAATCAGTTGAATAAGTTGAGCCACTAAGTTTGGATCGATTGTTTTTGCCATCGTCATATCCTCGATAAATGATTTGCGAACTATGGTAACAAAATTTAGCCAACTCACAATGGGAACGTTCCCAATTTCAAAAAATATTCTATTTTTGTGCGATAGATCACACTTTAGACAAATTCTCCATGAATGCAATGGTGGTCGATTTGATCAGGCGAGGCCAGTACATTTAACAATAAACGCACCGCACTTTGCCCTGCGCGAAAGAAACCGAAATTAATCGTCAGTGTATTCGGAAACAGAAATTGCAACAGCTTGTTATCGCCCACGCTGCATACTTGAATGTCTTGCCGCTGTTGCTCTGATAAATATTTATGCACCCCAAACGCCAAGCTGTCGGTGGCACAAACAATGGCGGTTGTCTGTGGCTGTAGCGCGGAAGGTGCAAAAGTATAGCCTGTCAAATAATCTAACTCGCCTAAGTAGGCATGTGATTCAAGCTGATACCGCCGGCAAAAATCCAAATAGGCTTGATGGCGCAGGTGCCCTGTCGTATAGTCTTCGGCAACAATGCCGACATAGCTGATATCACGGTGTCGTTGCTGATATAAACGCTCAAGCAGTAAATTGACTGCGCCGCGATCATCATAATACACGGAGGCGAGGTTAGGATAATGCCGGGCAATGGCAACCAGTTTATGCCGGTAAGGCTCCAGTATCCGCTGTTCTAATCCGGTAAACGCAAACACCACGACCCCGTCAATATGCCGCTGATGAAACGACTGCAAATGCTCCTGAACCAACGCAACATCAAAGCGGCTCTCACTAACGATATGCTCATAGCCTTGCGCTTGCAATTCATTCAACATACCACGCAGCACGCGATTTTCCGCCGGCGAATCAAGGCGGGTGACAATAATACCGATCACCTTGCTTTCACGTTTGCGCATTGCCCTTGCCGAACGAGAAGGTTGAAAGCGATATTGTTGAATCACAGACAGCACTTTTTCTTTGGTTTGGGGGCTGACATTCGCGTCATTATTCAGCACACGCGATACCGTCGATTTACCGACACCACACAAGCGTGCTATATCATTGATCGTCAGTTTATTCATTGAGATCTAAAAATTATTGAATCAAGATAATTAGGGTAAGCCATTTCTAAAGTTAATTCAATCCGCGGCAAAGTATTTCCACCGCCACCGATTCCCCTTGGGTAAGCGGTCGGCTAATCCGTGCGGTTTCGACGCAAATCATCCGGCGGTAATCCTGCGGCCGCATTGCGCTCATTGGCGTTTGCCACGGATTCCACAGCACCATTTCGCCGGCGTTATGATGACGAATTTCAATCGTGCGCGCCAACTGCGGATCGAGAATTTGGTTACGGTCGATATTGTCGCGATAGATACAATCGACCGCACTTTGGATTTTTCGCATGTGCGGCACGTTTTCACTTTGCCCTGTGATGGCGTTAAAACCGCTATCGGACGCTTGCACAATCCCGATCTGTTCAATCTCGCCCACGCGGAAATAGCTGTGAAAGGCAAGTTGTGCCGCTTGTGTTGCATGGTGAGTGAAAATCAGCTCGCACTTTTCGCTGAACAGCATGGTTAAACCCGCTTCGAGCCGGTTGTTTTCATCAAATAAATCAAAAACTAACCGCACTTTGTCTGTTTCAATTCGATACTCGCGCAACTGCCATAAACGCAAGCGTGCGGTGCCGTGAATCGGCATTTGGGCATTGCCGAACCACGGATAGCACAGCGGAATGCCGCCGCGAATCATATTACCGGCGATAAACGGCTCAATTTCGCTCAGCCATAATATATCCTCATTACCCTTGTGCGGTTTCCAGCTCAGTAATTGCGCGCCCTGCAACGCAATTTTTGCCGAGCCGACGGCATGGTCGAGTTGCAGCACCGGGATTTCATGGTAACGATAAAGGCTGAGCGCCGGCGCAAACTGTTGAATTTTTTCAGGTATCATTATTGTCTCCTAATAATAAAAGTGCGGTTTAAACGGTTATCCGTCCTTCGGACACCGCCCTCCGCATGCGGAGGGCGGGAAATTAGACTTTATCAGCCGTCCAACCTTCCCCCACCAAGGGAGAAAGGTTTTTTATTGTCTCGATTGCTGAATCTGTTGCCGCATTTGCTGCATAAAGGGCGCGGTTTGGCGGTAAAAATAACGGTATGAGGCACATAAATAGTTGTGCAAATTCGGCTCTTGTTCGACGGCTACGATCCGATGTTTCGGGCAGCCGCCCTGACACAACGGCAAAAATTCGCATTGGCGACAAAGTGCGGTCAGTTGCTGTTGTTTGTTTGCTCCGAATTGGCGCTGTTGTGGCGACAGCACAATCTCGCGCAGCGATTGTTGATTCAGATTGCCCACTTGATATTGCGGATACACATAGTGATCGCAGCTGTACACATCGCCATTCGCTTCCACCACCAATGAGTTGCCGCAGGTAGGCTGATGTACGCAACTGCCGGACGGATAGCCAAGCCACTGCCCCAATAAATTCTCAAACTCCAATACAAAAATTTGCCCGACATCTTGCGGCTGCCACGCTTGAAATACATCGAATAAAAAGCGCCCGTATCCCTCCGGCGGCACGGAAAACGCGGTGGTTTGACCGCACTTTGGCGCCTGTTCGGTCTGTGCGCACTCTACAATCGGAATAAACTGCATAAAAGTTGAACCGAAGGCTTTTAACGCTTGATAAGTCTCTTTTCCCTTATCCCAATTTTGATCGTTGACCACCGTCAGGGTATTGAAATCCACGTGGTAGGCTTTTAATAATTCCAGTGCATTCAAAACTTTATCAAAGGTCGGACTGCCGTTGTTGGCAAGGCGGTAACGGTTATGCACCGCACTGAGCCCGTCAATCGACAAGCCGATTAAAAATTGGTGCTGTTTGAAAAATTGCGCCCATTGGCGATTTAAGGCAATGCCATTGGTTTGAAACGCGTTGGTAATGATTTTGCCGTTGGCAAATTGCTGTTGTAATGCCACCGCCTGTTTAAAAAAATCCAAGCCCAACAAGGTCGGCTCGCCGCCTTGCCAAGCAAATTCCACCCGATCACCGCTGTGCGATTCGATATAATTTTTAACGTAATTTTTCAGTGTTTCCGGCGACATGAACGGCGTTTTCTTGCCAAAATCCTGCTCTTTTTCCAAATAGAAACAGTATTCGCACTGAATATTACAGTGAAAGCTGCTCGGTTTTGCCATTAAATGAAAATGCGCTTGCGGGGCAAAAAATGACATACTGCGTCCTTGTTTAGTTTGAATTATCCTTCTCCCCTTGTGGGAGAAGGACAGATTTTTGCTTCGTTCAGAAGCGAAAATCAGGATGAGGGGTAAAGTGCGGTTATTTCACCCTCATCCGTCCTGCGGACACCTTCTCCCATCAAGGGAGAAGGAAAAACCGCACTTCCCACGCCCTTTAAATTCATTCAGGGAACGCTATTTCGCTTTATGATTGGGCAACAGTTCGCTAAACAAACCGTTTTGCTTTAACTCTTTGCCAATACGGATCGCGGTTTCGGTTTCGCAACCGGCATACTCGGCAATTTCACGATAGGTCCAATTGTAATAAGGGAAATTGGTGGTTAAAAAACATAAGCTGTCAATCACCCGATCCAACGTGCGCAGATAAGCGCTTTTTACCAGTCTCTGCTCCGCATCACGCAATTCATTGGCTAAGGTTTGCAATAAGAACTTGGTCATTTCCGAATTATGCAGAAAAAACAATTCCAGGCTTTGCGGCTTAATGCGAACGATCTCAGCCTCAATCAGCACCTTGGCATTGCAATGATACTGGTTGTCGCCCAAACCGAACAGCGTGCGAAAACCGAAATAGTCGCCCTGCCGATACAGACGCACCAAGCTCTCCTTGCCGTTATCCAACATATGATACAGCCCGATCAAGCCCTGTTTAACGTAATAAAACTCTTGCGCCACTTCACCCTGCTCATATACGCTCATCCCTTTGGGTAAATTGTGCAGATGAATCACTTGGCAATAAGAAAGTGCGGTCGGCAAAATAGGTTTTTTATCCATCATATTCCTCACAACGTTTACCGGACATCGCTTTATTCTCGACTGCTTTTTAACAAAAAGCAAAGACAAAACAACGATTTCCATCTGCTCTATCTTTGCTTTTTTTCGTTTTTTTGAGCTAGATCTCGTTAATAATCCGATACACCCAATTTTCCAACGGATCGCCCAGCTTTTTCATTTCCACTCGCATTTCTTCCAACATTTCCGCTTTCAGCTCACGGTAACGCTCATCGTAAAACAGATTGTGCAGCTCTTGCGGATCTTGCTTCACATCGTACAGCTCGCATAAATCGGTGGCGTTAAACACCAATTTGTAATCTTTGCGCCGCCACATCCGTTGTTCAAAATAGACAAAATGTCCCGCCAGCTGCGCCAATACGCCTTTGCGGGCGTTGCTTTTCTCGTCGCGCGTGATCGGCAGCAGGGTTTCGCCGTGAAATGCCGGCGGAATCGGCTGTTTGGCAATATCGAACACCGTCGAAGTCAGATCATGCAGATAAATCAAGTTGTCGTCTTGCCGATTGACACGCGCCGCTTGCGGATCTTTGACAATCATCGGAATGTTGTAGGTGGTGTCAAACATAAACTCGCCTTTTTCAATCATGCGATGTGCGCCCATCGCATCGCCGTGATCGGCGGTTGCCACGATAAAGGTGTCGTCATACAAGCCGTTGGCGTGCAAATAGGCGAATAAATCGCCGATCACATCATCAATCAGGGTGATATAGCCCCAGAATTTGGTGATCACCTCTTTCCAATGATCTTCGCTCGCTTCCCACATGCCCCACATTTTGGAAATCGTGCGGTAGTGTCCCGGCTTGCCTTCCAACGGTTTGAAGAAACTGTCGTCCAGCACCACATCGTCTTTGCTGTACATCGAATAATAGGGCTCCGGCACAATGCACGGCGTATGCGGCCCCCAGAAGTTAATCCAAGTAAAGAACGGCTTGTTTTGTTCCAACGATTGCTGAATATAGCGTTTCGCTTCGTCAATGATGAAATACGCAATGGTTTGTTCTTTTGTGCCGGACAATAAACCGCACAGTTCCTGCACCCGTAAGTGCGGGTTGTCGCCGAAATAGGCGTTGCTGACTTCCGGAATCGGGTGGTTATTTTCCAACAGCCATTCGTGATAACGATTGGAATGGGTCGGCGGTTGGTTAAACACCAAGTTTTTATACACTCCGCTGCCGGGATAACCGTAGCCGTCAAAATTATGCCCCTGAATGTCATAATCTTCCGGTACGGATTTTGTGCCGACATGCCATTTGCCGACAACATAGGTGTTATAACCCTCAAGATTGGCGATATTCGGCGCTTGGCGGCTGATTTCACCAGTGCCGCCTTTTTCGCCGTTTTTGATAATGCCGTGCGTAGACGGCATTAACCCGGTGAATAACGAGGTGCGTGCAGGGCCGCAAACGGAAGCCGGGGTAAAGGCATTATTAAAGCGAATGCCTTGTTCGGCAAGTCGGTCTAGGTTGGGGGTTTTGACAATTTGATGTCCGTATGTGCCCAACATATCCTTGCGCACCTGATCCAGTAAAATATAGATAATATTCATTACAACCTCATGTTTGGTGATTTAGCCTAGCACGGCAAAGCCGTACTAGCTTACGCATAGATCAGCCGCTTTGCGGCTGCTTCAGAGAGGCAAAGCCTTTCATCAATGCTTAACCGATTGCGACCGTCGGTCGCTGTCGGATAAAAGAATGCCCGCATTATGGATTAATAATGTGATGTTTTACGCCTGTTTATTTCGCATTACCACCAGCAAGACCGCTTGCAATACGACATACACAGCCAATACCAATAACGGCTGTCCGTCGGGTGAAGCCAAACCTAACGGAGAGAGTAACACGTGTAGCGAAATTAACCCAAGCACTAATGACGCCACGGTGACGCGCACGTATTTCCAGTTGGTTAAATCGACATCACTGCGGTTTACGCTGCTGTCTTGATAAGGCTCGCGTTTCAAAAACTGCCCCAAAATCAACATCACCGCCACATCGAACACAAACAACGCCGCCATCACATACACGAAATTAATCTGAACTTTAAACACCCAAACAATCGAGAAATATAAGATAACGTGTAACAATAAGGCGATTCTTGCCGCCAGCCCCGATACGGTTTTATTAAACAACCCGACCGCAAACAAAGCGACAATCGGAATATTGACGAAACCGGCAAAACGTTTGGTCAATAAGAAAATGCCATCGGTTCCGAACATCAATAACGGTCCGATAATCATGGTCAGCACCGCCATCACCGCCGAGACTTTTTTCGCATAGGTGATCAATTCTTGGTCTGACCGCACTTTGCTGCTGAGCGACGGCAATAAATCCTTGCAATAGATGGTCGCGGCAGAATTTAAGAACGAGTTAAAGGTACTTAAAATCGCGCCGAACAACGCCGCAATAAAGAAGCCTTGCAATGCCGTCGGCAACACTTTACTGACCAGTACCGGATAAGACGTATCCATCGGATTTAAGGTATCGCCGAAGATATGGAAACTGAGCAAGCCCGGCAAGTTTAAAATAATCGGCAAGGTCAGCAAGAATAATGCCGCAATCAAAATCCCTTTTTGCCCGGATTGCAAATCCTTTGCCCCCAACGCCCGCTGTACGATTGCTTGGTTAGTGGTCCAATAGAAGAAATTCACGATTAAAATCCCGGTGAAAATCGCCGGCCACGGCACCGCATCAGTTGCAGCGCCAATCGCATTGAATTTCTCCACATGAGTGGTGGTGATGGTTCTCACCCCTTCGCTGATACTGCCGTCGCCTAAATGGGCTAAAGCAAAAATCGGCACTAATAATGCACCGATAACCAAAAGAATGGCGTTTAGCGTATCGGACACCGCCACCGCTTTTAAACCGCCGAAAATCGCATAAATTGCGCCGACAATGCCTATCGCCATCACGGTATAGACAATCGCCTCGCCATAACTGAGCCCGAATACCACTTCTAAATTAAAGATTTTATTGAAGGCAATCGCACCGGTATAAAGTGCGGTCGGAATGACGATAAACAGATAAAATACCAAGAATAATCCCGACATAATTAAGCGTGTTTGACGGTCAAAACGGCTTTCAAAAAATTCCGGAATCGTGGTATAACCGTTACGCAAATATTTCGGTAATAAATACAGTGCCAAGAAACATAACGGGATCACCGATTGTACCGTCCAAGCAATAATCGAGAAATTGCCTTTATAGGAAACCGCGTTAACCCCGATTAACTGCTCGGTAGATAATGAAGTCAACACCATTGAACAACCAATCACTAATCCGCTTAAACCACGCCCTGCCAGAAAATAACCTTTTGAGGTTGTTAAATCATCGCCTTTCGTTTTTTGCCACGAAATATAGCCGACAATCCCTGTAACAAGAAGAAAACTCACGATTGTAAGGAACATATTACCCTCCGATATTCATCAAATAAGGTATCTGAATAAGATACGGATTTAGCATAATACAGTCGCCTCGCCGGCATTATGATAATTATCATAGCGCTATCGTGAGTTCGATCACAGTTTCCAATAAAAGATAAAAAATGGAAAAAATCTCCAAAAAAATATAACCCGATATGAGCATGATCATAAAGCGGCTTTATTTTTCATCGGCATAATAAGCCAAAAAGTAATAAGGGCTTTACTATGGGCGTATCACTGATTGGTATTTTAATTTTATGCGGAATGCTCACCAATTTAATGTCGGCGGTTTTTGGGATTGGCGGCGGGGTATTAATGGTGCCGATTCTCTATACCTTATTTCCGTCTTTCCCACTGCAAATGATTGCGGCAACTTCATTAACCATTGTGATTGGTACGGCATTAATTAACTTAATTTATTTTTATCAGCAAAAAATTAAAATAAATATGAAGTCGGTTTTATTTTGGTCATTCGGTATGATTATCGGCGTACAATTTGGTTTTGAAGCCAGTTTTTATTTAATCGACAATATCATTATCGGGGTATTCGTCGGCACATTGACCCTGCTCGCACTCAAAACCATATTTATCCCGCCCAAAATGCAAACGGCGCAAAGCAATGCAAATGAAAACCTCAAAGGGACTGCGCTATGTTTGTTTGGCGGCACCATTGCCGGCATGACAGGTATCGGCGGCGGCTCAATCATGGCGCCGCTCTTGGGACAATTGCGCAGTATCAAACCATATCAAATCGCCCCGTACAGTAACTATTTGATGGTAATCGGCGGCTTAGGCAGCCTTTACGGCTACCTCGCCAAGCAACCGCCGTTTCACCTCGATCACATCTGGCAAGTGGGTTATGTCAGCTTTTCAATCGTCATCATCGTTGTACTCAGCTCTTTCCTGACCAGTTTCTTATCGATGAAAATCAGAGGGATTTTAAAACCGGATCTTGCTCGAAAACTACTCGGTTATATTCTATTAATCATTGCCGCATATATGTTATTGATTCATTTAACCAAGTAACAAAAGCGCACTTTACCGCGCCAATCTTAGCAAAGTGCGCTCCGATATTGATCAACCGACAATTTCGTCCAACGCCACTTTACGGTTTTCATTGCGGGATTTGGTACAGGCGTCCGCGGTGGCAATGGCGGCACGGGCTGCTTCGCCGGTTAATAGCTTGGTAAATTCCGCGCTCGGGGTCATGCCGTGCATAATATCGTTCAGATATTGCATTTCTTTGTGCATGACCGAATTTAACCACAACGGGGTGCGTTTGCCCGGCTGTCCGTATTGAATTGCGCCATCCATGCAAGTGCCGGTGTAAATCCGAGTGCGGTCGTCGTCCTCTTCCTGCGTTTCGTGGATTAAGAAATGGGAATCTTGTCCGTTTACGCGCAACGTGCCGCCGCAATGGTACATATCCAGTTTAATCGCGCCCTTTTCGCCTTGGATCAGCACGTAGTGTTCTCCCCAGCGGAAGGCGGAACCCCATTCCAACACCGCAAAACGATTGTCGTCAAATTCCAAATTAAGAAATAACATATCATCTTCATCGCCGAATCGTTCGCCACGGTGAGCAACATTGCCGGCGGTCATGGTCACCGTTTTCGGCATACCGCCCATAATAAACTGCACGCAATCCAATTCATGGATGTGGTGATACAAATGCCCGCCGGATTTTTCACGGATTTTTTTCCAAGAAATACTCGGTTGCTCATCCTCCCACCCGTTTCTTGCCGAGTGGCAATACAACACTTTGCCGATTACCCCCTGCTGAATCAATTCCTTCGCGTGTTGCACCCCATTGAAGAAATTCATAATATGCCCCGCCATAAAGGTGACACCGTTCTGCTCGCAAGCACGCACCATCTCATCGCAGTCCTGATAACTTAAAGCGATCGGTTTTTCGCAAAAAACGTGTTTTTTATGTTTTGCCGCCAGTAACACCGGTTCTTTGTGCAAATAGTTCGGGGTGGCGACAATGACACAATCGACATCGGCGCGACTGACAGCGGCCTCAAGGCTAGGCGCGTGATCGCAAGCCAATTCCTTGGCAATATCATCGCCGTTCGCCGGATCATAAACCACCGTCACCTTGGCATTATCCAGTTTATTCATAATACGGGCTAAATCGGCGCCGAAATACCCCACTCCAATCACTGCATAGTTGATCATTTTCTTTCTCCTAATATTAAGAATATATTTAACCTACTGTTTTTAAATTTAATACAGCTAACATTTACTTGACCGAACCTTCCGATAAGCCTCCGGCGATTTTGTTTTGAATAAAGCAGAAGAACAGCACCGACGGCACAACGACTAATACCGACGCCGCCATCATGTCGCCCCAATCGAGAATTTCCGCGCCGTTCAGCGAGCGCAAAGCGACCGCAACCGTCATTTTGCTGGTGTCATTGACCAAAATCAGGGCATACAAGAACTCGTTCCACGCATTGATAAAGGTATAAATCGCGGTTGCCACAATGCCCGGTGCCACCAGCGGCAATACGATTTTAAAAAACACGGTAAATTTATTCGCCCCGTCAATCCGTGCCGCCTCTTCGATTTCAATCGGCACGGTACGGAAAAAGCCGACCAACAGCCAAACCGCATACGGCACGCTGAACGAGAGATAGACGATAATCAACCCGGTGGTGGTGTTGGTTAATCCGACTTTCGCCATCGCAATCGAATAAGGAATGGCGAGCAAAATCGGCGGAAAAATATAGGTTGTCACCAATAATTTCGACATAATCGCGCCCAGTTTCGGGAAAAAGCGCACAATGCCGTATGCTGCCATCGAGGAGATAATAATCGCAATCAAGGTGGTCACCAGCGCGATAAACAAGCTGTTTTTAATATTGACGGCAAAATTTAGGTTATTAATGACATTATCGAAGTAATCCAAGGTCAGCACTTTCGGCCAGAAACGGGTCGGATCGCCGGTGAGCTCGCCTTTGCCTTTAATCGAGGAAATCACAATCCAGACTAACGGGAAAATCGCGACGAGGGTTGAAACCGCCAAGAACGCGTGCGACAACAGATCGCCTAAAATTGATTTTTTCTTTTTCATTGCTTATTCCCCCTCTTTTTCCCAACGGTTAATCACTTTGAAATAGATAAAGCAAATTAACAGCAGGAAGATAAACAGCAGCACGGTGACGGCGGAAGAACGCCCTAACAGTTTGGTGCCCCAGCCCATGTTGTAGGCGTAAATCGGTAAGGTCATGGTGGAATTGGCAGGACCGCCGCCGGTGATTAAATAGATGATGTCGAAGTTGTTGAACACCCACACCGTTCTCAGCACCACCAATAAACCGATCACCACTTTGATATGCGGCAGCGTGATATGGCGGAATACCTGCCAAGCATTGGCGCCGTCGATTTTTGCCGCTTCATACTGCTCTGCCGGCACGGTTTGCAGCGCAGAAAGCACATTCACCATAATCAACGGTGCGCCGAACCAAATATTGATAAAAACCAAGCTGACGAATGCCCAAGTGCTGTCGGAGAGGAAATTCGGCGCAATATCCATCAAACCCAGCTTGACGATCATATTCGGCAAATAGCCGTAAACGCCGTTTAAAATCCACTGCCAAGAAAAGGCGATGACAATGGTCGGGAACGCCCACGGAATAATCAGCAAAATTTTGTATAGCCATTGCAAATGACGGATACGATGTAATGCCATTGCCAGTGCAAAACCCATTAATACTTGCCCGACCAGCGACAACACCGTCCATTTAATCGAATTGAGAAATGCCCACCAAAAATTGGGATCATTCAATACTGCGCTATAGTTAGCAAAACCGACAAAGGTATAGGACGGCATTACCAGATTTTTATTGGTGAAACTATAAAAAATACTGGAGAGAAACGGATAAACAAACAGTGCCGAAACTACAATCATTGCCGGCAGCACAAAGATCCAGCGTGTGTAGCTTTTTTGAAACATAAGTAGCCCCCTTTCCTGTCACGTTAGGACTGGAAATCAGATTAAGGAACGGTGATGAAGGTGGGTTGGAGCAGACCGAAGCCCGCCCCTCCCCGGAGCGTCTATTGTGCCGTCACCGTGGCAAACAGCTCATTGAGTTGTTTTTCTGCTTTTTGTGCCGCCACCATCGGATCCGTACCATGGGTTACAATCTCTTGGAACATGGCTTCAATGATATGTTGGTTGGTCAGTAAACCGCCCTGCACGCTCGGCCCATGTTCATAACCGATTGCCGTGCCGGTTTTGACCGCACTTTCAATCACCTGTTCCGCATGGGCAAACTGTTTAATTATCGGATTGTCTTTGTACGCCGGATCATCCGAAATTCCGCTGATCGCCGGCAGCATGCCGACCGGCACCGAGCTTAGGAACTGGATATAACGATCTTTTTGATACAAGGTTTCGATAAAGGCCTTGCTGATTTCGGGATGTTTACTGTTTTTCCAAACGACCAGTGGAATATTGGAGGTTTCAATGCCGTAATCCGGATCGCCTGCATTGATTTTCGGGATTGGATAAGCGTCGATCTCGCCTAATAATTGCGGTGAATTCGCCCGAACGCCGCCGATTTGGAAGCCGGAATTGAAATCAAATGCGGTTCTGCCTTGATAATACAGCGTTGCCTGTTGCAACACATTGTAATTAATCGAATCTTTCGGCGAGGTTTCATGATACATTTTCACCCAATATTTGATCCCGTCTTGCACCAGCGGACTGGTCAAATCCACTTTCAATTCAGGCGTTAATAAACTACCGCCGCCACTTTTGACATAAAAATTCAGGAAGCGGGTTGCCATAAAATCATTCGTTCCCATCGGCACCGACAGCCCATACACGCCGTCTTTGGTCAAGGTTTTGGCGGCATGATAGAGCTCATCCCAAGTGCGCGGAACTTGCAGATTGTTTTGTGCTAACAAGTCCTTACGAATCCACATTACCTGTGCGTGCGAATAGAGTGGAATCGAGTAGTTATGATTCTCAAGCGTGCCTTCGTTAATCGCCGCCGCAGAAAACTTGTCCCGTCCGATGGTGTCGATTAAATCGTTTACCGGCTGCAACGCACCGACATTGATCATTTCCACCACCTGATTCGGCAGTGCGGTACTCATATCCGGCACATTGCCGGAAGCCAGACCGGTGGTCCATTTGGTATAGAAGTCATTCCAAGAAAAGGTTTCGATCTTGATTTTGACTTGCGGATGTTGCTGCATAAAATCATTCGCCGCCGCTTGAATCACTTCCAAACGCGGGCCTTGGGTGAACGAATGCCACACCGTGATATTACCCGCCAATTCGCCATTGTTTGCCATCGGCGCCGCACTGTCGCCGGCTGCGGTTTTGTTATCGTCGCAAGCGCTTAACATAAAGGCGGCAAGCACAACCGAAGCAGCTGCCGTGATGATTTTTCTGAATCTCATAAAATACTCCTTATCAATAAATCATGATTGGTTATAAGAGCGATTGCTCGGTTTGCGGATCAAAAAAATGTGCCCGTTTCATATCGAACGCCAAACTGATGTTTTCGTCCATTTTGATCTGCTGGCGCGAATGTACCACCGCTTTAATCGCCTGCTTGCCGATGGCGGTATGTACGATATATTCCGCCCCCAACAGTTCGGCGACATGCACCGGCGAGGTTATCATCGCTTTTTGATAACTGCCCAACAGCAACGGTTCATTGGAAATATTTTCCGGACGGATACCGAGAATCACCGCTTTACCAACCGCACTTTGCGCTTTCAACTGTCGGTATATCTCCTCCGGAATCCATAGACGCTGATGATCTTCGGTAATAAAAAAACCATCCTCGATTTTGCCGTGGATAAAATTCATGGTCGGCGAGCCGATAAAGCCGGCAACAAACAGATTATCCGGATGATCGTAAATCGCTTTCGG
Organism: Testudinibacter sp. P80/BLE/0925; assembly: GCF_053570785.1. The sequence goes on along the minus strand of NZ_CM131636.1, from coordinate 1,249,537 downwards.
CGAACCGATTTGTTTCACCACCCCGGCGTTCATCACCACAATCCGATCCGCCATCGTCATCGCTTCGGTTTGATCGTGGGTGACATACACCGTGGTGGCGTTCAGTTGTTTATGAATGCGGATAATTTCCGCGCGCATATTGCTGCGCAGCTTGGCATCCAGATTGGACAACGGCTCATCCATTAAAAACACTTTCGGCGAACGTACAATCGTCCGCCCAAGGGCAACCCGTTGCCGCTGTCCGCCGGACAAGGCTTTCGGTTTGCGATCCAGTAATTGCTCTAAGCCCAAAATGGCGGCGGCTTCTCTCACTTTGCGATCAATCTCCGCTTTCGACATTTTGCGCAACTTCAATGCAAACGCCATGTTGTCGTAGACACTCATATGCGGATACAGCGCATAGGATTGAAACACCATCGCGATATCGCGATCTTTGGCTTCGACTGCATTAACCAAGCGATCATCGATATAAAATTCACCTTCGGAAATATCTTCCAAACCGGCAATCATGCGCAAAGTCGTCGACTTACCGCAACCGGAAGGACCGACTAATGCAATAAATTCTTTATCAGCGACTTCCAAGTTGAAATCCTGTACCGCCTCAAAACCGTTGTTATAACGTTTGTAAATATGATTTAATGCTAGCGTTGCCATTGGGTTTCCTTTATTCGTGTATTTATTCACTCTTTTTCTGACAAAAGCAGAAAGATGGTTTAAGATAAATCCAAAAACATAAGACATCATACATCTAAATTTGCTTAGACATATGATGTCTTATGTTAGCGAAAAATAAAACGATCTCGATCACAATTTTAACAATTGATTGCAAATAATTTGAGGCCCCGATGATCGCACCTTCTCTATTTACGATGGTCTATGTTCTGCTGATGGGTATCGGATTTCCGATTATGCGCTATATGAGCCTACAGTTTGAGACCATCAATAACAATGCGGTTCGTTTTCTCTCCGGCGGACTATTCCTCCTCTTCATCGTGCTCTTCAAATTTCGCCATGAATGGCAAAAAATAGGCAAAGCCCCGCAATTTATGCTCGGCTTGCTCTTGTTAGCGCTATTTATGAGCGGCAATATGTACTTTTTTATCAACGGAATCCAAGCAACATCCGCCTTAACCGGCAGTATTTTTGGCGTATTAGCCATGCCGCTTGCGATTTTTATTGCGGCAATTTTTTATGCCGATGAACGGCAGCGCTTGAAAAACCGCACTTTTTACCTTGGCGCGCTGTCGGCAATAATCGGTTCGTTCTTATTCATTTTTTATGCCGGGCGCCACGATAACAGCAGCGACTTTATTCGCGGCGCTATTTTCCTGAGTATCGCAATCCTGATCCAATCCCTACAAAATTTAATCGTTAAACGCCTCGCCAAACACTTGCATACCCTGGTGATCAGCGCCATGACCGCAATGCTGTCCGGTTTGATTTTTTTATCTATCGCAGTGTACAGCGGCAAAATTGTTGAACTTGGGCACGTGAGCGGAGGGTTATTGTCCGGGTTGGCGTTGTCAGGGATTTACGGCATTCTGATCGGCATGCTCATGGCATTCTATATCATGCAGCAACAAGGCATTGTTGCTTTCAATATGATTCAATTGCTGGTTCCGATTTCCGCGGCAGTGATGGCTTATTTATTATTAGACGAAACGCTTAATTTTTATCAAATGCTCGCTGCCGTCATTGTGATCGTCGGTTGTGCCGTCGCATTAAAAAAGCAAAAGGGATAAAGCGGATGATTATTCTACTACCAGTGGCAATATTAACCTGACAATGCACATAAAATGTTTTAATATCGACGATAAACATAAGACATCATATATCTATCCCAACGATAGAACATTTTCTGAAAATGAAAAAATTAACCAAAAAAGCGGCAACCTTAGCACTACAAGAAAAAATCAAGCAGCTGATTTTAGACAACCAGCTAAAGCCGGGCGATTTAATGCCCACGGAAAATGAGTTGATTGAATTGCTCGGCGTAAGCCGTTCCAGCTTACGCGAAGCGATCAAGTCATTGGAAGCATTGCATATTTTGGATATCCATCACGGCATAGGAACCTTTGTCGGCGAGTCTTCTTTAGTGCCGATGATTCGCGGACTGGCGTTTCATGCGCAATTACACCTACATAACGACATCAAATGCTTATTGGATATTCTTGATGTGCGTGAAATTCTCCAATACGGTTTTGCCCCGATTGCGCTGGCAAAAATCAGCGATCAACAAGTTGAGCAATTGCAAAGTTTGGTCGCCGCGATTGAAGCGAATGCCCGCGTCGCCGCCTTTTCCGATGAAGAAGAGCGGCAAATTCATTTATTGGTTTATCAAGCGGTCGAAAATCATCTGCTGTCGCAATATCTCGACGCATTTTGGCAGATTTATCAGCTATTAGAACATGAATTACCACCGAATACCGTTGCCGCTTCGACGATCGCCATGCAATACCGCGAATGGGTGGATGCGATTGAAGCACGCGATCTGGAAAGAGTGCAACACGCCATTTTGGTTTACTTTCAACGAATCAGACAACGTTTAACCACAAAGGAAGCATAAGCATATGAACACCCTTAACATCGCTTTGGTCGGTTGCGGATTTTTTGGGCAGCAACTGGCGTTGGCATTTCAGCAGTGCGGTGCAAAAATCGTCGGCGTGACCGACATCAACCACCAATTAGCCGCTAATTTAGCCGACAAATTAACCTGTAATGCTTACCTGAACTGTGAAGACATGTTGGCAAGCCAACACCTTGATCTGGTGCTGATCGCCACTTACAATTCGGCACATCGCGCCGTTGCCGAAGCGGCATTAAATGCAGGAAGTGCGGTATTTATCGAAACCCCGTTTGCAACCCGGATCGAGGATTGCCGGCGCATTTTACAACACGCCGAGCAAGTCAAACAGCCGGTATTTATCGGTCATGTCTTGCGTACGCTGCCCGGCTTGCTGAAAGCAAAACAGCTGATCGACGAAAATGCCTTGGGCAAAATCACCGTTGCGCGCGCCAACCGCCAGCGGTGGATTGATTCGGCACGCGATAAAGATTGGTGGAAAAACGATATCAACCTCACCGGCGGCAAGTTATTACATGAAATCCATGAACTGGATTTGCTGTGCTGGCTATTGGGCGAAGTCGATTCGGTCTATGCCCAATCCAGCAATCGCGCCCATCCCGACACGCCGGACAATCACGATATTATCCAATTGCTAATGCAATTTAAAAGCGGCGTATTCGGTTCGTTGGAAATGGGCACCGCCTACCGCTTACATGAATGGGGCATTGCGATTCACGGCGAACTGGGATCACTGGTGGTGAATTTTTTCACCTCGACCCTGACACTCTCCTTTGCCGACGGACATCGCCGGCAGTTTAATCTATACGATGAATTCGAGGCTGATCTCTCGATGCGCGAAAACGGCAAAAGCATACAAAAATATAATCAAATCAATGGGCTGTGCCCTTTTTGGTTAAGCCGTGCCGTTGAAATCGAAGCCTTAAGCGTGATAAACCACCTCCGGCAGCAACAAGCCAGCGTATTAAACCACAGCCCAATGCGTGCGGTCTGCGTCGCCGTTGCCGCCAAACGTTCGATTCACGAAAAAGCTTTAATTAAGGTCGAATATTAAGTGAATTTCGACTTGATTCGCATTTTACTTAACCGCACTTTTTAGTAGAATCCCCCCGACTTCCACCACAAAGGGCAAAATATTATCGAAACATGGCAGCGCGGGTTTGTGTTGCACCGCAGACCCTATAACGAAACCAGTCTGTTGGTCGATCTTTTCACCGAAGAGAGCGGGCGTTTGACCGTGCTGGCAAAAGGCGCGCGCGCCAAACGCTCGACGCTGAAAAGCCTGCTGCAACCGTTCACGCCATTACTGTTGCGTTGGTCGGGACGCGGCGGGCTGAAAATCCTGACCAAAGCCGAAGCCGCTTCGCTGGCGTTGCCGTTGCAGCATACCGCACTTTACAGTGCCTTTTACATCAATGAGTTAATTTGCCGGGTGATTGAAAACGAAACCGCTTATCCGCAACTGTTTCAAGATTATCTCGCTTGCCTGACCGCACTTGCGCTCAATCAACAGCAAGTCGAACCGCCATTGCGTAAATTTGAATTTCAGCTGTTGCAAACATTAGGCTACGGTGTGGATTTTTTGCATTGCGCCGGTTCGGGCTTGCCGGTTGCGCCGGAGATGAGCTATCAATATCGCGCCGAGCAAGGCTTTATCGCTTCGTTAATCAAAAACAATCAAACCTTTTACGGCGACGAACTGTTGGCATTTGCGGCGTTGGAATTTGAACAGAAACACATTCTGCAAGCGGCAAAACGCTTCACCCGCATTGCCCTCAAACCCTACATCGGCAGCCAACCCCTGAAAAGCCGCGAGCTGTTTCAAGGGGTTTTACCGGGTAAAATGAAAGGCTAAGTTAGCCTTTCGCACGCAGATTAAACTCCGCCAACGCTTGGTCAAATTGTTCGGCAACGGCGCTATCTTCAGCAGAAAACAGCGATGAGGTAATGGTGATGAAAGAGCAGATTAAAAAGCCCGGAATAATTTCATACAGTTTCGCCAGATCCGTCCAACCGAGATACTGCATTAACGGGCTCCAAGCCACCACGGTCACTGCCCCGGAAAGCATGCCCCACAGGGCGGCGGACGAGGTGATATTACGGTTAAACAGCGATAAAATCACCACCGGTCCGAATGCGGCGCCGAAGCCTGCCCAGGCATAAGACACCAGCTTCATCACGCCGGAAGAGGGGTCTTGCGCGATAAGAATCGCAACGGCGGCAATCACCAACACCATCAAACGCCCGACCCAGACCAGCTCATTGCTGGAGGCGGTTTTGCGCAGAAACCCTTTATAGAAATCTTCCGTTACCGCCGCAGAACACATTAATAATTGTGCGGATAAGGTGCTCATCACTGCCGCTAAAATAGCTGACAACACCACACCGACAATCCAAGGATTAAACATCAAACGGGATAATTCGATAAACACCGATTCTGCATTATTTAATACGATTTGATTGGCACTAAAATATGCCAAGCCGAAATAACCGACCGCCACCGCGCCGCCAAGACACAAAAACATCCAAGTAATCCCGATTCTGCGCGCATTTTGCAACGATTGCACCGAGTCCGCCGCCATAAACCGGGCTAAAATATGCGGCTGTCCGAAATAGCCCAAGCCCCAAGCCAGCGCCGAGATCACGCCGATACCGGAAACATTGTGCAGCCAGTTGGCATATGGAATACCGGTCATTTCCGATTTTACGGTTAATGCCAAATTGATGTCTTCCCAGGTTAAATGCAGCAACACCATCACCGGCGCCAACAATAGGGCGAAAATCATTAACGTGGCTTGAATGGTATCGCTCCAAGAGACCGCCAAATAGCCGCCGATAAAAGTGTAGGTGATGGTTGCCAACGCGCCCAGCCAAAGTGCGGTCGAATAATCCAGCCCCAGCAGGCTTTGAAACAATTTTGCGCCGGCAACGACACCGGAAGCGCAATAGATGGTGAAGAAAAACAAAATAATCGAAGAGGAGATGATTTTCAGCGCTTTCTTTTGTTGCGGGAAACGCTGGGCAAAAAATGCCGGCAAGGTGAGCGCATTTTTATATTTTTCGGTAAAAATCCGCAAGCGGCCTGCCACCACCCGATAATTCAAATAAGCGCCGATCGTCAAACCGACGGCGATCCAAGCCTCCGACAAACCGGATAAAAAGATCGCCCCGGGCAAGCCCATCAGCAACCAGCCGGACATATCGGAAGCGCCGGCGGACATTGCCGTAACGAAGCTGCCCATTTTGCGCCCGCCTAAAATGTAGTCGTCAAAATTTTGTGTGGAACGGTAGGCATAAATGCCTATCCCCAAAATAATCAGCAGATATAACCCGAACGTAGTATAAATTTGATAGTTTTGCATGGTTCTTCCTATAAGGTTATTGTTCTTGTGTTGCCATCAAAGAGGCATTTCCGCCGGCTGCGGTGGTGTTTTCACTGCGCGAAAATTCATCGTAAAGCGGCATAATGTCCTGTGTTTGCCGCCAATCGTAACATTTAAAAATAACGTCACGGCTTTGCTGCAAAGCCAAGCGTTGCGCTGCGCTCAACGGCGCTAAAAACACGCCTTTTTGACAATCTTTCCACTGCGCGGCAATCCGTACGCCGCTTTCTTGCGACTGCGCCAACGGATGCGACGGTTCGACCACAATCGAGAACCCGTGCGCCCGTAGCTTCGCCGCCGCCTGTTGCGCCGCTTGAAGATCGCCGTTTAAAATCGCCACCTCGCCGCTAAAATAAGCCAGCGTATTTTCTTCGCCGGTAATACTGTCGAGTTGCGGTGTAGCATGACGCAAGTTTTTTTCATCCCCGAAACGGCTGTAGTAATCGGTTGTGCGGGTCAGGCGCTGCAAATAAAATTCGCCGCCGGCTTTCGGACCGGTGCCGGACAAGCCGTGTCCGCCGAACGGCTGCACGCCGACCACCGCACCGACAATGTTACGGTTTACATAAAAATTCCCGCACTCGAGATGACTTTCGACAAAATCAATCTGCTTGCGGATTCGGCTATGGCAACCGCCGGTCAACGCATATCCTTTTGCATTTACCGCCTGCAACTGCTGCGCCAACTGCGCTTTACGGTAAGGCACGATATGCAAAATCGGGCCGAACACTTCCCGTTGCAGCTGTTGCAAATCATCCAGCAGGTAGATCGCCGGTGCGACATAGTGGGCTTGTGTTTGCTCTTCGGTTTTATCCGCACTTTCCAATTCGGTATAACGGCGCGCAAGCCCGCGCATTTTGGCTTTGTGCGCCAACAGATTCCGCTTGGCCTCCTCATCAATCACCGGTCCGATATCGGTAGCCAACAAGGCGGGATTGCCCAGTGTCAGTTCTTGCAATGCCTGTGCCAACATCGTGTAGAGTTTATCCGCCACTTCTTGCTGTAACAACAACACGCGCAATGCGGAACAACGCTGTCCGGCGGAATCGAAAGCCGAACTCAATACGTCCGCCACCACTTGCTCGGACAACGCCGACGAGTCCGCCACCAAAACATTTTGTCCGCCTGTTTCGGCGATTAACACCGGTTCGTTTTCGGCTTGGGCGCACTGTTCGGCAATCAGTTTGGCGACTTCGCTCGAGCCGGTGAAGACGATCGAATCAAACGGCAGCTTGACCAACGCCGCACCGACATCGCCTGCGCCCAAGATCAGCTGTAAGGCGCTGCGTGGTAAACCGGCTTGATAAAACAAGTTGACCGCGGCATAGGCAATTAAAGACGTTTGCTCCGCCGGTTTGGCGATCACCGCATTACCGGCAGCGAGGGCGGCGGCAATTTGCCCGGTAAAAATAGCCAACGGAAAATTCCACGGCGAAATGCAAAGTGCGGTTCCCCTTGGCGGCGCCAGCCTGCCGCGTTGCTGCAAATCGTCTAACTGAGCGGCGTAATAACGCAGGAAATCAATCGCTTCACGTAATTCGGCAATGGCATTCGGCAAGGTTTTGCCAGCCTCCAAAACCGCCAGTTTCATCAATAAGCCGTGATGTTGCTGATACAAATCCGCCGTTTTACGCAAAATCTCTGCACGCCGTACCGCACTTTGCGTTTGCCATTCGCTCTGTCGGGCGGCGTTGAAAACCGGTTCGAGATAATCGGGGGCGAAAAACGCCACCTCGGCAACCACTTGGTTCAGATCCGCCGGATTGCGCACCGGGTGCGGCGTTAAATGGCAGGCTTCGCTGTCCACCGCCGATAGCGATCTTGCGTTGGCAATCTGCGCTTGATTAAGCGCCTGCTCCAACTTATCCAATTCCAATTCATTGGTGAGATCAAAACCCGACGAGTTGAGCCGATCGGCAAACAGCGCCGACGGCGCACGCACCGCCCTGTTTTCCTCTCCTTGCGAAACGGCGTAATGTTGCCAAGGCGGTGTCATCAATTGTGCCGCCGGTATGCTTTCGTCGACCAATTGGTGCACAAACGAGGAGTTCGCCCCGTTTTCCAGCAAACGGCGCACCAAATACGCCAGCAAGGTTTCGTGCGTGCCGACCGGCGCATAAATCCGAACCAGCCGGTTGAAATCCTGTCGGTTGATCAGTTGGTCGTATAACGTTTCGCCCATGCCGTGCAGACATTGAAATTCATACCGCTTGTCGCGCCCCAATTCGTAAACCGTACACAGCGTTTGCACATTGTGGGTCGCAAACTGCGGATAAACCACATCTTGCGCCGCCAGCAATTTCTGCGCGCAAGCCAAATAGGCAATATCGGTGTGGTTTTTCCGGGTATAAAGCGGAAAGCCGTCCAAGCCGTCGGCTTGCGCCCATTTAATTTCACTGTCCCAATACGCCCCTTTTACCAAACGGATCATTAAATAAGCCGATTTTTCCCTCGCCAGCGCAATCAGATAATCGATCACATAAGGGCAGCGTTTAGAATACGCCTGCACCACAAAACCAATGCCGCGATAACCTTTCAGCTCCGGTTCGTCGAGCAGTTTTTCGACCAGATCCAGTGACAACTCCAGCCGGCTTGCCTCTTCGGCATCGATATTCACGCTGATGTTGTACTGCTTTGCCAACAAGTATAGCCGTTTCAGTTTGGGATAAAGCTCCGCCATCACCCGATCATATTGCGCGCGGCTGTAGCGCGGATGAATCGCCGATAACTTAACCGAAACGCTGTTCGCCCGGTAGATATCGCTATGCGCCTCTTTGCCGACGGTTTCAATCGCGGCTAAGTAGTCTTGGAAATAGCGCTCGGCATCCGCTTGGGTCAGCGCCGCTTCGCCCAACATATCGAAAGAGAAGCCGTATCCTTTCTCCGTACGCTTTTTCGTACGGTTTAACGCCTCTTGGATATTAATGCCGGTGACAAACTGCTCCCCCAGCACTTTCATCGCCTGCACCATCGCCAACCTCATCATCGGCGCAGAAAAACGGGCGAAGCTGCGGGTCAAGGCGCCGGACAACGTTTCCGGATCAAAAGAGCGGCTTAAATTTTTACCGAGCAGCAGCCCGTAACTGGCGGCATTGATGAAAAAAGAGGAGGATTTGCCGATATGCGCGCGCCAATCGCCTTCTTTTAACTTATCGTGAATCAATTCGTCACGGGTTTGATTGTCGGGAATCCGCAGCAAGGCTTCCGCCAGACACATCAACGCTATTCCCTCTTCGTCACCCAACGAAAACTCTTTCATCAGCGCATCTACGCCGTACTCTTTTTTCTTGATATTTCGCACACGGTTGATCAGATCAATGCCGTTTTGCCTGATCCGCTCTTGCTGTTCGGCGCTGAAAACCAAGGTTTTTTGTAACGCAGCGACGGCATCTTTTTCATTAATCCGATAGTGTTTGCTGATATTTTGACGTGACGGGGGGTAATGTTTGGCGAGATGAAATTGCATGGCACAGCCTCTTTGTTAAATAATTATTAAAAATTAGCAAAAAAAACGTTGCTCGCAAATCCCATTATCATCGTTTTGTGAAACCAATCACTGTTTTCTTGATTATTCTATCCTCTGCTGAGATCTAAACTCAAAAGTCTACCTCGGCAGCCACCGCTGAAAAGCCGTGAGCTGTTGCAACGCGTGCCGCCGAGTCGGTTGAAAGCTAACCAATTAACTCTTACACGACAACCCTGTGCGCGGTGTCACCCCGAAGAAATTTTTCGCATTCGGTTTAGTGGCTAACGGGCTGTTTGCTTTGGTCGGGAGTTTGGCGTCCATTTGCCACGCATTCCAACCGCCGTCATACACCATGGTATTCTCCCAACCCGCCATTTGGGTCATAAACCACGGAATGCCTGCCCGCCAGCCGGTGCCGCAATAAAATGCCAAGCTGTCGCCTTTATTGATACCTTGCGTTTCCCATAATGCAAAAATCTCTTTCGGGTTGCGCAATGAGCCGTCGGGATCATAATAATCCGCCACATTGGAGGAATCGGTGCCGGCAAAGCCCCAAACCGCCCCTTCCAGTTCGCCTTTGCCGTCAATGTAATCATAGCCGCTGATCTTGCCTTGATGTTCGTCCCAAGCACGGATACTGACCAATTTCAAACCTTCTTGTTGTTGCTTATCACGGGCTTGTCGGGCGGTATTAATCGTCAGTTGCGGCTTTGCCGGAATGGTTGTGCCGAACTGACTGATCGGCGTCGGGATATTCACGGCGGTATCAATCGGGAACTCATTGTTGATCCACGCATTCACGCCGCCGTTGAGAATTCGCACATCTTCCACCCCCGCCCATTTTAACGCCCACAGCACACGAAACGCGGCAAGTTGGTTTTCCGAATACAGCACCACGGTTTTATCTTTATGAATGCCGTTTTTTAATAAATTGGCTTCAATCACTTGCGGATCGGATAAATTCCACACCGGTCCGTTTTCAATCCAGTCGGTATCAAAATGATACGCTCCGGACACGTGCTGTTTGTAGCCTTGCGCTTGCTCCACCGGGCCCCAAGAAACGTGGAACACCATAATCTCTTTGCCGGAATCGGTTTCCGGTTTTTTGCCGTCTAATGCGTCTTTCAGCCAACCGGCGGAAACGAGCAATTGATAGTTCGGGAAGGATTCGAGCGGCGTTTGCGGATCGTTGGCGTAATTGATGAAATCTTTAAACAACCGCACTTGATAGCCTTTGGCGATAAATTCGGCACTGACGCGCTCCAAATTATCCAAGTTGTCATCATATAAAATAATGGTTTTCTCTTTAGTGATACCTTTGCCGGCGGCGAAACTTTCAAAATAGTCCGGTTGAATTGCGTCCAGCCAATCCACCGTGAATTGCACCGCATTCGGAATATGCCCGCCGCGTACCGCATTCGGGCTTTTGAAACCGTTGTAAAAACTGTCGCCGCGGGTATCCACAATCACAAATTCAGGATTATTTTGCGCTTTTAATACATCGGCTTGTGAAATATCGCTGGCTTTTTGTTCTTTACAGCCCATTAATAACGTTGAAATGATTAAGGTTAACCCGCTGATCTTAAATAAGTGCATAAACGCTCCTAATTTGTTGAATGAATAATGTTTTGTTTGACCGTGTGATAACAATATACTCCCAACATCATCATCAACGCGGCGATCCAAGCCTGCCACGAGAAATACGCCGTTCCCACCACGGCATTTGCCATGGTGCAGCCGCCGGTTAATGCCGCGCCAATCCCCATTAAGATACCGCCCGCCGTGCTTTTGCCAAATTCCGCGGCAGAAAGGGATTTCCACAGTAATTTTTTGCCCTGCCAAGCGGAAAGAAACGCCCCGATCACAATGCCGAAAATCAAATAAGTGCCCCAATTGAGATAGCGTTGCTGCCCCAGCACCACATATTGCACGCTGTTGCCTAACGGAATGCTGAAGCTCAAACCGAATTCACGCCCGGTTTGCGCACTCGACCACCAAGCCGCAATACTGATCAGACCGATTAACAGCGCGGTAAAGTGCGGTGACCAAGGGGCAGAAAACCCGCTAGGGAAAAATGAGGCGGTACGTTTGCTTTTTATCACGGCAATGATCGCCAACGCACTCAACGGCAGAATAAAATACAACGGTGAAATTGCCAGACTTTGCGGCACGGTGACTAATTGGCTTTGCGATTGCAGCATATTTGCCACCCAAAATTTCAACATTCCGGTTTGGGTGGCGGTGGTGGTGAGGGCAAAAATCAGCAACGTGATCCAACCCAGAATACTGCCTTCGCCGCTGCGGTATAAATGCCCTGTCACGCAGCGATTCGCCACGCTCATGCCGACCCCGAACAGAAACGCGCCAAACAAGGTTGCCGTGATCGGCATTGGCGAGCTCGGCAGACGAATCAGCCCTTGTTGTTCCAGTAGAAAAAAACCGATTGCTTGAATGGCGATTAGCAGCAATAACGGTGAAAGTGCGGTAAGATTGCGTTGAAAAACAATATTATGCAGTTGGCGCGACAGGCAAAACTGCCCGCGCTGCAATACGACACCGAGCAACAGCCCGATAAAGAGACCTGATAGCGGCATAGATTAAACCTTAATACTATGACAAAAAAAGAGGTTGTTATTACAACACAAAGTGGCAAACAAGGCTAGATTTTTGTTAGGAGGTTATATGCAAATTCCTGAACTGAATCGGATTAACGAGTTGGCGCGCAAAGCCAAGCAAACCGCACTTTCAAGCGTGGAATTAGCGGAACGTCACGCGTTAAGAAAACGCTATTTACTGGCGATTCGCGGGCAGCTCAATCATGCCCTTGCCACCGTGACGGTGGTTGATCCGCTCGGCAATGACGTAACCCCGCTGAAACTGCGCCAAGCACAACGCAGCGGCATGATGACAAATTAGATAAGGAAGGACAATATGCGTACCATTAACCAAATTTATTCCGCGCCGCGCAAACATTGGGTCGGCGACGGATTTTATGTTTCGCCGCTGTTTTCCCATATGGCGAACGACAAATTCACCAGCCCGTTTTTGATGTTGGATTATGCCATGCCGCAAAGATTCGCACCAAATGAAGCTGATCCGCGCGGCGTGGGCGCACACCCGCACGCCGGTTTTGAAACGGTGACGATTGCATTACAAGGCGAAGTGGAACACCGCGACAGCGCAGGCAACGGCGGCGTGATCGGCACCGGCGATGTGCAATGGATGACTGCCGGACGCGGCATTGTACACCAAGAATTTCACAGCGCACGCTTCAGCCGCGAAGGCGGTATGTTTGAAATGCTGCAATTTTGGGTCAATTTGCCGGCGAAAGACAAAAACGCGCCAGCGGCGTATCAAGCCCTTGCCTCCGCCGATATTCCGGTGGCGGACTTGGCGGACAACGCGGGCAAAGTGCGTGTAATTGCAGGAGATTTCAACAGTAATAAGGGCGCAGCACGCACCTTCACTGAGTTAAATATGTGGGAAATCGATCTTAATACCAACGGCAAAGCCGAGTTCAATCTACCGGCAAGCCATAATCTGATGTTAGTGGCATTGCGCGGCAACCTGTTGATTAATGGTGAAAAAATCGCACGCCCGACGGAGTTGGTCACATTTAACATGGAAGGCGGCGCGATTGAACTGCAAGCGGGCGATGAAGCGGTAAAACTGGTGCTGTTAAGCGGCGTGCCGATTGACGAACCGATCGCCGCCCACGGTCCGTTTGTGATGAACAGCCGTGAAGAGTTAATCGAAAAATTCAATGCGTTTAATCGCGGCGAGTTTGGCGGTTTATAAGATACGCAACGGCAAGTGCGGTCAGGGGGTGTGATCTGACCGCACTTTTACCTGATTTTTTCTCCCAACAATCACAACCCCGACAGTTGTTGATCTTGCGGATACTGTACCGTAAAGATTTTTTTCAGCGTTTGTTTGCTGTTCGGCGCTAAAGTGATTTTTTGTTGATAGCGTCCGTTTTCATCTAAGGTAATACTTTTCGCTGTCGGCTCAAGCAAATTCACCACGATCTCTTTCTCCACCGCTTGCGGAATACGATCGTACACGGTCAGCTCCACTGCTTCGGTGCGGTTATTGTGCAAGGTGTAGGCGGTTTCGATCCGTATCACTTTCGATTTATTGATTAAGCCGCTGTTTTCTTCGGTGCGTTTCACCGGTTCGGCTTTAACGCCGACGGTTTGGTCTTCGCCAATCAATTGCTTGAATTCCTGCCCCGGCAGCAAGGTCGGCAGAGAGCCGAAGCCGATCACATCGCCGTTATAGGCGGTGCGTAAACTGCCCCCTAGCAACGGATAGTCTCGGGTATTTTTACCGCTGACGGTCAACAGAATACTGTCTTGATAATTGGGATAAAACGCATATTCGGCACTGGCGGTTTGTTCCAATTGCGCAATCACCACATTTTGGCTGGCGAGACTGCTGGCGAGCGTAACCGCGCCCGGAATTTCAAAATGGGAAGCCACTACACCGCTTTCCACGGTTGCCTGTTGCGGCGCAGCTGCTACTAATGCCATATCGGCATTTTCCAACATCATACCGCTCCGACTTTCCGCCATTGGCACTGCCGTATTTGCCCGTGGGCGCAACTGCGGTGGTTGGTAAAAATCGATCACCCACGGCTGCAATTCCGGCACTTCGCCGACCTGAATCGGGTTGGCACTGGATAAAATCAGCTTGATATTATGCCAATCCTCATTGCTGCTTTGCTGAATTTTCGCACCGTATTGCAAGTTCAAGCGGTTATCGGCGCTGTGATAATCCAGTTGATATTGCGGGCGCCATGAGGCATTGAAAGTCGTATAGCTCAAGGTCAGCGCTTGTTTACCCGCCGCCGGGACCTGCACTTGCACCCGCACCACGCGCTGCCTCAAACTATTGTCGCCGCCCAAACGCTGATATTCCTGTTGCAGCTGCTCCAGGTTGTGTTGTTGCTGTTGCCGCTTTTCTGTCAGCACGCGCCGTTCCGCGGTTAACTCGCTATACGTGCTGCGGGAAAATTGTTGCAGGCGGTTAAATTCCTCAAATGAAATCGTCGGACTGGTCTTTTCGCCGTTCAAGCGTCCGTGTTGCAGCCATTGCAACATGGTAAATTGATTGTCGATCGCCTCCAATTCATCCTGTATCTGTTTGATTTGGTCGGTTTGGTGACGGATTTGTTGTTGCAGATCGCGTAATTGCCCTGCCGCCTGCTGTTCGCTCCAACGCACTTCATTATCCAATGACAACACGGTCAAGCCCGAACCGCCCGCTGCACTGAACTGTAACGAGCTTTCTTCCAGATTGAACGGCAAATTCTCAAAAACCAATTCATGATTGCCTGCCGCCAATTGCACCTCGCCGCGGCGTTCCACTTTTGCCTGATTTTGATACAAGGTAACTTGCCGAATCTGCGAAGCAATATTTTCCACCGCCGCTGTGGCGGGCGTGGTCCAAAGTGCGGTCGCGGCTGCAATTGCGCCGATTGTGGTTTTATTCATACAAGCCTCTTACTTTAACGACGGTTTAAATTGTTGGTTAAGAAAATCAATCACCCGTTGCATTACCTGCGGTTGCGCCCAATATACGCCGGCATGATCGGCATTTTTCACCACATAACGCTCGGCGGAAACCCCTTTTTCCGCTAACGCTTCAAACAGGATCTGAGTCTGGCTTGGCGAAACCAACACATCCGCATCGCCATGCAGTAATAAAAACGGCGGCGTATTATTGGAAATATGCGTAATCGGATTGGCTTGCGCCGCCAGTTCCGGATTGGCTTTCACCGCCCCGCCCGCCGCAAACGGCGGAATGCCGTTTAACATCAAGGCTTCGGACACGTTATCGCCGTCGTGCAGCGCTTGCACTTCCGCGCTGTAATCGGCGCCGATTTGGGTTAAATCGGACAAGCCGTAAAGATCAATCGCCGCCTGTACCACGCTGCTTTGATCGAGATTCTCGCCGACATCAAACTCACGCTCACCGTTGGTGGTTGCCGCCAACGCAGCGAAATAGCCGCCTGCCGATTCGCCCATAATCGCAATTTTGTCTTTATCAATCCCGAACTCTTCGGCATGGGCGCGCAAATAGCGCACCGCACTTTTCACGTCCAACAGCGGATCGGGAAACTTGCCTTGCGGAATATGGCGGTATTCGATACTCGCCACCACATAACCGGCTTCGGCGATCGCCAAGCGTTGTTGGATATAGTTGGCTTTCGGCGACATCAAAAATCCGCCGCCGGTGACAAACAGCACTGCCGGCAGCGGCTCTTCACTTTGCGGTTTTAGCAGATCCATTTTCAAATTGAGCGGTCGCCCCATGACCAAGGGTTGGGCATAAGTGATATCCTGCCACTCATTCACCAACGGCTTTTCAATCGCCACTTCAATCAGGGTGCTTTGCGGCGGAGCGGGGTTTAGATTCGCCACGCTTCCCAGCGGCAATGCCAGCAACAACGAACCGGTCAATTTCAACAACGCTTTCTTCATTTTTTTCTCCGAAGGATAAACATATCAATAAAACGGCAACTTACTTTACTTTGACCGCACTTTATGCCAAAAGTGCGGTATTTGCCGAGGAAATCACTTACTGCATTATAGTGACCCGTTTGTCTTTCATGCTAGAATTGAGTCACTCTTATTATTTGCACAGCCCGAAAAATCTACACGACACGAGAGCCTATGTTGAAAATTAAAAAATTTTTAATAATGCCGTTTTAGTGGAAAACGAAGACAAGGGCGAAAACGAAGCCGGTTTTATTGCGCTGCACATTTTTAATGCGCACACCGATAACGATAATATGATGGACACCATGCGCAGCACCCAAATTGTGAAAGATATTCTCGCTTTGGTCGGCTACCATTACTGGACGAAAACAGTGTGGACCATGCGCGTTTTGTGACCCATTTGCACTATTTCGCCCAACGCCTGTTCTAGCTGCAAAGTGCGGTCGGCGGCGATGATTTTCTGTATCAACAAACCCGCCAAGCCTATCCGCGCGCCTATCACTGCGTTGAAAAAATCGATCACTATCTGCAGCACCATTTTCAAAAGCGGCATATTGCTCTACCCGGTGATTATCGCCAATACTGAAGATTATCTTGATGTGATTCCCATGCAGGAAACGCACATCGCACAAGGCGAGCCGTTAATCTCGATTGTTTTGAATAAAGCATAAATTGCAACAAAAACCGCACTTGAGGCAAGTGCGGTATAACATAACCTGATACATTTCAACCAAAAGAGGAAAACAAAATGAGTAATTTAAAACCCTTTCCACACGACTTTTTATGGGGCGGTGCGACTGCCGCCAATCAAATTGAAGGCGGTTTCGATGCCGACGGCAAAGGGCTGTCCGGTGCCGATGTGGTGGCGTATGTGCCGAAAGCCGAACGCGGTGCGCACAGCGCCTCAATCGAGATCAGCTCGCAAGCGCTGGCGGATATTTTAAGCGGCAAAAAACAAGCCCGCTTTCCGAAACGCGAGGGAATCGATTTTTATCACCGCTATAAAGAAGACATTGCGCTGTTTGCCGAAATGGGCTTCAAAATGTTGCGGGTTTCGATTCACTGGGCGCGAATTTTCCCCAACGGCTATGACGAACAGCCGAACGAAGCCGGATTACAGTTTTATGACAATCTGTTCGACGAAATGCTCAAACACGGCATTCAACCGATGGTGACGCTTTGCCACTACGAAACGCCGCTGGGTCTGACTGAAAAATACAATGGCTGGGCCGGGCGCGAAGTGATCGGTCACTTCCTGCGTT
This sequence comes from Testudinibacter sp. P80/BLE/0925, assembly GCF_053570785.1. Next base: position 1,232,339 of record NZ_CM131636.1, on the reverse strand, counting down.
ATACCGAAACCGTGTTTAAACGTTATCAACACAAAGTCAAATATTGGCTGAGCTTCAATGAAATCAATATGATCACCATGCACAGCCCGTTTACCGGCGGCGGGGTGGTGATTGACCGCGTGCCGCAAGCCGAACAGGAAAATGTGAAATATCAGGCGCTGCACCACCAATTTATCGCCAGCAGCCTTGCCACCAAAGCGCTGCACGAGATTATTCCCGACGGCAAAATGGGCTGTATGCTGGCGCGCCTACCGCACTACGCCTACACCGCCGACCCGCAAGACCAACGCTTGGCGCAATGGCTAAACCAACAAAACCTGTATTTCACCGACGTACACGCGCGCGGCGAATACCCGAAATATATGCTGCGCCACTGGGCGGAAAACAATGTGCGTATTCACAAAGAACCGGGCGATGACGCGATTTTAAAACAGTATCCGGTGGATTTTATCTCGTTCAGCTACTACATGTCGCTCACCGCCACCACCCACGACCATGCGGAACGTACCGCCGGCAATCTATTGGGCGGGGTGAAAAACCCGTACCTGCAAGCCTCCGACTGGGGCTGGCAGATCGATCCGGTCGGTTTGCGCATAACCTTAAACGACATGTATGACCGCTATCAAAAACCGCTGTTTATCGTGGAAAACGGCTTGGGCGCATATGATCAGGCGGAAGCCGACGGCAGCATTCACGACGATTACCGTATCGCCTACCACCGCGCCCACATTCAGCAAATGCAGGAAGCGATCAACGACGGCGTCGATCTGCGCGGTTACCTAAGCTGGAGCGCGATTGATTTGGTCAGCATGTCCACCTCGGAAATGTCGAAACGCTACGGTTTTATCTACGTTGACCTCGACGATGACGGCAACGGCAGCAAAGCCCGTTCGCGCAAAGATTCGTTCTTTTGGTATAAAAACGTGATCGCCAGCAACGGCGGGGAACTGTAACTGCAGATAGGAGAAACCGCACTTTGAAGCTGTGATCATCAGATCAAAGTGCGGTTGCGGCTGTCAGGTAGGAATAAAATTATTCTTTATTCTCAATCGGCTTCTTCGCCAGATAGTTATACGCTACCAGCAGTACGAAAATACCGGTAATGGTGGCGGTGATCATGTTCAACGACAAATATTGCGCCATGTAGCCCAACGCAATACCGACAACGCCGAAATCGGTATCGGAGAAGGTGGTGTTGGCAAAGCCGAGTGATCCCAACACCGGCAACAAAAACACCGGCAGGAAGGTGATCAACACCCCGTGGCAAAATGCCCCCAGCATTGCGCCGCGCCGACCACCGGTCGCATTACCGAACACACCCGCCGTTGCGCCGCAGAAGAAGTGCGGTACTACGCCCGGCAGAATCAACACCCAGCTTAATTGCCCCAAAATAAACAGACCGACGATACCGCCCAAGAAACTGAACAAGAAGCCGATTAACACCGCATTCGGCGCATACGGAAAGACAATCGGACAGTCCAGTGCCGGACGGGCATTCGGAACTAATTTTTCCGAAATTCCGGTAAACGCCGGCACGATCTCCGCCAGAATCAAGCGCACGCCTGCCAAGATAATATATACGCCGGCGGCAAAGGTAATGCCTTGAATAATCGCATAAACCAGATAATTTTGTCCGCCGCTCAGGTTTTGTTCGATATACTCGCTACCGGAAGAGAGCGCTAAAATCAGATAGATCACCATCATGGTCAGGGAAATCGAAATCGAGCTGTCGCGCAAGAAGCTGAGGTTTTTCGGTAAATTGATCTCTTCGGTTGACTTCGAGCCTTTCCCCGTGGCTTCGCCGATCGCACCGGACAGCACATAACCGACAGTGCCGAAATGACCGAAACCGACTTCATTGCTGCCGGTAATGCGTTTCATATAACGGTGGGCAATCGCCGGGAAAAATGCCATGATCAAGCCCAAGGTCAATGAGCCGACAAACACCAATTGTACCCCTTCAAAGCCCGCTACGGTTAAAATCACGCCGATCATACACGCCATGTAAAAGGTGTGGTGTCCGGTCAGAAAGATAAATTTCAAGCGGGTGAAACGTGCCACGATAATATTCGCCAACATACCGAACGCCATGATCAACGCGGTTGCCGTGCCATATTTCTCTAGCGCCATCGACACAATCGCTTCATTATTCGGGATGATACCCTGCACATTAAAAGCAAATTCAAACATATTGCCGAGCGGATTCAGCGAGCCAACTAAGACGCCGGCACCGCCGCCCAACACGATAAAGCCCAAAATGGTTTTAATCGTGCCTTTAATCACATCCGGGAAGGCTTTTTTCTGTAACAATAATCCGACCAGTGCAATCACCCCGACCAGAATCGACGGGACTTTCAAAATATCAAGAATGAAAAACAGGATAGCTTCCATCATCAAACTCCTTATCGGTTAAAACTCAGCGATTAAAATACTCGCCTAATTTTTGTTCAAATTCCGCAGCGCTGACGATGTTGGTCACCACCACAATTTTATCCGGCGAAACACTGCTGCTTTCGGCGATATCGCGCGCCATCACAAACACATCCGCTTCATTCGGCGTTACCGACGCCAAATCGGTATGCCCGACTTCAGCCTCAATCCCTAACTTCACCAAGGCTTTCTTGATGTTCATTTCCATCATAAAGCTGCTGCCCAAACCATGTCCGCAGACTGCCATAATTTTCATACTGTTGCTCCTTTCGTTTTAATACCGGTTGTTAAATAAAGTTAATAACGATGTGCTACTGCGGCGATATGTTCGATATCCGCCGCTCCGATTATTTCCTCGACCGCACTTTCATCAGCCAACAATTCGGCGACCGCCGCCAGCATATCCAAATGGGAGGAATTGTCCTTCGCCGCCAATAAAATCACCAGCTTGACCGGATCATTTTCTGATCCGAAATCAATTCCCTGCTTGATCACCAATAGCGAGAGCGCTTGAGCCAACGCCCCGTCTTCCGGCCGGGCGTGCGGCATGGCAATTTGCGGCGCAATCACAAAATAAGGTCCGATTTCCTCATACAGCTGAAAAATACGATCCAGATAACGCGGCTCGATCAGCTGCCCGTCCAACAACGGTTGTGCGCATTGTTTAACCGCCTGTTGCCAGTCGGAAACCGACTCGACCAATTGGATATGCGCAAGGGGAAGATAAGATTTCAGCATAGTTCGTTCTCCAGATGATGACGATATCCAAAGTGTAAACAGCAATGTTAGCGCTATCAATCAAATAAGTCTGATTTTGTGATAGCACTAACGTTTTTAATACAATAAGCTGTTTTCACTGATTTGTTTGTTATACTTTGAATAAAAATCCATAAGGGCAACACATGTCTTCCAGCACACCTCCAACACGAACCCGACGCACCACCGGCAGGGTAACCCTGGCAGATGTTGCCAAACGGGTCGGCGTAGGGCAGATGACGGTATCGCGCGCCTTACGCACACCGGAATTGGTGTCGGACAACTTACGCAATAAAATCGAAAGTGCGGTCAAACAATTGGGTTATATCCCCAATTCCGCCGCCAGAGAGTTGGCATCGGTTTCGTCACGTAACGTGGTTGTGGTCACCTCTTCACTCACCTCAAGCGAAAATTGTCTGATTTTATCCGCTTTGCAACAAAGCCTAAAAATGCAGAATCTTCAATTGGTTATCTTAATCGCCAACGGCACGAGCTGGTTCAAGGAGTTGATCAATAATGCGCCGGCGGCGATTATCTTATTGAACCTTGCTTGTCCGCCAAAAGAGGCGCAATGGATAAAAAACAGTACGATTCCGGTGATTGAAATTGGCGCGATCAAGCCTGCCCCTTTGGGGATTAATATTGGCGTGGACAGCAAAGCGGCAATACAAACTTTAATTACATTTTTAGTGAAAAAAGGTTACCGCAATCTGGGTTTACTTTCCGCCATGCAAGATAGCGCAACCTTTCAGCACTATTTGGAAAGCTGGCAGAGCGCATTATTAAGTCAGCACATCAGCCCGCACTTGGTGCTACATCGTCCGGCTGAGACTACGTTTTCAACAGGTGCCGAATTATTCAATGAAGCCCTATTAGAGTGGGGGCAAATCGACGCCTATGTTTTTCTCTCCGATGAATTGGCATGCGGTGCGCTATGCGAACTTGCCCGCAAGCACATCGCCGTACCATACGATATCGCCATTGTCGGCATGGGCGGTTTGGACATCGGCAACGTGATTCATCCGCGTTTAACCACCATCCAAATTCCTTATGAAAAAATGGGCGAACTCGCCGGCAAAAAACTGCAAACCCTGCTACAACAAGAAAATACCTCACTTTTGCCTGAAATCATCAGTGTACCGATTAAGTTATTAGAGAGGGGGAGTGCTTGATGATTTTTTAGTGTTAGCGCAACTTCTCTTTCACCATCAAAAATATTGATCCATATCACAAATTTCTCACTAAAGTGCCACCCAGATCACAAATCTGTCTATTTTTTAATAAATGGAACCAGTTCCATGATAGTTTTTTACTAGCTAAAATTCTTTTTAGCAAACGCTAAGATGGGCAGAAATCATAATTTAACGGAGTTATTTATGAAAAAAGTATTAATGTTGTTAATGTCAATCGCAATTATCGGGTGTGGAGAAGCAGAGAACACAAACAATAATGGTGATAAACCGATAAAATTGGTTGCCGCACACAACCAAACCAATATAACCAGTCCATACCAAACCGGCATGCTAAAACTGAAAGAGTCCGCCGAACAATCCGGAAAATTTGATATCGAAGTTCATGCCGGAACTATCGGTACGAACGAAAACGAGTTAGTTGAAAAACTCGTCTTGGGCGGTGCAGATATCGTGTTGGTTTCACCGGGATTTATGACTTCTGCCGGTATCGATGAAGTGGATCTGTTTTCTTTACTCTACCTATTCAATAACTATAGTCACTGGGAGAAAGTGGTTGACAGTGATATCGGCAAGAAAATTGCCGATATCATTTATCAAAAATCGGGGAATAAATACTATGTCATCGCCTACTGGACTGCCGGTGTGCGCCATTGGTACGGTAAAAAACCGATTAATACACCTGATGATGCCAAAGGATTAAAAATCAGAACGCAAACCGCTGGTGTAGTGTCCGATTTTTGGACCTCAATCGGGGCGATTCCTACTTCCGTAGCCTGGGCGGAGCTATATCAAGCCTTAGCCAGTAATGTAGTGGACGGTTCTGAAAATGCTTATCCGTATCTTGTACCGATGGAACATCACAAAACCGCTAACGGAAAATATATTTCCGAAACCGCCCATGATTACACAACGCGCCTTTTATTAATGAAGGCAAATGTTTGGGACAGTATGAGTGAAGAGCAAAAAACAATATTAGAAACCGCAATCAAAGAAGCGACACAGGCTGAACGCAATGCTATTTATAGTGAAGAAAATCAGTATAAAGACAAAGCGATTGCAGACGGCGCCGTGATTAACAGCGTGGATACGCAACCGTTCAGTGCCACCGCCCAAACCATTCAAGATCAATGGGCGAAAAAACACGGTATGACAGATACATTACAACAAATCAGAAATACAAAATAAATTCAATTGGTTAAATTGTTAGAATTTATTTTGTTATAACCTTGGATCAGGGGGATATATGCAAAAATTGACTGATTATTTGGAAAAAATACAACTGTGGCTCGGTACACTGCTTTTGGTGATTTTTGTCATCACCACCCTGCTCCAAGTCGGCACTCGCTATTTAGGCATTAGCGCCACATGGACCGAAGAAATCTCGGTTAACGCATTTATCTGGTCTATGTTGCTGGGTGCCGCGGTGATGGCCAAACACAAACAACATTTCAGCTTCACGCTGCTGAACGGCCAGTTTTCACCGCAGAAAAAACCGCTTCTGCTTATTGTACAAGATGTCATTATCATCGTTTTCTGTGCTTTTTGCTTTGTCTACAGTGCAGAAATCACCAGTACTTTCTGGAACTCGCGTTGGATTAGTATTCCAAGTTTAAAACAAGGTTATGTCTGGCTGATCCTGCCGATTACCTTTATCAGTATCGTGATCTATTTAGTTGAAGATATGATTAAACAGATCACCGCACTTAAAAACGGCACGCCGCTATCTGATGATACCGATGACACATTAGGAGAAAAATCATGACGCTATTATTGGTAACAATCCTATTTATCGTGCTGATTCTTATCGGTATTCCAATTGCATTTTCCATTGCAATCGCCGCATTAATCGGTATCGCGACAATCAGCGGCGTGCCGAATACCATGATTCCGATGAAGATGTTTTACGGTTTGAACTCTTATGTGTTGTTGGCCGTACCGCTCTTTGTATTAACCGCCACTATTATGAACCAAGGCAATATTTCAAGAAAACTGATTGATTTTTCCTTAGGGATCGTCGGGCGTTGTCCCGGTGGTTTAGGCCATGCCAATGTGATGGTATCCATGTTGTTTGCCGGTGTAAGCGGTTCTTCACAAGCCGATACCGCCGGTGTAGGAAAAATTTTAATTCCGAATATGCTTGAAAAAGGCTACAGCCGTGAAATGGCGGTGGGGGTGACCGCTGCCTCTTCCACCATCGGCAGCATTATTCCGCCTAGCATCACGATGGTAATCTACGGCGGATTAACCAATACCTCCGTCGGTAAACTGTTTATCGGCGGCATTTTACCCGGTATTGCCATCGGTCTCGGCATGATGTTCTTTATCTATTATGTTGCGGTTCGTAGTGCACTGCCGCGCGAAGCAAAAATGCCGTGGAACGTTTTTCTGCAACTCTTTAAAAACTCGATTCCGGCATTGATCACGCCTCTGATTATTATCGGTGGAATTGTTTTCGGCGTGTTTACACCGACCGAAGCCGCCGCTTTTGCTGCCTTATATGCTTACTTCGTCAGTGCTTATTTCTATAAAACGATTACCTTTCGAGATTTACCGAAAATTTTAATCGAAACCTTAAAATTAAGCTGCTTGTCTTTATTCGCCTTGGCCGCAGCTTCCGCTTTAGGTGAGTTTTTAGGCTATTTCAGAATCAATACCTTAGTTGCCGGTTTCTTCAATGATATCGGCGGCAGCCAATATGTATTTCTATTGCTGATTATTTTATTCTTCCTGTTTATCGGTACTTTTATGGATGCTATCCCTGCGATGGTCTTATTCGTACCAGTAATTTATCCGGTGGCGCAAACAATAGGCGTTGATCCGATACAACTAGGTATTGTCATCATTATTACCCTGTCAGTAGGATTGGTCACACCGCCTTACGGATTGTGTTTATTAATTGCCAGTGTGATTGGTAATCTGCCCATTGACAGATCCTTTAAAGCAGTGATGCCGTATATTACAATTATTTTAATTGTATTGGCTATTGTTATTTTCATGCCGGCCATTTTATTGAATAATGTCTTTTTATAATCATTAGGCATGTATAATATGAAAACAACTTCGAGAAATAAAAAAGCCACGATTAGCGATGTGGCAACCTTGGCAAAAGTAGGAAAAACCAGTGTATCGCGCTATCTGAACGGCGAATTTCATGTGCTGTCGGATAATATGCAAAAGAAGATTGCACAAGCCATCGAAACGCTGAATTACCAACCTAGCCAAATCGCTCGAAGTATGAAACGCGGGCGCACCCGACTGATTGCGCTGATCTTTGCCGACATCAATAATCCCTATTCCATTGATGTCATGCAAGGGATCGAGGCCGCCAGCCGTGAATATGGTTATACCTTGCTTGTTTTTAATACCAATAATCAGTTTGAGCAAGAAAAACAGATTTTACAATTGATGTTCAGCTATCAAGTTGAAGGTGTCATTATCCATGCACTACGCACTCATGACGATAACTTTAAACAATTTTCTCTCCCTATTGTCTCTATCGATCGGCAAATCCATGAGCTGAATTGCGATGTCGTAGGTCTGGATAACGAACAAGCCTCTACGTTAGTGACGGAACATCTCATTCGTAGCGGTTTTGAAGCAATTTTATTTATCACGGAAACGATTAACGATATACAACCGCGCCAAAAACACACTGACACGTTCAAACAAATAATTACGGCAAATCAACACTGTAGTGGCACAGTCGCTGAATTAGTCAGCAGCAAGGATCAACAAAAAATGGATAGCGTCATTACTGAATTTTGTGCCAAAAATCGCGGTATGCGCAAAGCGATTATCTCGGTTAACGGTGCCGTTACACTAAATATCTCGCTTTCTCTAAAACGCTTGAAATTAGAATGGGGCAAAGATATCGGCTTAATCGGTTTTGACGATCCAATTTGGGCCGCGCTGGTCGGCGGCGGAATCACGACGCTGAAGCAACCGACGTTCCAAATAGGTTTTAACGCTTTCGAATTACTCTATCAACGCATGAATGGCGACACTTCGGATTTTCAAAATGTATTCTATCCGGGGGAATTAATCATCAGAGAATCGGCTTAAGCCAAAAGGGAGTTACCGTCTCTTTTTTAACAAGAAATGGTATCGGTTCCAACCAATTAACTGATAGAAAATAAAATTAGAGAAAAATAAAAATCAAGGAATACACATTATGCGCAGAAAAATAATTATAACCACTTCCGCTTATGGAGCCGATTACATCAAAAGCATCGGCGGACAGGGAGAAATTCTCACCGTCATCAAAGCCTCAGGCGCAGATGGGGTTGAAATCCGTCGGGAATTATTTTCAGACGAAGTATTGTCAGAACTCCCCCGACTGGCGAATAAGATCAAACAAGCTCAATTAGCCTGCTTCTATTCGGTTCCTTTTCCATTGTGGATATCACCGGAAAAAATCCATCCGCAGCTGCGGCAATATTTTGCTGAAGCACGGCAACTTAATGCCGACCTTCTCAAATTCTCACTTGGTGATTTTAAGCCTGATACGCCAGCGGTATTAGCCGATACTTTAAAGCAAATTATGGATATGTACCCTGAAATTCAATGTGTCATCGAAAATGATCAAGCCAAAAAGAGCGGTAACTTGAATAGCATGGTCGCGTTTACCCAATGGCTGACAAGACACCATGTGCCGTTGCGACTGGCTTTTGACAGCGGTAATTGGGCATGGGCGGAACAAGATCCGCAACTTGCCGCCCAACAGTTGGCGGCTTATGTCGGCTATATCCATATTAAATCAACCGCACTTGATACCACTGGAAAACGAATAACTGTTCCGCCCAAAAATCAAGAGGATCGCTATTTGCAAATCGTGCAACGATATTTACCGCAAAATGTCGCACGCGGGATTGAGTTTCCGTTAATCGGCGGCGATTTAGTCGCTATATCGCGACACTTTGTCGAACTATTGAGAGGATAACCCTATGTCAAAACAGCCTATTCTAGATGTGATTACCTATGGTGAAGCCATGGCAATGTTTGTCGCGGCTGAAACTGGAAACTTATCTGAAATTACGCATTTCACCAAACGTGTTGCCGGTGCGGAACTCAATGTCGCCACCGGCTTGGCTCGTCTCGGGTTTAAAGTGGCGTGGTTAAGTCGGGTTGGTAATGACTCTTTCGGACAATTTATTTTGCAACAACTGGCTAAAGAAAATATTCACCATGATTGTGTCAGCATTGATCCGCACTATCCGACCGGCTTTCAACTGAAAGCCAAAGCGGAGCAAGGAACTGATCCTGCGGTAGAATATTTTCGCAAAGGCTCGGCAGCCAGCTATCTATCGCTTGCCGATTTCACACCTGCGCCGTTCCTGAATGCCCGTCACCTGCATTTAAGCGGAGTTGCCGCCGCTTTATCCGACAGCAGCTACCGCTTATCATTACATTTGATCGATTTTATGCGAACGGCAGGCAAAACTATCTCTTTTGATCCCAATTTGCGTCCGACACTTTGGAAAAGCGAACAAGAGATGGTAAGAAGTTTAAACCAACTCGCCAGCAAAGCCGACTGGGTACTGCCAGGCATTAAAGAAGGACGTATTTTAACCGGTTTAAGAGCTGCCGAAGCGATTGCCGATTTTTATCTGGAAAAAGGGGTGAAAGCCGTCATTATTAAACTGGGCGAACAAGGGGCTTACTTCAAAGATCATCAGGGAAATCAAGATACGATTCCACCTTGTCCTGTGGAAAAAATTGTTGACACGGTAGGTGCCGGTGACGGTTTTGCAGTAGGAGTAATCAGTGCCTTACTGGAAGGAAAAACATTGATACAGGCCGCTAAACGCGGGAATCGTATCGGCTCTCTTGCCATACAAGTGATTGGCGACAGTGAAGGCTTGCCGACTCGAGAACAGTTGGGCGCTTTTTAATAAATCGAACCGCACTTTAAGGATAAAGCAATGAAAAAAACCGTTATTCTCTATAAAAAAATCCCGAATGAGCAAAAAGCCCGTTTAGCTTCTCACTTTAATCTCATCACTTTTGACGGCATCACAACGGATAACCGCAATAAAGTGATCGCCGCCTTAGCCCAGGCTGACGGTTTAATCGGTGCCAGCGTGCCAATCAAACAAGAACTGCTACAATTTGCACCGAAATTAAAAGCCATTTCAACCATCTCCGTCGGTTATGATCAATTTAATGTCGATGATTTAACCCAGAGAGGTATCCGTTTAATGCACACTCCCAATGTCTTGACTGATACAACCGCCGATACGATTTTCACCTTAATTTTGGCTACCGCGCGCCGCGCAGTAGAGCTGTCAATGCTAGTCCGTACCGGTCAATGGCAACACAGTATCGGTTCCGAGTATTACGGAACGGACGTACATCATAAAACCATCGGTATTCTGGGAATGGGACGGATTGGAAGTGCGGTCGCCAAAAGAGCGTATTGCGGTTTTGACATGAAAGTGTTGTACACTGGCAAGCAAGTAAACGAGCAGGTTGAACGGCAATACCAAGCCGAACGCTGCCCGTTAGATGATTTGTTACGGCGCGCTGATTTTGTCTGTATCACACTGCCACTAGTCCCGACTACGGAAAAATTGATTTCGAAAGAAAAGCTGGCTTTAATGAAGCCGTCTGCCATTTTGATTAACGCTGCACGCGGCAAAATTGTCGATCAACAAGCGCTGATAGTAGCTCTGCAAAGCGGTAGTATTAAAGCTGCTGGACTGGATGTATTTGAGGTTGAGCCGCTGCCGCCCGACTCTCCGTTAATAGCGCTGCAAAATGTCGTTCTCCTGCCACACATCGGTTCAGCTACCAGTGAAACCCGCGATAATATGGCTCGCTGTGCCGTAGATAATTTAATTGCAGCACTCAAATCTGAAAAACCAACCCAAAATTGGGTAAATCCAGCTGTAGGATAATCGGCTAACCGCACTTTAACGATGTATCCAACCTCTTAAATCCGATCCGACGAATGTTAGGCGTACCGCACTTGGCGGTTCGCTAAAAGTATAGTTAATCGGTTCCGGGAGCGCTTTGGCTATCGAATAAGGAAAAATACCGCGCACCTCCGTCTTCACGTCAGAAGAACCGTATTTGACCGTTTCATAGATCAGCGGAATGTTGCCGTTATTGATTACACTGGCATTACGCCAACCGAATTGGTATGGCACGTCAAGTTGCTGTTGATTATCTAATTGATATTGCTGTGGTATAAATAAGGCGTATTCCGTAACTTGGTTATCATCGGTCACCACCAGCAACTGATTTGCCATGCCCCATAACACCGCTGCCAATACCGCCAATCCTAATGCTAAAGTGCGGTTGATTTTGAGTGAATTTTTATAACGACTGAAGCGGAAAACCAATAATGGCAATAAAACCAGTAGAATCAATAGCGCATAAAACAGTTTAATCGGCAGCATTACAAATCCTTTATTTATCTATAATCCGGATAGCAAAAAGGGTGAACATGATGTTCACCCTCTTAGATTATTGCTTAAAAATCAATTATTTGATGATTTTCGCCACAACGCCCGCACCAACGGTACGACCACCTTCGCGAATCGCAAAGCGTAAGCCTTGGTCCATCGCAATCGGGTGAATCAGGCTGACAACCATTTTGATGTTGTCGCCAGGCATTACCATTTCCACGCCTTCCGGTAACTCGATTGTACCGGTTACGTCTGTGGTACGGAAATAGAATTGCGGACGGTAGCCTTTGAAGAACGGAGTATGACGACCGCCTTCATCTTTAGACAATACGTACACTTCTGATTCGAAGTCAGTGTGCGGAGTGATTGAACCCGGTTTCGCCAAGACTTGGCCACGTTCGATTTCTTCACGTTTGGTACCACGCAACAACGCACCGATGTTCTCACCCGCACGACCTTCGTCTAACAGTTTACGGAACATTTCGACACCGGTAACGGTGGTTTTGGTGGTGTCTTTGATACCGACGATTTCAACTTCGTCACCGGTACGTACGATACCGCGCTCAACACGACCGGTAACTACCGTACCACGGCCGGAAATGGAGAACACGTCTTCGATTGGTAACAAGAACGGTTGGTCGATCGCACGCTCCGGCTCAGGGATGTAAGTATCCAAGTGCTCTGCCAATTCGATGATTTTCGCTTCCCACTCAGCGTCGCCTTCCAACGCTTTCAGCGCAGAACCGCGTACGATTGGAGTATCGTCGCCCGGGAAATCGTATTGAGACAGAAGCTCACGCACTTCCATTTCAACCAGTTCCAACAACTCTTCGTCATCAACCATGTCGCATTTGTTTAAGAATACGATGATGTAAGGCACGCCTACTTGGCGACCCAACAGGATGTGTTCACGAGTTTGTGGCATTGGACCGTCAGTTGCCGCAACAACCAAGATCGCGCCGTCCATTTGCGCCGCACCGGTGATCATGTTTTTCACATAGTCGGCGTGTCCCGGGCAGTCAACGTGCGCATAGTGGCGGGTAGGGGTGTCGTATTCAACGTGTGAGGTGTTGATGGTGATACCGCGTGCTTTTTCTTCCGGCGCGTTATCGATTTGATCGAAGGCACGCGCAGCACCGCCGTAGGTTTTCGCCAATACGGTTGTGATTGCAGCGGTTAAGGTTGTTTTACCATGGTCAACGTGGCCGATTGTTCCCACGTTAACGTGCGGTTTTGTACGTTCAAATTTTTCTTTAGACATTTTAGTCCCTCTAAACAAACACGGTTATCGATGGTTCAGTTACCACATTAACCTAATGTAGAAATTGATTTCAACTAAAATGATGGAAGTAATAAGAAAAGAGTGGTGCTGATAGGCAGATTCGAACTGCCGACCTCACCCTTACCAAGGGTGTGCTCTACCAACTGAGCTATATCAGCGCTTGGAGCGGGCAGCGGGAATCGAACCCGCGTCATCAGCTTGGAAGGCTGAGGTAATAGCCATTATACGATGCCCGCGTTCTTATTCATCTACCCCAATCATTTGGTTTTAGAATTTGAAAATGGTGGAGGGAGAAGGATTCGAACCTTCGAAGGCTGAGCCGGCAGATTTACAGTCTGCTCCCTTTGGCCGCTCGGGAATCCCTCCACACGATACTTGTCTAATGGTGCCGACTACCGGAATCGAACTGGTGACCTACTGATTACAAGTCAGTTGCTCTACCTACTGAGCTAAGTCGGCGACGCAAACAAGTGAGGCGTATTATAGGGATATAAATTTCCCTGACAAGTATTTTTTGCAAAAAAATCACAATTTTTCATTGTTCGATTGCTTTTTAAACAAGATGAATAGGATTTAAACCGTTTTCCGCGCCAAAGTGCGGTTTTCCTCATCAATCGCGATATTATCCGGCGGAATTTTCTTTGCCTAAACGTGCCAGTAAACGATCCATTGCGCGGTAACCTAAGGCTTCGCTGATATGCTGCCGTTGAATATTTTCGCAGCTATCGAGATCGGCGATGGTGCGCGATACTTTTAAAATCCGATGATAGGCGCGCACCGATAAGCCCAAACGCAACAACGCATTCTCTAAAAAAGCGGCATCATCACTGCTTAAACGGCAATGTTGATCTAACAGTTTACCGCTGAGGTGCGCATTAATCACGCCGCTGCGTGCCAGCTGTTTTTGCCGTACCGCCACCACCTTAGACCGCACTTGTTCACTGGTTTCACCGCGATCACCTTGTTGTTGCAGGCTGCCGGCGGGCAGCAATGGCACTTCAATTGATAAATCAAAACGATCGAGAAACGGACCGGATAAGCGATTCAGATAACGCATGACTTGCTGCAGCGAAGTGCGGTTATGTACCCCCTGATAATGCCCGGTCGGGCTGGGATTCATCGCCGCAATCAGTTGAAATTTTGCCGGAAACCAAACTTTGGCATTGGCGCGTGAAATAATAATCTCGCCCGATTCCAACGGTTCGCGCAAGGCGTCCAATACTTTGCGCTCAAATTCCGGCAGTTCGTCTAAAAACAGCACACCGTTATGCGCCAATGAAATTTCTCCCGGGCGTGGATTCGAACCACCGCCGACCAGCGCCGCTAACGACGCGCTATGGTGCGGCGTGCGAAACGGACGCTGTCGCCAGGCATAACTGTTCAGACGGGTTTGCACCAAACTGGCAACGGCGGCGGTTTCAATCGCTTCTTGATCGTTCATTTCCGGCAAAAGTGCGGTCAAACGGCTGGCAAGCATGGTTTTGCCTGTGCCCGGCGGCCCTAAAAACAGTAGGTTATGTTGTCCGGCGGCGGCAATGGTTAGGGCTCGTTTGGCGTGTTGCTGCCCGATAATATCGGTTAAGCAACGGTTGGGCGCAGAAAAATCCGGTTTGGGAAAGTCCGTCATCTGCGCCAGCGGTAATTCGTCTTGTCCTTGCAAAAACGCCGCCACCTGCAACAACGATTCGGCAAAATAGGTTTCGTGTTCGCTCAATAAACCCGCTTGCTCGGCGTTTTCATTGGCAATAATCAGCTTGCGCTTCTGTTTTTTGGCTTCAATCACCGCCGGAATCACGCCCTGCGTGCCGCGCAATTCGCCGGTTAATGCCAGTTCGCCCAAAAATTCATATTGTGCCAATTTTTCCGCTGAAATCTGCCCCGACGCCGCCAGCATTCCCAAGGCAATCGCCAGATCGTAGCGTCCGCCCTCTTTCGGCAAATCGGCGGGCGCAAGGTTAATCGTAACCCGTGCCATCGGATACTCAAAGCGCGCATTAATCAGTGCGCTGCGCACCCGATCGCGCGCCTCTTTCACCGCGGTTTCCGGCAAGCCAACCAGCGTTAAACCGGGCTTGCCGCGGCTCATATGCACTTCAATCGTAACCAACGGTGCTTGCACCCCGATACAGGCGCGGCTGTAAACTATCGCTAATGACATTTTTTCTTCCACAGTAAACATAAAAGTGCCGTGAAAATATAAAAAGTGCGGTGGGAAAGGAAGTGGCGGGCAAAATGTTTGCGATCCGGATCGCAAAAATCAAAAATAGCGAATATGCTTTTATTTGTATAATAAAAAACGGTAGCTTAACTGATTAAACTACCGTTTTCATATACTGTTAAGAAATCTGCATTATTCTGCCGCTGCAAAATTCGGCGCAAACCAGCCGTCCAGTTTTGCCGCCAGTTTATCAATGCCGATTTTGTTTAATGCCGAGAAAGCCTCGACTTGAATATCGCCCTGAAACGGCAGGATCGCTTCGCGCACCAGTTTGACTTGTTTGCTGCGCGCGCTTTGGCTGAGTTTGTCGGCTTTGGTCAGCAACAGCAAGAGCGGTAATTGCGAGGCGACCGCCCATTCGATCATCTGTTGATCCAAATCTTTTAACGGGTGGCGGATATCCATTAAGATCACTACGCCGCCCAAACATTCGCGTTTTTGCAGGTATTCGCCCAGCGCCTGTTGCCATTTGATTTTCATCTGTTCCGGCACGGCGGCGTAGCCGTAACCGGGCAAATCGACGATTTTACACTGTTCTTCCACTTCAAACAGGTTGATTAACTGTGTGCGCCCCGGGGTTTTCGAGGTGCGCGCCAGACTTTTTTGGTTGGTCAGGCTGTTAAGTGCGGTCGATTTTCCGGCGTTGGAGCGCCCGGCAAAGGCGATCTCAATGCCCTCGTCTGACGGCATATGGCGGATGTCCGGCGCACTGGTTAAAAAATGGGTTTTATGATAATTCAATTTAATTTCTGACACGCTGTTATTCCTAATGTTGGTGACAAATCACATTGTCTAAAAATGAGTGGATCTTACGGGCGCTGCCCTGTACCAACTCCGTATAATCCTGTGCGCCGTCGGGTATGGTTCGTATGGCATTCGGCTTGATCGGCGCTTGTTTATAATTGAGGGGAAAATCCGAGATCACGCCGAACATACGCGGCTGTCCCTGCGGATTTTGCTGATAAAAAGTCACTGCATGAGCAACGTTCAGCGATTGATTACGCATAAAACGGCGGCAAATGTCCTCGCTGCGCAGCCGATAAACATCGACAAAACCGCCCTGCCCCAATTCATACAGTTCCAACTCACGGATATCATGTCGGATATGCCGACTGAGCGGCTGATCCTGCCGGTTCAACGCCAACAACAGCTTGCGTTCTTCCAGCTGCTGCAACAACAAAGTGCGGTCGCCGATCGTCACCGCAGGCTGCTGGCTGTCTGCCGATGTCGAAAATGTCATCTGCCGGATCTGACCTTGCGGATCAAAAAACGACAAACTGCGGTTCGGGCTGCTGCAAGCCGCTGACAAAACAGCACATATTAAGATAACAATTTGTTTTTTCGGCATATTTTATTTCAGCTTTAACGCCAATCCTCGTTCGCCGTAACGGTTTGCTTCGGCTTGTCCGCGAAAAACACCCCAGTCCAATGACAGCAACACTGCGAAAAACAGCGGTAAAAATTTGCCCAACGCCCACGCCATCATACCTTCGCTATAATTGGCGATAACATAGCACAGCACGGGAAAAATGATGATCGTCACCGCACTTCCACTGCGCCCACGGTCGTGCAAACGTTTCACCACCACGGCCAAAAAGCACCAGCCCACCAGCAACAATAAGGCGGAAGCCAAAAGTGCGGTCGGCGTTTGTTGGAACAGTTGTTGCATTGGCAGCGCATTAGCCAGCAGTAACAATACGGCAAAGCAGATCCCGAATCCTTGCCAAAACCCAACACGGTTTAAACGCCCTTTAAAGGCAAATAACAGTTGCCATAATGACATCCGCCCATATCCTCGTATTTGAGTGAATCAAAGTGCGGTCATTATAAAGGATTTCCGCGGATTTTCGAGGTAATTCGCTTAACGCTGAATTTCAGCCTCCAGATTAGGCATTCGAATCATATAACGCCCGTTGCAATTGACTAATAGAAAGTAAATAAAAACGTTCTCACAACCCGGCTTATCCTCATGCTCATTTTTTACACAATGCAATCTTCGCACAAAAAAAGAGCCGGTTATCGCCGGCTCATCAAAATCATGCTTGCGGCAGCGTGTTAACACTGCGCAAGAAAATCCAATACCTGTGCTTTGGCGATCATCTGTTTCTCACCGCTGTAACGGTTTTTGTATTCCACTTCGCCGTTAAGCAGGTTTTTCTCGCCGATCACAATGGTGTGCGGCACGCCGATTAATTCCATATCGGCAAACATCACGCCCGGGCGCTCTTTGCGGTCGTCAAAAATCACGTCTACGCCTTGCTGCTGCAAAGTGCGGTACAGTTCTTCGGCGTACTGCCGCACCGCTTCCGATTTGTGCATATTCATCGGCACAATCGCCACTTGGAACGGCGCGATTTGTGCCGGCCACATGATCCCGCGTTCGTCGTGGTTTTGTTCAATCGCCGCAGCAACCACACGGCTCACGCCGATACCGTAGCAACCCATGGTCAGCACTTGCGGACGACCGTCTTCGCCCTGCACGGTGGCGTTCATCGCTTGCGAATATTTATCGCCCAGTTGGAAGATATGCCCCACTTCGATACCGCGTTTAATTTGCAGCGTGCCTTTGCCGCACGGGCTTGGGTCGCCCTCGACCACATTGCGCAGATCGGCGACTTGCGCCAGCGGCAGATCGCGCTGCCAGTTAATGCCGAAATAGTGTTTACCGTCGATATTCGCCCCGGCGCCGAAATCGCTCATATTGGCAACGGTGCGGTCAATAATCACCGGAATCGGCAAATTAATCGGTCCTAATGAACCCGCGCCTGCCCCAAGTGCGGCGCGAATTTCCGCCTCGTCGGCAAACACTAACGGGCTGGCGACTTCGGCCAATTTCTCGGCCTTGACTTCGTTCAGTTCATGATCGCCACGCACCATCAACGCCACCAATTTATGACCGCTCTGTTCGCTCGCATGCACAATCAGGGTTTTCACGGTTTTCTCAATCGCTAAACCGAATTGCTCCACTAAGGCGGCAATGGTTTTGCAGTTCGGCGTATCGACTAAACGCAATTCTTCCGTCGGCTCGCCGCGTTCGCCCAGCGCCACCGCTTCGGCCAATTCGATATTGGCGGCATAATCCGATTCGGTGGAAAACACGATATCGTCCTCACCGCTTGCCGCCAACACCTGAAATTCATGGGAGGCACTGCCGCCGATCGAACCGGTGTCCGCCTGTACCGCGCGAAAATCCAGCCCCAAACGGGTGAAAATATTGCTATAGGTTTGATACATCAGGTCATAAGTCTGCTGCAAACTCTCTTGGGTCAGGTGGAAAGAGTAGGCGTCTTTCATCAAAAATTCGCGCGCACGCATCACGCCGAAACGCGGGCGCACTTCGTCACGGAATTTGGTTTGGATTTGATACAGATTGATCGGCAACTGTTTATACGAGGTCAGTTCGCGCCGCACCAAATCGGTGATCACTTCTTCGTGGGTCGGACCTAACACAAAAGGGCGGTCGCCACGGTCGGTGAAACGCAACAGCTCGGGTCCGTATTGTTCCCAACGTTCGGACTCCACCCACAAATCGCCCGGCTGCACCACCGGCATTGACACTTCCAACGCACCACTCTTGTCCATCTCCTCACGCACGATTTTTTCCACCTTACGCAGCACTTTTAAACCGGTCGGGGTCCAAATATACAAGCCCGACGCCAACGGGCGAATCATGCCGGCACGCAGCATTAATTGGTGGCTGACCACTTCCGCATTGTTCGGTGTTTCTTTAAGGGTGGAGAGTAGGTAGTTTGATGTACGCATGAAATTTCCTGTTATTCACTTTTTAATAAAATTGCGCCTATTCTAGCACCGGCGCCGTATATTCAAAACAAAAATAGCCGTGGCAAAACACGACTATTTGTAAACCCGGCAGCAAGTGCGGTCTAAAACCGTTTACTCACTTCCAAATACACCCGGCTTTTATCGTAGCGGTAAAACGCATTGTTGCTGTCCACTTTGGTGTAAGCCCAGGTAATACGCGGGGTGGCGCCCCAAATATGCCAATCGCGGTGCCATAAGCTGGCTTGCGCGCCGTACTCTTTGTTTTTCTGTAATTGATTGAAAATCGGCGTATTTGCCTTGTAACGGCGTACGGCATAATTCAACGCCACACGGCTGGAAATGCCCCACGACCACTCTTGTCCCCAACCGATCCGCGTTCCAATCCGCGTATAAGCGTCGCTTTTATCGCGCGCATTATCACGGTTGTAATCCGCCCCGACAAACCAGTATTGACTGCTGTTTGGCATAAATAACAGCGTATTCGACCATAAATAATTGTTACCGTTTAGGTGCTTACGGCTGACATAACGCTGTTCGCCATATTCAAGTGCGGTTGAAATCTGCCAACGCGGCGCAAGCCAATGGCTGAGATCAAAACGCAGCCCTGAATTTTGGGAAAACTGCTTTAACGAATCGCTGCCCGAAGAACCGCCGCCGTACCAGCGCCGTTCAGTGAACGGCATTAAGCTGATTTCGGTTTGCGCCGTTTGATACCCCAAACCCGCACTGATACGTCCGTTCAATTCATTATATTTTTTGTTATCCCAATAATAACGCCCGTAACCCGATAAGCTGAATTTGGCAAAAAAGCCGTCTTGCAGCGACCATTTTTTATCGGCACTCAGATTATAACTTACCCCCTCCGCCGCCTCCTTTTGCCATGCGCTCCACTCTCCGATCTTTGTGCCGGCTTTCGGGGCATTATTGACATTCGGTTCGTTTAAATAACTCAAGCCGCCTTGGAATGACCATTGATCGCGTTTATTAAGTGCGGTCAAATATTGATTGATATGCGCCAAAAAGTCCGGTGCCAACGGCTCGCTGCGTAGCTTTTCAAACTGATCTTTTGCCGCCTCATTATCGTTATTTAAAAACAGACTCTGTGCCAATTGGTAACGCAACGGGATAAGGTTCGGGTTTTGCGCGAACAGTTGGCGGTATAATCGAATCGCTTGCGCATAATCGCCCTCGGCACGCGCCGCCACCGCACTTGCCCAAGTCAGCAAAAACGGATCTTGGCTTGCTTGGCGTTGATACAACGGCAACAGTAACAGCACGCCCTCGGTATGATTCTGCATAACTGCCGGAATCAACGCACGCGTGATCAATTCCGGATATTGCGCCAGTTGTTCTTTGGTCATGCTGACCGATTGTGCCGATTGGTTATCCGGCACTTGCACCTTCGGTTTAGGCAAGTCAGGTTTCGCCACTTGGATCTTCTCGTCCGGCAGATCCATGCGTGACAACTGTTCGGGGGTGACGGTTTCGGCATAGGCAACCGCACTTAAACCGCTTGATAACGCTAACGTCAGCGTGGAAAACATATAAAAAGAACGGTTTTTTTTCATTTTTCTTCTCAACAAATAGGGCTATCTAAATTAGACAGCCCCGATTATAAGCTATTTTTTAACTGACGCTATTTTTATTGCTTCCCGGCGGCAAACACCACCCCCCATTTACCGTTATGCGCCTCACCGGCAATTTCTTTCGCATGCTCACCGAAGAAAGCACCGGTGAGAGGGGCTTTAACCTGATTTTCTCCTATGCCCCACTCTTTTTTATCTTCTTCGTTAAAGTTAATAACCCCGGTTCCGTTAAAAGCGCCGTCGGATATTGTTGAATCGACTATAATCAGTCCGTCATACGACGATCCTTGACTCAATACTTTTTTAGTTATCTCTTTAGTTCTGAAAATTTATTTCATTGCTTTACAAATTTGTCATTGTTCTGTCATAAAAATATGCTAGTATCGCAATCAATTCTCATTTACAGCTCAGTAAATGAGAATCAACAATTGACATGATTGATAATTGAAGAGGATAAATTGATGAAAAAAGTTATGTTGACCGCACTTTGTGCCTTATCCGCCAGTTCATTAACCCAAGCCCATGATCTGTGGGTGTATGCGCAAAATGCCGAACAAGGAAAGCCGTTACTGGCGGTGTTGGGCTACGGCGATAATTTCCCTGCCGGCGATCCGATTCCGGAAAAACGCCTGCACATTTTCCCGCCATTGCAACTGGTTACCCCAAGTAAAACCGAAGCGCTGCAACAGCAGGGAGAAAACTACCACTACGTCAGCCCGCAAGCCTTGAACGCAGGCGAATATAAAATCAGTTCAACCTATCGCCCGACCTTCTGGTCAAAAAATGCCGACGGTTGGAAAATGCAAAGTATGAACGAAGTGCCTGATGCAAATTACTGTGAGCAATCCAGCATGTATGCCACCACCTATTTTAATTTGGATAGCAAAGTGACTGATTTTGCACAAAAACCGGTCGGGTTAGAGCTGGAAATCGTGCCGTTGGTTGATCCAAGCCAAATCAAACCAATGCAAGTAGTGCCGGTGCAAGTGTTGTATAACGGTGAACCGGTGAAAG
The DNA here is from genome assembly GCF_053570785.1 of Testudinibacter sp. P80/BLE/0925. The sequence goes on along the minus strand of NZ_CM131636.1, from coordinate 1,210,668 downwards.
GCGCAACCATTATCGGCACCACCGACACTCTGACCAAATTGGATTGGGACGCGGTGATGGATCATCGTGAGCCGCAAGCCTTTTCCGGCAAAACCGATAAGAAAGGAATCATGAATTTTATTCCGGCATTACAAGGCAACTGGAAACTGAAAACCAGCCATGAAGCCGAATTCCCGGATCAAAAAGTGTGCCAGAAGAAAAAAATGTATAGTACTTATACTTTCTTAGTCAAATAAGATAGTAAAGTCACGCCAACTAAAACAGCGGCAGAAAAAGATTTCTGCCGCTGTTTCAACCGCACTTTGCTTCCATTACGCCGACTCGAGCAGTTCTTGCACCATCAATTTATTGGCTTCACTGTTGAGCAAAAGTAAATAGTGTTGATGTTGATATTGTCTCAACACAAAATAATTTTTTAGTATCTTGCATTGCAAGGTATATTGCTATATGCTTTAACCATCGGTATTTCAAAATAAGGTTCAGCATGCAAACACAACTACGCAAAGGAGTATTGGAGATGTGCGTACTCGCACTGCTCAAACAACAAGACAGCTATGCCTACGATATGGTGCAAACCCTCGGAAAATACTTACCCATCAGCGAAGGTACGATTTATCCGCTGATGCGCCGTTTGCAAAATCAACAATGGGTCGATACCTACTTGCAAGAATCATCCGAAGGACCTGCGCGTAAATTTTACCGCCTGACAGATTTAGGTAAAACCGAACTTCAATCCATGCAATCCCAATGGCAAGATTTTGCCAATAGTGTGAATCATTTCCTTAACCAAGCGCCAAGCCACACAGGAGATCCATCATGACTAAAATCACTAACCAAAAAGAATTCTTAGCCCAACTGCAACAAGAATTAAAACATCTCTCATCAGTCGAATGTGACGACATACTCAATGATTACCGCAGTCACTTTGCCGAAGGTTTGGCAAACGGGCGTTCCGAGGCGGATATCATTGCAGGACTGGGCGATCCGCACATCATTGCCAAAGAACTCTTGGCAAACCAATACATCGAACAATGGCAACAAAAGAAATCCTTTAAAAACCTATGGTATGTGTTATCGGTCAATGCCAGTTTGGGTCTGGTTAATATTGGTGTTAGCCTGCCTGTATTAATTGGTATGGTCATCACCACCCTATTAAGCGTTGGTTTCGGCATTTTGGCTGTGCTCGGCACCGTTTTCACTCTCGCCTTGCTAAGCCAACAACTTTTTGGCTTTCCGCAGCTCAATGCCTACCATTTGAACACGAGCGGTATCGGTCCAGTGTTGATTGACACCACATCAATCGGCCCTCAACCTCCCAATATCGACATCAAAGGCAAAGACAACCAGGCATTCAAATTAGAACGAGGCAGTGATGGCTCAGTAACCATCTATACCCAGAAGGACGGGGAAACATTCACCATCGAGAAAAAAGCCGATGGTTCTATCGCTAAAATTTACGGTCAAAATAATGAAGGCGAATCAATTCATATTTCAGACATACGCAAACCCGGTTTCTGGTCACAACTATTTATAGGGTTGTTGACTACCTTCGTCGGATTATTCGGTTTTTGGTTAACGCGCCGCGCCATGAATCGTCTGTTGAGTTTTTGGAAAAAACATTTGCAATGGACACAAACCACCCGAAAACAATTTATGCCCTAAGCGTCATCACAAATAAAAAAGCGATAGGGCGAACACCTTATCGCTTCTTTATATTAGTAAAATGAGGCTGAACCAACAGCTTATACCGTTGGTTCCAGCGGCGCCTGCACCATCAGTTCATTAGCCTCGCTGTTCAGCAGCACCAAATAACGCTGATACTGTTTCAACACATCGGCGATCAGCTCTTCCGTGGTCATATATTGCACATCGTAACCAATCCGTCCGTCACCAAAATAGGTCACCGGCTCAAATACCTGTTCATGCTGCATACTCGGCACGCTCTGCTCTTCCTGCATCGAAAGTGCGGTATCGGTGCGCTGAATCATCACCCCGTAAATAAAATCACGCATAACGCCTTTATGGATCACCAATTCGACACTGCGTTGCGGTTCATCCGTTTCGTTGATTTCCACCTGTAGCTGATGTTTATTGACCAATTCGTCACGCAATTGGCTAAACGCCGGTTTGACCACTTGCGCTAAAAATTGTTGAATATCCGCTTCTTGGGTCTGTTTCAAAATCTGTCCCAAGCGTTTTTTCCATTTGTTGCCGCTCCAAAATACGGTAGATTGGTTCAAACGGGTGTTGAAATAATTTTTATCCACCCGCAAGCCTTGCAGCAAACTAAAACACATCAGCACCGTAATCACGGCAAACGGCAACGCCACCACCAGCGTCATCGCCTGCACCGCCCCCAAACCGCCGGAATTGAGCAAACCGATTGAGAGGATAATCATAATCACACCCCACAACACGCTTTGCCACTTCGGCATATCGGCGATTTTACCGTTGGACGCAATATTGTTTAATACAAAGATCCCCGAATCCGCCGAAGTAATAAAGAACAGCGACAGAATCAACAGCGCCAGCAAGCCGCTCAAGGTCGGCAGCGGGAAATAGTCTAAAAAGGCAAACAGCAGGGTTTCCGGCGCCGAGGTCAGCGCACTCAATGCCCCGTTATGCCGGGCATCTTGCAAAATAGCGCTGTCGCCGAAAATCGTAAACCACAACAAATTAAAGGTGGAAGGAATAATCAGCACGCCGAGAATAAACTCACGAATGGTTCTGCCGCGTGAGATTCGGGCGATAAACAAACCGACAAACGGTGCCCACGAGAACCACCACGCCCAATACAACACCGTCCAACCGCTGAACCAGTCGGTGTGCTGCGGATCATAACTAAACGTGCGGAAACTGATTTCGACTAAATTACTCAGGTAATAACCGATATTTTCCGAAAAAACCGATAGCAGATAAATGGTTGAACCACTAAACAGCACGAATAACATCAGCGTCAACGCTAATCCCAAATTGATTTCACTCAGGCGACGCACGCCTTTACCCACGCCGGAAATCGCCGACAGCACCGCAATACTGACCACCACGATAATCACCATCGAGTTACTGAAAAAGCTGTTTTCGCTCAAAATACCCACCGCCTGCAAACCGGCGTTCAGCTGTGACGAGCCGTACCCCAGCGTAGTGATGATCCCGAACAGGGTGGCGATCAGCGCCAAGGCGTCAATAATATGCCCGTACACGCCGTGGATTTTATCGCGTAATAACGGATAGAACGCCGAGCGGATCGACAGCGGCATACGGTAACGGAAACCGAAGTAAGCCAGTGCCAATGCAATCGTGCCGTAAATCGCCCACGGGTGCACCCCCCAATGATAAAAAGTGTATAACATCGCGTCTTTTTGCGGATTATCGGCGGTAATCGGTGCGATTGAATGCATTAACGGCTCCGCCACACCGAAATACATCAAGCCGACGCCCATGCCGGCGGCGAACAACATGGCAATCCAAGATAAAAACGGATATTCCGCTTCCTCATCATCACTGCCCAAGCGAATATCGCCCAAACTGCTCATCGCCAGCAACAGTAAAAACAGGATAAAACAGCTGACCGACAGAATGTAAAACCAGCTGAAATAGTCAAACGCATAATTTTTTGCCGTATTCAACCATTGTTGTATCACTTGCGGAAACGCAATACAGGCGACGGCAATCAGCAATACAAATAAAAAACTTGGAATAAAAACCGGCAAACTGAACGTTGACCGCTTTTTTAATAAAGAAAACAAAATGTTAACCCCTTAGGTAAGATTAAAAACCATTCTTCAATTTTACTTATCAGAATAAAAACCGCACTTATAATAATTTATTGGAATAAATAAATCAAATTTTAATCATAAAAAGGAATAAACGAAGAGAATGACAGATATGAAAAGCATAAAAAACCTGCTTAATTCAGCAGGTTCGTTTTGTGGTGAAATTAATCTTATTTAAGAAAATACTGATACGAATCCGAATCGGTAATATCCTGATAGGCATAACCCAAGGCTTGCAAATGGTGGTTAAACACCTGCTCGGTGGCTTCGCTCAATTGGAAAGCACAGAGAATATCGCCGTAGTCCGCGCCGTGGTTGCGGTAGTGGAACAGGGAAATATTCCATTGCGTACCCAACGTTTGCAGAAATTTGACCAGTGCGCCTTTTTGTTCAGGAAAGACGAAGCTGTAGAGCCGCTCGCGCTGCGAACTGGCGCTGCGGCCGCCGATCATATAGCGGATATGGGTTTTCGCCACCTCATCGTCGGACAGATCTTGCACATCATAGCCGTTAACCCGCAGTTGACTGATAATCTCCTGTTTCTCCGCTTCACCGCCAGTGACCCGCACCCCGACAAAAATACAGGCTTGCTGGTTGTCGGCATAACGGTAGCTAAATTCAGTGACCGCACGATTCCCCAACAAGTGGCAGAATTTCAAGAAACTGCCTTTTTGTTCCGGAATCGTCACCGCCAACAAGGCTTCGTGTTTTTCGCCGATTTCGCAACGTTCCGACACATAGCGCAGACTGTGGAAATTCAAGTTGGCGCCGGACAAAATATTCAGCAGGGTTTCGCCTTGAATTTTATGCAACTTCACGTATTTTTTCAGCCCGGCAAGTGACAGCGCCCCCGACGGCTCGGAAATGGCGCGCACATTTTCAAAAATATCTTTCACTGCGGCACAAATTTCATCACTGTCAACGGTGATCACCTCGTCCAAATATTGTTGGCAGACACGGAACGTTTCGTCGCCAATCCGTTTCACCGCCACCCCGTCGGCAAACAACCCGACCCGATCCAAATCAACCGGTTCACCAGCGGCAAGCGCGGCTTGTAAACAGGCGGAATCTTTCGATTCTACCCCGATCACTTTCACGTTCGGCATTAATTGTTTGATCAGCACCGCTACCCCGGCGGCTAAACCGCCACCGCCGACCGGCACAAAAATGCGATCGATGTGTTGCGATTGTTGAATCAATTCCATTGCCAACGAGCCTTGTCCGGCGATCACCGCAGGGTGATCGAACGGCGGAATAAAAGTCATGTTTTTGCTGTGCGACAGCTCAATCGCCTTGGCTTTGGCTTCGTCAAAATTTGCGCCGTGCAACAGCACTTCGCCGCCGAAACCGCGCACCGCCTCGACTTTGATCGACGGCGTATTTTGCGGCATGACGATCAGTGCCTTCAAGCCCAATTTTTGCGCCGATAACGCCACTCCTTGCGCGTGGTTGCCTGCCGAGGCGGCAATCACCCCGGCGGCTTTTTGCGCCTCGCTCAGACCGGTGATCATCGCGTATGCGCCACGAATTTTGAAGCTGTTCACCGGCTGGCGGTCTTCGCGCTTAATATAAATGTTATTGTCAAAGCGTTGCGACAATTTTTCCATTTTCTGCAACGGCGTCACTTCGACCACATCATAAATGTTCGAGGTCAGCACCGCGCGCAGGTATTCATTGCCGTTCGGTTGTGCGGAAATAGTCATCAGTTCGCTCACTTAGTCCTGTAATTTACTGCGATCACGCACCGCGCCTTTATCGGCACTGGTCGCCAACATCGCATAGGCTTTCAGCGCCAGCGATACTTGGCGTTGGCGGTTTTTCGGTTTCCAGCCCAACTTTTCCTGCTCGGCACGGCGCGCACTTAATACGCTGTCGTCCACCAACAATGCGATTTTACGGTTTGGAATATCAATCGAGATCACATCGCCGTCCTGCACCAAACCGATTGTGCCGCCGTTCGCCGCTTCCGGCGAAACGTGCCCGATCGATAAACCGGATGTGCCGCCGGAAAAACGCCCGTCGGTCAGCAACGCACAGGCTTTGCCCAAGCCCATCGATTTCAGGTAACTGGTCGGGTACAACATTTCTTGCATGCCCGGCCCGCCTTTCGGCCCTTCGTAGCGAATCACCACCACATCACCGGCAACGATTTTGCCGCCCAAAATTGCGGCAACTGCGTCATCTTGGCTTTCAAACACTTTCGCCTTGCCTTGGAATTTCAAGATCGATTCGTCCACGCCTGCGGTTTTGACGATACAGCCGTTTTCCGCCAAATTGCCCGACAACATCGCCAGCCCGCCGTCTTGACTGTAGGCGTTGGCTTTATTGCGGATACAACCGGAAGTGCGGTCGTCATCTACACTGTCCCAACGGCAATCCTGTGAGAAGGCTTGGGTGGTGCGGATTCCGGCTGGGCCGGCGCGGAAGAATGACCGCACTTTTTCATCATCGGTGCGGATAATATCGTAGCGATCTAACTGCTCTAACATAGAGTAGCCCAACACGGTGCGGGTTTGGTTATTCAGCAAGCCGGCACGATCTAACTCGCCCAAAATCCCCATTACGCCGCCGGCACGGTGTACGTCTTCCATGTGATATTTATTGGTGTTCGGTGCGACTTTACTCAGGCACGGCACGATACGCGATAAGCGGTCAATGTCATCCATGCTGAAATCCACTTCCGCTTCCTGCGCCGCCGCCAATAAATGCAACACGGTGTTGGTCGAACCGCCCATGGCAATATCAAGGCTCATGGCGTTGTCAAATGCCGCTTTGGTCGCAATCGAACGCGGCAATACGCTGTCGTCATCTTGTTCGTAGTAGCGTTTGCACAGCTCTAAAATTTGCGTCCCGGCTTGCAGGAACAGCTGTTTCCGATCCGCATGGGTCGCCAAACAGGAACCGTTGCCCGGCAAGCTCAAGCCCAGCGCTTCGGTCAGGCAGTTCATCGAGTTGGCGGTGAACATGCCGGAACACGAGCCGCAAGTCGGGCAGGCGGAACGTTCAATCGCTTCGCTGTCGGCGTCGCTGACATTCGGATCGGCACTTTGAATCATCGCATCGACCAAATCCAATTTAATCAACTGATCGGATAATTTGGTTTTACCGGCTTCCATCGGCCCGCCGGAGACGAAAATCGCCGGAATATTCAGGCGCAATGCCGCCATTAACATGCCCGGGGTGATTTTGTCGCAGTTGGAAATACACACCATCGCATCGGCACAATGGGCATTCACCATATACTCGACCGAATCGGCGATCAGCTCGCGCGACGGCAACGAATACAGCATGCCGCCGTGTCCCATCGCAATGCCGTCATCGACCGCAATGGTGTTGAACTCTTTGGCAATGCCGCCGTGCGCCTCGATTTCGCGCGCCACCAATTGCCCCATGTCTTTCAAATGCACATGACCGGGCACAAATTGGGTAAAGGAATTGACCACCGCAATAATCGGTTTGCCGAAATCCTGATCTTTCACTCCGGTCGCACGCCACAACGCACGCGCCCCTGCCATATTGCGACCTTGGGTGCTGGTCGCGGAACGTAATTTAGGCATTTTGTTTTCCTCTGTTTAATCACTCGATTTTGTATGATTGTAGGGGCGAATGAGATATCCGCCCGAACCGCACTTTGTATTTTTCCGTTGACGTTTAACGCTTATATTGCACTTCGTAAGCAGGCGGATATTTCACCCGCCCCTGCTTTGCCTCACTAATGGCTCGACCGCACTTTTACTTTATAAAACCACAACCGTCTGTACATCAAACAACTTGCTTAACTGGCTGACCAACGCCTCAATCGGGCGCTCGCTGCTGACGCTGAAATTCAAGCTGATTTGTTCGCGGCTTGACGTCATATGTAATTCATTCAGGCGATAACCGCGATGGCGCACCACGCGCAGCACGCGCTCTAAGGTTTCCGGCCGCCATTGGGCTTGTAGGCTTAATTGATATGTTTTCATTTGTTATCCCTTGTTAATTCGAACCGCACTTTGCACTTAAACGCCAATATCTTCGCTGATTTCATCAAGCATAGCTTCGTTGCTTGCGCCCGGCGGCACCAGCGGCCAGACGTTTTCATCGGCATCGATACAGACGTGCAACAAATACGCCCCTTCGCTGTCCAGCAAGCGTTGTAATGCCGCTTGTACTTGATGTCCGTGTTCGATCCGCTCGCCTTGAATGCCGAACGCCGCCGCCAAGGTCACGAAATCCGGATTATCGTCCAAAATCGTTTCGCTGTGGCGCCCCTTGAAAAACAGTGATTGCCACTGGCGCACCATGCCTAACCGTTGGTTATCCAACAGTAAAATTTTAATCGGCAGCTTGCCGCGTTTAATTGAGCCCAGCTCCTGCACGTTCATCATAAACGAACCGTCGCCGCTGACCAAAATCACGCAATCCTGCGGACGGGCTTTTTGTGCGCCGACCGCCGCCGGCAAACCGAAGCCCATGGTGCCGAGACCGGCGGAAGTGAGATAATTTTCCGGCTGATGATGTGCCATGTGCTGCGCCGACCACATTTGGTGCTGTCCGACATCAGTGGTAATCACCGCACTTTGCGGCTTCATTGCCGATAAGGTGTTTAACAATGTCCACGGGTGAATGCTGTCTTGTCCGTCATTACTCGGATAAACAAACGGAAAATCGGTGATTAAGCGTTGAATATCCTGCTGCCAATCGTCGATCGAAAGTGCGGTTGCCAGCACATCAAACGCCTGTGATAAATCGCCGCGCAACACCACGTCCGCCCGGCGTAATTTATTGATTTCCGCCACATCGATATCGGCGTGAATCACTTTGGCGTGCGGGGCAAAACTGTCCAGTTTGCCGGTGACGCGATCATCAAAGCGCGCGCCGAACACCACCAACAAATCACTTTCCTGCACCGCATAATTCGCGGCTTTGGTGCCGTGCATGCCGACCATGCCCATATAATACGGGGTATCGGCAGCAATTGCGCCCAAGCCTTTAATGGTCGAAACCGACGGAATTCGGGTCGCTTGCAAGAAACGGCGCAGTGCCGGAACCGCACTTGCCATGCCGACGCCGCCGCCGATATACAACACCGGACGCTTAGCTTGTTGTAATAAGGTTTTGGCTTGTTGCAGGTTCTGCGCCTGCTGCGCCGGGGCGTTCTCCAGCGGTAACACTATCGGTTGCGCGGCAGTTGGGGCAAATTGCACATCTTTTGGAATATCGACCAACACCGGGCCGGGACGACCGCTTTGTGCCACATGAAACGCTTGCGCCAAAATCAGCGGCAGTTCGTCGATATTTTGCACGATAAAACTCTGTTTGGTACAGGCTAAGGATAAGCCCAACACATCGATTTCCTGAAACGCGTCAGTGCCGATAAACGGGCTTGCCACCTGTCCGGTGATCGCCACAATCGGCACGGAATCCAACAATGCGTCGGCCAAACCGGTGATCAGATTGGTGGCGCCCGGCCCAGAAGTGGCGATACACACCCCGACCTTTTTACCCGCACGGGCATAGCCAATCGCCGCCATCGCCGCCCCTTGTTCATTGCGACAGAGCAGATGATCCAAACCCGAGTCGTAAATCGCATCATACACCGGCATAATCGCCCCGCCGGGATAGCCAAAAATCACATCGACCTGATGCGCCTTCAAACTTTCGGTAACTAATCTCGCTCCGTTCATGTGTCCCTCATACCGCACTTTGCTGTTATTGACTGTGCTATTTTTCGTATAACAAAAAACCCCCACCACATTTGGCGAGGGTTTCACTGATTTACAGCCTGGTTCTGTTGCAAATTAGTCGCACCGCTCGCCGTCGGTGATAATAATCACCGCACTGAGAATAATGCGAATAATAAGGTGGCTAACAAACATCATTGACAAATAAAAACCAAGTTGTGTTAAATTTCTTCGTCCGTGCTTACATAAATACCATATTTTGCTTGCGCTTCAAACTGTTTTTTCATTTTCCGCGTCATTTATTTTGACCGATTTTCACGCTATTTTTTTAAATTTGTGAGCCAGGTTACAGACTTATCAAGCATAATTGCATACAGTAAAACCCAATCCATGTTCGATAACACAAGGAAAAAACATGAAAAAGTGGATAAATAGTGTTGAAAACGTCTTAAGCGAACAAATTTCCGGCTTGATTGGCTCGAATCCGAATCTAAAATTACACCGCGACCCGCTATACGTTTGCCGTGCCGACAGCCCTGTCGCCGGCAAAGTCGCCGTAATTTCCGGTGGCGGCAGCGGTCATGAGCCCATGCACGCCGGTTTTGTCGGCGTCGGTATGCTTGATGGCGCCTGCCCGGGGGAAATCTTCACCTCACCGACACCGGATCAAATTATCGAGTGTGCGACTGCTGTCGATAGCGGTAACGGCGTCTTATTGCTCATTAAAAATTATACCGGCGATGTGCTGAATTTCGAAACCGCCGCCGAAATTTTACACGACAGCGGAATCCAAGTGGCAAGCGTATTAATTGACGATGACGTAGCCGTCAAAGACAGTCTTTATACCGCCGGGCGACGCGGCGTTGCGAATACCGTGTTGATCGAAAAAATTCTCGGCGCCGCTGCCGAACAGGGCTACTCGTTATCCCAACTGGCGGAATTGGGCAGGAGATTAAATAATGCGGGGCATTCGATTGGGGTGGCGCTTGCCGCTTGCACCGTGCCCGCCGCGGGCAAACCCTCTTTCACCCTGGCTGAAAATGAAATGGAATTCGGCGTCGGGATTCATGGCGAACCGGGGATCGAACGCCGTCCGTTCGTTGACTTAAACCAAACCGTTGATCAGATGTTTGCAACCTTAATCGAAAATGGCAACTTCAGCCGCGCCATTCGCCACTGGGAGAGTGAAAGTGCGGTCTGGCAAGAGGTGCAAGAAACAAAATCCGCCTTACAGCGCGGCGATCGAGTGATTGCATTGGTCAATAATTTAGGTGCCGTGCCGCTGTCAGAACTGTACGGCGTGTATCAGCGCTTAAGCCAATGCTGCGAGCGGTTCGGTATTCAAATTGAACGCAATCTCGTCGGTTCTTATTGTACGTCATTAGATATGCAAGGCGTGTCTATCACCCTGTTAAAAGTAGACGACAATTTACTGTCGTTGTGGGACGCACCGGTGAATACCGCCGGCTTGCGCTGGAAAGCATAGTGAGGTCAGGAAGATGTCGTTAACCCAACCCCAAATCCTTCAATGGTTGCAAAACTGTACGGTCTTATTCACTCAACATCGGGATTACCTCACTGAGTTGGATACCGCGATCGGCGATGCCGATCACGGATTAAATATGCAACGAGGCTTCGCCAAAGTCGCGGAAAAACTGCCGGAACTTGCGGAACAAGACATTTCCGGCATTCTCAAAACAACCGGCATGACGCTGCTTTCCAGTGTCGGCGGCGCAAGCGGCCCGCTGTTTGGCACGTTTTTTTTAAAAGCGGCACAAAGTGCGGTCGGCAAAAACGAACTCGATCTAGCTCAGCTGCAACACCTCTTACAAGCGGGCGTGAATGGCATTGTGGCACGAGGGCGAGCCGAAGCCGGCGATAAAACCATGTGCGATGTTTGGCTGCCCGTGCTGCAAACATTGACTGACAGTGTGCAACAGCAACTTCCGTTGCACACAGCCTTGCAACAGGCGCTGAGTTGTGCCGAAAGTGCGGTAGCAGCAACCATTCCGATGAAAGCGAAAAAAGGACGCGCCAGCTACTTAAACGAGCGTAGTATCGGACACCAAGATCCCGGTGCAACTTCAGTCATGTATTTATTACAAGGGCTGCTACAGGCAACGCAGGAGGCATAATGGTTAATTTGGTTTTTGTTTCCCATAGTGCAAAGTTAGCCGAGGGGTTGTATGAACTGGCGCTACAAATGCGTGCCGATAACTGTCAAATTGCCCTTGCCGCCGGTATTGACGATCCGCACAATCCGATTGGTACCGACGCGGTAAAAATTATGCAGGCCATTGAAAGGGTATATAGCCCGGACGGCGTGTTGGTTTTAGTCGATTTGGGCAGTGCCATTTTAAGCACGCAAACCGCACTTGAACTGCTTGAAGCGGAAATGGCGGCTAACGTAACCATCAGTGCCGCGCCGTTAGTAGAAGGGGCAATCGGCGCGGTTGTTGCCGCCTCCGGTGGTGATCCGTTAGCGGCTGTCGAACAGGAGGCTTGCTTAGCCTTAGAAGCCAAATTAGCACAATTAAGTTAATCCTGTGATCTGTGCCGCTTGTTTCACCGGAAGGAATCAAGATAGACTAGCTCTGCTATTCACTATCTGATTGGAACAAGGGGCCTACCATGTCATCTTACACCCAGAAACAACGTTCACTGATTCAACAACTCCGCCATATCGTCGGTGAAAAATATCTGCTGACCGATCCAAACCGCACTTTGCCCTACCGACAAGGCTTTCGCTTCGGCAAAGGCAGTGCGTTGGCGGTTGTCATTCCTGCGTCGTTAATCGAGCAATGGCGGATTTTGCAAGCCTGCGTGAAAGCCGATGTGATTGTCATCACCCAAGCCGCCAACACCGGGCTGACCGGCGGTTCAACCCCCGACGGCAATGAATATGACCGCGATATTGTGATTATCAACACCCTGCGTATCGATCACATTCACGTAATTAATCAAGCGCAACAGGTGATTTGCCTGCCGGGCAGCACCTTATTCAAATTAGAGGAATTATTGGCTCAACATGGACGGGAGGCGCATTCGGTGATCGGTTCGTCTTGTATCGGCGCCTCGGTGCTCGGCGGCGTGTGTAATAACTCCGGCGGTGCGTTGGTGCAGCGCGGTCCGGCTTATACCGAAATGGCGCTGTTTGCCCGACTCGATCAAGATGGCGAATTACATTTAATCAACCATTTGGGCGTTGATCTCGGCACAGATCCGGAGGAAATGCTCGCGCGGCTTGAACATAAACGCTACCAAGAAACGGACATCAAGTGCGGTTCGGAGCAAGGGCATGATCACGATTACTGCCACCATGTGCGCCAAGTCGATGCCGATACCCCCGCGCGCTTTAACGCCGATCCGCGCCGTTTGCACGAAGCCTCCGGTTGCGCCGGGAAATTAATGGTGTTTGCCGTGCGCTTAGATACTTTCCCGTTGGAAAAACAGACCCAAGTGTTTTATATCGGCAGCAACAGCACCGCCGAATTAAATGATATTCGCCGTCATATTCTCAGCCAATTCCAATCCCTGCCGGTATCCGGTGAATATATTCATCGTGAAGCCTTTGATGTTGCCACGATTTACGGCAAAGACACTTTCTGGGCAATTAAAAAGTTAGGCACGAATAACTTGCCGAAGCTGTTCAGCCTAAAAAATAAAGTCGATCGCTTGTGTAGCAAAGTGCGGTTTTTACCGAAGCATATTGCCGATAAAAGTCTGCAGTTATTTAGCAAATTGCTGCCGCAACATTTGCCGAAAAAAATGCGCGAATATCGTGATCAATATGAACATCACCTGATTCTGAAAATGGCGGGTGACGGCATTGCCGAAGCCCATGATTTCTTGCAAGCCTATTTTGCCGAACACAGCGGCAGTTTTTTCGCCTGTAATGCGGAAGAAGCGCAAGCCGCAATGTTGCACCGTTTCGCCGTTGCCGGCGCCGCCGTGCGCTATCGGATTATTCATCAGCAAGAGGTGGAAGACATTGTCGCCCTCGATATTGCTTTACGGCGCAATGATCATGATTGGTTTGAAGTGTTGCCGGAAAAATTAAACCGCCAGTTTATCCATAAACTGTACTACGGACATTTTATGTGCCATGTTTTTCACCAAGATTACATCGCGAAAAAAGGCAGCGATCCGATCGCATTGGAAGAGGAAATGCTGGAATTGCTCGATCAACGTGGCGCACAATATCCGGCGGAACACAATGTCGGGCATTTGTATCATGCTAAACCAGCGTTAAAAAAATTCTATCGCCAGTTAGATCCGACCAACAGTTTTAATCCCGGAATCGGCAAAACTTCTAAATTGAAAAATTGGCAGTAAATGGAAGGCACGGTTTAGACCGCACTTAGGTTTTCATTTTAAGATTAATCGTTTCAGTTTTAGGTGGCATAATAGACAAAAAGGTTGAGCAAAGACGACGGCATAGCTTGCCGCAGGTTGTATCGGGAAATTGGTGTTTAACTAACTTGCGTACTCTGAAAATTGCTGCGCTATGAAAAAGGAAAACGCAGCAATATTTGTTGTTGATAACTCTCGACATTAATCGCAACATTCGCACGCTTAGCGTTCAGCAAATTATGAATTTTCAACCAGAGGAAATAAAACAGCGTGGAGAAAAATGCACTGCCGCCTTGTGTATGCCCCATAGTAAAAGGATCGCAAACCAGCGGTTCAACGTTGTCGGTATTCAAGGTGTATCTTAGATTTTTTTGACGCAAATCACGCACGATTAAATTGTGCATTTGGCTGATATTTTGCACATTGGTGATCTAAAAATCTTTGCCTAAACCAATTAAAGTATCGATGCTGTTGGAATTAATATCCTGCGCCGGAATATATGTAATACCTGTCATGTTACCCATTTTTTAATTGATTGTTATCGTTAGATTCTATCGCATTCAATCGGTTAAAACTGAGGGCGGGATCACGATTTATGATCAGATAAACGCAAAAAACCCTTCGCATGACTGCAAAGGGCTTTTGTTCTCTCTATTCAATAATATCCGGCGGTGTCCTACTCTCACATGGGGAGACCCCACACTACCATCGGCGTTACGGCATTTCACTTCTGAGTTCGGCATGGAATCAGGTGGTGCTACCGCACTATCGCCGCCGGAATAATTCGGCTTGATTGTTTTTGCTTCTTCTTACTTTGTTTTGTTCTCTATTTTTTATTCTTTCAGCGTTTCTTTCGCTGTTATTCCTATTCGGTCACAAGCTAATCTGATTCAAACTCCTCGAGCCCTACTCGAGCTTCTTACTTCGCTCTTTCGTCTCTTGTCTTTTCTTACAACTTTCTCTCGGCTTTTGGGTAAAACCCTTGAGCGTTGTATGGTTAAGCCTCTCGGGCAATTAGTACGGGTTAGCTCAATGTATCACTACACTTACACACCCCGCCTATCTACGTCTTCGTCTTAAACAACCCTTACAGTCTTATAGACTGGGAAAACTCATCTCAAGGCAAGTTTCGTGCTTAGATGCTTTCAGCACTTATCTCTTCCGCACATAGCTACCCCGCAATGCTTCTGGCGAAACAACGGGAACACCAGCGGTGCGTCCACTCCGGTCCTCTCGTACTAGGAGCAGCCCCTTTCAATTTTCCAACGCCCACGGCAGATAGGGACCGAACTGTCTCACGACGTTCTAAACCCAGCTCGCGTACCACTTTAAATGGCGAACAGCCATACCCTTGGGACCTACTTCAGCCCCAGGATGTGATGAGCCGACATCGAGGTGCCAAACACCGCCGTCGATATGAACTCTTGGGCGGTATCAGCCTGTTATCCCCGGAGTACCTTTTATCCGTTGAGCGATGGCCCTTCCATTCAGAACCACCGGATCACTATGACCTGCTTTCGCACCTGCTCGACATGTCCGTCTCGCAGTCAAGCTTGCTTATACCATTGTACTAACCTCACGATGTCCGACCGTGATTAGCAAACCTTCGTACTCCTCCGTTACGCTTTGGGAGGAGACCGCCCCAGTCAAACTACCCACCAGACACTGTCCACGACCGCGTGCCGCAGTCTGTGTTAGAACATCAAACCTTAAAGGGTGGTATTTCAACAACGACTCCATATTAACTGGCGTTAATACTTCTCTGTCTCCCACCTATCCTACACATCAAAATTCAATGTTCAGTGTCAAGCTATAGTAAAGGTTCACGGGGTCTTTCCGTCTAGCCGCGGGTACACCGCATCTTCACGGCGATTTCAATTTCACTGAGTCTCGGGTGGAGACAGCCTGGCCATCATTACGCCATTCGTGCAGGTCGGAACTTACCCGACAAGGAATTTCGCTACCTTAGGACCGTTATAGTTACGGCCGCCGTTTACTGGGGCTTCGATCAAATGCTCTCACATCATCAATTAACCTTCCAGCACCGGGCAGGCGTCACACCCTATACGTCCACTTTCGTGTTTGCAGAGTGCTGTGTTTTTAATAAACAGTTGCAGCCAGCTGGTCACTTCGACTGACTTCACCTCTATCCGTTAAGGACTTCAATTACCGTCAGCGCACCTTCTCCCGAAGTTACGGTGCTATTTTGCCTAGTTCCTTCACCCGAGTTCTCTCAAGCGCCTGAGTATTCTCTACCTGACCACCTGTGTCGGTTTTCAGTACGGTTTATGATAAGATAAGCTTAGCGGCTTTTCCTGGAAGTGTGGTATCGGTTACTTCGACTCCGTGGAGTCTCCCCGTCACGCCTCTGATTTAGATGACCGGATTTGCCTAATCATCCATCCTACACGCTTGGACCGGGACTTCCGTCACCCGGATAACCTAACCTGCTCCGTCCCCACATCGCTCTTATCACAAGTACGGGAATATTAACCCGTTTCCCATCGACTACGCTCTTCAGCCTCGCCTTAGGGGCCGACTCACCCTGCCCCGATTAACGTTGGACAGGAACCCTTGGTCTTCCGGCGAGGGGGTTTTTCACCCCCTTTATCGTTACTTATGTCAGCATTCGCACTTGTGATACGTCCAGCAGCCCTCTCGAGCCACCTTCTTCCGCTTACACAACGCTCCCCTACCCAATCAGATGACAGACTTCAGACGTCAGGTTTCGGTGTTTTACCAAAACCTTGTAACATCTTCGCAATTTCTTCGTATTCATTACGCCATCTTTGCCAATCTTGTCCATCTGCATATTTCAAGTCATAACAGTATCTTAACCAAACTCGCATTTCATCAGCACTGCCTATTGCCATGCTAAGAAATCGATTTAAATCCGCTTTAGTACGTTGCCTTGCAAAACCTTCGGCTAAATTTGCACAAATGCTTTTGCTTGCCCGTCTAACTTGGTCTCCTAACGCATATTGCTCTATCTTAGGAAAATCCAAGCTCGCTTGATGAATTTCCAACGACACTTTATAAGCGCGTTGAAACACCTTCAAATCTTCAAACTTGATTGCCATACTGTCTCCTGACATCTGAAATCTGTCATCTGAATGCCGCAGCTTCGGTGCTATGTTTTAGCCCCGTTACATCTTCCGCGCAGGCCGACTCGACTAGTGAGCTATTACGCTTTCTTTAAATGATGGCTGCTTCTAAGCCAACATCCTAGCTGTCTAAGCCTTCCCACTTCGTTTCCCACTTAACATAGACTTTGGGACCTTAGCTGGCGGTCTGGGTTGTTTCCCTCTTCACGACGAACGTTAGCACCCGCCGTGTGTCTCCTAGATAGTACTCTTCGGTATTCGCAGTTTGCATCGGGTTGGTAAGTCGGGATGACCCCCTAGCCGAAACAGTGCTCTACCCCCGAAGGTATTCATCTAAGGCTCTACCTAAATAGATTTCGGGGAGAACCAGCTATCTCCCGGTTTGATTGGCCTTTCACCCCCAGCCACAAGTCATCCGCTACTTTTTCAACAGTAGTCGGTTCGGTCCTCCAGTTAGTGTTACCCAACCTTCAACCTGCCCATGGCTAGATCACCGGGTTTCGGGTCTATATCGTGCAACTCTTCGCCCAGTTAAGACTCGGTTTCCCTTCGGCTCCCCTATTCGGTTAACCTCGCTACACAATATAAGTCGCTGACCCATTATACAAAAGGTACGCAGTCACCCTATCCTCAAGCATACTGCTTTCGGATTGCCGTTTTACTTCGTAAAACGCCCCTTTCACACGCCGATTAATCATCAGTTTCCTGATTGATTTTGGGGTTGACCGTTTTGCTTCGCAAAACGTTAACCGCATTTCAACGTTTTCTATACCACTCTCAATACACTTGAGTGATAGGGCTCCCACTGCTTGTACGTACAGGGTTTCAGGTTCTATTTCACTCCCTTCACCAGGGTTCTTTTCGCCTTTCCCTCACGGTACTGGTTCACTATCGGTCAGTCAGGAGTATTTAGCCTTGGAGGATGGTCCCCCCATCTTCAAACAGGATTTCTCGTGTCCCGCCCTACTTGCTGTTAGCTTAGTACCGTAACTGTGCCTTCGGATACGGGATTATCACCCTCTGCGATTGAGCTTCCCAACTCATTCTCCTAACTCACTTACTATCACTAACGGCTTCTCCGTGTTCGCTCGCCGCTACTTACGGAATCTCAATTGATTTCTTTTCCTCGGGGTACTGAGATGTTTCAGTTCTCCCGGTTCGCCTTGTTAACCTATGGATTCAGTTAACAATAGTAGATTCTTCATCTACTGGGTTTCCCCATTCGGATATCGTGGAGTATTAACGCTTCTTATCAACTCCTCCACGCTTTTCGCAGATTAGCACGTCCTTCTTCGCCTCTGACTGCCTAGGCATCCACCCTGCACGCTTAGTCACTTAACCATACAACCTCAAGAATTTTCAGACCGCACTTTCATTTCAACTAACCACTTTCGTGCCCGTTTCGTTCAGTCCGCTTTCCATTCCCAAAGCCGTCTTCCATTGACTCGTGCGTAAGTTTCCCTACGCTGACCTGCTCAGTGCCTTTTCTCACCAAACAAGCCCAATTCGATTCTCGATTGCTCGATTTTCGAATACTCAGCTCTTACGTCCTCTCGAACGCTTGAGTTCTCTTCAGTTTTTAGCTTGTGTCCAAATTTTTAAAGAACAAATCGGTTTTCACCGATACGATTCAAAAATATCGTGTTATGGCGTCCCCACGGGGATTCGAACCCCGGTTACCGCCGTGAAAGGGCGATGTCCTAGGCCTCTAGACGATGGGGACCGCGACCATAACACGTTATTCTCAAATCTATCAAACAATCTGTGTGAACACCTATACAAAATCATCAGTCATATATAAGGAGGTGATCCAACCGCAGGTTCCCCTACGGTTACCTTGTTACGACTTCACCCCAGTCATGAATCATACCGTGGTAAACGCCCCCCTTCCGGTTAAGCTATCTACTTCTGGTACAACCCACTCCCATGGTGTGACGGGCGGTGTGTACAAGGCCCGGGAACGTATTCACCGCAACATTCTGATTTGCGATTACTAGCGATTCCGACTTCATGGAGTCGAGTTGCAGACTCCAATCCGGACTACGACGCACTTTAAGAGATTCGCTTAAGCTCGCACTCTCGCCTCCCTCTGTATACGCCATTGTAGCACGTGTGTAGCCCTACTCGTAAGGGCCATGATGACTTGACGTCATCCCCACCTTCCTCCGGTTTGTCACCGGCAGTCTCCTTTGAGTTCCCATCTTTACATGCTGGCAACAAAGGATAAGGGTTGCGCTCGTTGCGGGACTTAACCCAACATTTCACAACACGAGCTGACGACAGCCATGCAGCACCTGTCTCTAAGTTCCCGAAGGCACAAGCTCATCTCTGAGCTCTTCTTAGGATGTCAAGAGTAGGTAAGGTTCTTCGCGTTGCATCGAATTAAACCACATGCTCCACCGCTTGTGCGGGCCCCCGTCAATTCATTTGAGTTTTAACCTTGCGGCCGTACTCCCCAGGCGGTCGATTTAACGCGTTAGCTTCGAGAGCCACCCATACAGGCAACCCCCAAATCGACATCGTTTACAGCGTGGACTACCAGGGTATCTAATCCTGTTTGCTCCCCACGCTTTCGCACATGAGCGTCAGTCTTTGTCCAAGGGGCCGCCTTCGCCTCCGGTATTCCTCCACATCTCTACGCATTTCACCGCTACACGTGGAATTCTACCCCTCTCTACAAAACTCTAGATAAACAGTATGAAATGCTGTTCCCAAGTTAAGCTCGGGGATTTCACATCTCACTTATCTATCCGCCTGCGTGCCCTTTACGCCCAGTTATTCCGATTAACGCTCGCACCCTCCGTATTACCGCGGCTGCTGGCACGGAGTTAGCCGGTGCTTCTTCTGTGACTAACGTCAATTGCTCTGTCTATTAAACAAAACACCTTCCTCATCACCGAAAGAACTTTACAACCCGAAGGCCTTCTTCATTCACGCGGCATGGCTGCGTCAGGGTTCCCCCCATTGCGCAATATTCCCCACTGCTGCCTCCCGTAGGAGTCTGGGCCGTGTCTCAGTCCCAGTGTGACTGGTCATCCTCTCAGACCAGTTAGAGATCGACGGCTTGGTGAGCCTTTACCTCACCAACTACCTAATCTCACTTGGGCTCATCTTATGGCGGGCGGCTCGAAAGTCCCACCCTTTAGTCCTAAGACATTACGCGGTATTAGCTACAGTTTCCCGTAGTTATCCCCCTCCATAAGCCAGATTCCCAAGCATTACTCACCCGTCCGCCGCTCGTCGGCAAGAGAGCAAGCTCTCCCCCGTTACCGCTCGACTTGCATGTGTTAAGCCTGCCGCCAGCGTTCAATCTGAGCCATGATCAAACTCTTCAATTCAAGTTCAATCGCTCAACGAATCTCTGACTATAATGTTGAAACCACAAAAGTTTCAATTATGAATTTACTATCAGCACTCATTAAGACTTTAGTTTTTTAAATCTTTAAATTACCAATGCCTTGCACAAGTGCCCACACAGATTGTCTGATATATTGTTAAAGAACAGTCACAATCGTCAGCTTCAAACAGCTGCGTCGTTGTGAGGTGCGCATTATAGACATTCCATAATGCTTTGCAAGGGCTTTTTCTCACTTTTTTGCAATTTATCTTTTGATTGTTCTTTTTTTATACTAAGCATGATTATATTCAAAAAAATTCTGCGTATTTGAAAATATTACCAAGCCTAACCGCAGCCCGTTCATGGGTTGTGTAACCGTCAATATACAATGATTAATGAAATAGGATAAAGGTACCAAATAAAACCGTCAGTAAAGCCAATACCATCGGCACTGCCGTTCTTTTAATGATATCGAACGGCGATACATTAGCCACGCCAGACACAGCCACAATAACCGCAGTAATCGGCGATACGCTACGGGCAATACCAGCAACCAATTGCATTGGGAGTAACATCAACACCGAAGGCACACCGATTGAAGAAGCCACTTTAGGCGCTAATGCAGCAAACGCAAAAAATGGGGCATTCCCCGATCCCATTACCACTGCTGAAAGGGCGATAATCCCCACCATCACTGCCGTCATTGTAAATACGCCAAAGCCCGAATTTTGTGCGCCTGAAATAATAGTATCAATAGCTCCAACCGCAGTTAAGCCCTTAGCGAAAGTTTCCCCTGCGACAATCAATGTGATCACAACCGCAAATTGCTTACCCATTCCGTCAAAAAACACCTGAACATTCGCAAATACCGTTTTCATGTCCCGCTTTCTGATTAATTCAAAAAACATCGCCGTAAACAAACTGATCAACATTGCCGTTACTACATTCATTTTTATCCCAGCAAAGACTAATTTGCTAAATGTTAAAATTAAAAAGAGCGGTAATAGGGGTAAAAGAATATACACAAATGGTGGAATGTCATCCATTGTTACATTCTTCTCAGTAACCTCTTTTTGTTCGGATGCGTCCCCTACCGCTGACTGACGTTTATCAAACCATTTCTGCATAAAAATATGCGCGCCGGCAATCACTAACATCGTTATCACCGCAACCGGAATTTGATAATTGACAAAATAAGCCGCGATATCCACTCCCGCTGTTTTGGAGGCTAAGACTGCATTACCCGAAGCTGGTCCCAAATCAAGACATGCCGTTGTACCAATCACCGCCGTAGCACCTTCCCTACTCACTCCTAAACTGACTAAGATTGGAAATAATGTAATCATTAACAATAATCCCAATCCTGAAGCACTTGGAATAAAAATATTGAGTAATTGCCCAATGATATAAGCAAATCCTAACATCACATAAGGGGCTTTAATTTTTTTTAAGGGTTTTATCGCTGCATTAACTAGGGTTTTACTCGCTCCGATATGATCCATATACCGCGCAAAGCCACCAACCGCCATAATCATCAAGCCCAAATCGGCCGCCCTGGAACTAAAAACCGTTTTGATGAATTCAAAGATATCAAAACCGACCCAACCGGTTGATTTATCTGCGGGTAAAATTTCTCCCAAACCGAATAAAATCGCAAAGCACATGAGAATTATCCCACCGCACATTAAGACAACTTGTGCTTTGTATTTTTTGACAATGAGATAACCAACCCCGACCGTCACAATAAGTGCAAGGATTAAACCAAACATAATTTACGCCTCCTGCTTATTTGATAAACAAAACTTAACCGTTTCATATAACAGTGTCGTACGAGGAATAATTGAGTCCAGCTCTAAGTACTCTTCCGAACTGTGATGCTTACCGCCAACCATTCCCATTCCATCAATAGTCGGCACACCTAAAGCCGCAAAGAAATTCCCATCAGAAGCGCCTCCGGTAGAAACCCACCCAGCCTCAATACCCAGTTTTTGTTTAATTTTGTCAACCTCACGGCAAAATACCAAACTTTCGTCGGTTTTAGCCCAGGGTGGGCGTGTTATCCCACCTTTGATATTAATCCGCACGCCATCTTCGGTGATTACATTGTGTAATGTTTGAATGAAGCCGTCTAATCTTTCAGCTTCTTCCGAAAGCGTAAAACGACAATCTACTTGGATTTTGACATACGCCGGAATAGTATTCGGTGTTGTCCCACCTTCAATAGTCCCTATATTTAATGCAGTTCCTTTTTCAGGTGCCACTTGCTCAAGTAAGATCTGACAAATTTTAATGCAAGCATTGATTGCATTAGCGCCAGCCTCCGGATTTACCGCCGCATGCGCTTCTTTCCCAAAAAACTCGATAATGTATCTAGCAACACCACGGCGTTCATTAACCAGGCTTCCGTTTGCCCTAGCCGCTTCTAATACAATGGCATAACGGGATTTAGCGGCAAATTTTTCTAATAATGGTCTGGAATAAATAGAGCTGATTTCTTCATCCGGATTAAAAATGACACAGATATTGCTATCACCGATTTCATTCTTTTCAGATAGCGTTTTACAAACATAATAGGATTGAATTAGCCCTTGTTTCATATCACAAACACCCGGACCATATGCCCTTTTTCCATCTTGACTGAATGGCCAGGTTGCTAACGTCCCCCGTTTGAACACGGTATCCATATGTCCTGATAGCAATACATCAAAATGATCGGCTTTGCGATTCATACAAATTAGTGCCGAACCTACTGCGGGATCTAAGGGGTGCTCTTCTACTAACCAATTTAACGCTTGGAATTTTTCACGTAGAAATTTAACAATGTCTGCTTTTCCTTGTGGATCATAACTATAAGACTCAATATTAACGATATCTTTTAAATCTTCGATAAAAATATTTCGTTCGACAATAGACATAGCAATCTCCTCATGATGTACGTTATACAACTAAGTTTACATAAAACACCTTGCCGTACAAAAAATAGACAAACATGACGATAAAGAACATAACCTTATGTGTCAAGATGAAAGAGATATTTAATATTTTTAATATATTAATTTGTGATAAAGATCTTTGATTTGCATATTGCATTAATCTATCAATCCGCATAACCCTATAGGTTATGCGGATTGCATGCATATTTGAACATTTTCTTCCGAAATAAAATAGGAATAAACTAGCCTTTCTCCGCTCTCATCCCCTCTTTACGCAAACATAAATTAAGTTTCTCCAATGCCTGCTTTTTTTGCTCTGCCGTCAATAACGAAACCGGTATATTTTTCAGTGCCGCCACTAAGCTCCAATAGAATCCCTGCGTAATAGGAAGTCCTATTTTCTTCATACGGATGTAAGCCATTTCAGCGCCGACCTCACGCAATTGACGTACACTAGTAATGTTGACTTTGCGTAATAATCGTTCATGTTTAAGCTCTAAATTAAATAAGTCTTTCGGACGTTTTTTTTGAGATAATTGAGATTCAAGTTTCGACTGCTGAACTTGTTCAATCGAATGACACAAAATTGATTTATACAATTTATCATTTTGTGTAATTTCAACGGGCAAACAATAATAAAACGACAGTGATAACGCATTATTTCCCTTACGATTTGAGCAAGTCATGGCACCTTCCCGCTCTAAAAATGCAGCTAAACGTCCCTCCGCACGCAAATAAAAAACACCACTTTGCGCAATGCCAAACATATGATTATCCTTATAAAAACCATAACCCGAGAATAAACTCTCTACAGTAATGTTCCCAATTAAACGATTTAGCTTCTCTTTTGTTAAAGACACATATGATTTTGTATTACTCATAAATAAAGTCACTCCATAATCTAATCAAGGTTAATCATCATGAGACACATTAATTTACATTTTAAAATAATGCATGAAGAAAAATGGTTTTTTGTGATCTGTATTCCTAAATTATTTTTAAAACTGGGATCTGCCGTTCAAAAAACAATCGACTCGATTATTTTTTAATCTGCAATTCGCTTCTCTATTCATTGTTTTTTCTTCAAAACTCAAGTAGCATCACTACATGAACTCATAACCTATTCTGGAATAAAGACACATGGCACTAAAAGAGATTTTAACCTTCGTTTCCGACGAACAAAAAGTAGCGGCAGAAGCATTTCTGATCAATTTTAATGCGGAGCGAAGAGAGATGATGACAACCCGTTACAATGCATTAAACCGCTATGCCCGAACAAATCAAATTGTCTTCTTAGGGGATTCAATTACCGAAGAATTTCCAATTAACGAAATGCTGCCGGAGATGACTATTTACAACCGTGGCATTAGTGGTAATGATACTTATGATGTTCTCAAACGCTTACCGGAACATATCTATCCACTACAACCGAAAAAACTTTTTCTGTTAATTGGCGTCAATGATCTAGCAAAATATCCGAATGATCCCCCGCAACAGGTCAGCGAGCGAGTCTCGCAAATTCTTACGTTACTCAAACAGCACTTGCCGCAATGCCAATGCTACTTACTTTCGGTGTTGCCGGTAAACAAATCCCATTCAGCTAAAATTGATCAAGTGATGTTAAGCTTAAGTGATAACCAACGGATTAAAGCGTTAAACAGCCACTTACAAAAAGTAGCGCAAACACACCAAGTGCGGTATCTGGATCTGCACCATCGGTTTTTAAATACTAACGATGAGTTGGAATTGGATTACACCCGCGAAGGATTGCACTTAACCTTAACAGGCTATCAAATCTACTTACAAGCGCTGTTGCCTTATTTGCAAAATTAACCAGTGGAATCGACGAAATGACGACAGAAAAAGAAAAAATGTTGGCAGGGCTGATTTATGACGCCAATAACGATGCCAATCTGATTGCGGAACGGAAAATTTGCAAAGAGCGCTGTTACGATTATAACCAACTACGCCCATCTGCCACTGAAGAGCAACAAACACTGATTCGAACGCTGTTTGGAAAAACCAAAACCCAATTTAGCATCACCGCACCATTTTGGTGTGACTATGGCTATAACATTGAAATCGGTGAAAACTTCTATGCCAACCATAACTTAGTTATTCTGGACGGAGCAAAAGTTACCTTTGGCGATAATGTATTTATCGCACCAGATTGTGGCTTCTATACTGCCGGACACCCGCTTGATGTAGAACGCCGTAATCAAGGACTAGAGTATGCTTATCCGATCACCATCGGTAACAATGTTTGGTTTGGCGGCGGCGTAAAAGTTATGCCCGGCGTCACAATTGGCAATAATGTCGTCATCGCCGCAGGCAGCGTTGTCACCCGCAATATTCCGGATAATGTGCTTGCCGCAGGAGTGCCTTGTCGGGTAATTCGAGAAATTAATGGGAAGGATAAAGCATGAGGTTAATATATTGTTACTATTGGTAATTTTTGTATGGTCATTAATATAGGAAGAACATAGGCATAGTAGACCAAATTGTTGGTAATCATAAAACCAGCTCATTGTTACCAACTCTTTTTATTTAAAAAATCATTTATAAACATTATCTTATGGCTTTTTGTTAATCCATGATGAGCGGATAATTTTCGCTTAAGTTCACTAAATAACCCTTCTAATCTATTTGTTGTATTTTCTATATTTAATTCAGGATACTTCTCAAAGGTAAATAAAAATCTTTATGTCTAATTAAACTTGCATAAGCAGTCCGTACACCACGATGTTTATAAGGGTATTTTCCTTTTTTATCAGGATTATCTGAGCGCTCATTTAAGAATAGTTTATATTTAAAATACTAATATAATGCTTGAGATAAGCGTATTTTTACGGCTTGTTTTGAGGGTTTTAATCACTATTTTTAACGCTTTTCCCGCCGATGATTTTGGCTTGCGCGTTAATTTCCTTATCACTATTGCTACTTGATGAAATTGACACATTTGAATCGGTGCGTTTAAACTATCTTTCAATAATCCACGCTTGCCATCACAAGTAATCGCTTGAATATAAAACCCTTTCTCTCTAAGTTCATTAATGGCTAATCGGTAGTACAACACTTTTTCTGTCGTCACAATTCGATGGTAAACCACCTTTCCGGTTATGCTGTCCATTAAAACAAGTACACCAAAATCATGACCGAAAAATGTGGTATCCATGAGAATATTCAAATGTTTATTAATGGGTAAATTTAGCTGTGTTTTAGGTGCTTTTAATATATGTCTCTGAATAGTTCTTAGAGAACAATGATATTTATCGGCAAGTTGTTTATAAGTCTGTTTTCCAAGCGTGTAATCAAGCTAAATTTTATTTGTTCTGATTTTTTCGGACTGTCCTAGATAACTAAAATTTTCCAGGATAGTGCTTATTAGAAAAAATCGATTAAGTTAGTATAAACAGAGCCGTTTAATTGAGTTATTTGTTGCAGGCGCAATAGTGCGTCTTGCAGCTCAATTAGTCGGCATAAATAAAAACATAGCCGTATAATGGGTTAAAATGGAAAAATGGAAATAGGGCAATTATCTAGGGCAGTCACAAAGTTAATATTAGGTTGGTTCTAAATCATCTGTGTAATGGCTAACCTCGATGACAGCAAATACGAGAACATCAACAATTTCTAAACCACCTGTGTGATGGCTAACGCGTTAAAAACATTCTTTTCTGCCCTATGAAATTTCTAAACCATCTGTGCGATGGCTAACTCCTCTCGCTCTTTGGTATCAAATTCAAAATATTTCTAAACCATCTGTGCGATGGCTAACTACATATCTAAATACACCCCACATACATATCTTTTCTAAACCATCTGTGCGATGGCTAACTAGTGTGGGGAATTAATCGAGTCCCACCCGACTTTCTAAACCATCTGTGCGATGGCTAACACTTTTTAGTGATAGTACTATCATCTTCTTTTTTTCTAAACCATCTGTGCGATGGCTAACCGATTTTAAAACGGCTTTTATCTGCACCCCAAAAGTTGGACTGCAAAACCAACTGACTAAGGTGCAGATTTTTATGACTAAATATACCCAAACATTTAAACAACACACAGTTGATTATTACTTTCAACATGCGGGCTCAGATGGCTTGCGAGTCAAACATACTGCCCGAAAATTTACCGTCGAAGAAAAGCTTCAAGCCGTCAAATTAGCCCGACAAGGGCTGTTCTCCCTTGAACACATCGCCTTAACCTTGGGTATCTCAGGAGGCACTGTTATTTCTAAATGGTTGCAACGTTTCAAACAATTTGGCATAAATGGACTGATTGATAAGCCCAAAGGACGACCAGCCGTGAATAAACCGAATAAATCGAAAAAACACGTTAAGCCATTAACGCCGTTAAAACAATTAGAACAAGAAAATCTGCGTTTGCGTGCGGAGAATGCCATCTTAAAAAAGTCGATGGAGTTATCCCTGAAAGACGAAGCCGAAAGGCAGAAATTGTTAAAGCCTTAAGCGGTGATTTTCCGCTTAATTTATTATTAGATATCATTAAGTTAGCCCGAAGCACTTATTTTTACCATCAACAACCGAAGACAGATAAAGAGGCCGATTTAAAAGCGGAAATCCGTCAAATTAAACGAGAGAATCCGCAGTATGGCTATCGCCGAGTGACATTGGCACTCGGTACGGTCAATCACAAAAAGGTGCAACGTTTGATTCAGATGATGGGCTTACAGGTGAAAGGGAGGAAAAAACGGAAATATTGTTCTTACAGAGGCGAAGTGGGTCGAATTGCTGATAATCTGTTAGTACGTCATTTTACGGCGGAAAATGCTTACGAGAAATTAGTGACTGATGTGACGGAATTCAAAGCAAAAGACGGCAATAAAGTGTATTTATCGCCAATGTTAGATTTATTTAACAATGAGGTGATTGCTTATCAACTTGGTCGTCGTCCAAACAGGGCGCCGGTTGAGCAGATGTTGCGACAAGCCGTGAATAAGCTCCCGAAGGAGGCAACGCCGATATTACATTCAGACCAAGGCCGGCAGTATCAAATGCCGTCTTATCGCAATATATTGGCAGATAATCAGATTCAAATCAGTATGTCGAGAAAGGGAAATTGTTTGGATAATGGCGCAATGGAAAGTTTTTTCGGCAGGCTGAAGACAGAATGTTTTTATGTTCGGCAATTTGATACGGCAGATGACATTGAGCAGGCGGTTCATCAATATATTG
Organism: Testudinibacter sp. P80/BLE/0925; assembly: GCF_053570785.1. The sequence continues at coordinate 1,182,304 of NZ_CM131636.1, read as the reverse complement.
AGTATTACAATACTGAACGAATTCAAGTAAGATTAAAAGGATTAAGCCCGATACAATATCGAACTCAATCCGTTCATTAAGCAGTCCAACTTTTTGGGTCAGATCAAATTTTAGATTAATAAAATTGATTTAAATAGCACTACTGAGAAGAGGGCAACAGCGAAATTCACCATCTCATTTCAATACACACTTTCATAGGCAAGAATCTTCGTCCTATTATAAAATTTCATTATAATTCAGCGTTTCAATTCACACTTTCGTGAAGGAGCGACACACTTTTCCGTAGACGCGAAAATGTTTTCTCTGTGTTTCAACTCGTACTTCAATAAAGGCTCGACAAATTCAAGGATGGCGCGGAGTGTATAATAAAGCGTTTCAACTCACAGCGGCGTATGAGCCGCTGGCACCTCCGCCCGTTGATAATGGGTCGAATACAGGGTTTCAACTCACAGCGACGTATGAGCCGCTGGACAATCTGTGATTGACAGTCGTCAAAATGTGCTGTTTCAACTCACAGCGGCGTATGAGCCGCTGGGTCATTGCCGTTTTCATCTGCACGCTGATTGGCTGTTTCAACTCACAGCGGCGTATGAGCCGCTGGAAGTCCACCCCAATTTTAAGCCGTCAGTAGTATAGTTTCAACTCACAGCGGCGTATGAGCCGCTGGTTGCCGTCCTGGTAGCTGACTTTGCCCAAGACCGGTTTCAACTCACAGCGGCGTATGAGCCGCTGGCGGATCTGTAACATTGTTGGTAGTCCGCTGCGGAGGTTTCAACTCACAGCGGCGTATGAGCCGCTGGAAGCATGATTAAAATCATCAAAAATAATATTGATGTTTCAACTCACAGCGGCGTATGAGCCGCTGGATGTTGAACAAAGCCGTTTATACGGGTAAGGTTGAGTTTCAACTCACAGCGGCGTATGAGCCGCTGGTTAAAATCGGTAGGAATACGGTGATAACGCGTGAGTTTCAACTCACAGCGGCGTATGAGCCGCTGGATATACCTTTTACAGCAACGGCGGCGCAGACATTGTTTCAACTCACAGCGGCGTATGAGCCGCTGGGTATCATGTTTGATACCAAAGTTCGGGTGTTACAGTTTCAACTCACAGCGGCGTATGAGCCGCTGGTTTATGCCTAGCAAACACATAGATGATCTAACGTGGTTTCAACTCACAGCGGCGTATGAGCCGCTGGAAGACACCAATATAGCCATCATCTGATTTATATGGTTTCAACTCACAGCGGCGTATGAGCCGCTGGAAAGAGTGTTCGTTGTGGCAAGTGCTAGAGCGAGTTTCAACTCACAGCGGCGTATGAGCCGCTGGTGGGCTTTCCAGACGCGATCGAGTATGACGATTTGTTTCAACTCACAGCGGCGTATGAGCCGCTGGCTTTGCAGCTTATGCCTATCCACTGCCGATAACCGTTTCAACTCACAGCGGCGTATGAGCCGCTGGTCTATGCGCCGAGCGTGCCGAACCTGTCCGGCGTGTTTCAACTCACAGCGGCGTATGAGCCGCTGGATGTGTTGAAATCAATAACGCAGGATTAAAAATGTTTCAACTCACAGCGGCGTATGAGCCGCTGGAATTGATTTGAGAGCTAAGATTATTGATCGCTTAGTTTCAACTCACAGCGGCGTATGAGCCGCTGGGGCTTTGGTCAATAATAACGGGTGGCACAGCGGCCGTTTCAACTCACAGCGGCGTATGAGCCGCTGGGCAATGGCAGCAACAGATTACAGTTCGATTACCGGTTTCAACTCACAGCGGCGTATGAGCCGCTGGATAACAAGGGTAATTTGAGGCTTGAGCCAGGGCGTTTCAACTCACAGCGGCGTATGAGCCGCTGGTTGTTAAGTTTTGGAAACAAAACAAAGCGGTGCTTGTTTCAACTCACAGCGGCGTATGAGCCGCTGGATTTTTCATGTTGTTCTCCTAAAAATAAAAAAGGGTTTCAACTCACAGCGGCGTATGAGCCGCTGGAGAAATTGACCGCTATTATGCAACCTTGTTGCATGTTTCAACTCACAGCGGCGTATGAGCCGCTGGGGAGCAGTTAGGCAAGTTAATTGTTGTGAAAGATGTTTCAACTCACAGCGGCGTATGAGCCGCTGGGCACAGTTGAGCGCACAACAATTTCACCCCTGCGGTTTCAACTCACAGCGGCGTATGAGCCGCTGGGCACTCAACACCGCCTCGCTCGCCGCCTCATGCTGTTTCAACTCACAGCGGCGTATGAGCCGCTGGGAAGCTGTGTTGGCGTTTAAGACCAGCGACAATGTGTTTCAACTCACAGCGGCGTATGAGCCGCTGGTGGTTCAGGTAATAGTGACGGGGATGGAGATGGTGTTTCAACTCACAGCGGCGTATGAGCCGCTGGATGGGGCAATTATTAAACGCCTGGATATCACAACGTTTCAACTCACAGCGGCGTATGAGCCGCTGGTTCTAACCTCGCCGTTAATTAATGTGTCAGCTATCGTTTCAACTCACAGCGGCGTATGAGCCGCTGGATTTTTGTAAAACTGAAATAATCTATCTGCCTTTGTTTCAACTCACAGCGGCGTATGAGCCGCTGGGTCATAGACGTAGCTTTGTTTAGTGATTTTAGGCTGTTTCAACTCACAGCGGCGTATGAGCCGCTGGCTACGCAGCGAGCAAGTGCGGTCAAATGCGATTGTTTCAACTCACAGCGGCGTATGAGCCGCTGGATGGCAGTCCCAGTAATGCGGTGGATTGGCTTACGTTTCAACTCACAGCGGCGTATGAGCCGCTGGAAACTGGACAAGAAATTAATTTTGCGGTGGGCTTGTTTCAACTCACAGCGGCGTATGAGCCGCTGGTGTCTGAGCGCCAAGAGCGCAAGAATACCATGGAGTTTCAACTCACAGCGGCGTATGAGCCGCTGGTTCGGTCAGCTTTAAAAGCCGGATAGTCTCGAGGTTTCAACTCACAGCGGCGTATGAGCCGCTGGCTAAAGGTAAATTCCCAAATGGTGTTGATTTAATGTTTCAACTCACAGCGGCGTATGAGCCGCTGGATATTATTAAATAGTTCTCCACCGCCTAATAATGGGTTTCAACTCACAGCGGCGTATGAGCCGCTGGGTGCCGGGCGACATAAAACTACAGCTGATCGAACGTTTCAACTCACAGCGGCGTATGAGCCGCTGGGACGATCAAAACGGAATATCATCGTCGAAATTCGTTTCAACTCACAGCGGCGTATGAGCCGCTGGATTATGAATAATAGTTACTTTTTTCCTAACAGTTGTTTCAACTCACAGCGGCGTATGAGCCGCTGGATATTTGGATTAATTTGGGGATTGCTTGCAATCAGTTTCAACTCACAGCGGCGTATGAGCCGCTGGGTCTCGATGAAGTTTGGCGGATATTTCCGAATGAGTTTCAACTCACAGCGGCGTATGAGCCGCTGAAAGGATTTTTTAGATCCATGATTAAATCTCCGTGTTTCAACTCACAGCGGCGTATGAGCCGCTGGGATAAGATACCACCGGTTTTATCGCCCATATCGTGTTTCAACTCACAGCGGCGTATGAGCCGCTGGCCGTAACGCCTTTAGCCAGTAGCGCAAAAACAGGGGTTTCAACTCACAGCGGCGTATGAGCCGCTGGTTAACTAGTTAAAAATAAAGGTTATTGGGGTAGCGTTTCAACTCACAGCGGCGTATGAGCCGCTGGCTAAGTGTCCACATACAAATCTAAGTGTCCACATACGTTTCAACTCACAGCGGCGTATGAGCCGCTGGGCGAGCGCTCTCCAGTTCGAGGCGCACACGTGTGTTTCAACTCACAGCGGCGTATGAGCCGCTGGCACTGCCGTTAAACACTTTCATCGCAAGGGAGCTGTTTCAACTCACAGCGGCGTATGAGCCGCTGGCGGTTCAAGTGATTCGGGTTCAGGGGGTATTAGTGTTTCAACTCACAGCGGCGTATGAGCCGCTGGTGGCGACTGAATAAGCCGTTTCTGACTGTCCCATGTTTCAACTCACAGCGGCGTATGAGCCGCTGGTTTCCGCAAAGCTCAAGGTTCATTTTGGTAGCGGCGTTTCAACTCACAGCGGCGTATGAGCCGCTGGCTGCTTCATTTTCTATCCCTAGCGACATTGCCGCTTGTTTCAACTCACAGCGGCGTATGAGCCGCTGGGGAATATCAGGAAGCCGCTCCCATACACCATCAGTTTCAACTCACAGCGGCGTATGAGCCGCTGGAATCGGGGTGAGCTTATTTTTCATCGCTAAAACGGTTTCAACTCACAGCGGCGTATGAGCCGCTGGCAAGTTAAAATATCTAACCTATTTTCATGATGAGGTTTCAACTCACAGCGGCGTATGAGCCGCTGGACCCTACTTTAAAATGTATTAAATATTAATATGTTATATATTTATATTCGCTTACACCTAAAATAAAAAGAGTAATCAGACTATATCATAATCTAAAATTAATTTCATTTATCCAAATTGTTAAAGAAATCAAGCGTCGCCAATCTCCCCGCATTTCCATGAGAACAACAGGTTAGCGCGCTACACAATCAGTGTATCTTTGAATATATCTACCGCAGCTTTTGCGCCGTGGTGTTCCACTTTGCGTCGCCATTTGCTGCCCAGGTGGTAAAAGCGCAGGCTGTCGGTTTCGGGTTGATAGGTGGCGAGCAACTTGGCTTTCAGGCGCACCCATTGGTCGGGGGCGATGTCGCATTCGAATACCGAATATTGCACGCGCACGCCGTAGTCTAGGCACAGTTTGGCAATCCGCCGCAGGCGCGCTTGGCCTTCGGGGTCTTCCAGCGAAATATCATAGGTAATCAGCATCAGCATGGGCTACCTCATCAAAAACGGCGGATATTCGGCCAAATCGCCGCGCAGATGGCGTGCCAGCAGCATGGCCTGAATATAGGGCAGCAAGCCGATTTCCACCTCTTCCTGCAAATACGGATGAATGATTTTTTCCTGCTTTTTGGCTTGCAGGCTTTGAAACAACAGCTTGCGCGCATCCACCTTGATATTCACCGCCCCGCTGGCTTCCGTCTCAAAATCCTGTAGGCGGATTTGACCGCGGTTAATCAGGCTCAACACCATTCTGTCCACCCACCAAGCGCGGAATTCTTCCAAAATATCTTGCGCCAAACTGTCGCGCCCAGGCCGATCAGCGTGCAAAAAGCCCACTTGCGGATCCAGCCCCACGCTTTGCAGCGCGCCGCTAATATCCTTGCCCAATACACTGTACAGAAAAGACAGCAAGGCATTGACCGGATCGCGCGGCGGGCGGCGGTTGCGGCCGTTAAACACAAAACCGCACTTTTGCGTCAGCAAATGCTGAAACACGCCGAAATAGCGCGAAGCCGCATCGCCCTCAATGCCGCGAATCTGCTCCAGATTATCCGCCCGTTGTAATTGCGCCAAACTGAAATTCAAGGCACGAATGGCCGTCTGAATCTCATCGTGTTCGCCATGATTACGCTGCCTGCGCTGCAACACCCGCTTCAACGACTGGATTTTCGCCGCAATGATATTACGCGCAATTGGTACAGGATTATGTTCCGACACCTTGTACTGCGCCCGCCGCAACAACACATTGCCGCTCTGCCGCCCCTGCAAACGCCCGAGATAACGCCCGTTTTCGGTAAAAAACGCCAAATTGACATTATTTTCCCCGCAAAACCCCATCAAAAACGGCGACACCAACACATTACCGAAACAGAAAATATGCGCAATCGAATGCACAGGCAATTGCAACAACTTCTGCCGCTCGCCTTCAACGGTTTTTTCAATCAGCAAGGTTTCCCGCTCTTTATGCAAGTAAGTACCTTGGGTGGTGATGTAGAGGGTGTTTTGGAGTTTGCGCATGATTATTTTTAATTTCTCAATTAATTTTTTAATCTGACGTACATATGCTCCTGCATTCCTTCCGCATTTTGACGCATTTCATATTCAAAAATATCAGGATGCTTTTTTATTAAATCGGTCAATTTTTTACAACCAAAATTTCGCGGATCAAAATCAGTCTGCAAGAGCTTCCAAGTCGAGCCAAAAGAAGCAGCCGTAACCCATTCACTATCAGATTGTTCAAATATTTTTTGAATAATATCCATTGGTAGAGCAGTATGGTGAACATGGCTACTGCTTATTTTGGCTTTAGCGGTATCAGTAACTGCTATGGCTTGAGATGGTTTACTTTCTATTGCCAATTCTTCTTTTTCTTTATCAATAGTAGGCGGCAATAAATTTTCCACATAGATAAATTGACTACACGCATTGCGAAAAGCTTCGGGCGTTTGCTTTTTGCCAAACCCATAAACGGTTACCCCCTCCTCCTTTAAGCGGATTGCCAATGCAGTAAAATCACTATCGCTAGATACAATACAAAATCCGTCAAACCGCTCTTTATAGAGTAAATCCATCGCATCAATAATCATAAGACCATCAGTTGCATTCTTGCCTGTAGTATATGCAAATTGCTGCATTGGTTTAATCGCAAATTCATTAATAACTTGCTTCCACTTTCCATTATCAGCTACAAAGTTCCCATAAATCCGTTTAACCGTGGCTTCGCCAAATTTGGTTACCTCTTCTAATATTGCTTTAATGCTATTTGCCGAAGCATTATCTTTATCAATCAAAACAGCAAGATAGGCTGACTTTTCTTCCACTACATTAAAACTGGTTTTGTACTTAGACATTTTCACCCTTAAATTATTAATCATTTTTACCGTAATCAAACAACCCCGCCACATACTCCCCCGACCTATCCTTTTTCAACAAAGAAGGCTGGCACAGCTCCAACAACGAACACGCTTTGCAATGTTTGCCATACACAGGCTGCGGGGTTGCACCACTTTCCAGCAGCGACCGCACTTTGGCAATCACCGCCAATGTTTCTTGCCTGAGGCCGTCTGAAAACAAGACCGGTTCGCGATGGCGGGTTTGCTGATACCACAACGCGCCCTCCTCCACCGTTTTGCCGGTCATTTCTTCCAAACACAAAGCCTGCGCGCAAAGCTGGATTTCGTCCCAATGCTCAGATTTGGGCTTGCCGCGTTTGTATTCCACCGGTTTCAGACGACCTGTTGCCAGCTCGTGTTCGACCATATCGAGAATACCGCTCAAGCCCAAATTTTCAGCCGATACGTGCACGCTACGTTCAAAGCGAATGCCTTTGCGTGTTTCGGGTTCGCCCGAATCCACCCGCTCATGCAACGCCCTACCCTGTGCGGTAAGAAAATTCTCCGCCCACGCTTGCTCGTTGTGTATCAACGCACATTGGCGCGGACAAAAGGCATAGTGTTGCAGGGCGGAGAGGGGGATTGGGCGCATGGTTAGAAGCCGTTAATCTCTTTGGGTTCTAATCCTTTCAAATTATTCAGCACATAGCTGCCGTCGGCATTCACGCTCAGGCTGCCGTGTACTTTGGCGGATGAATATTGACCGGATTTGCAGTTGTGCTCCCACCAAATCAGCTTCAATACCTGCATACTGCCTTCGGGACGGGCGGAAGAGGCATCGCCTTCAAACAATTTGCTCAGCACGGCTTTGATTTTTTCGGCATCGGTATCGCTGAAGCCGGTGCGCTCCGCCAATTGCGGCGACATTGCGCCATAGGCAACATAAATGCCTTTGTCGATACGGTGTTTCATGCCCATAGTGTCGGAGCCGCGTTTGCTGCCATCACCTTCGCCGCTCACGCTTTTGGTAATCTGGGTGCTGGTAACGATGACCGGCTCAATGCTGAAAGCCGATTGAATAGTAACCGGACCACGCACGGCGATGGAGACACCCGAAGCATCATCACTTTTACCAAAGGCGAACACTTGCCCGAAGCTGCGCACGTCCAGCCATTTTTCACAGGCTTTTTTGGCGGTTTCGTCTTTGTTGGCTTTTTTCGGATTAAAGGCATCTGCCCCTAAGCCAATGTCTTTGTCCTTGGCACGATTGGCGAGGCTGGTCATGCCATCGGTTTTCTTTTCATCCGATTGCACGAAAATAGCTTCCCCACTATCTTGCAAACGGTCGCGGATTTTTCGTTTCAGGCACACGTCGGTCATTTCGCCGATACCTGAAAAATCCACACGCGGGCGGTTGCCGTTTAAGGGGTCGCCGTTGGGATTGGCATTTTGTACGCCGATAATCAGGGCGAAGTCGATTTTTTTAGTTAAGCTCATTGGGTTTTCCTTTGAATGTTGGTTATTTATTCGCTTGCTTCGGTTTTCTTTTGCTTGGCTTCGATGGCTTTTTCAATGTCACGCTTGATCTCCATTTTTTGGCAATGATAGCCAAGCAGAAATTCGCCGCTTAATTTGCTGTCGGACACAAAATCTTCGGGCTTGAACAAATCCATGATTTCGCCGATGGCTTGTTTGCCGGTATCTTTTTGACGGCTGCGCAAGCGGTCTTGGTAAGGGGCGAGCGCCAACTCGATATTTCGCCAAGTAGCAAACGGATGTTCTGCAAAGCGCTGCATATAACGCTCGGCGGTGGTTGCACGCTTTTCTTCTGCCAGATACAAGGCGTAAGATTCGATATTTTCGGCAATCGCCAACAGCCTGCCGTATAAATAATCGCGTGATGTATTTTCTTTATCTAAAGCCATAGAGTAGTTTCTCCGTTGTGATGAATCGTGATGACGGGCGAGATAGCCCCGATATAAGCTACAGGCTACACCGATATTGCGTTCCCATTCCCAATGCTCATAACCATTGGGAGTACAGGCCGTCTGAAAGCTCTGTTGCACCAAATCCTTGGGTATCGGCACATTTCGTCCGCCGGCGATGACGGGCAACAAACGGGCGTAAAGTTGCTTTTTGAGCTTGCCGTCTTTATCCGATACTTTGCCGTAAATTGCTTCATAAATCGCATAAGGCGCAGGCGGAATCATCGGCCAAATGGTTTGTTTGCTTTTCTTTTTGCCGTCTTGCGTTTCACGCGAATAGCGTTGATACCAAGAGAAATCATCGACCCAAGCATCCAAATTGGCAAAATAATTTTCAGGTAAAAATTCCTGATAATAGGTTAGTGCCATGCGACCGGGGGTGGCGGAATCCAGCATTAATAAAGAAATCTGTTCGTGTTCGCTTAATTGGGCTTGCAGACCGTGCAGTTTCTTTTTAATCAACTCGGCTGCTGTTTTACCGATATTGGCCGACCAATCTCGCTGGTTGATGCTTTCAGACGGCCTATTGCTTTCATCGCCTGCTTCTACAATTGCTAAATCATCATCGTCAGCATCAAGATAGTCGTAATTGTCTTGCAAGGGAGACGGTACGGTTTCGCCGCTGATTGCCCAAGCGACGGTGACTTGTTCGCCATTGCGGATTCCTTGGTTTCCGATTAGCCAGCGCAAGGCACTATGGGCTTTGGCCGATACTTCCGATGCGATGCTTGCAGCTTCTTCAGCCGTTTCAAATCGGCCACGGAAGGTATAGCCGCCTTTATCATTGGATGAAATCAACTTTGCCTTATCACCGGTATGACGCAGCTTGGCAGGATGCATGGTTGATATGACCGCCTCTTCACCTTGTATCAGACAAAATCCCTTAGTTGCTTCACTCGCCGCAAGATAATCAATCCATGACTGCTGAATGGCTTTGTCTGTCCACGTTTCACTTTGTACATCTCCAGCAAGCTCAACCCGCCAACACACCAAAGCGGAACCATAATCTTGATTTTTGGGCAAGGTTGCAAAAATGGGGGGAGCATCCTCACCCTGCCAAGAATTTAATACATGGCCGTCTGAATCCAGTTGAAACACACCCGCTCGAATCAAGTCAGCCATGACCTGACCTTTGGCAACATAATGCAAAACAGACCGCACTTTCGAATGGGCATACGGTGAATCACACCATGCTTGCAATTGCTGCAAATAACCATCGAAATAGGCCTTTTTATCACCACCGAAATCCGCATAATCTTTGGCAACATATTGGATTTTATCGGCAAAGGGATGCGGCGCTTCACCACTGGTTCTGTTTTCCGAAGATTCAGTTACCGGAAGCAAAACAGTCGTCTTTGGCGGCATAACCCTGGCCGTCTGAAAACTCCCCTCGCCATCCACTACAATTTCAATATGGGCAGTTTGCAAGGTGTGGGCAACTGGCGTAAGCGGATTATCTGCACTATCCATTTTTGCCGAAATCACATCATACGTCCGATAAAGTTTCTGCATCCAGCTCATAAACCCAGCTCCTTCGCTTCATCTTCCACCGCCTTAAGGTTTTCACCACGACCAAAGGATTTTTCAGGCTGCATTTTGCGGATAAAACGGGTTTTCAGACGGCCTGTATCATCCACGCGCGGAAATTCAATCACGCCGTTTTGCATATTCGCCCGCCAAAACCGACTGATCAGCTCATGATTTCCCGTTTCTTCCGGATAGCCGAAGCTGTGGAACATCAAGCCGAAATCCAAATTCGGCACTTCATCGTAAAATCCTTTACCTTCGCCAAATTCGCACGGCTCGACATAGCCTTGGCAATCCCGCGTTCCCAAGAAAATATCCTGTCTGCCACCGCGATTGATCATCCGTTCGGCAATAGCGAGATGTTTGGCGGGAATGCGGTCTTCAACCAAATTCGGCTGGTGCATATTCCATTCAAAATGGGCTTCTACCTGATATTCCACATCCTGCAAAAAGGTATAAATCGCCAAGGTATTGCCGCCGTCCCAATTCAGCGGCTTGGTGGATTTGCTCTGGGTTTGAATCGGCTTCATCACCCGAATGCGGTCGATATGCCAGATCAATGTCGGTTTCCAATATACGCTCCGGACGATGCCTTTTATCGCTTCATAAGTCGGCACTTGGTAGCTGAATTTTTCCCCGCCGATTTTGGTCACCGGGTCGGTAAACAAAGCCTGCCGCCCCCATACGCGAAAACTGATTTTATTTTTCATAATTCTCCTATGCACTCAAAAATTCCATCGGTGCGACTTCGTCAACCGCCAAGCCGTATTCTTGACTGTAATACCGCTCTTTCAAATAGTAAATACCCGTATCCGCAATTGGATAAATCGCCTCTTCTTTGATTAACTTCTCCCAAATATTGGGAAACACATTCACACTGAATCTTTGGGCTTTTGACAATAAATGATAAAACCGCTTGGGTGCATACTCGCCGCACAATTGGGCAATCAGCTCCTTGCCCTCACCATAAGGCACAATCACCGCCCGAGTGGGCGCATCAATTGCTTGGAATGCCCGCCCCGCACTTTTGAACGACTGCATCAGCAAGGGATACTGTTTGTTTTGTTTGCGTTTGTCGTTTTTGGCGGCATAAACGTTGTGACCGTTGTCGCCCAGCCAATCCAACAGGCTACCTGAAGTGCTGTTTTTAAGCGGGTACACCATTTCGCCGCTGCGTTGGTAAAAATAATATTGAAAATAACGTTCCATCGCACCGGGCTGCAAAATATCCTGCCCTGTAAAATCTCGAAACACCCGTCCTGCCTGCTGCTGCCCCTTCTCAATATCAGGCAGCAGATCTTTGAGATTATTCGGCTCTTGCAGATTCAGCACCCAAACCTTGCCTTTTCCCTCTGCTTCACCATGCCGATTACAACGTCCCGCTGCTTGGGCGATGCTGTCTAATCCGCCCAAAGCGCGAATCACGCACGCCATTGATATGTCCACGCCGGCCTCAATGAGCTGGGTGCTGACACACAGCACGGGCAATTTGGCTTGCAGGCGTTGCTTCATTTTTTCAAACAAATCCTTGCGGTGCGTGGCGCATTGGTTGGTACTCAGATGAAACAAGGCTTCAGACGGCACATTATGCCGTTGGCAATATTGATAAAGCTCGGCCGCCCATTTTTTGGTATTGACGATAAACAGGCAGCTTGAAGCCGTCTGAAACTGTCCCAGTAAAAATGCCCCCGCATCATCCACTGACCAGCCGCCCGCTTTTTCATTCAGACAAACCTCCACGCGCGATAAATCAGCAAACAGTCGGGCGATATCATCGTGTTCCCCCATGATTTCCGCATTGTCCGCCAGCTTTAACAAACCGTTTACCAGCACCTTGTTTCGGTCTTCTTCCGGAAATTTATCCAAGCCGGATTCGGCCAATAAAGGTTGAGTGGCAGTACACAAGATAGCACTGCTTTTGCCGAATCGGGTTAGCCAGTTGAGCGTGTTGCAAAACATATGTACGCATTTCACCGGTAAAGTCTGGATTTCATCAAAAATCAGCACGCTTCGAGTCATCGGGTGGATATGCCGCGCACCTCGTGTGCCGCCACCAAACCAAGCGTCCAAAAATTGCACCATGGTGGTGAACACAATCGGCTTGTCCCAATTTTCAGCAAGCAGTTTGTTTTGCCAGCTTTGCTTTTCAGGATCGAGATTGGAATGGTGTTCCAGCACCCAATCATCGCCCAAGATTTCACGGACAGTTTGGGCGTTTTGATCGATGATGGAGGTGTAAGGGATAATATAGATAATGCGGTCTAATTGGTGCTTTTGCGCGTGATGCAAAGCATGGCGGAGACTTGCCAAGGTTTTACCGCCGCCGGTTGGCACGGTCAGCGTGTAAATACCTTGCGGGTCATTTGCCCTATCCAGGCAAGCATTGGAAATTCGTTGACGGATTTCATCAATCGGATAACGGGGCTTGAATGCTGCAAGGTGAGTTTCTAATTTATCAATCGCTGGTTGCCAATCGGTTTGCTTTTGCAAACTTCGTAAGATTTTACGGTTGTCATCTTCAAAATCGGCACTATTGATACGGTCGGCATCAATCAGACAGCTAAACAAAAAACGGGTGAAACAGCCCAGATAGAATTCTTTCACCTTGTCGCTGGCTTCAGGTAAGCGCAGCAGGTCTTTTAGCGGTGTCACTATCTGTTTGAGCAAGGCTGTGTCCGCCAAGGTTTGCGCCTGCTGCATGACCGCAGAATCCGCATTTTGCTCGCATTCGCTCAAATGGGTTAAAGCGTCATCTTTATCAAACCGCTTTTGCCAAACCACGTTACCTTCGGCATCCAGGCAATCAATCAAACCCGCGCCATGATGCGAAGCGATGCACAGCCCCAATAGCTGCCCGCACAACTCTCCCTGACCTTGTGTACCAAATTTTTTCAATTCGCGATAAACCCACTGCGCCCCTGCCGTGGAGTGATCAACCTTGCTGCCGTTTGGTGTGCTTTCCTCATCGTCTAAATCGGGATTGACTAGCCTGTTACATCATGAATATACTTTTGAAATTTCAGAGAATATTTACCGAAGTCATGCATCAGTCCCAACAATTCTCCTGCCAAATCCAGCCCCAGCTTCGCAGCCAGCATTTTGGCAATCGCCGCAGTTTCAAACAGATGGGTTTCCACCGATTGCTTGGTGCTGTCTGATTTACGGACATGGGCAATGTATTGTGTTTTCAAAGTTTTCTCCTCATGATTATTTCGCCCCAAAACTAACAGAGAACCTTGTACTATAAAAAAGCCCCGCCGCCATTTATCCATATTCTGGACATGACTTTGCAGGGCTGGTTTTCAGCCGAGTGGGCATAGTATTGAGAAAATCGCTTATTTTTCATGAATAAGTCTACCATTCGCAAAAGTTATTCTGAATTTACACTCCGATATATCCGATGTCTATGAGTATTTTCTATAATTGCTTGCTATATCACACTATTTCGGTTGGACTTCCTCATACAACCATTGCGCCACTTGTTTGGCATAATAGGTCAAAATACCGTCTGCGCCGGCGCGTTTGAAGCAGAGTAAGGCTTCCATAATCGCCGGTTTTTCCGCCAGCCAGCCGTTTTGGATTGCGGCTTGGAGCATAGCGTATTCGCCGGAAACTTGGTAGGCGAAAGTCGGGACGCCGAAGTGGTGTTTCACGCGGTAAACCAAATCCAAATACGGCATGCCCGGTTTGACCATCACCATATCCGCCCCCTCTTGCAGGTCTAACGCCACTTCTTGCAAGCCCTCGTTGCTGTTTGCCGGATCAAGTTGGTAGGTTTTCTTATTGCCGCCTTTCAAGTTGCTACTGGAGCCGACCGCGTCGCGGAATGGTCCGTAGAAACCGGAGGCATATTTGGCGGAATACGCCATAATCTGGGTGTTTACAAAGCCGTTTTGTTCAAGTGCGGTGCGGATTGCGCCGATCCGCCCGTCCATCATATCGCTTGGGGCGACAATGTCCGCACCGGCAGCAGCGTGCGACAAGGCTTGTTTGACTAAAATCTCGCTGGTGGTATCGTTGAGCACATAACCTTGCTCGTCGATAATGCCGTCTTGTCCGTGTGTAGTGTAAGGATCGAGCGCGACATCAGTCAGCACACCCAGTTCAGGATAAGCGGCTTTCAAGGCGCTAACCGCACTTTGCACCAAGCCGTTCGGGTTATAGGCTTCTTCTGCCAACAACGATTTTTTACCCTGTTCAATCACCGGAAACAGGGCGATCACCGGTACACCGTATTTCACCAATAACCCGGCTTCGATCAGCAATTGATCCAAGGTTAAACGCTCCACGCCCGGCATTGACGGCACCGCTTCGCGCTGATTTTCGCCCTGCATGATAAACACCGGATAAATCAAATCATCGGCAGTCAGCCTATTTTCCGCGACTAGCCGACGGCTGAAATCATGGCGGCGCAAACGGCGCATACGGTTAGCCGGGAAACGAGCAAAAATTTGTTGAGTCATAATCTTGTCCTCTCTTTAACGCAATAAGACGCCAACGGCGTCTTTAATTCGGAATCTTTATCTGATTAAGAGTCTGCGGCGGCTTCATCTTCTTCCCGCGGTTTATAAAAACGGGAGAACACCAAACCGACTTCAAACAGTAACCACATCGGAATTGCCAGCAATGTTTGTGAAAACACATCCGGCGGGGTTAAAAACATCCCAGCCACGAATGCCGCGACGATAATATAAGGGCGTTTTTTACGCAGATCGTCCGCTGTCGTCACGCCGCTCCAACAAAGTAAAATAATCGCAATCGGCACTTCGAAGCAAATGCCGAATGCCAAGAAAATGGTAAGCACAAAATCCAGATAGCTGCTGATATCGGTGGCGATTTGCACTCCTTCCGGTGCGGTTTTGGTTAAAAAACCAAACACCAGCGGGAACACCACATAATAAGCGAAGGCAACGCCGACATAAAACAGTAAGGTGCTGGAAACCAACAACGGATAAACCAAGCGTTTTTCATGTTTGTACAGCGCAGGGGCGACAAACGCCCAAGCTTGATATAACAGGTACGGCACGGAAAGGAAAATCGCCACCACGCCGGTCAATTTTAACGGCGTGAAAAACGGCGCCACCACGCCGGTGGAGATCATGCTGGCGCCTTGCGGCAACTGTTCAATCAGCGGTAACGCGATAATCCGATAAATATCATTGGCAAAAAACACTAACGCGCAAAAGACGATTAAAATACAAACGATGGATTTTAACAGACGATTGCGTAATTCAATTAAATGGCTGATTAACGGTTGTGAGTCTTCAACTGACGACATACTACATTATCCTCACCGCGTTGACTAAGCGGACGCTTTGTCGGGTTGTGCCGTAGGTTCGGCGGTTGCTTCTGACTGATCAAGTTGTAACGGTGCGGCTTCCGCCTGTTGCGGATCAAGCTGTGCTTCACCCGCTTCGGCAAGTTCCGCCTGTTCATCGGCACTCAAGCTGTCTTCAATCCGTTTAACACCGTCTTGCAACTCTTTATTCAGACTATTCAGATTGCTTTGCTGCTCCTGCACATCCCGTTCCATTTTTTGTGCGGATTCTTTCAAATCCTGAATACTTTTAGCCAATTCCGGTGAAAGATCGCCCAAATTCAATTTTTCCGCTTTTTTAATGCTTTCTTGCAATTCATGCAATTTCAGTTCTTGGCTTAATTCATTCTGAACATTGGTGGCAATGCCGCGAATGGTTCTAATCCAGCCGACAACCGTTCTGATCGCCACGGGCAAACGCTGCGGCCCCAATACCACCAACCCGACGATAAAAATTAAAACCAGTTCGGAAAAACCAATATCAAACACGATTTATGCCTGCTCTTTATCTTTGACAGTTTGTTTTTCTGCTGTTTTTTCAGCTGAATTTTCTAATGATTGCTGAAATTCGGCATCTTTCTCTTTGGCATCGTCGTCTTTAATGGCTTTTTTAAAGCCTTTCACCGATTCACCCAGATCCGAGCCTAATGTCTTCAGTTTTTTGGTTCCGAATAACAGGACTACGATTAATACGATAATGGCAAGTTGCCAAACGCTGATACCCATAAAATCACCTCATGATATGAAAAATAGCGCCGAAACGGCTAAATTCCGATTGTTTAAATACTATTGTTAAAATAATGCGTTATGCTACTTGAAAAACTTTAAACTATTGATAGCTTAGCGTCAATCTGCAAATTCATTTTGGATCAAATTTTCATTAATCCCTTTTTATCAAGCCGTAAAGCCAGATTATAACCGCACTTAGTAGTAAGCACGAACTAAAAAATAGCGGTAAATGTTCAAATTGCAAAAGTGTTGTGACGAATATCACACTCCCAACCAACGCACTGTACCAATGGCGGCGCTGATGTCGTTGGTTTTTATACAAAGTGCGGTTTAATTCGCCAAGCTGACGACCAATCTCTTTTTGCTGTTGCAGCGCATGATACAACGTTTCCGGCATTTCGGCAAAATGTTCGCGGAAATACGGCAAGCGCTCTTTAATCCCGCGATAAACCGATTTGAAGCCGATCTGATCATCCAACCAATTTTGTAAAAACGGTTTGGCGGTTTGCCACAGATCCAGCTGCGGGTAGATCTGCCTGCCCAAGCCTTCGATATACAATAAGGTTTTTTGCAACAACACCAACTGCGGCTGCACTTCCATATTGAAGCGGCGCGCAGTATTGAACAGGTTTAACAACACATGCCCGAAGGAGATTTCACTCAGCGGCTTGGCGAAGATCGGATCACAAACGGTGCGAATCGCCTGTTCGAACTCTTGCACATTGGTATCTTCCGGCACCCAACCGGAGTCGACGTGCAATTGCGCCACCCGTTGATAATCGCGATTGAAAAAGGCGAGAAAATTTTCCGCCAGATAGCGTTTATCTTCACGGTTAAGTGAACCGACAATGCCGCAGTCAATGCCGATATATTGCGGATCTTCAGGATGTTCGGGATTAACAAAAATATTGCCCGGGTGCATATCGGCATGGAAAAAACTGTCGCGGAACACTTGGGTGAAAAACACCTGCACGCCACGCTCCGCCAGCAATTTCATATTGGTGCCGTTGGCTTCCAACGCAGCGATATCCGACACTTGAATGCCGTAAATCCGCTCCATCACAATCAGATTTTTGTAGCAGAAATCACTATACATTTCCGGCACATACAGCAGCGGGCTGTTTTCAAAATTGCGCCGTAATTGGATTGCATTTGCCATTTCACGGCGTAAATCCAACTCATCAAGAATGGTTTTTTCATATTCGCGCACCACTTCCACCGGACGCAAGCGCCGCCCTTCGCTCGATAGGCGCGGAATCCAACCTGCCAAGCGATACATCAGGCTAATATCCGCTTTAATGTCCTTTTCGATATTCGGGCGAATCACTTTCAGCACCACTTCACGTCCGGCAAAAGGCATATTGGAATTAAAACGGGCGGTGTGTACCTGTGCGATCGAGGCGGAAGCCAATGCGGTTTCATCAAACTCGACGAACCATTTTTCCAGTTTACCGCCAAGTGCGGTTTCAATCTGTTGGCGCGCTAACTTGCCCGAAAATGGTTCGACTTGATCCTGCAATAATGCCAATTCGTCGGCAATACTGTCGGGAAACAGATCACGCCGGGTAGACAACATTTGCCCCAATTTTATCCAAACCGGTCCCAATTCTTGCAATGCCAAACGCAAGCGCAAACCAAAAATTTTATCCTGATGGCGGTTTTTCAACCAAAACAGCAAGTTACGGCCGCAACGAATCGGGCGGGTGAACGCGTTTTTCGGTAAGGATTCATCCAAGCCGTATTGCAAAATCACTTGAATAATGCGGTAGAAACGCAAGACCGATTTCATCACTTTTCCATTCCTAGTTTATCCAGCAGTTGTTGGAACTTCTGTTCAAGCCGATCACTTTGCCGTGAAAGATCACTCACTTGTTGTTGAAAATCAGCCACTGCCAACATCGGCGCGGTCAAACGCCACTCCTCACTCAGCCGCTCGCCCCAATGTCGGTTTGCGTTTTGTTGTTTGCGTTGGAAGAATGCCAGCCCTTGTTTCGCCAATTGTGTCATATTGTACGCAAGCACATCGCCCACATACGGCGCCAGCAATTCCGCCGGATCTTTTTCGACAACATCCAATAATCCGAGAAAATCTTGCAGCACTTGCAAATCGCCATGCAGCACAATGGATTTATCGTTAATATACCGGGTTAATTCCGACTTTTTCGGCATTTTTAACAGCGTTTTCGCCGAGGTTTGCACAGTACAATCGGCTTCGCCTTCATATTGGTGCAACACATCAATTTGCTGTGCCGAAAACACGAAATAGCAGTTCATTTCCGGTTGGCGTAATTGTATTGCCAAGATTTTACCGTTAAGTTTACGTAAGTGCGGTTGGCCATTTTCCGTGCGCTTGAGCAAATGCAAAAGTGCGGTTTCCAACGCGGAACTCGCCCATTGCGGCAACATCAATTGTGTTTTAAGCTGTTCCCAATTCGGCAACATACTCACCCCTCCGCTAAAACTTATAGCCACGATGTAACGCGACGATTCCGGCACTGAGATTATAGTAATCCACGTTTTCTAACCCCGCTTCACTCATCATCTGTTTGAGCGCGTTCTGATCAGGGTGCATACGGATCGATTCCGCCAAATAACGGTAACTTTCGCCGTCATTCACCACCACTTCGCCGACTTTCGGCAAAATGTTAAACGAGTAGAAGTGATATAGCTTGCTTAACGGATCGAGGATCGGCTTGGAAAATTCCAACACCAGTAAGCGGCCGCCCGGTTTCAGCACGCGGTACATCGACCGCAAAGCTTTTTCTTTGTCGGTGACATTGCGCAAACCGAAACTGATGATAATGCAGTCGAAAGTATTATCGGCAAACGGCAAGGCTTCGGCATTCGCCTGCACATATTCCACGTTGCCGACCACGCCCAAATTGCGCAATTTCTCGCGTCCGACTTGTAACATCGAGTCGTTAATATCCGCCAACACCACTTGCCCCGCCGCGCCGACAATGCGTGAAAATTTGGCGCTGAAATCCCCTGTGCCACCGGCAAGATCCAGCACTTTTTGCCCTTTGCGCACGCCGCTGCAATCAATGGTAAAACGCTTCCACACCCGGTGTACGCCGAACGACAATAAATCGTTCATCAAATCATATTTGCCCGCCACCGAATGAAACACATTGGCGACCAATTTTTGCTTGTCTGCTTTGGCAACGGTTTTAAAACCGAAATGGGTGGTTTGCGCCGGCTCGTGCTGCTCCGACACTTCGGTATTAGGGGAAATTCGTTCGCTCATGATCGTATCTTTTAGGGTTAACATCGTGGAAATTTTGCTTACTTTATCATAAAAGTGCGGTCAACAACCGCACTTCTGTTTTTATCTTAAAGCGAATTGATAAAAATCACCAAAATAATCAGTGGAATAATATATTTCACATAGTTAAACCAAATACCGGTCAACAACTTACTGCCGCCCAACTCTTTTTTCGCTTCGTCTTTCAGCACAAAACCGACAAAAATGGCACTGCCAAGTGCGGTCAGGATAAACAACACGTTGCCGCTGACATAATCAAAGGTATCGAAAATACTTAACCCCATGATTTTGACTTCTTGCCATTGGTTGTCCCCCAGTACCGACGGAATATTGCCCAAAATAAAAATGCCGCCCAAAGTCAGCGCGATTGCGGATTTACGGCTTAAACGGGTCTTTTCCTGCAATACAGTGATCAGCACTTCATAAATGGTAAGTGAAGTGGTTAATGCCGCAATAATCAGCAAACTAAAAAAGATGGTGGCGAATACCGAGCCTGCCCACATATGCGAAAACACAATCGGTAGGCTTTGGAACACTAAGGTCGGACCGGAATTCGGCGGCACGTTAAAGGTGAACAACGACGGGAAAATCATAAACCCGGCCGCCAAGGCGATTAAGGTATTCATCACTGCGGTAATCGTGGCGGTTTTCACCAGATTTTCTTTTTTATCCAAATAACTAGATAACGTAATCAACACGCCGAAGCCCAAACTCAAGGCAAAAAACACCTGCCCTAATACAAACACAAACAGCTCTCTGGTGATTTTGGAAAAATCCGGAATCAAATAAAAGGAAATGCCTTCCCATGCCCCGGGCAAGGTCACATTACGCACAATCATGACTAGCAGGAAAATAAATAAAATCGGCATTAAATAGGTCACCGAACGTTCGATCCCGTCCATAATGCCTTTGGCAAGAATAATGTAATTCACTAATACGAAAAGTGCGGTATACAGCAAAATCGTTAAGGGGCTGTTTTGGATATGATCGCTGAAAAATGCCGAGGTGGTTTCAATCGTCACTGGCGCGGAGAGATCCAACGCACCGGACAGCAAACTGCCGATATAAGTCAGCACCCAACCGCCGAGCACCATATAATACGCCAAGATCCCGAATGCACCGAGCAAGCCCATATAGCCCAAGATTTTCCACGCTTTGTGGATTTTTTTACCGTTGGCTTCACCGGCAAACGAATCGACCGAGTTTTTTTGCATTCGTCTGCCGATGACATTCTCCACCAAAATCATCGGAATACCGATTACGATCATCGCAATGCAAAACAGCAGCACATAGGCTCCGCCGCCGTTCTCACCGACTAAATAAGGAAAGCGCCAAGTAGCGCCGAAACCAACCGTCGCCCCTGCCACCGTTAGCACATAGGTTAATTGGCTAGACCAAGATTGTCGTTTTGTTGTTGTATTTGTTGTCATAATTCCTCGGGTTTAAACAGACAAAAATATCTCTTGCCCGTCCGTGAGCAAGAGATATTAAAAATTACATTCATTAAATTAAGATTTAAGCGGAATATCCGCCAAAAGTGCGGTCAACAGCTGCCAATACGTTGCCACCGCCGGAATATGCACTTTTTCATCCGGTGAATGGGCGTTACGGATGGTCGGTCCGATTGAGACCATATCCACATGCGGATAATGTTTTTTGAACAAACCGCATTCCAAGCCGGCATGGATCACCTGAATCAGCGGCTCTTCGCCTAAGATTCGGCGGTAATGCTGCTGCGTGATCGGTAAAATCGCCGACTGCGGGTTCGGCTCCCAACCCGGGTAATCATGACTGAACTCGACTTCAGCGCCGGCAAGATTGACAATTGAATCTAAAGTGGAACAGATTGCATGCTTGCCGCTTTCAATCAACGAGCGAATCAAAATCGTGATTTTCAGCTGCTGTTGCGCCACATTTAACACCCCGATACTGAGTGAAGTTTCCACCACGCCTTTCACCACATCACTATTGCGGATCACACCGTTTGGCAAGGCGTTTAACAGATCGATTGTGCGATCAGTCGCCACTTCGGTTAACACCTGCGGTGCAACCTCTGCCTGCTCTAAACGCAAACTCAAGTGCGGTTCGCTTAATGCCAGCTCAGCTTGTAATTCCTGCTGCAAATCGGCAACCGCACTTTGCAAGCGTTCATCGCTGCCGTCAAACGCCAACAGGGCCGAAGCCTCGCGCGGAATCGCATTACGCACCGAACCGCCGTTAATATCTGCCAATTGGAAATCGACATGGGCTTGTAATTGCGCCAACACCCGCGCCAATAACTTAATCGCATTACCGCGTCCGGTATGAATATCTGCGCCGGAATGCCCGCCTTTCAAACCCTTCAATACCAGTTTCGCGCTATTTGGCAATGTATTGGCTTGCCACTCCAGATCCAAACGCAGATCGGCATCAATCCCGCCGGCGCAACCGATATAAATCTGCCCGTTTTCTTCGGTGTCGGTATTAATCAAAATCTCGCTTTGCAGCCAGTTCGGTTGTAAACCGTTGGCACCGACCATGCCGCTCTCTTCGGTCATGGTCAGCAACACTTCTAAATCCGGGTGCGCCAAGTCCCGGCTTTCCAACACCGCCAATGCCGAAGCCAAACCAATGCCGTTATCGGCGCCGAGCGTCGTATTTTCCGCCGTCACCCACTCGCCGTCGATATACGCTTTGATCGGATCAGTGCTGAAATCATGCACCGTGCCTTCATTTTTCTGCGGCACCATATCCAAGTGCGCTTGCAACGCCACTTTTCGGCAGTTTTCCATGCCGGCTGTCGCGGGTTTGCGAATCAGAATATTGCCGACCGCATCGCGTTCGACCCATAATTGCTGCTGTTTTGCCCAAGCCACGATATGCTCGGCAAGTTGCTGTTCTTGGTAAGACGGATGCGGAATATCACAAATTTGTTGAAACCACTGCCATAACAGTGTTGGTTGCAGCTGTTTAATTGATTGCATAATCAGTCCTCTATAAAAAGTCAAAATAGCCGATTGAGAGTCTCTATCGCCATCCTGTTCATCGCGACAGAAACCTCGTTAAAATCCGCAAAAAATCGGGATTAATCATAGCATGAAATCCCTTTTCAGGTTATCCTATCGCAATTTTTTAAATCAGGCTTGCCTACAAAGCCAACAATTTTTCCTAGATCACACAAAAGGGTTCAATTATGAGCGAAAAATATATTGTCACTTGGGATATGTTCCATATGCATGCCCGCAAACTGGCTGAGCGTTTAATGCCGGCTTCCCGTTGGAAAGGCATTATTGCCGTCAGTCGCGGCGGTTTGTTTCCAAGTGCGGTGATCGCACGTGAATTGGGCTTACGCCACGTAGAAACCGTGTGTATCGCCAGCTACGATCACGATCAGCAAAACGAATTAAAAGTGCTGCACGCCGCACAAGGCGACGGCGAAGGCTTTATCGTGATCGACGATTTGGTCGACACCGGCAACACCGCCCGCGCAATCCGTCAAATGTATCCGAAAGCCCACTTCGTCACCGTATTCGCCAAACCGTCCGGCGCACCGCTAGTCGATGAATATGTGGTGGATATTCCGCAAGCCACTTGGATCGAACAGCCGTGGGATATGGGGATTACCTTTGTACCGCCGCTTTCCAGAAAATAATGGCAGAATATTGAATTGAAAAACGCCTGATAGCGAATGTTATCGGGTGTTTTACTCTTTGATGATTAATAAAACACAAAGTAGAGGCTGATGACAACGCCTCTTTCTCTAATAATTTCCCTCCCTCCGTATGCGGAGGGAAGTGTCCGAAGGACGGAGGGAGACATAAAGAATGTTAAAAATGAATATGTTGCATTTTCATATTCCCCCTCCCTCCCCATTTTTCTTACCAAAAACGGTACTCCCTCCGCACGCGGAGGGAGAGAAGTAAGTTTGTTAGCAATCTGGGGCGGATATCTAATCCGCCCCTGCTTTTAGCATCCAAACCGTCTGTTTTTTATCACGAAAACCGAGTCCGAATTAACGGGTGCTGGTGCTGGTCGTAGTGCGGCTGGCGCGTTTACGATCCACTTCGGTCAGTAATTTCTTACGGATACGGATAGAAACCGGGGTGACTTCAACCAACTCGTCATCGTCGATGAATTCCAATGCTTGTTCTAAGGTGTAACGCACCGGCGGCACTAACACCACCGCGTCGTCTTTACCCGAAGCGCGCATATTGGTCAATTTTTTACCTTGCAAACAGTTGACGGTCAAATCGTTGCCACGGCTGTGAATGCCGATCACTTGCCCCTCGTAGACTTCAGTACCGTGATCGATCATTAATTTACCACGCTCTTGCAAGCTGAATAACGCATACGCCAAGGCTTTGCCGGTGGCGTTGGAAATCAATACGCCGTTGATCCGTTGTCCGATTTCGCCCGCTTTGACATCGTCGTAATGGCTGAAGCTGGAGTAGAGCAAGCCGGTGCCGGAGGTCATGGTCATAAATTCGTTACGGAAACCGATTAAGCCGCGGCTTGGAATGATGTATTCCAAACGGGTGCGTCCTTTGCCGTCGGGCACCATGTCGCGCACTTCGCCTTTGCGGATCCCCAACGCTTCCATCACCGAACCTTGATGTTGTTCTTCAATATCGATCGTCACTTGCTCGAACGGCTCTTGTTTGCGCCCGTCGATTTCACGGAAGATCACTTTCGGACGGGAAACCGCCAATTCATAACCTTCACGGCGCATATTTTCGATTAATACCGACAAATGCAATTCGCCACGGCCGGAAACACGGAACGCGTCCGGATCTTCCGTTTCTTCCACGCGCAATGCCACGTTATGTACCAATTCTTTGTTCAAACGCTCTAAGATTTGGCGCGACGTGACGAATTTGCCCTCTTTGCCGCAGAACGGCGAGGTATTGACACAGAAGAACATGGTCACGGTCGGCTCGTCCACGCTTAACGCCGGCAACGCTTCCACGCTGCTGACATCACAAATGGTGTCGGAAATATTCAGCTCGCCCAAACCGGTGATCGCAATAATATCCCCTGCGCTGGCGATATCGGCTTCGTAACGTTGTAAACCTAAATGCCCCAACACTTGTCCGACTTTGCCGTTGCGGGTTTTGCCTTCGCTGTCGATAACCGTCACTTGTTGGTTTGGTTTGACCGCACCGCGTTTGATCCGTCCGATACCGATCACGCCGACATAGTTGTTGTAATCCAGTTGCGAAATCTGCATTTGGAACGGTTTGTCGCTTTCCACTTTCGGCGGCTCAACGTATTTCACCACCGCTTCAAACAGCGGCGTCATGTCTTCGGCTAAATCTTTGTGTTCCACCCCGGCAACACCGTTTAAGGCGGAAGCATAAATAATCGGGAAGTCTAACTGTTCGTCGGTTGCCCCCAAGTTCACGAAGAGATCGAACACTTGATCCACCACCCAATCAGGGCGCGCGCCCGGGCGATCCACTTTATTGATCACCACGATCGGTTTCAAGCCGTGGGCAAAGGCTTTTTGCGTCACAAAACGGGTTTGCGGCATTGGGCCGTCAAAGGCATCAACCAACAACAGCACCGAATCCACCATCGACAACACGCGTTCTACCTCACCGCCGAAATCGGCGTGTCCCGGGGTGTCCACGATATTAATGCGGTACTCATTCCAGTTGATCGCCGTATTTTTAGCTAAAATGGTAATGCCACGCTCTTTTTCCAGATCGTTGGAATCCATTACGCGCTCATCGCCGTCACCGCGCGCGCTTTCCAGCGTGCCGGATTGTTGTAACAGTTTATCAACCAAGGTGGTTTTGCCGTGGTCGACGTGCGCAATAATCGCAATATTGCGAAGCTTGCTGATATCTAACTCATTATTCATAATTGAAAATTCTTCGTTTTAGTGAAAAGAAATACGGGTTCCAAAAAACCGTCAATGCGGTGGCTTTGAGATAACATTCATTGGAAGGTGGCGAATTATAACGTTTTTCAAACAAAACGGCTATAAAATAATGAAAAGCGAATAAAATAGTCATTTGAATACGGCATTTAACCAATCGGCAAAAAAAGCCGTTGATTTTTTATTTTTATGGATTATATTTTGGTTACGTTTCAAACAAACCGACTGATTATTATATTTTTTCACGTTACCCTATAGAGGATTTTAGTTATGTCTCAGGCTGCTATCGCCAATGTATTTAAACTGATTGAGGAACACGGCGTCAAATTCGTGGATTTGCGCTTCACCGATATCAAAGGAACTGAACAACACATTTCCATCCCCAAAAGTGCGGTAGATGAAGATTTTTTCGAAGACGGCAAAATGTTTGACGGCTCGTCGATGGCAGGCTGGAAAACGATCAATAAATCCGACATGGTATTAATGCCGATTGCGGAAAGCGCGATTATCGATCCGTTTTTTGCGATTCCGACCTTAAGCATTCGTTGTGACGTCTTCGAGCCGACCACCATGCAAGGCTACGAGCGCGATCCGCGTTCCATTGCGCTGCGTGCCGAGGAATATTTGAAAGCCTCCGGCATTGCCGACACGGTTTTAGTCGGACCTGAACCGGAATTTTTCCTGTTTGACGACGTGCGTTTCCAAGTCGGTATGGGGGCGAGTTCGTTTGCGATTGACGACGAAGAAGCCGCATGGAACAGCAACACCGAATACGAAGGCGGCAACAGCGGCTATCGCCCGGCGGTGAAAGGCGGCTATTTCCCGGTGCCACCGGTCGATTCGTCGCAAGATATCCGCTCCGAAATGTGCTTGTTAATGGAAGAATTCGGCTTAGTGGTTGAAGCGCACCACCATGAAGTGGCGACTGCCGGT
The DNA here is from genome assembly GCF_053570785.1 of Testudinibacter sp. P80/BLE/0925. Next base: position 1,156,001 of record NZ_CM131636.1, on the reverse strand, counting down.
CAAAATGAAATCGCTTGCCGCTTCAACACCTTAACCTTAAAGGCGGACGAAACCCAAATTTATAAATATGTGGTGCGCAACGTGGCGCACGAACACGGTAAAACCGCCTGCTTTATGCCGAAACCGCTGTTCGGCGACAACGGCTCGGGCATGCACGTGCACATTTCCTTAAGCAAAGACGGCGTGAACCTGTTCTCAGGCGACAAATACGCCAACTTATCCGAAACCGCACTTCACTTTATCGCCGGGGTGGTGAAACATGCCAAAGCGTTGAATGCGTTCACCAACCCAAGCACCAACTCCTATAAACGTTTGGTGCCGGGGTATGAAGCGCCGGTGCTGTTAGCGTATTCGGCAAGCAACCGCTCTGCCTCGATTCGCATTCCGACGGTCAACAGCCCGAAAGCGCGCCGTATCGAAGTGCGCTTCCCGGATCCGTGCGCCAATCCGTATTTAGCGTTTTCCGCAATCTTAATGGCGGGCTTGGACGGCGTCATCAACAAGTTAAATCCGGGCGACGCGATGGATAAAAACTTGTACGACTTGCCACCGGAAGAACTGAAACAAGTGCCGCACGTTGCCGGCTCGTTGGACGAAGCATTGAATGCGTTGCAAGAAGACCACGATTTCTTAACCCGCGGCGGCGTGTTCAGCCACGATTTCATCGCGGCTTATGTCGAATTGAAATCGAAAGACGTACAACGTTTAAGAATGTTGCCACACCCGGCTGAATTTGAAATGTATTACGCGATGTAAGTTGATTTTAAATCGTCGGATTTAAAATAAGGGCGTATGTTAATGCGCCCTTTTGTCGTAATATTGACACAATTCCCTTCTCCCTTGATGGGAGAAGGTGTCCGATAGGACGGATGAGGGTGAACCTTCCCTCATCCTGATTTTAGCGTCTGAACGACGCTAAAACCTGTCCTTCTCCCACAAGGGGAGAAGGAATTCTTAAAATTTATACTATACCGCCATTTAAACAAGAGAACCGCCATGCCCTTTTTCGACACCCACACCCATTTTGATTATCTGCTTCACCAGCGCCAACAATCCGCAGCCGAAGGCGTGGCGGAGACAAGGGCGGCCGGGGTGGAAAAAATCTTGATTGCGGCGGTGACGGCGGAACAATTCGACGGCCTGACCGCACTTTGCACCCAAGCCCCGGCACAACTGTGCTACGGTTTGGGCTTACATCCGTTATATATCCAGCAACATCAAGAGGCTGATTTAGAGCGGCTCAAAGTGCGGTTGCAAGCCAAACCGCACTTATGTAAAGCCGTGGCGGAAGTCGGTTTGGAGCGCGCGATCGAAGCGTTGATTACCCCTGAAATGTGGCAAAAGCAGAGCCATTTTTTGGAAAGCCAACTCTATTTTGCACGTGAGTTTAACCTGCCGATCAGCCTGCATTCGCGCCGCAGCCACGATCAGCTGTATACCTTTTTGAAACGGATTTCACTGCCGAAAAAAGGCGTGGTGCACGGTTTTGCCGGCAGTTATCATCAAGCCAAACGTTTTGTCGATCTCGGCTATTTTATCGGCGTAGGCGGCACAATCACCTACCAGCGCGCCAATAAAACCCGTGAGGCGATCCGTCGATTGCCGTTAGACTGCTTAGTGTTAGAAACCGACAGCCCGGATATGCCGCTGTTCGGTTATCAAGGCGAACCCAATCGCCCGGCACGCTTGCCGTTGGTCTTGCAAGCCTTAAGCGAATTGCGTAGCGAATCCGCCCAACAAATCGAACAAACAATCTGGCAAAACAGCCGCGCGCTGTTTGATTTTTAACGCTATCTTGCAGATCGCTGGCTTAGCGTAGTTCGTTAATCAGCTCCGGTTTGCGGTGTAGCAAATCAAGTAGCGTTTTGGCTGCACCACTTGGATTGCGCAACCCTTGCTCCCATGAACGCAGGGTGTTGAGCGAAATTCCCAGTTTTTCGGCAAATTTAGGCTGAGATAACTGCATTTTATTTCGCGTGGCTACAATTGGCGACACAGCAATTTTGGTGATCCGTGCGCTACTATAGTCACCATTTTTCATGTCGGTGAGAGTCTCGTGCAAATCCTTGGCATATTCCGCCATGTCCGGATCATCTTCAATAATCGCAGTGACAATTTGATCTACATTCCAATTTTGGGTTTTTTCCTGAATTTTTTGATAAATCTTATCCATGTCTAACTCCTTTTTAATTGCTTAATATCTTGCGGTGAGAGATTTGCTTTTTCATTTTTCGGGTAAATATCGATCATGACAATGACACCGTCTTCGAGCAAATTAAAATAAATCACTCTTGCTCCACCTCGTTTACCTTTACCGCTAGCCTGCCAACGCACCTTGCGCATACCGTCCGAATGAGGGATAACATCACCGCTCAAAGGATATTGAGAAATATAACTAAAAAATTCAAGCCGCTCATCTTCTGTCCAAATCGCTTTCACTTTATGCTGAAATTGAGGACGTTCGATAATAGTATACATTATGTCTCCTTAGTTCAAATGTATTATATATCTTACTTTGTAATAGTTAAAATAAAACATTTGATCGCCAGAGAAGAAAAAACAGCAACTCAAAATATAAACAAGTGCCAAAGTGCGGTTAGTGTTTTATTTTTATCGGTGTTATGATTCCGGTATGACATTTACCACTACATGAGCAGCTATGCGAATTCCACGAATTTATCACCCCGAACCGTTGACCGCACTTAGTCATTGCGAATTAAGCGACGAGGCAGTCAACCACGTTGCCCGCGTGTTACGCATGACCGTCGGGCAACAACTTGAATTATTTGACGGCAGCAACCATATTTATCCTGCTACGATTAATCAAATAAGCAAAAAATCGGTCAACGTGCGGTTGGCGGCGGCGATTAAAGATGATCGCGAGTCCAATCTGACGATTCATTTGGGGCAAGTGATTTCGCGCGGCGACCGTATGGAATTCACCATTCAAAAATCGGTCGAGTTGGGCGTGAATGTGATCACGCCGCTGTGGTCGGAACGTTGCGGCGTGAAGCTGGACAGCGAGCGCACGGAGAAAAAAATTCAGCAATGGCAGAAAATTGCGATTGCCGCTTGCGAACAATGCGGGCGCAATCGGATTCCCGAAATTCGCCCGCTGATGAAACTGACGGATTGGTGTGCAGAAGAAACGGATATGCTAAAACTGAATTTACACCCGCGCGCCGACGTCGGCATTCGTCAATTAAAAAATATTCCCGCAACCGGTGTACGCTTGTTAATCGGCTCGGAAGGCGGTTTATCACCAACGGAAATCGCAATGACGGAGCAACGGCAATTTCAATCGGTACTACTCGGCAAACGCGTATTGCGCACCGAAACCGCAGCTTTGGCGGCAATTACCGCCCTGCAAGTCTGTTTCGGTGATTTATAAGGAAAAAAGCATGATTAAACTCGGCATTGTGATGGATCCGATTCAGTCCATCAATATCAAAAAAGATTCCAGTTTCGCGATGTTGGAACAGGCGCAAGCGCGCGGTTATCAACTGTATTACATGGAAATGAACGACTTGTTTTTAGACAAAGGTGTCGCCAAAGCACGTATGCGCCGGCTGGAAGTGCGTTATGACTACAACGACTGGTTTGGCTTTTTAAGCGAAGAAACCCTGGAACTGGCGGCGTTGGACGTGATTTTAATGCGCAAAGATCCTCCGTTCGACACCGAATTTATCTATGCCACTTACATGTTAGAGCGGGCGGAAGAACAAGGCTGCTTAATCGTGAATAAACCGCAAAGCCTGCGTGACTGCAACGAAAAACTCTATACCGCGTGGTTCGCCGAATTAACGCCCGAAACCTTGGTGACGCGCGATACGGCACGAATCAAAGCCTTTCATCGGCAACACGGCGATATTATTTTAAAACCGTTGGACGGCATGGGCGGCAGCTCGGTTTTCCGTGTTAAACAAGATGATCCGAACTTATCGGTGATTATTGAAACGTTAACCGGTTTAGGTAAACATTACTGCATGGCGCAAACCTACATTCCGAAAATCGTCAACGGTGATAAACGGATTCTGGTGGTAGACGGCGAGCCCGTGCCTTACTGCTTGGCACGGATTCCGCAAAAAGGCGAAACGCGCGGCAATCTGGCGGCAGGCGGCAGCGGTGAAGCCCGTCCGCTCAACGGACATGATTGGGCGATCGCCAAAGCGGTTGCGCCGTACTTAAAACAAAAAGGGCTGATTTTTGTCGGCTTAGATGTAATCGGCGATAAACTGACCGAAATCAATGTCACCAGTCCGACTTGCATTCGTGAAATCGAAACGGCATTTCCGCAAATCTCGATTACTTCAATGTTAATGAATGCGATTGAACGCCGCTTACAGGCAAAAGAAACAGAGGAAAGGAGAGGATAATGATGAAATTACAAGACCATTTTCTGTTGGCAATGCCGGGCATGGATGACCCGTTTTTTAAAAATTCACTGATTTATATTTGTGAACACAATGACGAAGGCTCGATGGGGATCATGTTAACTCGCGCAACCGATATCAGCGTGCCGGAAATCGTTGCCAAGCTGAATTTTTTAATTGCTGATCAGCGTGAATACCGCCGTGACGATGTGGTATTAATCGGCGGACCGGTCGGCGTCGAACGCGGTTTTATTCTGCACACCAAATGTATTCCGCCGTTTCAACACAGCTTTGCGGTGTCGGATGAGGTTTGGCTGACCACTTCGGCGGACATACTGCAAACCGTCGGGCGTGCCAATGCGCCGGAAAAATATCTGGTGGCACTCGGCTGTTGCACTTGGCAGCCGCAGCAATTGGAACGGGAAATTGCCGATAATGCCTGGTTGGTGTTGGAATCAAATGAACATTTGCTGTTTGATGTGCCTTATGATCATCGCTGGTTGGAAGCGAACCGCACTTTGGGTTTCGAGCCGACCTATTTAACCACGCACGCAGGGCACGCCTAATGGGATTTACCGCACTTGCCTTCGATTTTGGCGTAAAAAGTATCGGTTGTGCCGTCGGGCAAAGTATCACCGGCACGGCACAAGCCTTGAACGCGTTTAAAGCCAACGACGGCGTCCCTGACTGGGCGCTGATTGAAAAATGCCTGCAAGAGTGGCAACCGAAAATCGTGATTGTCGGCTTGCCGCTGAATATGGATGGCACCGAGCAAGACATCACCCAACGGGCGCGCAAATTTTCGCAACGCATTCACGGACGCTTCGGGGTACAAGTCGAATTGCACGATGAGCGCCTCAGCACCGTCGAAGCGCGCGCCGAAATCTTCGCCCGCCGCGGTTTTAAAGCCTTGGAAAAAGGCAAGATCGACTCAATCTCCGCCTGTATTATTCTGGAAAGCTGGTTTGAAACCCAGCCGTTATAACCTCATTCATTCGTTATAATTAACGATAAAAAACCACAACATTCGCACGTTGTGGTTTTATTTTGGCTTTTGCAAGCGCGTCGATTACATATTATCCACAATGTCCTGTGCAAATTCGGAACATTTGCGCAAGGTCGCACCGTCCATCAAACGCTCGAAATCGTAGGTCACGGTTTTGTTGGAAATCGCTTTTTCCATGCCGCTCACCACCAGATCCGCCGCTTCGATCCAGCCTAAATGGCGCAACATCATTTCGCCGCTCAAAATCAATGAACCCGGATTGACTTTGTCCTGCCCGGCGTATTTCGGCGCAGTGCCGTGGGTCGCTTCAAAAATCGCGCATTCGTCGCCGATATTCGCGCCGGGCGCAATGCCGATTCCGCCCACTTGCGCTGCCAACGCGTCAGAAATATAGTCACCGTTCAGGTTCATGGTGGCGATCACATCATACTCTTTCGGGCGTAACAAAATTTGTTGCAGGAATGCGTCGGCAATCACGTCATTGACGGTGATGGTTTTACCGCTCTTCGGATTTTTGAAGCTCATCCACGGGCCGCCGTCCAATAGTTCCGCACCAAACTCTTTTTGCGCGACTTCATAGCCCCAATTTTTGAATGCGCCTTCGGTGAATTTCATGATATTGCCTTTGTGCACCAGCGTCACCACATCACGATCATTATCAATCGCATATTGGATTGCGGCGCGGACTAAGCGTTGCGTACCGGCTTTCGAGGTCGGTTTAATCCCGATTCCGCAATCCTCGGTAAAACGGATTTTGTTGACGCCCATTTCTTTGATCAGAAATTCGATCACTTTTTCTGCGTCCGGCGTGCCGGCTTGCCATTCTACCCCGGCATAAATGTCTTCCGAGTTTTCACGGAAAATCACCATGTCGGTGTATTCCGGGTGTTTCAACGGGCTCGGCGTGCCTTCATAATAGCGCACCGGGCGCAAGCAGATATACAGATCCAACAGTTGGCGCAACGCCACGTTGAGGGAACGGATACCACCGCCGATTGGCGTGGTTAAAGGGCCTTTAATTGCCACGCGGTATTCCTTGATCAGATCCAAGGTTTCTTGCGGCAACCACTCGTTTTCGCCGTATATTTTGGTGGATTTTTCACCGGTATACACTTCCATCCACTCGATTTTACGCTGTCCGTTATAGGCTTTTGCCACCGCGGCATCCAACACCAAACGCATTGCCGGCGTGACATCCACCCCGATCCCGTCGCCCTCGATAAACGGAATAATCGGATTATTCGGCACATTCAACCGACCATTTTCTAACGTAATTTTAGCACCTTGATTCGGGACAACGACTTTACTTTGCATATTTGCTCCTTTTCCGTTTTGGGTTGTATAAAGTCCACAGACTCTAAAAAAATATACTCTCGTTAAGCATTAGGATAGTATAGTTTTTCGCTGAGGATTTCTTTTATTCATATCACACTTTCACAATTTTTTTAATAATTTTTTAACATTATGCGCAAACCTAAGACAAGCAACCGCACTTTTCGCCATTCATCGCCCCGCTCAATACAGCGAACCGCACTTTTGCACGCAAAACGCAGCAAAACCATCAACCTTGAAGACACCATCATTGTACTCTTGAATAAGCCGTTTGATGTGCTGACCCAATTCAGCGATGAGCAACAACGCGCCACCTTGAAAAACTACATTCCGCGTGCCGAAGTCTATCCGGTCGGGCGCTTGGATCGCGACAGCGAAGGTTTGCTACTGCTCACCAATAATGGACAATTGCAACACCGTCTGACCGATCCGAAATTTAAAACGGTGAAAACCTATTGGGCGCAAGTGGAAGGCGTTCCCGATGAAACCGCACTTGCCGCGCTGCGTAGCGGCGTCATCTTAAATGATGGCAAAACCTTACCGGCTAAAGTGCGGTTAATCCCTGAACCGGCTGATTTGTGGCAACGCAATCCACCGATTCGCACGCGTAAAAATATCCCGACCGCTTGGCTGGAAATCCAAATCCACGAAGGGCGTAACCGCCAAGTGCGACGTATGACCGCCCATATCGGCTTCCCCACCTTGCGCTTAATCCGTGCCGCAACCGCCGGATTGACTTTACAAGGATTAGCCAACGGCGAATACCGCACTTTGAGTTTAGAGGATAAAGTGCGGTTGATGACGTTGGTGGGATTAAATTCGTAAATAAAAGAGATAAAAAAATCCGAGCCAAGGCTCGGATTTTTTACTTTTGTGCATTAACTAAGATTAACGGAACGGCGCGTTCAACGGCACTTCCGCATCCGGTTCGTGAGTAATGCGGTTGCGCAGATCACGGCGGATCACCTCGATAGTCCAGAACCAGAAGATGTGCCCGACTAACTCGGAAATGTGTTCGTACAGAGGCCACTCGGAAACCGGCGGGGTTAAGCCCAACATCGGGAAAGTGATGTAATGCACGGCAATATTCGCCAGAATACCGGCGCCGATACCTTGCCAGAATTTGATTTTCGGGAAGCGCTCGGCAACGATACAGTAACCGATCGCGAACACCAATGAGAAAATCATATGGGTGACGCCAATCCAGTTAAATGCGTGATCGGCAAAGGTAAACGCGGCTTCGGTCGGATCAATACCGATATAATCGCGCAGGAAAACGTGTGGCGGATTCAAAAACGCACGCGAACAAACGTCCAATGCCTGTGACGGATCTTTACACGCGGCGGCGAACAGATCTAACGGACTGCGCGGTGGGAACGGGTGCTCGGCGCCCCATTTTACGAAAGCAGAAATAATCCCGGCGATAATCCCGATAAATACCGCTAAGCCATAACGGCGGCGTGCCGGATCAGTTTGTTCAAACAACCCTATTGACATGATGTGATAACTCCTAAATATAGTACAGGCTAAGCCTACTTTTATTATTACGTGCCAAAGTAATAACGTTTTTTCTCTTTTTATTGCTATTCAAGACTCCAAATGAATAAAATAAAAAACAAAAAATCCCTGAGCATTCCACTCAGGGATCAAATTATACTTACTTTTAGGTATAAATTAAATATCAATTTATGTATGGTTATTTCTTATTACACATCAATTCCGTCAAAGAGTGCGGTGCTGAGGTAACGTTCAGAGGCTGAAGGCAGAATCACCACCACTAATTTGTCGGTAAATTCCGGCAATTTGGCGATTCTGTCCGCCGCCGCAACCGCAGCACCGGAAGAAATGCCGCCCAGAATGCCCTCTTCCGCCAGCAAACGGCGCGCGGTCGCAATCGCAGTATCGCTGTCCACCGTTTCCACCCGGTCAATTAAGGACAAGTCCAAATTTTTCGGAATAAACCCGGCACCAATGCCTTGAATTTTATGCGGACCCGGCTTGACCTCTTCGCCGTTGCGGGTTTGGGTGATCACCGGCGATTCGGCGGGCTCAACCGCAATCGAGGTGATCGCTTTGCCAAAATCCTGTTTGATCGCACGGCTGACACCGGTAATCGTACCACCGGTGCCGACGCCGGCAACCAATACATCGACTTTACCTGCGGTATCATTCCAAATTTCAGGACCGGTGGTTTGTTGGTGAATTGCCGGGTTTGCCGGGTTTTCAAACTGTTTTAAAATGATATAGCGGTTCGGATCGGAAGCCGCAATTTCTTCGGCTTTGGCAATCGCGCCTTTCATGCCTTTGGCGCCTTCGGTCAACACCAAGTTGACCCCCAAACCTTTCAACAGCCGTTTACGCTCCAAGCTCATGGTTTCCGGCATGGTTAGGGTGATTTTATAACCGCGTGCCGCCGCGACATAGGCTAACGCGATTCCGGTGTTGCCGCTGGTCGCATCGACAATTTCTTTGTCTTTGGTCAGGGTGCCGTCTTTTTCCGCCTGCCACACCATATTGGCACCGATACGGCATTTTACGCTGAAACTCGGGTTGCGTGATTCGATCTTCGCCAACACATTGCCGTTATTGCCAAAATGTTTTAAACGGACTAACGGCGTGTTGCCAATGGTTTGTGAATTATCTGCAAAAATTGTCATAGTAACCTCTTGTTGTCATCGATATATGGGTCGCTTTTGAAGCCATGAGCAGAGCATAATCGCTTTTCTAATAAAACAATAATGGTTTGTTGTTATACGTTATAACCTATGGTTATTTCATCTTACGGAATTAAATCGGTCGGTGTGCGGGTTGCCACCTCGGTGCGGCCACTTGTCCGGCGGAAATCCGCATTCGACACCACCCGGTAATGCTCGACCCAAAGTGCGGTCGCGCCGCACACCGCCACCGGAATAATAATAAAATTCAGAAACGGAATAAAGGTACAGATCGAGACCAAGCCGCCGAATGTCAGGTTTAGGCTGCGTTTTTCCGCCAGTTGGTAGCGCATTTGCTTAAACGGGATTTTATGATTGTCAAACGGATAATCACCATATTGAATCGCCGCCATCCAAGCACCGTATAAGAAAAACAGCGGCGGAACCAAGGTTTGCCCGATACCCGGCACGAAGCTGAGAATAAATAAGCCGATAAATTTCGGAAAGGAATAGGCAAATTTTTGCCACTCGCGCAATAAAATACGCGGCGTATCTTTTGCCAAATCCAACATGCCCATGTCATCCAGCGCTTGTCCGGTCAGCATCCGTTCCACTTTCTCCGCCAAAATGCCATTGAACGGCGCGGCGATAAAGCCGGCAAGCAGATTGAAAATAAAGAAAAAAACCAACAACACCGTGACAATCGCCAAAGCATAAATAATATAACCCAGCCAGTCGAGCCACGCCGGCACAAAACTGACCGTCCACGCCGCCAAGCTGCCGATTTGCCCTAACATCACCCAAAACACCAACACTAACAGCACAATATTGATTAAAATCGGCATGATGACAAAACGGCGTAATCCCGGTTGGGTGATCAAATGCCAGCCGCGTAAGAAATATTCCAAACCTTGTTTGAATTCGGATTGATACATGTTTCCTTCCCTTATTCAGTTAACTGTCGCCCACTATAAGTGACTGTCTGGGCGAAAGCAAATAGAAACAAAGCGCAACAGCCCCTACCCTGTTACGGAAAAAATATGATAAGCTACCAAAACCGATCTCTGGTTGTGGTTGTGGGCGTTATTGGTTTCATTCGATGTTCGCCAGTGTGTATGTACCCTGAACAACGTTAAAAAAGAATAGGTTCATAATGGATTCACATATTATTTTAATCATTCTCATCGTACTTATTTTGGTGATTCTCGTCGCTCACGGACTGTGGTCGAGCCGTCGGGAAAAATCACAACTGTTTAAATCCGCGAACACCTTCACCTACGATTCCCGCACCGAAGGGCAGGATCTGCCGGATCGCCATCCGCAAGCCGCGAATGCCGGCGAGCATGGCTATACCACGCCGGAAACAAGCACCACGGCAGCCAACACCGAGTATTCGACACAAGCGGCATACGAAGCACCGCAGCAAGCCAGACAGGAAACAGCACAAGCGCCGGTTTCGGTTGAACAGGCGGTCAGCAAGATTCGGATTACCTTGCCGCAAGCAACGCAAGCGGTTGCAAGTGCGGTTGCGACAACACAAAGCAGCAACGCCGAATCGCTTTCCCGTTCTTCGCTGCTGAATCGCACCATTGCCGACTTAGAACAAGAAATCGACAGCGAAGAAGGCATTAACACCTCCTCCACGATTTTGCGCGAAGAACTGGCGAAGATGACACAGCAAAATAAAATCAACATTACCGAACCGATTGTCGATACTGCGCCAATCAATCCGACCAGTGCCGCCGAAAGCGTGCGTGCCCGGTTGAATCCGCAACCGGTTGCTGTGCCAAACGAAGCCGTTGCGGGCGAAACAAGCCATGCAGAACAACCTCAAGAAGCCGCACCGGCAGCGCCTGTCGCTGAAAAACCCGCCCGCTTAATACTGTATGTGGTTGCCCCCGGCGCCCAAGGTTTCCAAGGCACGCAAGTGGTACAATCGCTGGAAAGCCTCGGCTTCCTGTTCGGGCAGCACCAACTGTATCACCGCCATCTTGATTTGGACGGCAATTCGCCGATTCTGTTCAGTGCCGCCAATATGATGAATCCGGGGATTTTTGATTTGGATAACCTTGCCGATTTCCGCACCGCCGGTTTAGTCTTATTTATGCACCTGCCGTCACCGGGCAGCGATTTGGCAAACTTCCGCTTATTATTACGCGCCGCGCAAACATTGGCGCAACAATTGGGCGGACAAGTACTCAACGACAAGCGCCAACCGTTTGACGAAAGCTCAAAAAATCACTACTTGAGTTTGATTAATTGATCACTTAGGTATAACCGCCACATATCAACCGCACTTTTCGTTAAAAGTGCGGTCTTTATTTAGATATAACAACACCATGAATACACAAACCGTTTCCGAGCAAATTGAACAACTTCGTCGACAACTCCGTCAACATGAATACCTTTATCATGTGTTGGATCAACCGCAAATTCCCGACGGCGAATATGATCGCTTAATGAATCAACTGAAACAGTTGGAAGCGGATCATCCCGAATTGATCACTGCCGATTCGCCGACACAACGGGTCGGGGCGAAGCCGCTAGCCGGCTTTCGCCAGATTACCCATGAACTGCCAATGCTCTCGCTGGATAACGCCTTTTCCGACGACGATTTTTTTGCCTTCACTAAGCGGATTCAAGAGCGATTGGGCAATTCAGATGAACTCACCTTTTGTTGTGAGCCGAAGCTGGACGGTTTAGCCGTCAGTATTTTGTATGTCAACGGCGTACTAAGCCAAGCCTCAACCCGTGGCGACGGCACCACCGGCGAAGATATTACCAATAACATCCGCACCATCCGCAATATTCCATTACAGTTGTTAACGGCACATCCGCCGGCGCGTCTGGAAGTGCGCGGCGAAGTATTTATGCCGCATGCGGCATTTGAACGCCTGAACCAAGATTCGTTGCAACACGGGCAAAAAACCTTTGCCAATCCGCGCAATGCCGCTGCCGGCTCATTGCGTCAGCTGGATCCGAAAATCACCCGTCAACGCCAGTTAAGTTTAAACGCGTACAGTATCGGCATTTCCGAAGGGGTGCAATTACCTGCTACTCATTACGAACGCCTGCAATGGCTGCAATCTATCGGGCTGCCGATTAATAAGGAAATCCGCCTGTGCCGAGGCGAAGCCGAAGTATTGCAATATTACCAACAAATGGGCGCAAAACGTGAGCAACTGGGTTACGACATTGACGGCACGGTATTGAAAGTCAATGAGATTGCGCTGCAAACACAGCTCGGCTTTGTTGCCCGCGCGCCACGCTGGGCGATTGCCTATAAGTTTCCTGCACAGGAACAATTAACCGTGCTGAACAGCGTGGAATTTCAGGTCGGGCGCACCGGCGCGATTACGCCGGTGGCAAAACTCGAGCCCGTCTTTGTCGCCGGCGTCACCGTCAGCAATGCCACCCTGCATAACGGTGATGAAATCGCACGTCTCGGGATCGCGATTGGCGATACCGTGATTATCCGCCGCGCCGGGGATGTGATTCCGCAAATTACCGGCGTTTTATTAGCGCGCCGTCCTGCCAATGCACAGCCGATTCACTTCCCGCAGCACTGCCCGGTGTGCGGCTCGGCGATCGTGCGGATTGACGGCGAAGCGGTGGCACGTTGCACCGGCGGTTTATTCTGCGACGCACAGCGCAAAGAAGCCTTGAAACATTTTGTCTCGCGCAAAGCGTTGGACATTGACGGTGTGGGCGACAAACTGATCGAACAATTAGTTGATCGCGAATTGCTGCACACCCCTGCCGATCTGTTCCGTCTGGATAAAATCACGCTTATGCGTTTGGAACGTATGGGCGAGAAATCGGCACAAAATGCGCTGAACAGCCTGGAAAAAGCGAAAAAAACCACGCTGGCACGGTTTATTTTCGCCCTCGGCATTCGCGATGTCGGCGAAGCCACCGCACAAAATCTCGCCAACCATTTTAAAACGTTAGAGGCAATCCGCGTTGCTGATCAAGAACAGTTAAAAGCAGTGCAGGATGTCGGCGACGTAGTGGCAATGCGGATTTACCTGTTCTGGCAAGAAGCGCACAATGTCAGCGTGGTCGAAGATTTGCTGGCACAAGGCGTGCATTGGGACGCCATCGAAGAAAAAGAGATTGGCGATAACCCGTTGAAGGGTAAAAATGTGGTACTCACCGGCACCTTAACCCAAATGAACCGCGATCAGGCAAAAGCCTATTTGCAACAGCTCGGCTGCAAAGTCAGCGGCAGCGTTTCCTCGAAAACCGATTACCTGATCGCCGGCGAAAAAGCCGGTTCCAAACTGAGCAAAGCGCAAGAATTGGGGGTTCGGGTGTTATCGGAAGCGGAATTTTCGGCGTTAGTGAGTTGAGGAATCAATCATCCCGCCAAAATCTGCGCCAACGGCACATCCCAATGTTCAACCGGCAGTTGTTCAACTTGTTGGCATTGGTGTGCCAAGCCGACCGGAATAAAGCGTTTCCGTTGCCAATGTTGCAAAGTGCGGTCATAGAAACCGCCGCCCATGCCTAAACGGTTACCCTGTCGATCAAACGCCACCAACGGCGTAAATACCATATCCAATTCGGATTGCGGCACCAGTGCGGTAATATCCAAGTGCGGTTCCGGGATGGCAAACGCGTTTGCTTTTAGTCGGGTATCCGGCTGATAGCGGAAAAACAGTAAATGTCCGCTGACAAACGGGTGCAAACGCGGCAAACACACCGTTTTTCCTTGCTGCCATAGCCTTTCAATCAAAAGTGCGGTCGAGATTTCGCCGTTACAAGCGAGATACAAGGCAATGGTTTGCGCCCCGCGCTGTTCAATCAATGCCAACGCTTGTCGGCAAATACGCCGTTCTGCCTGTTGTTGCTGTTCTTGGCTGAGCTGCGAACGTTGCTGACGCATGTGTCGGCGCAAGGCTTGGCGTTGTTCGGCGATCGACGGTGGGGATGTTGTCATAAGTGCGGTCTTGTCATCTGTACAATGTTATCTGTGCAATGTTGTCATCTGTGCGTTGACAGGTTGCGTCAAATCATTCGGCCGATTTGACGAAAGAAAGGAACCCGGAGTGCCGTTGCGAATAATCGGTCCTTGAACCCTACGGTTCAAGGGAGCCAGTCATACCGTCTTCAGGCTTCTCGATCGAGCCGAGCTTGCACACCGACAGTGGGGGACCGACTCTAAAAGTTTAAAGTATCGGCTCAGGGACTTAATCCGCTGACGCACACCCCAGGAAATTTATTATTTAAATACTAGCCTAATTCAACAAAAAGTACCAGTGTTACAACGTGATAATGTGTCCGCCCGCACATTTTTGCGACTATTCGGCGAATATTTACCATCTACAAACGCGTTGTTGCCAATACATCGCTCAAAGAGGCGTCAAGTTGTTGAATCCGTGTAAGCAGACCGTCTTGTTGTACGCTTTTTTGTTTTTCCTGCTGTAATTCAAAAGTCAAATTCAGCGCCACAATCGACAGAATGCGGTCCAGTTGCAAAATACCGGTGCGTTCTTTTAATTCGCCGACCCGCTGTTCCAGCTGAACAGCCGCCGCCCGCAACGCCTCTTGTTGTTCTTCCGGACAATTTAATCGTAAAACCTGACCAAAAATATGGAGTTCGATATTTTTAGACATCTGCTGACCCCGTGATTCATCTATCGTCTATTTTCTAAAAAGTAACGATTATTATGCCACAGTCTGCGATTTTCACCATAGACAAAGATTGTTTTATTGGTCGTCATTAGCTTTGAATGCTAAAATAAAACGTAAATTAACGGGGAAACAATTATGACAACCACAAGCTTAACCTATCAACAACTCGACCAATTATTGCAATCATACCAAATCGGCATGAATGCCGCCGAATTACACGGCTTCCTCAGCGGCATATCCTGTGGCGGATTGCAAGACGACAGCTGGAAAACCTTGGTATATCAATTCACCAACAACGGAAATGCCTATCCCACCGCCTTATTACACAAAGTCGAAGCCTTGCGGGATGAGATCAGCGCCCAACTCGGCGAAGAAAACAGTTTTTCATTTGAGCTTCTGTTAGATGAAAGCGATCTATTCCGTCATGCCGATTCATTGTCCGAATGGGTCAGCCATTTCTTATTGGGCACCGCACTGGCACAACCGCACTTGGATCAACTGGACGAAGAGATCGTTGAAGCCCTACACGATCTGAATGATATTGCCAATCTCGGCTATGATGAAAAGGATCTGCCGGAAGAATTAGACAGTGCCCTGACCGAAATCAGCGAATATGTGCGTGCGGTCGCGCTCTTTTTCTATACGGAATTTACCCATCAAAAAACAGCAATCGAAAAACAATCCCCGACATTACACTAAAAGTGCGGTAACAATATGGACTTAACTTATCTAGCCGAACTGCCGCCGAGCGAATTTTTGCAACGCCGTCAACGTTTAGTGGCGCAATTGCCTGACAACAGCGCCTTGCTTGTGTTTGCGGCACAGGAAAAACAGCGTAACGCCGATAGCCATTATCCGTTCCGCCAAGACAGTTATTTTTGGTATCTGACCGGTTTCAACGAGCCGGATTCGGTGCTGTTATTACGCAAACAAAACGGCAAAAGCGAAAGTGCGGTTTTCCTGCGCCCGTCTGATCCGTTGCTGGAAACCTGGAACGGACGGCGTTTGGGCGTGGAACGTGCGCCGACCGCACTTAATGTCGATTCTGCTTATTCGATTGAAAGCTTACAAACGGAACTGCCTAAATTACTCAACGGACTAACCGCACTTTATCACGCCGACGATCTGCAACCTTGGGGCGATGACGCGGTGAAACACAGCCTGCGTTATGCGCGCGAACATCAACGCCAAGGCTTGCGCGCACCGCTCCAACAGATTGACTGGCGACCGTTGCTCGACGAAATGCGCCTGTTTAAATCGGAACACGAAGTGGCGTTATTGCAGCAAGCCGGGCAAATTTCCGCTTTGGCACACCTGCGCGCGCTGCAACAACTGCGTCCGAATCGCTACGAATACGAATTGGAAAGCGAAATCCTACACGAGTTTAACCGTCACGGCGCACGTTTTGCTTCCTATAACAGTATTATCGCCGGTGGCGAAAACGCCTGTATTTTGCACTACACCGAAAACAATCAACTGCTGCAAGACGGCGATTTGGTGCTGATCGATGCCGGTTGTGAATTTGCGCTGTATGCCGGCGATATTACCCGCACTTTTCCGGTCAACGGGCAATTCAGCCCGGCGCAACGGGCGGTGTATGAGATTGTGCTACAGGCGCAAAAACGCGCGCTTGAGCTGTTAGTGCCGGGAGCAAGCATTTATGCGGTCAATCAAGAAGTGCTGAAAATCAAAGTCGCCGGCTTGGCCAACCTGGGCATTTTGCACGGCGAAGTCGAGGAATTAATCGAACAAAAAGCCTACCTGCCGTTTTATATGCACGGTTTGGGGCATTGGCTCGGTTTGGACGTGCATGATGTCGGTGATTACGGCGAAAACCGCAACCGCACCTTAGAGGCCGGCATGGTTTTGACCGTCGAACCGGGGCTGTATTTAAGCCGCAACAGCCAGATTCCGGCGCAATATCAAGGTATCGGCGTGCGGATTGAAGATAATATTCTAATCACCGAATACGGCAACAAAGTGCTGACCAGTGCCGTGCCGAAAGAGATCGATGAAATCGAAATTTTAATGCAAAAAGAGACGCAATAAAAATAGGGGAAATCGCAATGCAAGCACAACAGTATGATGTGGTGATCGTCGGCGGCGCAATGAGCGGCTGTTGTCTTGCCTTGGCGTTGGCGCAAGGCTTGCCTGAATTACGCCTTGCGATTATCGAAAAAAATCCGCCGCAAGCCGCCAATCGACATCAACAAAAGTGCGGTTTTGACGCGCGCAGTATCGCGCTGTCCCATGGCAGTTGCCAAACACTGCAACAAATCCGTGTTGATACGAATACGAGTCTATGGCAAAACATCGCCCCGTTGGCGGAAGATATCCGGCAAATTCATATCTCCGATTGCGGACATGCCGGTTTGGTCGATCTGTCGGCGCAAGAACTCAATCTCAGCCGTTTAGGCGCGGTGGTTGAACTGTCGGCAGTCGGCGCAGTGTTGTTAAAAGCAATCGCACAACAAGCGAATATCGACTATCTCGCCCCCTGCACCGTGACGCAGATTGAACGTTCGACAGAAAAAGTCAACTTACGTTTAAGCAATCACCAACACCTTGAAACCCCACTTTTAATCGCCGCCGACGGCACACAGTCGGCAGTTGCCAAACAGTGCGGTATTCAGTATCAGATCTTAAACGACTATCAGCAAAGTGCGGTCATCGCCAATGTCAAAAGCACGCAAGCCCATCACGGACGTGCCTTTGAGCGCTTCACCGCACAAGGACCGCTCGCCCTGTTACCGCTGAAAAACGATCGGCTATCGCTGGTATGGTGCCTCAAACAGGCGGATGATGTAATGGTATTGGATGATCAGGCATTTCTGCAACGCCTGCAACGGCAATTCGGCTGGCGCTTGGGGCGGTTTGAACAAGTCGGCAAACGCGTGGCGTATCCATTGGCGTTACAGCAAGCCGAGCGTGCAATTCATCACCGTTTGGCAGTAATCGGCAATGCGGCGCAAACCTTGCACCCGATTGCCGGACAGGGCTTTAATTTGGGCTTGCGTGATGTGGCGGATCTCGCCAAGGTGCTGATTGAAGCGGCACGGCAAGGGCAGGATTTGGGCGAAAGTGCGGTTTTGCAAAGGTATCGGCAACGGCGACAAGCGGATCAGCATAACATCATCAATTTGACCGACGGCTTAGTCAATACCTTCGCCAATGACTTGCTGCCAATGCAAATCGGGCGTAATTTGGGTTTATTGGGCTTGTCGCACAGCCTCGCTCTGCGACAACAATTTATTAAACCGACATTGGGTTGGGTGTAGTTTATATTTCAAGCACAACCGCTTAGGTTACAAAACACGGAGCGATAGACCTTATATGAAAAGTACGGATATTATCATTATCGGCGGCGGCATGGTCGGCTTGGCGGTTGCGGCGGCACTCGCCGACAGTCCGTGTCACATCACGCTTGTGGAAGCCCATCCGCCGACGGAACAATCGATTGGCGAAATCGGCAATCGGGTCAGCGCACTCACCCTCTCCACGCAGAAAATGTTGCAACAATTCGGGGTATGGCAAGCGTTAAAGCAAGGGCGCAGTTGTGCTTATCAACACATGGAAGTATGGGAAAAAGACAGCTTTGCCAAAATCGGTTTCGATTGCCGTTCGCTCGGCTTGGATCAACTGGGCTATATCGTCGAAAACAGCCTGATTCGTTATCAACTTTGGCAAAAAGTCGCACAGCAAGCCAATGTGGAAATCATCAGCGCCAAACCGAAAAGTGCGGTTTGTCATGCGCAATGTGCGGTGCTGACCCTCGATGACGGCGCATTGCTGATGGCGAAACTGTTGGTCGGTGCGGACGGTGCGAATTCTTGGCTGCGGCAACAAGCGGATATTCCGCTGAATTTCCGTGATTACGGACACCACGCGTTGGTCTGCAATGTGGAAACCGCCGAACCGCACTTGCACACTGCGCGCCAAATTTTCAGCGCTGACAGCATTTTGGCATTTTTACCGTTACAGCAACCGCACTTGTGTTCGATTGTCTGGTCACAACCGCCTGAGCTGGCGGCACAGCACCTGAAGATGGACGACGAGGCATTTAATAAAGCGCTTAACATTGCCTTTGATAACCGCTTAGGCTTGTGCCGCGTGGTCGGCAAACGCCAAACCATTCCGCTCACCGCCCGCTATGCGCGCGACTTTGTCAAACAGCGGATTGCCTTGGTCGGCGATGCCGCCCATACCATTCACCCCCTCGCCGGTCTCGGAGTGAATCTCGGTTTTATGGACGCGATGGCATTGGCGCAAGAAATTGAAAAAAATCTGCTACACGGCATGGACATCGGCGAACTGCGCCACTTGCGCCACTATGAACGCTGGCGCAAAAGCGAAGCGGTCAAAATGCTCGCCGCCATGCAGGGCTTTAAATCGCTGTTTAACGACCCTAATCCGCTGAAGAAACTGGTGCGCGGTATCGGCATGAATCTGACCGACCACCTGCCGCTGATCAAAGATCGCCTAATGGCGCAAGCGTTAGGCTTAGAAGGCGATCTGCCGCAAAAAATCAAACAAATGCCGAATGATGTGTTGATTTTTAGTTGAAGGAATATTGAATGCCTGTCATATTACGCTTTAAAGGATATAAATTTTTCTTTTATTCTAATGAGGGAAATCCAAGATAACCTGCACATATTCATGTCAGAAATGCTGAATCGGAGGCTAAGTTTTGGTTAGAGCCACAAATATCATTGGCTCAAAATGACGGATTTAGCGCAAAAGAACTCAAAGAATTATCCCAATGTATTCATGAAAATTCACTTATATTACTGGAGGCATGGAATGGCTATTTCGGCTAAAAATATCAAATTTGACGATGACACTATGTGGGTTGAATTGAGTGATGCCAGAACAATTGGCGTGCCTTTAGTCTGGTTTCCTAAATTACTGAATGCGGATAAATCGGAACTCAAAAACTACGAACTCAGTAAACGCGGCATTCACTGGGAACAACTTGATGAAGATATTTCAGTTGAAGGACTGCTTGCCGGATGTGGGGATTTAACCCATAACTACCACCACGTTGCTTAAATCAATTTTTCAATCTCCAAAAAATGCGGTTTTCCTATCAAGAAAACCGCACTTTGTATTCGATTCGAACGGAATTTAACGTTAGATAATCGCGTAAGCCAAGGTGTAACCGACAAAACAAGCTGTTACCACCCCGATAATCCCCGGAATCATAAAGCTGTGGTTGAAGTAGTATTTGCCGATTTTGGTGGTGCCGGTTACGTCGAAGTTCACGGTGGCGATGTCTGACGGATAATTCGGGATAAAGAAGTAGCCGTAGGTTGCCGGTAATAAACCGATAAGCAACGGTGCCGGCAAGCCGATGGCAAGACCGACCGGCAACATCATACGTCCGGTTGCCGCTTGGCTGTTGATCACCACCGAAACCGCAAACAACGCGAAAGCAAAGGTCCACGGATAGGCTTCCACCATTTCGGTCACGCCGGCTTTAAATGACGGCATTGCATATTGGAAGTACGTATCGCTCATCCACGCAATCCCGAAGATGGCTATCATCGCCACCATGCCGGATTTAAACACCACCCCGTTCGGCACGGTTTGCGGATTGGTTTTGGTTGAGATCAGGATAATACCGCCGAACGCCAACATCATCATCTGAATGATAATCCCCATGGAAATCGCTTTTTTACCTTCGCCGATGGTTCTGACTTCAGGGAAGATCGCCACTACCACAATAATTGCCAATGCCAAGATAAACAGTAAAACGGCGTTACGGGCAGAACTTGGCAACACTTCGTTTAACGTGGTGCTGGTGGTATTGGCAATGCGATCGCTCCACACCGGATCTTTTAAACGGCGTTGATATTCCGGATCGTCTTTCAACTCTTTACCGCGACGCAAGCTGTACAATGACATCATGATCACCCCGGCTAAGGTTGCCGGAATAGTCACGGCGACAATGCTCAATAAAGTCACGTGTTCATAACCCGGTAATTCGACGATTTGGGTCAAATAGTAAACCACCGCCGCAGAAATCGGGCTGCCGGTAATCCCTAATTGAGAAGCGACCGAAGCTGCCGCCATCGGGCGTTCCGGACGAATGCCGTTTTTCAGCGAAACGTCACCGATAATCGGCATAATGGTGTACACCGCGTGTCCGGTTCCCAACATCAAGGTCATGATGTAAGTCACCAGCGGTCCCAAGAATGTCACCATTTTCGGATTACGGCGCAAGATTTTTTCCGCGATTTGCAGCATATATTTTAAACCGCCCGCCGCTTCCAAAATCGCAGCGCAGGTGACCACTGCAATAATGATCAGCATAACGTCAATCGGGGGCGAAGACGGCGGCATACGCAGCACAAACACTTCGATCAACAAACCAATCCCGGAAACCACCCCTAAACCAACCCCGCCGAAGCGGCTACCGATATAGAGCATGATTAAGAGAAATAAAAACTCCAAATACAGCATATATTTTCCTTTGTAAAAAAATGAATAATCGGAGAATATGATACGAAATCCCGATTCGCAAACAAGTGTAAAAGAGTGAAGTTTTGATTTAGCTCACTATTTTTAAGTAGAAGATACATCTTGATTGCAGAATATCTCCATTCTAATAACATTTGGCTAACGAGCACAGAAAAAAACGGAAAACATTGCTGTTTTCCGTTTTAAAAATACATGCCGAAGTTATCAGAACATCATTGTCGAATAAGGTCTTCAAACATTTCCGTTAAACGTTCATCAGCCTTCTGAAGATTTTGTTGAATACGGTACAACCAAGCTTCATGCGCTTGTAAATTCGCCGTTACCTTCTTAGAAATTCGCTGAACTTCTGATGGATTTGTGCCGCCCAATGTCAAATAACTCTCGATCATATTTGCCGGATCCAAGTGTTTAAAAAACGCCTCTTTCGAAAGTGGGAATTCCATTTTTTCTTTCGCCATCTCCAACATAACATCGTCAAAAATAGCGACCGCCGCGTCAAACGGCAACTGTTTAGGCGCTAATTGGTGCTGTCTGCCGTATTTCGTCAATCTCGAAGCAAATTCATGTGCGATTTTAAAGGGTATTCCGGCTTGACGTTGGAGGGAATTGGCAAGCTCTGTGGTTGTCGAATAATCCGCATTCACTTGCGCTAAAGCAGCCTCTTTATCCACCGTTAAGCCGTCTAAAATGGCATTAACGTCTTTTAACATTAAGCAAGCCCGCTCTAATGTTTCCGAGATTTCCGCATTTTTATAATCTGTTAAGCCCGAATTCACATTATGTGAAGAGATACAGGAGCGAAATGCGTCCCCTGTCACTTGACTCGCCAGCAACCGCACTTTATCTAATGACGAAGGATTGCGTTTTTGCGGCATTAATGTACTCGGGCTGTTCAGCGATTCGGTTTCCAGTAGCAACCATGGGCGAGTATGGTGGAATTGAATATGGAGATCCTGAATGAACGTGCCGATTGATAACGCAACCAAGGAGGAAATATAAGCCGCTTCGACCCCGACATCAATCAGTGATAGTTGTGCGGCATCAAACGCATTTTCAACATAACCTTCAAAGCCTAAAAAATCAGCGAGTGAAGCCCGATTAATCGGAAAACTCGATGTTGCCAATGCCGCCGCACCTAGCGGACATTTATTCAATCGTACAAAATAGCTACAGAGTCTATCTGTCGAACGCGCAAGCGTTGCCTCATAACCTAAAAACAGATGCCCTAAGGTTACCGGCTGCGCCTGTACACCATAAGTATAAGACGGCACAATAGTATCCGCGTTATTATCCGCTATTTTCACCAAGCGCTTTCTGGTTTCTAAAGATAAATAATAGAGGTAAAGGAATCGATCGCGTACTAATAAGCGGTGAATTGTCGCGAGCATATCTTGCCAGCTTCGCCCGACATGAATCATCGAGCCTTCCAACCCGGTTAATTCGAATAACATCGGTTGAATTTCATGATAATCATTCGGACGCCGAGAACTGTTCGATAAGCGTTGAATTGCGGAAGCAACCTTTTGCGCAACCTCTTTCGTTATGATTCCTTCCTGCAAGGTCATTAACACAGACGCTTTTTCAATCTGATTAATCCAGTAAAAAGTATCATGGTTAAACATGGTTAACACTCCTTTTTCTGCTTATAAGTGATAGATGAAATGGAACATGCCATTATTCGGAATAACGATTTTTCAGCCAAGCTAAAATCATAATATGCTTTTCCCAAAGGAAAGGAAAGGAAAATATGCTTTAAATATCACCCAATCGCTGTATTTATAGCTATTTTTCCAGCAAAAATAAAAAACGGAGCAATCAAGCTCCGTTCTTTATAAAATGAAAATAATTATAGAATATCCAACAATTCCACTTCAAAGATCAAGGTACTGAACGGTGGAATCGAAGCGCCTGCGCCGCGTTCGCCGTAAGCCAAGTGCTGAGGAATGGTTAAGCGCCATTTCGAACCGATCGGCATCATAGATAAAGCTTCAACCCAGCCGCTGATCACACCGCTGACCGGGAATTCCGCCGGTTGTCCGCGTTGCACCGAGCTGTCAAACACCGTGCCGTCAATCAGGCTGCCGGTGTAATGCACCCGCACTTTGTCTTGGCGGCTTGGCACTGCGCCGTTGCCTTCGACCAACACTTCATATTGCAAGCCGCTTTCGGTTTCTTTCACGCCCGCCATTTTTTTATTTTCGGCTAAGAATTCATTACCAGCCTGTTCGATTTCTTTGAATTGCGCCCGTTGTAATTCTTCCGCTTGCTGTTGCATTTGTTGTAACGCCGCACTCACCGCTTGCAGATCAACCGCCGGTGCATTTTGTTGCAGCGCGTCGTAAATGCCTTTGGCAACCGCTTCGACACTGATATGTAAACCGCTTTGCAACAGTTGTTGTCCCATTTGTAAACCGATACCGTAGCTGCCTTGTTGTTCGGTGCTGTCCAGTTGTACCGCTGCAAAAAATTGTTCGCTCATTGTGTTGTTTTCCTTTTGTTAGTCAAAGTAGTTTAAATTACAGCTTGCGTGGTCTGCGACGGCGTAGCCACAGACATCGCGGCGCCCATTTGTACCGCACTTCCGGCTTGTAATTCGGTTAAAAAATCCAGTTTGTCCGCTTGGAACAGGTTAATCACGGTCGAACCCAAACGGAATGCGCCCATTTCCTCGCCTTTTTTCAACCGAACCGCACTTTGCCCTTCGCTTGGATATTCCCAGCTTTGGATTTTGCCTGCGCGCGGCGGATTGATAATCCCGGCCCACAGCGTGCTGATACTGGCGGTGATGGTTGCGCCGACCAAAATCTGCACCATCGCCCCGAACGGGGTATCAAAATAGCAGATCACGCGCTCGTTGCGCGCAAACAGGTTCGGAATATGCCGCGCCAAAAACGGATTGACCGAAAACAGATCGCCCGGCACGTACACCATTTTGCGCAACACACCGTCACACGGCATATGCACGCGGTGATAATCACGCGGTGACAAATAAGTGGTGATGAATTTGCCGTTTTCAAATAACGGCACTAATGTTTCGTCCTGCGCCAACAAATCGGTTAAGCTGAAAAAATGCCCTTTGGCTTGGAATAATTGCCCGTTGACGATCTCGCCCAATTCGCTGATTCGCCCGTCCGCCGGCAAGCAAACCGCACTTGGGTTGCCGTCAATCGGGCGCGCGTCGGCTTTTAAGCGGCGGATAAAAAATTCGTTAAACGAAGCATATTGCTTCGGCTCGGATTTTTCCGCTTCCTGTAAGTTAATCTTATACTTGGCACTAAACGCCTTGATCGCCAAGTGGGTCACGCTCCCCCACTGTTTTTCGGCAAACCAGCCCGCCAAACGGGTCAGGGCAAATTGCGGCACTAAATATTGAAATGCCACTTTCAAATGTTGCCAATAGCGGTTTTGTGAAACTTGAGTTGTCATAAATTAAACCCTTTTATAATGACATCATGAATAAGCGAAGCAGTATAGCAAGTTTGCGCACGAAGCTAAAGTTAAGTGCGTTAATCAAAATTCAGCAAGTGCGGTCCGAAGGCTGAAAAAAACTTGGCAAAAAATGCATAATTCCTTTTGACTATTTTGGTCTGTACAGTTAATATGCGCACCCTATGCAAAAGGTTAAACTTCCCCTGACTGTCGATCCGGTCAAAGACGCTCAACGTCGGTTGGACTATGTAGGTTACTACGCACCAAACCAGTTAGAACGCTTGCAGGCTTCGGTAAGTCGTGTGCTGAATAATGCACAAGTTAGATTGTCGTTCTCAGTTGATCCGCAACGATTGGTGGTGATGAAAGGTCACGCAACGGTTGAGGTGGAGTTGATTTGTCAACGTTGCGATAAACCTTTTACGATGACATTGGACAGTGAATTTTGCTACAGTCCGGTGTCTAATATGGATCAAGCAGAGCTGTTACCTGAAATTTATGAGCCGATTGAATTTAATGAATTCGGCGAAATCGATTTACGCGACGTAGTGGAAGATGAATTAATGCTTTCCTTGCCGCTGGTGGCAATGCACGATCCTGAACACTGTGAAGTGTCCGTGGCTGAACAGGTCTTTGGCGAATTGCCTGCGGAAGCAGAAAAACCAAACCCGTTCGCTGTATTAGCTAATTTAAAGCGAAAATAATTTAGGAGTATGGCCAATGGCTGTTCAACAAAATAAAAAATCTCGTTCACGTCGTGATATGCGTCGTTCTCACGATGCGTTGACTACCGCTGCAGTTTCTGTTGATAAAGAAACCGGTAAAACCCATTTGCGTCACCATGTAACCGCCGACGGTTACTACCGTGGCCGTAAAGTGATCAATAAGTAATTTCAGATTACTGTTGTCTCCTTTGAGGTAAGCAATTGAATCGTCTAACCCTGGCGTTAGATGTAATGGGCGGGGACTTTGGTCCCCGTATTACTATCCCGGCAAGCCTGCAAGCGTTGGAACATGATCCAATGCTCGATATTCTGCTGTTCGGCGACAGCCAGCTTATTTCCCCTTATCTTGCGAATATTCCCCAGTCTCTGCGCCAACGCATTCGCGTACATCATTGCGATCGCGTGATTAAAAACGAGCAAGGGCTTTCCCATGCACTACGCCATAGCAAAGGCAGCTCAATGCGCCTTGCGATTGAAGCGGTGCGTGACAAACAAGCGCAAGCCTGCGTTAGCGGCGGCGATACCGCGGTATTAATGGGATTGGCAAAAGTGTTATTGCAACCGCTTGCCGGCATTCAGCGCCCGGCACTGGTTTCGAACATTCCGACGATCGACGGCAAGCAAAGTATTATGTTGGATTTGGGTGCCAATATCGATTGCTCGGCTGAAACCTTAATGCAATTCGCACAAATGGGCGCGATTTTCGCCGAAAACAGTTTTAATCTGGTTTATCCGCGCGTTGCATTGTTGAATATCGGCATTGAAGAGTTGAAAGGGCTAAGACATATCCGCGACGCCGCCGATTTGATTCAACGGCAAACCCAACTGAATTATATCGGCTATATCGAAGGCAACCATCTATTGAACGGCTATGCCGATGTAATTGTTTGCGATGGTTTTGCCGGCAATATTGCGTTAAAAACCTTAGAAGGCACGGCAAAAAATCTGTTTGCCTTAATCAAAAACGGCGGCAATACCCGCCCGTCGTGGGCAAAGACCGCACTTAAAAAGTTATTGTTGCCGTGCAGTAAATATCTGCTGAAAAAATATTTCAAGCAGTTCAGCCAGTTTAATCCGGATAAATATAACGGCGCCTCCCTGCTGGGCTTAACCTCGGTCGTGGTCAAAAGCCACGGCAGCGCCAATCAAGCTGCGTTTTTATATGCCATTCAGCAGGCGGCATGGCAAGTGCGCTCGGAGATTCCGGCAAAAATCGCCGCCGGGTTAAATCGCACGCTTTAATTGGTTTAAACGAAAAGAACAATAATATTCACACATCATGAGATGATTATGTTTAGTAAAATTCTAGCTACCGGCAGTTATTTACCGGCAAAAATCAGAACCAATGCCGATTTAGAAAAAATGGTGGATACCTCCGACGAGTGGATCACCACCCGTTCCGGCATTAAAGAACGCCGTATTGCCAGCGAAGAAGAAAGCGTGGCTACCATGGGATTTGCCGCGGCACAACAATGTTTTGCCGCCGCACGGCTCGACCCGAACGAAATTGATTTGGTTTTAGTCGCGACCACCAGCAGCTCGCACGCTTACCCCAGTGCGGCTTGTCAAATTCAGGGGCTGCTGAATATCGACGATGCAATCGCATTTGATGTGGCGGCAGCCTGTAGCGGCTTTATTTACGCATTAAGCGTCGCCGATCAATTTATCCGCAGCGGCAAGGTGAAAAAAGCGTTGGTGATCGGTTCGGATGTTAATTCACGCAACCTCGACGAACAGGACCGCAGCACCGTGATTTTATTCGGCGACGGTGCCGGCGCGGTGATTTTAGAGGCAAGCGAACAGCAAGGCATTATTTCCACCCATTTGCATTCCAGTGCGGACAAAGGCGATATGCTGATTCTGCCGAAAGCAGAGCGCGGCACGCAACAATCCGGCTTTATCCAAATGCAAGGCAATGAAACCTTTAAACTGGCGGTGCGAGAATTGTCAAATGTGGTGGAAGAAACCTTACAAGCCAATAACTTAGATAAAAAAGCGATTGATTGGTTGGTTCCGCACCAAGCCAATTTACGCATTATCGCGGCGACGGCAAAAAAATTAGACATGGATCTGTCGCAAGTAGTGATCACTTTGGATCGCTACGGCAATACCAGTGCCGCCACCATTCCGGTCGCATTGGACGAAGCGGTGCGCGACGGACGGATTCAGCGCGGACAGTTATTGTTATTAGAAGCCTTTGGCGGCGGTTGGACTTGGGGATCGGCGTTGGTCCGTTTTTAACCAAACCGCACTTTGGCTTAACTTTCAATTAGGTAGTAAAAGCAGGTAGAAACAAATGAAAAAATTTGCAATGGTTTTTCCCGGACAAGGCTCGCAAGCCATCGGCATGTTAGCCGATTTAGCGGCTCAATTCCCGGTAGTAGAAGAAACCTTTAAACAAGCTTCCGCAGCGCTCGGTTATGATTTATGGCAGTTAGTGCAACAGGGCGAAGCAGAAGAACTGAACCAAACCTGGCGCACCCAACCGGCGCTATTAGCGGCGTCAGTGGCGATTTACCGCACTTGGCAACAACAATACCCCGAACTGACACCGCAAGTGATGGCCGGACACAGTTTAGGCGAGTTTTCCGCCTTAGTTTGCGCCGGCGTATTGGATTTCCAAGAAGCGATTAAACTGGTCGAACTGCGCGGCCGCTTAATGCAAAAAGCCGTTCCGGCGGGCACCGGGGCGATGTATGCGATTATCGGCTTAGATAACCAGCCGATCATTGACGCTTGCGCCCAAGCCGCACAAGGCGAAGTCGTTTCCGCCGTCAATTTCAATTCGCCGGGACAAGTGGTCATTGCCGGTAACAAAGACGCGGTAGAACGTGCAGCGGCGTTGTGCAAAGAAGCCGGTGCCAAACGGGCATTGCCGTTAGCGGTGAGCGTGCCGTCCCATTGCGCCTTGATGAAACCTGCCGCCGATCAACTGGCGGTGGCGTTGGAATCCGTTACCTTTAAACAACCGACCGTTGCGGTGATTAATAACGTTGATGTCAAACAAGAAAAAGGCGCGGACGAAATCCGCAATGCGTTAGTGCGCCAGCTATATAATCCGGTACGCTGGACCGAAAGCGTGGAAAAAATGGCGGCTGCCGGCGTTCAAATTCTGCTTGAAATCGGACCGAATAAAGTCTTAACCGGCTTAACCAAACGTATTAACAAAGAGTTGGACGCACACGCCGTCAATGACACCGCGTCGTTAAGTGCGGTTGCAGCACTGATTCAAGATTAATCTGACTATTCAAAAAAGGAGAACCTATGCAAGGTAAAATCGCATTAGTAACCGGTGCCAGCCGCGGCATCGGCAAAGCCATCGCAGAAGAATTGGCCGCCAAAGGCGCAACCGTGATCGGCACCGCCACCAGCGAAGCCGGGGCACAAGCCATTTCTGCTTATTTGGGCGAAAACGGCAAGGGATTGGTGCTGAATGTCGCCGACACCGCCTCAATCGATCAAACCTTGGCGCAAATCAAAGCCGAATTCGGCGAGATTGATATTTTGGTCAATAATGCCGGCATTACCCGTGACAACCTGTTAATGCGCATGAAAGAAGAAGAATGGAACGATATTATCGATACCAACCTGACCTCCATTTTCCACCTGTCAAAAGCCATGCTGCGCAGCATGATGAAAAAACGCTACGGGCGTATCATCAATATCGGCTCGGTGGTCGGCTCTTCCGGCAATCCGGGACAAACCAACTACTGTGCGGCTAAGGCCGGTGTAATCGGTTTCTCCAAAGCCTTGGCGCAAGAAGTCGCCTCGCGCGGTATCACCGTCAATGTGGTGGCGCCGGGCTTTATTGCCACCGATATGACCCATGCGCTCACCGAAGAACAAAAACAGAGTATTTTAGTCAATGTGCCTGCCGGCAAACTGGGCGAAGCGAAAGATATTGCCAAAGCGGTGGCTTTCCTTGCTTCGGAAGATGCGGGTTATGTGACCGGCACCACATTGCATGTTAACGGCGGACTTTACATGAACTGATCCGATTGGCGTGCGTCTATTTCATTTTGCGCTGTAGCAAAATCGGACAAATGAAGATAAATGCATGACAACGCCTCTCGGTTAATGGTAAAATCTGCGACGGTATACAATCTTGGTTATAGACTTTCCCAAGAAACAAGAATATAGCCAAATTTTGTCATAGTATGTGTTGCCTTAAGCAAAGCCTTGTTGATGGATCAACATCTGTTACGGTTATTGCCGTCGTTTAAACAATACATACCTTATTCACCTCTCGCTGTGGCGAAATTTAAAACATAGGAAATTTAAAAATGAGTATTGAAGAACGCGTAAAAAAAATCATTGTTGAACAATTAGGCGTTAAAGAAGACGAAGTAAAATCCGAAGCTTCATTCGTTGAAGATTTGGGTGCTGACTCTTTAGATACAGTTGAACTGGTAATGGCTTTGGAAGAAGAATTCGACATCGAAATTCCTGACGAAGAAGCTGAAAAAATCACAACTGTTCAGTCTGCAATTGATTACGTTCAAAATAATCAATAATCTTCTGGATTTAGGCGGTTCTCAGACCGCCTAAATTTTGTCAGTCAGTTATACAAATTCTATTTTCAACCTCCCACTCGGAGCATATTCATGTCAAAACGTCGCGTCGTTGTAACAGGCTTAGGAATGTTATCACCGCTTGGTAATGATGTTAATTCAACCTGGCAAAACTTGTTGGCAGGCAAGAGCGGAATCAATCTGATCGAAAATTTCGATACATCAAACCACACCACCAAATTTGCCGGTCAAGTCAAAAACTTCAACAGCGAAGAATATATCTCGCGCAAAGATACCAAAAAAATGGATTTGTTTATCCAATACGGTATCGCTGCCGGTATGCAAGCCATTCAAGATTCCGGCTTGGAAGTTACCGAACAAAATGCCCAACGTATCGGGGTGGCTATCGGCTCCGGTATCGGCGGGCTGGGTTTAATCGAAGAGAACCATACTGCTCTGATTGCGGGCGGTCCGCGTAAAGTCAGCCCGTTCTTTGTGCCGTCCACCATTGTTAATATGATTGCCGGACACCTATCAATCAATTATAAATTACACGGTCCGAATATCACCATCGCCACCGCTTGCACCACCGGGGTGCACAATATCGGTCATGCGGCACGTATTATTGCTTACGGCGATGCCGATGTGATGATCGCCGGCGGTGCGGAAAAAGCCAGCACTTCGTTAGGTATTGCCGGTTTCGGCGCGGCGCGCGCATTATCCACCCGCAACGATAATCCGCAAGCGGCAAGCCGCCCTTGGGACGTGGATCGCGACGGTTTTGTGCTGGGCGACGGTGCGGGGGTGATGGTGTTGGAAGAATACGAACACGCCAAAGCCCGCGGGGCGAAAATCTATGCGGAACTGGTCGGTTTCGGCATGAGCGGCGACGGCTATCATATGACTTCGCCGCCGGAAGACGGCGCAGGTGCCGCCTTGGCGATGAGCAATGCGGTGCGTGACGCACAAATCGAACCGCAACAAGTGGGCTATGTCAATGCACACGGCACGTCAACCCCGGCAGGCGATGTTGCCGAAGCGACGGCGATCAGCAGCGTATTTGCGGCAAACAAAGACCGCATTTTGGTCAGCTCCACCAAGTCGATGACCGGGCACTTATTGGGTGCGGCCGGTGCGGTGGAAGCGATTTTCACCGTATTAGCCCTGCGCGATCAAATCGTGCCGCCTACCATCAACTTAGACAATCAAGATCCGAATGTCACCTTGGATCTCGTGCCGAATACCGCGCGCAAAGCCGAATTGGACTATGCGTTATGTAATTCCTTCGGTTTCGGCGGCACCAACGGCTCGCTGATTTTCAAAAAAATCTAATTGCCTGAGCCGAATCAACTCTAAAGTGCGGTTTCCCAACCGCACTTTTGCTTTCTTATGCCGAGATTTTTTGGATACTTCCCTTCCGCATAAGCCGCTTAAAAATAATCCAAATAATCCTTGTACCGCACTTCGAATCCCGCTATAATTTTGCGCCTTACAGTCACATTCCATTTTCGTTCCTTGCTTCCGCAGATTGGTGACTGGTCTATCGTCGGAGGCTGATTAACCCGTAAGGAGCAGCAGTAATGCGTCACTACGAAATCGTTTTTATGGTTCATCCGGACCAAAGCGAACAAGTACCAGGCATGATCGAGCGCTACACCGGTTCTGTTAAAGAAGCAGGTGGTCAGATTCATCGCCTAGAAGATTGGGGCCGTCGTCAATTGGCTTACCCAATCAACAAACTACATAAAGCACACTATGTGCTAATGAATGTAGAAGCACCGCAAGAAGTAATCGACGAGCTAGAAACTACTTTCCGTTACAACGACGCCGTTCTGCGTAACGCAATTATGCGCACTAAGCACGCCGTAACAGAAGCGTCCCCAATGGTGAAAGCGAAAGACGAACGTCGCGCTTCCGCTGAAGTTGAAAACAACGATTATGAGGATGCTGAAGAGTAATTTAACGATTGAAAATCGTCTCTCGCTGACAGGAAATGTGATTTCCCACCCGAGACGAAGCAAAAGCCCGAGTGGCATTGAGCACTGCCGGTTTATGTTGGAACACCGTTCGCAACAAACCGAAGTCGGCTTAGCCCGACAAGCATGGTGCGCTATCGCAGTATCACTCAGTGGCGATCAATTAATTAAACAAACTCAAAGCATTACGGTCGGCAGCAACCTTTTTGTGGCAGGTTTTATCACCACCCACAAAAGTGCTAACGGACTCAATCAGTTAGTGTTGCACGCCGAGCATATCGAATTTATAGATTAGGAGACTAGCCCCATGGCACGTTATTTCCGTCGTCGTAAGTTCTGCCGTTTTACAGCGGAAAACGTAGTTGAAATCGATTACAAAGATATCGCCACGTTAAAGAACTACATTACAGAGAGCGGCAAAATTGTTCCAAGCCGTATTACCGGTACTCGTGCGAAGTACCAACGTCAATTGGCACGCGCAATCAAACGCGCCCGCTACTTAGCGTTGTTACCGTACACTGACAACCATCAGTAATTAAGAGAGGATACGGTAATGCAAATTATTCTTTTAGATAAAATTGTTCACTTGGGTAACGTTGGTGACCAAGTGAATGTTAAAGCCGGTTTCGCACGTAACTTCTTAATCCCGCAAGGGAAAGCGGTTATGGCAACCAAAGCGAACATCGAACTTTTCGAAGCACGTCGTGCTGAATTGGAAGAAAAAGTCGCCAAAGAATTGGTTGCGGCTTTAGATCGCGCAGAGCGTCTGGAAGCCCTCGGTTCTGTGACCATCACTTCTAAAGCCGGTGACGAAGGCCGCCTGTTCGGTTCTATCACCACGCGCGATGTAGCAGACGCGGTTACTGCGGCTGGCGTTAAAATTGAAAAAAGCGAAGTGCGTTTGTCAGAAGGTCCATTGCGTACCACTGGCGAACACGAAGTTCGTTTCCAATTACACGGTGAAGTATTCGCTTCATTAAATGTGATTGTTGTTGCTGAATAATTCGGTTTATTCTAAGACAAAGCCTAAAAACCCGATCTTGCATCGGGTTTTTTGTTGCTTGCTATTGATACAAACCGCACTTTGCATAATCAAAAGTGCGGTATGGCTTGCTTAAACTGCTGTTGCGACTATGCGTTTTTTCACTAACAGCGCACGAATATGGTCATAGCTCCAGTTATAAATAATGGTATAAATCAGAATAAAAATCGTCAGCCCCAAATCCATAATAAAGGCTTGATAAAAACTGATTTGCAGTAAATACGCCACCAGCGGAATGGTACACAGCAATAAACCGCCTTCAAATAAAATGGCATGCAGCAACCGCACTTTGGCGCTGCGTAACACTTTTTCACCGGTAAATACCCGGTCAAAGCCCCAGTTAAACACAAAATTCCACACCATTGCCATCAAAGAAATCGCAATAACCGTGCTCGACAGCGCGCCGACCTGATGTTGGGTAAACAGCAATAACAGCCCGACCGAAAACAGCACCGCAAACACTTCGAATAAGACGGCATGAAAAAGACGTTCGATAAAAGACATTTTTCTTCCTTGATTGTAAATTAAGATTGAAATTGTTCAATCTGACCTTATTTCATTGTAACAATGAACATATCATTAATTCAAAAGGTATTCAAATGAACCCGAAATACGCCCCTCTTTTTCAACCTTACACCCTGAATAACGGCGTGGAAATCAAAAATCGTCTGACCGTTGCGCCAATGACCCACTACGCCGCCAATCCTGACGGCAGCGCCAGTGCAGAAGAACTCGCCTTTTTACAAGATCGCGCGCAAGATTTCGGACTGTTTATCACCGCCGCCACCCTCGTTTCGGCAGAAGGCAAAGCCTTTCCCGGACAGCCGCATGCCATCTCCAACTCCGATTTAGCCAGTTTAAAAACCGTGGCACAGACCATTCAAACACAGGGCGCGAAAGCGATTTTGCAAATTCATCACGGTGGTCAATTAACAATCAAAGATCTGATTGGCACGGCGGATGTGGTTGCGCCGTCGGCAAATCCGGAACGCCAAGCCCGTGCGTTGAGCGAACAGGAAATCGAAGCCTTAATCCGCGCGTTTGCCAATGCTGCCGATCTTGCGATTCAAGCCGGTTTTGACGGAGTGGAAATTCACGGTGCGAATAACTATTTGATCCAACAATTTTTCTCGGCGGCAACCAACCGTCGCCAAGATCAATGGGGCGGCTCGTTAGCAAACCGTTTGCGTTTCCCGCTGGCAGTGGTCGACGCGGTGAATGCGGTCAAAGTGCGGTCTGGACGCAATGATTTTATCGTCGGCTACCGCTTCTCGCCGGAAGAACCGGGCGAAAACGGCTTAACCATGCAAGACACCTTTGCACTCATTGACGCATTGTTAGAAAAACCGCTGCAATATCTGCACGTTTCGCTGTGGGATTTCTACAAAAAAGCCCGCCGCGGCGCAGACAGCACCTTGACGCGTATGCAGTTGCTGCACCAGCACATCAACGGCAGAATGCCGTTGATCGGCGTCGGTTGCCTGTTCAGCGCCGACCAAATCCTCGCCGCCTACCAAACCGGCTGGGCGGAATTTATCGCCGTCGGCAAAGCGGTGATGATGAACCCGGATTTGGCAACCCTGATCGCCACCGGACGCGAAGCGGAAATTATCACTGAGATCGATCCGAATAAAGCCGATCACTACCGCATTCCAAGCAATTTATGGGCGCAGAATATGCAGCATTTAGCCTATTTGCCGCCGGTCAAAGGCAATCCGGAATGGAAGTCGGTGGATATTTAAGTCATAATAATCATTAGTCATAGAGGATCGCTTAAGATCTTCTATGACTCCGTTATAACTGCCGCTGATACTCATGCAAACTAATCGTAGTATCATACAAACCGATTCGTTCACTACTGTGTTTTTCAATGCCGGCATAGCTCAAACTGGAATCTTCATAGCGTTTAAATTTATACACCGCATCATTCATCATGCCGCTGTTAAAGAGATTTAAACTGACCAATAAATTGAAATCTTTTTGAGTTAAGCCGGTCACTTTGTGAAATAATTCAGGTTCAAGTTGAGTGATAACATCACGCAAAGTATATTCACGATAATCGGTTAAATACATAAAAATCGGAATGCGAGTGGCAAATTTAATCAATTTTTCTTGTACTTGCTTGCGTAAACTGCGTTCTTGTTTCTCATCATCGTTTAATTGTTTTTTCTCTTCTTTGCTGAGATCACGCTCATTGGCGTCTTGCTTGGTCTTTTTCACACTGTCGGATTTATTGATAATGGTTTCAATATCTTGATTAAGCGAACGGAAACCTTCAATGCTCATTAGTGCTGCCATGGCTTCTTCATTTGCCCAGAGTTTTTTTAGCGTATCGTTATCCACATTCACCAATAATGCACTTTCCCAACGCCGAGCAAGCAAAGTTGCCGTTGTGCCGCTCATCGCCATATCTAAAATTCCAGCGGCATCAATCGGACGCATTGAACTACCATCATAAGCCAGTACAGGCAAGAACTGGATAAATTCCGCCACTTTCTTCTCAGGGTTCTTATCATCTGTATTTAAACGCACACAATAATCTGCTAATTGGCGTAAAGCTCGGTCAGGGGCAAAATCAAAGACATAGCAATCTTCTTTAACGATACATTCATTATTCGGATCGTTCGGGTTATGCCCACGTAACACCCACGGGGTTTGCACACGGAAAGCCGCTTGGAAATAGGTTTCAGGCGAAGTGAGATTACGCAACATAAAAATCCCTGTCCACGGGGCGACCGATACGCCTGTGGTTAATTTCCCGCACGACAGGGTAATGGATTTCGATTTCAACGGTTTACGCATTGCGGTTTTCACCGGAATTAACGCTTCTGCTCCCATGCCAGCTTCGGGACCGGCTGCGACAATAATGTCGTAATCCTGATAGAACGTATTTTGCCGTTGTTGCAATAAATTTCGCATTGCATAACAAGCCGAAACACTGGGTAAAAACCAAAAGGTATGCAATAAATTCGCCAATAAGCGACTATCGCCAAACGGCATTGGCGGTTTTTCAGCACCGAGTTTGAGGTTATCAATGGTGGTGGAACGCAGCTGTCCACGAATCAAATCCAACCATTTCTGCACTTCGTTTTCGTATTTGAATTTCGCTGTATCGTCCAATCCTGTTGCGGCAAAAAATTGGTTCAAGTCGAATTCATTAAATTCCCCTTTCAAGGCAACTTCTCTAATATCATCAGGTAGTTGATAAGTCATCATAATCATTCGAGGCAAGGCTAAATAAGGATTATTTTCCCCTTGCCAAGTGTTTTTTTCACGCTGTTCATCGGAATATGTCCAGTTGTAAATTTGATCTTCAATAAATTCACCCGAATTAATTGCCCGAAATGGTGTTCCTGATAAATACAAATAATGATCGGTGGTAATCGGCAAAATATCTTCATCAAAATAGTCGGGCATATCCATTTCCATTTCGGAGGCTTCCGCTTGCCATTGTTTTTGTGAACTCTGTTCTTCAGGCTCAAATAAACCTTTGGATTTATCACGCCACGCACCGTAGTGATATTCGTCAAAAATAATGCAATCCCAGTTGATGGTATGCACCCACTCATTTTTGAGCTTAATCCCTCCTGCTTTATTTTTGCCGAGAAAATCTTGGAAAGAACCAAAGCAAATTTGTGGAAAATCCGCTCCTGCTTGCCATTCATCTTGGTTGGTGACAAATTTCCACCCAACAAAATCAAGATGATTTTGCACATCTTCTTGCCACGCATTTTGCACCGCAGGTTTAAAGGTTAGCACTAATACCCGTTTCCAGCCCATCTGTTTAGCTAATTGATAAGCGGCAAACGTTTTACCAAAACGCATTTTAGCATTCCATAAGAAGTGCGGTGTTTTTCCAAGATTATTTTTATCTTTTTGAAATTGTTTGAAATAATTTACCGTTTTTGCTACCGCACTTTGCTGCTCCGGTCGCATGGCGAAGTCAAAAATACGCTGTTCACGATTAGCAGTGCCTGTTTTAATTTCTAGCAACGCTGCTTTAATTTGCTCAAGCGAACATTCAAACCATTCGCCTTCAAGTGGTCGAATACCTTGCTTTTTTAGCAAATTGTGCACATCAAAATCTTTGAACATTGAACCATCATTGCGGATAGCAATTTCATCTAATTCAATTTTCCAGCTTTGGCTTGGCAGTCTAACAGGGTATTGCTCTTGCACACGCTCAAGCACGTTGCGTTCCGTGTAGCCAATTTTTAGGCAATTGGGATAACGGCTGTCGGAATAGGCATAAATTTTGGGGGTGCGAAGTGGGATTAGTAAATTACTCATTGAGGGATCCGTTAAATATAAGGGGATATGTAGGGGCAGATTGTATCCGCCCCTACAAAAGAAATTAAAAATATCTTTAAAATTCAAGTGATTAAGCTTTAAAGTTTAGGAAAAATCAGATTATTCCCACCCTTTATAGAATTAATCTTTTTCTATTTTTTCTTGGATTTTTCTAATTTCATCTTCATCCAAAACACAGCCCGTGTCAGGATCTATTATTGGCTCATATTCATAATTACATTCTGAGTTTGTGCAAATATTACCAAACAT
Organism: Testudinibacter sp. P80/BLE/0925; assembly: GCF_053570785.1. The sequence continues at coordinate 1,118,276 of NZ_CM131636.1, read as the reverse complement.
GGAATGCTCTCCACATTCTTCGCAGTCTTCAAAAAAATCTTCTACACCTTGCCGTATATCAGAATGACTTATTCCAAAAGCTTGATAAAAATCCAATTCTTTTTCACAATGATGGCATTTAGTTCTTAATTTTGGATAAATACCTGATATGTATTCAATTAAATCTGAACCACAAAATTCACACATTTTTGAAAGAGATTTATCTATTGCAATATTTTCAAAGCTCAATTCACATTGCGTTTTGATAGCCTGATAAAGATCATCTTTTGAAATCATAATAAACTCCTTAAATTACTCCATGGGTCTAACCATACTTTCAATATAGTTAATTTCAGTTTGGGTTAATTGATATTTCTCATAAAGTTCTTGATCTGTCCACGGTTTTGAGAAGTCTTGGACTGGGACAAGTTCGTAGGTCTGGCGAGTTGTGTGCTGTGTATTCTTTTTTAAGGTCAGCATAAAATGGAAAAAACGGGTATTGATGTAACTCATTACATTTTCGCAAACTTCTTTGTTTTCAAAAGGTCCGAACACTAAATAGGTTTCCGTACAAGCTGAACCTTTTTCAGCATAGATTGGTTTAACCCAGTCAGTTTTGCTATCACCCGAACCAACCGCATAAGGAGCAATAACTTTATGTTCATCAATCCATTGACGATTAATAGGAATATCTGTGATTTTAATATACCCAACACCTTTATTTTGATACAATTTCACATTATAAAATTCATCTTTATAAGGCTCATTTCTGCCTTTAAAATTGGTTGGTAATCCAAATGGTTTTCTTGAACTAATACGTTTATTAAAACTGGGTTCATTATATTTTGCAATTTTTCGTAAAATTTTTACCGCTTGGTTATAACGGATAAATATATCTAATTGTTCTTCTTTTAAGGGGCGTGTCATGCTAGAAATAATATTATCCCCTTCGTGCGTCACCACAAAGCAATCTTCATTTGCTTGATTTTTCCATAGGAAATAGCAAACACCGCCTTTAATATCAACGCCAGAAAAGCAATCCGATGAATTAGGAAAATCATGTAATTCAATTAGTTGGCGATCTGCCAGCATCGCATCTCTAAATTTATCCAGCCCTTTACCACCAGTGTACCAACGTGCAGGAATAATCATTACAATATGATTGGGATTTAATTTTTTAGCTTGCTCTACAAATTTTTGGTAAATAGGCATTGCACTTGCAGAGAAGCCACCATCACTCAACTGATACGGCGGATTGCCGATAATGACATCAAATTTCATAGGAAGATTTTTATTTATTTCGTGAATAGGTAAATGAATAAAAGAATAAGCGTGGCTTTCTAAATTTTTGCCACGATCATACACAGCTTGACTTGCCCCACAGTGTTCACACTTGCCATCTACCCAAGTATGTTGCAATGGCTGATAGAAAATATTGCCTTGTTCATCAGAAAACACATCGCAAATCGCATATTCACCGTTCGCTTCACGGCTACAATAAAGGCTACGGCGAGCAAGTAACGCTGTCAGTTCCGTTAAACCCAGCCCGAAAATCTGCTTGGTAAAAATATGGTTAATGCGTTGCTGTAAATCAGGTATTTTCGGTTCTAAACCTTTCAGCAATCGCTTGGTAATTTCACGCAGAAAAACACCCGATTTAGTAGCAGGATCAAGAAAAGTGCGGTGCGGATCGGAAAAATAGTCTTGCGGCAATAGATCCAACATCGCATTTGCCACTTCCGGCGGCGTAAACACTTCATCGTTCGACAAATTCGCCAAACAAGAGAGCACATCAGGATTATGGTTAATGGACAGGTTTTGCATGTTTAATATCCAGAAAATAGCAACTAAAATATTCTTGAATTGAACGATACGGCTCACCATTGGCACTTTGTGCTTTGCCTTGTTGTTCTATCAATTCCTGATAAATCCAGTCATGCCGTTTTAACGACCATTTACGTGGAAATGACACTTTCGACCATTCCGAAAAATGCAGAAATTCATCATGCTCTGCATTTTTCATAGTTAAAGCATTACCGTGCAAAATATTGAGCGATAAAATAAATTCCGCCACTTCAAGCACTTCAATCTGGGTTTGCTCTGCAAACAGGCGTTCATATTGCTGTTGAAAATAATTTAGCAAGCGTTTACGACAGGCGATGACGTTATCTTGCAGTAGCTCAATGCCATACAAACAAGCCAAGGCAAATACCGCATTAAATTCGTATTCACGTTGCGAGCTATGGTAGATTTTCTCTACTACTGCCAATTTACGAGCCAAAATCTCAATCAAAAAGTTACCATCGCCACAAGCTGGCTCTAAATAACGTGAATCATCACGTTTTTCTGTGTCATCTTTCATCAAGTCCAACATCGCTTTGACTTCTTGTCGCCGAGTAAAGACTTCGCCGTGATCGGCTACTCGTTTTTTGGATTTGATTTGTTGAATCATGTTTTTATAACTTTTCCAGCAACTTTTAATGAAACTAATCTTAATAGTTACATAACTTTCAATCAAGTTATAAAAAATTTTTAGCAAAAGATAAACTTAAACGCTATGAATGAATCAATAAAATTTGCGGAAAATTTGAAGCGAATTGTGACCGCAAAAGGATATAAACCAACGGCTGCTGTGATTGAACGGGAGCTGAATTTACGCTATTACGGTAAACCAATAGGTCAAGCTGCTGTAGCAAAATGGCTGCGTGGCGATGGTTTACCTACATTAGAACGACTGAAAACATTAATTGAATGGCTTGAGGTTGATGCAACAGAATTGGTATCTAATGAAATCGCTTACAAAATCAATAAAACAAATCTCAAACCCACCATCACCAAGCAACTTTGGGAGCTTGCTGAAAGTTACGATGATGAGTGGATCGTAAAAACCTTTTTAAATTTACCACAAGCGCAAAAGAAAACCGTGCGTGAAGTGATTGTGGCAATGCACAAAGCCTATCGCACTGATAAATAACTATTCATCTTAAATACACTTTTTGCTTGCTTGCATTCCCCCGCCCCAAGTGTCAAACTGAGCATATCCCCCATAACAACAATAAAAACAACAAAAAAGGAGACATTATGTCAAAAGATCCGAATTATCAGGCGGAAGCGGAGAAATATGAAAATCCGATACCGAGCCGTGAGTTTATTTTACAGACCATTCGCGAACACAACGCACCGATGAAACGGCAGGATATTCTGACCGCACTTCATATCAGTGATGAAGAACAGGTCGAAGGCATGCGCCGCCGTTTGCGCGCGATGGAAAACGACGGGCAGTTGGTATTTACCAAACGCCAATGTTATGCGCTGCCGGAAAAATTGTCGTTGCTGAAAGGCACGGTGATCGGACATCGCGACGGTTACGGTTTTTTACAGGTCGAAGGCTCGGTCGGCGGCAAAAAAGAGGACGATTGGTTTATTCCCAACGGACAAATGCAGCGGGTCATGCACGGCGATTATGTGCTGGCGCAACCGAACGGCTTTGATCGGCGTGGACGGCAGGAAGTGCGGATCGTGCGTATTCTGGAGAGCCGTAAAAAACAGATTGTCGGTCGTTTTTTCATGGAGTCGGGCATTGCCTTTGTGGTGCCGGACGACAGTCGTATCAACCACGATATCCTGATTCCGAACGAACACCGCATGGGCGCGCGCATGGGGCAAGTGGTGGTGGTCGAGCTGCAACCACGCACCCGCAACCATAATCCGGTCGGGATTATCACCGAAATTTTGGGCGATAACATGGCGCCCGGTATGGAGGTGGAAATCGCACTGCGCAACCACGATATTCCGCATATCTTCCCCGAAAGCGTGTTAAAGCAGATTAGCGGCTTACAAGAAGAAGTCGGCGAAGAAGCGAAGCAAGGGCGGGTTGATCTGCGGGATTTGCCGCTGGTCACCATTGACGGCGAAGACGCGCGCGATTTTGATGATGCGGTTTATGCGCGCAAAAACGGCGACAGCGGCTGGAAACTGTGGGTGGCGATTGCCGATGTCAGTTATTATGTGCGCCTGAAAACCGCACTTGATGCCGAGGCGCGCAATCGCGGCACCTCGGTTTACTTCCCGAATCGGGTTGTGCCGATGTTGCCGGAAGTGCTGTCGAACGGACTCTGTTCGTTAAATCCGCAAGTGGATCGGTTGTGTATGGTCTGCGAAATGGATATTTCCAAAAAAGGCAAAATGACCGGCTACAAATTCTACGAAGCGGTCATGAACTCCCACGCCCGTTTGACCTACACCAAAGTATGGCGGATTTTAGAGGGCGACGAGGAACTGCGCCAACGCTATGCCCTGCTGGTACCGCACTTGGAAGAGTTGTACAACTTGTTCAACGTGTTGCACGACGCGCGCCAAAAACGCGGTGCGATCGATTTCGAAACCATCGAAACCCAATTTATTTTTAATCCGCAAGGGCGAATCGAACGGATCGAGCCGGTGGTGCGCAATGACGCGCATAAGATCATCGAAGAGTGTATGATCCAAGCCAATATTGCCGCGGCGACTTTTGTCGAAAAAGCGCAAGAACCTGCACTGTTCCGCATTCACGCCGGACCGGGCGAAGAAAAACTGATGGGCTTCCGCAGTTTCCTCAACGAGTGCGGTTTAACCCTTGGCGGCGGTTTGAAACCAACCCCGGCGGATTATGCCGAATTGATGAAACAGGTGAAAGAACGTCCTGATCACGAGCTGATTCAAACCATGTTGTTGCGCTCGCTCAGTCAGGCGGTCTATTCCGCCGACAATATCGGGCATTTCGGTTTGGCATTGGATAACTATGCCCATTTCACCTCGCCAATCCGCCGTTATCCTGATTTGAGCCTGCACCGCGCGATTAAATATTTGATCGCCAAAGCGCAAGGCAGCACAAAACGCAGCACCCACGGCGGCGGTTTTCATTACACCTTAGACGAAATCGACTTGCTCGGCGAGCACTGCTCCACCACCGAACGCCGCGCCGACGATGCTACGCGCGAAGTCGCCGACTGGCTGAAATGCGAATATATGCAGGATCACGTCGGCGAAGAGTTCGACGGCATAATCTCCAGCGTCACCGGTTTCGGCTTGTTCGTGCGCCTGAACGACTTCTTTATCGACGGCTTGGTACATATCTCCACCCTTGATAACGACTACTACCAATTCGACAGCGCGAGGCAACGCTTAATCGGCGAAAACAGCGGCATGTATTACCGTATCGGCGACAAAGTGCGGATCAAAGTCAGCGCCGTCAGTCTGGAACAGAAGCAGATCGATTTCGCGATGGTATCCAGCGAACGCAAACCGCTGCGCGAAGGCAAAACCGCCAAAGACCGCGCCAAGAAAAACGTGCGCTATGCCGAAAGTTTGGAAAAACGCCTGCGCGACGGCAAAAGCGGCAAAGCCAATCCGCAACGTGCCGAGAAAAAGAAACCGTCGCGCAAAAGCGGCGCGTTTAGTAAAGCTAAAAAACGCAAGTAAACCCAAAATATTGAGCCAATTTTTAACAGGAAAAATTGGCTCAATCCAACCAAATCTGACAGATATACGCCTTGAAATAACGCATCATTAGACTCTTTAATTTTATTTATAGAATTAATAACCCCTCCAATATTTTAGGATATTCCAATAAATAATTTCAACAACACAAGCAAACTTACAATTAATTTTCAAAAAAATGTGAGCGCAATCACAACATAATATAATTTGATGTGATATTTATTTAAAAATCCATTCTAAATAGTTTTTAAATAATCAGAAACCAACAAGGTTAATCATGTATTTATTTCTAATAAAAAAAACAAAACAATTTTTCCATTGGCTTGGATGGGGTTATAGTATTTTTTTCTTTTTAACTATATCAACTGCCTCTTACTTCTCTTTACCAATTTTAATTTTAAATGACTATAAAATTAATCACCTATATTATTTTGATATTTCTGCAACAGTTAGCAAGCAAGAAATAAATGGAAAATTAAATAACCATCTCACACTCCGAAGAGTAAGTAACAAATGTTACAAACCTTATTGTGGATTGCCTAAAGAAGGCGAATATAAACTTTCAAAAATAGCGTTTATTAATATAAATGGAATGTCATATATACATTTCATTTGCATAAATAGCGATGTATGTTTTTATAATATAAGCGAGTCTTTTATCCAGATGAAAAAATATACCGCACATAAAAATGCAAAAACCATCTTTTGGGGTGTAATACTTGTAAATATCGTTATGATCATTGAATTTTTTACAAAAGATTATTGGCGAAAAAGAAAAAATAGCAAGTTATAACTGAAAATTCGTTATAGTTTTAATAGCTCAATGCATATTATATCAATTTCCATTAATAAATGAAATGAATCAAAAATAACCTAGGAGCAATATGCTTATCTACATCATCAAAAAAATAAAAGAATTCTTCTTATGGCTTACTATTTCTGAACGCATACTACTTATTTTTATATTAATCCAACTGTATTTTATGACCATTCCTTTTTTAGTTTTCAATGATTATAACATAGGCTATAAATCGTACTCAAACGTTTCAACTCAGATAACAGAAAAAGAAATCAATGGCAGATTAAATAACCACAAGACTATTCGGCAAATAAATAATAAATGCCATATAAATTATTGTGGACTTCCCGTAGAAGGAAGATATTTATTATCTTCGATAACCTTTATAAAAATAAATACAGCCGAATACATTTATTCAATATGCACCGAACAAAATAAATGCCTTTATAATATAGATGAAAGTTTTATTGAGCAAGAAAAAAATGATATAAATCGGAATGCGAAAATTACATTATTCGGTTCTCTTCTTGGTGGTATTTTTATAGCTGTTAAACATATCTTACAACATAGAAGAAGACTAAGCCGCAAGAAATAATATCAGTATTTTCAATATGGTAAGGGAGCTATTATTTTTTAAGGAGTTAAATAATGATTAAGATGATGATTGCTAAATTTGGTGCAGATATTGGTACTATTGATGGAGTTGTAGAAACTAGTTCCATGAGCACATCTTGTAATGGTAAAAATATGGCTTGGAGTGCTGGACTTTCCAGTTCGGCAACAGCTGCCAGCTTTGCTAGTGGTTTTCCCAATCATTTAGGCAATGTAGGCGGTAGCATATCAGCCATTTCAACAGCAATAAATGTGGGCATCAATAAACAGATAACCGCCAGCGATACTTTCACAATTTTAGCTGGTGTTGCCGGCGCATTTGGATTGGGTGTGCCGGCACTTATTTTTGCAGTTGGAGGCTTAGCAGTAACGCTCTATGATAATGCTAACCATCGCGATGCCAATGGCTGTGTTAAACCACCATCTATACCATTAGGCGATCTAATTTCTCCATCCGACGATAATCCAAATACCGATAGAGGAAAAAATACGCCGCTAAGTTGTCCCCTGATTATTGATATGGATAAAAATGGTGTTAAAACAATTTCAATAACTAAAAATACTTTTTTTGATCTAGATAATAACCTCTTTGCAGAAAATACAGGCTGGATAGATAAAGGCGATGCGTTTTTAGTTTGGGATCGTAATGGTAATGGCACTATTGATTCAGGTCATGAATTATTTGGCAATCATACTGTATTAAAAGATGGTAATAAAGCAAATAACGGATTTCTTGCACTAACTGAACTGGATAGCAATCATAATAATATCTTTGATGAAAAAGATGAGGCTTGGTTCACACTTCAACTATGGTTTGATCATAATCAAAATGGTATTGCTGAAGAGGGGGAATTAATCAAACTATCTGAATCCGGTATTAAAAGTATTGACTTATCATATATAGATATCGCTCAAATAGATGAAAGTGGCAATATACATAAACAGCAATCTCAAGTGATTTGGGAAGATGATAGCACTTCAGATATCACAGATATTTGGTTCAATGTAAATACAGCCAAATCTTATTATAAAGAAAAAATTGAGATTAATAATCACATAAAAGAAATGCCGAATATTATTGCTTTTGGCAACTTACTAAACTTACATGAAGCTATTGCAAAGAACCCTAATTTAATCTATGTTATTCAAGAGTACATAGAGGCATCTCCCTCACAGAAAAAAGAACTAATTAATCATCTTATATATGAATGGGCTGGCGTTAGTCATATTGAAGAGAGTAGTCGAGGAGATTTTATTAATGCAAAAAAATTACACACCTTAGAAATATTAACAGGCGAAGCATTTAAACAACAAGGAAGAAATTCAAACCCTAATAAAACAGCATCTACTTTTTTAGAAAATGAATTCAATAAATTCTCCAACTATGTTTATGCACAATTAGAATCAAAGACAAGCTATAAAGACTTATTTAATATCACGCACTTCAATATTAATGCTAGTGGCGAGTTAGAATTTAACTGGGATAAACTAAATTCCGAAATCATTCTACTCGCCAATGATAATAAATTCCAAGAAGCCAGAGAAATTCTATTAATCTCTAAGAACTTAGGTAGTTATAATAATGATTATTTAAAAATAATTAATACAAACCTAACACAGCTTGCAGAGAAAAACAAAATCATTTCTTATATTCTTAATACTGATATAACATTGGGAAAAGATCTATTAATAGGTACAGATAAAAAAGACTTTCTTGTCGGTAGCGTTGATAATGATATGTTAGAAGCAAAAGATGGTGATGATTTTTTATTTGGCGGTGCTGGCAATGATATCTTAAATGGTGATTTAGGCTCTGATACTTATATTTTTAGTAAAGGACACGGTCAAGATATTATTAAAGAAAACCATTTCTGGATGAGGCTCAATGAAAAAGACACAATTCACTTCACCAATATCAATTACAGTGATGTGAAGTTCCGCCAAATCGACAATGACCTTATATTATTCGGTTATAATCAAAATGACTCCATCACTATTAAACAATTTTATGCCGATGAAAAATACCAAGTCGAAAATTTTCAATTTTTAGACCGTTTTTTAAGCCTGAAAGAAATCTTGACCAAAGGCATCGTCATGAGTGGCACTGATAAAGATGATATCACTCATAAAAAGGATGGAAGTACTGTGGAGGATAATACTAAGATAAATCATGATCCAATCAATGTTGAATATCCTAATAATGCTTTAACCAGCGCTAAAGCGCATAACATATTAAATGAGAATATTGGGATAGATGCTTATATATAGAAAATCCTATTTTACTTTGTATCTTCAACTAAAAGCCGATTACAGATATCGGCTTTTATGCTATTTTAGAAATAGTCATAAGCAAAAAATGGGAAAAACATGAGCGAAAATATTTACGGAATCCATGCGGTTTCCTCTTTTTTAAACACCGCACCGGAGCGGGTGATTGAAGTTTTTGTGCTGAAAGGGCGCGAGGATAAACGCCTTCAACCGCTGTTAAATCAACTACATGCGTTAGGTATTGCGGTGCAGCAGATGAACCGGCAAACGCTGGATAAAAAAGCCGACAGTGAGGTACACCAAGGCATTATTGCACGGGTACAACCGGCAAAAGAGTTAAATGAAAACGATCTGGACGCGATTTTAAACGGCAAAAACGCGCCGTTTTTATTGGTGTTGGACGGTGTCACCGATCCGCATAATCTGGGGGCGTGTTTGCGTACCGCCGACGCCGCAGGGGTGGACGCGGTGATTGTGCCGAAAGACAAATCGGCGCAACTGACCTCGACCGCGCGCAAAGTGGCGTGCGGTGCGGCGGAAACCATGCCGTTGATTCGGGTGACCAACCTTGCCCGCACCTTGCGCGATCTGCAGCGTAATCACAATATCTGGGTGGTCGGCACCGCCGGCGAAGCAACCGAAACGCTGTATCAAACCAAACTCGACGGCGCAATTGCATTGGTGATGGGCGCAGAAGGCGAAGGCATGCGCCGCCTCACGCGCGAACATTGCGATCAATTAATCAGCATTCCGATGGCAGGCAGCGTTTCATCACTGAATGTGTCTGTGGCGACCGGTGTTTGCCTGTTTGAAATTGTGCGCCAGCGGATAAAGTAAGCCCGGCTATATTTCCCTTCTCCCTTGATGGGAGAAGGTGCCCGAAGAGTGGATGAGGGTGAAATAAAGCAAATTTGTACTCCCCCCTCATCCTGAGTTTAGCTTCTGAACGAAGCTAAAATCTGTCCTTCTCCCACAAGGGGCGAAGGAATTATAAAAATTTCGTATCTCAACCTACCGTTTTAAAAGGAAAAAAAATGAAATACCGTGTCGTTGCATTTGACTTAGATGGAACACTGCTTAACAGTCAAGGCGAAATTTTAGCGAGCAGCATTGAAGCAATCAATGTCGCACGGGCTAAGGGTGTCAAAGTCGTTCTGGTGACCGGGCGCCACCATACCGCGGTGAAACCGTATTATCACCAGTTACAACTGGATACGCCGATTATCTGTTGCAACGGCACTTACATTTATGATGTTGCCAGCGACAGCACGCCGATAGCAAATCCATTCACTTGGCAACAGGCACGCAAGGTGATCGAGACCGCCGAACAATTAGGCATTCACCTGCTGATGTACACCCGTGATCAAATGACCTTCACCGAATTTAATCCGCATATGCGCAAATTTTCCCAATGGGTGGCGCAATGCCCGGAAAATGTACGCCCGAATTTACAGCAAATCAGCAGTTTTTACGCGCCGCTGGCTAATCAGCAAGCGATTTGGAAATTTGTGATCAGCCACCCTGATCGTGCATTAATGGAAAGTGCAGTTGCGCAATTGCCAAGCGAGCAGTTCAGCTGCGAATGGTCGTGGCTCGATCGGGTCGATGTCGCCAACAACGGCAACAGCAAAGGCGGACGGCTGCTGGAGCTGTTAAAAAGCTGGAATGTCGATCCGCAGCAGGTGATCGCCTTCGGCGACAACCATAATGACATCAGCATGCTGACCGCGGTCGGCTTGGGCGTGGCGATGGGCAATGCGGAAGCCGATGTCAAAACACAGGCGAAATTGATCACCACCGACCATGATCAAAACGGCATTCAACAAGTTTTGGCAAAATATTTATAACATTTTTATCGGTTAAGGTTTTTTTAAGAACTCTTTGTTTTAATACACTCAACAAAGCGTTACAAACAAGCACCGAAGTGCTGACGCCTTGTCAACATTTGATGAAAATTAAACTCGGAAAGCAACTATTATGAAAAAATTAACCTTAACCTCAGCCCTTTTATTAGCCGTCAGCGGCGCTGCATTAGCCGCTACACAAAGTGCCGGCGGCACGCAACCGACTTTTGGCGGCGAGTGCGTTATGCAAAAATATGACTGTAAACGCAGCGACAAATTCCAACGCGGCGGATTCGTCGGTGAGCAGGCGGCGGTAACCAAAGTCGTCGATATTAAAAACCTGAAAGATGATGCCCGAGTGGTATTGGAAGGGGTCATCGAGCAACAGGTCGGCAAAGACGATTACGTGTTTAAAGATGACAGCGGCAGCATAGAAGTGGAAATCGAGCGTCGTGCTTGGGCAGGACAGGAAGTAACCCCGACTGATAAAGTGAAATTGTTCGGCGAAGTGGATAAATCTTGGAACAAGGTTGAAGTCGAAATTCACCGTGTGATTAAACTATAATAATCCATAACCCCAACCGCACTTTGGCTAAAGTGCGGTTTCTCCATAGCAAAAATAGATAAACTGGACGGTTTTTATGCGTATCTTGTTAATCGAAGATGATCCGCTGATTGGCGACGGTTTGAAAATCGGGCTGACTAAATTCAATTACAGCGTGGATTGGTTTCAAGACGGCAAAACCGGCTTTGAAGCGTTAAACAGCGCGCCTTATGACGCGGTGGTGCTGGATTTAACCCTGCCGAAAATGGACGGTATGGATATTTTGCAGCAGTGGCGCAAACAAAACCAAGCTGTACCGGTGCTGATTTTGACCGCACGCGACAGCCTGGAGCAGCGAGTCTCCGGTTTGAAACAGGGCGCGGACGATTATCTGTGCAAACCTTTTGCCCTGAGCGAAGTCGCGGCACGCTTGGAAGCGCTGATCCGCCGCCGTCACGGCAACCTGAATCCGGTCATCACCCACGGCAACCTCAGCTTCGAACCCGAGGCCAGAGTGGTTAAAATCGACGGGCGGGCGATTAACCTGACGACCCGTGAATTTAAACTGTTGGCACTGTTTTTGTCCAATAAAGAACGGGTGTTGCCGCGTGCGCTGATCGAAGAAAAACTGCATAGCTGGGACGATGAAATCAGCAGCAATGCGCTGGAAGTGCATATCCACAACCTGCGTAAAAAACTCGGCAACCACGTTATCCGCACGGTGCACGGCGTAGGTTACACTTTAGGCAAAGTCGATGAGAATTAACAGTTTACGCTTACGTTTAATTATTATCCTTTCGCTCGCCTCATTATTGCTTTGGGTCGTTGCCGGCGGCATTGCCTGGGTCAAAGCCAAAGACGAAACCGACAACGTGTTTGACGCACAACAAATTTTATTCGCCCAACGGTTAGCCACCTCCAATTTACGTCAAATTTTAATGCAACAGCATAGCGGCAAAATACAAGACAGTTTCAAACCGCCTCGCCATGCGCGCAAAAAAATACTGGATGATGATGCGCTTGCGTTCGCTATTTTCACCCGCCAAGGCGAACGGATTTTATCCGACGGACAAAACGGCGATGAAATTGCTTTTTTGCCGGTACGCGGTTTTGCCAAGCAGCAGATTGATGATGAGGCTTGGCGAGTGTTCTGGCTACCTGCCGGCAATGGCGAACTGATGATTGCCGTCGGGCAGGAAATGGAATACCGCAATGATATTGTCAGCGATATGGTGTTCAGCCAGTTGCTGGTTTGGCTTGCCGGTTTGCCGATTTTGCTTGCCTTAATCGTGTTTGTGGTCAGCCGTGAACTGGCGCCGTTGAAGCGTTTGCGCCGGCAGCTTGCCAAGCGTTCGCCGGAAGATAACAGCGACTTATCGATCCCTCAGCTGCCATCAGAAATCCAACCGCTGGTGAACAGCCTAAATCATTTTTTTCAAAAAACATCCGGCACCTTATTGCGTGAACGCCGCTTCACCTCCGATGCCGCCCATGAACTGCGTAGTCCGCTGACCGCACTTCGGGTGCAAACCGAGATCGCACAACTCGCCGGTGATGACAGCGCAATGCGCAACCAAGCGCTAGGCAATCTGACCAATGGCATTGATCGCGCCACGCAACTGATTGAGCAGCTGCTCACCCTGTCGCGTTTGGATTCGGTGGTGGAATTGGATAATTTGGAACTGATTAAATGGCAGGATCTGATTGAATCCTTGCTTGGCGAGCGCTCTTTCGCCGCCGGTAAAAAGCGGATCGAACTGGCTTTCGAACAGCAAGGCACTCCGGCAGAGCAGCTGGGGCAACCATTATTAATCTCCTTAATGCTGCGTAACTTAATTGATAACGCCATTCACTATTGCCCGCACGGCAGCCGAGTCTGCGTCAGTTTATATACCGACCGCGTCGTCGTGAGCGATAACGGCAACGGAGTCGAACCCGAAGATTTAGAAAAACTGGGACAACGCTTTTACCGCCCTGCCGGGCAAAACGAAAAAGGCAGCGGCTTGGGCTTATCCATTGTTAATCGGATCGCCGAATTACACCATTATTCGGTAAAATACCGTAACGGCGTGCCAAAAGGCTTCCAAAGCGAGATCCGATTCTAATAATCCTAAATAGGTATTTGACATCGTTTCTAAAAATCGGTATTAATGGAATTGAAACGTCGTGAATCCTTGTTTCGCTCTCACTCGAACCAAATGGAGGGGTTATGCCTAAAAAACTACGCAAAAATCTGGGAACACCCGACCGCATTATTCGAATTGTATTGGGGATTACCTTATGTATCCTAAGTGCGCTCAAGATTATCGGCCCGTGGGGCTATCTCGGCGTATTGCTGACCATTAGCGGGCTGCTGAGTTATTGCTTGATTTATAAATGGTTAGGCATTTCCACCTGTGTCAATAATTGCGAAATTGATTTTGATGATGAGCATACCTGATATTTCAATCGCGTCGCTAACCGCACTTGGCAGCAAGTGCGGTTTTTTGTTTCGGCGTTTTATAACCGTTTTGCCGCCTGCATGCCCAACCACATAAAGCCGACAAATAAAAAGGCTTGGCTGTGCAACGAAGTCAGTTGCACCAATGCCGGTGCCGGGCAAATCCCGACCATACCCCAGCCAATCCCGAACAAGATTGCCCCGATAATCAGACGCTTGTCCAACCGCTTGTTTTTAGGCAACTCCAACGCCTGCCCGCAAACGCTGCTACTGCGCGTTTTGCTATACAAAAACAGTGGTACGGTCACGGATAATGCCCCCAGCATTACCCATAACAAATCCATCCGCCACTGTCCGAAAATATCCAAAAAGCCTTGCACCACCGTCGGATTGGTCATCTGCGACAAGATCAGCCCTAAACCAAAAATAAAGCCGCTGAATACTGCGATTCCGACAATCATTTAGCCACCCCATACATGATGTAAAATTGCCACCGTTGCCATTGCCGACGACATGAAAAGTGCGGTCGCCAAGATAGAACGCGGCGAAAAACGCGCCATGCCGCAAATGCCGTGTCCGCTGGTGCAGCCTGAACCGAGCCCCGTGCCGAATCCGACTAAAAACGCCGCAAGCGCCAGCCACCACCAAGCATAGCCCTGTGGATTGAGTGTGCCCAAGTCCCAGCCGAAAAGTGCGGTTGCGGCAAAACCACTTAATAAAACGCCGCCGACAAAACCCCAACGCCAACTTTCGCCACGGACAAAGCTCAAACGCGACACAATCCCGCTGACCCCGGCAATTCTGCCAATGCCAATCCATAGCAGCGCCACTGCCAGCCCGATCACCACCCCGCCTAAATACGCATGCATTTTAGTTTTCCTTTTGACAAAAAAATTGATACATCAACTCCAATACGGCTTTCACCCGCTGATCGGATACGTGATAGTAGTGGTAACGCCCTTGTTTGCGCACGTCTACCAAGCCCTCGTTGCGCAACACCGTCAATTGTTGCGACAATGTCGGCTGCAAAATACCCAGCTGTTGTTCCAACTCGCCTACGGCATATTCGCGCTGGCTTAAAGCGCACAACAACAGTAAACGATCTTGATTCGCCAATGCCTGCAAAAAAGCTTTTGCCTGCTCGGCAGCTTGTTTCATCTCCGCTATATCCATGTTCACCTCATGCAATATCAATTAATATTATATAATAATATATTATATTTTTTTGATTGTCTATTCCTTTTTGCCGGCATAAAAAAACACGCCGAAGCGTGCTCAGATTGCTGACAAATTTACTTCCCTCCGCGGGCGAAGGAGTAGAGGGAGGGTAATATTAAAATGCAACACATTCATTTTTAAAATGATTTATGCCTCCCTCCGTCCTTCGGACACCTCCCTCCGTATACGGAGGGAGGGAAATGATTCGAGAAAGAGACTTTGCCATCAGCCTGAGCACGCCGAAGCGTGCTGATTATGCTGAGAACATGATTAGCGCAAAAACGCCGGAATATTTTTCTCATACTCCGCAATTTTGTCTTCATGCTGCAAGGTCAGACCGATGTTATCCAAGCCTTCCAATAGGCAGTGGCGACGGAATTCGTCCAGCTCAAAGTGGTAAACTTTTTCGCCGACGGTAACGGTTTTCGCCACTAAATCCACAGCAATTTGCTTGCCCTCATTTGCCCACACCCATTGGAAAATCTCTTCCACTTCGTCTTCGCTCAAACGGATTGGCAGCATATGGTTGTTGAGGCTGTTGTTATAGAAAATATCGGCGAAACTGGGGGCGATCATCACTTTAAAGCCGTAGTCCGCCAACGCCCAAGGCGCGTGTTCACGCGACGAGCCGCAACCTAAGTTTTTGCGCGCCAGTAAAATGGTTGCGCCTTGATATTGCGGATAATTCAACACGAATTCCGGATTCGGTTGGGTGCCGTCCACGTCCAGATAACGCCATTCGTGGAATAGATGTTTGCCGAAACCGACACGGGTAATCGCTTGTAAAAATTGTTTCGGAATAATTGCGTCGGTGTCCACATTGGCGGCATCCAGTGGAACGACTAAACCTGAAAGTTGTTTAAAACCTGCCATTGCGAACTCCTTAATTTAATGAAACTTGACGAATATCGACGAATTTGCCGAACACTGCCGCCGCCGCTGCCATTGCCGGGCTGACCAAATGGGTGCGTCCGTTGCGTCCTTGACGCCCTTCAAAGTTGCGGTTGCTGGTGGAGGCGCAACGTTCCCATTCGCCCAAACGGTCATCGTTCATGCCTAAGCACATCGAGCAGCCCGGATTACGCCACTCTGCGCCGGCTTCGATAAAGATTTTATCCAAGCCTTCTTGTTCCGCCTGCTCTTTGACTAAACCGGAACCGGGCACGACCAACACGCGTTTAACGTTATCCGCCACTTTACGCCCTTTCATCACCGCCGCCGCCGCGCGCAGATCTTCGATACGCGAGTTGGTGCAAGAGCCGATAAACACTTGATCCACTTCAACCTCGGTTAAATCGGTATTGGCGGCTAAGCCGATATACTCCAACGCTTTTTCCGCTGAGGCACGTACTACGCTGTCGCTCATTTCCTCTGGATTAGGCACTAATTGATCGATGCCGATCACCTGTCCCGGATTGGTGCCCCAAGTGACTTGCGGCGCAATGTCTTTGGCTTCCAGCACCACAACCGTATCAAACTCTGCGCCGTCGTCGGTTTTTAAGGTTTTCCAATATGCTACGGCGTCGTCCCAATCTTTGCCTTGCGGCGCATGCGGGCGGCCTTTTAAGTAGGCAAAGGTGGTTTCGTCAGGGGCGATTAATCCGGCTTTTGCGCCCAATTCAATCGCCATATTGCACACCGTCATACGCCCTTCCATTGACAAATCGCGGATTGCCTCACCGCAAAATTCGACCACGTGCCCGGTGCCGCCTGCCATGGTGGTTTTGCCGATAATCGCTAATACGATATCTTTGGCGGTGATTCCTGCGCCGACTTTGCCGCGCACTTCGATTTTCATGCTTTTGGCGCGGGCTTGTTTGAGGGTTTGGGTGGCGAGTACGTGTTCCACTTCCGACGTACCGATCCCGAATGCCAACGCCCCGAATGCGCCGTGGGTTGCGGTGTGCGAGTCGCCGCAAACAATGGTCATACCGGGCAAGGTCAAACCCTGTTCAGGCCCCATCACATGCACGATTCCTTGCTGTTTGCTGTCCATATCAAACAGCGAAATACCGGTGGCTTTGCAGTTTTTATCCAATTCCAACACCTGAATCCGTGCCTGCCCTTCCAGTTTATTCACATCGCGTTCTTGGGTGGAAATGCTGTGATCCATAGTGCCGAAAGTTTTGCCCACTTGGCGCACGTGGCGGTTTGCCACGCGCAAGCCGTCAAAGGCTTGCGGGCTGGTGACTTCGTGGATCAGATGGCGGTTGATGTACAAAATCGGGGTTTCGCCGTCCGCTTCATACACCACGTGCGAGTCAAACAGTTTTTCATATAAGGTTTTTTTCATTGTGCTATCCGTAAATATGTAATCGGTAAATTCGTGAGTTTTAATTAAATCGCCGCCGCAATCAAATCGCCCATTTCGGAGGTTGAAACCGGTTGATTGTTATCGGCTAAATCGCCGGTACGGTGTCCGTCAGCCAATACTTTCTGTACCGCACTTTCAATCGCTTGCGCCGCCTCTTCCAAGTTAAAGCTGTAACGCAACATCATTGCCGCCGATAAAATCTGTGCAATCGGGTTAGCAATATTTTTGCCTGCGATGTCGGGGGCAGAACCGCCGGCCGGTTCGTATAAACCGAAACCTTGTTCGTTCATACTGGCGGACGGCAACATGCCCATCGAGCCGGTGATCATCGCACATTCATCGGAAATAATATCGCCGAAAATATTCGAGCACAGCAGCACATCGAAGAACGACGGCTGTTTGATCATCTGCATGGTCGCATTATCGATATAAATATGATCCAAGCGCACTTCAGGGTAATCTTTCGCCACGTCATTCACCACTTCGCGCCACAAGACCGAACTGGTCAGCACATTGGCTTTATCCACCGACGTGACGTGTTTAGTGCGTTTAAGTGCGGTTTCAAATGCAATGCGCGCAATGCGTTCGATTTCATAGCGGTGATAGACTTCGGTGTCATAGGCTTTTTCCATTGCGCCTTCGCCTTCGCGTCCTTTCGGTTGCCCGAAATAGATCCCGCCGGTCAATTCGCGCACCACCACCATATCAAAACCGGTTGCGGCAATGTCGGCACGCAACGGACAGAACTTTTCCAAGCCTTTGTATAGCGTCGCCGGGCGCAAATTACAGAACAACGCAAAGTGTTTTCTTAATGGCAATAACGCACCGCGCTCCGGTTGTTCTGCCGGCGGCAAACTTTCCCATTTCGGACCGCCAACCGAACCGAACAGAATCGCGTCCGCGGCTTCGCAGCCCTGCAACGTCACGTCGGGCAACGCCTTACCGTGGTTATCGATCCCGGCACCGCCGACATCAAAATGGTTGTAGTTCAACTTAAACCGAAATTTTGGCTGCACCGCATCTAACACTTTGATTGCTTGCGCCATAATTTCAGGGCCGATCCCGTCGCCGGCCAGCACTGCTACGTTGTATGTTTGCATTTTTTCTTCCTCTGTTTTTATTTTTTCGTTCCCTTCTCCCCTTGTGGGAGAAGGACAGATTTGACCGTCGTTCAGACGCTTAAATCAGGATGAGGGGAATATTCGCTTACATCACCCTCATCCGCCCTGCGGGCACCTTCTCCCATTAAGGGAGAAGGGAATTGTTCAGTCTTATTTCTTGGCTTTCAAATCCGCCACTTTATGCGCGCGATAAATCGCATTAATCGCATGGATCAACGCCAAGGCGGACGATTCGATAATATCCGTCGCCAAGCCGACGCCGTGGAATTTGCGCCCTTTGTGTTCGACCACAATATCCACCTGCCCCAACGCCTCCGCGCCTTCGCCTTTGGCGGTTAAGTTATAGTGCGACATGGTTAATTCCAAGCCGGTTAATGCCAAAATGGCATTATAAGTCGCATCGACCGGGCCATTGCCGCCGGTGGAAACCGTGCTTAACTTCTCGCCGTCCAATTCGATTTGCACGAATGACGTCGCCGGGAAATCGCTGACCGAGTGCGCCGAGATCTTGTCTAAACGCAGACGATCTTCGTCCCCTTGCTGCATATCGATAAACGCCAGCGCTTCCAAATCATAGTCGAACACTTGCCCTTTCTTGTCCGCCAGTTTTAGGAAAGCGTCATACAATTTATCCAAATCGTAATCTGCTTCGGCATAGCCCATATCCGCCATATGCCCTTTCACCGCCGCCCGTCCTGAGCGCGCGGTTAAGTTCAATTTCTCTTTTTTCAAGCCGATCGATTCCGGCGACATGATTTCGTAGGTATTTTTATTTTTTAACATACCGTCTTGGTGAATGCCCGATGAATGCGCAAAGGCATTTTTACCGACAATCGCCTTGTTCGGCTGAATCGGCATATTGCACAGCTGGCTCACCATTTGGCTGACACGGTGGATTTCCTGGGTGTTAATGCGGGTATCCACCTTAAACATATCCTGACGGGTTTTAATCGCCATCACCACTTCTTCAAGTGCGGTATTGCCGGCGCGCTCGCCAATGCCGTTAATGGTACATTCAATCTGACGCGCCCCGTTCAGCACCGCGGTCAACGAGTTGGCGGTCGCCATGCCCAAATCGTTATGGCAATGCACCGACACAATCGCTTTATCAATATTCGGTACGCGGTTCATCACCTGATGAATGATATTACCGTATTCGGTCGGCAAGCAGAAACCGACGGTATCGGGAATATTCACCGTGGTTGCGCCGGCATGAATCGCCGCTTCCACAATACGGCAAATATTATCAATCCCGGTACGCCCGGCATCTTCACAAGAAAATTCCACGTCATTGGTGTAATTTCTGGCGCGTTTCACCGCGCGCACCGCCCGTTCAACCACATCGTCAAAGGTGCTTTTCAGCTTTGCTTCCACGTGCAAGGCGGAACTGGCGATAAAAGTGTGAATGCGAAAACGCTCGGCCTCTTTTAAGGCTTCGTACACCGCGTCAATATCGCGATCCACCGCACGCGACAGCCCGCACACCACCGAGTTTTTAATATGCTGCCCGATGGTACGCACCGATTCAAAATCACCGGAAGACGAAACCGGGAAGCCCACTTCCATCACGTCCACGCCCAAACGTTCCAAGGCTAGGGCAATTTGCAACTTCTCTTTCACCGTCAAACTGGCACTCAACGCCTGCTCGCCGTCACGCAAGGTGGTATCAAAAATAATCACGTTATCACTCATCACATTTTCCTTATGTTGATATTGCCCAAAGTGCGGTTTATAAATGCAAAAAACCCGCAACGTTGTGCGGGTTTAAAATTCGTGTGAATTGCAATTTGCCAATCATCTTCCACAGTCGAGCCGCACAATCAGTTTGCGAGCAAGAGTAGGAGAGAGAAAGTAGCAAATGGGAAATTCATCGTTTATATCCAAATTAAATTAATGTGCGCTCAGCACAGAATGACGGCTATTTTTACTTGCCAACCGCACTTTGTCAATCAATTAAATAATATTTTCTACTAAAAATCAGAATCAAACCGCCATTAAAATTATATAAAAATCCATTTTTAAAATAAAAATCAAAATAAAATTTCAAAAAACTGAAAAATAACAGATTTAATCTAGTTTTAAACGACCATTTACAGGATAGCAAACTTTTTAAGCAATTGTACCCTTGCACAGGAAGCGACGATAGAATCGTAATATGATTTTTCATATAGCGTAAATGCGTGATAACACCTCGCCGTTAAAATAAGCCAAACAGCTCGATTTATTCGCTGTTTGGCTTTTTATTTTCATTGAAATCAAGCAATTAAATTTAATTCCGTTCCCCAAACCGCACTTTGGCTATTTTATTTATTTGACAAAATTAACCTCCGTTTGATTTATATCAATGAGCCTAAATCCCTTTTCACTAAGATAAACAAATTAAATAACTATAAATGATTAATTCTTAAAGGGTATTTTATGAGTGTGAAAGGTTGGAGTAAAAGGAAAATCGTTTTATTCGGCGGATTGTGTTTGCTGTCGGGGGCGTTGGCATTGTGGCTTACCCAAGGGGTTTTCCACCAAACCAATTCGACCGAATTTTGTGTCAGTTGCCACTCAATGAGCGTGGCGAAAGAAGAGTGGGAAGGCAGCGTGCATTTCGCTAACCGCAAGGGAATCCGCGCCGAATGCGCCGATTGCCATGTGCCGCCGGACAGTTGGCATTATGTCAAAGCCAAAGTGATGGCGCTGAAAGATGTGTGGGGCGAGATCACCGGCAAAATCCCCGATGCGGAGGCCTATGAAGCGCACCGTTTGGAAATGGCGCAAACGGTGTGGAAAAACATGAAAGAACAAGACTCCTCAACCTGCCGCACGTGCCACAAAACCGACGCTTGGATTTTAGGCGAACAATCCGAACAGGCGCAAACCATGCACAAACTGGCTGACGAAACCAAGCAGACCTGTATCGACTGCCATAAAGGCTTGGTGCATTTTATGCCGGATGTGCCGACCGACGCGAGCGCGGCAAGTGGCGAATTAAGCAAGCATGGCGGCGATTTCAGCCGTGCCGATACCGCACTTTATGCCTTGGCGATCTCCCCCGCCAAAACCGCAAACGGCGAAATCCGCTTAATGCCGTTTGCCAAGCTAAGCGAATGGAAACAAGAGGGCGATACCGTCCATGCCGTAGTGAGCGGCTGGCAACAAGCCGGCGCAGAAAATCTGCTGTATCAACAAATGGGCAAGCGCATTCTTGTCGGGGTGTTGGATGATAATGCCAAAACCGATGTCAGCGTGCTCAACAGCGTACACGATACGGTGACGAATTCCGATTGGCGGCAAGTCAAGCTCACGCTTTCCCTGCCTAAAACGGCGCTGACAGCCAATCTGGACGCGCTCAATGCTTATGGCAAAAGCTTGGATCAAACCCATTGCAGCACTTGTCACGCGACGATTCCGGCGGATCACTACACCGCCAATCAGTGGGTCGGGGTGATTAATTCGATGAAAGACCGCACTTCGATGAGCGAAGCGGAAGTGCGCGCAGTAACGATTTATTTGCAACGCTTGGCGAAAGATATGCCGTCAACGGCAACGTCTAACGCCCATTAATGTTATCTATTACGCCCATCATCATAGGAGAGGCAACATGAGTCATACGAAAAAAATTAATAACAGCCGTCGTTCATTTCTGAAAAACACCTCGTTAGGTTCGGTCGGGCTTGCTGCAAGCGGCGGTATCGGCGGCAACCTATTGCTATCGAATAAAGCGGCGGCGGCAGAAAGCAGCACGGTGATGTCCGCCGCGCACTGGGGTCCGATTGGTATTGTGGTTGAAGACGGCAAAGTGGTGAAATCCGGACCGGCAATTGAGCCAACCATCGCCAATGAATTGCAAACCGTGGTCGCCGAACAAGTCCATAGCGATGTGCGGGTGAAATACCCGATGGTACGCAAAGGCTATTTGGAAAATCCGGGCAAAAGCGACACCACTTTGCGCGGGCACGATGAATGGGTGCGCGTTTCCTGGGAAAAAGCCTTGGAATTAGTCCATAACGGGCTAAAACAGGTACGCGATACCCAAGGCCCGTCCGGCGTATTTGCCGGTTCTTACGGTTGGTATAGCTCCGGCGCCCTGCATGCCAGCCGCACGTTATTACACCGTTATATGAACCTGACCGGCGGTTTTGTCGGCACCAAGGGGGATTACTCCACCGGCGCGGCGCAAGTGATTATGCCGCATGTGTTGGGCACGATTGAAGTCTATGAACAGCAAACCAGCTGGGAAGTGATTCTGCAACATTCCGAGATTGTCGTCTTATGGTCGGCAAACCCGATGACGACCCTGCGTAATGCCTGGACGTCAACCGATCAGCAAGGCACGGATTATTTCAAAAAACTGAAAGAAAGCGGTAAACGGGTGATCTGTATCGATCCGGTACGCAGTGAAACCTGTGACTATCTGGGCGCAGAATGGATTCCGATTAATACGGCAACCGACGTGCCGTTAATGCTGGCAATGGCACACAGCTTGATTAGCGCGGACAAACAAGATAATGATTTCCTGAAAAAGTACACCGTCGGTTATGATAAATTTGAAGCCTATGTACTCGGTAAAGGGGAAGACGGCGTGGTGAAAGACGCAACTTGGGCAAGCCAAATTTGTGGCGTACCCGCCGAGACAATTAAACAACTGGCGTTAGATTTTGCCGGCAAGCGCACCATGTTAATGGGCGGCTGGGGCATGCAACGCCAACGCCACGGCGAACAAACGCACTGGACATTAGTCACCTTAGCTTCCATGTTGGGGCAAATCGGCTTGCCGGGCGGTGGCTTCGGCTTGAGCTATCACTATGCCAACGGCGGCGTGCCAACCGCAACCGGCGCGATTTTAGGCGCGATTTCCGCCAATACTTCAGGCGAAAGCGGCGGGCAAACCTGGCTGGACGAAACCAGCAAACTCAGTTTTCCACTGGCGCGCATTTCCGACGCCCTGCTCAATCCGGGCAAGGTCATTCAATATAACGGCACTGAAATCACCTATCCCGATCTCAAGCTGATTTATTGGGCGGGCGGCAATCCGTTTACCCACCATCAAGACACCAACACCTTAATCAAAGCGTGGCAAAAACCGGATACGGTGATTGTGAATGAAATCTATTGGACGCCGACCGCACGCATGGCGGATATCGTATTACCGGTGACCACCTCGTTTGAGCGTAACGATCTGACCATGAGCGGCGATTATTCGATGTTGAATATCTTCCCGATGAAACAAGCGCTCGAACCGCAATTCGAAGCGAAAAGCGATTACGACATTTTCGCCGCCCTCGCCAAACTAGCCGGCGTGGAAGAGAAATTTACCGAAGGCAAATCGGAAATGGATTGGCTGAAAGGCTTCTATCAAACCGCTTATGACGCCGCCCGCAAAAATCGCGTCGTCATGCCGCGCTTTGAACAATTTTGGGAGGCGAATAAGCCAATCACCTTCAAAATCGGCGATAAAGCCAAACAATGGGTGCGTTATGCCGAATTCCGCGCCGATCCGTTACTTAATCCACTCGGAACGCCGTCAGGCAAAATCGAAATTTATTCCGATACCGTTGCCAAAATGGGCTACGACGACTGCAAAGGACACCCAAGCTGGCTCGTGCCGGAAGAGTACGCCGGCAACACCACTGCCGAAGCACCGTTGGCGTTGGTTACGCCACATCCATACTACCGCTTGCACAGTCAGTTGTGTTTCTCAACCGCACTTCGCGAAAAATACACCGTGAACGGACGCGAGCCGCTGTTGATCCACCCGGACGACGCACAAGCGCGCGGCATTGCCGACGGCGATGTGGTGCGTTTGTTTAACCGACGCGGACAAGTGCTTGCCGGCGCTGTCATTACGGACGGCGTGATCAAAGGTACGGTTGCCTTGCACGAAGGGGCGTGGTACGACCCTGCCGATTTAGGCACGGCAGAAAAACCGCTGTGCAAATTCGGCAATCCGAATGTGCTGACCATGGACATCGGCACATCTAAATTGGCACAAGGCAACTCGCCGAACACCGCGATTTTGCAAGTGGAAAAATACAGCGCCGACCTTCCGCCGGTGAGCGTATTCAGCGAACCGAAATACAGCAACGCGTAATATTGCGACCTTGATCCATTAACAAAAAAACCGCACTTTGCCTATCCAAAAGCAAAGTGCGGTATTGTTGAAAGGAAAAGCGTTTTCTTATTCTACGGTAACCGCTTTCGCCAAGTTGCGCGGTTGATCTACGTCAGTGCCTTTGATTAAGGCGACGTGATATGCCAGCAACTGCATGGGTACGGTGTAGAAAATCGGTGCCACCACTTCATCGACTTGCGGCATGGTGATGATTTTCATGTCCGGAGTCGAACTGAAACCGGCGTTTTCATCGGCAAACACATACAACTGCCCGCCGCGCGCGCGCACCTCTTCAATGTTGGATTTCAGTTTTTCCAGCAATTCATTGTTCGGGGCAACCACCACCACCGGCATATCGGCGTCAATTAAGGCTAACGGACCGTGTTTCAACTCCCCGGCGGCATAGGCTTCGGCGTGGATATAAGAAATTTCTTTCAGTTTCAACGCGGCTTCCATCGCAATCGGATAGTATTCGCCACGCCCTAAGAACAGGGTGTGGTGTTTTTCGGCAAAGTCTTCCGACAATTTTTCAATCGCGCCGTCAAAGGCTAACGCTTGTTCGATTTTTGCCGGCAGGCTCTGTAGCGATTTGATGATTTCACGCTCTTTTTCGGCAGGGATATTGCCGTTTAACTTACCAATCGCCAGCACCAACAACAACATGGTCGCTAATTGGGTGGTGAAGGCTTTGGTCGAAGCCACGCCGATTTCCACCCCGGCACGGGTCATAAACGCCAAGTCGGATTCGCGCACTAAAGATGAGCCTGATACGTTACAAATCGTCATCGCCGACATATAGCCTTTTTCTTTGGCAAGGCGCAATGCCGCCAAGGTATCCGCCGTTTCGCCGGATTGGGAAAGCGTTAATAACAGGCTGTTCGGACGGGTGACGAATTTACGGTAGCGGAATTCGGAGGCGATTTCCACATCGCAACTCACGCCTGCCAACGCTTCGAACCAATAACGCGCCGCCATCCCGGAATTGTAGGACGTACCGCACGCCACGATTTGCACGTGTTCCACTTTTTCCAAAATTTCACGCGCACCGTTGCCGATACTTTCGATAATCACGCTGTCATTGGCTATCCGCCCTTCCAAGGTGTTCACAATCGCGCTCGGTTGCTCGAAGATCTCTTTCTGCATAAAGTGGCGATATTTGCCTTTTTCCGCCGCGTCATTTTCCAGATTGGATTCGTGTACCTGACGTTCGACTTTTTCACCGTCACGGCTATAAATATCAATCTTGCGACGGCTGATTTCGGCAATATCGCCCTCTTCCAAGAAGATAAAACGGCGGGTGACGCTTAACAACGCCAGTTGGTCGGAGGCTAAGAAATTTTCGCCCAAGCCCAAGCCGATCACCAACGGACTGCCGGAGCGTGCCGCAATCAGGTGTTCCGGCTGTTCACGGTGCAACACCACCATGCCATAAGCCCCGGTCAGCTGTTGCACGCTTTTTTGCACCGCTTCCAACAAACTGGCCGAAGTGCGGTTTTCCCACGCCACCAAATGCGCGATCACTTCGGTATCGGTTTGCGAAGTGAAGGCATAACCGCGCGCTTGTAAGATTTCACGCAGCTCTTCGTGGTTTTCGATAATGCCGTTATGCACCACGGTAATATCGCCCGAGACGTGCGGGTGCGCATTGGCTTCCGACGGTTCGCCATGGGTCGCCCAACGGGTGTGCGCAATGCCTGTGCCGCCGATTAACGGCTGTTTTGCCACGGCGTCGTCCAACGCTTTCACTTTGCCTAAGCAGCGCACACGTTGTAAATTATGCCGCTCATCCACCACCGCGACCCCGGCAGAATCATAACCGCGGTATTCCAAGCGGTGTAAACCCTCGATTAAAATTTCCGCCACATCACGTTGGGCAACTGCCCCGACGATTCCACACATCGTTTTTTCCTCTATTTAGTCATAAAAAAATAATAAAAAATCAGTTTGCCGCAATTAATCAGCCGCTATCCGTTTACCAGCACGACGTCCACATTCTGCCGTTCGATTTGTTTGATGATCTCGGCACTTATGCCATTATCAGTCACCAACACATCAATTTGCTCCCAACTTAACTCCAAATTCGGCATTTTGCGGCCGATTTTTTGCGACTCGACCATCACCACCACTTCACGTGCGGTCTCCGCCATCACCCGGCTCAAACCGACCAATTCGTTAAAGGTGGTCGTGCCGCGCGTTAAATCAATGCCGTCCGCACCGATAAACAGTTGGTCAAAATCATAAGAACGCAATACCTGCTCGGCAACCTGCCCCTGAAACGATTCGGAGCGGATATCCCAAGTGCCGCCGGTCATCAACAAGGTCGGCTCGTTTTCCAGTTCAGTCAGTTGATTGGCAACCGCCAACGAATTGGTCATCACCACCAAACCCTGTTTCGGATTCAGCTGTTTGATTAACGCCGCGGTGGTGCTGCCGGAATCAATGATAATCCGGTTATGGTCACGAATGCGATCGGCGGCGGCTTGGGCAATTGCCAGCTTGGCTTGGGAAAACGGCTCATCGTGTTCATCCGATAAAATCTCACTCGGCATTAATACCGCCCCGCCATAACGACGCAACAGCAAGCCGCTGCCTTCAAGTGCGGTCAGATCCTTACGAATCGTCACTTCCGAAGTATTAAAATGCTGCACCAGCCGCTCGACCGACACCTCGCCCTGCTGCTGCAACAGTTGCATAATCAAGTGACGGCGTTGCGTGCTATTTCGCTTTGACACAATATCTTTCCAAACGGTTACATTAAGTTTCGGTTCGGAATTATATAGGGATAAATACGCGAGTGCAACCTTATTTCGCCCATCAAGCCATCAATTGGAGCAATAAGTAAGGAAAAGAGGCGGGTTAAAATTCAGACATAAAAAAACCCCTGTAAACTTACAGAGGTTCTTCAATTCGGGACTATCGGTGATTATTTGATAGCATCTTTCAGTGCTTTACCGGAAACAAACGCAGGCACTTTAGCCGCTGCAATTTGGATTTCCTGTCCGGTTTGCGGATTACGGCCGGTACGGGCTTGGCGTTGGTTTACTTTGAAAGTACCGAAGCCGATTAATTGAACCGGATCGCCAGCCTTCAAGCTGTCAGTAATCGCTGTTAAAGTCGCTTCTAAAGCCGCTTTAGCTTGTTTCTTGTTTAACTCTGCAGCAGATGCAATTGCATCAATTAATTCTGCTTTATTCATAAGATAGTACCCCTTGTTATTGGTGTTTAAGTTAAGCTTTTGTATGGATTGAATATCTGGATATTCTTGGTGCAATAGCTGTCTAAAAACAGTATGGTAAGATTAATCTAAGTTGCTTGAGATTGAAAGCCATAAATCACTAAAATTTGTGAAAAATCACACTTATTGTTCAATTTTTATGCCGATATTGCTAATTCCCTCTTCCCTCAATTCGTTTTTCAGGCTTAACAACAGTTCGACATCGCGTTCTTCCGCTTCATTCAGGGTGCGGTAAATCAGCCACTGCACGTCCAACTCCTGTTGAATGTCGTCCGCTTGCTTCAATGCCTGCTCGTTCAAAGTGCGGTCCTGCTCGGTTTCCAACAACGCCGCAACGGTTTGCAACGAGAGTTTGCTGACCAAAATCGCCTGCTCCAAGCTCGAGCCGGAAATAATGGCGTGCAGGGTGTGCGATAAACCTTCGCAGGCGTCCGCCGCCGGGAACACACCGTAAAAATCATATTGATTCACATCGGGGATAATCGCCTCCAATTTCTCCAATTGCGATTCGAAATTGATTTTCGCCCCTTTCACCGTCAGGTATTCCCACACCAAATTGAGGATATTGTGATACACCTTGCTGTCCTGCCCTTTGCCTTGCATGTGGCAGAACAGTTGAAAATTAGGATACATGCGCTCGCACAGGCACAGCATAAAAGCCAAATGCTGCCAGGTTTCGAAATGCTCTAAGCGTTTTTGGATTGGATTGCGCATGGGTTATTTCTCCGTAGCATGGAAAGGTTGTGAGAAACGGTGTACTGCATCGACCAGATAAGCCGGACTTTGCTGCGGTACGTCTTGATGAATGCCGTGTCCCAGATTGAAAACGTGTCCGCTGCCTTGCCCGAAGTCACTCAAAATCTGCCGCACTTCCTGTTCGATCCGCGTTTTATCGGCATATAGCACGCTCGGATCCATATTGCCCTGCAATGCGACTTTATGTCCGACCCGTGCGCGCGCCTGCGCCAAATCTACCGTCCAATCCAAACCGAGCGCGTCACAGCCGGTTTCCGCCATCGCTTCCAGCCACAACCCGCCGCCTTTGGTGAACAAGGTGATCGGCACACGACGCCCACGGTACTCGCGGATTAAGCCGTCCACGATTTTGTGCATATATTGCAACGAGAAATCACGGTAATCGCGGTGCGCCAACACGCCGCCCCAGGTGTCAAACAGCATTACCGCTTGCGCGCCGGCTTTAATTTGGGCATTAAGATATAAAATCACGCTGTCCGCCAATTTATCTAATAATTGATGTAGCAAGTGCGGTTCGGCATACAGCATTTTTTTGATTTTGGTGAAGGCTTTGCTGCTGCCGCCTTCGACCATATAGGTTGCCAAGGTCCATGGGCTGCCGGAAAAGCCGATCAGCGGCACGCTGCCGTCAAGTGCGGTATGAATGGTGCGCACCGCGTTCATCACATATTGCAACTCCTGCTCCGGATCGGGAATCGGCAGATTGGTAACATCGCGTTGGTTTTCAATTGGGTTGGCAAATTTCGGGCCTTCGCCTGCGCCAAAGCTCAAACCTAAGCCCATCGCGTCGGGAATCGTGAGAATATCGGAAAACAGAATCGCCGCGTCCAACTCATAACGGCGCAACGGTTGTAACGTCACTTCACAGGCGAGCTCCTGATTGCGACACAGCGCCATAAAGTCCCCGGCCTGCGCACGGGTGGCTTTATATTCCGGTAAATAGCGTCCTGCCTGGCGCATCATCCAAATCGGAGTCATATCGACCGGTTGGCGCAATAACGCACGCAAATAACGATCATTTTTTAATTCAGTCATGGGTTTTCCTTATTGTTGTTCTTAGTTATTCTTTTGCTGCGCTTCAGCAGCACAAATCCGTTGGGTCAGTTCAATCAGTTTACGCGCAATCGTGCCCACCGGCGGCAAGTGCGGTAACTCGGCATTATAGCGAAACCAACGTGCGTCATTCAGTTCTTCCGGCTGAATGCAAATCTCGCCGCCGGCATAATCCGCCAAAAAGCCGAGCATTAATGAATTAGGGAATGACCACGGTTGGCTGCCGATATAACGTAGATTTTTAATTTTCAAACCGCTCTCTTCAAACACTTCACGTTCGACGGTCTGTTCTAAGGTTTCGCCTACTTCCACAAAACCGGCAAGAGTGGTGTAAATTTTTTCTTCACGGTGGCGCACATGGTTCGCCAGTAGAATCGAGTCGCCGTTGCGCACCGCCACGATAATCGACGGTGCGATCATCGGGTAAGTGCGGTGCTGGCAAAGGGTACACTCCACCGCCCATTCCTGCGGAGTCAGCGCCACGGTTTTGCCGCCGCACACGCCGCAAAAACGGTGGGTTTTCCAAAAATAATTGAGCGCTACGCCGCGATTGAGCAAATTAAAAATTCGTTCCGGCAATACCAATTGATCGCGCAGAGAAAAATAGTCGCGGGTATCGTCAAACTCCTGCACCAACCACAACGGCAGATCACGATATTCGCCGATCACCATGCCCCGTTGTTCGGTTAAAGCAAGCGTTTGCGCCGTGCCGTGCGGCAATTCGCCTTGTTGTAAATAAATGCGGCTGCCTTTAGTGAGTAACCAATAACCGAAATCATGGGATTGTAGCTGTTGCATGATCGCTCCGCCTGATAAAAATTGATGTCATTATAAAGCATTATTAGCCGTAACGCATAAAAAAACCCAAAGTGCGGTTCGGCACTTCGGGTCTTGTTCATCGGATAATCACGCGATTATTCAAATTCAGCCATGTTCAGCATTTCGGCTAGGTTTGCCGTTGCTTCGTCGGCATCGAATTTGCTGTCGATCTCCTCCAACGGTACATTTGCGGCTTTAGCGGCACCTTTGCCGTTATGACGGTTTTGGTGATACATATAACCCGTACCCGCCGGAATCAGACGACCGACGATCACGTTCTCTTTCAGACCGCGCAACTCGTCGCGTTTACCGGCGACCGCCGCTTCGGTCAAGACGCGGGTCGTTTCTTGGAACGACGCCGCTGAAATGAAGGATTCGGTTGCCAATGACGCTTTGGTGATACCCAGCAATTCGCGTTCGAATTCCACCGGCGGTTTGCCTTCGGCCGCACGCTGACGGTTAACGATTTTCACGCGCGCCACTTCGACCTGCTCCCCTTCGAGGAATTCGGAGTCATGCGCTTGGGTGATAATCCCTTTACGCAACATTTGACGCACGATGACTTCGATGTGCTTATCGTTAATTTTTACCCCTTGTAAACGGTAAACTTCCTGCACTTCGTTGACGATATAATCGGTTACCGCATGGATACCACGCAGACGCAGAATGTCGTGCGGTGTTTCCGCCCCTTCGGAGATGATATCGCCACGGGAAACCAATTCGCCCTCGAATACGTTCAGCTGACGCCATTTCGGGATCATTTCTTCGTATACTTCCCCTTCGCTCGGGGTAATCAACAAGCGGCGTTTGCCTTTGGTCTCTTTACCGAACGACACGATACCGGAAATTTCCGCCATAATCGCAGGCTCTTTCGGTTTACGCGCTTCGAACAAGTCGGCAACGCGCGGCAAACCACCGGTGATATCTTTCGTTCCGGCGGATTCTTGCGGAATACGCGCCAACGGTTCACCGATACTGATTTCCGCATTGTCGTCCAAAGTTACAATCGCCTTACCCGGCAAGAAGTATTGTGCCGGCACGTCTGTACCCGCGATTAATACCGGATTACCTTTGGCGTCAACGATACGCAACGCCGGACGCAAATCTTTACCTGCGGTCGCACGTTCACCTACATCTTGCACCACCACGGAAGACAAGCCTGTCAATTCATCGGTTTGGCGGGTTACGGTGATACCGTCGATAATATCAACGAATTCCACTTTCCCCTCTACCTCTGAGATAACCGGCATGGTATGCGGATCCCAGTTGGCGATGATTTCACCGGCATTCACGTCGTTACCGTCGTTTTTGCTTAAGATCGCACCGTAAGGCACTTTATAGTTCTCTTTGGTACGACCAAACGCATCGATCACCGTCAATTCGGTATTACGCGAGGTAATCACCAATTTGCCGTCTTTGTTGGTCACGAATTTCGCATTGGCTAAACGAATGCTACCGTTGTTTTTGATCTGAATGCTGGATTCGGATGCCGCTCTGGATGCCGCCCCCCCGATGTGGAACGTACGCATGGTTAACTGTGTACCCGGTTCACCGATAGATTGCGCCGCAATAACCCCGACGGCTTCACCGTTATTGATGATGTGTCCGCGCGCCAAGTCACGTCCGTAACATTTGGCACACACGCCGAAATCGGTGCTACAGGTTACCACTGACCGCACTTTAATGCTGTCAACCGAGTTCGCGTCGATCACATCACACAGTTTCTCGTCAATCAAGGTGTTACGCGCGATTAAAACTTCGTCCGTACCCGGAATTAAGACATCTTCCGCCACCACGCGTCCCAATACGCGATCACGCAAGGCTTCTTTCACATCACCACCCTCGATTAACGGGGTCATGACGATACCTTCTTCCGTGCCGCAATCGTCTTCGACGATCACCAAGTCTTGCGCCACGTCAACCAAACGACGGGTCAAGTAACCGGAGTTCGCGGTTTTAAGTGCGGTATCCGCCAAACCTTTACGCGCCCCGTGGGTAGAAATAAAGTACTGTAATACGTTCAAACCTTCGCGGAAGTTTGCGGTAATCGGCGTTTCGATAATCGAACCGTCCGGACGCGCCATCAAACCACGCATACCGGCAAGCTGACGAATCTGCGCCGCAGAACCCCGCGCCCCAGAATCCGCCATCATAAAGATACTGTTGAAGGAGGCTTGTTTTTCCAATTCGCCGTCACGGTTCACCACTTCTTCGGTCGACAAGTTTTCCATCATCGCCTTGGCAACACGCTCATTCGCCGCCGCCCAAATATCGATTACTTTATTGTAACGCTCGCCGGCGGTAACCAAACCTGATTGGAACTGCTCTTGAATCTCTTCAACTTCGCTTTCCGCCGCAGAGATGATCTCATTTTTCTGTTCCGGGATCACCATATCGTCAATACCGACCGACGCTCCCGAACGTGCCGCATAGGCAAAACCGGTGTACATGATTTGGTCGGCAAAGATCACGCTGGATTTCATGCCCAACAAACGGTAACAGGCGTTGATTAAACGCGAAATCGCTTTCTTGCCCAATGTTTGGTTGAACAGCTCAAACGGCATGCCTTTCGGCGCAATCATCCACAGGATCGCACGTCCGATAGTGGTGTCCGTCAGCGTCGTGACCGCTTCAAACTCATTACTGGACGATTTCACATATTCGGTGATCCGCACTTTAACCCGCGCGTGCAGCTCCGCTTGCCCGGTGCGATAGGCTTTCTCTGCTTCCAATGGATTTTGCAGGTACATGCCTTCGCCTTTGGCATTCACTTTTTCGCGGGTCATGTAGTACAGCCCCAACACCACGTCTTGCGACGGAACAATGATCGGCTCACCGTTCGCAGGTGATAAGATATTGTTGGTGGACATCATCAACGCGCGCGCTTCCAATTGCGCTTCCAACGTTAATGGCACGTGTACCGCCATTTGGTCTCCGTCGAAGTCGGCGTTAAACGCTGCACACACCAACGGGTGTAACTGGATCGCTTTACCTTCGATCAACAACGGTTCGAACGCTTGAATCCCCAAACGGTGCAAGGTCGGCGCACGGTTCAATAAGATCGGGTGTTCGCGGATAACATCGGCTAAGATGTCCCAAACAATCGCGTCTTCACGCTCAACCATTTTCTTCGCCGCTTTAATCGTCGAGGCATAACCTTGGCTTTCTAATTTGGCATAGATAAACGGACGGAACAGTTCCAACGCCATTTTTTTCGGCAGACCGCATTGGTGCAAGTGCAGGTATGGACCGACGGTAATCACCGAACGGCCGGAGTAATCCACACGTTTACCCAACAGGTTTTGACGGAAACGCCCTTGTTTGCCTTTAATCATGTCGGCAAGGGATTTCAGCGCACGTTTGTTTGAACCGGTGATCGCACGACCGCGGCGACCGTTATCTAACAATGCGTCAACAGATTCTTGCAGCATTCGTTTTTCGTTGCGCACGATAATATCCGGCGCAACCAAATCCAACAGGCGTTTTAAACGGTTGTTACGGTTGATCACGCGGCGATACAAATCGTTCAAGTCGGAAGTGGCAAAACGCCCGCCGTCCAACGGCACTAACGGACGCAGATCCGGCGGTAATACCGGCAATACGGTCAGCACCATCCACTCCGGATTGTTGCCGGATTGGATAAAGGCTTCCAACAGTTTCAACCGTTTGGTGATTTTTTTACGTTTGGTTTCGGAACTGGTTTCTTGCAACTCTTCACGCAGGGTTTCGCACTCGTGCGCCAAATTCATTTGTTGCAATAAATGTTGGATCGCTTCCGCCCCCATTTTGGCTTCGAATTCGTCCGCCCAACGGTCTTCCGCGTCCATAAACTGTTCTTCGGTCAATAATTGACCGCGTTCCAAATCGGTCATGCCCGGTTCGGTTACGATATAGCTTTCGAAATACAGCACGCGCTCGATATCACGCAACGGCATATCTAACAATAAACCGATACGGGACGGCAGCGATTTTAAGAACCAGATGTGTGCCACCGGCGAGGCTAACTCGATGTGCCCCATACGCTCACGGCGTACTTTGGTTTGCGTCACTTCCACACCGCACTTTTCACAGATCACACCGCGATGTTTTAAGCGTTTGTATTTGCCGCACAAGCATTCGTAGTCTTTGACCGGTCCGAAAATGCGTGCGCAGAATAAACCGTCACGTTCCGGTTTAAACGTACGGTAGTTAATGGTTTCCGGCTTTTTCACCTCACCGAACGACCATGAACGGATCATGTCGGGAGAAGCCAGCCCAATTTTAATCACATCAAAATCTTCTGATGATTTTGTTTGTGCTTTCAAAAACTTAACTAAGTCTTTCACAGATTTGCTCCTGTCGGAGTTAAACTTAATTCAAGTGCGGTCTGACCGCACTTGAGCATACTTTCTAGCGTTACGGCTATCGCTTATTGGTTTTCGTCCAAGTCAATGTTGATACCCAAAGAGCGGATCTCTTTCAGCAAGACATTGAAGGATTCCGGCATACCCGGTTCCATTTGGTGCGCGCCGTCCACAATGTTTTTATACATTTTGGTACGACCGTTCACATCATCGGATTTCACGGTCAGCATTTCTTGCAGGGTATAAGCGGCACCGTAAGCCTCAAGTGCCCATACTTCCATCTCCCCGAAACGTTGTCCCCCGAACTGGGCTTTACCACCCAACGGTTGCTGGGTAACCAAGCTGTACGAACCGGTTGAACGGGCGTGCATTTTGTCGTCAACTAAGTGGTTCAATTTCAGCATATACATATAGCCGACAGTAACCGGACGTTCGAATTTCTCACCGGTACGGCCATCAAACAAGGTGATCTGACCGGAGGTCGGCAGATCCGCCAATTGCAACAAGCCTTTGATTTCGCTTTCGTGCGCACCGTCAAATACCGGTGTCGCCAACGGCATACCTTTGCGCAGGTTTTGCGCCAAGCGAATCACTTCGTCATCGCTGAAAGTGGCTAAATCCACTTGTTGTGACGCGTCGCCCAAGTCATAGGCGCGTTGGATATAGTCACGCAATTTGGCAACCGACTGCTGTTGTTTGATCATCGCATTGATCTTGTCGCCGATTCCTTTCGCCGCTAACCCTAAGTGGGTTTCCAAAATCTGACCGATGTTCATCCGCGACGGTACGCCCAACGGGTTCAACACGATATCAACCGGCTGTCCGTTTTCATCATACGGCATATCTTCAACCGGGTTAATTTTCGAGATAACCCCTTTGTTACCGTGACGACCCGCCATTTTATCACCCGGCTGGATTTGACGTTTCACCGCCAAATAGACTTTCACGATTTTCAGCACGCCCGGTGCCAAATCGTCGCCTTGAATGATTTTATTGCGCTTGATTTCCAGTTTGCGTTCAAATTCTTTGCGCAACTCTTCGTGCTGTTCTGCCAACTGTTCCAATTGGTTCTGTTGGTTTTCGTCCGCCAGCGATTGCGCTAACCATTGGGTCCGCGTTTGTTTATCCAACTGCTTCTCATCGAAACCGTTATTTAACAACAGATTACGCACACGGGTGAACAGACCGGCTTCCAAGATTTCCAGCTCTTCCACCAAGTCTTTCTTGGCTTGTTTCAACTGCATTTCTTCGATTTCAAGCGCGCGTTTGTCTTTTTCCACGCCATCACGGGTGAAGACTTGCACGTCGATCACCGTACCGGAAACGCTGTTCGGCACACGCAAAGAAGAATCTTTCACATCAGACGCTTTCTCGCCGAAGATCGCACGCAACAATTTTTCTTCCGGCGTTAATTGGGTTTCACCTTTCGGGGTGACTTTACCCACCAGAATGTCGCCGCCTTTCACTTCCGCACCGATATACACAATGCCAGATTCGTCCAGTTTGCTCAGTGCCGCTTCACCGACGTTAGGAATATCGGCGGTAATTTCTTCCGCACCTAACTTGGTATCACGCGCAACCGCAGTCAATTCTTGAATGTGAATGGTGGTGAAACGATCTTCTTGCACCACGCGCTCGGAGACTAACATCGAATCTTCGAAGTTATAACCGTTCCATGGCATAAACGCCACGCGCATATTTTGACCTAACGCCAACTCCCCTAAATCGGTTGATGGGCCGTCCGCCAACACTTCACCGCGCTCAATCGGCTCGCCCAGAGCAATACAAGGCACTTGGTTGATACAGGTGTTTTGGTTAGAACGGGTGTATTTGGTCAGGTTATAAATATCAATCCCGGCTTCGCCCGGCACGGTTTCGTCTTCATTGACTTTAATCACAATGCGTGACGCGTCAATGTATTGCACATAACCCCCGCGTTTGGCAACCACGGTTACCCCAGAGTCCACCGCCACCGCTTTCTCGATACCGGTTCCGACTAACGGTTTATCGGCACGCAAAGTCGGCACGGCTTGCCGTTGCATGTTCGCCCCCATCAAGGCACGGTTAGCATCGTCGTGTTCCAAGAACGGAATCAATGCCGCTGCGACAGACACCACTTGTTGGGTGGAGATATCCATATAGTGAATTTCATCGGCTTTATATAAACCGGACTCACCGTGTTCCCCACGACAGGTCACAAAGGTGTCGGTAAAGCGTGAATTTTCATCTAAGTTGGAGTTCGCCTGAGCAATCACATATTTGCCTTCTTCAATCGCTGACAAATATTCGATCTCTTCCGTCACTTGCCCGTTGACCACTTTACGGTACGGGGTTTCCAAGAAGCCGTAGTCGTTAGTCCGTGCATACACCGATAATGAGTTGATCAAACCGATGTTCGGACCTTCAGGGGTTTCAATCGGACAAACACGGCCATAGTGAGTGGCGTGAACGTCACGCACCTCAAAGCCGGCACGCTCACGGGTCAAGCCGCCCGGCCCTAACGCAGAAATACGGCGTTTGTGGGTCACTTCCGACAATGGGTTGTTCTGATCCATAAATTGCGACAACTGGGAAGAGCCGAAGAACTCCTTCACCGCGGCGGAAATCGGCTTGGCGTTAATCAGGTCTTGCGGCGTTACACCGTCCAAGTCGCCCAATGACAAACGCTCTCTGACCGCTCTTTCCACACGCACCAAACCGATACGGAATTGGTTTTCTGCCATTTCACCGACCGAACGGATACGACGGTTGCCCAAGTGGTCGATATCATCGACTTCACCGCGACCGTTACGGATCTCAATCAGTTTTTTCATCACCATCACAATGTCGTCATTGCTCAGGATACCGCTGCCTTCCCCTTCGGGAATATTCAAAGAGCGGTTGAACTTCATACGACCGACCGCAGACAAATCATAGCGGTCACTGGAAAAGAACAGATTATCAAATAACGATTCCGCCGCTTCTTTGGTCGGTGGTTCGCCCGGGCGCATCATGCGGTAGATTTCAACCAACGCACTCAAACGATCATAAGACGGATCGACACGCAAGGTTTCAGAAATATACGGACCGTGATCTAAGTCGTTAGTGAACAGCACTTCGATGGTTTTGTAACCGGCTTGGCTCAACTTCGCCAGCATTTCCAAGCTGATTTCACTGTTGGCACTGCAAATCACTTCGCCACTCTCAAGATCGATATAATCTTTTGCAACGATTTTGCCGACAATGTATTCGGTCGGAACAACCACTTGAGAGATATTGTCTTTTTCTAATTGGCGGATATGACGCGCGGTGATACGACGGCCGCGTTCGACATAGACCGTGCCGTTGGCTTCGATGTCAAAACTGGCGGTTTCACCACGCAAACGCTCCGGCACGAGTTCCATCATCAGTTTGTTGTCTTCAATTGAGAAATTCACTTTCTCAAAGAACAGTGCCAAAATTTCTTCGGTGGTGTAGTTCAACGCGCGCAGAATAATGGTCGCCGGCAATTTACGGCGGCGGTCGATACGCGCAAACAGGTTATCTTTCGGATCAAATTCAAAATCCAACCACGAACCACGGTAAGGGATAATGCGTGCGTTATACAGCACTTTACCGGAAGAGTGGGTTTTGCCTTTGTCGCTGTCGAAGAATACGCCCGGACTACGGTGTAATTGCGATACGATAACACGCTCAGTACCATTGATCACAAAAGTCCCGTTATCGGTCATCAATGGGATCTCACCCATATAGACATCATTTTCTTTGATGTCTTTTACCGTACCCGGCGCAGCGTCGCGATCGTAGCTGACTAAACGCAGTTTCACTCTTAACGGCGCAGAATAAGTTGTCCCACGGATTTGACATTCACGCACATCAAATACTGGTTCACCTAACTTATAGCTCACATACTGCAACTCGGTGCTACCGTTA
Organism: Testudinibacter sp. P80/BLE/0925; assembly: GCF_053570785.1. Next base: position 1,079,438 of record NZ_CM131636.1, on the reverse strand, counting down.
TTGCTGACAATCGGAAACACGGAACGAAACGCAGCTTCCAGACCTTGCTGGCCTTCCGGATCTTGCTGAATAAATTTATCGAAAGAATCGATTTGGATTGTTAATAAATAAGGTACATTTAAAACTTGTTGGCGTTTGCCAAAGTTTTTACGAATACGTTTTTTCTCGGTATAGGAGTAAACCATAGGGTTCCTCTGCTCGCTGATCGGTGACCCAAAATTCGCGCACACTTGCGATCAAATTAACAAGGTGGCAATGCTATCGATACCGTTTGTTGGTACCGCACTTTCACTTTTTTGCCGGATTAACGGCAAAACTTCTGGTGCAGGCTCGATAAAATCAATAATCACTATTTTATCAAGCAGTTATAGAAATAAAAAAACGGCATATTTACTTCTATTTTTTAAAGGCACAAAATGGCTAGCAGTCTAAACCACTAGCCATTCGCCTTTAAACAGGCTATAAACTAAATAAAATTAATTATTTAAGTTCAACAGAAGCGCCTGCTTCTTCTAATGCTTTTTTCAGTTCTTCAGCTTCAGCTTTAGAAATGCCTTCTTTCAGAGCAGCCGGTGCAGATTCAACTAAGTCTTTCGCTTCTTTCAAGCCTAAACCGGTTGCACCACGCACTGCTTTGATAACAGCAACTTTGTTAGCACCGGCCGCAGTTAAGATAACGTCGAATTCAGTTTTCTCTTCTGCCGCTTCTGCCGGACCTGCTGCTACCGCTACAGCCGCTGCTGCTGCAGAAACACCGAATTTTTCTTCCATTGCAGAAATTAATTCTACGATTTCAGTTACAGTTTTAGAAGCAATCGCTTCAATGATTTGTTCGTTAGTTAATGACATAACAATCAATTCCTAAAGTAAATAAATTAAACGAGGTAAGAAACGCAATTAAGCGGCTTCTTGTAATTTGTCGCGTAACGCCGCAAGAGTGCGAGCAAGTTTGCCTGCTGCAGCTTCTTTCATAGTACCCATCAAACGTGCGATTGCTTCGTCGTAAGTCGGCAATGTTGCTAAGAATTCAACATCTTGGATTTTACCTTCGAAAGCAGCACCTTTGATTTCAAACTTATCGTTCGCTTTTGCGAAATCTTTGAACAAACGTGCAGCTGCACCCGGATGTTCATTAGAAAAAGCGATAAGTGTCGGACCGGTCATCACGTCTTTTAAACACTCGTAGTCAGTGCCTTCTACCGCGCGACGTAATAAAGTATTACGCACAACACGCATATTAACACCGGCTTCACGCGCGGTTTTACGCAATTCAGTCATTTTATCTACAGTTACACCGCGAGAATCCGCGATCACTGCCGATAGGGCACCTTTGGCTGCTTCGTTTACTTCAGCAACAATTGCTTGTTTGTCTTGAAGATTTAATGCCATTGGCTTATAGCTCCTGAATACACTCCGGTTTCCCGGATTTAAATTCCCCGATATGCAAGCACATCAGGACGTTCTTCGGTGCGCAGAAGCAGAAAATTTCCATCATTCTGTTCACCATCTACGCAGGATAATTAAGAAATTACCTGAGTTCCCCCCACAGCAACTTCCCCTGCGGTCTTGGATGGGGCTTGAATAAGGTCAAGCACCAACCAGAAGTTTCCGTCTAAAATACAAACGGAAAATAAGGGGAGGATTATATATATAATCCGTTCCCCTGTAAAGTTTTTATTAGTTCAAGCTGGTTTGATCGATAGTCACGCCTGCGCCCATCGTGGTGGACAAGCTCACTTTCTTGATAAACACGCCTTTAGACGAGGCTGGTTTCGCTTTGACTAATGCCGCCAATAAGGCTTCCAAGTTTTCTTTGATTTGTGCAGTTTCAAAACTGACTTTACCGATAGTGGTATGGATAATACCATTTTTGTCATTACGGTAACGAACCTGACCGGATTTGGCATTTTTAACCGCTTCCGCCACGTTAGGGGTCACCGTGCCCACTTTCGGGTTTGGCATTAAACCGCGCGGACCTAGGATTTGACCTAATTGACCCACAACACGCATTGCATCCGGAGAAGCAATAACCACGTCGAAGTTCATTTCGCCTTTCTTGACTAATTCGGCCAAGTCGTCCATACCGACTAAATCTGCACCGGCTTCTTTCGCCGCGTCTGCATTTGCACCTTGAGTGAATACGGCAACGCGCACTTCACGGCCGGTACCGTGTGGTAACACGGTTGCGCCACGCACGTTTTGATCGGATTTACGTGCTTCGATACCTAAGTTTACGGCAACATCAACGCTTTCAACGAATTTTGCCGTTGCCAATTCTTTTAACAATGCAACCGCTTCGTTGATTTCGTATGCTTTAGTTGAATCGACTTTCTCTTGGATCGCTTTCATGCGTTTGGTAAGTTTAGCCATCTGATTAGTCCTCCACTACCAAGCCCATTGAACGAGCGGTACCTTCAATAGATTTCATTTTGGTTTCGATACTCGCACCGGTCATGTCTGCTGCTTTTGTTTCAGCGATTTCTTGGATTTGTTGACGAGTCACTTTACCTACTTTCTCTTTGTTTGGTTTACCTGAACCAGACTTAACGCCAGCGGCTTTTTTCAGCAATACTGCTGCCGGTGGCGTTTTGGTGATAAAGGTGAAAGAGCGGTCTGCATAAACCGTAATAACCACAGGAATCGGTAAGCCTTTTTCTAAGCTGTCTGTACGCGCGTTGAACGCTTTACAGAATTCCATGATGTTCACACCTTGCTGACCTAACGCAGGACCAACCGGTGGGCTTGGGTTTGCCATACCAGCCGCAACTTGCAGCTTAACGTAGGCTTGTACTTTCTTTGCCATTTTAGTTTCCTCTTGGTGGGTATAACGCAAGTTTCCTTGCTTCCCTGTTTAATAAAGTGCGGTATTCTAATCAAACACCGCCTACTTTTCAAGCATTTTAAAACTAAAATACTTGAGAAATTCTGAATACGTTTGGCTGAATTAAACCGCTTTTTCCACTTGACGGAATTCCAACTCGACCGGGGTAGCACGTCCGAAAATCGATACCGAAACTTTTAAGCGGCTCTTGTCGTAATCCACTTCTTCCACCGTACCGTTGAAGTCCATAAACGGCCCTTCGGTAACACGCACTTCTTCGCCCGGTTGGAATAGTGTTTTCGGTTTCGGTTTGTCACCATCTTGTTGCAAGCGGTTCAGGATCGTATCCGCTTCACGATTTGAAATCGGCGCCGGTTTATCCGGTGTACCGCCGATAAAGCCCATTACACGCGGCACGCTGCGTACTAAATGCCAGGTTTCGTCGTTCATTTCCATCTGGACTAACACATAGCCCGGGAAGAATTTACGTTCGCTTTTACGACGTTTACCGGCAACATTTTCAACCACTTCTTCGGTCGGCACTAACACTTCGCCGAATTGATCTTCCATCTTATGCTGTTTGATATATTCGATTAACGTTTTCGCGACACGACCTTCAAAGCCGGAAAAAGCCTGTAGCACATACCAACGTTTTTTAGGTGCAGTATTCTCACTCATAAATTAAAATCTCAAGTTGGTTAAAAACGAAATCACGGCAATAATAAGGGAGTCAAATCCCCACAACACTAATGAGGCAACCACTGTTACGCCAAATACGATTAACGTTGTTTGGGTGGCTTCAGACCGTTTAGGCCATACGATTTTTCTTAATTCGCCGCGGGACTCTTTGAAATAAGCAACTGCTTTTTTACCTTGGTTGGTGATTGCCGCCAATCCTAGTGCTGCCGCCATTAAAATCACCATCGCCACAACACGAATTGCCAACGCAAATTGATCGGCAAAGTAGGTGTTGCCGACAGCTGCAACAATAATCAACAAGACAGCCAAAATCCAAAGCAGATTGTTAGTTGCTTTACTTTTGCCCTCATGACTTTCAATAAGTTGTTGTTTTTTAATATTTTCTAAACTCATGCTTTTTATCTATCCGACTCAGTGAATAACGGTATAATTTTGAACGAGCGATTGTAGCATTTTCTTTGTGGATTGGGTAGTTGGATTATCGGCAAAAGCGATAATTTCTTGGCTTATTGCGCGTGGACAGATCGAAAAAAGGCACTCGAAAGTGCCTTTTTGCTCGTTTGTGCTTGCAAACATCAATTATTTGATGATTTTCGCCACAACGCCCGCACCAACGGTACGACCACCTTCGCGAATCGCAAAGCGTAAGCCTTGGTCCATCGCAATCGGGTGAATCAGGCTGACAACCATTTTGATGTTGTCGCCAGGCATAACCATTTCCACGCCTTCCGGTAACTCGATTGTACCGGTTACGTCTGTGGTACGGAAATAGAATTGCGGACGGTAGCCTTTGAAGAACGGAGTATGACGACCGCCTTCATCTTTAGACAATACGTACACTTCTGATTCGAAGTCAGTGTGCGGAGTGATTGAACCCGGTTTCGCCAAGACTTGGCCACGTTCGATTTCTTCACGTTTGGTACCACGCAACAACGCACCGATGTTCTCACCCGCACGACCTTCGTCTAACAGTTTACGGAACATTTCAACACCGGTAACGGTGGTTTTGGTGGTGTCTTTGATACCGACGATTTCAACTTCGTCACCGGTACGTACGATACCGCGCTCAACACGACCGGTAACTACCGTACCACGGCCGGAAATGGAGAACACGTCTTCGATTGGTAACAAGAACGGTTGGTCGATCGCACGCTCCGGCTCAGGGATGTAAGTATCCAAGTGCTCTGCCAATTCGATGATTTTCGCTTCCCACTCAGCGTCGCCTTCCAACGCTTTCAGCGCAGAACCGCGTACGATTGGGGTATCGTCGCCCGGGAAATCGTATTGAGACAGAAGCTCACGCACTTCCATTTCAACCAGTTCCAACAACTCTTCGTCATCAACCATGTCGCATTTGTTTAAGAATACGATGATGTAAGGCACGCCTACTTGGCGACCCAACAGGATGTGTTCACGAGTTTGTGGCATTGGACCGTCAGTTGCCGCAACAACCAAGATCGCGCCGTCCATTTGCGCCGCACCGGTGATCATGTTTTTCACATAGTCAGCGTGTCCCGGGCAGTCAACGTGCGCATAGTGGCGGGTAGGGGTGTCGTATTCAACGTGTGAGGTGTTGATGGTGATACCACGTGCTTTTTCTTCCGGCGCGTTATCGATTTGATCGAATGCACGCGCGGCACCGCCGTAGGTTTTTGCCAATACGGTTGTGATTGCAGCGGTTAAAGTTGTTTTACCATGGTCAACGTGGCCGATTGTTCCCACGTTAACGTGCGGTTTTGTACGTTCAAATTTTTCTTTAGACACGATTAAGTTTCCTTATCTGAATTCTACAAGCCTTACGGCTTGTAGATTTGTTTAACAATATTACTTCGCTTTGCGTGCTTCAATTACAGCATTTGCCACGCTGGTCGGTGCTTCGGCATACTTCAATGGTTCCATTGAGTAAGACGCACGACCTTGGGTTTGCGAACGAAGGTCTGTTGCATAACCAAACATCTCTGAAAGTGGAACTTCAGCATTGATTTTGACAACAAATTCATTACTTTCTTGACCGTTCACTAACGCACGACGACGGCTCAAGTCACCGATTACATCACCCACATAATCCGGTGGTGTTTCAACTTCAACTTTCATGATTGGCTCAAGCAATACCGGTTTTGCTTTCATATAACCGGACTTGAACGCCAAAGAGGCAGCCAATTTAAACGCCAACTCAGAGGAGTCAACATCATGATAAGAACCGAAGTGTAAACGGACACCCAGATCAACGACAGGATAACCTGCCAACGGACCGGATTTCAATTGTTCTTGAATACCTTTATCAACCGCAGGGATATATTCGCCAGGGATTACACCGCCTTTGATTTCATTCACGAACTCATAACCAGGACCTTCCGGCTCCAATGGATACAGGTCAATCACCACGTGACCGTATTGACCACGACCACCGGATTGTTTCGCGTGTTTACCTTCAACATCTTTAACGGTCTCGCGAATTGTTTCACGGTAAGATACTTGTGGTTTGCCGATGTTTGCTTCGACTTTAAATTCACGACGCATACGGTCAACCAAGATATCCAAGTGTAATTCACCCATACCGGAGATGATGGTTTCACCCGACTCTTCATCAGTGTGAACACGGAATGACGGATCTTCTTGTGCCAAACGACCTAAAGCGATACCCATTTTTTCTTGGTCAGCTTTGGTTTTCGGTTCAACCGCAACAGAGATTACCGGCTCTGGGAATTCCATACGCTCAAGAATAATCGGCGCATTTTGGTCACATAAAGAATCACCGGTACCCACATCCTTCAAACCGATAGCCGCAGCGATATCGCCCGCGCGAACTTCTTTGATCTCTTCACGTTTGTTCGCGTGCATCTGTACGATACGACCGAAACGCTCACGTTTTTGTTTCACGGAGTTGATTACGGTATCGCCGGAGTTGATTACACCGGAATACACACGGAAGAAGGTCAGGTTACCCACGAACGGGTCAGTTGCAATTTTAAATGCCAAAGCAGAGAACGGCTCGTCATCAGACGGGTGGCGCTCACCTTCGGTGTCATCTAAGTTGATACCTTTGATCGCAGGAACGTCTGTCGGCGCCGGTAAATATTCGATTACCGCATCTAACATCGCTTGCACACCTTTGTTTTTGAACGCAGAACCACAAGTTACCAAGATGATTTCATTGTTCAGCGCACGTTGACGCAGACCGCTTTTGATTTCTTCTTCGGTCAGCTCTTCGCCGCCCAAATATTTTTCCATCAACTCTTCAGAGGCTTCCGCCGCAGCTTCGATTAGGTTTTGTTGCCATTCTTCGGCTTCTGCCAGCAATTCAGCCGGAATATCTTCGTAAGTGAACGTCATACCTTGATCGGCTTCATTCCAGTTGATCGCTTTCATTTTGACTAAGTCGATCACGCCTTTGAAGTTGTCTTCAGCGCCTACCGGCAGCTGTAAAGGCACGGCATTACCGCCTAAACGTGCTTTGATTTGCTCAACCACACGCAGGAAATTGGCACCGGTACGGTCCATTTTATTTACGAACGCGATACGCGGAACTTTATATTTGTTTGCTTGGCGCCATACTGTTTCAGACTGAGGTTGTACGCCGCCTACCGCGCAATACACCATTACCGCACCGTCAAGTACACGCATAGAACGCTCTACTTCGATAGTGAAGTCAACGTGTCCCGGGGTGTCGATAACATTAATACGGTGTTGAGGGAATTGGTTTGACATTCCGCTCCAGAATGCTGTTGTTGCAGCGGAAGTGATGGTAATACCACGCTCTTGTTCTTGCTCCATCCAGTCCATGGTTGCTGCACCGTCATGTACTTCACCGATTTTGTGACTTACACCGGTATAGAACAGGATACGTTCGCTGGTGGTTGTTTTACCCGCATCGATATGAGCACTGATACCGATATTACGATAACGCTCAATTGGAGTTGTTCTAGCCACGATTATTTCCTCTCGTTAGGCGTTGAAAAAGAATTTTGTATGTAACAGGCTTGAAAAACTCAAGCCTGTTGTCCGTATGATCAATAACGTCGGATTACCAACGGAAGTGAGCAAACGCTTTGTTAGCTTCGGCCATACGGTGAACGTCTTCACGTTTCTTAACCGCTGCGCCTTTGTTGTCTGCCGCATCGGATAATTCGTTGGCTAAACGTAATGCCATTGATTTATCACCGCGTTTGCGAGCTGCATCGACGATCCAGCGCATACCTAAGGCATTACGACGTACCGGGCGCACTTCAACCGGCACTTGATAAGTTGAACCGCCAACGCGACGAGATTTAACCTCTACGGTTGGACGCACGTTTTCCAATGCGATTTCAAAGGCTTCCAAATGATCTTTACCGGTACGCTCGGCTAATGTATCCAGCGCATTGTAAACGATTTTTTCAGCGATAGACTTTTTACCGTCTACCATTAATACATTGATGAATTTTGCAAGTAGTTCTGATCCGAATTTAGGATCTGGAAGGATCTTGCGTTGACCAATTACACGACGACGTGGCATGGCATTTCTCCGTTTTTTTCTTCAGGTTACCCAAAACTCGTTGACTGGAGTTATGGTTTATATTGTTTGTTTAAGCTAAATATTAACGTTTGGCCTTACTTAACGGAGATCCATTAAGCTTTAGGTCTCTTAACGCCGTATTTAGAACGCGCTTGTTTACGATCTTTAACGCCTGCGCAGTCTAATGCGCCGCGAACGGTGTGGTAACGCACACCCGGTAAGTCTTTAACACGACCACCGCGGATAAGCACAACGCTGTGCTCTTGAAGGTTGTGCCCTTCGCCGCCGATGTATGAGGTTACTTCGTAACCATTGGTTAAACGAATACGGCATACTTTACGTAATGCAGAGTTCGGTTTTTTAGGTGTAGTTGTGTACACACGGGTACACACGCCACGTTTCTGCGGGCAAGCCTCTAATGCAGGAACGTTGCTTTTTACAACCTTTTTAACACGCGGTTTGCGTACTAGCTGGTTGATAGTTGCCATTAAAAAAGCTCCAGTTTATTAATATTATTCATAAAGAATGTAAAAGTTAATTCCACCCAATAATAGAATGGACGCAGAATTTTAGACCTTAGGGGGGAGAAAGTCAAGGATTAGCGCACGATCGGCTGATCATTTTCTGCACACGATCTAAACCGTACGGCCAAACCGCACTTTGCCTGCTTTTGGGATGTTTAACGTGCCAGTTGCGGAAAATAGCGTTCGGTCAGACTGACCCATTCGGGCAAACTTAAACTGTAAACCGTCAAGTGCGGTGCGAACTGCGTTATATCCAAATTACGCGCGGCTAAATCCTGTTGCAGCACATAAATAGCCGCGCGACAGCCGTGCAACTGCTCGGCGTATTTGCTTAACGCCCATACGCCGTCTTGCCAAAACAGCAACGCATCGGCGGCGGTTGCCGCTTGGGCGTATTGCCCTAACAACTGCGAATCATAATTGGTTTGCGAAAAAGTATAAAGCATTGGAGTTAATCCTACATTAATTAAAACGTCAGCACTTTTTCTGCCGTTGCCAGTTTTTGCAGCAATTGTTCAAGCGGTAAAACTTGTGTTGTGATAAGGCTATGTTCACTGCTTAAATTCAGCCGTTGCCACGCTTGTTGTGCCGAATAGCGCTGTTCGATCTCATACAAATCCAACAACTTAAATGCGCTCAAGTGGTCTTTTTGTAACAGCAAGTGCGGTTGTTGCGGCAATAAATTCAGCACGCCGTCTTCGATAAAAAAAACGCCAATGTCTGTTTCAGCAACAAAGGCGCTTGCCGCCAACAATGCGTCCAAGCCTTCACGGCTGGCGGAAGAAGCAAAGGGGGCTTGAGTAAACACCACTGCCAGTTTCATAACGTAATCACCCTGTCGGCTTCCAGTACCGCACGGCTAAATTCGCCCAGCCCGGCGATTTCAAACCCGTCGGCCAAATTATTCTGCATGCCGTCAACCGCACTTTGCGGCGCAACCACGCCACGTCGCTGTGCCGCCGCCACGCACAGATTCAACCGCACTTGCTGTTGTTTTGCCAAGGCTTGCCATTGTGCCAACAGATTGGGTTCGTCATTTGCCGGATAGCTGAAAGCATTGCCGTTAGACACGCCCTCTCGGTAAAAAAAGATTTGGCTTAATTGATGTCCGGCCGCCAGCAGCGCTTGCGCCAGTTGTAAGGCTAGGGCCGAGCCTTGTCCGCCGTATAGCGGTTGCGTGACTTGTAACACGTAGCGCATTACAGCTCCGTTTCGTCCTGTTTAATTTGACGGATATACAGATAAACCGTGTGGCGCGAAATATCCAATCGTTCTGCCACTTGATGAATCGCGTCTTTAATATCAAAAATACCTTTTTCATACAGTGAGATGACGATTTGTTTATTTTTGCTGTTATTCGCCACGCTGACATCCGCGTTAATTTCCTCAATGGTATATTCCACCGTCTGCGCCACCAAATCTTCTACCGAATTGGCAAAATTGACCGCCGAGGATAATTCTTGCTGGGTATCGGTCGGCACAAAGGTTTGCAGCACCTGTGACAACGGCGCATCCAGATTTATATTGATACACAACAGCCCGATAATCCGTTTGTCTGCATTGCGGATGGCAATCGTCACCGACTTCATCAATACATTGCCCTTCGAACGGGTGAAATAAGGTTTGGACACATTGTCGGTCTGCATGTGGTGCAACGAACTGAGCGCCAAATCGGTGATCGGTGAGCCGACTTTGCGATTGGTGTTGTGTCCGTTGGCAATAAAAATCGCCGAACGCTGTAGATCTTCCAATGAGTGCAACACGATTTCACAATGCGAGCCAATCAATGCCGCCAAGCCGTCAACCACGGCACGGTAAGATTGTAAAATTGCCTGATCTTGTTCTGTAAAAGGTCGAGTATCCTGTACCATATCAAATTGTGGATTTAAATAACGCAGTGAAAACGACAAGACTACCGCACTTTACGGTAGTCTTGCAAATAATGGCTTATTGTTTTGCCGCTTTAGTCACGTCCAACAATTCAATGTCGAAGACTAAAGTCGAATTTGGCGGGATATTGCCGGTCGCGTGGCTGCCATAACCCAATTCCGCCGGAATGACCAGCTCAATTTTGCCGCCTTTTTTGATCAACGGAATCCCTTCGATCCAGCCGGGAATCAATTGGTTCAATTGAAATTCAATCGGCTCGCCGCGTTTCACCGAACTGTCGAACACTTCGCCATTAATCAGCTTGCCTTCATAATGGACTTTGACGGTGTCTGTCGGTTCAACGGTATCCCCTTCGCCGGCTTTCTCAATACGGTATAACAATCCGGATTTGGTGCTTTTCACGCCGTCTTTCGCGGCAAATTCCTTACGGAACGCTTCGCCTTTGTCTGCGTTTTCTTTTGCCGCTTGCGCTTCTTTTTCCGCAACCACTGCGCCCAGTTCTTGATCCAATTTACGCAATTGTTGTTCCAATTGCTGATCATTCAACTTGCTTTTGCCTTCTAAAGTCTGTTTTAAACCTTCGATAATTTGAGCCTGGTCATACGCAATCAGCTCTTTTTGCGAATCAACGACTTGTTGAATATTTTTTCCCATTAATACGCCGAGCGCATAAGATGAATCTTCAACGAATTTCGGCTCTTTTAAGGTTTCGCCGGCTGCCAAGGCAGAGGCGGAAACCGCACTTGCGATGAATAATGCGACTACCGATAATTTCTTTTTCAATAACATCTTGGTTTTCCCCTTTTAGTCTGGAGTGGTTAGATAAATCATCCTATACTATATATTCGTTGCCGAATAGGTTAAAGTACATTCTTTCCGTATATAAGGTCAATTTTTATAAAAATCAATATGCCGTCACTGAATAAATTACAACAACAACTTGCCGAACTGGAAGTCAAACTGACCTTTCAAGAAGGCACTATCGAAGATTTGAATCAAGCGCTGATCGAGCAACAATTCATTATCGACCGTTTACAACAGCAAGTGCGGTTATTAGCCAGAAAACTGACCGACTTGCAACCGTCGAATATCGCCTCGCAAGCGGAAGAAACCCCGCCGCCGCATTATTAGACAGGCTGCGGCACTTTCTCTTCGACGATTTTCACCGCCCCTTTGGCAATCATTCTTAACTGTAAAATCAAGCGCTGTTTTAAGGCTTCCCGTTCTTTATTATTCATATCCAGCGCGTGCGAGCCGGCGGTAAACACAATCGTCACCATTCCTTCCGCTTGTACATACGCCAAATAGCGCGAATCGCTGTCCTGTACCACGATATATTCGGTCAGCTCGGCGACAAAATGTTGAATTTCACGCGCTGCGGCGGTACGAAATTCTTGTGACGTACCAGAACTTTCGCGCAGCAGCAAACGGAACATATTCGGGCGTTCATCAATAAATTCAAAAAAGGTTTCCACGGAAATCACAATCACGCTGCCGCCGCGTTCGATTCGCTTGCGCGCCTGCCGCATTAGCTGGCGCAAAATCAAACCGGCTTCGTCCACCATGGTTAAACCGAGCTCGTCCATATCGCGAAAATGACGGTAAAACGACGTCGGCGCAATCCCGGCTTCGCGCGCCACTTCACGCAGACTGAGGTTGGAAAAACTTTTTTCCGCGCTCAACTGATTAAACGCGGCATCAATCAACGCCCGTCGGGTTTTTTCTTTTTGTTGCGCTCGAACGCCTGCCATCGTTAAATTCCTATTGCTTATTCGGATAATCGCGGCGCAACCGCACTTTGAATGATTTTCGCAATTCGCTCATAACGGGTGCGCAGCGGCGAGCCGGGACGATAGGCTAAAATCACACTGCGATACGGTTCAGGATCGCTAAACGGAATATATTCCACCCCTTGGCGGCTGCCTTCGTTAATAATCGCCAACTTCGGCATTAAAGTCACGCCGGTATTGGCGGCAACCATATTGCGCAGCGTTTCCAAACTGGTCGCTTGGAAATGGTTATTTTCACGCGCCCCGGCCGTAAAACAATAATCCAACGTCTGTTCCCGCAAACAGTGCCCGTCATCCAACATTAAAATTTCTTGATCTTTCAATATGCTTAACGGTAAATCCACCGCACTTGCCCACGGATGTTTCGGCGAAACCGCCAATAACATTTTTTCTTTAAACATCGGCACTTCGATAAAGTTACCCGTTTCCGGCACCTGTGCCAAAATCGCACAATCCAACTGCCCCATTTCCAATTTTTCCAGCAGCGTTTGGGTTTGCGCTTCGTATAAATAGAGTTCTAAATCGGGAAAATCCTGCTCTAACATTGGCAACATGCATGGTAACAGGTAAGGTCCTAAGGTTGGGATCACGCCAATATGCAGCGGTCCGCTCATTTCCTTGCCTTGATTACTTGCCATTTCGCGGAAGATTTGCACTTCGAGCAAAATTTTACGCGCCTGCTCCACCAATAACAGCCCGGATTGGGTGAACAATACTTTGCGGCTGGTACGCTCCAACAGTAAAATGCCCAGTTCATCTTCCAATTTACGGATCTGTCCGCTTAATGTCGGCTGGCTGACGTGACAAGCGTCAGCCGCTTTGCGAAAATGTTTATGTTCCGACAACGCCACCAAATATTCCAAATCCCGGATATTCACAATAAGCCTCTACGATTGATTCATCTGATAAAAAATGTGAGTTATTATAATCCATTCCTGTGCATTCCCCGTCAACTTTTTACGCAAAATAAGCCCAAAATCGCGCTTATTCGTTATTTATGCGACAAAATCGACAGGAAATCGCGCTAATCCTCGCCGTAACGCTGACAATTCGTGCCAACAATGATAGGATTAATCACTCTTTCAGCAACCGAACATGATGAAAATGAAAAAAATAATCCGTATTGCGACCCGTCAAAGTCCGCTTGCCTTATGGCAAGCCAACTTTATCCAATCCCGTTTACAGCATTTGTATCCCGCCCTGACGATTGAATTGATTCCGATGGTCACTAAAGGCGATATCATCTTGGATACGCCGTTGGCAAAAATCGGCGGGAAAGGTTTATTCGTCAAAGAATTAGAACTGGCGCTACTGGAAAACCGTGCGGATTTGGCAGTACACTCCATGAAAGACGTGCCGATGGAATTCCCGCCAGGATTAGGCTTGAGCGTGATTTGCGAACGGGAAGATCCGCGTGACGCCTTTGTCTCCAACCGCTATACCGCACTTGAGGATCTGCCGCCAAGTGCGGTGGTCGGCACCTCCAGTCTGCGCCGACAAGCGCAACTGCAAGCCCTGCGCCCCGATTTACGGATTAAATCGCTGCGCGGCAATGTCGGCACCCGCTTAAGCAAATTGGATAACGGCGATTATGATGCGATTATTCTGGCGGCTTCCGGTTTAAAACGTTTAGGCTTGAACGAGCGAATCCGCTCGCTGATTCCGGCGAATCAATCGTTGCCCGCCGCCGGACAAGGTGCGTTGGGGATTGAAACCCGCATTGACGATGACCACATCAACCAGCTGTTACAGCCGTTACAACATTTGCCAACCCACTATTGCGTCACGGCAGAACGCGCGATGAACCGCCGTTTACAAGGCGGCTGCCAAGTGCCGATTGCCGGTTTCGCCCAAATTCAGGAAGCGCAGCTATTTCTAAAAGCCTTGGTTGCCAAGCCTGACGGCAGCACGATTTTACGCGCCGAAGGTAAGCGTCCGATCGCCGAAGCCGAACAGCTGGGCATTGAAATCGCCGAGCAATTATTGGCGCAAGGCGCCGGCGAGATTTTAAACGCGATTTATCACGCTTGAGGAGGAGATCCGATGGCGGTTTTAGTTACTCGCCCCGAACCGAATGGCGAAGCCTTATGCCAATTGCTAAACCAGCAGGGATTCGCAACCTTGTACGCCCCCATGTTCGGCATTGAAAAAGGAGCGGATCTCAACCGTCTGCCACAGCAATTGCAGAACCTGCAAAGCGGGGACTATGTCTTTGCCGTCTCAAAAAACGCCATCCGGTATGCCGATCAAGTGTTGCGTAATGTCGGCTTGCATTGGCGCAGCGATTTGCATCACTTCGCCGTCGGGCGCCGCAGCGCCGAATATCTGAGCAGCATGATAGAAAGTGCGGTGCATTATCCCTATCCGGAAGAAAACAGCGAAGGCTTGCTCACCCTGCCATTAATGCAACACTTAACCGATAAACAACTTCTTATCCTGCGCGGCAACGGTGGACGGGATCTACTGCGGCGGCAGGCAAGTGCACGCGGCGCAAAAGTTGAAATATTGGAATGTTATCAACGAATCGCCAAAGAATATGATAATATTCAACAGATTAGCATTTGGAAACGCGCCGGAATCAACACGATTGTGGTCACCAGTAACGAAATTTTGCGCTATTTAGTGGAATTTGTACCAAAAAATGACCATAATTGGTTGACTCAATGTCATTTGATTACGATTAGTCCGCGTATTACCCGATTGGCACAAGACTGTGGCTGGCAAAATATTACCCAGACCAACCGTGCGGATAATGCTTCGATTTTGGAAGCGCTATTGTCATTGAAACACGAATTGAACGAGCAAAGGTAGGATAAACATGAGTGAAAAACAAACGCTTGACAACCATGCAGACTCAAAGCAACATTCCGCGGCGGAACAAAGTGCGGTTTCGTTAGATACAACTGCGACTGAAACGGTTTCCGAAGCCAAAGAAAAGCAAAGTTCATCGGCAACCGACTCGGCTAAAACCACCAAAACGGCAAGCAATGCTAAAAAAGCGGCGGTTAAACCTGTAACGAAACCCGAAAGCAAACAACCGACGGACGATGAAAAAACCACATCCGCCGCACGTGAAAAACCACACTCTGCGACCACGGCAACGCCACCGACTAAATCCGGCGGCAAAGGCTTGTCCTTATTTGCCATCCTGATTGCGTTAGGCGTCGGTGCCGGCGGCTATTTTTGGGGCAACCAGCAACTCAGCGCATTGCAACAGCAAGTCGGTACGCTTTCAGCCGAATTGGCAAAATTACAAGCACAACCCAGCACAAGTGCGGTTCAACCAGTAATGCAAGACAATAGCGAAGCGGTCAAAACCGCTTTGCAAAGCCAGTTTGCCGAATTACAAACCGCGCAAGCAAATGCGCGACAACAAACCCAGCGTGAAATTCAACAGCTGAGCGCCGCTCTGGATCTGCAAAAAACGGAAAACAGCGAACTGCGTAACCAATTAAATAAATTAAGTTTTAACAATAAGACGGAAGCGAACGATTGGCTGATGTCGGAAGCCGATTTCCTTCTGACCAATGCCCAGCGGAAATTAGTGTTAGATAACGACATCGACACCGTCGTATTGCTGCTACAGGAAGCCAACCAAACCCTGCAACAAGTTTCGACCTCACAAGCCTTATCGATCCGTACGGCGATCAGTAATGATTTGGCGCAATTACAAACGGTGAACGATGTTGATCAAGATCTGATTATGTCGCAACTCAGCTTGTTGGTATCGCAAGTGGACAATTTGAAAGTCTTGGCACTGAATCCGGCAAATAAAGCCAACACGGAAGTGAGCGATTCGATTGACGATTGGCAACAAAATTTAGAAAAGAGCGCCTCCTCGTTCCTTTCCCACTTTATCCAAGTACGGAAAAAAGATCCGAATCGTCCCGAATTCTTAGCGCCGGATCAAGATATCTTCTTGAAAGAAAATATCCGTCTCAGCTTGCAAGTGGCGTTGATAGCCGTGCCGCGCCAACAAAACGAAGTGTATAAACAATCGTTAAATTCGGTTGCCAGCTGGATTCGCAGTTACTTTGACACCGACGATTTCTCGGTTCAACAGTTCCTGCAACAAGTGGATCAACTGAAAGAGCAATCCATTTATGTCAATGCGCCGCAGCAATTAAGCGCATGGCAGGCAATCGGCACCGTTTTGAACCGCGATTACCGCACATTAGGACAGTTTTCCAACACAAAAGCACAGGAAAAAAGTGCGGCGGAAAGCCCGAAAAAGGTAACGGATAGCACGCCTGAGCCGGCTGTTAATACGGAAGAGGACGGAGATAAGAAAGCGCAATCGCCGGCTGAAAGCGAACAGACGAATACCCCTGCCGCAACCACTCGGCAGGAAAGTCGTGCGAATGAAACCGCAGGCGACACAGCGGCGGCAAATGACCACAGCCCATCCGCGCCGGAAAACGAAGCGGCACCGTCTGTCCCAGCCGCGCCGGCTCAAGAAACCTCAGCACAATAATAGGAGCAACCGCTATGTTTAAAGTTCTCTTTTTAATGCTGATTTTGCTGGCAGGCTTGGTTGCCGGACCTTATCTTTCCGGCAAACAAGGCTATGTGTTGATTTCGACCGCCAATCATGACATCGAAATGACCATTCCGACCTTGGTGATTTTGTTTGTATTGTCTCTGGCAGCGGTCTATCTGATCCAAGCGGCAATTTCCCGCTTCTGTAGTCTGAACAAAAGCACCTACGGCTGGTTTTCCCGCCGCAAACGCCTGAAAGCGGAAAAACAAACCCTTGCCGGTTTGATCAAAATGGACGAAGGCGACTACGCCAAAGCGGAAAAATTGATCGGCAAAAATGCCAAACACGCCACCGAACCGGTGCTCAATTTCATCAAAGCGGCGGAAGCGGCACAGCAAAAAGGCGATGAGTTCAGCGCCAATAAATACCTGATTGAAGCGACCAAACTTGCCGGTAACGATAATTTGGTAGTCGAATTGTCACGCACCCGTATCCTGCTGCAACAAGGCAAACTGTCCGCCGCCCGTAGCTCAATCGACAGCCTACTGCTGCTCGCTCCGTATAATCCCGAAGTCTTGCGTTTGGCAGTGGATATTTACCTGCAATCCAAAGCTTACGCCTCATTGGATGAGTTATTCGGTCGGGTGGAAAATAAATTGAATTACAGCCGTGAAAAACTGCTGCAATTACGCCATCAAATCGAGGACGGCTTACAGGATGAAAAATTGAACGAGGAAGGCGTTGACGGGCTGTTGGCTTGGTGGCAAGAACAAAGCCGTAAACGTCACAATGATATCTATGCCAAAACCGGGATGATAACACGCTTGATTGCGGCGAATGATCATGAATCCGCTTACGAATTGGCACTGGAAACCGTGAAAAAAGTCGAAAGCAAAACCGAACGCTTGGCGCTGTTGCAGCAGCTACCGCACTTGCAATTTACCAGTGACAATAAGCTGGTTAAGATACTGGAAAAACAACTCGCCGCCAGCAATGACGAAGAACTCAAACTCGCTTATAACCGCGCCTTAGGTTACTTGGTATTGCACAAAAACGAGTTTCAACAAGCCAAAAGATACCTTGATAAGGTGTTGCAACACCCTCTGACGGCAAAAGCGGAGGACTATACCGTTGCCGCTTATGCTTATGAACAGCTAGGCGACAGTATCGAGGCGCAACGCATTCGCGAAAAGGGCTTCCAACAATTGATTCGAACCAAACAGCCTGCGGCAATCACACAAGCCTAATCCTATTCAGCCCCGTCCACAGCGGGGCCGATTTTTATCACCTCAGCAGTAGCGCTTGATTCCCCCTTCCACGCCGTTCGGACTAAACAACACTTGCCATAATTGAATATCTCTGGCGCGGAAAGCGCCGGCACAACAATTCAGATAGTAAGTAAACATGCGCTTGAAGCGCTCATCATACTTTCCGCTCGCTGCCAATGATGGCCATGCCCGGCAGAAATTCTCGTACCATGCCATTAACGTCTTGTCATAATCACTGCCGAAATTATGCCAATCCTCCATAATCAAATGTCGCTCTGCGGCTTGCGCAATCTGTTGTACCGACGGCAAATTGCCATTCGGAAAAATATATTTATTAATCCAGCCGTCAACTTTATTCGACGTGATATTCGAACCGATCGTATGTAACAAAAAAATGCCGTCCTGCTTTAATGCACGGGCGACAATCTTAAAATAGTCCGCATGATTTTTAGGCCCGACGTGTTCAAACATTCCCACCGAGACCACCCGATCATACTGCCGTTGTATATCGCGATAATCCTGCAACAAAATCTCCACATCCAGCCCTCGGCAACGCTGTTGTGCCAGAATTTGCTGCTGCTTTGAAATCGTGACGCCGGTCACCTTAACGCCATAGTGCTCCGCGGCATACTTTGCCAAGCCACCCCAGCCGCAGCCGATATCCAGCAGGGTCATTCCGGCTTTTAAGCCTAATTTTTCACAAATCATGCGCAACTTAGCCGCTTGTGCCTGCTCTAAATCCGCGGCATTCGCCCAATAGCCGCAGGAATATTGCATATTGCCGTCTAACATCTTTTCAAAAAGATCATTGCCTAAATCATAATGTTCACGCCCTACAATCCAAGCCCGCCGGCGTGACTGCATATTCGTGCCGCGCATTAACAGGGCATGAATCACATCCGGAATACTGGCAGGCAGTACACGATCAGCGTGGCTACGTAATAATTGATAAAAAAACTGATCAAGCCGCTCACAATGCCACCACCCGTCCATATAACTTTCCCCCAGTCCGATGGAGCCAAATTGAACCACCCTGGCATAAGTCTGGGGATTATCGATCTGAATATCATAGGGCTGGGAACCATTCGCCGTGATCCCGGCGTGTTCTAAAATACGGCTAACAATCTGTTTACTACGATCTTGACGTCTCATGCTCACTTCCTTATCGACTGGCTGGGTAAAAGAGATCTTATGATATAGTTTAAACAGCATTCATTAACACGCTTTAGTATCAACTAAATCGCCCAAGAATATGCTTTTATTCAAACAAAAATAGAGAGGCGCAAAGTAACGCATAAAAAAACGGTTTGTTATCACTAACAAACCGTTTCGCTCAGCTTATCTCGAGCTGATTAAAGAATAAACCGGCTCAAATCTTCATCTTCGACAATATCGCCCAGTGCGCTAACAACATATTGCGCGTCGATAGTCACGCTTTGACCGGACATTTCGCTGGCATCGAATGAGATTTTATCCATTAAACGCTCCAACACGGTGTGCAAACGGCGTGCGCCGATGTTTTCGGTTTTTTCATTCACGCGGAAAGCCGCTTCGGCGATTTTCGCCACCGCATCCGCAGTGAAATCCACATTCACGCCCTCGGTCGCCATTAACGCTTTATATTGCTCGGTTAAAGACGCATTCGGCTCCGTCAAAATGCGCTCGAAATCTTTACTGCTTAACGCGCTCAATTCCACCCGAATCGGCAAACGCCCTTGTAATTCAGGGATTAAATCCGACGGACGCGCCACTTGGAACGCCCCGGAGGCGATAAACAGAATATGATCGGTTTTCACCATGCCGTGTTTGGTGTTAATCGTACTGCCCTCCACCAACGGCAACAAATCCCGCTGCACCCCTTCGCGCGACACATCCGGACCGGAGCTTTCGCCGCGTTTGCAGATTTTATCAATCTCGTCGATAAACACGATTCCGTGCTGCTCAGTCGCTTCAATCGCTTTCTGTTTCAACTCTTCCGGATTAATCAATTTCGCCGCTTCGTCTTCAACCAGAATTTTCAACGCATCTTTGATCTTCATCTTGCGTTTTTTGGTCTGCCCGCTCGACAGATTTTGGAACATCGACTGCAACTGATTGGTCATCTCTTCCATGCCGGGAGGCGCCATGATTTCAACGCCGACCGAAGCCGCCGCCACATCAATTTCAATCTCTTTTTCGTCCAACTGCCCTTCACGTAGTTTTTTGCGGAACACTTGGCGCGTGCCGCTCTGTTTATCGCTTTCTTCTTCCGCGCCCCAACTGTTTTTCGCCGGCGGCAACAGAATATCCAAAATGCGATCTTCCGCCATTTCTTCGGCACGGTAACGGTTTTTGTCAATTTCGGTTTGGCGTACCAATTTCATCGCCACATCGGTCAAGTCACGGATAATCGAATCCACTTCCTTACCGACATAACCGACTTCGGTGAATTTGGTCGCTTCCACTTTGATAAACGGCGCATTCGCCAATTTCGCCAAACGACGGGCAATCTCGGTTTTCCCCACGCCGGTCGGACCGATCATCAGAATATTTTTCGGGGTGACTTCATGGCGCAGCGTATCATTCAACTGCATTCTGCGCCAGCGGTTACGCAGCGCAATCGCCACCGCTCTTTTGGCAGCATTTTGACCGATAATGTGTTGATCCAATTCGGATACAATCTCGCGCGGAGTCATCTCAGACATATTTTTTCCTTATCTTGTTTATTCGGGCAACTGCTCGATGGTTTGATTCAAATTGGTGAACACGCAAATATCACCGGCAATTTTCAGCGATTTTTCCACGATTTCGCGCGCGGATAACTCGGTGTTTTGCAACAACGCCCGCGCCGCCGACATCGCATAGTTGCCGCCGGAACCGATGGCCAGAATATTGTCCTCCGGTTGCACCACATCGCCGTTACCGGTGATAATCAGCGATTCGGTTTCATCGGCGACAATCAACATCGCTTCCAAACGGCGCAACGCCCGGTCGGTACGCCACTCTTTCGCCAACTCGACCGCACTTTTCAACAAATGCCCCTGGTGCATTTCCAACTTGCGTTCAAACAATTCAAACAGCGTAAATGCGTCCGCCGTCCCGCCGGCAAAACCCGCCAGCACCTTATTATGATACAAACGGCGCACCTTGCGCGCATTGCCTTTCATCACCGTATTGCCTAACGAAACCTGCCCGTCGCCGCCGACGACAACTTGCCCGTCACGGCGCACGCTCACTATCGTGGTCATAAATTACCTCACATTGATTGGGTTAATGTGGGTTATATGGAGGTAAAAAGTGCGGTTTCAAGCAACCCGTTGATTTAATTTTTAGACGAGAGTTGTGGGAGTAAGGTTTGTAGCACCTGTTGTGGTCCAATCTTATCCATACTCTCCGCCGCCAGTGCGGTTTGGTTTTTACCGTAACTGCCGATCAGTTTAGGATCGCTTGCACCATAAAGGGTAATGTTGGGTTTATCCAACGCGGCGGTGAGGTGGGACAAGCCGGTATCGACCGAAACCACCGCTTGCGCATGGGCAATTTTTTCCGCAATTTGCGACAGCGTGGTTTTCGGCAGCACCTGCACATAATCAATACCGTGCGCCAAGCGTTCGGCGCGTGACCGCTCTTTTTCGTTGCCCCACGGCAGTTGGATTTGATAACCGGACGGCGCAAGTGCGGTTATCAGCTCGCGCCATGCGCTTTCTGACCAGTGCTTATCATCGCGCGTAGTTGAGTGGATAAAAATGAGATACGGCGTTGTGTTGTTTGTTTGCGTTAAGAAATGGCGGGCAATGCCGTAATCGCCTTGTTCACTTGGTAACACATAGCCTAAACTGTGGGCAAACAACTGGCGAATCCGTTCGACGGCATGTTGTTGATAGCTGATGGTATAGGTTTTATCATAGAAAAAACTCGCCAGCGGTTCGCGAATCGACCGACGGTCATAACCGTGTTTTGTGCCATGCGCCAACCGTGTGGCAAAAACCGCACTTTTCACTAGCCCCTGCGCATCAATCACCGCGTCATACTGCTGTTGTTGCAGCAAAGTGCGGTATTGTCGCCACTCCTCCTGTGTTTGCGCACTCAACGGCTGCTTACGCCAACGGCGTAATGCAATCGGAACCACTCGATTCACCGCCGAATGCCAGCGTGGAATTTCGGCAAAGTTTTCCTCCACCACCCAATCCACCTGCAAATCGGCAACCGCACGTTGTGCGTCGGTTAAAGCCGGTAGCGTATGCAAAATATCGCCCATTGAGGAGGTTTTGACGAGGCAGATTTTCATGCGCTTTGCCTTATCGCTTTAAAAGTGCGGTCAGCTTTTCCACCACCAATTCCGGCTGAATATCAATCAAACTTTGGTGGTAGCCCTCTGCGCTGTCGCTGCCTTTGCGCACTTTGATTAAGCCGCCTTCAATCAGGCGGATGATTTCCACCTTGTCGCTCAACGGCGGCGTGTATTGCGGGCTGGTCGGGCCGTAGAGCGCGACCAGCGGGCGTTGTAAGGCGGCGGCGATGTGCATTAAGCCGGAATCATTGCTGACTACCGCCGTACAGCAAGAGATCAAATCAATTGCTTCTTCCAGCTGGGTTTGCCCGGCAAGATTGATACAGTAGCGCTGAAGTGCGGTTGGCAGACTGCTGCGGATCTGTTCGGCAACGCTATCGTCTTTGCTTGAGCCGAAAATATGGATTTGGTAGCCCTGCGCAATCAGCAATTCCGCCAGTTTGGCGTAATGGTAATGCGGCCAGCGTTTTGCCGGTCCGAATTCCGCGCCTGGGCAAAAACCGATAATCGGGCGGTTGTCGGCAAGTGCGGTCTGCTTGGCAAATTTGTGGCAGGTTTTATCGCGCTGCGCTGCCTCGACCGTTAAATACGGATACGGAATCGGCAATTCGCTAGCCGCCGGAACCGCACTTTTCTCGAAGGCAAGTGCGGTATAACGCTGCACCATCAACGGGTAATCCCGTTTGTTGCTGCGCAGGTCATTGAGCACAAAATAACGGCTTTCGCCTTTCCAACCACGGCGTTGCGGGATTTTGGCAAACAACGGAATAAACGCCGATTTCAACGAATTAGGCAGAATGATCGCCTGATCGTATTGCTTGCGCAGCGATTTGCCCAAACGGTAACGCTCGCCCAAAGCAAAGCTGCCGTGTCCGATGGGCATGGCAATCGCCTTGTTGACTTCGGGCATTCTCGACAACAGCGCACGACACCAATTCGGCGCAAGCACATCAATCACACAGTGCGGATCGCGCTGTTTCAACACCTGATATAAGCTGTGCGACATCATCATATCGCCGACCCATGACGGTCCGATTACCAAAATTCTCATTGCGCTCTGCTCACTTACCTTTTACTTACTACTTTTTGTTTAGCCATGCCATATATTCCGCCACGCCTTCGGCAACGGTCTTGAACGGTTTATCATAGCCGGTGGCGCGCAGATTGGTTAAATCCGCTTGGGTATATTCCTGATAACGGCTTTTCAGATGTTCCGGGAACGGAATGGTTTCGATTTGCCCTTGCTGATGGAATTTCACCACCGCTTTGGCGACCTCTTCAAACGATTCGGCATTGCCGGTGCCACAGTTGTAAATGCCTGAAACACCGTGCTGCCAACACCAGATATTCACCTGCGCCACATCGCCGACATAGACGAAATCACGGCGGAAATGTTCGCTGCCGGCAAACAGTTTCGGATTTTCCCCTTTTAAAATTTGATTATTTAAATGAAATGCCACGCTCGCCATGCTGCCTTTATGGTTTTCGCGCGGGCCGTAAACATTAAAATAACGGAAGCCGCACACCGGCGATTCCGCTTCCGGCAGGATTTCGCGCACATATTGGTCGAACAGGAATTTGGAATAGCCATACACATTCAACGGCCCTTCAAACTCGCGCTGTTCTTTGAATTCGGTTTTGTCGCCGTAAGTCGCGGCAGAAGAGGCGTATAAAAACGGAATGCGGCGATCCAAGCAATAATGCAACAACTCTTTCGAATATTCGTAGTTGTTGCTCATCACATATTTACCGTTCCATTCGGTGGTGGCGGAACATGCGCCCTCGTGGAACACCGCCTCGATCTCACCGAATTCGTCACCGGCGATAATCGAGGCGATAAAATCCTCTTTATCGCAATAGTCGGCGATGTCCAAATCCACCAAATTGGCGAATTTCGTGCCGTCGGTGAGGTTGTCCACCACCAAAATATCCTTGCGTCCGAGATCATTTAACGCCTTCACGATATTACTACCGATAAATCCTGCACCACCTGTTACGATAATCATAATAATTCCTTAATTTGCAAAAAAGTTAAGGCTATTGTAATAGAAATCGCGAGCAAGTGAAAAGCGATTGTGCAGAAAAAGGCAAAGTGCGGTTTGGCTGGCTTTCCAAGCCAATTTTCCGCCTCACTTACTATAGTCCAAGCCCATTTTACGACATAATATGCTATCTTATTTATTTTAGGAAAAGTAAACATGACCGCCGAACAGCTGATTCACTATATCAACACCCAATACAGCGCCGCCCCCGATTATCCTTGGGTGAAATATCCCGATTATGCGGTTTTTCGTCATGCCGACCGTAAATGGTTTTGTTTGTTGATGAAGGTGGAGGCAAATAAATTAGGTTTGCATAGTGAGGAACGGCTGGAGGTAATCAATTTGAAAGCGCAACCGGAATTGGTCGGGGCATTGCGCGCAATCAACGGTATTTTTCCCGCCTATCATATGAATAAGGAACATTGGATCAGCGTAGTGCTGAATCGCGTTGCAGAACAAACCATTTATGAGCTGATTGACGACAGCTATCGTTTGACCCGTTAAGTGCGCAATTACAGGCATTAGCCGCATTTTATCAAGTCGAATATCAATCTGAAGCAGAGTAAAATCCGGCGCAAAGTGCGGTTCATTTTTGCGATCTCATCCACAAAATTTCGCTAGAAATAAGATTTTTGCTGTAAGTTATGAGCATAATGGGTGCTTGTTATACGTTCCGTCAGTGTATATTAAAAGCATGTTTTTCAGTGAAATAATCTCATCCGAAGGATCCCAATATGCAACAACTAGACATTCAAAATTTAATCATCGGTTTTGGTAAAGCCGGAAAAACCCTCGCCGCCGATTTGGCTCAACACGGGCAAAAAGTCATTTTGGTCGAAGCCAGCGAGCAGATGTATGGCGGCACTTGTATCAATATCGGTTGTATTCCGTCCAAAAAACTGTTGGTCGAAGGCGAACGCCAACAGCCGCTTGAAGATAAAGAGCAGGCGTTTCAACAGGCTATGCAAGCCAAAAACGGTTTAATCGCTAAGTTACGCGCAGCTAACTTCACTAAACTGGACAGCTTGGATAATGTGCAAGTGATCACCGCCAAAGCCCGTTTTGTCGACGAACACACCGTTTTGTTGCAAGGGCGGGACGGCGAATTCCGCGTCAATGCCGAACGTATTTTCATCAATACCGGCAGCCAGCCGGTTGCGCTGAATGTTCCCGGTGCCGACGGCGAACACATTTACGACAGCACCGGCATTTTATCCTTAAGCCAACGCCCGCAACGTTTGATCATTATCGGCGCCGGTTATATCGCATTGGAATTTGCCTTTATGTATAGCCAATTCGGCAGTGCCGTCACGGTGGTGGATGTCGGCGATACGTTCCTGCCTCGGGAAGATCGCGATATCGCCGATGAAATGGCACGCGTCCTGAAATCGCGTGGCGTCGAAATCGTCTTAGGCGCAGCGGTGCAACGCTTTGAGCAAAGTGCGGTCGGAACCAACGCGATGACTTCGCAGGGAAATTTCACCGCCGACGCCGTATTGGTGGCGATTGGACGTCGTCCGAACACCGACGGTTTGGGCTTGGAAAATGCCGGAATTGCCGTCAGCGAACGCGGATTTATCCAAACCGACAACCAATTACGGGTTAAACCGCACATTTGGGCAATGGGCGATGTGGCGGGCAGCCCGCAATTTACCTATATTTCGTTGGATGATTATCGTATCGTGCGCGAACAATTATTGGCTGAAGGCAAACGCCACACCCAAGATCGGCTGGTATTCCCGACCGCGGTGTTCACCGAGCCGCCGTTAGCACAAATCGGGATGACGGAAAGCCAAGCCGCACAATCCGGACGTACTTACCGTGTCGCCCGCCTGAAAGCCGAAGCGATTCCGAAAGCCAAAGTCTTAAACCAAACCGACGGTTTGCTGAAAGCGATTATTGATAACGAGAGTGATGAAATACTCGGCGTCACGCTGTTCTGTGCCGAAGCACATGAATTGATTAATTTATTCAAAGCCGCAATCGATCATCGGATCCCGGCGGGCTATTTCAAAAACCAGATCTTCACCCACCCGACCATTGCCGAAGGGTTAAACGATCTGTTTGCTTGACCGTCATGCTGTCGGTTGTCAGGCGGAAGCAATTCAATACATCCGCCTGACATTTCGTCGGAGCGCAAAATTTAAACGCTATAAAAATCGGCTGTGACGGTGTAAAATCAGCACATGATCCGCCGAAATGAGCCGCTTACCATGCGTAATAACGCGATATTAACCGCCAATACTTTTTTGCTGACCATCAGTGCCGTCTTGATTATGTGGCTGCCGGTGTTATGGCTGCAGCTGACATCGGCGCTGTTTGCCGCCTTGATCAGCTACTCTGCCGTCACTGCCCTGAGCCGACAACTGCGCCGTTGGCACAATGGGTTGCGCCATTCGGAACTCATCGGCGCCTTGCTATTGTGCTTCGCGTTGATTGCCGTGTTGTTTCTGTTAAGCGACTGGTTGGACGACAAAACCGACCGCTATTCCTTAACTGCCTTAATGGCGCGATCGGCGGCGATTCTGGATCAACTGCACGCCACGCTGCCGCACGGGCTTGCCGAGCATATTCCCGCCTCGCTGGATACGCTGAAACAAAGCCTGTCGCACTTCTTCAAATCCCATGCCGCAGCGCTGCAATTGGCGGGAATCCATACTTTGCGCGGCGTCGGACACATACTTGCCGGAATCGTCATCGGTGCCATTGCCGCCGTGCAGCTGCCGTTGTTTTCCCCCTTGAGCCCAAAACCGCTTGCCCGCACGATTCACCTCCAGTTTATCGACTTATTGAAAGGCTTTAGCGATGTATTTTTCGGACAAGTGCGGATTGCGCTTCTCAACACATTTCTGACCGCACTTTACCTGTTAGTGCTGCTGCCCCTGCTCGGCAAGACGTTGCCGTTGTCCGGCACCTTGGTGGCGCTCACCTTTTTTGCCGGGCTGATTCCGGTGGTCGGCAACCTGATTTCCAACGGCTTTATCGTGATTATCAGCTTAAACGACGGGCTCAGCGTCGCCGGGATGTCATTAGGCTGGCTGATTGTGATCCATAAACTGGAATATTTTCTCAATGCGCATATTATCGGGCATAAAATCAAAGCCGCCGCTTGGGAACTACTGATCATAATGTTATTCATGGAAGCCGCGTTCGGGATTGCCGGCTTGATCAGCGCGCCGATTATCTACGCCCAATTGAAAAAAGCATTGTTAAAGCAAGACTGGCTATAAGCGCAAACCGCACTTTGCCGTATGTTACCTTCTATAACAAAAGCCGTTTTTCGCACCGCTTTGGTACACCGTTTGCTTCTTTTGCCATGATACGAGCGCTGTTGAATTGATTAATTTATTCAAAGCGGCAATCGATCATCGGATCCCGGCGGGCTACTTCAAAAACCAAATCTTCCCCACCCGACCATTGCCAAAGGGTTAAACGATCTGTTTGCTTAACCCGTCGCAAGCCAATCCGCCGGGCAAGTGATCCCCAAATCACTTGCCCGGCGCTATTTTCTTGTATTACCTATTTATCTCCACAACATCTGAACTTATACTGGTAGCTAGCCATTTATTAATAATAACCAGGAGCTCAAAATGAACAACTTCACTTATTTCGCCCCAACCAAAGTGATTTTCGGTAAACAAAGCGAAAATCAGGTCGGCGATTTAGTCCAATCGCTCAACGCCAAAAAAGTCTTGCTGCATTACGGCAGCGGCAGCGTGATTCGTTCCGGGCTGTTGGCGCGAGTGAAAAACGCCTTGGCGGCGGCAGGGATCGCAAGCGTAGAACTCGGCGGTGTGGTGCCGAACCCGCGCTTGTCATTAGTTTATCAAGGAATCGAACTTTGCCGTCGCGAACAGGTGGATTTTATTCTGGCAGTCGGCGGCGGCAGTGTAATTGACTCCGCCAAGGCCATCGGCTACGGCGCGGCGGAAGACGGCGATGTGTGGGATTTATTTGAACACAGCCGTAAAGCAAGCGCCTGCTTGCCGCTTGGCGTGGTGTTAACCATTGCCGCTGCCGGCAGCGAAATGAGCGGCGGTTCGGTGATCACAAAAGACGAGGTCGGAATCAAACGCGCTTATGACGACGATTTATCCCGTCCGAAATTCGCCGTCATGAATCCCGAATTGACCCTCACGTTGCCTGATTACCAAACCGCCAGCGGCTGCGTTGATATTTTAATGCACACCATGGAGCGCTATTTCACCGCCAACGGCAGTATGGAAATCACCACCAGCATTGCCGAAGCCTTGCTGCGCACCGTAATGCGCAACGCACAAATCCTGCATGGCAACCCGAATGATTATTCCGCCCGTGCCGAAATCATGTGGGCTGGCAGCTTGGCGCACAACGACTTGACCGGTTGCGGCAACGGCGGCGGAGATTGGGCGACCCATATGTTGGAACACGAAGTCGGCGGCATGTTCGATGTGGCACACGGTGCTGGCTTGGCGGCAATTTGGGGAAGCTGGGCGCGTTATGTCTATCAAGATTGCCTTGCACCGTTCGTGCGTTTTGCGCTAAACGTCATGGGCGTAAGTGCAGACGGCAGTGAGCAAGAGATTGCGCTGAAAGGGATTGAAGCGATGGAAGCGTTTTACCGCAGCATTGCCATGCCGACCTCACTGCGCGAATTGGGCATTACGCCAAGCGACGAACAATTGCAGCAGATGGCAAAACAATGCAGCCTTGCCGTTAACGGCAAAATGGGCTCCGCCAAAGTGTTGCGCGAAGCGGATATGTATCGCATTTACCAAATGGCACTGTAAGTCTCCGAATCAAACCGCACTTTGGGGTCAGATCAAAATCGCAGCAAAGTGCGGTAACAAGCCATATGTTAGCGACAAATCGCAACAACGTGCGCTAGCAAAACCGCACTTTACGCACTATGCTTCAGCAGAATGTGAGGTTTGGCGGTAGTTCAACCACACCATAGCGCCGACAATCACGATACCGACCAAATCGGTGATATGCTCCGGTACGATTAGCATTAACGAGCCGATCGCCAGAATCACGCGCTGCCAAGCGGCAAAGGTGTGTTTGAAATAACCTTCAACCGCCGCCGATAAGCCCAACACGCCGATGGTCGCCGTCACCGCCACACTGATGATCACCCAAATATCCGGCAACGGGAAAGTCCGCGCCGTCACCGCAACATCGCTGACATCAATCATCAGCATGTTCGGGTTATACACAAACATAAACGGCACGATAAAGCCCGCCAATGCCAAGCGTAACGATTGCCAACCGGTTTTCATCGGATCGCCGCCGGCAATGCCCGCCCCGGCAAACGCCGCTAAGGCAACCGGCGGCGTGATATTGGCGAAGATACCGAAATAGAATACGAACATATGCGCCACTAACACCGGCACATCAAACGTCGCCAAGGCAGGTGCCGCCATGGTGGCGGTGATGATATACGCCGGAATCGACGGTAAGCCCATGCCCAGCACCATCGACGCCAACATGGTCAAAATCAGGGTCAGCAATAACGAACCGGCGCCTAAGGTCACAATCGAGGAGGTCATCACCGTACCGAAACTGGTCAGGTTCACCACGCCGATCACAATACCGACCACCGCACACGCCGCCATCACCGGCAATGCCTGCCGCGCGCCGTCTTCCAACGCCGCCCAGATATCTTTCAGTCCCATCCTGGTTTCTTGGCGTAATTGGCTAATCAATACCGTAATCCCGATGGTGTAAGTCGCCGCATACCCGATCGGCACCGATTGAATCAGAAAATAAACCAGTGCCGCAATCGGCAGCAGCATATGCCCGCGTGCTTTCATCACCGCTTTCAGTTGCGGCAGTTGGTCGCGGGAAATGCCTTTCAGGTTACGCTTACCGGCACGGAAGTGGACTTGCGCAATCACACCGAGATAATACAAAATCGCCGGGAATAAAGCCGCCAACGCAATCGTACCGTAGCTGACACCGGTGGTTTCCGCCATAATAAACGCACTGGCGCCCATAATCGGCGGCAGAATTTGTCCGCCGACCGAGGCACTGGCCTCCACCGCGCCGGCAAAGTTTTTGTGATAGCCGATTTTTTTCATTAATGGAATAGTAAACGCGCCGGTGCTGACCACATTCGCGACCGCCGCGCCGTTGATACTGCCCATAAAGCCGCTGGAAATCACCGCCACTTTCGCCGGCCCACCCTGTTTGTCACCGGCAATCGCCAGCGCCAAATCATTGAACAGCTGCCCCATGCCCGATTTGCCCAAAAACGCGCCGAACAGGATAAACAGGAAAATAAAGGTCACTGAGGCACCGGTGGCGGAAGAATATAAGCCTTCGGTTTTCAAATATAACTGTCCGAAAATATCGCCGATGTCATACGGACGGGTCAGCAGCCGATCCGGCATAAATTCCATCGAACTGATAAACGGATACAACAGGAATAGCAAGGCGAAAAGCACCAGCACCCAACCGGTAATCCGTCGCGCCGCTTCCAACACAACCACTACGCTGATAATTGCCAACACAATATCTTCGCTATTCGGGATACCGCCGCGCACCGTCATAATCGCCTGATATTGGTACATTAAATAAGCCGCCCCTGCCAACGCGGCGGCAAGCCACAGCCATTCATACCATACAATTTGATCGCGGCGGCTTTTTTTACCCGCCGGATAAATCAAAAAGATCAACGCACAACCGACCGCCACATGGATTGAGCGTTGTAACAGGGTTGGTAACGGATAAAAGGTAATATATAAATGGAACAATGAATAAAACACGGCAATCACGCTGATCAGCCGTTTTTGCCAACCGCACTTTAACCGGCGGGTGACCGACTCGCGGTCATATTTTTCCAGAATACCCTGTTCTTTGCTTCCCAAGCCTGATGAACCCTGATTAACTTGCCCAGTCATGGCACGATTTCTCCCATAAAAAAACCATCAACGCTGTCCGAGAAGGTTTGATCCGAACGTCGCTATAGTCCGGCACAACTTGATAAAACGGTATCCGCACTTGCGGCGTGCTTAATTCGCCCTGCATATTGCGCGATACCACCCAATTGATTTCCGCCAGCCGAATCCGCTGCCGGTAGCCGACATAGCCCGGCGGTGCCGCAATCGGTGTGCCCTGTGACGGCGTGCCGGCACCAAAGGTTTGTAACCAAGTTTGATCGAGTAATATCGCGTCACCGTCACGCCGGTAATGTTCGCGCCACAACTGGCGCTCCACCGAATGACGCCAACGCAATTCAAATTGTTGTGCATACAAATAGCACCTATGCTCACCGAACTGAATAACAAACAGCTTAAGCGGAAATAGACAGGCAAGTGCGGTCAGCAGAACGCTTCCCAGCAGCCACTTGCCTGTTTTTGTCATGATACGCGCCGCCTTTATTTGGCTTTGGCGTTCATTTCGTCATAATATTTTTTGGCGCCCGGATGTAACGGCGCAACCAAGCCTTGTTGTGCGCTTTCGAGATTGATGTCTTTGGCTGCCTGATGGGCGGTTTGCAATTGCGGCAAACTGTCGAAGAAGGTTTTGGTCAGCAAATAAACATCGTTTTCGCTCAAATCGGAACGCACTGCCAGCGCATTTTTAATCGCCGCGGTTGGAACCGGATCGGCATTGCCGTAGGTGCCCGCCGGGATCTCCATCGCGTTAAAATAGGGTTTGTCTTTGGCGATAGCGGCAATCCCGTCCGCCGGAATGCTGACGATTTGCAGGTCAAAGCCTTGTTGCAACTCCATCAACGATGAATTTGGCAAACCGCTGGTCAGGAATGCCGCGTCAATCTTACCGGATTTCAGCGCGTCCGCCGCTTCGGCATAGCCCAGATAATCGACGCTGATATCGTTATAGCTGATACCGAAACCTTGCAACAAATTACGCGCATTCACTTCCACCCCGGAATTCTGCGCCCCGGTTGCAACACGGCGCCCTTTCAGATCGGTGATGGTGGTGATCCCGGTGCGTTTAGAGGTCACGATCTGCACGTAGTTCGGATAGAGTGCCGCCACTTCATTGACATTCTCGATTTTATGCGGGAAGTTACCGACTCCGTTCACCGCGTCGCTCAAGACATCACTCATTAAGAATGCCATTTCCACTTTTTTCTGGTTCAATAAATTCAGGTTTTCAACCGAGGCGCCGGTGGTTTGCGTTTTGGAATTGGTTTTCAACTCTTTGGTATAAATTTCCGCCAACGTCGTCGCGATAATATTATACGGACCGGAAGCACCGCCGGTGGCAATCGTGACGAAGCGGCTTTGTACGCCGGCAGTTTCAGGAGCGGCGGCCGGCGATGAAGCAGCAGCCGGCGCGGATGTGGTCGAACTGTTATCATCACATCCGCTGATCAATACGGCGAATAATGCGGTGGCAACCGCCACTGCTGACGCTTTCATTTTTTTCATAACTCTCTCCTTTAGAAGCAATAAAAAACCGATCAATAACTTGCCCGAATCAGGCGTCTTGTTGCGTAAAACAGCACCTGTTCACAAATATGCAACGTATTGACAATAATAGCTCGGCTATTGGCTGTCAATCGCTAAATGGGCTTAAATTGAAAAATCCGACTTCATTTGGCGTAATCGCTAAAAAAGACAAGGGATATTCCGTTTTTACTTTAATCATGACAACGGCTGTTATATCCTATGCTTACCGTATGACATAACAACTATAAGGAACTTTATGCGTTCATTTATCGGAAAATTTTTAAAGCTTGAATCTTCCGGCGGGATCACGCTGCTGGCAACATCCACACTGGCCCTGATCTTTGCCAACAGTTTTCTTTCGCCATACTATTTTGAATTGTTAAATACGCCGGTGGTTGTGCAATTCGGCGAACAGGGCATTGCCAAACCGTTTCTGTTGTGGGTTAACGACGGTTTAATGGCGGTATTTTTTGTCTTGGTCGGTTTAGAAGTGAAGCGGGAAATCATGATCGGCTCGCTTTCCACCTATCAACAAGCGATTCTGCCGGTGTTGGCGGCGATTGGCGGCATGGTAGTGCCGGCGTTGGTGTTTACCTTCTTTAACTATGGCGATCCGATCGCGATGGAAGGTTGGGCGATCCCAATGGCGACCGATATCGCCTTCGCCCTCGGAATTATGGCACTGCTCGGCAAACGGGTTCCGCTACCCTTAAAAATCTTTTTATTGGCGTTGGCGATCATCGACGACTTAGGTGCAATTATCGTCATCGCCCTGTTCTTCGCGCACGGGCTAAGTATCGAAGCGATGATCGGTGCCGGCTTGTCGATTATCACCCTGATTATTATGAATCGCATGCGGATCAGTGCGCTATGTGCCTACCTGTTCGTCGGCATGGTGTTATGGGTCTGTGTGTTGAAATCCGGCGTCCACGCTACCTTGGCCGGCGTCATCCTCGGTTTTTCCATTCCGATCACCGCCCGTGACGGCAGCAGCCCGCTGGAAAGTCTGGAGCATGCGCTCAATCCGTGGTCAGCGTTTTTTATCCTGCCGATTTTCGCCTTTGCCAATGCCGGCGTACCGTTGAAAGGCGTCGATATTGAAATGTTAAGCGGCGCGTTACCGTTAGGGATTATGCTCGGACTGCTGATTGGCAAACCGTTAGGCGTATTCAGTTTCTGCTTTATTGCGGTGAAACTGAAAATCGCACGTTTGCCGTTATTGGTCACGTTAAAACATATCTTTGCGGTCTCGGTGCTGTGCGGAATTGGTTTTACCATGTCGATGTTCTTGTCCGGTTTGGCGTTTGAAAGCGCCGGCGAAAGTATCAACACCCTTTCACGTATCGGCATTTTACTCGGCTCAACGGTTTCCGCCGTATTAGGCTTATTATTGCTGCGCGCCAGCACCCGCCACCAACAAACGGCATAATATTGCCCAAGTGCGGTTCGCCGACAAGTTATGCGATAAAAAAGTCGGGGCGGATTATATAGCCGCCCCGACGTTGCGATTAAATAGCGTTACCAATCGTCAAATACTACGCATAAACCGGAAAACGTTTGCAGATTGCAATCGCTTTCTGTTTCACTGCCTCGATGACTGCTTCGTCCTCAATGTTATCCAATACATCACACATCCAACCGGCAAGTTCTTTCGCTTCCGCTTCTTTGAAGCCGCGGCGCGTGATTGCCGGTGTGCCGACACGGATACCGGAAGTCACAAACGGGCTTTTCGGATCGTTCGGTACGGCGTTTTTATTGACCGTGATATTCGCGCGCCCCAACGCAGCGTCCGCCGCTTTGCCGGTTAAACCTTTATTCACCAAATCCACCAAGAATAAATGATTTTCAGTGCCGTTGGACACGATATTGAAACCGCGCTGTTTGAACACCTCGACCATCGCTTGTGCGTTTTTCACTACTTGTTGTTGGAAGGTTTTGAATTCCGGCTCCATCGCTTCTTTAAAGCAGACCGCTTTCGCCGCAATCACATGCACCAATGGACCGCCTTGTCCGGCAGGGAACACCGCACTATTCAGTTTTTTATACAGTTCTTCGTCGCCGCCCTTCACCAAAATCAAGCCGCCGCGCGGCCCGGCAAGGGTTTTGTGGGTGGTGGTGGTAACAACATGGGCGTGTTCCATCGGGCTTGGGTAAACGCCCGCCGCGATCAAACCGGCAACGTGCGCCATATCGACAAACAGATATGCCCCGACTTCATCGGCGATTTCACGCATTTTTTTCCAATCGACCACTTGCGAATAGGCAGAGAAGCCGCCGACAATCATTTTTGGTTTCACCGCCAACGCTTGCGCACGCAAGGCGTCGTAGTCGATAAAGCCTTCATCGGTGATACCGTATTGTTCCGCTTTATAAATTTTACCGGAGAAGCTGACGGTTGCGCCGTGGGTCAAGTGTCCGCCGTGTGCCAAGCTCATGCCTAAAATGGTGTCGCCCGGATTTAACAATGCCATATAGACTGCCGCATTGGCTTGCGAACCGGAGTGCGGTTGTACGTTGGCATAATCTGCACCGAACAGCGCTTTGGCGCGGTCAATCGCCAGTTGTTCGATAATATCAACGTATTCGCAACCACCGTAATAACGTTTGCCCGGATAGCCTTCGGCATATTTGTTGGTCAATTGCGAACCTTGCGCTTCCATCACACGCGGGCTGGCATAGTTTTCCGATGCGATCAGCTCGATATGCTCATCTTGGCGGCGATCTTCGTCTTGTATTGCTTGCCATAACACCGGATCATAATCGGCGATATTCATATCACGTCTTAACATTGCTCAATTCCTCATTTTAGGTGGTAAATAACTTGTCTGTAGTGTACGGTTTTTTTCACCAACCATACACTGTTTTTTTGATTAATCGTTGTCGTTTATTTTGTGTTTGGAATGAAAAATTTTCATACCGCACTTTGTTTTTTAACCGCTACTTGGCTTGCTCACGCGCCACCGCACGATAACCGATATCGCGGCGGTAGAAACGCCCTTGCCATTGCACTTGTTCCGCCAGTTGCAGCGCCTGTTGCTGCGCGGCTGCCACCGTATCGCCAAGTGCGGTGACGCACAACACCCGTCCGCCGTTGCTGACCAGTTGATCGCCTTTTTGCTCCACCCCTGCCAAGAACACTTTTTGTCCGGCAAGTGCGCTTTGCCCTATGCTACTAGACGGAATGCCGCTGATCACATCGCCTTTGCGGTAATCGCCCGGGTAACCTTCCGCCGCCAACACGATACCTAATGCCGCTTGCGCACACCATTCAGACCGCACTTGATCCAGTTTGCCGCCGCACGCCGCCAAGCACAGTTCGACCAAGTCCGATTGCAAGCGCATCATAATCGGTTGCGTTTCCGGATCGCCGAAGCGGCAGTTGAACTCAATCACTTTCGGTTGCCCGTTCGGCATAATCATCAAACCGGCGTACAAAAAACCGGTGTACGTGTTGCCTTCCGCCGCCATACCGTTCACGGTCGGGTAAATCACGTCTTGCATAATCCGTTGGTGAATCTCAGGCGTGACCACCGGCGCCGGCGAATACGCGCCCATGCCGCCGGTATTTAAACCGCTGTCGTTTTCGCCGACCCGTTTGTGATCCTGACTGGTCGCCATCGGTTCAACGTTTTTGCCGTCCACCATCACGATAAAACTGGCTTCTTCGCCGTCTAAAAACTCTTCGATCACGATACGGTGTCCGGCGTCACCAAAGGCATTGCCCGCCAACATATCCTGCACCGCACTTTCGGCTTCTGCCAAAGTCATCGCCACGATCACGCCTTTGCCTGCCGCCAAACCGTCGGCTTTAATCACAATCGGCGCGCCTTTTTCGCGCAGATAAGCCAGTGCCGGTTCGACTTCGGTGAAGTTTTGATATTCCGCGGTCGGGATTTGCTGACGCGCCAAGAAATCTTTGGTGAAGGCTTTTGAACCTTCCAACTGCGCCGCCGCTTGGGTCGGGCCGAATATTTTCAAACCGGCGGCACGGAATGCGTCCACCACGCCGATTACCAACGGCGCTTCCGGTCCGACAATGGTCAAACCGATTTCGTTTTTCTGGGCAAACTCCACCAACGCCGCCAAATCGGTGGCGGCAATGCTGACATTTTCCACTTTCGCCTCAAGTGCGGTGCCGGCATTGCCCGGCGCAACAAAGACTTTGTCCGCCAACGGCGATTGCGCCACTTTCCAAGCCAAAGCGTGTTCACGTCCGCCATTGCCGATAATTAAAATATTCATTTGAGATCCTTACGCTACTTATGCTAAATGGGAAAAACAAAAAGTGCGGTCACCACCGTGGCTGACCGCACTTTGCAAATTAATGACGGAAATGGCGCATTTTGGTCAGCACCATTGCCATGCCGTGTTCATCGGCAGCGTCAATCACTTCCTGATCGCGCATTGAACCGCCGGGGTGGATCACACAGCTCACCCCTGCCGCTGCTGCTGCGTCAATGCCGTCGCGGAACGGGAAGAACGCGTCGGACGCCATCACCGTGCCTTTCACTTCCAGCCCTTCGTCAGCCGCTTTGATTCCGGCGATTTTAGCGGAATAGACTCGGCTCATTTGTCCGGCGCCGATACCGATGGTTTGGTTGTTTTTGGCATACACAATCGCGTTGGATTTGACATATTTCGCCACTTTCCAGCAGAACAGCAGATCCTTCAGCTCGGCTTCGGTCGGTTTGCGCTTGCTCACCACCTCCAAATCGTCCAAGCCGACCATGCCTAAATCGGAATCTTGCACCAGCACGCCGCCGTTAACCCGTTTGAAATCCAAACGCGGCTGACGCACTTGCCACTGTCCGCACTCCAGTACACGCACATTCTTTTTCGTTGCCAAGATCGCTTTTGCTTCGTCTGCCACGCTTGGAGCGATAATCACTTCCACAAATTGACGTTCGATAATCGCTTGTGCGGTTTGCAAATCTAAAGTGCGGTTAAAGGCAATAATGCCGCCGAATGCGGAAGTCGGATCGGTTTGGTAAGCACGGTTGTAGGCTTCTAAAAGATTTGCGCCCAACGCCACGCCGCACGGGTTAGCGTGTTTGACAATCACGCACGCCGGCTCGGCGAACTCTTTCACGCATTCCAAGGCGGCGTCGGTATCGGCAATGTTGTTATACGACAACGCTTTGCCTTGCAGTTGTTTGGCGGTGGCAACGCTGGCTTCGTGCAGTTCGTTTTCCACATAAAACGCCGCATTTTGGTGGCTGTTTTCGCCGTAACGCATGGTTTGTTTACGGGTGAAATTCAGGTTTAAGGTGCGTGGGAATTGCCCGCTCGGTTGGGTTAAATCCTCTTCCTCCGCCCCTTGATAAGGCGGCACTAACCGACCGAAATAGTTGGCGATCATGCTGTCATATTGGGCGGTGTGTTCAAAGGCTTTGATGGCGAGGTTAAAACGGGTGTCGAGGGTCAGGGAATTGTGGTTTTTATCCATTTCTTGCAGAATTTGCTCAAAATCCGCATTATTGACCACGATCGCCACATCTTTATGATTTTTCGCCGCCGATCGCACCATGGTCGGACCGCCGATGTCGATATTTTCCACTGCGTCTTCCAGCGTACAATCCGCTTTGGCAACGGTCTGCGCAAACGGATACAGATTCACCACCACCATATCAATCGCCTGAATGCCGTGAATCGTCATCACTGCGTCATCAATCCCGCGCCGCCCTAAAATACCGCCGTGTATTTTCGGGTGCAGGGTTTTGACCCGCCCGTCCATCATTTCCGGGAATTGGGTATAGTCGGACACTTCGGTCACTGCTAAACCGCTGTCTGCCAACAGTTTTGCCGTGCCGCCGGTGGACAACAGCTTAACACCGCGTTGCGCCAGCCCTTGAGCAAATTCAACAATGCCGTTTTTATCTGAAACACTTAACAGCGCTTGACGAATAGGACGATTTGATTGCATTTGTGCATTCCTTTACAGAGTGGTTGGTTTAATTTAAGTGGGAAAAATTCAAGCGGGAATTATACAATAAATCAACGTTTTTCTGTAGCGGAAAACAGCCATGCGGATTTAATAGATTGATATTTAACTAAAAATTGTTTTGGGTGCGTAAAAATAAATAGATTAACC
Source organism: Testudinibacter sp. P80/BLE/0925 (assembly GCF_053570785.1). The sequence goes on along the minus strand of NZ_CM131636.1, from coordinate 1,040,666 downwards.
CGCCAATCCCAAACCTAACATGCCCAACAATACCGGCGAGGTGAATAAGCCGATAATGGTTAAAATTCAAGCCAATACACTAGCCCCGATTCCGGCAAGATTTTTATTTTTTACCGCGGTTACCGTCGCAAAAATTGCCACAATCGCCGCCAAAGGGATAAAAATAAAGCCTAAAAATAAAATACCCAACACCGCTAACACGCAAGAAATAATACCTGCAATCATGCCCGAATTTGTTTTTTCACTCATAAAGAAGCGCCTTAATTAACGTTATTGCACCCAAAACAGGTTCAGCCATAAATTAAACCTAAAATGGGTGCAATGAAAAAATTTCGAACCTCTATTCACACCGAACAACAGCGCTGGCTCAGACAACGTTTCGTCGCACAACGGAAAGCCTTAGGCTTGTCGCAACGCGCGCTGTCTGAACGTTTGGGCGTGATTTATTCGTTGATTGGAAAAATTGAAACCGGTGATCGGCATTTAGATATTTTAGAATTTATCGATTATTGCCATGCGCTAGAATTAGATCCGACCGCACTTTTGCACGAATTGCAACACGCCCCGAATCTCGCTCCGCCCGAATAAAAAACCCGTTCAGCGCGCAGATCATCACGCCGACCGGGTTTTGGTTTAGTTTAAAACGAATTATTTTTTGCCGATTTTGTTATCTAAGGCAAAGGCACCTGCGCCGTTAAACACAAAATATAGGAACACTAACGAATATAATGCCGCCAATTCACCTTGGTTTAACAACGGCATTAACAGGTTGCCCGCACTGGCGTGCACGCCGAAATAGGCAAACGCCATAAAGCCCGATAACAGGAATGCCACCGGGCGGGTGAACAAGCCCAATGCCAATAAAATGCCGCCGCCGATTTCCAATACGCCAGCCAAACCATATTGGGAAAACAGTGCCACGCCGCCGTTGCCGCCGGTCATCGACACCGGAATTTCAAAAAATTTTGCCGTACCGTGCCAAAAGAACATATAGGCGGCGATAATGCGTAATAATGCCAAAGCGTATGGGGCGTATGAATTTAATTTGTTGTTCATGATTTTCTCTCTTAATGTCAGAATAAAAAGTAAAAAGGGTTACTAGCGAAAGTGCGCCCATTATAGTTTTCTTGATTGGCGGAACAATCCGCAAAAAAGAAAGATATTATCAACTGAGAGGAAACGATCTCTGTGTTATACTGCGCCAAACCGCACTTTAAATGAGAGAAAACGATGTCTTGGATCTACCTGTTTATCGCCATTGCCGCCGAAATTGTGGCGACCTCAATGCTGAAAGCCTCACAGGAATTCAGCCGTCTTGTGCCGAGCGTGATCGTGGTGATCGGCTACTGCGTAGCGTTCTACTTCCTCAGCCTGACCCTGCGCACCATTCCGGTTGGGGTGGCGTATGCGGTTTGGTCGGGGGTGGGAATTGTGATCGTCGCCCTGATCGGTTGGATTGCTTATCAACAAAAACTGGATCTGCCTGCGCTGTTAGGCATTGGTTTGATTGTGCTTGGGGTGCTGGTGATTAATCTGTTTTCCAAAACAGTGGGGCATTAGGGTTAAGAAATAAAAAAAATCGCCACGTTAATGGTGGCGATAATCACGCAAAGTGCGGTTTAACCCACTTTCACGCAAGTCATATCCAGCGAACCGCCGACAAACTGGGTGTTGAAAATATCTAACGGCTCACCCTCTTCCCGCAAGGCAAGAATATACAGCAACGGCAAAAAATGTTCGGCGGTCGGAATGGCTTTTTGCACCGCGTCGCCTAACATGCGGTAGTCTGCCAACGCGTCCAAATCCCCCAGACGGATTAAATCCAACAACGTTTGCTGTGCGCTGTGCGCCCAGTCGTAGCCGAACAGTGCGTCAGCTCGCCGCCAATCCATTAAATGTAAATTATGCACCAAATTGCCGCTGCCCAAAATCAATACGCCCTGCTCGCGCAACGGTTTCAGTTGTTTTGCCAAGTTGATATGCTGCTGCATACTCAACGCCGCCCCCAGACTGAGTTGCACAATCGGAATATCGGCGTCAGGATACATTTTCGCCAACACCGCCCAAGTGCCGTGATCCAGCCCTTGTTGCGGATCTAACCGCACTTCTGGGTTATCCACCAGCTGCTGCACTTGCCGCGCCAAGTGCGGATCGCCTTTTGCCGGATAACGTACTTGATATAATTCCTCTGGAAAGCCGTAAAAATCATAAATCAGATCGGGATTCGGCGAGGCGGTTTCCGCCACTCGCTCTGAAATCCAATGGGCGGAAACCACCAAAATCGCTTTTGGTTTCGGTATCTGCCGCGCCGCCTGATACCATTTCGGGGTAAACGGATTCTGCTCAATCGCCAACATCGGCGAACCGTGCCCGATAAAAATCGCCGGCATTTTAGTGTTCATATTCATTTCCTCTTGATTAATTTTTGATGGCTTGAGTATAGAAATCAACGCAGAAGAAATAAAGTGCGGTTTTGTTGATAAATGGTTTCTTATAAGGAAAGAAAAATCTGTTAAGAGATGTATTTTTAGATTATTGGCAGAGGGCGTTGATGAGACAAAGTAAACGGGCGGATTAAATATCCGCCCGGACTTTACCATAAAGATCGAGCATTTTAGCCTTGATCAGCAATTCATTACACTTCATAGGTGGTGGAAGCGGTGTTGCCGCCTTTGCCGGTCCAGTTGGTGTGGAAGAATTGTCCGCGCGGTTGGTCGATACGCTCGTAGGTGTGCGCGCCGAAGTAGTCGCGTTGCGCTTGCAATAAATTCGCCGGCAAACGGGCACTGGTGTAGCCGTCTAAGAAAGTAATCGCGGACGCCATGCACGGCATCGGCAAGCCGATTTCTACCGATTTCGCTACCACTTTCCGCCATTCCGGCAACGCATTTTCCAAAATGGTTTTGAAATAGCTGTCTGCGCCCAAGAATTGCAAATTCGGATTGGTTTCGTACGCGTCGCGGATATTGCCCAAGAATGCGCTGCGGATAATGCAGCCTTCACGCCATAAAAGTGCGGTATTGCCGTAGTTTAGATCCCAGTTGTTGTTTTCCGACGCTTCGCGAATCAGCATAAAGCCTTGCGCGTAAGAGATGATTTTAGACGCCAGCAGCGCTTTGCGCACCGCTTCGATCCATTGCGCTTTGTCGCCTGCGACCGTGCCGATTTGTTTGTTAAATAAGGCTTGGTTTTCGACCCGCTGTTCTTTAAATGCCGACACGCAACGGGCGAACACCGCTTCGCTGATTAAGGTCAACGGAATGCCTAAGTCCAACGCATTAATGCCTGTCCATTTGCCCGTGCCTTTTTGACCGGCGGTATCGAGAATTTTTTCTACCAACGGTTCGCCGTTTTCATCACGGTAGCCAAGAATATCGGCGGTGATTTCAATCAGGTAACTGTCCAATTCGGTTTTGTTCCAGTCGCTGAATACTTGGTGCAATTCATCGTAGCTTAAGCCCAAGCCCTCTTTCAGGAATTGGTAGGCTTCGCAAATCAGCTGCATATCGCCGTATTCGATACCGTTATGTACCATTTTGACGAAATGCCCTGCGCCCTCTTTGCCGACCCAATCACAGCACGGTTCGCCGTCTTTGGTTTTGGCGGAAATCGCTTGCAGGATTGGTTTCACATATTGCCACGCTTCTTCGTTGCCGCCCGGCATAATCGAAGGCCCGAAACGTGCGCCTTCTTCGCCGCCGGACACGCCGGCACCGACAAAGCGAATGCCTTTTTCCGCCAGATCTTTCACGCGGCGGCTGGTGTCAGGGTAATTGGAGTTGCCACCGTCGATGATGATGTCCCCCGCTTCCAAGTGCGGTAACAGGCTGTCGATGAAGTGATCGACCACCTCACCGGCACGCACCATTAACATCACTTTGCGCGGTTTTTCCAGCTTGTCGGCAAGATCTTGCAGTGAGTATGCGCCGATAATGTTGGTATCTTTGGCGGCGCCTTGCAAAAATTCGTCCACTTTGCTGGTAGTGCGGTTATAAGCCACGACCTTGAAGCCGTGATCGTTCATGTTCAGAATCAGGTTTTGCCCCATGACCGCAAGTCCGATTACGCCAATATCACCTTTCATGTTTGTTTCCTTCTGCTTTGCTAAAATTGTTGATTTTTATCTGTAAACGGGCGGATATGCAATCCGCCCCTACAACACTCTTATATCAGATCCGTTACAGCAACTGCGAGGCTGCGTCGGCGTCCAAATACCATTCGGTGTTGCCGTTATTCGCTTTCACCCGCGCCGCCGGATACGGCAATTCGTTGGTGCCGGCTTGTTGGATTTCACGTAGCAAATCCGCTTTACTGGCTCCGGTGACCAAATAGGTCAGACGTTTTGTATTTTCAATCAAATAGGCGGATTTGGACACCCGCAGTTGTCCGCTCTGCGGCTGTTTTGCCACAATCGTCAGCGCACGGCTGTTAAAATCCACTTGCAACGGGAACAACGAAGCGGTGTGTCCGTCGGTGCCCATGCCTAAAATAATCCAGTCGAATTCCGGCACGCCTGCGCTGTTTTTCGGCACGAGCGCTAACATTTCCGCCGCAAAACGGGCGGCTTCGGCTTCCGGCTCGTCTTCGCCGCGAATGCGGTGGATATTTTCCGCCGGCATTTGGATATGATCTAACAGTAAGCGCTGTACTTCGCCGTAGTTGCTCTCTTCGTCATCGGGCGCAACGCAACGCTCGTCGCCCCACCAAAAATGCAAATTCGTCCAGTTGATTTTCTCGGCGTATTCCTCCGCCAAGGTTTTAAACAATAATTTCGGCGTGCTGCCGCCGGACAGGGAAATATGCACCGGTTTTGCCTGCCGGCTATACGCCAAAAATTCTTCTGCTATCTTCTCTACCGCACGTTGTGCGTCTGCAAACTTACTGTATTTCATGTTATAACTCACAATATTCCGTATTCGTTAAATTTTTACACGGGAAACGCCAGCTACGGTTTTTGGACTCCATCATAAAATCCGCTTCTTGCGGCCCCCAAGTACCGCTGGCATAACCATAAAGTTTTGGATTATTGGCTTTATAATCCAAAATCGGTTGGACAAACTTCCAACAGGCTCGCACTGCGTCACTGCGCGAGAACAGGGTTGCGTCCCCTAACAGCGAATCCAGTAGCAAACGTTCGTAAGCATCAAGGATATTGGTATCGGTCAGATCCTGATAGTGGAAATCCATTGATACTTCTTTGGCCTGAAATCCGGAACCCGGATTTTTCAAGCCGAAACTCATTACGATCCCCTCGTTCGGCTGAATGCGAATAATCAGTTTATTTTCCGGTGCGTTGGCGTTAAAGACCGGGTGCGGCGTTTTCTTAAAGTGAATCACCACTTCGGTTACCCGTGTCGGCAGGCGTTTGCCGGTGCGCACATAAAACGGCACGCCGCTCCAGCGCCAGTTGTCGATTTTCAGTTTTAACGCCATATAGGTTTCGGTGCGCGATTGCGGCTCAACGCCGTTTTCTTCGCGATAGCCTTTTTGGTATTCGCCGCGCACTTTGGCACCGGTGTATTGCCCCAGCACCAGATATTTTTCCAAATCTTCTTCGCTCAACGGGTGCAGGCTTTGCAATACTTTCACCACTTCATTGCGCATGGCGTCGGCATCGATCACCGCCGGTGATTCCATCGCGATCATCGCCAACACTTGCAATAAGTGGTTTTGGAACATATCGCGCATTGCGCCCGAACCATCATAATAACCGCCGCGCTCTTCCACACCCAAGGCTTCCGCCCCGGTGATTTCGACATAATCAATGTAGTTCCGATTCCACAACGGCTCGAACAAGCCGTTGGAAAAACGCAATACCAAAATATTTTGTACCGTTTCTTTGCCTAAATAATGGTCGATACGATAAATTTGCGATTCGTCAAAATCTTCGTGCAGTTTGGCATCCAGGTTGATGGCCGATGTCAAATCATAACCGAACGGTTTTTCCACCACCAACCGTTTCCAACCGTTGCGTTGATGATTCAAGCCGTGCGCGGCAAGATGTGCCGGAATAACCGGATACAGGCTTGGCGGCGTGGAAAGATAGAACAGCGCATTGCCTTGCGTGCGGTGTGTTTTTTCAAACTCGTCCAACCGCACTTTGACTTTGGCATAATCTTCAACCTTGGCGGTATCAATCGCTTGGTAGTAAACATGCGAGAAAAACTCAAGCATCTCGCGCTTTTCAATTTTTTCGCTTTTTCCCAGAATATCCATCAGTTTTTCACGATATTGCTCGTCGCTGAATTCGGTGCGGCTGACCCCTAAAATCGCAAAATCATCCGCCAAGCGGCCGTTTTTAAAGAGATGATACAAGGCAGGAATTAGTTTGCGGTGGGTTAAATCCCCTGATGCGCCAAAAATAACAAGGCTGTTGTTGTCCGGTTTTTTCATTTATCTCGTCCTTCGGGTTGACTGACCTTTCATCAGCAATCCATGCAGTCTAATAACATCGATTCACAGCGTCAATCGCTTATTTTGTCCTAATCGTCTATTATTTTAATAGTTGTTGAAATCGTACTACTTTTTGCCACGGAAAGGCGGCGTTGCCGAGCATGATAAAATCCGGATTAATCAGGGTTTCGCGCCGATTATAAGTCAGAGGATTGCCGTACAAATCCACGATTTTTCCGCCGGTTTCACGCAAGATACATTCGACCGCCGCCGTATCCCATTCGCCGGTTTTGCCCAAGCGAATATAGCAATCGCTGCGCCCCTCCGCCACCAGCGCCCCTTTCAAACCGCTGGAACCGTAACGGATCAGTTGGTAGTCAAATTGATCGTGAAACATCGCCATCACCTGTTGCCGCCGCACATTCTTCCCCACCGCAATCCGAATCACGTTATCGCCGGGCGGCCGGGTCTGCAAACGGCTAATCACACCGTTCTGCTGTTTGTACGCGCCGAATTTGTCCATGGCATAAAACGCCAGCCGCGGAACAGGCGAATAGACGATCCCCAAGGTCGGCTGATTATGCTGCACCAAGGCGATCAACACCGAAAACTGATCGGTTTTTTCCAAAAACTGCTGCGTGCCGTCGAGCGGATCGACCAGCCAATATTGTGTCCAGCGGCGACGTTCGGCAAAGTCAATGGTTTGGCTCTCTTCCGATAACACCGGAATGCCGGGGGTCAAGGCTTGCAATTCGTCCTCTAAAAAGCGGCTGACCGCCAGATCCGCTTCGGTCACCGGCGTATTATCCTGTTTCAGTTCGCTTTCGATACCGCGGTAATAAAAGGTCAGCAGCTTTTCACCCGCTCTTTTGGCAATCGACAAGGCGGCGTTTAATAGTGGTTCGCTGAGTAAAATGGCATGGGTCATACTGAATGCTTCCGTTTCGCTAAATAATCGCGTAACAGGTAAAGTGCGGTCAAGTTGCGCGCTTCGCAAAAGTCATCGTGTGATAACAACTTATCCAGATCCTGCAACGGATATTCAATGATGTCGAGCGATTCCGGTTCGTCGCCGGGCAAACGTGACGGCGTTAAATTTTCCGCCAAAAAGATGTGCATTGGGTTATGCATAAAACCGGGCGAAGTGATCACGGTTTTCAATAATGTCAGATTTTGCGCCTTGAAGCCGATTTCTTCCTGCAATTCGCGGTTGGCACTCTGCTGCGGCGTTTCGCCTGCGTCCATTAAACCTTTGACAAAGCCCAGTTCATAACGTTCGGTACCGACCGCATATTCACTGATCAGCAATAAATGCTCCTGATGAAGCGCCAACACCATCACCGCACAACGGCTACTCGGTTTGAAACGTTCGAAGGTGCGCCGTGCGCCGTTGGAAAATTGCAGATCCACTGCCTGAATTTCAAAAATACGCGATTTGGCGGCGGTCTTTACCGCAAGAATCTGAGGTTTTTGTCGCGAAACAGTCATCGTATTCCTTAAAATTTGCCAACAAACAAGAGTAACGATACCATACTCCGAGAATAAATGTAAAAAGGAAAGCCAGTGAGAGAAATAGATTGGCAGCAGATTGACACTGTGCTGTTTGATTTGGACGGTACTCTGATTGATTTGCGCTTAGATGCCGAATTTTGGAAAGAGATTGTGCCACAGGTATATGCCGAAAAGATGGCGATCAGCACGGAGCAGAGTCACGCCAAACTGAAACAGCTTTATCGCGATGTCGAACACAGTATGCAATGGTACGACATCGATCATTGGGCGAACACGTTGCAACTGCCCATCCGCGCAATGCAGTTGCAGCATATGCCGAAACTCAAAGTGCGGTCTGGCGTATACCCGTTGTTGCAACGATTAAACGGCATGGGCAAACGCTTGCTGTTACTGACCGATTCGCACCCTTACAGCTTAGAGGTGAAAATGGCGCATTGCGATCTCGCACCGCACTTCGAAGCCCTGATTTCCTCGCACCAATTTCAACAGCCGAAAATGAACGGCGGACTATGGACAGCGCTGCTACAAAATTATGCGATTGATCCGCAACGGACATTGCTGCTCGACGATTTGGAAGCGGTGTTGGAGCAAGCTGCGAATCATCGGATTGCGTTCACCGTCGGTATCGAAAATCCCGATTCAATCCTGCCGCCCAACGTCTTCCAACGCCATCGCAGCATTGCGGATTTCAGCCAACTGTTTGTTTAATAAGGAAGCGAATAATGAAAGACAACGATAACAGCGTGCGCCTCGACAAATGGCTGTGGGCAGCCCGTTTTTACAAAACCCGTTCGCTTGCCCGTGAAATGATCGACGGCGGCAAAGTGCATTACAACGGACAACGCAGCAAACCGAGCAAAATCGTGGAACTCGGCGCAATGCTGAAACTGCGCCAAGGCAGCGAGGAAAAAGAGGTGCAAGTGTTGGCGTTATCCGACAAACGCGGCAACGCCACGCAGGCGCAGCAACTGTATCAAGAAACCGCCGCCAGCATAGCGAAACGCGAACAAATCGCCGCCGCACGCAAAGCCAATGCGTTATCAATGCCAAACCCTGAACGCCGCCCCAATAAAAAAGAGCGGCGGGATTTGATTAAGTTTAAGTATCAGGAATGAGTGTTAATGATAAACTTCGCGCCGATGTCCTAAATCAAGTGCGGTAATCAGCAGTTCATTATTATTAATTTCGCAAATCACCCGATAATCACCGATACGATAACGCCATAAACCCGACAGATCGCCAACCAATCCTTTACCGCGCATACGTGGATTTTCCAACATGGCAACCTCTTTGAGATATTTGATGATTTGTTCTGCTTGTTTTGGATTTTTCTTGGCTAATTTGGCTAATTGCTTTTTTGCGGTATCAGTTAATGAGACCGTCCAGTTTGAGTTCATTTTCAATGTCCTCTAATTTATGCGTTTTTTCTTTGCCTGAACGAACGCGCTCCAATATCGCATTGGCAAGTAACACATCTTCTAAATCTTCCATATAGGCTTCCAGTGCCGCCTTGATATAAAATGATTTGGCGCGCCCTGTTTTTTCTGACAAATAATTTAAACGGATTTCCAACTCGGTTGGCAATCTCACGGAAATCGTCATTGTTTTATCCTCGTTTTTGTTTGAGACAGTGGCTATTTTAGAGATGTATTAAATGTAATACAAGTAATAAATCTCATACTTGCACAAGCTGGCTTGACAACCTAAGATCCGCCCATATATAACAAGCAATCTTCACGAACAATCAACCGGAAATCACATGAGCGAAACAACGAATACCCTTGACTATACGCAAGACAACGACACTCTGCACCGCTATCTGTTCAGCCAAAGAGCGGTACGCGGCGAGTGGGTGCGGCTGAACCGCACTTTTAGTGAAACCTTGAACACCCATCATTACCCGCAAGAGGTGCAAAACCTGTTGGGGGAAATGCTGGTGGCGACGGCGTTATTGACCGCGACATTGAAATTCGAAGGCGACATCACGGTGCAAATCCAAGGCGACGGCCCGCTGAAGCTGGCGTTGGTCAACGGCGACAATCAACTGCAACTACGGGCGCTGGCGCGGGTAGAGGGTGAGATTGCCGCCGACAGTAGCTTGCAACAGATGATCGGCAAAGCGGTGTTGGTGATTTCAATTAATCCGACCCAAGGCGAGCGTTATCAAGGAATTGTGGAGTTAAGCAAAGCGACGATTAGCGAGTGCTTGCAAGACTATTTCGAGCGTTCCGAACAGTTGAAAACCGCACTTGTGATTAAAACCGGCGAATTTGCAGGGCAACCGGTCGCCGCGGGAATGCTACTGCAAATTATGCCGGACGGCACTGGTTCGGCTGATGATTTGCAACATCTACAAATATTGGCGGAAACGGTGAAAAGCGATGAATTATTCGGTTTAACCGCCGAAGAGTTACTGTACCGCTTATACCACGAAGAAACAGTGGAACTGTTTAACCCAAGTGCGGTACGTTTCCATTGCGGTTGTTCGGCGGAACGTTCCGGCGCGGCATTACTTTTGATTGACGAGGCGGAAATTGACGAAATTTTAGCCGAGCATAACGGTAGTATCGATATGCAATGCGAATGTTGCGGCACGCACTACTTCTTCAACAAACAAGCGATTAACCGGCTTAAACAAAATGCATACTAAGCCTCAACAATTACATAACAGCAATTTATAATTCTCGTAAAAAGCGCGCCTAAATTCGGCGCGCTTTCACTTTTTTTCTGACAACGATGTTGAATAGTTTGATCCAGATAACATTTTTATTTTATTTTTTCTTCTACAATAACTGCGGATTTCAATTTTAAACTTAATAAACTTTATCGAGGTAATTATGTCAGTAGCAAACGAATTAGCAGTATTGGGTATCAACGGTGTCACCGAAGTGGTGTATAACCCAAGTTATGAATTTTTGTTTGAAGAAGAAACCAAAGCCGGTTTGCAAGGCTATGAAAAAGGCACATTGACCACCACCGGTGCGGTGGCGGTTGATACCGGGATTTTCACCGGCCGTTCGCCGAAAGACAAATATATCGTGTTGGACGACAAAACCAAAGATAGCGTGTGGTGGACCAGCGACAACGCCAAAAACGACAACAAACCGATGAGCCAAGACACTTGGACGAGCCTGAAAAAATTGGTTGCCGATCAGCTGTCCGGCAAACGTCTGTTTGTGATTGATGCGTTCTGCGGCACCAACCCGGACACTCGTTTAGCGGTGCGGATCGTGACCGAAGTGGCATGGCAGGCGCATTTCGTGAAAAATATGTTTATTCGCCCAAGCGAAGAAGAACTGAAAAATTTCAAACCGGATTTCACTGTGTTGAACGGCTCGAAAACCACCAATCCGAACTGGAAAGAACAAGGCTTGAACTCCGAAAACTTTGTGGCGTTTAACCTGACCGAAGGCGTGCAGTTGATCGGCGGTACTTGGTACGGCGGCGAAATGAAAAAAGGCATGTTCTCGATGATGAACTACTTCCTGCCGTTAAAAGGCGTGGCTTCCATGCACTGTTCCGCCAATGTGGGCGAAGACGGTGATGTCGCGGTGTTCTTCGGCTTGTCCGGCACCGGTAAAACCACCCTGTCCACCGATCCGAAACGCCGTTTAATCGGTGATGACGAGCACGGCTGGGACGATGAAGGCGTGTTCAACTACGAAGGCGGTTGCTATGCCAAAACCATCAACCTGTCGGAAGAAGCCGAGCCGGATATTTACCGTGCAATCAAACGTGATGCCTTGTTAGAAAACGTGGTGGTGTTGGCAGACGGCACAGTCGATTTCAACGACGGTTCGAAAACCGAAAACACCCGTGTTTCTTACCCGATTTATCATATCCAAAACATCGTTAAACCGGTTTCCAAAGCGGGACATGCGAAAAAAGTGATCTTCCTGACTGCGGATGCGTTCGGCGTGTTGCCGCCGGTTTCCAAACTGACTCCGGAGCAAACCCAATACTACTTCCTGTCCGGCTTCACCGCGAAATTGGCTGGTACAGAGCGCGGTATCACCGAACCGACGCCAACCTTCTCGGCTTGCTTCGGCGCGGCATTCTTGTCATTGCACCCGACCCAATATGCGGAAGTGCTGGTGAAACGCATGCAAGCCTCCGGCGCAGAAGCCTATTTGGTCAACACCGGCTGGAACGGTACCGGCAAACGGATTTCCATCAAAGATACCCGTGGTATCATTGACGCAATCTTAGACGGTTCGATTGAAAAAGCGGAAATGAAACAATTACCAATCTTCGATTTGGCGATTCCGACCGCACTTCCGGGCGTTGATCCTGCAATCTTGGATCCGCGCGATACCTATGCCGATAAAGCCCAATGGCAGGCGAAAGCGGAAGATTTGGCAGGACGTTTTGCCAAAAACTTCGACAAATATACCGATAACGACGAAGGCAAAGCCTTGGTTGCGGCAGGTCCGAAAGCGTAATCTGTTGATTTAAAATAATAACCGCACTTTGTATCTTGTATGCAAAGTGCGGTTTTTTATTGGGAGCAATTCGTTACGCTGTGATTACTTCACGCTATTTGGAATTAAGGTTTCCGCCCCGGATAATTTTTTCGAAATATCCGCCGGCACGCCGTGACGTTGCCCTAAAAATTCCGCTTTGTTCAACGAGACAAAAACCTTACCGGCTTGATCTTCCCAAACCAAGGCTTTCAGTGGTAGATCAATTGCCAAGGTTGGCGATTGAATCATCAACGGCGTACCGGCTTTCGGGGTGCCGAATAAAATCACCGTTGCCGCCGGCATGGTTAAATCGTGATCTTTTGCCGCTTTTTGATGGTCAATGACACCGAAAATCGTCATGCCTTTGTCGGTGACCGCTTTTTCAATTAACTGCACCGTTTTTGGCGCGTCATATTGACTGGCAACCGTTAACAAACCGTTATCCGCCAATTCGGCTTGTGCCAACACCGGCAACATTGCCGTAGCCAAAGCGAGTGTTTTTTTCAATTTCATTGTGTTCTCCTTTAAAACAGATCATAGAATTTCAGCATAAGCCTAATAACTGCCGCACACTTGTGATAAAAAACCAATAATTTAAGATTTGATCTCAATTTAAGCGCGAATAATTCGCAATAACACGGATAGCGTCTTGCGTTAAATCGGTATAAAATACCCCGAAACCGCACTTGATAACCGTTTTGACAACACTGTGAGAGCCAAATATGATTGCACATTGCCAATATCCGCGCCTGACCGATAGCAACCCGAAGATAATTTGTCCGCTAAACCAATTTCGACTCCTGGAAGTGAACGGTGAGGATAGCGAAACATTCCTGCAAGGGCAATTAACCACCGATGTCAGCAAACTGGCGATCGGGCATTCAACCTTAACCGCCCATTGTGATCCGAAAGGCAAAGTGTGGTCGGTTTTCCGTCTGCTGCGTTTAAGTCAAACCCAATTCTATTTTATTATCCGCAAGGCGTTGTTACCGATTGCATTGGAGCAACTGAAAAAATATGCCGTGTTCTCCAACGTCAGTTTTAGTGAAGTCAATGACCGCACTTTACTGGGTTTTGCCGGGGTGCAGGCGGCCGAAGCACTATCCACTTTCGGCTCGCCATTACCCAATGCAGAGAATCCGCTGCTTGAACAAAATGGCGAACTTCTGGTTTATATCGAACGTGCGCAACCACGTTGGCTGTTGATTAGCCGGCAAAACCCGAGCATTACCCTTACCGAAACCGAAAATGCGTGGGATTTGCTCGATATTCAAGACGGCGTGCCGGTGTTGAGCGCAGAAACACAAAATCAATTTATTCCGCAAGCCCTTAATTTGCAGCTGCTGGAACAAACCGTTTCCTTCCATAAAGGCTGTTATATCGGACAAGAAACCATCGCCCGCGCCAAATACCGTGGCGCAAACAAACGCGCCTTGTTTACCTTGGTCGGACAAGCCGATGGCAAGCCTTCGTTAGGTGAGGGAATCGAAGTGCGGTTAGAAAACAACTGGCGCAAAACCGGCGCAGTGGTGAATTTCGTTGAACATAATAAGGTATTGTGGTTACAAGTGGTGCTGGCAAATGACAGCGAATCCCATCAACAATTCCGTTTACGCGAAGCAAACGCACAGCCGTTGTGTTTGTATCCGTTGCCTTATGCTTTAGAAGAAACGGAAAGCTAGGTCAACCATACGCTATAAACAAAACGCCCTCAATTGATCTGCACCCCAAAAGTTGGACTCCAAAACCAACTGACTAAGGTGCAGATTTTTATGACTAAATATACCCAAGCGTTTTAGTAATTACAACGTATCGGCAAACTGTTTTAAATACCGTTTAAATTCGTTTGCCAATTTCGGATGTTGCGTGCCGTATTCCACAATCGCTTGCAGATAGCCCAGTTTATCGCCGCAGTCGAAACTTTTACCGCTCATATGGAAGGCTTCTACCGTTTCTTGTGCGATTAACATATCAATCGCATCGGTCAGTTGAATTTCATCACCGACGCCGACCGGGGTTTTTGCCAATAAACTCCAAATAGAAGCAGAAAAAACATAGCGTCCGACCACCGATAAATTTGATGGCGCCTCTGTAATGCTCGGTTTCTCCACGATATTGTTGATGACCGCACTTGCGCCGCCACTCAGTTCAACGCCATTACAATCGACAATGCCGTAGTTACTCACCTCTTGCGGCGCAACCGGTGCGACCATAATTTGGCTGGTTTGGGTTTCAGCAAAGCGTTTCAGCATTGCCGCCAAGTTTTCGGTTTTTTGATCGGCACTGAATTCCGCCAGAATCACATCCGGCAGCACCACTACAAATGGCTCATCGCCAACCAAAGGCTTAGCACACAATACTGCGTGTCCTAAACCCTTTGCGTGCCCCTGACGCACGTGCATAATCGTCACACCGGGCGGAATAATCGAACGCACTTCTTCCAGCAACTGACGCTTCACCCGTTTTTCCAACATCGACTCCAGTTCATAAGAAGTATCAAAATGGTTTTCGATCGAGTTTTTCGACGAATGGGTCACTAGCACGATCTCTTTAATCCCGGCATGAACACATTCGCTGACCACATATTGAATCAACGGTTTATCAACGATGGTCAACATCTCTTTCGGAATGGCCTTGGTGGCAGGCAGCATACGCGTGCCTAATCCGGCTACGGGGATAATCGCTTTCATGGAAAGTCCTTTCATTTATTATTTGCAGATAGAAAAACACCGTTTTGGTATTCTTCAAAACGGTGTTTATTGTAGCGGAAAACTAGGCGCGAAGTAAGGCTAAGATCTCGGCGGTTTTCTCTTCCATTAACGCTTTATCGCCGCGGGTTTCCAGATTTAGCCGCACCACCGGTTCGGTATTCGAACTGCGCAGATTGAAACGCCAAGTTGGGTATTCAATGCTGATACCGTCCATTTCATCCACTGCAAGCGCGTCTTTCTCATAGAATGCGCGCACACGCGCAATTGCCGCCGGCGCATCCGTCAGTTTGCTGTTGATTTCGCCCGGAGACGGATAGGCATTCAGACGGTCGCCGACCAGCTGTCCTAAGCTCTTGCCGGTGGTACAGAGTAATTCTGCCGCCAACAACCACGGAATCATACCGCTGTCACAGTAGAAGAAATCACGGAAATAGTGGTGTGCACTCATTTCGCCGCCATAGATCGCGTCCACCGCACGCATTTTTTCTTTGATAAACGAGTGTCCGGACTTGGATACGACCGCTTCGCCGCCCATGTCTTCGACTAATTCAACCGTATTCCACATTAAACGCGGATCCAGAATAATTTTCGCCCCCGGATTTTTGGCTAAGAACGCTTGTCCCAACAAACCGACGATATAGTAACCTTCGATAAAGGTGGCGTTTTCATCAAACAGGAAGCAGCGGTCGAAGTCGCCGTCAAAGGCAATCCCCATATCCGCTTTGTTCGCCAACACCGCATCAATGGTATCTTGGCGGTTTTCATGCAAAATCGGGTTAGGGATACCGTGCGGGAAGCTGCCGTCCGGCTCGTTATGCACTTTGATAAAGCTGACTAGCGGCGCTTTCTCTTTAAAGCGCGCTTCCAATTCGTCAATCACATGCCCTGCTGCGCCGTTACCGGAATTGATGACCAATTTTAACGGTTTGTTGAAGTTGTCCAGATTCACGTAGGTTAATAAGTGATCGACATACTCTTTCAACACCGAAAGCTGTTTATACTCGCCGCGTTGAGCCACTTCCGGGAAATTGTTTTCTTCTGCCAAGCGTTGGATGTCACCTAAACCGCTGTCAGAACTAATCGGACGCGAACCGGCTTTCACAAATTTCAAACCGTTATAATCCATCGGATTATGGCTGGCGGTGACTTCGATTCCGCCATCGGTGTTCAAGTATGAGGTCGCGAAATAGACTTCTTCGGTTCCGGTCAAGCCCAAATCGATCACATCAACGCCGGAATCTAACAAACCGTTAGTCAGCGCGCTTTTCAGTTCTTTGCTGCTTAAACGCACATCACCACCGACCACGACGCGCTTCGGTTGCAGAAATTGCCCAAATGCACGTCCGATACGATAAGCGATATCGGCATTTAATTCGTCACCCAAACGACCACGCACATCATAAGCTTTAAAACAGGTTAATTTTGCCATTGATATAACTCCCTATTATTAATCAACTTTTTCTTCTACAACATCTTCTTTTAGACGCTGATAGATCTCTTCCCGATGTACTGAGACATCTTTTGGAGCGTCAACTCCAATTTTGACCTGATTACCACGAACACTGAGAACAGAGATCGAGATGTCTTCCCCGATTAACAGACTTTCACCGATTTTCCTTGTCAGAATCAGCATGTCCCACCTCCTACAGAATAGCTTGGCTCAGTCACTATAAAATATTTATTTTTGAAAAATAACATATATTGATAATACTTTATTTTATTAAAAAAAGTGACTGGAAAAACCGGAAAATGTGCGGTAGCACACAAAATAAAACAGGGCAAGCGCCCCGCTTCAGATTGCTGACAAACTTACTTCTCTCCCTCCGCGTGCGGAGGGAGTACCATTTTTCGTAAGAAAAATGGGGAGGGAGGGGTAATATGAAAATGCAACATATTCATTTTTAAAATGATTTATGCCTCCCTCCGTCCTTCGGACACCTCCCTCCGCATACGGAGGGAGGGAAATGATTAGAGAAAGAGACTTTGTCATCCGCTTGAAACAGAGCAAGTGCTCCGTTTTTAAGATTATTGGAAATTATAACTGATTTTCTAAGCTGGTTTTTGCCGCGGCCAACGCAATTGCCACATTCTCAACTTGGGAACCGCCGGCCATTGCCAAATCAGGGCGACCACCGCCTTTGCCGCCGACTTGCTGCGCCATGAGATTGACCAGTTCGCCGGCCTTAACTTTGGCGGTTAAATCCGCGGTTACGCCGACAATCAGATTGACTTTGCCGTCCGCTACCGAAGCAAAAGCAATAACGGCCGAACCCAGTTGGTTTTTCAGGTCATCGACCATGACGCGTAACGATTTTGCTTCTACGCCGTCCAACCGTTGTAATAACACGTGCACACCGTTGATGGTTTCAACCTGTTTCGCCAAATCACTCCCCGCTTGTTGCGCCGCTTTTTCTTTGAGCAGTTGCAGCTCTTTTTCCGCCAGTTTATTGCGTGCTTGCAGTTGTTGGATTTTTTCCACCAAGCTACTGCCATCGGTTTTCAACAGCTCTGCACTTTGTTGCAACACCGCTTGCTGCTGGTGCAGCCAGTTAATCGCATTCGCGCCGGTGAGCGCTTCAATCCGACGAATCCCTGCCGCAATCGCGCCTTCGGACACGATTTTAAACAAACCGATGTCGCCGGTGCGTTTAGCGTGGATCCCGCCGCACAGTTCGGTGGAGAACTCGCCCATCGACAACACCCGCACTTGTTCGCTGTATTTTTCACCGAACAACGCCATCGCCCCTTTGGCTTTCGCCGCCTCTAAATCCATAATTTCGGTGATGACCGGATAGTTGGCGCGGATATGCTGATTGACCACATCTTCAATTTGATTGAGCTGTGCTTTGCTGATCGCTTCCGACTGTGCGAAGTCGAAACGTAAAATGCTGTCGGATACCAACGAACCTTTTTGACTGACGTGCGTGCCTAAAATTTGGCGCAATGCCGCATGCAATAAATGTGTTGCCGAGTGGTTCAGTGCGGTTTTATCGCGACGCGCGCTATCAACCACCGCATTCAGGCTCTGTCCGACTTTCAACTCGCCCTGTTGTAATTCACCGATATGCCCGAACACTTTGCCGTATTTTTGCGTATCTTTAACTGTAAAAACCGCACTTTGGCTTTCTAAACGCCCGCTGTCGCCGATTTGTCCCCCCGATTCGCCGTAGAACGGGGTGTTTTCCAGTACCACCACCGCACTTTGCCCGGCTTGAATGGAATCCACCGCTTTGCCGTCACGGAAAAGTGCGGTCACTTTCGCCAAACTCTCGGCGGCAGTGTAGCCTTCAAAGGCGGTTTCTCCTTCAACGGTAATCACATTGCTATAATCGACGCCGAAATTGCTTGCCGCTTGCGCTTGCTGGCGTTGCGCTTCCATCGCACGATCAAAACCGGCTTGGTCAATGGCGATCCCTTTTTCGCGGCAAATGTCGGCGGTTAAATCGTACGGGAAGCCGTAAGTGTCGTACAGTTTGAATACCACTTCGCCCAATAACATATTGTTTTCTACTTTGCTTAAGGCTTCGTCTAATAAGATTAAACCGCGCTCAAGGGTGCGCGCAAACTGCTCTTCTTCTTGACGCAGCCATTTTTCAATTTGCGCTTGCCGGGCTTTTAATTCCGTACCCGCTTCCGCCATCACCTCAATCAAGGTCGGCACTAATTGATAGAAAAACGCGCCTTTTGCGCCCAATAAATGCCCGTGACGCACCGCGCGGCGGATAATGCGACGCAGCACATAACCGCGCCCTTCGTTGGACGGGATCACGCCGTCGGCGATCAAATAAGCGCAAGAGCGGATATGATCGGCAATCACATTCAGCGATTTGCTTTTCAAATCGACCGCGCCGATAATTTCCGCCGCTTTGCTGACTAAACGGCGGAAAATATCAATCTCGTAGTTGGAATTGACATGTTGCAACACCGCACTGATCCGTTCCAAGCCCATGCCGGTATCGACCGACGGCTTCGGCAACGGCAACATTTCGCCGTTTGCTTGGCGGTTATATTGCATAAATACCACGTTCCAAATTTCGATGTAACGGTCGCCGTCTTCTTCCGCCGACCCCGGAGGCCCGCCCCAAATGTGATCGCCGTGATCATAGAAAATTTCGGTACAAGGGCCGCACGGGCCGGTGTCGCCCATTTGCCAGAAGTTATCCGAGGCATACGGCGCGCCTTTGTTGTCGCCGATACGCACGATCCGCTCCGCCGGCACACCGACAATTTGGTTCCAAATATCGTAGGCTTCTTGATCGCTTTCATACACCGTGACCCACAATTTTTCTTTCGGCAGGTTCAACCATTGTGCCGAGGTCAAAAATTCCCATGCGAATTGGATTGCATCATGTTTGAAATAATCGCCGAAGCTGAAGTTGCCCAGCATTTCAAAGAAGGTGTGATGGCGTGCGGTGTAGCCGACGTTTTCCAAATCGTTGTGTTTCCCACCGGCACGCACACAGCGTTGGGAACTGGTGGCACGTTTATAGCTGCGTTGATCTTGTCCTAAAAAGACGTCTTTAAACTGGTTCATGCCTGCGTTGGTGAACAGCAGGGTCGGATCGTTTTCCGGCACCAGCGAACTGCTGGCGACGATTTGGTGTCCTTTGGTTTCAAAAAAACGCAAAAAATCGCGTCTGATGTCTGCGGTGGTTTTCATGCTTGTTTAATCCTATGCGATAACAACTTGTTATTGATAAAAGTGTTCTATTTTCGCATAAAAAATAGGCGTGGGGAATGGCTTTATGCGGGGGTCGGTGCGGTTGTCGGCAAATTATGCCGTTCATTAGGCAGACAAAACCGCACTTTGCCCGTTTTTTGACAAAGTGCGGTCAGCAATCAAATATTATTCTTCATCTTTCAGCGGCACAACCAACATATCAATGGTGATTGAATTCATTACTTGCCGTGTCGATGAAATCAGCTTACTCCAGAAATCCTGATGGTGCCCTGTCACCAACAGATCTGCCTTGTATTTGCTAATCGCTTCTTTCAGTACCTGCTCTAAATCGCCGGTACCGCTCAGTTTTTCCGAAATCGGATAATCTACGGAAGCAGCCAGTTTGTTTAAGGCTTCTTGAGTTTCCACCGAGATTCGATCCTGCATCGTTGCCATGTTGATATCAATCAGCCCGGTATAAAGATCGGAAAAATTAACATCGACATGGATCAGCGACAGTTTTGCCTGATGTCGCTTGGCAATATCCACCGCTTTATTCAACAGAACCGGGCTGTCTTCGGACAAATCTACGGCTACCAAAATGTGATTGTACATAATCGCCTCCTATATTACTTATCAGATAAGTAAATATTTCATATCAACAATACACCTAACGCTGACTGAATAATAGCACTATGCAATACAAAAGAGCTTGTGCCAGATCACAAATTATTATTTTGCTTATTAAAAAATTTAGCAGATAAACAATCCGGGCCGGCATTGCCGCGATATTATGACTTGACCTTTAAAAGCGTAGGGCGTAAGATTCGCACGATTTAATAATATGAGGACACACACTTTGGACAGTCATAGTCGATGCCGGCTTAATTCTTACGCTTGATACCTGCCCTCATTTTCTCAGACTTGCCGGTGCACGTATCGCGGACAAGTATGAAACTTTCTGCTTTTCCTATTGCGGTTAATTACCGGAATCTTAATTTGTTCATTGCGTGTTCATAAACCCATCGGGAGTATGAAATATGATTGGTGCTTTTGCATTGGACAACGCCCGTCTGGTTCGGATTGACGAAACCAGCCAAAATTTAGACTCTGCCATTTGGATCGATCTGATTGATCCCAGCAGCGAAGAACGCGACGTGTTGCAACAAGGGCTGGGACAAAGCCTTGCCAGTTATCTGGAATTAGAAGATTTGGAAGCGTCGGCGCGTTTCTTCGAAGACGAAGACGGGCTGCACTTACACTCTTTCTTCTATTGTGAAGACGAAGACGATTACGCCGCGATTTCGACCGTGGCGTTCACCCTGCGCGACGGCCGCTTGTTTACCTTGCGCGATCGCGAACTGCCGGCGTTTCGTTTATACCGCATGCGTTCGCGCATTCAGAAATTGGAAGCCTGTAATGCCTACGAATTGCTGCTGGATCTGTTCGAAACCAAAATCGAACAGCTCGCCGATGTCATCGAAACCATTTACGCCGATTTGGAACAGTTAAGCCGCGTGATTTTGGAAGGCAAACAGGGCGAAGCCTTTGACAAAGCCCTTTCCACCCTGACAGAGCAAGAAGATGCCAGCTCGAAAGTGCGGTTATGCTTAATGGATACCCAGCGTGCGTTAAGCTTTTTGGTGCGCAAAACCCGCTTGCCGGCAACCCAATTGGAGCAAGCGCGCGAAGTGCTGCGCGATATCGAATCCTTGCAACCGCACAACGAATCGTTGTTCCAAAAAGTCAACTTCTTAATGCAGGCGGCAATGGGTTTTATCAATATCGAGCAGAACCGGATTATCAAAATCTTCTCGGTGGTGTCGGTGATTTTCCTACCGCCGACGCTGGTCGCCTCCAACTACGGCATGAACTTTAAAGAGATGCCGGAACTGGGCTTCACTTTCGGCTATCCGATGGCGCTCGGCTTAATGCTGCTCGCCGCACTTGCGCCTTATTTCTATTTTAAACGCAAAGGCTGGTTGTAATTTCATCGGCAATTTAAACTAAACGGAAACCGTACTGCAAAGTGCGGTTTTTGCGTTTATTGCGCCACGAAATAGGCATGGTAGACAAACTTGTTGTTCTTGGGATTGAAATCAAGGAAATCGAAGACAGATGGCGGTGAGAGAGGGATTCGAACCCTCGATGCACTTTCGTGCATACACACTTTCCAGGCGTGCTCCTTCAGCCTCTCGGACATCTCACCGTGATGATATTTGCTGCTGATAGGGCGCAAACTATAGGGATTTATCAGCTTTTCGTCAAGTATTTTTTCGGAAAAGCCGCACCGTTCGCTGATTAATACCGCACTTTGCCCGATTTTTAGCGTCCGCCGGCAATCATCAGTATTTCATGGCGGCTTTCCGCCTATGCTCAACACGCCATCAGCTCATCTAATTGTTGTGCCGCCAAGGCGTCATTGTCGGTGTCGATCCAAGCAATCTGACGAAATCCTTGTGCCGCTAGCCGCTGCCCGAGAACATGCGTGTCCTCTGTTGAAAAACCGCTGATAAACAAGCTCAAGTGCGGTTTCTCTGCCTGCGCTGTTAACTGCTGTAAATAAATACGCCAGTGGCTGCCCGCTTGCAAATCGGGCGGACACAATCCCCATGCCAGATAATCCGCCATACGCGTTTGGATAATGCATTCCGCCATATTATGCTGTGTGAGCGTTTGTCGGATCAGCTCCGTATTTGCCCATTGCCGTCGCGTCCGCTGCCGAAAATGCCACAGGCAAGCGGTCAACGCGGGCTGCCGTGCGGCAGTTTGTGTGGTTATCATCAACAATCGACTCATCATTTTCCTTTACTTTGATTGAATATCCGCCTAAATCCCGATATTCTTGCCGTTAACTATTTTGTTTGTTTCTTCTCAGGAAATCAATTCATGGACACCTTAACCAGTATGAATGTTTTTCGCCAAGTGGTCGAACTGGGTAATTTCAGTAAAGCCGCCGATTATCTGAATATTTCGCCGGCAATGGCGAGCAAACACTTACGCCATCTGGAAAGTTGTCTGCAGGCCAAACTGCTCAACCGTTCCAGTCGGCATTTAAGTTTGACCGAAATCGGACAGAACTATTACCGCGAATGTTGCCATGCATTGGACATTCTGAATTCAGCCCGCCAAACCGCGCAGCAAGGGGTAGTGAATCCGCGCGGCACGCTGAAAATCACTTTGCCGATTTGGTTGGCAACCCCTTACTTTGCCGATTTGTTACAACAATATCGGCAACAATACCCTGAAGTCAAACTGTCGCTGTTTTTGGATAACCAACATAACGATTTGATTGCCCAAGGCTTTGATTTGGCGCTGCGGGTGGATCGCAGCCTTGATCCGAATATTATCGTCAAACCCCTGAGCGATATTCATTTTTACTGGGTTGCCGCACCGCACTTTATCCAACGTTATGCCGAAATCCGTTACGACAATTTACTCGACTATCCGGCGGTCACGCCCAATTACACCAGCTTCGAATATCCGGTCAACAGTATCGCCGACAGCAACAACACCTTAATGTTAAAAGAATTGGTTGTTGCCGGGCACGGTATCGGCAACCTGCCGGAGTGGGCGATACAGGCGGAATTGCAGGACGGGCGCTTGGTTCGGCTGTTTGATCGCGAACAGGTGAAAACCCTGAAACTGTACGCCGCTTATATGAACCGCGAACATTTAAGTGCTAAAATCCGTACGTTTATTGATTTTCTGGCGGAAAAATTAGCGGTTGAATAGTCGCCGCTTTTCAAGCGTGATCCGACAAACGCTCGCTCAGAAAATCCATCAGCAATTGCACCCGTTTCGGACGCAGCGGACTGGGGGGCGCAAGTAAATACAGCGAAAGCGGTTCGATTGTCCAGTCGTCTAATATCTGCTGCAATTGCCCTTGCCGTAACGCCGTACGCACCATAAACTCCGGCATAATCGCCACCCCTTGCCCCGCCAGCAATGCCGGCAAAAAGGCTTCGGCATTATTGGCTTGCAATGTCGGCTCAACCAGTTGGGTGAATTTGCCTTGCGTGGCATGATAAAAAGTCCAACTGCACACATTTTTCACATTGTTATAGACCAAAGTGCGGTGGGCCGGCAGATCCTTCGGATGGCGCAAGCTGCCATTGCGGGCAAAATATGCCGGGGCGCCGACCAACAAGCGCGCCACGCAACATAAACGCCGCGCACGATAGGACGAGTCATCCAGTTTGGCAATGCGTAGGGCAAAATCAAAGTGCGCTTCAATCAAATCTTGCTGTTCATCGGCAAAATGCAAATCCAGCTCAATTTCAGGATAACGCGCACTAAATTCCGCTAACAACGGCGCAACTTGCAATAAGCCAAACGACATCGGCAACGCAAACCGCACTTTGCCTTGTAATTGATTCACTTCCGCCCGTAACTGCGCTTCCAAGCCGATACCTTGCGCCAATAAGGCTTTCGCGTATTCCTGTACCGCCAAACCGCTTTCAGTCAAGGTCAGCTTACGTGAGGTCCGTTGCAATAGCGTGGTATTCATTCTGCTTTCCAAGCGTGAAATCGCTTTGGACACCGTGGCTTGCGAAAGCTGCAAGGCTTGCGCCGCAGCCGAAAACGAGCCGGTTTCGACTACCTTGGCAAAAATCGCCCACGCTTCAAAATCAGGTAATTGGTTCACATCCGCCTCTTAACACATAAAATATGGAATAAATGTTATTCGATCTATTCTATAGTATCGATAATATTTTTTCACTATACTGCGCCCGTCAACCGAAGATAAACAGGAGCGAATTATGATTGAACGCCGTCCGTATAACGCATTAGGTGCCGCCAACCACGGCTGGTTAGATGCCAAACACCATTTTTCCTTTGCCAATTATTATGACCGCAACCGAATGCACTGGGGCAATCTGCGGGTCTGGAATGATGACACCATCGCTGCACAAACCGGGTTTGATACCCATCCGCATAAAGAGATGGAGATCATTACTTATGTGCGCCAAGGGGCAATTTCGCACCGTGACAGTCTGGGCAATGACGGCAAAACGATTGCCGGGGATGTGCAAGTGATGTCTGCCGGCTCGGGGATTTATCATTCCGAATATAACCATGAAAATGAAGCTACTCAAATTTTCCAGATTTGGATTTTACCGACCATGGCAAGCGCAAAAGGCGCGCCGTCATGGGGCACGCGTCCGTTCCCGAAAACCGATCGTGCCGGTAAATTTGTGGTGCTTGCCAGCGGGATCGAGGGCGACGACGCCTTGCCGATTCGCACCAATGCGCGGGTGCTCGGTGCTACGATTAGCGCCGGCAACACGGTCGAATATCATTTCGCCGCTACACAACGTTACGGTTATCTGGTGCCGGCGCAAGGCACGGTGGAAATCAACGGCGTAAAAATTGAAAAAGGCGATGGTGCGGCGATTCATGGCGAAAGCGTGATTCGCGTAACCGCACTGACCAATGCGGAAGTGGTGTTGGTCGATACGCAGTAATCTCTTTCCTCCCTCCGCTGGCGGAGGGAGGAAAGAGAAGGTTGTCAAACGTCTAAAAAACCTCTCACGGTTTCAAGCCAAACGTATTAGTCCGCCTCTTTCTCAACCGCACTTTCCACCGAGCTGGAAATAGTCATCGACACTTCACTCGACAGCAACGCTTTCAGAATGGCGGCTAAGGCTTCGACTTTGCCGCTGTCGGCGTCGCCCTGCTCGCTAAAATACCCGTTTTCTTTCAAACTGGCGATAAAGGTGGAAAATACCGCTTTATCAAAAAATTCCGGCGCATTAATGCCATGCAGCACCGACAAGCGCTGCGCCACCGATTGGCTCTCTTTCTCCAAACTGCCGCGCGAAATCGTCGGATCCGCCTGTAGGAAATTCAGGGTGATATAATAACGCTGCACGATTTCACGAATACCGGAAGATAACAGCTGCAACGAACGGATATTGCGCTTATTGATTCCGACCATGTTATCGCGCAAATTGACTAATTCCTGACGTTGTAATTCCGTCAGAATCTGGCTCACCCACGGTTTAAGATCCTGCGGTTCAATATCCAAAAACAGTTCCGATTTCAGGAACGGATAAATTTTTTGTACGGCGTCCAACAACAGACTGTGTTGAATCGCCTCATGATGAATCACAATCGACGCCACCAGCGACGGCAGCACGAACAAATGCTGAATATTATTGCGATAGTAAGTCATCAACACTGCGGAAGAACGTTCCAAGCGGATGATTTCACCGAAACTGTCTTTTTCTTGAATAATCCCGACTTTATCCAAACTGAGCACATGCTCCAACATCGCTTCCGGCGACTCTTGCGGCACGATCACATCGCGGCTGTACACCACATTATTCAACAGTTGTTGATAAATCCCCAGTTGCGATAACAGCTGTTCGCGTGCCAGTGCCCGTTGGCGTGACGACAGCAACACCGTGCCGATCAGATTCATCGCATTAATCGCCGCCGCTTTATTGATGTTACGCATGACTTGCACCGCCAATTTATCCACTGCGCTGTTCAGCCACAGTTTGCTTTCCTCGCCCTCGGTATCTTTCCATTGCGGATAATGTTGGTTAAGGTAGGTATTCAGCGTGATCGGCTCACCGAAATTGACATAGCCCTTGCCCATATTGCGCAATTTTTTGATCACGCGCAGCACTAAGCCTGCGTTTTCTTTCTCTTTCGCCGCGCCGCGCAGCTCTTTGGCATAGGTATCGACTTCCAGCACGTGCTCATAGCCGATATATACCGGCACCAAACTAATCGGGCGGGTGTGCCCTTCTAACAACGCTTGCAGCGTCATCGACAACATCCCGGTTTTCGGTGCCAGCAAACGTCCGGTGCGCGAACGCCCGCCCTCGATAAAAAATTCTACCGCATAACCGCGGCGGAACAGTTCGGACAGATATTGACGGAACACGGTCGAATACAATCGATTACCGCTAAACGTGCGGCGGATAAAAAAAGCGCCCCAACGGCGGAACCAGCCGCCGACCGGCCAGAAATTCAGATTGATTCCGGCGGCAATATGCGGCGGCACCAATCCTTGATGATATAAAATATAGGAAAGCAGTAAGTAATCGATATGGCTGCGATGGCAAGGGATATAGACAATTTCATGCCCTTCAATCGCCAATTTACGCACCCGATCACCATTGCGCACATCAATCCCGCGATACAGTTTGTTCCATAACCAACGCAAAAAACGGTCTGCCAAGCGCAAACTTTCATGGTTCACATTGGCGGCAATTTCATTCAAAATCGCTTGCGCATTTTTAGTCGCTTTCGCCTGATCGATTTTTTTGCTTTTGGCTTCGTCGGCAATCGCTTCCTGTACCGCACTTGACTGCAAAATCTGGCGGAACATCGCTTGTCGGTTCGGCAAACGCGGACCGGTCGCCGAGGTGCGTTGTTTGGCAAAGTGAATCTTGCCCACGCGGGTTAATTTCAGCGCGATTTCATCATCGCTGCCTTTCAGGTTCGCCATATCGCGCAGCGACACCGCTTTGGAAAAACGCACGAAATTATCACGCCCGAACCACAACATCGCCCACAATTTTTGCAAGCGCCCTAAAAAGCGCAAGTGCGGTAATTTTTTTTCATGTCCCGGCGAGCGCCCCCACAACACCGACACCGGCACCAACTGCACATCCAATTCCGGATGGCTGCGATGTAGCTCAAAATATTTGGAAAACAGCGTGCGGGTGTTTTCGGTCAATTGGCGCGATTTAAAAAAGCGCCGTCCGCGATCCAAAAACACAAAACTCGGCAGGCTATCGCCGTTGATTTTATTTTCCAGCAACGGATCCGGCAGCCCCAATTGCAGACAGTGTTTACGCAGAATCAACAGATCCGTTTGCGAGGTATACGGCAATAAATATAAAAAACATTGCTGCTTATCCAAGCCCAACTCCCCAATCGGATCGTTCGGAATCGGATTGCTTTTCACGGAAAGCGACAGCATAAAATTCAACACCTTACGGTAAGCATTTAACAAAATTGACATTTTTATTCTTAATCCAAATTCAACAGCGGTTGTGTTCAGTTATTGTCATCCTAGTTTAGCAGATCAAAAATTTTAGCATAATTTCCGATAATCGCCTATTTCCGTGGGCAATTTCTGCCTGCCAAAATCAATTATTGATTGCAGATTATTTGGCACTGTATATAATAACAGGGTGACTGTATAAAAAAACAGGGAGTCTAGTATGAAGCCGAATAAAGCCCTCACCCCGCGCCAACAGAAAGTATTTGATTTTGTCCGTTCGCATTTGGAATCGACCGGCATGCCGCCGACCCGCGCCGAAATCGCCAAAGAGCTGGGCTTTCGCTCACCGAACGCCGCCGAAGAACATCTCAAAGCCCTTGCGCGTAAAGGGGCGATTGAGATTTTATCCGGCACTTCACGCGGTATCCGTCTATTGTTAAACGAAGAGCAAAGTACGGTCGAAGCCGACAATGACGAAGACGGTTTACCGTTAATCGGGCGCGTTGCCGCCGGTGCGCCGATTCTGGCGGAACAACATATTGAAGGCAGCTATAAAGTCGATGCCTCGATGTTTAAACCGCAAGCGCATTTTTTATTGAAAGTCTATGGTATGTCGATGAAAGATATTGGTATTCTTGACGGCGATATGCTGGCGGTGCACCGCACTAAGGATGTGCGCAACGGACAAGTGGTGGTGGCGCGGATTGAAGATGAAGTGACGGTCAAACGCTTGGAGAAAAAAGGCTCCACCGTTTATCTGCATGCGGAAAATGAAGCGTTCAAACCGATTGTGGTCGATCTCAAAACCGAATATATGGAAATCGAAGGCATTGCGGTCGGGATTATCCGCAACAATGCGTGGATGTAACACAAACCGCACTTTGCATTTTCCCATTATTGATTCAACCGTTAAAGGGCGTATGCAATACGCCCCGACGCCACTTCATCACATAACCTTATCGGCAGTTAAGTGAATAGCAATCAACTAATGCTAAATTTGATCGGCACCGTCACCGTTGCCGCCATGCCCGCCGGACGAGGCCCGACACTGCGCGCATTTTGCACCGCTTGAATCGCGGCTTGATCCAAATCCTCACTGCCGGACGATTTGGCTACTCTCGGATTTTGAATGCTACCGTCACCGTTTAAAGTGAAAGAAACCGTCACCACACCCTGCTTGCGCATCATTTTTGCCCGCTGCGGATAGCGTTTATTGCGTTCGATTTCGCGCCGCAATTGTGAACGGTAGGCATCTATCGCTTTGCCGCCGGCGCCCACCTGATTCGGGTTATTGCTGTTGACTGCCGCACCGCTGGCTTTGGAGTTGACCTGATGCGGGGAATCAACATCACGATCGCCCACCACCGCCTCTTTCGGCTTTTTACGCTCTTTCTTCACCACTTTTTCTTTCGGTTTTTCTTTTGGCTTAGGCTTCTCTTTCGGCTTTTCCTGCTCTTTCGGTTTTTCGATTTTTTTCGGTTCCGGTTTAATGGTCGGATCAGGGATTTCCTCTTTCGGCTCCGGAATCACCTCTTTCATCGGCTCCGGTTCGGGTTCCGGTTCAGCCTGCACCATTGCCATCATCATTTCGATTGAAATACTGGTATCGATTTCGGTAACCGCTTGTCCGTTGAGACTGTCATCCGCGAACGAACTGCGCACGGCAAGAACCAAAAGCGCAGCCAAGGCGCCGTGAAACAGCAGCGAAATTAAAAAACCAATCAGCGAACGATGTTTTTTCATGCTTATTCGCCTTGCGGTTTCAGCGTGACAATCGCCACGTTCTTGATTTCATATTTTGAAAAAATATCAGTAATATCAACAAATTGCTGAAACGCAGTTGCCGCATCGACTTTCAAGGTGACTTTCTGCGCTTTGTCCCAAGTGGCAATCTCTTCCGCCAATGCCTCTTTCGCAATCGGTTTGTCGTTATAATACAGTTCGCCGCTTTCGGTGACAGTCAGCAATTTAGCCAAATCATCGGCTTTCAGGGTGACGCTGCTGCTGGCTTTCGGCACGTTGACCTGAATTTTGCCTTGTGAAATAAAGGATGCCGTGACTAAAACAATCGCCAGCAACACCAACATAATATCCAAAAACGGGATGATATTGATCTCATCGAATTTCTTCACCGCACTTTACCTCTTTCCTTGCTTATTCGCTTATGCCTGCTGTTTTTGCTTTTCGTTAAAGGCAAACCATTTCATTTTGTTGACGTCCACTTTACGGTTCAAACCGTTATAAAACACCATCGACGGAATGGCGACCAAAATCCCGACGGCGGTGGCTTTCAACGCCAACGATAAGTTGACCATAATCGCCGCCGCATCAATATCACCGCCGGATTGCCCCATGGCATAAAAGGTCAGTAAAATCCCGATTACCGTGCCCAATAAACCGACATAGGGCGCATTGGAACCGATGGTCGAAATCGTGGTTAAATTGCGGGTCAGATCGATTTCCAAATCGTGGATCGTGCCATAGTGCTCGACGTTCACTTGACGAAAGAAAATCACCCGTTCAATCACCATCCACAACATGATAAAACTCATCAGCGCCAAAGTGCCTAAAATAATGTAATCGGTATAGTGCTCTAAAAATTCAAACAGCTGATCCATTGATAAATTCCTTGTTATTTTTGCTACAGAATAAAAAATACAAAGTACAAACCGCACTTTGTATTTTGTAATTGATAATCGATTTCATTATTGTAGCTTGTTTTGCTAGTAGGGTAAATTAGAATTTATACGAAATTCTTGCTTTATCGTTTCGTTCTCATTGTTTTACCCAAGGCTTAATTAAAATTGATAATTAATCCCCACACGGAAATCACGCCCAACCCCGGATAAGGTTTCGCCGCGTTGGCTATGCGGATAATAGAATTTATTAAATGCATTGTTTAATGACGCATTCACATTCAAATTATCATTGCTAAACGGTTTCCAGTTCACATAGAAATCATGCACGGTATAGCTGTCGCGTTTCACCGAAACATTGGTGCCGACCAAGGCATAGCCTTCTTCCCCTTCTACCGTACGGTTGCGCCAGCCCAGCTCTAAATCCGGGTTGTTAAAGCGATACGATAACGCGGCTGTCCAAGTGCGACCGGTTTGTACCGCAAATTCCGGAATTAAAGATGAATCATTTTTGGTATTATTTAAATAGAATCTTGGTTTGCTGTCTGAAACGCCAAAACGCGCAGTGAAGCCGTTATAACGGTAAGCGGCATTCAACTCATAACCGTGGTTTTTGGAGTAGCCGTCATTAATCGCTTCTCGTACACCAGCCGTATCATGTCTATTCTGTGGATTGACGATCACATCTTTTACTTTTTGCCAGAAATAGCTACCGTCAAGCGAGAAGCCGCCATTGTTGTAGTTAAAACCGATTTCGGTATTGCGCGCTTGCTCAGCCACCGTGCCATCGGCAATAGAGACAACTCCTCTCCGACCATGTGTCATCAACGCGTCATATAAACGCGGGCTACGCGAAGCATAGTTATGTGTAACGCTGAAACTTAGGCTGTCAATCGGTTGATAAATCACACCGAAGCTCGGATTCACACGACCGTCAGACACCTCTTTGCCGTCCATCGCTTTAACGTTGAAATAGTCGTAACGCACACCGGCAGTTAACGTGAAATCACCGACCGCACTAATCGCTTCCAAATAAGTGCCAATATCTTGTTTCTTCGGTTCATTCAATTTATGAGTGGTACTCAAGAAGGCATGCGGAGTAATTTTTTGATCACGATAATTGACACCGTATTTTAATAACAGGTTATCGCCAATCGGAGAATCAAAATTCACATTTGCGCCACGGGTATGAATCTTGGTGGTGGTTGGTCCCACAATGCCGCCACAGTAACCACAGCCGCTGTCATCCGCGGAATAACGTTTATTTTGCATCACATAAGCATTGGCGGTTAATTCGCTGACAAAGCCTAAATTTTTCGCGGTATATTCAAGATTGGTATTTCTTTGCGTAGTTTCACGGTAAGCCGGTGATTGACGGGCTAAAGTTAATCGACCACCGGTAACAGTAAACTCTTCACGCACCAAACGCTCGCCACGATGTTGATCTTGCAGATGACTTAACACCAAACGGTGATCACCGAAAGTCGCGCCTAATTTAATTAAGTAGTTGCGCTTATCCAAACCGCTGTACGGCACAGTTTTACCGCCATCGATATTGCGATAGCCTTTACCCGCTTTATAGTTGTCTTCATCAGTACGATTAAACGAGAACAATCCATCAAAGTTACCGGCTTTACCAAATAGCGCGCCACCATAAGAATGCCCGTCATTGCTGGAATAACCGCTATTTAATTTGAAACCGTAATCACGATCGCTGTTTTTTAACAGATCCAGTGCGTCCACGGTTTTGGCGATAATTGCGCCGTTGGTCGCGCCAATCCCTGCGCTTGCCGAACCGGCCCCTTTTTGCACCGAAACGTTTTTCAATAATGACGGATCGATAATAAAACGCCCTTGATGGTACAGAATTTGGCTGTCGGAATAAGCATTATCCACTTTAATATCAACCGAGTTCTGCCCCATCCCGCGAATGGTTAAGAATTGCGATGTGCCGTTGCCGCCGCCGAAATCAATCGCCGGCTCTTCCGCCAACAGACTGCGTAAATCCGTGGCGGTGCTTTCATCTTGCTCTTCCAAAGTCACAATATTGGTTTGAACCTTCGCACCTTGGCGATCAGATACCACGATTTCCTCTAACGCTTCACTTGGCGCCGCGGTATCGGCGAAGGTGGTGCTTGCTGCCAGTGTGCCCAGCACTATCAGGCTGATACGACTTAGATTAAACTTCCCAGACATTTTCATCATGTTCCTTAAACTATTAAATTACATCAAACGCAGAATAAAACCGTCTTCGCGCCTTTAGCGCAACTACAGCCGACATCTACAAAACTTAAGATAAAAAGGCATTCATTTAAACAATGAATAGGAATTATTATCACTATAATTAAGAACAAATCAACTATTTTGAGAATAATTATTATTAAAAATTAAAAAACCGCACTTGGATCGCATTTTCATGCTGCCAAGTGCGGTTTTAATGACAATTAACATTGATTTTATGAAGGTTATTCTGAGAACATCAGCATAAACAAACAATCATTTGATTTGCGGACTCGCGCCAAACCAGTTAACGAACTAAGATCGGATGAGTTAAGTTTTAATTTTCTCTGCCGTCGTGTCGCGGCGCACCACTTTCGCTTGCTTCACCATATTATCCGAGACTTCAAGGATCGTGATCAGCAAACCTTCGATTTCACACACCACGCCTTCCGCCGGAATTTCTTCCAAATGCTCTAAAATCAAGCCGTTAAAGGTGCGCGGGCCTTCGGTGCTGAGATTCCAACCGAATAATTTATTCAAGTCACGGATATTCGCCTGTCCGTCAATCAGCACCGAACCGTCGGATTGCTCGCTCACTTCCTCTTCGATCGACGGTGTCATGGACGTGGTGAATTCGCCGACGATTTCCTCAAGAATATCTTCCAGCGTCACCAAGCCTTTCAAATCGCCGTATTCGTCCACCACCAGCCCGATCCGCTCCTTGTTGGTTTTGAAATTCAATAGTTGGGTATTCAGCGGCGTGCCTTCCGGAATAAAATAGATTTCATCAGCGGCACGGACTAAGGTTTCTTTGTTGAATTCATTTTTATCCAACATCAAACGATACGCCTCGCGCACCCGCAACATGCCTAACACATTGGCATCCATATCGCCTTTGTACAACACCACCCGACTGTGTGCCGCATGGTTCAGCTGGCGCATAATCGCTTTCCAGTCATCGTCCAAATCAATGCCGCCGATGTCATTGCGCGGCACCATAATGTCGTCCACGGTAACCTGCTCTAAATCCAAAATAGAAAGTAACATCTCTTGGTGCGCCGACGGAATAAATTTGCCTGATTCGTGCACAATGCTGCGTAGCTCTTCCGGACTGATTGAATAGGCTTTGTGATCGATTTTAATCCGCAGTAGCTTCATAATCAGTTTGGCAAAAAAATTGATAAAATAAACCAATGGCGCCGACAATTTTAGCAACGGCGTCAAAATGTGACTGGTGGTGAAGCCGATTTTTTCCGGATAAATCGCTGCCACGGTTTTTGGTAGAATTTCAGAAAACACCAACATGAAAAACGTTAATGCGCCGGTGGCGATCGCCACCCCGGCATCACCGTATAAGCGCATGCCGATAATCGTGGCAATTGCCGAGGCGGCAATATTGACCATATTATTGAAAATCAGCACTAAGCCCAGCAGGGTATCGGTGCGTTTCAGCAGGTTTTCGGCTTTTTTCGCGCCGGTATGCCCTTGCCCGGCAAGGTAACGCATGCGATAGCGGTTGAGTGAAAGCAGGCCGGTTTCCGAGCCTGAAAAATAGGCGGAGCAAATCAGCAGTACGATTAAAACGATAAACAACGTACTAAGCGGGATACTGTCCAAAAAAATTTCCTTCCGTTAAGAAATCACCCTGCAAGTGCGGTCTAGACATGAATATTGCACCGCGCTTGCAGACGTTGCTTACAGCACCGGCAATGTCCGGCTGCCAAAATAAGCAATCGTGAGCAGAATCATACCTGAAATTGTATAAATTAGCACCCTCTTTCCGCGCCAGTGTAATTTTCGGTGCCCGATCAGCAACAAACCGAACACCAGCCACGCCAAAAAGGAAAATATCGCTTTTTGAATCTGTTCCTCGGCAAAAAAGTTATGCAAAGACACCGCGCCGCTAACCAACGCCAAACCCAAAAACAGTTCGCCGGCACATAAGATCTTAAAAAATTGGCGTTCGACCGTCATTAACGAGGGGATCATCGGCGAAAAAACGATTTTTTTACTTTTCAGTTTTTTTTCTAACCAGCCCAATTGCAACACATATAACAACGCAATGAAACAGAGCGCATAAGCGATCAAGGAAAGGGAGATATGCACCAAAAGTGCGGTATTATCATGGAAATACGCCACAATATGCCCCGGCAGCAATGCCGCCGCCAGAATGCCCAAAATGGCGAAACTGTAGATAACCGGCAATAAAAACCATAACGTATTCAAATGCGATAGCGCCATAGTGACCAACAGCACGACTAACAGCGTCATCAGATTTAACACATTCAGCAACGTGAAATTATACGGTTCGCTGCCGTTGGCAAACAGTTGCTGAATAAATACCGCGTGCAGCAACAGCGCCAACCCCGAACTCAAAATAAAGCGGCTGCGGTTCGGTTTTTTGCCCGCAGGCACGCCTTCGCCCGCGCCGCTCTGCAACAGGTGCGGCAACAGGGAAACGGTACAAACCAGATATGCGATAATCGACAATACGGCAAAGAGATACATAGTGCGAATGCTCGTCCTTTCAAGTGAATTTATTGATAACGATTTCGCTTGAAAGTACCAGTTTTAACTCAATTTTTCTACTACAAAATGGTTTAAGGGTGAAAATAAGCGGAAATCTTGTATAATCGGCACTATCTTTCCGCCGGGCTTCCCGCTGAGGCAATGCAAAGTGCGGTATTTATTACAGGAATCATATTATGTTTGAAAATTTATCCGATCGTCTTTCTCATACCCTGCGCAGTATCCGCGGACGTGCGCGTTTAACCGAAGACAATATCAAAGAGACCCTGCGCGAAGTGCGTATGGCATTGCTCGAAGCCGATGTTGCCTTGCCGGTGGTACGCGAATTTATCAATAAAGTGAAAGAACGTGCGGTCGGGGTGGAAGTTAACAAAAGCCTGACGCCGGGGCAAGAATTCGTCAAAATCGTACAAAGCGAACTTGAAAGCGCAATGGGTGAAGCCAACGAAACGCTCAACCTCGCCACGCAACCGCCGGCGGTGATTTTAATGGCGGGTTTGCAGGGGGCGGGGAAAACCACCAGCGTCGGGAAACTGGCAAAATTCCTGCGTGAACGGCATAAGAAAAAAGTGTTGGTCGTGTCTGCCGACGTCTATCGTCCGGCGGCGATCAAACAATTAGAAACCTTGGCGGAAACGGTGAAAGCCGATTTCTTCCCGTCCGACACCAGCCAAAGTGCGGTACAGATTGCCGAAAACGCACTGGCGCACGCCAAACTGAAATTTTATGACGTGTTGATCGTCGATACCGCCGGTCGCTTGCACGTCGATAGCGAAATGATGGACGAAATTCAACGCGTCCATGCGGTGTTAAATCCGATTGAAACCCTGTTCACCGTCGATGCGATGACCGGGCAAGATGCCGCCAACACCGCCAAAGCCTTTAATGAAGCGCTGCCGCTGACCGGGGTGATTTTGACTAAAGTCGATGGCGACGCACGCGGCGGGGCGGCGTTATCCATTCGCCAAATCACCGGTAAACCGATTAAATTTCTCGGGATGGGCGAAAAAACCGACGCGTTAGAACCCTTCCACCCTGATCGTGTCGCCTCGCGCATTCTCGGCATGGGCGATGTGCTGTCGCTGATTGAAGATCTGGAGCGTTCGGTCGATAAAGAAAAAGCCGAAAAAATGGCGCAGAAATTCAAAAAAGGCGACGATTTCAGCTTGGAAGACTTCCGCGAGCAGTTGATCGAAATGAAAAAAATGGGCGGCATGATGACGATGTTGGAAAAACTGCCCGGCGCGAAAAACCTACCGGATCACGTCAAAGGGCAAGT
This sequence comes from Testudinibacter sp. P80/BLE/0925, assembly GCF_053570785.1. The sequence goes on along the minus strand of NZ_CM131636.1, from coordinate 1,004,297 downwards.
CGATGACAAAATGTTCAATAAAATGGAGGCGATGATCAACTCAATGACGTTCAAAGAACGACAAAATCCCGATTTGATCAAAGGTTCACGCAAACGTCGGATTGCGCAAGGTTCCGGCACGCAAGTGCAAGACCTCAACAAAATGTTGAAACAATTCACCGAAATGCAGCGCATGATGAAGAAAATGCGCAAAGGCGGCATGGCAAAAATGATGCGCGGCATGAAAGGCATGATGGGCGGCGGCATGGCTGGAATGGGCGGCTTAGGCGGTATGTTTAAGCGTTGATCGAGATAAAAAGTGCGGTTCAACCGCACTTTTGCTTTTGGAAATCAGCCGTTTATCTGTATCAGCGTTATCTTCCGCCACCACAAACTCCTCCGGCACGATAAAAGAAAAAATACTGCCCTTGCCCGGTTCGCTGCGAATTTGCAACTGGCTGTTAAGATGTAACAAAGCGTGTTTGACAATTGCCAGCCCGATACCGCTGCCACCGTTATCACGACTGCGCGCATCCTGCACCCGATAAAAACGCTCGGTCAAGTGCGGCAAATGCTCGGGCGCAATTCCCTTGCCATTATCCTTCACTTCGAAGTACGCTCCGCTATCCAATTTTTTCCAGACAACGTTAATGTTATCGCCGTCCGAATGTTTAATTGCGTTATAAACCAAATTCGACAAAACGCTATTCAGCTCACTGGCATTGGCTTTGACTTTCAAGTGCGGTTCAAATTCAAAATTCACCTGATGTTGTTTATCATTTAAAATTTCCAGGTCATTCGCCAACAATTTCAAGATCGCCGGCACATCCACCACCTGCCGCTCCTCACTGCCCGCCGAAGTTTCAATCTTGATTAAAAAGGTTAACTGCTGTAGCAAACTGCTCATCCGTTGCACTTGTTCCTGCATAATCGACACCGCCCGCGCATGCAACGCTTTCGAAGCCTTACGATCCTCCAGCATTTCCAGATAACCTTGCAGCACCGTTAACGGCGTGCGCAATTCATGGTTCAGGTTCGACAGAAAAATCTGGCGGCTTTGTAACAATTTGATGATTTGCGTGATATCGCGCGCAATCAACATATAGTTTTCATCATCGTAGCGGTTGAGATTAACTTCGATATAGTGATCGCTGCTCGGCATTAACACCAGCGGCGTATGGTGATCGCCGCTTTCAAAATAGGTTTTGAACTCAGGATAAAAAATCACGTTCAGCAGATTTTTATTGCTTTTTTTGTTCCAAAAAAAAGAGAACAACTCCTGTGCGGCGTTATTACACCAATAAATTTGCCCGTCGTGATGGCAAATAATCACCGCATCCGGGATAAATTGAATGTTTTTATTCAAACGCGATAGCATCCGCAGGGTACGAAAGCGTTCGCGGTGCGAGCGCCGTTTTTGGTAAGCCACGGTTTGTGAAATGGTCTCCCAAATGCCGATTTGGTATTTATCGCTGACCCGATTGCGATCAAGCATTTTCAAAAAGCGGGTTTCGTTATAATGGTGCCAAATTAAAATCAGCAGCAATACCAAGGCAAACCAGACTAAAAACGGTCCGCTGAAATAACTGAACAGCGCCGCAATCACCGCCGCCGCCGTCACTTCGACCACAAAGTTAAAACAGGGCATTTTCAGCATGTTTTTGCTTCCTATTTGCTTGCTTTATTTAGTCTGTTTAGAAAAACGGTAGCCGGCGCCGCGCACGGTTTGAATATACTGATCATAACCGTGTTGTTCCAAACTTTTGCGCAAGCGACGGATATACACATCGACGGTGCGATCTTCCACATAAATATCATCGCCCCACACCCGATCGAGCAATTTCTCACGGCTATAAACTTTTTCCGGGTGTTTCATAAAGAAATTCAATAACTTAAATTCCGTCGAACTGAGCGGAATCTCCTGATTTTGGCAACTGACCCGGTGCGAATTGTTGTCCAGCACCAAACCGTCGATTTCCAATATCTGTTCCGGCCGATCGAAACCGCTGCGGCGCAACACCGCTTTCAAGCGGGCGATCAACTCTTTCGGCGAAAACGGCTTGGTGACATAATCATCCGCCCCGGCATTCAGGCAAGCGATACAATCCGCCTCTTCACTCTTGGCGGTCAACATCACCACCGGCACTTTGGAACATTCATCATGCTGTTTTAAATATTGTAAAAATTGCAACCCCGATTTGCCCGGTAACATCCAGTCCAACACCACCAAGTGCGGTATCTGTTGCCCGACCTGCCGAATCGCACTACGGTAATCACCGGCTTCCATCACTTCGTAGCCTTGCTGCACCAACACCAACGCCACCATCTCACGGATCGCCACTTCATCTTCCACTAATAAAATTTTGGTGGACACCAAGATTCTCCTTTATTTATCAACCATATCCACACGCCAGAGCCAGCGCGCGAAAATGCATTTATTTTAATAATCGTTCAGTTTTGTTTATCTCCACACTATAGCAAAAAAATGGCGTAAAGCTCAATATTGGTTGAAAAACAAACCGCACTTCTTTCCTTATTCGGAATGATTAGTACAGCCTAGCGGCATGCGCGGCGCCTTGGTGCTGACCGCACTTTTGTCACTCTGGCTGAATGTGGTCGCGGCTTACTTCTTAGCCGTGGCGTTTATTTTCGCCTTGTTCAGACTATGCCAAGTCGAATTTCGCCACGACGTTGCCGAACGCCTCCGCAAGTTCGGGCGTTGCCTGTCTTTCGCAGCGGACGCTTGCTCCGCGACTACATTGCTTATTACAATAATGAACGTATTCAGATAAAATTAAACGGACTGAACCCGGTACAATACCGAGCTCAATCCCTTTATTAAGCAATCTAACTTTTTGGGGGCAGATCACGGCTCAAAACCGCACTTTCATTTTATTTGATGTTTTTTCTGAACGTAATTTAAACAAATTCAAGTTTTATTATTAATTTTACAAATTGATTTAAATTAAACAATAGCCAAACACTATCAAATCTATATAAGATAATTTTTATTGTTCTTGCTAGTATATCTGTAATCGCCTGTTTAGGCTTAGTTGTACCCGGTAGTACCCTAACGTTATACACTTTTACCAAGAGGATGAATTATATGAGTCAAGAAAAAGCAAAATGCCCTTATAGCCATTTAACCACTAACGGCGGGGCGCCGGTGGTTGATAACCAAAACAGTATGACCGCAGGCCCGCGCGGTCCGTTATTGGCGCAAGATTTATGGTTAAACGAAAAACTCGCCAATTTCGTGCGTGAAGTGATTCCTGAGCGCCGTATGCACGCCAAAGGTTCCGGTGCATTCGGTACGTTCACCGTCACCCACGATATTACCCAATATACCCGTGCCAAAATCTTCAGCGAAATCGGCAAAAAAACCGAGATGTTCGCCCGTTTCACCACCGTTGCCGGCGAGCGTGGTGCAGCCGACGCAGAGCGTGATATTCGCGGTTTCGCGCTGAAATTCTACACCGAAGAAGGCAACTGGGATATGGTCGGCAACAATACGCCGGTATTCTTCTTGCGTGACCCGCGCAAATTCCCGGATTTGAACAAGGCAGTAAAACGCGATCCGCGCACCAATATGCGTTCCGCCACCAACAACTGGGATTTCTGGACCTTATTACCGGAAGCCTTTCACCAAGTCACCATCGTGATGAGTGATCGTGGTATTCCGGCGAGCTACCGCCATATGCACGGTTTCGGTTCGCACACTTACAGCTTTATCAACAGCGACAACGAACGTTTCTGGGTGAAATTCCACTTCAGAACCCAGCAAGGGATTAAAAACCTGACTGACGCGGAAGCGGAGGCGATTGTCGGTAAAGATCGTGAGAGTCATCAGAAAGATCTATATGACGCGATTGAGCGTGGCGATTTCCCGAAATGGACCATGTTCGTACAAATTATGCCGGAAGCCGATGCGGAGAAAGTGCCTTATCACCCGTTTGACTTAACCAAAGTATGGCCTAAAGCGGATTATCCGTTGATCGAAGTCGGCGAGTTCGAATTGAACCGCAATCCGGAGAACTTCTTCTTAGACGTGGAACAATCCGCTTTTGCGCCGAGCAACTTGGTACCGGGGATCAGCGTTTCGCCGGATCGCATGCTGCAAGCCCGTTTATTCAACTATGCCGACGCACAACGTTACCGTTTAGGCGTGAACTTCACCCAAATCCCGGTGAACAAACCACGCTGCCCGGTACACAGCAACCACCGCGACGGTCAAGGACGTGTCGACGCCAACTACGGCAGCGCCCCGCACTATGAGCCGAACAGCTTCGGTTACTGGCAAGAGCAACCGCAATATAAAGAGCCACCGTTGAAAATCACCGGCGATGCGGATTTCTGGGATTACCGTGAAGATGACAGCGACTACTTCAGCCAGCCGCGTGCATTGTTCCGTTTGATGACTGCCGAGCAACAACAAGTGCTGTTCGACAACACCGCACGCGCGATGGGCGACGCACCGGATTTCATCAAACAACGCCATATCGACAACTGCTTCAAATGCGATCCTGCCTACGGCGAAGGAGTGAAAAAAGCATTAGGACTGTAGTCAGAAGATTATAGTTCAGCAAAACGGCTCAAAGAGATTTGAGCCGTTTTTTTCATTTAAAAACCAATATTAATGCCAAGCATAATATTCCGCCCCATTTGTGGTACAAACGGCAGGAAAGAAGTGTGGGAATAAACTTTCCGATTTAATACATTATTTGCTTGCACAAATAAAACGTAGTCCATCTGAGCAATATGATTGGTATAATTTAACCCGATATTTAATAGTTGGTGCCCGCTAGTTTTATGTTCTAGCGGCGCTACTTTGTGCTGCTTATAAACATAAGTATATTCTAATGAACCGGATAGATGTTTTGTCAATTCTGCATTGGCACGCAAGCCTAAACGTGCCGGCGGCACTCGTGGTGCGTTTTGATCGGCTTGCGGAATCGTTGTTTCCGTATTAAAAAGATGATCGACTTCATATGTCGGAGGCAAATCGAATAATTTGCCGCGAACATAATCGGCAAATAAACCCGCACTCACATCTTGAGTAAATTGGTAATCAATCCGCCCTTCTGCCCCATAATAAACCGCCTTGGACTGGTTATAACGATTTAATGAGAGATTACCCTCCTTAGCCAAGGTCTGGTTAAAAATGCGGTTTTTAAAACGGTTATAATATACATTGACATGATAACTGAGTTTTTCCCCCGCATAACTTAACCCGGCTTCAAAATTATCGGAAACCTCTTTCTTCAAATAGCGGTTACCGTACTCAAGCGACACTGTTGCCAAATGTTTTCCGTGATAATACAGTTCCATTGGAGTCGGATGACGTTCATTATGCGAAAAGGCAAAAGATAGCGCGTAATCCGGATGAAAATTCCAGCTTGCAGATGTCGCATAGGAGGTTGCCCATTGGTTATAAAGCGATAAATCAGGATCATTTAACGAATAGGGTAAACAGCCGCCGAAAAATCCGGAACATTCAATATCGCTTTTAATTTTCTTCAAGTTGGCAACATCATAGTTAATCGGGATTCTTTGCTTTTCCGTGCGCACGCCAAGATCAAATAACCAGTTCCCCTTTCTTAATTGTTCCACTGCAAAGAAACTCAACTGCTTATTACTGTTTTCAATTAACGCCCACTTCTTACGATCATTATCACTGATTTTCTCCGGGCAACGTATATTACTGCCGGCCTCAAAACTATTGCTGCAAGGCGGAAGACGAGGAATGTTTGCACTACTGGTTGCGGTTTGATACTGAACACCCCAAACGCCCGTCAACCCCTTTATTTCTTTATGAAACAATTCCAAACGCAAGTTATAACCTTGATTTTTAAATAGGTTCACTGGAATACTGCCATCGCGTTCATCATGCTTATAATCCGTTGATGAATAGCTCAAACGTAGCTTATCAATCCCGGAAATAGGCTGCTGAAGCTCAGCACGAAGATCATAGCGCTGCGACAGCGAATCCACGACCGGGCCGCCTAGGGTATGATCATGCTTATGCCCATAAGGATTATCGTGGCTGTGCACTCCGCCTGAGGCATGGTTAGAACCGCAGTGGAAATGGGTATTGACCAAATCCCCCTCTCCCATTAAGTGCGGATAGATTTCCAAAAAATATTCATTGTCCGGATTTCGCCCCCAAATATGGGCATCACACGTATCCAGTGCATGATTATGACCTGGCAAGCCATAAATTTCGCGCCGTTCATTATAAGCCAGCCCGACATATCCACGGTCTCCAATAAACGATATCGCATAAGTGCCCGCATTTGTCTTATTGAACGTATCCGGTACAAAATCTATTTTTTTCCCTAAGTTAAATTCAGGTACATGATAGTTATCAGAACGACGGGTTAATCCCTCAAAACGTAATGCAATGTGCTGCCCCAATCCCAATGTAATGCCGGATGTCGCTAATTTTTCATTGCTATTGGTGTTATAACGCAAATTGAAATCGGTCTGATAACCTTTTTCAGGAAGATGGGACGGAATACGATTATCAACCACATTAACAACACCCGCCGGAGAGGCATTGGCATAGAGTAAGGTAGAAGCGCCACGTAAAATTTCGACCTGTTCAGCCAGTAACGTATCAACACCGATAGCGTGATCCGGCGAAAGTTGGGACATGTCGATAACATCTGACCCATTTTGCAAAATCTTTAACCGAACCCCTTCCTGTCCGCGAATAACCGGTGCACTGGCACCACCGCCGAATTGATTACTATGCACGCTCAGTTCATTTGATAATGCATTACCCAAGGTACTGGCGGATCTTTTTAATTTTGTTTTAGAAACAACAATATCGTTGGGTTTGGGAATGCCTGAAAGTGGATCGCTACTAAATTGCACCGCACTTCCCGTCACATTAATTTCCTCCAGCTCAGTAGCGCCATCGCTCGCTGCCCAAACAATATTCGACGGATATAAATATCCCATCAATAAAATAACTGTCAATTTTAGTCGGATCTTACTCTCTATATTTTTTGCATTCGGTAAACGCATTATTTTTTCCTTTATATGTATGGTTGAATAGCCGGCAACATATTTACGTGAATACAACTATAGATTCCGTGATCAAGATCACGTTTTATTTGAGATTAGACCCGAACATTAGCGATTGAAATTATTTAAAAGGCATTAAAAAAAGACTACCGCTATAATTTACGCAATAGTCTTTTTCTTTTTCACTTCTTTTCTTTAAGTTTATAAGTTTAAAACCGGTTCAGGGGTCTTCTCAACGCTAAATAAAAAATCTTTGGGGCTGTCCGAGATAACGACAATATTCTAGGATAGCCCCTAAATTTTTATTAATGGGTCGATTAAAATCAAAATGTCCATCTGACGCCAGTGGCAATGCTACGCCCTGCCATTGGCGCAAGATAACGCAAGGTGGAATTATGCAATCGGGCTTCGCGGTTGGTTAAATTTTTTCCGATCAGATATAACTCGATATCCGAATGCGCTAAGCGGAATTGATAACTTATGCTGGCGTCAACCAACGTGAACGACGGTGATTCCAACTCTTTATTAATGTCCACCCCGACTTTATCTTGTTTCAAATAATGCCATGCCGAAAAGGAAGTTGACCAGTTTTTATAATTCCAGTCTATTCCGGCACCGTAACGCGAGGTCGGCATGGCGCTGACATATCCGCCGCCGTTAAAACCGCTTTTTGCCTTACTGCGCACCACATCGCCCAACAGGCTGAACCGCCATTCGCCGAATGTATCCGTGCGCAAATGGTAACCCAGTTCCGTTTCGATCCCCTGCAAGCGAATCGGCGTTTGCCGCCACTCTTTCACAATCGTTCCGCGTCGGGCAATGCCGGTTTGAGCTAAATAAGTGTAGTTGGAAAAATCGATTTGATACCATGTGATATTCGCCATCCAGTTATTAAACTCCACGCCGCTGCTCAATTCCCAACCGTTGGATTTTTCTTTTTTCAGATCGGTATCGCCGTTCTCTTCGATCAGTAATGAATAGTGGCTATTGTTGGCATAAAGCTCATTGACTTCCGGTGCTCTTTGCGAAAAAGAACGTTGCAATTTGACATGCCAGCTATCAAGCGGTTGGTACAGCAAACCGATATGGTAATTGGAGAGATCAAAAGTGCGGTCCGCACGTTCGCCGGAACCGCCGCCGTTACCGGCATAATCTTTGATTAAGCGGTGTTTCACACTGCTCCAACGCCCGCCTGCGCTCAATTTAAACGGATCAAGCACCAACGATTCCAATACAAACAGGCTTTTTTCATCGCTATTAACGTCCGGCAGATAGGCGTCCGCTCCGTCGCGGGCTATTTTGCGTTTACTGACTTCAACCCCAATCAAGCCGTGCAAGTTACCCCACGGTTGATGTTCCGCCTCCAACCGCACTTGCCGCTGCTGCGTGTTAAAACGGCTGGAATCGATTTGATTAATCTGCTCAATATTTTGCGCTTTGGCATAATTAGCTGAGAGTTTGATTTTCTGCAGAATCAAAAACGTTTTATCTATTTCAGCACGCAGATCAAAACGCTGATCTTGGCTCAAGACATCTACTGCACCGAAATTATCGCCTTCGGTGGCAACGCTTGAAGCACGATAAGCAAAACCCGGCACGCCATATCGGGTTTGATAATGCGAATAAGCCAGTCCGACATAGCCCCAGTCATCAATATAGCTGCCGCCGACGGCAATATTTTTCGATTTAAAATGGCTATTCGGAATCCGTCCGTTTTCCGCTTTCACCAACGCTTTCGGCTCGGTGTAAACATCAATGTATTGCGCGCTGTCCGGAATATAGGCCGGATTGGGATCATTGGCAACGGTTTCAAAAAAGCTAAGACGATCTTTTTCGCGCGTCGTATATTTTTCACTGGATTCCAGTTCATACTCTTCGGCAAACTTCTCATAAAATTTGCTTAGATAAGGATAGTGGGCAGGGTTGCGGGTTTGATACGAACTCATCTGAATTTGGCATTTATCACGCAGCATGCTGTCCGCTTTCAGCTCATTAACATCATGGCAAACGGCAGCCTTGCTGTTGCCCGGAATTTTCGTGTAGCGGCTATGACGGGACATCGCACTGATATGCCACGCCCAATGTCGACCATCGTTGACATCTAAGCGGAAACCCTGCATTCGCTGGGTATTTTCCCCCGTTTGCGCTTCGATTTTGCCTTGAAAACGCTTTTCGGCAATCTTGCTCGGAATACGTCCGTCTTTGACATTCACCGTACCGCCGATCGCCCGTCCGCCGTGTAAGATTGTCGCCGGGCCTTTGGTCACTTCAATACTGTCCGCCAACTGGCTTTCCAAAGGTGTCGGCAAGTTTCCGCTGATTGCCGCCATATCGTTAAGCGATAAATTGTTACTTAAAATTTCAACCCGTTGCCCGCCAAGTCCGCGAATCAGCGGACGACCGGCATGCGGTCCGAAAGATTCGCTTTGCACGCCGCTTATTTTACTCAGGGTATCGCCCAGCGTACTATGATATTGTTCGCTCAGGGCTTTGCCTGAGATGGATATGGTATTTTGCTCCGGCAAAACGTAAGATTCGAGTTGGGTTGCAACGGTAATTTCCGCTAACTGCTCTGTCGGTGATGTCGGATTGTCCGCCGCCAATGCGGTCAAAGATAGTGACGACAACGCAAAAGGAAGGATTATTTTGTGCATGGAAAGCTCTCTTACTGAATATAATAAATAGAAAAAGAGATTGAATATACGGAGAACTGAGCTGAGATTCCGTGATCAAGATCACATTTTATTCAAGATTAGACCCGACCATTAGCGATTGGAATTATTTAAAAAGAATTAAAAAAAGACTATCGTTATGATTTATTCGATAGTCTTTTTATTTTATTTTTTCCAGATCGTTAAGTTTTAGAGCCTAGAGCGCTATTTCTCCAACAACGGCTGTACCCATTCCCTAAACTGTTCTGCATCTAAAAATCCGCTGATTCGGCTTTGCGGGATCTCTTTGCCGTTTTGGTCGAAGAAGATAATGGTCGGCAAACCGACTACGCGCAGTTGCTCCATTAAAGTGCGGTTTTGCGGGCTGTTGCGGGTCAGATCGGCACGCAATAACTTCATTTGAGCAAACTGTTGCCGTACTTGCGGATCGCTGAAGGTGTATTTTTCAAATTCTTTGCAGGCAACACACCAGTCGGCGTACAAATCCAACATCACCAACTGCCCTTGGTTCTGTTTCAATGCCGCTTGTAAGGCGTCGTAATCGGCAATCTCGGCAAATTCGGCGTGTGCCGGCGTTGCGGCTACCGCACTTTCGCTGTTGCCGGTCACCAGCGGTGCAAGCCAGTTGACCAGCGGTTGCGCCACCACGATCGCCGCCACTAACGGTAACAATTTAATTCCCAACATCGATTTTTTATCGCTGATTGCCGAAGTCAACCAGATGAAAAACGCCACACCCAATAGCGACCATAAACGGTTTTCCCACACTTCCGGCAACAGGCGCGAAATCAGGAATACCGGTACGGCAAGCATCACGAAACCGAAGGCAATTTTGACTTTTTCCTGCCATTCTCCGCCCTTCGGCAGGATTTTATTGCCAAACAGGGTGACCAGCACCAGCGGAATGCCCATGCCCAGCGCCAATAAATACAAGCTCAAGCCGCCGACCACAAAATCCCCGCTTTGTGCCACATACAACAGCGCCCCCGACAACGGCGCGCTGACGCACGGCGAAGCCACTAAGCCGGCAATCATGCCCATCAGGAACACATTCCAATAAGCACCGCCACTCTGTTTTTGGCTAAGTTGATTGAGCTTATTCTGTAAACCGGACGGCAGTTGCAACGTGAACAAACCGAACATCGAACCCGCCAATACGATAAACAGAATCGAGAAAGCGATCAGCACATACGGGCTTTGCAGCGCAATTTGAAACGGCAGACCGATCGCCACCACTAATAAGCCAAGTGCGGTATAGGTCAATGCCATGCCTTGCACATAGACCAAACTCAGCAACAATGCGCGCAGGCTTTGCGGGCGTTCTTTTTGCCCGATCACGATTGAGGATAACAATGGCAACATCGGCAGCACGCATGGGGTAAATGCCAAGCCCAATCCCAAGACGAAAAACCACAGAATGCTGAATTTGTTTTCGCCCAGATTGCTTGCCAGCTGTTCGGTGCTGTTACGGTTAAATAAGCTATCGTCAACACGTCGGTTATCCGCTACAGGCGTACGTTCGGTTGTGGTGGCGTTTTCGCTGACCGCACTTTGTGCTGCGCTATCAACACCAGCGATCACCGTTGCCGTTGTGGTTGTGCCTGCGCCGCCCCGTAACGCCGCCAAATCCAATTCCTGCGTTTCCGGCGGATAGCAAAAACCGCTGGTACAACCTTGGTAATTAACGATAATTTTTCCGTTACGGTTATGTAACGGCACTGCAAATGCTAACTGATTGCGGTAAATTTGGACTTCACCGAAAAATTCATCATGGTAGGGTATTGCAGGCGGCAAGGCTAACTCGCTGATTTGCCCCTGTTCGTCTTCAACGGAAATTTCACGTTGATATAAATAGTAACCTTCGGCGATCTGCCAATCGAGGTGTAAATTTTGCTGATCCGCTTGCGCCGAAAAGATGAAGGCTTCATGCGGCGGTAAAAACCGCTCTTTCTTGCCGCCGAACAAACCGTTGGCGACCGCGCTGTTTAAAAATGCAAAAACAAAAAAAACCAACAGGCTGAATAATAGCTGTTGATAACGAAAGGGACGAGTAAAGTGCGGTTTGCGTAACATCATTTTTCCGTTTAGCCAAAACAATAAATTATAAAAATCCGATAATCAGGCTGCTGACAAAGACTAAAACGCACAATATTGATTGTAAAAGTCGGGGCGGATTATATATCCGCCCGTTTGCGGAGTGCGATATAAGCAGTTAATCAATAAAGGGGAAGCGCAAAGTACCGTTCGGGCGGATATATAATCCGCCCCGACTTTGCCTCATCACTTACTTTGTCAATAATCTGATAATGGTGATACCTTATCGGATTTTAAACATAAGATCTATTGTTGCTGTCTAGGATTATTTATAAATAATCTCTTCATTGGCTTGGAATTTCGCCGCATCAATCGGTGAATTTTCCTCAAAATAGAGTTTCAGACTCTCCGCGTCCACAAAACCGGTGTTGACATAGGTCGGATTGTCGCTGACCAGCGGATAGCCGTCCCCCCCTGCCGCGGTGTAACTTGGTAAAGAAATCCGATAGACTTTTTTCGGATCCAGCGGCTCGCCGTTGATTTTCACCTCCGACACTTTTTTCGCCTTGCGGTCGACGGTCATGGCAATGCCGGCAAATTGCGCATACGCACCGGAATCGACTTCTTTCAACGCCACCACATTCAGGTAATCAATCAGCTCAGTCCCGTTCAACTCGACATAGCTGATGATATTCCCGAACGGTTGCACCGTCAGAATATCTTTATAGGTGACCTTACCCGGCTCGATTGAAGCACGGATACCGCCGGAGTTCATAATGCCGATATCGGCTTTGGCACGCTCTTTTTGCGAACGGGCGATCAGCTGCCCTAAATTAGTTTGTCGGAAGCGAATAACATTGCGATCACCTTCCAACTTCTCATTCACACTGCCGACTTCCACGCCCAGTAATTCATCGCCTTTGTCCTGATAGACTTTCAGGTGCGCCAACAGTTCCGCATCGGCGGGAATTTCCTCTTGAAACAGCACATATTCGGTTTTGCCTTCGGCATTTTTCACTTTTTCTTTTAAGTTGACCGGCACTAATTGATAGTTCACCAGTTTCAACTCGCCGTTTTTAAATTCAAAATCGGCACGCCCGACATATTTACCCCATTCGCCGGCTTGCATAATCCAAGTGCCGTTTTCAAATGCCGGTTTACAGACATCGCCCGGTTTGTATTTGTCGTTGAAACTGCCGTCGTCATTAATACACACCGTGTCGTGGCTGTGACCGCCGATCACCAGATCAAACGCGCCTTTCTCCAATTCACGCACCATCGACACATCGCCCGGCGCATTCGAACCGTATTGAGCGTCATGATAATAGCCCATATGGGTCAAGCCGATTTTAATATCCGGCTTCTCATTGTCGTTCAACGCCGCCAGCACGTCTTTTGCCGCTTCCGCCGGACGGACAAATTCCACATTGGAGATAAATTCCGGGTTGCCCAGTTTCGCCGTATCTTCGGTGGTCAAACCGACAACCGCCACTTTCAACCCTTGTTTGTCTAAAATGGTGTACGGTTTTACCAATAAACTGCCATCTTTTTTATTAAACACGTTGGCGGACAAGAACGGGAATTTCGCCCAGCTTTCTTGCATATCCAACAATTGCAGCGGATTGTCAAATTCGTGGTTGCCCAAGGCCAACGCCTCGTAGCCCATTGCATTCATCGCTTCGATATCCGGTTTGGCGTTTTGCAAATCGGATTCCGGAATGCCGGTGTTGTAATCGCCGGCGTTGAGCAAAATCAACTCGCCGCCTTTCTCCGCCACTTCTTTGCGAATGCGGTCAATCAAGGTTTTTTGTGCCGCCAGTCCGTATTCACCGTTTTGGTTTTGCCAAAAACGGCCGTGCAGATCATTGGTATGCAACACGGTCAATTGATAAGTGCGGTCTTGTTCATAGGCTTGGGCGAAAGTGGGAATGGCTAATACGGATGTGACTAACGTGGTACAAAGACTTAATTTAAAAAAAGATTTCATATTGAGATTTCCTAAAAAAAGTAAGAAGAGTTCCTGATAAAAAAGCCGTAGTCAGTATGCTAAAAAACGGCGACAAAAGCTATCATTTTGTGCTTGGTAGGGTTTTAATCCAAAAGAAGAAAAACCAGTATTCGACCAATAATAAGAGAATAATAAAAATCCGCCCGTAAATCGACGGCATAAAATAGAAACTGGCGGCGATCATTGCGGTGGAAAGCAACAAGATATAGGCTTTGCTTTTGGCGGTCAGCGCGCGCTGTTCATCAAAGGATTTCAAATAGTTATGATAAAGTGCGGTTTGCAAAAACCAAGCGTGCAGGCGATCGGAGCTTTTGCCGAAAAAATAGAGCGCCAGCAGCAAAAACGGCGTGGTCGGCAAGATCGGCAACGGAATGCCGAGAATGCCCAACCCGAGCGCAATAAATCCCAATAAAACATAAACCCATTTCACCACTTTCATCCGAACCGCACTTTGCCGCCTTTCAATTAAGAATAGTTCGCATTATAGCGATTTTCGTCTTGCTTTGACAACCGCTGACCGCACTTGCACAGGCGTAGCCATTGAAAGTGCGGTTCACGCCGATAATTTGGCTTACGCCGGCGGTAAAACTTGCTTTTCTTCAGGAAAAGAGTAAAATCTGACGACTTTTTATGGCTGTATGCCATCGAAAGCGCATGACACCCTCACCTCGAACGAGGGTTTTATTTTTACTATCATTTTAGAGGACGCTATGGTAACCATTCGTTTATCTCGTGGCGGTGCAAAAAAACGCCCATTTTATCAAGTAGTTGTTGCGGACAGCCGCAGCCCGCGTGACGGTCGTTTTATCGAGCGTGTCGGTTTCTTTAACCCACTTGCTACCGGTAACGCAGAACGTTTACGTTTAGATTTAGACCGTGTGAATGCATGGTTGGAAAAAGGTGCTTCTTTATCTGAGCGCGTATCCGCATTAGTTAAAGAAGCGCAAAAAGCAGCGTAATCTGCTTTTAAACGCTTTATAAGCAATCAATAAGTAGGTGAATATGAACACGCAAAACATCAGCACGGTCGGCAAGTTGGGTTCAACTTACGGGATTCGCGGTTGGTTGCGAATTTATTCATCGACAGAACAACAAGAAAGTATTTTCGATTATCAGCCTTGGTATTTGAATATCAAAGGTCAATGGCAAGCCACCGAACTGGAAAGCTGGCGTTATCACAGTAACGATTTGATCGTGAAACTGAAAAACGTCGATGATCGTGACGCGGCACACGCATTAACCAACGTGGAAATCGGGGTGAGTGCAGACAATTTCCCTGCGCTGGAAGAAGGCTATTACTGGCACGATTTAATCGGCTGCCAAGTCATCAACCTGCAAGGCTATCAATTGGGTGTGGTCAGCGACATGATGGAAACCGGTTCGAATGACGTGTTCATGGTGAAAGCCAATCTGAATGATGCTTTCGGCAAACAAGAGCGGTTAATTCCGTATCTTGAAGAAACAGTAGTTAAAAGAGTCGATCTCGCCACAAAGACTATTGAAGTGGATTGGGACGCTGGTTTCTAACCTCAGCAACAGTGGGCGCTTTGGCGGTAACATTTTTAGCATAAGGTCATATTATGTGGATTGGGATTATTAGTCTTTTCCCTGAAATGTTTAAAGCAATCACCGAATTCGGGGTCACAGGACGAGCTGTAAAACACGGGCTGTTACAAGTGCAATGTTGGAATCCGCGTGATTTCACCCATGATAAACACAAAACGGTCGATGACCGCCCTTACGGCGGCGGACCGGGCATGTTGATGATGGTGCAACCGTTGCGCGACGCCATTCATGCCGCCAAGCAAGCGGCACGGGCAGTAACGGCAGGGGAGGTGAAAGTGATTTACCTTTCACCGCAAGGGTGCAAACTCGACCAACATGGCGTGCAGCAATTAGCACAATATCAGAATCTGATTTTGCTGTGCGGACGTTATGAAGGCATTGATGAACGCTTGATTGAAGCGGAAATCGATGAAGAGTGGTCGGTTGGGGATTATGTCCTCACCGGCGGAGAACTGCCGGCAATGACATTGATTGACGCCGTTGCCCGTTTTGTTCCGGGTGTGTTGGGCAAGCAAGCCTCCGCAGAAGAAGATTCTTTTGCCGACGGGCTGCTCGATTGCCCGCACTACACCCGCCCCGAAGTGTTAAACGGCGTGGCCGTGCCACCGGTTTTAATGTCGGGCAACCATGCGGAAATACGCAAATGGCGGTTACAACAGTCATTGCACCGCACTTGGACGCGCCGGCCTGAGCTCTTAGAGAGCCTAGCTCTGACTGACGAACAGAGAGTGCTGTTGGCTCAGATCAAACGGCAAGAGTAAAGATTCAGTTACATCTAGGAATAAAAGGTATTTATTATGAGTAACATTATTAAACAACTTGAACAAGAACAATTGAAACAAGACGTACCGAGCTTCCGTCCCGGTGATACTTTGGAAGTGAAAGTATGGGTTGTTGAAGGTAGTAAAAAACGTCTGCAGGCGTTCGAAGGCGTGGTTATCGCAATTCGTAACCGCGGCCTGCATTCAGCATTTACCCTGCGTAAAATTTCAAACGGTGTCGGCGTTGAGCGTACATTCCAAACTCACTCGCCGGTAATCGACAGTATCAGCGTGAAACGCAAAGGTGCGGTACGTAAAGCGAAACTGTACTACTTGCGTGAGCGTAGTGGTAAGTCTGCACGTATCAAAGAGCGTTTGAACTAATCGCACGGTTTGCAAAAACCAAAACAAAAGGCTTGGAAAATTCCAAGCCTTTTTACTTTGCGGCTGAAAAAGATGTCGCCCTCGGCGGCATTGGCGGCAATCCAACAACAGGTGTAGAATAAATACACCCTCAGCGCACAACAAAGGATACCTTATGAACTTAAGCGAAATGCTCCGCCACCGCCGCGCGGTGCGCCACTACAGCGATACGCCGCTCGACAGCGACAAAGTACGCCAATGTTTGCAACTGGCGCAACTCGCTCCGAGCAGCTCGAATATGCAACTGTATCAGTTTTATCATATCACGGACAAAACCGCACTTGCGCAGCTTGCCGAAGCCTGCCTCAGCCAAAATGCCGCCACCACCGCGCAACAAATGGTGGTATTTGTGACCCGTCAGGATCTCTACCGTGAACGTGCCAAACAGGTATTAGCGGCGTTCAGCGATGATCTCAAGCGCAATACACCGCCAGAGCAACAAGCCGCACGCTTAAAACGGTTAAACGGCTATTACGGCAAATTAATGCCGTTTCTGTATGCTCGCGGCTTCGGTCTGCTGGGCATATTACGCAAATTGATCGCCCACAGTATCGCTTTATTCCGCCCGATTGCCACCAATGTTTCGGAAGCCGATTCGCGCATTGTGACCCACAAAAGCTGCGCCCTTGCCGCACAAACCTTTATGCTGGCAATGGCAGAACAAGGCTACGACACCTGCCCGCTCGAAGGCTTGGACAGCCGCAGGGTAAAACGGATTTTGAACCTACCACGCGCAGCGGAAATCAATATGATCGTAGTCTGCGGCATTCGCGAAACAAGGCGCGGCATTTGGGGCGCACGCTATCGTGTTCCGTTTGAACAGGTTTATCGTGAGGTTTAACCACTTTGCTTATCACGTTAAGTGAGCAAATTTAATTTTTGGAATCTTGATCGCAATCTTTTCGCTACTCTATTTTCTTGAGTATATAAATTTTATTTACTAGCTTGCATTATCAGATAAGATAGGTATAAAATTTTGTACAAACAGAGAACGGTGCGCAAAGATATAGCATGGTTGGGTTCAACATTAGCAATATTAAGATTATTTCCTGACAACATAAAATCAGAGCTTGGTCACGATTTAGATCTCGTGCAACAGGGATTAAGCCCACGTGATTATAAAGTCATGAATAATCTTGGAAATGGCATTATTGAAATTCGACACCGCGATCACAGTGGTGCATTTCGCTTAGTTTATGTTGCTAAGTTTACAAAACGCATCTATGTGCTACACGCATTTCAAAAGAAAACACAAAAAACTAGCCCGCGCGATCTTGAGTTGATCAAAAAACGGTATCAAACCTTATTGGAGATAGAAAATGAACGATAAAATCACCCATATCACCCCCGCTAACGGCAATGTTTTTCTCGATCTTGGGTTCTCCGATAGTGAAGCGGCAAGCTTGAAAGCACACAGCCAAGCGGTGATAGAGATGAAACTGGCTTTGGTTGAGGCAATGGATAGTTGGATTCAAGAAAATCAATTAAAACAAGCTGATGCTGCGACTATTTTAGGCGTTACCCGCCCTCGAATTTCCGATATGGTTAATCGCAAGATCGGCAAGTTTACCCTTGACAGCTTATTAATGATGTTGGCAAAAACCAATAAATCAGCGTATCTGTCAATACGCTAATTCTGAATAGTTGCCTAAACAAGCGTGTATGATCGTGATTAAAGCCCCCAAAAATCGAATAGCCACTCACCACCAGGTTGTTTAATGGCATGATAGCGCTTGTTAACGGTCTCTCCGCTCTGTCGCGAGGTAAAATAGACTTTAAACTCAAAAGTATTTGCCGCTAATTTCTTAAATCCGATTACTCGAGATACATTTAAACAACCCGATTTATGATAACTCATGTTACTTTGTGGTTTAACTCGACTATGCGGCTCAATACTGTCTGGATCACTGTAGATCATAAGCTGGGAATTTGAATGACTACCATCTGGTAAACAGGCTAATAGTCCTAACACTTTGTTCATTGTTGGTTTGGCATCATTAAATAATGCTTTAACCGCACTATTCGGTTTCGCATTATTGAGCGTTGAATCAATCGAGTTTTGTGTAGTTTGCTCGACATAAGCACCTGATAATCCGGTATTAATATTCTCCAATGCCGCTCGCATCGAACGGCTTGCCTCCAACATTTGCTGGCAGCCGGCAAGCGTAAAACATAGCATAACCGTCGTGAGTAACAGAGATCTTTTCATTCATATAACTCCTTAATAATAAAATTAAAATGCACTTGACATTAGCTCAAAAAAATCGCTTAATTTTACAGCACAGCACAGCGCAAGTAAGATCAACCCTTATTTTAAGAATGTGATTTGTTCTCCCGCCAACTCCCTTTATAATCACCACTTCAATTTCTATTTGGTAAAGGAAATGAGAAAATATCTGTATTTTTGCGTTCTATTCGGCTTCTGTTTGAACCTCAGCGGCTGCGGCACGATTGTGAGTTTGATCAATCAGACCCAGCCCTATAGCGCCTATGCCGGTGTGAAATACGATTATGAAATGGCGCAACGTTGGGGCTTGCCGATTTTGGATATTCCGCTGTCGTTTATTCTCGATACCGCACTTTTGCCTTATGCCCTTGCGCAGGATTAACCGATGAAACTCAATCCGCAACAACAAAACGCCGTCGAATATGTCACCGGACCTTGCTTGGTGCTTGCCGGTGCAGGATCAGGCAAAACCCGGGTGATTATCAACAAAATCGCCTATTTGATTGAAAAGTGCGGTTATCAACCGAAGCAAATCGCCGCCGTGACTTTCACCAATAAAGCCGCGCGCGAGATGAAAGAGCGGGTGGCGCATTCGATTGGCAAACAAGCTAGTAAAGGCCTGACGGTATCCACGTTTCATACGCTCGGCTTCGATATTATCAAACGCGAATACCGCCATTTGGGCTATAAAGCCAATATCACCCTGTTCGATCAGCACGACCAACTCGCCCTGCTGAAAGCGCTGACCGAGCCGTATCTCAAAGGCGATAAAGATCTGTTAAATCAGTTGTTAAACACCATTTCCAACTGGAAAAATGATTTGATCTTGCCCGAACGCGCCAAAGGCATTGCCGACGGGCAAAAACAGCTGTTGTTTGCGTTGTGCTACGAGCAATATCACAACCAAATCCGTGCTTACAATGCGCTTGATTTTGACGATTTGATTATGCTGCCGACCCTGCTGTTTCAACAATATCCCGAAGTGCGGTCACGTTGGCAGGAAAAAATCCGTTATCTGTTGGTCGATGAATATCAAGACACCAACACCAGCCAATATGAACTGATCAAACTGCTGGTCGGCGAACAGGCGCGTTTTACCGTGGTGGGTGATGACGATCAGTCGATTTATTCGTGGCGTGGCGCGCGTCCGCAAAATATGATCCGCCTGCGCGATGATTTTCCGCAACTGGCAGTGATTAAGTTGGAACAGAATTACCGCTCTAGCCAGCGGATTTTGCACGCCGCCAACATCTTGATTGATAACAACGACCATGTGTTTGATAAAAAACTGTTTTCCACCTTAGATCATGGCGAAAAATTGCAAGTGATCGAAGCCAAAAACGAAGAACACGAAGCGGAGCGGATTGTCGCCGAACTGGTGGCGCACCGTTTTATCCGCAAAACCCAATACAAAGATTACGCCATTCTGTATCGTGGCAACCACCAGTCGCGCTTGCTGGAAAAAATGCTAATGCAAAACCGTATTCCGTATAAAATTTCCGGCGGCACGTCGTTTTTTTCGCGTGCCGAAATCAAGGACATGATGGCATATTTGCGCTTGGTGGTGAATCAAGATGACGACGCGGCATTTCTGCGCATTGTGAATACGCCGAAACGCGAAATCGGCACCGCAACCTTAGAAAAACTGGGGCAACTGGCACAAGAGAAACAGATCAGCCTGTTCGCCGCCGTTTTCGAATTTGAACTGATTCAACGCCTCACACCGCGCGCTTATCAAGCGTTGCAACATTTCGCCCGTTGGATTGTCGAGCTGAATGATCACGCGCTACGCAGCGAGCCGGAAAGTGCGGTACGCGAGATGTTATCCGCCTTGCAATATCAGGAATACCTGTTTGAACACGCCGCCAGCCCGGCACAGGCGGAAATGCAAAGCAAAAACGTCGCCACGCTGTTCGAGTGGGTGGCAGACATGCTGCGCGGTGATGAATATAACGACGCCATGACGTTAAATCAGGTGGTCACACGCTTAACCCTGCGCGATATGTTGGAACGCGGCGAAGACGATGACGAAAGCGATCAGGTGCAATTGATGACGTTGCACGCCTCAAAAGGCTTGGAATTTCCGTATGTTTATCTGGTCGGCATGGAAGAAGGGATTTTGCCGCACCAGACCAGTATCGACGAAGATAACGTGGAAGAAGAACGGCGCTTGGCGTATGTCGGTATCACCCGCGCCCAGCAGGAACTGACTTTTTCGTTATGCAAAGAACGGCGGCAATACGGCGAACTGATTCGCCCCGAAGTCAGCCGTTTCTTACTGGAACTGCCGCAAGACGATCTGCAATGGGAGCGCGATAAACCACCGCTCACCAGCCAGCAAATCGAGCAAAAAACCAGTAGCCATGTTTCCAATTTAAAAGCGCTGTTAAAGCGTAAAAGCTGAGCGCACTTTCGGCAAAAATTGTTTGCAAATCAAACAAACGAATGCGAAAAAAGGTAAAAGTGCGGTTTCCGTTAAAAAAGCGATTGACATATTTTCCGAAAACCGTATTATGTGCGCTCAAACCGATTGCGGTGAGATGGCCGAGAGGCTGAAGGCGCACCCCTGCTAAGGGTGTATACGGGAAACTGTATCGAGGGTTCGAATCCCTCTCTCACCGCCATTTGTTCTGCGCATCCGTAGCTCAGCTGGATAGAGTACTCGGCTACGAACCGAGCGGTCAGAGGTTCGAATCCTCTCGGATGCGCCATTTTAATGCTTACTCTCATTAAAATGTAAAAAGGCAAAATGAAGGTTAATCATCTTAAAACGACGCATCCGTAGCTCAGCTGGATAGAGTACTCGGCTACGAACCGAGCGGTCAGAGGTTCGAATCCTCTCGGATGCGCCATTTTTTCTTCTTGAAATCTCGCTTTTTCAGCAAAAATATTCCGCTTATTGATAATGTTATTCTGATGACTTGTGCCGATTTATCCTGTCCTTGCCAATCCGATCAATCCTACCAAGATTGCTGCCAACCATTACATCAAGAAAAAATCATTGCGCAAACTGCCGAACAACTTATGCGTTCACGTTATGCGGCTTATGTATTGCAAAAAATAGATTATTTGGTTGCCACCACCGTACCTGCGCAACAACCGCACTTGAATCAGGCGGCGATGTTACACTGGGCGCAACAAACCCAATGGGCAGGGCTTGAAATTGTGCAACATTTGCCTAAAATCGGCAAAATTCATGCGCAAGTGGAATTCAACGCGTTTTATCGAACTGGCGCCGGGCAACAAGCCCATCATGAATTATCCACCTTTGTCAACATCGACGGACGTTGGTATTTTCTTGATCCGACCTTAGCGCACTATCCGAGTATGAAACAGCCCTGCTTATGCGGCTCGGGCAAAAAATTTAAGCAGTGCTGTGCGCCATTTCTAAGTTAGAAATTCAGCCGACAAAAAACCGAATCCAGATCAGAATTCGGTTTTTATTTTTTGGACTAAAGTGCGGTCAGCTTAGTTTTTGGCTTGTTCCGCCGCTTTGACGATCACCGCAAATGCGGCCGCTTTCAGGGAAGCGCCGCCGACCAATGCACCGTCGATATCCGGTTGGGTGAACAATTCTGCTGCGTTGGCGTCATTGACTGAACCGCCGTATTGCAGAATCACTTGCTCGGCAACCGCTTGATCTTGTTTGGCGATGTGATCACGGATAAATTTGTGAACCGCTTGCGCTTGCGCAGGGGTTGCGGATTTGCCGGTGCCGATTGCCCACACCGGTTCATAGGCGATCACCGCACCGTTAAACGCGTCTGCGCCCAAGCTGTTCAGCACCGCGTCAATCTGACGTGCGCACACGGCTTCGGTCTGACCGGCTTCGTTTTCCGCTTCGGTTTCACCGATACACAACACCGGAATTAAGCCTGCCGCTTTTAATGCGGCAAATTTCTTCGCGATAAATTCATCGCTTTCTTTATGATAAGTACGGCGCTCGGAGTGTCCGATAATGATGTATTTCGCACCGAAATCTTTTAACATCTCGGTCGAAATATCACCGGTGAACGCGCCGGACACATTGGTATCCACATTTTGCGCCCCCAATGCGATGTTGCTGCCTTGCAAGGCGGCTTCGGCTTCCGCCAAATACATCAACGGCGGTGCGATTGCGACATCACAGCCTTTGACATCCGCCAGCTCCGCTTTCAATCCCGCAATTAATTCGCGGGTCATCGCTTTGCTGCCGTTTAATTTCCAGTTACCCATGACTAAAGGACGACGTGCCATTTTTTGCTCCTTGTTAATTTAAGATGAATCAATAAAAATTGCGTTCACTATAGCAAAACTTGCTCTAAATTGCTTTTTATCCGCCGAAAATTTTCGCGCTTTTTGCCTTTTTCCGCTTTTTTATTTAACAAATGATGATTATTACGGATAAAACCGTTACAATTCGCTACAAAACTGGTTAATTTAGAGGCAATTATGCGGATATTTAAAGCTGAGTTATGGAATCTGGAACTGCTGCTCCCGCTGTTCGAGCAATATCGCCGCGAGCAAGGCATGCAGGAAAACCCGGAAAGGGCATTGGCTTTTTTGGCAAATCGGATTCGCTTCAGCGAAAGCATTTTGTTTCTGGCGCTGAATGACGCGCAGCAAGCGGTCGGCTTTGTACAACTCTACCCGCGTTTATCCTCACTCCGCCTACAACGTTACTGGCAATTGACCGATATTTTTGTCAGCGATATTCCCAATCAAACCGCGATCATGCACGAATTGTTGCGCAAAAGCTGCGAATTCGTCAGTTTTACCCAAAGTAATCTGCTGGTGGTCGAAAGTACGCAAAACCAACGCGAATTCTGGCAGCAGCAGGGCTTTAAACTCAACCCGAATAAAGGGGTATTTGAAGTGCGGTTGGCGGATTAATATTTGATGACAAGAGGTTGATAAGACAAAGCGGGCGGATTAAATATCCGCCCGTTTACGAAGTGAGATGTAAGTATTTAATCTACAATCGTAAAATGCGAAGTGCGGTTCGGACTGATATATAATCCGCCCCCTACTTTATAGATTACAGCGTTCTGATTCTATGTTTAAGCACGGCTCAAATAATCCCCATAACACACCCATTTATAGGTGGTTAAGGCTTCCAAGCCCATCGGACCGCGCGCGTGCAGTTTTTGCGTGCTGACCGCCACTTCTGCGCCCAAACCGAATTGTGCGCCGTCGGTGAAACGGGTGCTGGCATTCACATACACCGTTGCCGAATCCACTTGTTTGACAAATTTGCGCGCCAACGCTTGCGATTCGGTGAGAATGCCGTCGGAGTGGTGGCTGCCGTATTCTTGGATATGCACAATCGCTTGGTCAATATCCTCGACAATCATCACATTCATATTGTTACACAACGCTTCGTTACGTAGCTTGTCATCGCTGACCGCACTTGCCTCGGCACCGCATTGCAACAACAGTGGCAAGGCTTCTGTATCGGCGAAATAACGGACTTTTTTATCGGCAAGTTGCTGTACCAAGTGTGGTATAAATTCGGCGGCGATATTGCGTTGCAGCAGCAAGGTTTCCAGTGAATTACAGGCACTCGGGCGTTGGGTTTTGGCATTGTCGATTACTGCCAAGGCACGCGTCAGATCCGCACTTTGTTCGACAAACAGATGGCAAATGCCGATTCCGCCGACAATCACCGGAATGGTCGAATGCTCTTTGCACAGTTGGTGCAAGCCTGCGCCGCCGCGGGGAATAATCATATCGACATAGCGATCCAGTTTCAGCAGTTGCATGACCAAAGTGCGGTCGGGATCGATAATCGCCTGCACCGCTCTTGCCGGCAAACCGGCTTGTTGCAGGGCGTCTTGCACCACCTGTAACAACACCTCGTTGGTATTTCGGGTTTCTTTACCGCCGCGCAAAATCACCGCATTGCCGGTTTTTAAACACAGCGAAGCCACATCAATGGTCACATTCGGGCGAGCTTCATAAATGGTTGCGACTACGCCCAACGGCACGCGCACTCGTTGAATCGAGAGTCCGCTGTCGAGCGCACCGCCGTCGATCACCTTGCCGACCGGATCGGCAAGCGAAATCACATGGCGTACATCATCGGCAATCCCTTGCAAGCGTGCGGAAGTGAGTAATAAGCGATCAATAATCGCCGCACTGATCCCTTGTGCTTCGGCATTGGCAATATCAAGCGCATTTGCCGCCAAAATTTCCGCTTCGCGCGCTTGCAACTGATCGGCAATCACCTGTAACGCTTGGTTTCTTTCCGCGCCGGACAATTGCGCCAACTCAAACGCCGCTTGCTTGGCTTGTTTGCCCATTTTCACTAAATCGATTGTCATTTTTCTGTCCTTTCTAGCTGTATTATCGTGCAACGCCGTCATTCCCGTTATCACCTGTAAAAAACGGAAGAACAAGGCGGAAAGCGCAGCTGAAGTAGGGCTTCAGCGAGCATTTCCAACACAGTTATTCCGTTTTTTAGACCGATAAAAGTACCATATCATCACGGTGGATCGCAACGGCACCATATTCATATCCCAGCGTGTGTGCAATCTCCGCCGATTTCTTGCCTTTGATTAACGTCAACGCATCACTGTTATAGCACGCCACACCAATCGCAATATCTTTGCCTTGTTGAGTGCGGATCCGCACCACTTCGCCGCGCGAGAAACGCCCTTCGATTTGGACAATCCCGGCAGGCAATAACGACCGTTGCTTTTGCAATACCGCACTTTCCGCCCCTTGATCGATCACCAACGTGCCGGCCGACGGCGCGGCAAACAGCCATTGTTTGCGGCGTTGCAACGGTGATAACAAGGCATTAAATTTAGTACCGATGGCTGCACCCTGTGCCAAATCGACAATCACATTCTCTTGGCTGCCGGGCGCGATAATGGTTTCAATTCCGGAACGGGTGGCAATATCGGCGGCGGTGATTTTGGTGCTCATGCCGCCCGTGCCCAAACCCGATACGCTGCCACCGGCAATCGAACGGATATGCTCGGTGATTTTATCCACACAGGGAATCAACTGTGCCGCTGGGTTGGCGCGAGGATCGCTGTCGAATAAACCTTGCTGATCGGTAAGCAAATAAAGTTGATCGGCATTCGCTAAAATCGCAACGAGAGCCGACAGATTATCATTGTCGCCGACTTTAATTTCTGCCGTCGCCACCGCATCGTTTTCATTAATAATCGGGATAATGTTGTTATCTAATAGGGCATTCAACGTGTCGCGCGCATTGAGGAAACGCTCGCGATCTTCCAAATCGGCACGGGTCAGCAGCATTTGTCCAATGTAAATATCATAAATTTCAAATAAATGTTGCCAAGTTTGGATCAATTGGCTCTGCCCGACCGCCGCCAATAACTGCTTTGAGGCAATGGTCGGCGGCAGTTGCGGGTGGTTTAAATAATGCCGCCCTGCCGCCACCGCACCGGAAGTGACAATCACCACCCGATAGCCCTGTTGTTGCAGTAACGCACATTGGCGCACGATATTGAGCATATGCGGGCGGCTCAGTTTCGGCGACCCTTGGGTCAAAACGCTGGTGCCGAATTTCAACACCACGGTTTTTAGCGTCGTATTTTTTGCCGTGACAGGCTTCTGTTTTGTCTCAATCGTCATGGAATGCGAATCTTTTTGCATAATTCTTGATCTAAAATAAATAACAAAGTGGCGATTACGTTACCATTAATCGGTATAAAAATCATGTAATAAAATTGCTTTTAGCGACGATTATTCGGAGAGATTATGGCGATAAAAAACGCCGCCCTCAGCCAAGCGGCACAGCAAGAAATCACCCGGCTTTGCGTGCATACCGCACTTTTGTTATTG
Organism: Testudinibacter sp. P80/BLE/0925; assembly: GCF_053570785.1. The sequence continues at coordinate 977,801 of NZ_CM131636.1, read as the reverse complement.
CAACACGGAGCGGAAAGCACCTTAGTCTGCCAAATCGCCACCCGCCTCGGCAAAGCGCTGGGAGTAGAAAGTGTCGAAGTGGCGCTGACCGCCAACGCGGTGGTGCTAACCACCTTACATCAAGGGCACTGTATTACCACCGCGCGCCGAAATCAGGATCGCGGGATTAATATGCATGTGGTGACCGAAGTGCAACATATTGTGATTGCGGCGGAACACCACATTTATGACAGTGCCGTCGTGCGAAAAAAACTGTATAACATCAAGCCGTTAAAATATAACCGTTATTATGTGCTCTTGATGGTCGGTCTTTCTTGTGCTTCATTTGCCCACCTTGCCGGCGGCGACGCGTTAATTTGCCTGATCACCTTTTTGGCGTCCTGCGCCGCGATGTTCGTGCGCCAGCAATTAGCCGGCCAGCATTACAATCCGATGATCGTATTTGCCGCCACTGCCTTTGTTGCGACCGGTATTTCCGGTTTATCATTACGTTTCGGCTTGGGTAACGATCCGCAAATTGCAATTGCCTCGAGCGTCTTGCTGCTTGTGCCGGGTTTCCCGTTCATTAACGCCCTGTCCGATATTTTGAAAGGTTATACCAATATGGGAATCGGACGTTGGGCATTAGCCACGGTGCTGACCTTCGGCGCCTGTATCGGCATCGTATTTGCCTTAAGTTTGTTCAATATCAACCAGTGGGGCATTTGATATGGATTTGCTACTCCGCTTAATCGACGATATGTTTTTCGCCGCCATTCCGGCGGTCGGTTTCGCCTTGTTGTTCAACGTGCCGCAAAATGCGCTGAAATATTGTGCGTTATTGGGCGCACTGGGACATGGTTTTCGCAAACTGTTATTAATCACCATCGATATGCCGTTGCTTTTCGCCACTTTTTTCGCCGCCGCCTTAATCGGGTTTATCGGCGTATATTTGTCGCAGCGCTATCTCGCCCATCCGAAAGTGTTCACGGTGGCGGCGATTATTCCGATGATTCCGGGCGTATTTGCCTATAAAGCGATGATCGCCGTTGTGCAAATCCACCATATCGGCTATTCTGAAGCACTGTTCCAACAAGCCGTCGATAATTTTGTTAAATCCGGTTTTATTCTCGGGGCACTGGCGTTTGGCTTGGCATTGCCCGGCTTATTGTTTTACCGCCAACGCCCGGTTATTTAATGATAGGATCTCCCTCATGCAAATCAGTCTGATTGTCGCCTTCACCCGAAACCGCGTTATCGGCAAAGATAATCAAATGCCGTGGCATTTGCCGCGCGATTTAGCGTGGTTCAAACGCAACACCTTGAACAAGCCGGTGATAATGGGGCGCAAAACCTTTGAGTCGATTGGTCGTCCGTTGCCGAACCGCAGCAATATTGTGCTGTCGCGCCAGCCGTTTGTGCATGAAAATGTAACATGGGCGGACAGCCTGCCAACCGCACTTGGTTTGTGTACAACGGCAGAAGAAGTGATGATTATCGGCGGCGGCGAGTTGTTTAAACAAAGTTTACCGTTAGCCGATAAGCTCTATCTAACCGAGATTCAAACCGCTCTTGAAGGCGATACCTTTTTTCCTGAGATTGACTTAGACCAATGGAAGATCGCCGAGGAAGAAATCGCACCTGCCGATGAGAAAAACGCTTACGCCTGCCGTTTTATGGTGTTAGAAAAGGCGAGATAACAAAAACCGAGCATTTGCTCGGTTTTCAGTTTTAAAACAATCGATTATTTTACGCGAGAAACGTATTCGCCGGAACGGGTATCCACGCGGATCACTTCGCCGATTTGCACGAACAATGGCACTTTCACCACGGCGCCGGTGCTTAAGGTTGCCGGTTTGCCGCCGGTTCCGGCGGTGTCGCCTTTCAGCCCCGGATCGGTATCCACGATTTCCAACTCAACAAAGTTTGGCGGGGTCACGGAAATCGGCGCGCCGTTCCATAAGGTGACGATACATTCCGCTTGATCCAACAGCCATTTGTCGTTGTCGCCCACGGCTTTGGCATCGGCAGACAATTGCTCGAAGGTTTCGTTGTTCATGAAATGCCAGAAATCTTCGTCTTTGTATAAGAAAGTCAGGTTGGTATCCATCACATCCGCCGCTTCAACCGTCGTGCCGGATTTGAAGTTCACATCCAACACTTTGCCGGAGATCAATTTACGGATACGGGTACGGGTGAACGCCTGACCTTTGCCCGGTTTCACGAATTCGTTTTCGACGATCACGCAAGGTTCGCCGTCTTGCATAAATTTAAGACCCGGTTTGAAATCACTGGTAGAATAGGTTGCCATAATGTCCTCATTACTTGAAAAAAGCCCGATCTTAAGACAAGATCAGATAAAATTTTAATAAAACTCGCATATGATACCGCAAAACACCCACTTTAGAGAAGTGCCAATTCAGCAAAGCGACGATTGGCTCGATTATCTTGCTCATGCCACCAGCGACCCGGAAAAATTACTGCAACAGCTCAATTTAAGCCAAGTGCGGTCTGAACAGGATTTTGCCGCGCGCAAACTGTTTCCGTTGCGCGTGCCGCAACCGTTTATCGACAAAATGGAAAAAGGCAATCCGCACGATCCGTTATTTTTACAGGTGATGACTGCGCAACAAGAATTTTTAGCGGCAGAGGGTTTTAGCCCTGATCCGCTGCAAGAGCAGCAAAGTGCGGTGCCGGGTTTGTTGCATAAATACCATAATCGCGTGTTGTTGATGGTGAAAGGCGGCTGTGCGGTGAATTGCCGCTACTGCTTCCGCCGCCATTTTCCGTATCAAGACAACAAAGGCAATAAACAGAACTGGCAGACCGCACTTGACTATATCGCCGCCCACCCTGAAATCGACGAAGTGATTTTTTCCGGCGGCGATCCGCTGATGGCGAAAGATCATGAGTTAGCCTGGTTGCTGACCGCACTTGAACAAATTGCCCATGTAAAAACGCTACGTATTCATACGCGTTTGCCGGTGGTGATTCCGCAACGGATTACCACCGCACTTTGCCAACGTTTGTCGCAGTCGCGCTTGCACAAAGTGTTGGTCACCCATATCAATCATCCGAATGAAATTGACCGCACTTTAATCGACCATTTGGAGCGCCTAAAAGCGGCAAATGTGATGTTGTTGAACCAAGCTGTGCTGCTAAAAGGAGTGAACGACAATGCGCAAGTGCTAAAACAGTTAAGCGACAAACTATTTGACGCAGGCATTTTGCCTTATTACTTGCATTTGCTGGATAAGGTGCAAGGGGCGGCGCATTTTTATTTGGACGACGAACAAGCATTGGCAATTTATCGCGAGCTGCAAAAAATCAGCTCCGGTTATCTGGTGCCGAAGTTGGCGCGTGAAATTGCCGGCGAGCCGAATAAAACCCTATTTGGGGCAAATTTTGATAAAAATTCAGAATAATTCCAGCAAAAACTGTTTTTCTTTTGTCTAATTCCTTTAGAATAGACAAATATTTTTATTGATAAAAACGTATTTTTACATTTGAGGTGCAGTGTGACTTCTGACAATCCGCAGAAAACCGGCGATAACGACGTATCGTCTCATGAAAAACAAAACCAATTAAAATTTGAATTTAGCAACATGGAGCCAATCACTCCAAAAAAACCGATTGAAGAAAAACCTTCATTTTTGGATAAAGCCAAAGGGCTGTTACCAAAACGTGAACACAAGGAGGAAAGCGTGAACCCGACGAATCCACAACAACCGACACAAGCCGCAAACATGGAAGCGAATGTTGAAACCATCAGTGAAACCGCAGCGGAAACCGCCAATCTCAATGCAGGCAGCGCAAAACGCGAACCGTTAAGCCAACGCTTGAAAAAACCGGAAACTTGGGAACTGCTCAACCGTTTGCCGGCTAAACACCGCCGTCTATTTATCGCGTTGTTGGCATTAATCTTAGTGCTGTTGATTTTCTTTTGGCTGAAGCCAAGTTCCACCACCACCGTCGATGCATTGCAGGCGCAAAATGCCAATTCGTTACCGATTGAATTCCAACCGTTGAACCAATCGGAAGAGGACGTTGTCAATCAGCCGCTAGAGCAAAATGCCGAAGCGAATGTCCTATTGCCAAATAATACTGCCGGGCAAAGTGACAGCGGTGTCCCGACACCTTCTGACAGCACAGCCAATAGCGCCGCGGCAACTGCTTTAGCGCAACAAACTCAAAGCGCACAAACTGAAACCGCTCAATCCGCAACACAAGCGGCGCAAGTAGCACAACCGGCAAAAAAAGCAACGGCAACACCAACGCGTAATACCGCCGGCGTAGCAAAAGAACCGGTGAAAAAAGCGGAAACCAGCAAAGCGACCAGCGCGCCAAAAACCACTGCATCGGCAAAAACAAACAACACTGCCGCCGCAACAGAAAGCACGAGCAGCCGCACATTGACCATTCCGCAAGGCGTCAGCTTAATGCAGGTGTTCCGCAACAATAATCTGAATATTGCCGACGTCAACGCCATGACCAAAACCAACGGCGGTGAAAAAGCGTTAAGTCGTTTCAAACCGGGTGATAAAGTCACTATTCAACTGAATTCGCAAGGACGGGTCAACCGCCTAACCTTACAAAACGGCGCTTCCTTTAGCCGTAACAGTGACGGCAGTTACAGTTACAAGCCATAAGTCTGGAGCGCCATGATCCCTTGATCATGGCGCTTTTCGTTTTCGATTTTATATTTACAAGAGAAGATCCTATGCTAAAACCGCTTCTATTCAGCACAACTCTGTTGTTTCTGTCTGCTTGTCAATATATGAATGCCGCACCACAGACATTACAACCGATTCAACAAAGCACCTCTGCGTCTAGCGTTTCCAATAAAACCTTGCCAAGCCAAAATGTGACGTATATTTATCACTGCGCCAATGAAACCGAGATTAAAGTGGTTGTATTAAATGCCTTGGCAATTCAACAACACTCAAAAAATCCGTCAATTCAATTGACGTTTAAAGGCGTTAGCCAACACTTACAACCGATAGTGTCCGACAGCGGTAAACGTTACGCCAATATCCAATGGAACTGGTGGGAAAAAAGCGAAAGTGCGGTCTTGAGCAACAGCTTGGGCGAGGTGATTGTCAAAGGCTGCGTGCGGGAGTAAATATAACTGCGGTTATGCGTTAAAGAACATAACCGCACTTTGCCAACCTTATTCCAAATTCTGAATTTGTTCACGCATTTGTTCAATCAACACTTTTAATTCCACCGCCGAATTGGTGATATCCGCATTGATCGATTTTGAGGCAAGGGTGTTGGATTCTCGATTCAATTCCTGCATCATAAAATCCAGTTTACGCCCGACAGCACCGCCTTTTTTCAAAATCGAAGTCGTTTCTTTCACGTGCATTTGCAGGCGATCCAACTCTTCCGCCACATCGACCCGTTGCGCCAACAATACCATTTCCTGTTCTAAACGTTGCGGATCGGCTTGCAGTTGAATTTCATCAAAACGTTGTTGCAGTTTGTCCCGTTGCCATTGCAGAATTTTCGGCATTTGCGACCGCACTTTGTCCGCTTCAACGTTGATCGCCTCAAGCCGTTGTTGGATAATCTCTTGCAATTTCTGCCCTTCACGTCCGCGCATGGCGACAAATTCATCAAGCAGTTGATCAAAGCCGTTTAGCAGATCTTGCGCGATTTGATCCAAATCTTGCTCCGGCGTTTCAACCACGCCCGGATAACGCAATACATCGGTTAAATTGATTTCCCCTTCACCGGTTTGCTGTTTCAGCCATTGCAGCGATTTCAGCACCTGCTGCGCTAACGGCTGATTCAATTGCAGCTCAAGTGCGGTTTGCTGCTTTAATTCCAAACGCAGATTGCACTCCACTTTTCCGCGCGTAATCCGTTGGCGGATCTTCTCACGCAGATTATTTTCCAAGCCGCGAAACTGCTCCGGCAAACGGAAAAAATTTTCCAGATAGCGTTGGTTGACAGAACGAATTTCCCATACGGCATTGCCCCAATCCTGTTTCAGCGCCAGACGGGCGAAAGCGGTCATACTGTAAATCATAATTTTTCCTTTATTCGATGATTAAACCGGTTGTATTGTACTGATTCTTTGCTGCACTGTCGTGTCTAAAGTGCGGTTTGGTGTTAGAATAGCGGCGTTTAATTCAAATCTATTATGGAGAATACCGATGCGTCCAAACGATCGCCCTGTACAAGCCACCCGCCCGATTAAAATCAGCCGCCACTATACCAAACACGCCGAAGGTTCGGTATTGGTTGAATTCGGCGACACTAAAGTGCTGTGTAACGCCAGTTTGGAAAACAGCGTGCCACGTTTCTTAAAAGGGCAGGGGCAAGGTTGGATCACCGCCGAATACGGCATGTTGCCGCGCTCGACCAATGTCAGAATGCAGCGCGAAGCGGCGCGTGGTAAACAAGGCGGGCGCACTTTGGAAATTCAACGTTTGATCGGGCGTTCTCTGCGCGCCATGATTGATTTGACCGCACTCGGCGAACGCACCATTACCGTCGATTGCGATGTAATTCAAGCCGACGGCGGCACGCGCACCGCGGCGATCAGCGGAGCATGCGTGGCGGTGATTGATGCGGTCAATACCTTACTCGCCAATGGCGATTTAAAAACCAACCCGATTAAAGGCTTGGTTGCGGCGATTTCGGTCGGCATTGTCGAGGGAAATGCGGTCTGCGATTTGGAATATGCGGAAGATTCCGCCGCCGAAACCGATATGAATGTCGTGATGGCAGAAGACGGGCGCATGATTGAAGTGCAGGGCACGGCAGAAGGCGAGCCGTTCAGCCATGAAGAGTTATTACGGTTGCTGGATTTGGCGAAAGGCGGTATTGAGCAGATTTTTGCGGTACAGCGTGCGGCATTAAATGATCACTAATTTATCGGTAAGGTCTCTTTATGCAGGATTACAAACAACAATTTATCGAATTCGCCCTCAGCCGCAATGTCTTGAAATTCGGTGAATTCACCTTAAAATCAGGGCGTATCAGCCCCTATTTTTTTAATGCGGGCTTGTTCAGCACCGGTAACGATCTGGCGCGCCTAGGCGAGTTTTATGCCGCCGCCATTCAAGCGGCGCAATTGGATTACGATGTGATTTTCGGACCGGCATACAAAGGTATTCCGATTGCGACAACGGTATCCGTGGCGTTGGCAAGCCGCTTTGCTGTCGATAAAGCCGTCTGTTTTAATCGCAAAGAAGCCAAAGATCACGGCGAAGGCGGCAATTTAATCGGCAGCCCGTTACAAGGCAAGGTGCTGCTGGTCGATGATGTGATTACCGCCGGCACGGCGATTCGCGAATCAATGCGGCTGATCGCCGCTAATCAGGCGCAATTAAGTGCGGTAATGATTGCATTAAACCGCCAAGAACGCGGACAAGCCGAACTCTCCGCCATTCAAGAAGTGGAACGGGATTATGGTTGTCGCGTGCTATCGATTATCAATTTCGACGATCTGTTGCAGTTCTTACAAACCAATCCGAACTATCAACAATACCTACCCGCAATGCAGGCATATCGTCAACAATACGGCGTTTGATAACCACTTTCAGGCTGATTATTACCAAAATTCAGCCTGTTGCCATACTTTTCTCATTGAACTTCACTGCAAACCGCACGGGTATTTCTTCGTATTGCTTAGCCTTCTTGCCTCAGGCTTTTTCCGCCCAAACGCAAAAAAGCCCTTCGCATGACTGCAAAGGGCTTTTGTTCTATTCAATAATATCCGGCGGTGTCCTACTCTCACATGGGGAGACCCCACACTACCATCGGCGTTACGGCATTTCACTTCTGAGTTCGGCATGGAATCAGGTGGTGCTACCGCACTATCGCCGCCGGAATAATTCGGCTTGATTGTCTTTGTTTCTTCTTACTTTGTTTTGTTCTCTATTTTTTATTCTTTCAGCGTTTCTTTCGCTGTTATTCCTATTCGGTCACAAGCTAATCTGATTCAAACTCCTCGAGCCCTACTCGAGCTTCTGACTTCGCTCTTTCGTCTCTTGTCTTTTCTTACAACTTTCTCTCGGCTTTTGGGTAAAACCCTTGAGCGTTGTATGGTTAAGCCTCTCGGGCAATTAGTACGGGTTAGCTCAATGTATCACTACACTTACACACCCCGCCTATCTACGTCTTCGTCTTAAACAACCCTTACACACTCTAAGTGTGGGAAAACTCATCTCAAGGCAAGTTTCGTGCTTAGATGCTTTCAGCACTTATCTCTCCCGCACATAGCTACCCCGCAATGCTTCTGGCGAAACAACGGGAACACCAGCGGTGCGTCCACTCCGGTCCTCTCGTACTAGGAGCAGCCCCTTTCAATTTTCCAACGCCCACGGCAGATAGGGACCGAACTGTCTCACGACGTTCTAAACCCAGCTCGCGTACCACTTTAAATGGCGAACAGCCATACCCTTGGGACCTACTTCAGCCCCAGGATGTGATGAGCCGACATCGAGGTGCCAAACACCGCCGTCGATATGAACTCTTGGGCGGTATCAGCCTGTTATCCCCGGAGTACCTTTTATCCGTTGAGCGATGGCCCTTCCATTCAGAACCACCGGATCACTATGACCTGCTTTCGCACCTGCTCGACATGTCCGTCTCGCAGTCAAGCTTGCTTATACCATTGTACTAACCTCACGATGTCCGACCGTGATTAGCAAACCTTCGTACTCCTCCGTTACGCTTTGGGAGGAGACCGCCCCAGTCAAACTACCCACCAGACACTGTCCACGACCGCGTGCCGCAGTCTGTGTTAGAACATCAAACCTTAAAGGGTGGTATTTCAACAACGACTCCATATTAACTGGCGTTAATACTTCTCTGTCTCCCACCTATCCTACACATCAAAATTCAATGTTCAGTGTCAAGCTATAGTAAAGGTTCACGGGGTCTTTCCGTCTAGCCGCGGGTACACCGCATCTTCACGGCGATTTCAATTTCACTGAGTCTCGGGTGGAGACAGCCTGGCCATCATTACGCCATTCGTGCAGGTCGGAACTTACCCGACAAGGAATTTCGCTACCTTAGGACCGTTATAGTTACGGCCGCCGTTTACTGGGGCTTCGATCAAATGCTCTCACATCATCAATTAACCTTCCAGCACCGGGCAGGCGTCACACCCTATACGTCCACTTTCGTGTTTGCAGAGTGCTGTGTTTTTAATAAACAGTTGCAGCCAGCTGGTCACTTCGACTGACTTCACCTCTATCCGTTAAGGACTTCAATTACCGTCAGCGCACCTTCTCCCGAAGTTACGGTGCTATTTTGCCTAGTTCCTTCACCCGAGTTCTCTCAAGCGCCTGAGTATTCTCTACCTGACCACCTGTGTCGGTTTTCAGTACGGTTTATGATAAGATAAGCTTAGCGGCTTTTCCTGGAAGTGTGGTATCGGTTACTTCGACTCCGTGGAGTCTCCCCGTCACGCCTCTGATATAAATGACCGGATTTGCCTAATCATCCATCCTACACGCTTGGACCGGGACTTCCGTCACCCGGATAACCTAACCTGCTCCGTCCCCACATCGCTCTTATCACAAGTACGGGAATATTAACCCGTTTCCCATCGACTACGCTCTTCAGCCTCGCCTTAGGGGCCGACTCACCCTGCCCCGATTAACGTTGGACAGGAACCCTTGGTCTTCCGGCGAGGGGGTTTTTCACCCCCTTTATCGTTACTTATGTCAGCATTCGCACTTGTGATACGTCCAGCAGCCCTCTCGAGCCACCTTCTTCCGCTTACACAACGCTCCCCTACCCAATCAGATGACAGATTTCAGACGTCAGGTTTCGGTGTTTTACCAAAACCTTGTAACATCTTCGCAATTTCTTCGTATTCATTACGCCATCTTTGCCAATCTTGTTCATCTACATATTTCAAGTCATAACAGTATCTTAACCAAACTCGCATTTCATCAGCACTGCCTATTGCCATGCTAAGAAATCGATTTAAATCCGCTTTAGTACGTTGCCTTGCAAAACCTTCGGCTAAATTTGCACAAATGCTTTTGCTTGCCCGTCTAACTTGGTCTCCTAACGCATATTGCTCTATCTTAGGAAAATCCAAGCTCGCTTGATGAATTTCCAACGACACTTTATAAGCGCGTTGAAACACCTTCAAATCTTCAAACTTGATTGCCATACTGTCTCCTGACATCTGAAATCTGTCATCTGAATGCCGCAGCTTCGGTGCTATGTTTTAGCCCCGTTACATCTTCCGCGCAGGCCGACTCGACTAGTGAGCTATTACGCTTTCTTTAAATGATGGCTGCTTCTAAGCCAACATCCTAGCTGTCTAAGCCTTCCCACTTCGTTTCCCACTTAACATAGACTTTGGGACCTTAGCTGGCGGTCTGGGTTGTTTCCCTCTTCACGACGAACGTTAGCACCCGCCGTGTGTCTCCTAGATATTACTCTTCGGTATTCGCAGTTTGCATCGGGTTGGTAAGTCGGGATGACCCCCTAGCCGAAACAGTGCTCTACCCCCGAAGGTATTCGTCTAAGGCTCTACCTAAATAGATTTCGGGGAGAACCAGCTATCTCCCGGTTTGATTGGCCTTTCACCCCCAGCCACAAGTCATCCGCTACTTTTTCAACAGTAGTCGGTTCGGTCCTCCAGTTAGTGTTACCCAACCTTCAACCTGCCCATGGCTAGATCACCGGGTTTCGGGTCTATATCGTGCAACTCTTCGCCCAGTTAAGACTCGGTTTCCCTTCGGCTCCCCTATTCGGTTAACCTCGCTACACAATATAAGTCGCTGACCCATTATACAAAAGGTACGCAGTCACCCCCCCTTAAGCCCACTGCTTGATTTTTTATTGTTGACCAACTTGCTGCGCAAGTTGTTAACCATCAAGTGCGGTTGTTTTATCCTATCCTTCAATAGGCTTAAGTGGGGGGCTCCCACTGCTTGTACGTACAGGGTTTCAGGTTCTATTTCACTCCCTTCACCAGGGTTCTTTTCGCCTTTCCCTCACGGTACTGGTTCACTATCGGTCAGTCAGGAGTATTTAGCCTTGGAGGATGGTCCCCCCATCTTCAAACAGGATTTCTCGTGTCCCGCCCTACTTGCTGTTAGCTTAGTACCGTAACTGTGCCTTCGGATACGGGATTATCACCCTCTGCGATTGAGCTTCCCAACTCATTCTCCTAACTCACTTACTATCACTAACGGCTTCTCCGTGTTCGCTCGCCGCTACTTACGGAATCTCAATTGATTTCTTTTCCTCGGGGTACTGAGATGTTTCAGTTCTCCCGGTTCGCCTTGTTAACCTATGGATTCAGTTAACAATAGTAGATTCTTCATCTACTGGGTTTCCCCATTCGGATATCGTGGAGTGATAGCGCTTCTTATCAACTCCTCCACGCTTTTCGCAGATTAGCACGTCCTTCTTCGCCTCTGACTGCCTAGGCATCCACCCTGCACGCTTCGTCACTTAACCATACAACCTCAAGAATTTTTATACCGCACTTTCATTTCAACTAACCACTTTCGTGCCCGTTTCGTTCAGTCCGCTTTCCATTCCCAAAGCCGTCTTCCATTGACTCGTGCGTAAGTTTCCCTACGCTGACCTGCTCAGTGCCTTTTCTCACCAAACAAGCCCAATTCGATTCTCGATTGCTCGATTTTCGAATACTCAGCTCTTACGTCCTTTCGAACGCTTGAGTTCTCTTCAGTTTTTAGCTTGTGTCCAAATTTTTAAAGAACAAATCGGTTTTTCAACCAATACTCAATCCTCTTAACCGCACTTTAGGTTTTTTAATCCCTCATAAAGCGTTGGCTAAGAAAACTCACTATTAATCAATAAACCCTTATCACCGATACTTCAGTCATTACTGACCTCGTTGTGACAAGTTAAAGCGTGGTGGAGCTAAGCGGGATCGAACCGCTGACCTCCTGCGTGCAAAGCAGGCGCTCTCCCAGCTGAGCTATAGCCCCTTTCTTTTCCCGTATTTAGCGATATCAGGTTGAAATCGAGAAGCGCAGTGTGCGAACAGCACATGGGCATCGCAGATATTCAAGATGATGAAGCTAAAAGCCAATTCGCTTATTCAAAAGCGATTTGAGGTGAGAAACGCAGTATGCGCGAGCATATGAGTATCGCAACCCTCAAAGCGGTGCAGAATAAGTAGAATTGGTAGGCCTGAGTGGACTTGAACCACCGACCTCACCCTTATCAGGGGTGCGCTCTAACCACCTGAGCTACAAGCCTATCTCTCTATACGGTCTGTCTTCTTTTCTATCAAACAATCTGTGTGAACACCTATACAAAATCATCAGTCATATATAAGGAGGTGATCCAACCGCAGGTTCCCCTACGGTTACCTTGTTACGACTTCACCCCAGTCATGAATCATACCGTGGTAAACGCCCCCCTTTCGGTTAAGCTATCTACTTCTGGTACAACCCACTCCCATGGTGTGACGGGCGGTGTGTACAAGGCCCGGGAACGTATTCACCGCAACATTCTGATTTGCGATTACTAGCGATTCCGACTTCATGGAGTCGAGTTGCAGACTCCAATCCGGACTACGACGCACTTTAAGAGATTCGCTTAAGCTCGCACTCTCGCCTCCCTCTGTATACGCCATTGTAGCACGTGTGTAGCCCTACTCGTAAGGGCCATGATGACTTGACGTCATCCCCACCTTCCTCCGGTTTGTCACCGGCAGTCTCCTTTGAGTTCCCATCTTTACATGCTGGCAACAAAGGATAAGGGTTGCGCTCGTTGCGGGACTTAACCCAACATTTCACAACACGAGCTGACGACAGCCATGCAGCACCTGTCTCTAAGTTCCCGAAGGCACAAGCTCATCTCTGAGCTCTTCTTAGGATGTCAAGAGTAGGTAAGGTTCTTCGCGTTGCATCGAATTAAACCACATGCTCCACCGCTTGTGCGGGCCCCCGTCAATTCATTTGAGTTTTAACCTTGCGGCCGTACTCCCCAGGCGGTCGATTTAACGCGTTAGCTTCGAGAGCCACCCATACAGGCAACCCCCAAATCGACATCGTTTACAGCGTGGACTACCAGGGTATCTAATCCTGTTTGCTCCCCACGCTTTCGCACATGAGCGTCAGTCTTTGTCCAAGGGGCCGCCTTCGCCTCCGGTATTCCTCCACATCTCTACGCATTTCACCGCTACACGTGGAATTCTACCCCTCTCTACAAAACTCTAGATAAACAGTATGAAATGCTGTTCCCAAGTTAAGCTCGGGGATTTCACATCTCACTTATCTATCCGCCTGCGTGCCCTTTACGCCCAGTTATTCCGATTAACGCTCGCACCCTCCGTATTACCGCGGCTGCTGGCACGGAGTTAGCCGGTGCTTCTTCTGTGACTAACGTCAATTGCTCTGTCTATTAAACAAAACACCTTCCTCATCACCGAAAGAACTTTACAACCCGAAGGCCTTCTTCATTCACGCGGCATGGCTGCGTCAGGGTTCCCCCCATTGCGCAATATTCCCCACTGCTGCCTCCCGTAGGAGTCTGGGCCGTGTCTCAGTCCCAGTGTGACTGGTCATCCTCTCAGACCAGTTAGAGATCGACGGCTTGGTGAGCCTTTACCTCACCAACTACCTAATCTCACTTGGGCTCATCTTATGGCGGGTGACCCGAAAGTCCCACCCTTTAATCTCTCGATATTACGCGGTATTAGCTACAGTTTCCCGTAGTTATCCCCCTCCATAAGCCAGATTCCCAAGCATTACTCACCCGTCCGCCGCTCGTCGGCAAAGTAGCAAGCTACTCCCCGTTACCGCTCGACTTGCATGTGTTAAGCCTGCCGCCAGCGTTCAATCTGAGCCATGATCAAACTCTTCAATTCAAGTTCAATCGCTCAACGAATCTCTGACTATAATATTGAAACCACAAAAGTTTCAATTATGAATTTACTATCAGCACTCATTAAGACTTTAGTTTTTTTAAATCTTTAAATTACCAATGCCTTGCACAAGTGCCCACACAGATTGTCTGATATATTGTTAAAGAACAGTCACAACCGCCGGCTTCAAACAGCACACTGCGTCGTTGTGAGGTGCGCATTATAGACATTCAGCGATTCTTTGCAAGAGCTTTTTTTCACTTTTTTGCAAAAAATTTCCGAGCGGCGCTTTTTTAAACGAAAAACCGCACTTTTGTGGTTTTATTCAGCAAAAGTGCGGTTGGATTGTTAAAAATATGGCTTATTCTTTCGGTAAGCGTTTAATCGAAATCACTAATCCGCCCCAAATAATCACGAGGGCAACGGTCATCATGATAATTGCACTGATACTCATTTTTTATGTCCTTTTGTAAAATCAATGGTTTCGTGTTTCCACGCCAATTTAGACAGAATATGGGAAACTACAATCAAGCCAATCGCCATGCCCCAACCGAAGGTATTTACAAACCATGTCGGATAGCCGCCGTAGCCGTTTTTCAACACATCGCTGACTTCGCTTAATAACATGTACGACAGCACCACCGGCGTAACTACGCCGACTACGATTTCCCACCATTTACCCAGTTGGAACGAAGAAACACGGTTAATGTGTTCACGCAGTTGCGGTAAGTTGTTGGTTAAAACAATCGCTTGAATCGAGAACAATGCCACCGCTACGATACCAAATTTATTAACGAAGTTATCGAACACATCCAACATCGGTAAGCCGGTTGTCGTGCCGAATAACAACACCGATGCCAACATCATTGGCACACCGACGATAAACACAGCTTTGGCGCGGCGCGCTTGCAGCTTATCTTGCACCGCCGCGATAATCACTTCTAACACGGAAATTAACGAGGTCAAGGCGGCAAAGGTCAATGAACCGAAGAACAGCACGCCGATAATCCAGCCCGCTTTATCAATAATCGCAGGGAAAGCGATAAAGGCTAAACCAATGCCCGATGTCGCCACTTCCGATACTTGTTGGTTGTTTGCAGTTGCGATAAAGCCCAACGCCGCAAATACGCCGATACCGGCCAACACTTCAAACGAGCTGTTGGCAAAACCAACCACCAAGCCCGAGCCGCTCAAATCCGTTTTTGGTTTGAGGTATGACGCATAGGTAATCATAATCCCGAAACAAATGGATAATGAAAAGAAGATTTGGCTGTAAGCCGCAATCCACACTTTCGGATCATATAATTTAGACCAGTCCGGCGTGAATAGCGCATTTAAGCCTTTCGCCGCACCGTCTAACGTTAATGATGTTCCCACTAAAACAAAGAACATCACCACCAACAACGGCATAATTATCGCGGCAGATTTGCCGATCCCTTTTTTTACGCCGAGCGCTAAGATCCCCAAACAGACCAACCACACCGCAATCAGTGGTCCGGTTACCGTGCCGACAAAATCAAGACTCACGCCGGCATCCGCCATTTGCAACACTTCTTTAAAAAAGAAATCCGCGTGATTCGTACCCCAAGCGCCGGTGAAAGAGTAGTAGGTGTACATCGCCGCCCAACCCAGCACCACCGCATAGTAAGTGCCGATAATGATATTAATCATTACCTGCCACCAACCAAACGTTTCTAAACTTTTGGTCATACGACGGAACGACAACGGGGCTGCGCCACGGTATTTATGCCCGATAGCGTAATCCAAAAACAATAACGGAATCCCGGCGGTCAGCAATGCCACCACATAAGGAATAATAAATGCACCGCCGCCGTTTTCATAAGTGATATACGGAAAACGCCAAATGTTTCCCAATCCGACAGCAGAACCAATCGCCGCAATAATAAAAGCGCGACGACCGGAGAATGTTTCACGTGAAGACGGCGCGTGTTGTTGAGCCATGCTTCAACCTCCTAAAATAATCATGATATGTTAAAATAATTAAGAATAGATAATATCTAAACTTCGCCACTATATAGCATATTTTTAGCCAAAAAAAGCAATTTGTTTTAAAAAAACACTATAAAATTGCTTTAATTGCTATTTTATTCTTTATTAAACCGCACTTTGGCGCATGATAATTTCCTGTGGTGAAACGATGTATCAACATTTTCACCATTTACAATAGCAATTGTTCAAAATAAGATAGCGAAAATCACAGCCAAATCAGGAGAAAACACTATGTCTGCATTTAACCAATTACAAAAGGCTCGTCGTTCGATTTACAGTATCGGCAAAAACGTTGAACTATCCAAAGACAGCCTGACCGCACTGATTAAACAAACCGTGCGCGAGGCGCCATCATCATTCAATTCACAATCTTCGCGTGTCGTGGTGCTATTCGGTGCGGAACACGAAAAACTATGGGATATCGTATTAGACACGCTGCGTAAAATCGTGCCTACCGACGCATTTGCGGCAACGGAAACCAAAGTGAACAGCTATTTCAAAGCGGGTTTCGGCACCGTACTCTATTTTGAAGATCAAGACGTAGTAACCGGTTTACAACGGCAATTCGCAACTTATGCCGAAAACTTCCCGATTTGGTCGGAACAATCCGGCGGCATGGCGCAATATGCGGTGTGGCTGGCATTAACCGAAGCCGGTTTAGGCGCGACCCTACAACACTACAATCCGATTATCGACCAAGAAGTGGCAAAAACCTGGGGCATTCCGGCAAGCTGGAAACTGCGCGCACAAATGCCATTCGGCAGTATCGAAGCGGCAGCGGGAGAAAAAACCTATATGGACGATGAACAACGGTTTAAAATCTTTGGTTAAGCAAAAAATAACCGCACTTTTAGCATAAAATAGGTAAAAGTGCGGTCAGTTTAAGTCATAAATACATCATTAGCAGATTGCGCATTTATTATTTACGCATATCCAACAAATGATCGGCATTTTCTAAGGTTACAACCGTCCACGGGACATCATACCGTTTAGATTTGCCATCATTCCAATCCATTTTTCCTTGATATTGCTGCCAAATATCTGACATCGGTTGATAACCGTCGCCAACTACTGCTTTCATCGCAACATCTATCGAACCGTGAATTTGTCCTCTGGCATCTTGTAAAATTGAAGTCATTTTCTTCTCTTTTACGGCATGAATCGCATCACTTACACCGTCAACACCAGCAATCGCAAAATCATACACATTTAGTCCCGCGCTTTGAATCGCTTCAATTGCGCCGAGTGCCATTTCATCATTTTGTGCTATCACCCCATTAATTTTACCACGATGTTTTTGTAACCAGTTTTCCATTAGAGGAATAGCTTCAGAGCGTGACCAGTTCGCAGTTTTCCGTTCTAAAATTTTAATATTTCCTTCACCGCATTCAGCAATAGCGCGTTCATTACCTTGTCCACGCTGGATTTCACCAGAACCACCTTTCGGACCTTCAATAATCACAACATTACCTTTGCAGTTCATTTTTTCCAATACCGCTTTCGCTTCCAAATATCCGCCTTCAACATCATCAGACACCACTTCGCTTGTCATTTTGTCGGTATTTAAACGCGCATTTGTCACCACGACCGGAATATTCGCTTTATTCGCCATCGTCACAACATCAATATTTGCTTCATAGTCCATCGGATTAATAATAATCGCATCAGTTTTAGTTTGAATTGCGGTTTCTGCCTGATTATTTTGTACCAACGGATCATAACGACCATCATAAATGGTTAAGGTTGCTAATCCTTGTTTTACAGCAGGATGATCCTTTGCTGCTTTTTCCATTAATTGCACAAATTCCGCTTTCATTCCATACATTAAAATTGAAATTTTAACGGGTGGTTTTTGTGCAACTGCTGTGGTTGAAACTGCCAATGCAACTGATGTTAAGAGCCATTTTTTCATAAAATAAATCCTCTTTAAGTTGAGAAAACCGTGTCATACAACAACACATTATCGACGTTGTTTGCGTGATGGATCTAACATCACGGCAACAACAATAAGTACACCTTTTATCAGTTGTTGGTAATACGACTGCACCCCCAACAAATCCAATCCATTATTCAAGACCCCGATAATCAAAATTCCGAAAAACGTTCCCATCAATGTCCCGACCCCACCAACCATACTCGTTCCGCCAATCACAACCGCAGCAATCGCATCAAGTTCGTAAGCTGTTCCTGCATTTGTTTGTGCCGAGCCGGTTCTTGCAGTCAAAATTAACCCTGCTATCGCAGCTAGAACACCACAGAAAGTATAAACTAAGACTTTAATTTGAAATACATTAATCCCTGAAGTGCGGGTGCTTTTTTCATTTCCACCGACAGCATAAATATAACGTCCAAACGGCATTTTATTTAAAATGATCCACGCAATCACAAAGATGAAAATAAACACCACCACCGGAATAGGAATACTGTCAAATAAATAACCGTTTCCTAACCAGCGAAAATCTGGATTTAATTGCGAAACAGGGTTACCATCGGTTGAAAGTAAGGTTAATCCACGTGCAATTGATAACATTCCCATCGTAACGATAAAGGGCTGTAAATTATATTTAGCAATCACCGCACCATTAATAAAACCAGCCAATGCGCCCACCGTAATTGCAATAAAAACCGGCAACCAAAGCGCCATATCAGTATCGCCAATTGCAAGGCTACCGCTAGTTGCAAAACGTGCAGAAATAATACCGGCTAGAGCCAACACTGCTCCAACAGATAAATCTACACCTGCAGTAATAATTACGAATGTCATGCCTATTGCTAAAATGCCATTGATAGACACCTGTCGCAAAATAATCAACGCATTATCTCTACTTAAAAAGTAGTTGTCTGCCCAATTTCCATAATAAACTGAAATTTCACCAGCAATCGCAATCGCCAAACATAATGCAATAAATGCAAAAATAATTCCGTAGCGATTTAATGTTTTCTTATAATCAAGCTTATTTAGCAATAACATATTATTCATAATTTTACCTTTATTATAAATCAGACGGACAAGTTCATCAGTGTTGCTTGTGTTAATTCATCTCTTGTCAAAACACCGTTTATTTTTCCATTTTTTAAGACAATAACCCGATCACTCATGCCGATAATTTCTGAAAGCTCAGAAGAAACCATAATGATGGATTTACCTTTTTGGGCGAAATCCGACATAAAGTGATATATTTCTTTTTTTGCACCGACATCAATTCCCCTTGTCGGCTCATCAAGCAGCAAAATTTTCGGTTCTAACAATGCCCATTTGCCTAAAATCACTTTTTGTTGATTACCGCCACTTAAATTAATCACCAACTGTTCTTCATTTGGGGTTTTAATATTAAATTTATTAATCATTTCTCGTGTGCGTGTTTTAGATTTAAATTGATTAATAAAATGAAAGCGGCTGATTTGGTTTAAAGAAGATAAATCAATATTTTCAGCGACTGAACGGCATAAAACCAAACCACTAGCTTTTCTGTCTTCAGTTACATAAGCCAATCCTAAATCAATCGCTTTTTTGACGGAATGGCGTGCCAGTTTATGCCCTTGAAAATAAATACTGCCTTGATCCGCTTGTTCCAAACCGAAAATAATATCTAACAATTCGCTCCGTCCTGATCCGACTAAACCATAAATACCTAAAATTTCACCCTGTCGAAGTTGAAAATTAATTTGATGTAATTTATTTTTCCAACTTAATGAATCAAGCTCTAATACGATATTATCCGAAGGCGTATTAAATTTCGCAAATTCTTGACTTAACTCCCCTCCGATAATATGTTCGATCAGTTTTTCCCTGGTTATATCCTTAATTTCGCCTTCACAAATATAACTACCATCGCGAAAAATAGTAAACATATCCGCTAATTCAAAAATTTCTGATAAACGATGGGATACATAAATTATTCCTTTCCCTTTTTCTGCCAATGCTCTTATTGACTGAAATAGTTTCTGGACATCTTCTTCTCCAATTGCAGAAGTTGGTTCGTCCATAATGATAATATCGGCATTAGAATGTGATAAAGCTTTTGCTATTTCAACCAACTGTTGTTCTGCAACACTTAAATCACGCATTTTTGCTTGTGGCGAAATATCATCAAATCCTAAATCATCTAATAAATTTTGTGTCTGCTGATTTAATTGTGAAAAATCAACAAAACCCATCTTTTTCGGTTCATTACCCAAATAGATATTTTCTGCTACAGACAAATCCGGGATCGTACTCAGCTCTTGCTGTACTATCGTGATTCCTGCTGCTAATGCTTGTTTTGGATTTTCAAAATGTTGCTCTTTGCCATTGACAAAAATATGTCCACTATCCGGTGTGATGAACCCCATTAAAATGCTGAGGAATGTCGATTTCCCGGCTCCATTACCCCCACACAAAGCATGAATTGATCCTCTTTTCAGAATAAACTCAACTTGTTTTAAAGCAACTACTTCGCCAAACGCTTTACGTACACCGGTGACTTCCAATAAATAATCTGCTGTATTTTCCATATTTATTTCTCTAAATAATATTCTGTTAATAAACGTACATATTTAAAATAAATATCGTTATATTGCGCAACACAACTTGTATTCGGTAAAGTCAATGTTGTTTTGTCTAACACAACAAAGCGTTGATTAATTTCCTTAAACAGTGTTTTTTCATCTCGTGACTGATTAGGTTGTTGTAATTGATGAAGCCAAGCAGCCTGAATTGCTGCCCCTAGAGCAGCTGCTTCACTATTTCTCAAACAAATCACTTCACAATTCATTATATCGGCGACAATTTGTCGCCATATTTCACTTTTCGCCCCACCACCAATCAAACGGATTTGTGAAATTTCTATCCCTGACTGCTTAAATAACGTCAAGCCATAACGCAACCCAAAAGTAATACCTTCAACTGTCGCCCTACATACATTTTCACTGGTGAAATTTTTATTATCTAAGCCGTGAATACTGGCTTTGGCGATGGGTAAAGAAGGGACTCGTTCACCATTGAAAAACGGCAACACCATTACACCGTCTGCACCAAGTGGTGAACTTTTTAATTGCTTATTAAAGTCTCCCAAATTTAATTGAAACAGATCTTGTACTAAGGACGTTGCTGAAGTGACATTCATGGTACAAATTAAGGGCAACCAACCATTGTTCGCAGAACAAAAATTCGCAATAGCCGCCGAAACCGGTTTAATCGGTTGCTCAGAATAAGCGTATAATGTGCCTGATGTACCTAAACTTAATGTGACTATTCCGGCTTCAATATTTCCTGTTCCTATTGCACCCATCATGTTGTCGCCGCTGCCAGCTGCAATTAAGGTGTTGGGATTTAATCCCAATATTGTTGCAATCTCAGGCAACACCGTTCCTACCGCTTGATTGTGGCGAATTAATCTTGGTAATGCCTTTTCTAATACACCGCTATCATCAATTAAACGAATAATGCGTTGATCCCAGTCACGCTGATAAATATTGAATAATCCTGTTCCCGACGCATCACCAAACTCCATCACCTTATTGCCGCTCAGCCAGTAATTCAGATAATCATGTGGCAACAACACCGTATCAATCTTGCTCCACACTTCGGGCTGATGTCGCTTTAACCAAAGTAATTTCGAGGCGGTATAACCGGTTGCAAGAACCAAGCCTAACTTTTCTAAGCAAGTCTCTGCTCCGCCCAGCGCAGTTAATAAGGCTTCATTTTCATCGTTTGTTTCCGTATCACACCACAATTTCGCCGGACATAAAGGGTTGCCTACTTTGTCTAACACCACTAAGCCGTGCTGCTGTCCAGAAATCGAGATTGCATGAATTTTTTCAGGCGTAATGCCGGCATTTTTTATGGCATTGGAAAAAGCTTGCTGAAACGCGGAAATCCACCATTCAGGTTGCTGTTCTCTTTTTCCATTACTTTCACTGATTAATTGATGGGGCGCACTACCCAATCCTAAAATCTCGCCCATTTCCGTATCAATTAAAATCACTTTGGTACTTTGTGTACCACAATCAACGCCGGCATAAATTCCCATTTTTTACTCCATTTCAATCATAATTTTGACATCATTAGGATTTGCAGAAGCTGCCCTGTCAAAAGCCTCGATAGATTCTTCAAACTTATAAACATATGAAATTAAAGGTTTAATATCTAATTTACCTGATGCCAACAAGCGAATGGTTCTTGGATACATATTGACATAGCGGAAGATTGTCTTGAAGGTAATCTCTTTTGCTTGCGCAGCGACAATATCAACCGGAGCAGGTGAAACCGGCATACCGACTAATACTGCGGTTGAACCGGGCGCCATATAGGTCGGTAAACTCTCAATCACCGCAGCAGCACCGCTACATTCAAACAACACATCAACACCTGCTCCGTTTGTCAAACGATGTACAAACGCCAATAAATCGGACGTTTTACTGTTAATCGGATGAATTCCTGCATATTGCCCTGCAATGGCTAATTTTTCGTCCACTACATCACAAATAATCACCTCAGCACAACCACCGGCTAAAGCAGAAAGTGCGGTCAAAACCCCAATCGTGCCTGCACCGACAACCAATGCAATATCACCCGGTTTAATTTGTGCCTTTGTTGCTGATTGCATACCTATCGCCAACGGTTCAACCATAGCTCCTTCCGCAAAACTCAAGTGCTCAGGCAATTTAAAGGTAAATGCCGCTGGATGAACTACGCTCTCCCTTAAACAACCGTCAATCGGCGGCGTTGCCCAAAACCGCACTTCAGGATCTAAATTATAAAATCCGGATTTAGACTGCATTGATGATAAATTAGGAATGCCCGGCTCCATACAAACCCGATCACCAACCGCAAGATGGGTGACATTTTTTCCGATTTTGGTCACGACACCGGAGGCTTCATGCCCTAAAATCATCGGTTCTTCAACCACAAAAGGACCGATTCTGCCATGTTGATAATAATGCACATCACTGCCACAAATCCCGACAGTATGTATTTTGATCTCAACATCATCATCGCCTACGGTGGTTTCTACGTTTTTATCGCGGATATATAACTTTCCCGAGTCCAAAACTAATGCTTTCATTGCCATTTCCTCGATAGTTGATTGAATTTTTAAACCTCAATAAATGATATGAAAATCATTTATTGATAATTTAATATCATTTTAATGATAATAATGTGTCAAAGATCACAAAATGGAAGATTACCCGAATATTCGTGATGATAATTGCAACGCAGATCACATTTTCTCGTTATAATTGGCTTATTATCAATAATAGCTCACTTACTAATACGGCTTAACCGATAAAATTAACAATATTTGAGGTGAAAAATGAATAAAAATGATCATTCTGAAATCATAGAAAGAACAATTGCTTTACTGGCAAAAGCAGGTACGATACTGTCGGCGCAAGATAAAGCAAACATTGAAATCACCGATTTTAAATTGGGTAAGCTAGAACAGATGGGGCTACAGCTCATTACTTTCATCAATAACGAACGCTATTGTGCGAAGCAATTAGTTTTGTTTCCACAACAAAATTGTCCTGAACATCGCCACCCACCATTTGAAAATAATATCGGCAAACAAGAAACTTTCCGTTGTTTATTTGGTGAGGTTTATCTCTATGTTGAAGGGCTGCCAACCGAAAATCCTCAGGCAATTCCACCACAAGATCATCAGCAATGGTACACCGCAAAACACGAAATTCACCTTCAACCCGGAGAACAATATACCATTGCACCCGACACCAAACATTGGTTTCAAGCCGGTAATGACGGTGCTGTCATAGCGGAGTTTTCAAGCCAAAGCCGTGACGAATTTGATATCTTTACCGATCCGGCGGTAATAAGAGTATAACTATGACTTCATCATCAAAAAAAATTAAATTAGAACATATTGCACTGGCATCAGGTCTCAGCAAAATAACGGTATCACGCGCATTATCTGATCCTGGTAAAGTAAAAGCCGAAACTCGCGATAAAATCTTAACTATTGCTGAACAGATGGGTTATTTTTCCAATACGAGCAATATAAAGTCGAAAAAAAATAAGCTGATTGGAATTGTTAATCCAAATATGAGCAATCCCTTTTTTGGCGAATTGGCAAAAATCATGAGTAAAATATCATCAGAATTAGAGTATGATATTTTGATGTTTGATTCCTACGAATCTGAAGAAGTTGAGACGCAATCAATCCAACGGATGATTAGCTATGGAGTCGATGCCATTGTTTTATCGGTAATTTCTTCCGACAGAAATTACCAACCCGACTATTTGCAAAAATTAAAATCACTCAATATTCCGGTGATTTTAATTGACCGAGAAATCGGCAACTCGGAATATAGTGGTATTTATATTGATAACTTACACTGTGGAACAGAAGTTGCTAATTATATTAATCTAACTAATTATCAAAATGTTGTTGTCATCGCAGGACCGGAATATTCTAATGTATCAACTGATCGGGTGAGAGGTCTTACTTCTGTTATTGATAAAAGCAAAAATCTGACGATTTTCCACGCCGATTTTTTTATGGAAGCTGCTTATCACACGACCAAATCTTATCTTAGAACCAATAAAAATAAGGTGGTTTTTGCCGGAATGAATAATCAAATTTCACTTGGCATTTTAAAAGCCTGTATTGAAGCCGGATTAACTTTTAAACAAGATTTTGATTTATTTAGCATAGATAATGTACCCTATGCTGAAATTTATGGTTTTAAAATACCTTGTATCTCACATAATTTGTATGAAATCGGCTATCAGGCAATTAATCTAGCCATTCGCTCAATAGAAAAGCCTAATGCCGATATTTCAAAAATTATCGTTCGTGGCGAGGTCAGCATTTAAGGCTTAGAATGAAGTCTACTTTTGCAAAAGTGCGCTTGTCCGCGGCATCACCCCAAACCATAACTCAAATGCATGGGCGGCTTGTGCGATTAACATACCGATGCCGTCGGCGGTTTTGCTTGCTCCGCACTGTTTTGCCCATGTGATAAACGGGGTGTCTGCACCTTTGGCATATTGCATATCATACGCCAGACCGCACTTTTGTATGATTTCGGGATTAATTTCAATCACTTTGCCTTGTAAGCCTAACGAGGTGGCATTGATAACCACATCAAACGGCTTCACCGGAATTTGTTCCAATTCCACTGCTTGAATGTTGCCGTAAGGCTGAAATTTATCCGCCAGTTGCTGTGCTTTTGCTAAAGTGCGGTTTGCCAGCATGATCTGTTGCTGGGCTTGCAATAACGGCAGCAGCACGCCTTTGGTTGCACCGCCTGCGCCAAGAATAAGAATCTGTTGTTGCGGTTGCAGCCAGCCTAAACGTTGCAAATCACTGACCAAACCTGCGCCATCGGTGTTGTCGGCGTATAACCGTCCGTCGGGCAACTTTTTCAAAGTGTTGCAGGCTTCTGCGGTCAAACAGCGTTCACTGTGCAAATCCGCCAAAGCAAACGCTCGCTCTTTAAACGGCGCAGTGATATTACACCCCTGCCCACCGTCGGCAAAAAAATCGGCGAGCTGTTGCTCAAACCGCACTTCGTCGCCCAATTTACGTTCATAATTCAACGCGACACCTTGTTGCGCCGCAAAATGCTGTTGAATTTCCGGCGATTTGCTTTGTGCAATCGGATTGCCCCACACGGCGTATTTGTTGGCATGGCTGTCTGCATAGCTGTTCATTTTTTCCACTCTTGTTTTAACATACTATAAATTTCAAAATCAGCAAATTCACCGCTGCTCAATAAAATGCCTTGTCGTTCAATATCTTCCAAAATAAGCCCTAAACGTTGAGGAATGCCACGGCTCGCATGATTACCAAGTGCACATTTAATTTGAATGCGGTTAAACCCCAACTCTCGGAAGCCATAATCCAATAAAGCCTCGGTTGCTAATGTCATAATGCCTTTATGCTGAAAATCCTCACACAACCAATAGCCAATTTCCGCTTTAGCATTGCTACTATCCGCAGAATTAAAACCAATTAAACCGCAACCTTGTCCTTGATAATGAATTTTAAACACCTGCGCCAGTCTGTTTTGCTGCAAAGATTGGATAAACTCCAGCGAATCCGACACTTGCTGAGTGCTTGCAATAAACGGCAACCAACGCCCCAAATACGTGCGATTTTGCGCTATCGCCTGAAAAACCCAGTGTGCATCACTTTCTGTGAGTTGTTGTAACCTCAGTTCTTGATTAACTTCAATTGTTGCTTTCAGCATACTATGCCCTAATCACTTGATGACTAAAAATATCACGAATTTCCGACGGGTTTTGTGCGCCGCCGACCGCACTTTCCAACACCGGAAAATCTGCGCCGAATTGCAAGCGCACCTCTTGTGCGGTGCGGCAAGGCGGCAAGCCGCTGAGATTGGCACTGGTGGAGGTCAGCGCGGTTTGCGCCGTTTGGCAAAGTGCGGTCACCGCAGGGTGGCGGCATAAGCGCACGGCGATAGTGTCAAATTTACCACTAAGGAAATCGGGGGTTTGCGCACTTTTCGGCACGAGCCAAGTAATCGCGCGATCAGTATCGGCTTGTAACCGTTGCCAATGCTCGGCTTGCAAACGCGATTGATCAATAAACGGCAATAGATAATCCAAGTGCGGTGCAATCACGATTAAGCCTTTTTCAATAGGGCGTTGTTTTAATTCGAGTAAGGTTAAAACCGCACTTTCACTCAACGGATCACAACCCAGCCCGAACACCGCTTCGGTCGGGTAGGCTATCACCTGTTGGTGTTTTAAGTGGGAAACAAGCTGTTGTAAAGTATAGGTCATTATAAAATCATCAAAAGTCAAATCGTCAATATATTAGCAGATTAAACTTAGAATAAAAATTGGTGTAACGACCTCGGTTGCCGTCACACCAAAGATTAAATAACAATGACAGGTTATGCCGGATAGTGGATTGGAGAACCCGGACCAACCGGCAAATTAAACACAAATACCCATACAAAGAAAAGTAATGACCAACCAACCAAAAATATGGCGGAATACGGCAACATCATGGAAACCAATGTGCCCACACCGGCATCTTTTTTATATTTAATCACCGTTGCCATAATTAAGCCGAAATAGCTCATCATCGGCGTAATGATGTTGGTTACGGAATCACCGATTCGATATGCCGCTTGAATGGTTTCCGGCGCATAACCCGACAACATGAGCATTGGGACAAAAATCGGTGCTGTCACCGCCCATTGCGCCGAGGCGGATCCAATCATAAGATTGATAAAAGCACAGATTAAAATAAATCCCATGAACAACAAACCGCCGCGCAAACCAATATCATTTAAAAAGTTCGCTCCCTTCACAGCAATCACTTGTCCGATATTGGTCCAATTGAAAAACGCAACAAATTGCGCGGCAAAAAAGATAATCACTAAATATAAGCCTAAGGTACTCATCGACTCAGCCATTGCATTGACGACATCTTTATCCGAGCGGATACTCTTCGTTACCCAACCATACACTATGCCGGGAACAGCAAATAATACGAAGATAAACACGACAATTGAGCTTAAAAAAGGAGAGCCCGCCACTAAACCGGTTTTCGGATTCCTTAAGAAACCATTCTCCGGCACAACCGTCCATGCTAAAATCAAGCACAGCAAAATAAAGGTTAATCCGGCATAACACAGCCCTTGGCGTTCAAGTTTGCTCACTTCGGCAGTCCGCTTTATTTCTTGCTCATTCTGAGCAGCAAACCCTCCCTCATACACGCCCAATTGGGGTTCTACAATCTTCTCCGTAACCAAATAACCGACAATCGAGATCAAAAAGGTGCTGATAAACATGAAATACCAGTTTGATTCCGCCCCAACAGTATAGGTCGGATCAATCAACTGTGCGGCCTGTTGAGTGATCCCAGCCAGTAGCGGATCAATTGTACCAAGCAATAAATTTGCAGAATAACCGCCGGAAACGCCGGCAAACGCCGCCGCCAAGCCCGCCAACGGATGTCTTCCCAAGGAGTGAAAAATAATCGCTGCAAGCGGAATCAGCACTAAATACCCCAATTCTGCTGCCATATTCGACATAATACCAGCAAAAACAATTGCCAATGTGGTCAGTTTACGTGGCGCTTTAAGCACCATTAACCGTATGGTTGCCGATAATAATCCCGATTTTTCAGCAATCCCAACCCCCAAAAGGGCAACCAATACCGTACCTAGCGGGGCAAAATTGGTAAAATTTTTCACTAAATTGGTGAGGATTTTAACAATACCCTCTTGGTTCAATAAACTGACCACATAAATAATACCGTCTGCCGAACGTCCGCTTGCGCCCTCAGGCCGAGGATCTGGTACCGAAATCCCCAAATAGGCTCCGAGCGCAGAAAAAACCAATAATACCATGATAAAAATAAAGAAAAGGGTTACCGGATGCGGTAATGCATTGCCTAACCATTCCACCGTGCGTAAAAACTTACCCTCTTTGACATTTTCATGTTTCATTAAAATACCCCCCTATATTTAGACATAAAACCAGACTAAAATATGTTAAAGCAGTTAGAGCTTACAATAAAACCTAGGAATATAGGGCTTTTAATAACATTTTTTTAACCTCGATCACATTTTTATCCGCCAAGTTGTGCTATTAAGCCGATTCCGGATGAAATTGATGACGACAAGCTTTATTACAACATTGATAATGCTGATCGTGTCGATAAAAAGCCAACGGATAACCGCACTTCGGACAAGATTGCGCTTCGGGTTTGTGCGCCAAATTAAAACGGCAGGCAGGAAATTGATCACAACCATAAAACACCTTGCCCTGCCGCCCGCGCCGCGCCACCAAATGCCCTTTTTTACACGACGGGCAGGCGAGTTCCGCTTCACTCTCGGGCGGGTTTTGGCTTTCGTCATGGGCAATATAGTGGCAATCGGGAAAATGGCTACAGCCGATAAACATGCCGTAATGCCCCTGTTTCAGCACCAACGCATTGCCGCATTCGGGACAGGCTTGCGGCAACACTTTCAGCACCTTGCTTTCGCTGTGTTGCAACGGCTTGAGGTAATCACAGTTCGGATATGCGCTACAGCCCAAAAACAGCCCTTTTTTCCCCTGCCGCAACTGCAACGCCGCACCGCACTTCGGACAAAGTTCGGTATGGCGTGGGGTTTCAAAAAGCGGTCGTTTATGCATAGAGTTGCCGTTGATAAGTGATAAATACGGCTATCTTATCCTGAATTGAATTTTTCGGCAAAAGTGCGGTTCTTAAATCAATTATTATTTTAAAAACAAACTTGTTTAAATCCGACAATACCCCCCACTGACACTCCGAATCACGCCCTCTAATTCCAATTCCAACAGTTGTGACAGCACGTTGGTGATCGGTAAATTGGCGGCGGTGGCGAGGTCGTCGGGGCTGATCGCTTGGAAACCGATATAGCGGTAGAGTTCGGGATGGCTGACTTCCTGTTTTGGCTGCGTTGCTACCGGTTTTTCTACTGACTTCGGCACAACGTCAGGCTGTTTTTTGGGCGGTGCGGCAAGTGCGGTGTAAGGCGAATAGTCGCGGCTTAGGTTTTCCAAAATATCTTGATAACTCTCCACCAGCAATGCACCCTGTTTAATCAAAGCGTGGCAGCCGCGGCTGAATTGGTTTTGAATTGCGCCGGGCAGGGCGAACACATCGCGGTTTTGTTCGAGGGCATAACGGGCGGTGATTAACGAACCGCTCTTGATGTCGGCTTCAACCACCAAGGTTGCCAAACTCAAACCACTGATGATCCGATTGCGACGCGGGAAATTTTCCGCCAACGGCGCTTGATCGGGGATAAATTCGCTGACTAACGCGCCTTGCTCGATAATCTGTTGCGCCAGTCGGCAGTTGCGTTTCGGGTAAAGCTGATTTAAACCGCTGCCGAGCACCGCAATGGTTTTGCCGCCGCTGTCGAGGGCGGCTTGGTGGCTGTAACTGTCGATACCCAACGCCATGCCACTGGTAATCACCAAGCCGTGCTGGCTGAGTTGCGAGGCAAAATAGCGCGCCCAATATTCGCCATAATCGGAACAATGGCGGCTGCCGACCATTGCAATTTGCCGCTCACCCAACAAAGTGCGGTCGCCTTGCAGATATAACAATAACGGTGCAGAACCGCTCTGTTTCAGTAGATAAGGATAATCTTCATCAAAAATTGTCATCACCTGATTGACCGCACTTTGCGCCTGCCACGCCAAAACCGGTTCAATATATTCCTGCTTCGGCTGCAACCAACGCTGAATTTGCGCCGCATTCCAGCCCAACGCTGCCAATTCGGGGGAGCGATAATTCAAAAGATCGGTCATCGCTACGCGTTTTAATAAACGTAGTACCGCACTTGCGCCCAGTTGCGGAATTTGATTTAAACGAAGTAATAGTTCTAACGGCATTGGGATCATCTTCACAAAAGAAAAAACGGTGAGTGATTTTCTCAAACCTCACCGTTTTTGCCTTATCACACAGATTATTTTTGGAATGGGGATCGCAAAATCCGTTAAAGCCGAAACAGTTTCGCCATTGCTATTGCAATAGCACCGCCGAGTAAGGTGGCGATAAGGCGATGTTCGGTGGTGGCAATCGGATCGCCATGACCGAGCGCAATCAACAATACAATGGTGGCAGAGACCATAAAACTGAACAGCCCATAGTGCGCCCGTTGCATTGCCAATGCGCCGGCAACGGTTAAAAGCAGAAAAAAGACCAATATCGGCAAGTTATCGTGAAAAGCATAAATCAGCAAAGTTGCCACCACACAGCCGAGCAATGTACCGATTAAACGGTTAATACCGCGTGTGAGCGTGGCTTGTGCAACCGGACGGAGAATCAAAAATGCCGACATCGGCGCCCAGTAGTCATTTTTTAAACCGAAATATTGCGCACTGTATAAGGCTGCGGCAACGGCAAGAGCGATCGCCACCACAAAGCGCCAAGATTGATTCTTGGCAATCGGCGGACTATCGGGCAGTGGTGCGGCATTTTTCGGGCTTAAATGCGCAAACAACATCGTACAGCCGATTTGCAACAGCCCGCCAAACAACACCGCCAGTGCGCGTAAAGCGGCGTGTTCGCTGTGGTTTGGGTAGTAACCGGCAATCATAAACGCCACGCCGACCTGCAACATCACCCACCATAAACTGTTGTCGTAACTTGCCAACGCGGCACAGGCGGCGGCTAAAAGTGCGGTTAAGATCAGCATTAACGGCGGATGAAAGCCGGCTATCGAGCCGATAAAGGCGGCAACCGCCATGCCCAACACCGCCGCCAACATCGCGCCCCAACGCCGTTTGCCCAAGGTGCGCGCGGCACCAAAGGCAACTGAAAACGCGGCACCCAACATCACCATCAACTGCGTGCCATTGAATATGCCGCTGAGGGTCAGAACTAAAATAATACCCGGCACGCCTAAAAAGGCTTCACGCCAATAAATTGCGCCGCACCACGCGGAAATATCATTCTTCCACACAATCACTCAACACCGGTTTATCATCTTGCTCCAAGAAGGCGCTGTTGCCTTTGGTGTAAAGTTTATAGGCATGATGTTGATCAATCGAGGCGTAATTGGCGCCGGATGCCATCGGCATAATGTTCATCGGGATCATCTCGCCGCCCTGATTAATCACGGCATAATTTACATCAGGAGCGTTCATATACACTACTTCCAATACCTTGTTATCTTTACAGCTGTACCGTTGTTTGTATATGGCACTGTCGCTTTGCGGTGATTGCGCCGCCGGCGTATTTTTCGCGCCGCTGTTTTCAATCGTAATCGTCAAGGAATACGGCGATTGCGCGCCACGGCGGGCAAAGGTGCGCATTTGCAGTACCCGCACTTCATATTTACCACTTTGCGGCAGCACATAATTGTCTCCGGCAACGAAATTATCTTGTCCGAACAGCACCACTTCGGCGTGCGCCTTGGTGTCCAAATCCACTTTCAGTACTTGCCCTTGTTTGGCGGTGAAGAAATAGCTGTCATACTCGCTGCCTTTGATTTTGCCACTGTAAGTCGCGGCAGTTTGTCCTTTTTTAAACTGCACTTGCGTATCGGCCGCATACGCCGTCGACAAGCCGGCGAAAAGTGCGGTTGCGGTTAACAGCGCAATAAATGTTTTTTTAAACATAATCATTCCCCTTAATAAAATTCCCTTTAATAAAATAACTGCTTAGTTTAGACCACAGCAAATGCGATTGGTTGTCAAAGCAAGCGGATATTTCTTTATCGCGTAAAAATCGCTACAATAACCGATTAACTATAACACAAACAAAATAGAGAAACGATTATGAGCATTTTAGCGGTTGTCAAATATCCTGATGAGCGGCTGCGCACCAAAGCCGTACCGGTGGCGGAGGTGAACGATGAAATCCGCCGGATTATTGACGATATGTTCGACACCATGTACCACGACGAAGGTATCGGCTTGGCGGCGACACAGGTGGATATTCATCAACAAATCATTACCATTGATATCGAAGGCGATAAACAAAATCAGATTGTGTTGATTAATCCCGAAGTGCTTGCCGCTTCCGGCGAAACCGGGATTGAAGAAGGCTGTTTGTCGATTCCCGGCTGTCGCGGGCTTGTGCCGCGCAAGGAAAAAATCACGGTCAAAGCCTTGGATCGCCACGGCAAAGAATTCACCCTTGAAGCCGACGAACTGCTGGCAATCTGCATTCAGCATGAAATCGATCACCTCAACGGCGTGCTGTTTGTCGATTATTTATCGCCGCTGAAACGGGATCGCATTCGACAAAAAATGGAAAAACAAAACCGTTTAGCCGCGAAAGCAAAATAAGCCGAACCTCTCGCTTGAGAGGTTCAGGCTGATGACAAAGTCCCTTTCTCTAATCATTTCTCTCCCTCCGTATACGGAGGGAGAGAAGTAAGTTTGTCAGCAATCTCAACCTCTCATTTTTTTCTCTATTTTGAGGAGTGCATAACCGATGAGCAAACCATTAAATATTATCTTTGCCGGCACGCCGGAATTCGCAGCACAGCATTTGCAAGCCTTACTCGACAGCCGCCATAATGTGATCGCAGTGTATACCCAACCGGACAAACCGGCCGGGCGCGGTAAAAAATTGCAGCCAAGTGCGGTCAAACAACTGGCGCAACGGCATAACTTGCCGGTTTACCAGCCGAAATCGTTGCGTAACGCCGAAGCACAACGGCAACTTGCCGCACTGAATGCCGATGTGATGGTGGTGGTGGCATACGGTCTGCTGCTGCCGCAAGCGGTATTGGACGCACCGCGCTTAGGCTGTTTGAACGTGCACGGTTCATTGTTACCACGTTGGCGTGGCGCAGCGCCGATTCAAAGAGCGGTCTGGGCAGGCGATTCGGAAAGCGGCGTCACCATTATGCAGATGGATCTTGGCCTCGACACCGGCGATATGCTGCACAAAGTCCGTTGCCCGTTGGCGGCTGACGAAACGTCCGCCTCGTTGTACCATAAACTGGCACGGCTTGCGCCGCCCGCATTGTTGGCGGTATTAGATAATTTGGACAACGGACAGTTCACGCCGGAAAAGCAGGACGAAAACAGCAGCAACTATGCGCAAAAGTTAAGCAAAGAAGAGGCCAAACTGGATTGGCAACTGCCGGCGGCACAATTGGAACGCTGTATCCGTGCCTTTAACCCGTGGCCGATCAGCTATTTTGTCACCGAAGATGAAAAACGGCAGCCGCAAACGATCAAAGTCTATCAAGCCAATGTGCTGCCGCATGTGGATCAACCGGCGGGTACGATTTTGGCGGCGGACAAACACGGCATTCAAATTGCCACCGCCGACGGCGTGTTAAACCTGACCCAATTGCAACCGGCAGGCAAAAAGCCGATGTCCGCGCAGGATCTGCTCAACTCGCGCCGTGAGTGGTTTACGCTCAACCGCACTTTGGTTTAATTAGGCTTAATTATGAATAAAATCAAAACATCCCAATCCCTTTCCGCCCGCGCCGCGGCGGCGCAGATTTTACTGCAAGTGCTCGATCAGGGTAAATCGTTGTCGGCGCTGTTACCGGAAGCCGCAAACCACGTGAAAGCGCAAGATCTGCCGTTGCTGCAAGCGATCTGTTTCGGCGTATGCCGCACTTTGCCGCGCTTAGAGCGGATTATCGGCTTATTGGTGCAAAAACCGCTGAAAGGCAAAACCCGAATTGTACATTGTCTGCTGTTGGTCGGCTTGTATCAATTGCTGTATCTGCGCATTCCGTCGCATGCCGCGGTTGATGAAGTGGTGAACGCCGGCAAGAGCCTGAAAGCCGATGGTTTCCGGTCGTTGTTAAATGGCGTTCTGCGCCGCTTTTTGCGTGAACAAGACGCCATTTTGGCGGTGGTGGATAAGCATTGGCAAACCCTGCACCCGGAATGGCTGGTTAATCGCTTAAAACAAGATTACCCGGAGCAATGGCGTGAGATTGTCGAAGCCAATAATCAACAACCGCCGATGTGGCTGCGGGTGAATCAACGGCATTGTTCAAGCCAAGATTATGTACGGTTGCTGAATGCACAAGGCATTGCCGCCGAAAGCGGTACGCCGGATTGCGCCATTCGTTTGCAAAGTGCGGTCGGGGTGAAACAGCTACCGCACTTTGAGCAAGGTTGGGTGACGGTACAAGACAGCCACGCACAATGGGCGGCGTTACTGCTCGATCCACAAAACGGTGAAACAGTGCTCGATGCCTGTGCCGCGCCGGGCGGCAAAACCACCCATATTTTAGAGCGTGCGCCGCAAGCCAAGGTGATGGCGTTGGACATTGAAGCCGGCCGTTTGCAACGGGTGAAAGACAATCTACGGCGGCTAAACCAACAGGCGGAAATTGTGTGCGGCGACGCGTCACAGCCGCAACAATGGCTCGCCGACGGGGTGCAGTTTGATCGGATTTTGCTTGACGCGCCTTGCTCGGCAACCGGCGTGATCCGTCGCCACCCGGATATTAAATGGTTACGTCAGGCACAAGATATTGACGGACTGAGCCAACTGCAACAACAGATTCTGACCGCACTTTGGGCTCGCTTAAAAGTCGGCGGCACCTTGGTTT
Source organism: Testudinibacter sp. P80/BLE/0925 (assembly GCF_053570785.1). The sequence continues at coordinate 942,985 of NZ_CM131636.1, read as the reverse complement.
ATGCCACCTGTTCGGTTCTGAAACAAGAAAATCAGCAACAAATCGAGGCGTTTTTGGCACAACATCGCAACGCAAAACTAGAGGTGATTTTCGGGCAGCCTGAGGCAAGCGGGCGGCAATTTTTACCGCAAGCCGATGGCGGCGACGGTTTTTATTATGCTAAATTAAGCAAAACAGCATAAAACAAGAGAAACAGGTATGAAAATCATCATTCTCGGTGCCGGGCAAGTCGGCGGCACGCTGGCGGAAAATTTGGTCAGCGAAGATAACGATATTACCGTGATTGACAGCAACCAAGAACGGTTAAATACGTTGCAAGATAAATTCGACCTGCGCGTCATTCTCGGCAACGGTTCGTCACCGCGCGTGTTGCGCGAAGCCGGCGCGGCCGATGCCGATATGTTGGTGGCGGTTACCAGTTCCGATGAGAACAATATGGTCGCCTGTCAAATCGCTTACACCCTATTCGGCACGCCGAGCAAAATTGCGCGTATTCGCGAAAACGAATATATCCGCGAGAAAGAGAAGCTATTCCAAGCCGATGTGATCCCGATTGACCATATTATCGCACCGGAAAAATTGGTGATTGATGACATTGCCCGTTTAATTGATTATCCCGGCGCGTTGCAAATCGCCCATTTTGCCGACGGGCGGATTAGCTTGGTCGCCGTCAAAGCCTACTACGGCGGTCCGTTGGTCGGTTATGCCATTTCGGCACTGAAAGAGCATTTACCGCACTTGGACGCGCGCATTGTTTCGATTACCCGTCAGGAGCGTTATATCCGCCCGCAAGCCTCGACCATTATCGAAGCCGGTGACGAAGTGGTGTTTATCTGTGCCACGCCGTATATCCGTGCGGTGATGAGTGAATTGCAACGTTTGGAACGCCCGTATCGGCGGGTGATGATTATCGGCGGCGGCAATATCGGCGCAGGTCTTGCCAAATACCTGGAAGATCGCTGCCGCGTCAAACTGATTGAACGCAATCCGCAACGGGCGGAGCAATTAGCGGAAAAATTGTCGAAAACCATGGTGTTTGCCGGCGACGCTTCCGATCAAGCGCTGTTGTTTGAAGAACATATTGAAAATATTGATGTGTTTATTGCGCTCACCAGCGACGACGAAGCCAATATTATGGCGGCACTGTTGGCAAAACGGCTGGGTGCGACCAAAGCAATGGTGCTGATTCAACGGATTGCCTATTTAAATCTGATTCAAGGCGGCACCATTGACATCGGTTTTTCCCCGCAACAAGCCACCATTTCCGCCCTGCTCGGACACGTGCGCAAAGGCGACGTGCGCAATGTGGCGACGCTACGCAAAGGTAATGCCGAAGCGATTGAAATCGTGGCACACGGTGACCGCGACACCTCGCATATTGTCGGGCGTAAAATCAGCGAATTAAAACTGCCAAGCGGCTGTACCATCGGCGCAATTTTACGTAATGAGCAAGTGATAATCGCCGGTAATCATTTAATCATCGAAGACAACGATCATGTCGTGTTGTTCCTAAACGATAAAAAGCAAGTGCCGGAAATCGAAAAACTATTCCAACCGACGCCGTTCTTTATTTGATATTTAAAAGTTATTCATTTTTCGATAAAAATCGATTTGTAATTTAAAATGTAAAATTTAAAAAATATAACTTTACATCTGACAAAGGATAACTATAATACGCAGCTATATTGTTTTGATTAACTTTTATACAATTTATTTTTATATTTCAATAGAGGATTTGGTTATGAGTATGCTCAAAGAATTTCGTGAATTCGCCATGCGCGGTAATGTGGTCGATATGGCTGTCGGTGTGATCATCGGCGGTGCATTCGGTAAAATCGTCAGCTCTTTGGTTGGCGACGTGGTTATGCCGGTTTTGGGCATTTTCACCGGCGGCGTGGATTTCAAAGATATGCATATCGTGTTACAGCAAGCGGTCGGCGAAACCCCGGCTGTCACCTTAAACTACGGCGCATTTATCCAAAATGTGTTTGACTTTATCATCGTTGCCTTCGCCATCTTTATGATGATCAAAGCGTTGAACAAATTAAAACGCGAACAACCGCCTGCAGAAGAAGCGCCGGCCGAACCTTCGACCGAAGAAAAATTATTGACTGAAATCCGTGATTTATTGAAAAAATAATCACTAAACCAGCTAAAAAAACGCCTCGACATGATCTGACCCCAAAAAGTTGGACTGCTTAATGAACGGATTGAGTTCGATATTGTATCGGGCTTAATCCTTTTAATCTTACTTGAATTCGTTCAGTATTGTAATACTGCATATATTGATGAATAGCCTGCTCAATGTCATCTGCCGTATCAAATTGCCGAACATAAAAACATTCTGTCTTCAGCCTGCCGAAAAACTTTCCATTGCGCCATTATCTAAGCAGTTTCCCTTTCTTGACATACTGATTTGAATTTGATTATCTGCCAATATCTTGCGATAAGACGGCATTTGATACTGCCGGCCTTGGTCTGAATGTAATATCGGCGTTGCCTCCTTCGGGAGCTTATTCACGGCTTGTCGCAACATCTGCTCAACCGGCGCCCGGTTTGGACGACGACCAAGTTGATAGGCAATCACTTCATTATTAAATAAGTCTAAAATCGGCGATAAATACACTTTATTGCCGTCTTTCGCTTTGAATTCAGTGACATCGGTCACTAACTTCTCGTAAGCATTTTCCGCCGTAAAATGACGTACTAACAGATTATCAGCAATTCGACCCACTTCACCTCTGTAAGAACAATATTTCCGTTTTTTCCTCCCTTTCACCTGTAAGCCCATAATCTGAATCAAACGTTGCACCTTTTTGTGATTGACCGTACCGAGTGCCAATGTCACTCGGCGATAGCCATACTGTGGATTCTCTCGTTTAATTTGACGGATTTCCGCTTTTAAATCGGCCTCTTTATCTGTCTTCGGTTGTTGATGGTAAAAGTAAGTGCTTCGGGCTAACTTAATGATATCTAATAATAAATTAAGCGGAAAATCACCGCTTAAGGCTTTAACAATTTCTGCCTTTCGGCTTCGTCTTTCAGGGATAACTCTATCGACTTTTTTAGAATAGCCACCTCCGCGCGTAAACGCAGATTCTCTTGTTCGAGTTCTTCTAAACCCGTCAGTGGTTTTGTCTGTTTTTTGGGTTTCTTGGGTTTATTCACGGTTGGTCGTCCTTTGGGTTTATCAATCAGTCCATTTATGCCAAATTTTTTGAACCGTTGCAACCATTGATAAACAACACTGCCGTTTGATACGCCCAATTTCAGTGCAATTTGGTCAAAGGTCAGTTCGGTGTGTTGTATATATTCAATGGCTTTCAGTTTATCTTCAAGCCTATATTTTCGTGGTATATGTAGGACGGCTAGCCCATCAAGACCGGAATACTGATATTGTGCAACCCAGTGACGAATACAGCGTGGTGCAACTTGAAGGTGTTTTGATGTTTGACTGAGAGATTGAGCATGTTGAAAGTAATATTCAACTGTGTGTTGTTTAAATGCTTGGGTATATTTAGTCATAAAAATCTGCACCTTAGTCAGTTAGTTTTGCAGTCCAACTTTTGGGGTGCAGATCACTTTTTTTGCGGGGATTTTAGGTATTGTTTATCACTAATCTGAGCTGATTTTTTGAACATCTATAGATAAAACAGAGAGTTAAACGACAAAACTTTAATTGTTGAAAGATAATTTTGTGAACAGGCTCACTGAAATAAAAATTAATATCAATAACAATTAATCGCTTCTTAAGAGCATGCTGGCTAGTTTTATCATAGGAAGATAATTATAACCATAAAGAACTATCGTTATCTTGATAGTTTAATTATTATCTAAATCTAGAAGGATATAGTATGAAAATATTAAGCTTAAACGAATACACACAAATTTCTGGTGGTTGGGGTAGTTTTAAAATATGGTGGATATAATGAAAAAATTACTTGGCAAGATTCATATGAAAGATGATATGAAAATTTTAATTAAATTCTTATTTAGTATACTGGTTATGGTACCTATACTATCCAAAGCAAATGATAAACTAATATATAGTTCTGATTTTAAAAGTGAATATTATTTATATGATGTCTCTATTAACCAAAAAAAATACCGTTTTATGCTTGATACAGGGAGTGGCTTCACAGTTTTAGATACAAAAATTGCTGATGAAGTCAGCAAAAAAATTACAGAGCAAGACTATTATTTGCCAGTAACCAAATTAATATCTGCACATAATCATAAAAATGATATACAATACTACCATAGTCCAACAATATTTTTAGGGCAAGAGCAAATTTATACAAGTGCAGTTATTGCATTAGATCTTAGTCATCTTGAAGCCGTTCTTGGGGAAAAAATTGATGGTATTTTAGGTATTGATGTTTTTAACCAGTTTATTTGGGAAGTGGATAATCATAATGGTAAGTTGAATATTTATAAAGATAAAAAGATTAAGAAAGATTATAAAAATGTTATAAGCTATAGAGCAGACGACTATCCTTATTTTAAATTATATAAAAAGAATAAGTCTAAAGATCTGAATAAACAGTGGATTACATTACATTTTGCATTAGATACGGGAGCAGTCAACTCATCTCTTGATCCTATTATCAAAAATCATATAATAGTGAATAACTATAATAATAAAAACTTAATAAGAAACTCAGTTGATTTTATGAATAAAACAGAATTTTCTGACTTGGTTTTTGTACAGGATTTAGAATTTGGTAATGAGCCACCGATTAAAAGGATGAATTTTATTTATAGTAAGATAAATAAAAATCTATTAGGTCTTGATTTCTTTGATCGGTTTGATAGATTTATCTTTTATCCTTTTAAGCAAAAGTTTTACTATAACGAAATGTCATCTAATTCTGACCCAGAGCCACGACGAATGATTGGTGTTAAAAATAATGATGGGTTAATTGAGCTTGTATATAATGATCAAATTTATTTAAACTCTTTTGGTTTGGAAAATGGTGATGTTATTGAGCTAGTCAATAATAAAAAATATACATCTCAAGAAATTCATTTGGTTAGAAAAATCCTTAATTTATCTAAAGACGTGCATTTAAAAGTAAAGCGCGGGGATAAAATATTATTTCTTATATTAGACTAAGCGATATAGTGTTATAGATTAAACAATTAATATAACCAATCTTATTCAACTATCCCAATCAATTCCAAACTGTTGTACAAGTGCGGTTCTGCCCAGTGGGGTGATATGTAATATTCTGCTGTCTCTTTGTTTTACAACCCATTGTTGTTTAACAAAATATTCTGCGAGTAGTGTGCCTAAATGCCCTGCGAGGTGAGGAGTTCTTTCGCTCCAGTCAAGGCATTTGACTGCCATTTTACGTTTAACCTTTTGTCCCGATTGTAAAATTTCGGCTTGTTGTAGCCATTTATAACCAAGAGCGGTAATTTGCACCTCTTTATTGTCACTAGTGCTTTGAATATATTGCAAATGATGTAATTTTTGATACAGTGCCACGCCTAATTTTCCGGCAAGATGATTGTAGCAAAAACGTGCTTGACACATCGCTTCTTGCGGCAATTTTCGTTTCACTTTCACCGTTGGCGCAAGATAGAGCATGGTTTCAAGAATTTGTGCCACTTCTTCATTTGCTAAAGCAAAATATTTAAACCGCCCTTGTGGAAAACAGCTAATTAATTGACTATCAAGTAAAATTTTTAAATGCGCTGTTGCTGCCGCAGGTTGAATATCGGCACTGTATGCCAACTCTTTAGCAGTAAAATACCGCCCTTCAAGCATTAGTAATAACATGGATAAACGAATTTTATTGCCTAACGCGCTAGCTATTTGATTTATTGCCATCTTTTTATCACCGTTTAAAACTTTCTTAACTGTTTCGATTTGAACAAAACGCTTGTCATTATTAATCTTAGTTTTTTACTGATTATAAAACAAAATGTATGAACAAACTCACATTATCTTATTTTCACAGCAGTTTAGGTTTTTGGCTTACTTCGTTTTTAATTCCATTGATGGTGCTGGATCTGACGGGTTCAGCCTTAACGGTTTCTGTTTCCTACGCGCTGAATATTGTGCCTTATCTGTTGCTTACTCCGTTTTCTGGCGTGCTGGGCGATTGGCTTAACCGAAAAAAATTGATTATGTGGTGTGAATTGCTATGTGCGATTTGTGCATTATGCCTGTTTATTGCTATCGGCATTGAACAAAATATCACTATTCTGCTGTTCTTTGGGTTTTTAATTTCATCGCTTTCGGCATTTCACCACCCGATTTTTCAAGCCATTATTCCCGATCTGTTTGCGAAAGAAAAAATACAGCACGTTAATGCCAATATCGGTATGATTGATAGCTTGGTTGGGATTATTGCGCCGGCTTTATTAGGCATTATTTTGTTGAGTGTCGAGAAGAATAGTTTACTGTTATTTATTGCTTTTTGCTATTTAATTTCTTTTATTTCCATTGGCTTAATTGCCTATCAACCGCACTTGCAAAAAGCAACGATATCGATACAAGGAATTTTTACTGCGTTTTATGAGGGCGTGCACTATGTTTATCAACAAACGGAATTGCGCAATATTGCGATACTGTTTTTCTTTATTAATATCGGCATACGCTTGATTTTTCCAAATTTAATTTGGATTTATTCCCATCAATTTAACCTTGCCGAACAAGATCTCTCTTTTCTATTTATTTTAATCGGTTTTGGCGCAGTGATTGGGGCAAAAATAGGCGGTGTTATTATTGGGAAATTCAGTGATATTACGATTATTGCTACGGCTTCGTTGATTATCGGTTTGTGTAGTTTGAGCTTAATTTTTGCACCAAGTGCGGTAACCCATGCCTTATTTTGGGCATTATCCTCATTGGTACAATCCGTTATTGTGGTGACCTTTTTCACTTATCGACAAAAAGTGACCGCACCTTTTATTTTAAGCCGTGTCATTGCGGTCACTCGGCTTATTTCCTATTTCGCCATTCCGATAGCGGCATTATCCGGCGGTTGGATTGTTCAGTATTTTAATAGCACAATGCCGATTTATCTTGCCAGTGGTTTCATTATTTTTATGAGTTTAGCCGTTTTTCTGCGTATTCATCAGCGCGTTAAAAAGCCGATTAAAACTGTGTTATGATGGGCGCACGATAAAATAATTGGCAATATCAACAATGGCAAAATCAAATTATATTACACGCAACGGCTGGAATACGCTTGATCAAGAACTGAAATTTCTTTGGCGTGAGGAACGCCCAAAAGTCACACAGGCGGTTTCCGAGGCGGCGGCGTTGGGCGATCGCAGTGAAAATGCGGAATATATTTACGGCAAACGCCGTTTGCGCGAAATTGACCGCCGCGTGCGATTTTTAAGCAAGCGTTTGGATGTATTGCAAATCGTCGATTATCACCCAAAGCAAGAGGGCAAGGTGTTTTTCGGCGCTTGGGTTGAACTGGAAGATCCGGCGGGCGAGGTGAAACAGTACCGCATTGTCGGCTGTGATGAATTTGATCCGCATAAAAACTGGATTTCGATTGACTCACCGGTGGCGCGCGCCTTAATCGGCAAAGCGGTTGATGATGAAATCAAGGTGCACACCCCGTCCGGCGAGGCGTTTTGGTATATCAATAAGATTTGGTATCAGGCGGATTAAGCCAAAGTGCGGTCTGGGTTATTATTTAACGTTCGTAGAAAAATCGGTTGATACAGCGCTTGGCGGCTTAAGCGCGCACCGATTTTTTTGATAGCGACAAAGGCAAGTGCGGTCATCGCCACTATGAACAGTGCAAGCAACAACTCATTTTCTACATACAGCGAACCGATCAAGGTGGAAAGCAAAAGTGCGGTCAGCGGCACGATATACAACAGCAGCGCCGATAAAATCATCGATTTTTCCTGCAAGCCGATTTCGATCAGATCGCCTTTTTGCAACCGCTCCGGCACGGCAAGCTCAACTAGCAAGCTGCCTTCGTTTTTACTGCCGTTCAGTTCCGACAGCGCCGCCGCACCGCAACCGGCTTGCGCGGCGCAACCACTGCAACCTTTTTTGGTTTCACAGCGCACACTGGCAATGCCGTTGCGATAATCCAGTACCCGTGCAGTTTCGACTAACATGTTTAGTTTGCTCCGGTATCAAAGCGCAGATCTTTCACAATTTGTTTAGCCGTGAGCAACGGAATTTGCCCGATTAGCGTAACCTCACGGTTACCCTGGGTTTCGCTGTAAATGGTGTTGCCCGCCTGCTGCCAATAATTTTCACCGAGCTGATCACGAATATCATGATTGATATATAAATTGAATGAGAACAGCCCGTCACTGAACATTGCACTTTCCAACGAACCGATCTCGGTTTCATAGCGCTCATGCTTGACCAATTCAAATCCCGGCGGCAGCCAGGTCAGCGTCCAGGTCGGCTGTGCTTCCGCTTCCCCTTGCACACTGATCAGCGGCGGCAGGTTCAGCTGTTGCAATAAGCCGATCAGACTATGCGCATTACTGCTTTGTTGCAAATCAATCACACGGAATTGCTCCAGCAATTCGCCGTTGCGATCCAACATATCGCTGCGCAACAACAGCTTACTCTGCTCTTCCAACCACAGGACATACTGATAGCGGAAGCCGTCTTTCGGTAGCAGGCGAATCACTTGCGCGATCCGATCCGCCACCCGGGTTTTACCGGCATCGATAAAATCATAATAGTGTTGCAAGCGTTGATAATCCGCATAAGCCACATTCGGAATATTATCCAGAATATGGCTGCCGCGAATACTGAACGGCTGATAACCGCCGCCGTAGTAGCTGATAATTTCATCGCGCTGGATAATTTCCTGCTGCACCCCGTCCAGCGCCGAAAGTTGCGCATAGTGGCGCTGATTGGAAAAAACGTGACGGTATTGGTAACTGTTGACTTGGGAAGGTAAAATCTGAATGAACGACATTTCATAATTACTGCTGCGCCACGCTTGCGTCATCTGCTGCAGCTGCGCTAACAAGCTATGGCGCGGCGCGGTATCTTGCGACGGTGACAGCGGCATATTTTGTTCAGACTGCACCTCTGCCGCCAGCGGCAACGGTAACATTACTGTCAATAACATCAGTAATTTTAATGGCTTCATCATTCGTGTAAACTCAAAACGGCTAAAACAAATTCACCACCGAACGGTGGTGAAAAATTTTTGACAACAACAGACTTATTCATGTGTCGCAGAAGCACTCAGCGGCTGACTGGTACGGCGCTGCAATTCATAATTTTGCAACATCATATTAATTCGTTTGCTTTGCTGTTCCATTTGCGCTTGGGTCGGCACTTCCTGACTCGGCGCATTATAACTCACTTGTTGGATACTATCGGTAAACGGCAGGGTTTGCAGCACCGGATTTTCCGCAATCACCACGCCGCTCTCGCTTTGCAGGTAGGATTGCACCCCGAATACCGCCACTAAGCAAACACTGGCGGCAACCGCCACTTGGGTGAACGGACTAAGCCAATTTTTCAATTTTTGCATTAACGGTAATGCCGCAGCCTGTGGCGACACTGGTTGCAGTGCCGCTTGCAGGGTTGGCTCTGCTTCAATTAAACTTGCCATTTTTGCGGTAAAGTCCGCGTCTAAGAACACCGACGTTTCTTGACGGACTACACTGCGAACCAAATGGTAGCGATTCCATGCTTGCTGAAGTTCTTCATCTTGACACAGGGTATCAAGCAAATGATCGTTTTGATATTCCCCGTCCAGATAAGCTGAAAGTAACTCTTTTTGCATTTTAATCTACTCCGCTATTTCTTTGATTTAATCCAATAGGTCTTCATATTAATGAATCAGAGGTGAAATTTTACCATCGATAATTTCGCGCGCCCTGAAAATCCGCGAACGAACCGTTCCGACCGGGCAATCCATAATCTCAGCAATTTCTTCGTAACTCAATCCCTCTAACTCCCTCAATGTAATTGAGGTTTTTAATTCTTCCGGTAGGGCGGCAATGGTTTCGAATACCACCTTTTTCAATTCCGCCGACAACATCAAGTTTTCCGGGGTGTCTACGTTTCTTAAATTATCACCCGCATCATAGGTTTCCGCATCTTCCGCCTGAATATCTTCGCTGGGCGGACGCCGCCCTTGCGCGGTAAGATAATTTTTCGCCGTATTCACCGCAATCCGGTACAGCCATGTATAAAATGCGCTGTCGCCGCGAAACAGTTCCAAAGAGCGGTAAGCCTTGATAAAGGTTTCCTGTACCACATCCGGGATATCGTTCGGCGAAATATAGCGCGTCAATAACCCGGCAACTTTATTCTGATGGCGTGCGACCAACAAATTAAATGCTTTTTTATCCCCTTGCTGTGCCTTTTCTACCAGAGCCTGATCTGTTAGTTGTTCACTCATCAGAAGTGAATCTCCTTACCTCATAGTACGCTAACAATCCAATTGCAATGACAGCAGGTCGGTCTAATGAATTAGAGTGCGGCATTTTTTAAAAGTTCAATTTTTATAAAAATTATCTTAATTATTTCTTAATTTTTGCTTAAATGGGCTTGAATCAACTTCACCATCTCATCCAGCGCGGGAGTCGGTGCGGTTTGCTGGTTCATCAGCCACCGGAACAACTCGGGATCGCTATAGTCCAATAATTCGACAAACGTTGCCTTTTGCGCCTCGGACAGTTGTGCGAAACAGTTTTGGTAAAACGGCATAATCATAAAATCCAGCTCCAACATCCCGCGCCGACACGCCCACGCCAGTTTTAATTGATTGTATTCGCTCATGTTTCGCCCCTTTTTTCTCTGACCGCACTTTATAGCCCTGCTTTATTCGAATGCGGCAAATCATACCATATTTAATCCGAATCACAGGCATAAAAAAACCCGATCTTAAATCGGGCTTTTTCGTTAGTAACAAAAATTACTTAATTTTTGCTTCTTTATAAATAACGTGCTTGCGAACAACAGGATCATATTTTTTGATCTCCATTTTCTCAGGCATATTACGTTTGTTTTTGGTTGTAGTGTAGAAATGACCTGTTTCAGCAGTAGAAACCAGTTTGATTTTCTCACGTGCGCCTTTGCTTGCCATAATTCAGATCCTTAGAATTTTTCGCCTTTGGCACGCAAGTCAGCTAACACTGCATCGATGCCTTTTTTATCAATAATACGCATACCTTTCGCAGTTAAGCGCAAAGTTACGAAACGGTTTTCACTTTCAACCCAGAAACGGTGGGTGTGAAGGTTAGGTAAGAAACGACGACGAGTCGCGTTCATTGCGTGCGAACGGTTGTTGCCAACTGCCGGACGCTTGCCTGTGACTTGACAGACTCTAGACATGGTTAATTCTCCAATAAAACTTAATTAGCTCGAGCTTCGTGGTTCGGATCCCGCTAGCGGTAACCTCGTCAGGTACATAACCCGACCCACGCCAATATTAAAGGTGGAGGATTATACCATTTTTTTATCACGACTCAAGCAGAAAAACCGATTAAATTGTATTTTTCTCCGACAAAGGATCGTTGACGGGATCATTGATCCGCTTCGTTTTATAGCCAGCCCAGCTCGCAAAAAGAACGGTAACAACCGTGCCCGATCACAAAATGATCCAACACCCGCACGTCGATCAACTCACAGGCGCGTTGGATCTTGCGCGTGATGTCGCGATCAGCGTCGCTTGGTTCAGCGATACCGGACGGATGATTATGCGCCAAAATCAATGCCGCCGCGTTGCAGTCAAGTGCGGTTTTGACAATCTCGCGCGGGTGGATATAGGCGCTGTTGATACTGCCGAGAAACATCTGTTCTTGCTTAATCAGGCGGTGCTGGCTGTCCAAAAACAGCACCAGAAACACTTCGCGTTGGCGCTGCTCCAGCTCGCTTTGCAAGTATAACCGCACGTTATCCGAATCATTAAACTGAATTTGATACTGTAACTCCTGCTGTAGATAGCGTCTTGTCATCTCTTTGCTCGCCTGTAATTGGATAAATTGGGTCACGCCCAAGCCTCTCATTCGGCAAAATGCCTGTTGATCGGCGTTCAACAAGCGTCGCAACGAGCCGAAATGTTGCAGCACCTGCTGTGCCAGTTCCATCACCGGACAGCCTTTAATCCCGGTGCGTAAAAATATTGCCAATAGTTCCTGATCGGATAAAGCTTCGCAGCCATATTGCAACAACTTTTCCCGCGGCATTAACTCATTCATTTTCTTTATTTTTTCCTTTAACTTATTTTCTATCACAATGGCTGAAAAGGGGCAAAAAGAGAACCGGCGCACAGAATTTTTGCGATCTGGAATCCAAATTTTAATTTTTAACGTTTTTTGCCACGTTACACTCGCGAACAATTAGCCGAAGGCGAAAAATTACAGTAAAATAAATGCGCAAAATCGAGCGAATTTAACAGGGAATAACATGCACAGTCTGAACGGAAAACATCTTGTCATCGGCATTAGCGGCGGCATTGCCGCGTATAAAAGCATTGAGCTGATCCGCCTGCTGCGCAAAGCGAATGCGGAAGTGCGGGTGGTGTTGACCAAGGCGGCGAGCCATTTTATCACGCCCCTGACCTTGCAGGCGATTTCCGGCAATCCGGTCGCCGATTCCCTGCTCGATCCGCAAGCCGAATTGTCAATGGGGCATATTGAGTTGGCAAAATGGGCGGATCTGATCGTCATCGCACCAACAACGGCGGATCTTGCTGCGCGATTGGCAACGGGCATGGCGAATGATTTACTGACTACAGTTTGTTTGGCGACCAACGCACCGATTTTACTCGCGCCGGCAATGAACCAACAAATGTATCGCCAAACAGTGGTACAGCAGAATCTCAATATGTTACAACAACGTGGCGTTCAGCTGATCGGTCCGAATTCCGGCGAACAGGCGTGCGGCGATGTCGGCGCAGGGCGCATGTCCGAACCGAGCGAAATTTTTGCCGAAATTGCGAAGCTATGCCAAGTGCGGTCGGCACAGCCGTTTGCCGGTTTGAACGTGGCGATTACCGCCGGCCCGACCCGCGAGGCGATTGATCCGGTGCGGTTTATTAGCAACCACAGCTCCGGCAAAATGGGCTTTGCACTGGCACGCGCCTTTGCCGAGCAAGGGGCGGAAGTCAGTTTGATTGCCGGACCGGTTAATCTGCCGACACCGCAAAATGTGCAACGTTATGATGTGGAATCGGCACAACAAATGCACGATCTCACCCTTTCCCTTGCGCCTCGGCAAGATATTGTGATCGGCTGCGCGGCAGTCGCCGATTACCGCATGCAAACGGTTGCTGCGCAAAAAATCAAAAAAACCGACGACAGCGATCAAATGCTGTTAAAACTGGTGAAAAATCCGGATATTATTGCCGCGGTGGCAGCGTTATCGGACAACCGTCCTTTTGTGGTCGGTTTCGCCGCCGAAACCCAAGCGGTGGAAGAATATGCACTGAAAAAATTACACGCTAAAAATCTGGATATGATTTGCGCCAACGATGTTGCCGCGCAGGGACAAGGCTTTAACAGCGAACAAAACGCCCTGAGCGTGTTATGGAAAACCGGGCAGCAACAGTTACCGCTCACGGATAAATACCGTTTAAGTCAGCAACTGGCAGACTTAATCGTGCAACAATACCGCCTTACTCAAACGGCTTAATAACGAGAAGATAAAACCCATGAAAAAAATCGACGTTAAAATTTTAGATCCGCGTATCGGCAGCGAATTTCCGTTGCCGAGTTATGCCACCCCCGGCTCAGCCGGTTTGGATCTGCGTGCTTTGTTAGAACAGCGGCTCACTCTGAATCCGGGCGAAACCAAGCTGATTCCGACCGGCTTATCAATTCACGTTGCCGATCCCAATCTGGCGGCGGTAATTTTACCCCGCTCCGGTTTAGGACATAAAAACGGTATCGTGCTAGGTAATTTAGTCGGCTTAATCGACTCCGATTACCAAGGTCCGTTGATGGTCTCGCTGTGGAACCGCGGCAAAGAACCGTTCACGGTGGAAGTCGGTGACCGCATTGCCCAGTTGGTATTTGTGCCGGTGGTGCAAGCCGAGTTTAATCTGGTGACGGAATTCGAACAAAGCGAACGCGGTGCAGGCGGCTTCGGGCATTCGGGAAAAAGCTGATTCGATGAGTAACACAGTCAAAACCCCGGCAATAAACAGCGAAAAACGCAGCATTAAAGAACGGCGTAAGCAAGTGCTAACGGTACTGTCACATCTGTTGCATTCGGAAAAAGGCATGGAACGGATCACCACCGCCCGTTTGGCAGCGGAAGTGGGCGTATCCGAAGCCGCACTTTACCGCTACTATCCGAGTAAAACCAAAATGTTCGAAGCGCTGATCGATCTGATCGAAGAGAATTTACTCCACCGTATCAAACAATCGATCAAAAACGATACCGATACTGTGACACGCATTCACAATATTATGCAGATGATTCTGGATTTTGCGCGCAAAAACCCGGGCATGACGCGGGTGTTAAGCGGGCATGCTTTGATGTTTGAAGATCCGGCGCTCAAAGTGCGGATCGTCAAATTTTTCGACGGGCTGGAACTCCAGTTTAACAATATTCTGCAAATGCAGCGTCTGCGCGGCGGTAAAGCCTTTGCCATTGACGAAAAAGTGATTGCCGCCCATTTGGTTACCTTTTGTGAAGGGCAGTTTTTACGCTATGTGCGCACTAATTTCCGCCGCAGTAGCCACGCCGAATTTACGCAACAATGGCCGCTATTTGCGTCCTTGCTAAAATAGGGTTACTATGCTGATTCCTTGGCAAGAATTAAATGCGCAAACCCTTGAGAATATTCTCGAGTCTTTTATTTTGCGCGAAGGCACCGATTACGGTGTTACCGAACTCACGCTGGCGCAAAAAAAAGAACGACTGAGGCGCCAATTAGAAACAGACAATGCGGTACTGGTGTGGTCTGAATTGCACCAGTCAATTGATATAAAAGATAAGAGAGTATTTTTACAAGGCAAATAAACCGCCTAAAATTACGGTCGCCATAGTTAAAAGAGGTATCTATGCAAGAGCAATTCACAACAAAACCAACTTCACCGGATCCAACGCTGGAATGGTTTCTTTCTCATTGTCATATCCACAAATATCCCGCAAAAAGTACCTTAATCCATGCCGGCGAAAAAGCGGAAACCCTGTATTATCTGATCAAAGGCACGGTGTCGGTCTCGATTAAAGATGAAGACGGCAAAGAGATGATCCTCTCCTATCTCAATCAAGGGGATTTCGTCGGCGAAATCGGCTTGTTCGAAGAAGAAAGCGAACGCACCGCTTGGGTTCGCGCCAAAACCACCTGTGAAGTGGCGGAAATTTCTTATAAAAAATTCCGTCAATTGATTCAAATTAACCCGGAAGTATTGATGTATCTTTCCGAACAATTGGCAAGACGCTTACAGCACACCTCGAAGCAAGTCAGCAATCTGGCGTTTCTGGACGTGACCGGACGTATCGCACAAACCTTACTTAATCTGGCGAAAATGCCGGAGGCGATGACCCACCCGGACGGCATGCAAATCAAAATCACCCGTCAGGAAATCGGGCAAATCGTAGGTTGTTCGCGCGAAACCGTCGGCAGAATTCTAAAAATGTTGGAAGATCAAAACCTGATCTCCGCCCACGGCAAAACCATTGTGGTGTATGGCACGCGTTAATTGAATTGCTTTTCTATCAATGCCTCTGTTCGAGGCATTTTTTCCGCCTCAAAAATAATAATAATTTCTATTTGTAAAACAAACCGCACTTCTTTATGATAAGCCTTATTTGCAATATATCTTTAAGGCAATCAGTATGAAAAAAGACGAAGTCGGACATAACTTCCTCGCCCGTTTGGGCAAAACCCGTCTGCGCCCGGGCGGACGGCGCGCCACCGAATGGCTGATTGAACGCGGCAATTTCAGTGCGGAAACGCAAGTGTTGGAAGTGGCGTGCAATATGGCGACCACTGCAATCGGTTTGGCAAAACAATACGGCTGCCAAATCGAGGGGATTGATTTGGACGAGCAGGCATTGATTAAAGCCGAAGCCAATATTCAGCGCCACGGCTTGCAGAATAAAATCCATGTGCGCCGTGCCAATGCTACCAAATTGCCGTTTGTCGACAACCGTTTTGATGTGGTGATTAACGAAGCGATGTTGACCATGCTGCCGTTGGAAGCAAAACGCAAAGCAATCAGTGAGTATTTTCGCGTGCTGAAACCGGGCGGCGTTCTGCTGACTCATGATGTAATGCTAACGCGTGATAAAGATCCTGAAATATTGGAAAAACTACGCCATGCGATTAATATTAGCGTCACACCGTTAAGTCAACATAATTGGTTGGAGTTATTCCGTGAGTGCGGTTTTGCCCGCTGTGAGTCGATTCATGCCCGCATGACCCTGCTGTCACCGAAAGGCATAATTTATGATGAAGGTATAAATGGCACACTAAAAATTATACGCAACGCACTGAAAAAACAAAATTTTCCGACCTTTAAGAAAATGTTCAAGCTGTTTAATGATCCGCAACAGCGACTGAATTTTATCGCAGTGGCGAGTTACAAGCCCGAATAACCCTGCCCAGACCGCACTTTTATTGCTAAAAGTGCGGTTTGAGGTTAGTTAACGTGGGTTATCGGTTAGATAACGATAATACCGGTTTGGATATAAACATCGTTAGATGTATCTGTTCCTGCTGTTGAATGGTGGTAAATATCATAGCTTACGCCATCTACATTGGTTGTACTTCCTTTAGTCCAACGACCTGTGCCATCATTGAGGTTGCTACTGCCTACAGAATCATTATTCCAATTATTCTGACCTAAATCGACTTTACTTCCAGCCACACCTCTAATATACAGTGGACCATCATTAGTCGTATCACGCAGCAAATCAGAATAACGGATATCAACCGAGTTACCTGGATTTTTCATTTCAATCACTTCAAAGCCTTTGAATTGTGATGAACCTAAATTCGTTGGATTATTGGTACTACCAGTATGCGTATTGGTGATAGTCGTCAAGATCAAGGTATCTTTACCTTCACCACCGTCGATCGGATTTGTACTCGAAATAGTTGTACCGCCCCAAGTGACAATATCATCACCGGCACCCATTGAGATGGTTGGATTTCCAGCACCAACTCCCAATTGGGATTTAATCGTTAATGAATCATTGCCGCTACCGAAAGTAATACTTGAAGCATTATTTACACCTTCCGTAGTCAGAACGTTATTACCATCACCCATATTAATCTGTGTACCGCTTTGTACAATGCCTTTAATGGTTACGGTATCATCACCGTTACCCATATTAATTGTAGAGTTATCGACGTAACTTCCAACAGTCATCTCATCATTTCCACCTCCAAGATAAATTTTTGAGTTAGTTACCGTCGTTCCGACAGTAACAATATCAATACCATTATCCGCACCATCATCTTTAAGATTCGGCGCTGTTTCTGTATCATATTGATACTTATTATCAATTAAATACCCTGTTGATGTTACCTTTCCTCCAATCACTATAGATGATGTAATATCTTTATCAATATTTAATTTATCATTTCCAGCACCTAAGATAATGATACTATCCTCTCGCAATGTACCCGCTTCAGAAAGACCTGTATTTGTTTCTTTACCATCCAAACTCTGATCTGCTTTCAGTGCAATACCAGTATCTGTTAGAGAAACTATGTCATCACCTTCTCCCATATTAATAATGGTTTTATCAGCAACAATGCCCCCTTGTAAAATCAGCGTATCGTTTCCAGCTCCCGTTAATATAGTTGCATTTTGAATATCATCACGATCATTAAAAATACTAGAAAAATCCCCTACAATAATAGTATCGTTTCCATCTCCTGAAGTAACCCAACTTCTGTTAGTTCCTCCAATAATATCATTACCAATCAGTAAAGTATTATTACCATTTCCAAGAGCAATCCCGCCGTCCATATTGTTACTGCCCACACTTTGAGAAAGTTTGACATAATCATCACCTTCTAAAGTAGAAAGTACAGCACCTCTTTCGATATTTCCTTCCCCTAATCCCGTTACAGCGCTACCATTTTCGTTATACCCCACCAAAACCTTATCTTCATTATTACTCGTAAACTGGTAGCTTTGATTGTTAGTATCCTGAGAAAAATTCTGCCCGGATGAATCAACACCGTTAGTATTATTGTATAAATGTGGGATTGCCAACACATTATTCACGGTGAAATCGACGGTAATCGCATATGATTTCAAATTGGTTTGATCGACCGCAATAATGTTATAATTGTCAAACTGATTTGTGGACGTTTCATAATCATTGCTGTCAACTTGGCTGAGTTTACTGTTTGTGCTGATTAACGCGCCACCACCGGATACCGTCAAATAAATCTCGCCTTTTGTATTAATCGCATATTTACCGTCTTCACTTCTGGCACTCATAGCGCCATTAGTGTGAACAAATAAATATTCTTTGATTTTATTATCCTCATCTGTCGCAGCGATTGTTGCGATCGGATTTTTGATTAAATGATTTTCAAAATACTTGAATGAAGCTGTTGCTTGACTAAATACCGGCTGGAACAACACATTAGTTTCAACTTGCGTTATCTTGCCGTTAGTGTCATGAGCAATCAATTTTGAACCGAAAAGCAAAAACTTTTTCTCAATTGTCACTTCACCGCTTTTAGGATCAACCGATAATCCGCTCGGTTTGCTATTTTGTATTCTATCGCTCCTGATCCATTGGTTCTCTACATTTTTTGTCAGTATCACTGTTTGCGCTTCGCCTTGGCTATCCGTCAACTGAATCTTCAATTCCGTTGAATTTTGCTGTGACGGCGCAATCTTCAGTGCGCCATTCATCGCCCAAATTCTCGGCATATCTGTCGGTTGATTTTCGGCAAACGATTTCAAACATAAATTTTTATTATTTGCCATTCTATTCACTGGCATAGTCGGCTCTCCTGTTTCATTGTTAATCATTTATGCAAAAACATTCAAAATAATAACCAATAGTTATAATTTTGAATTGGAATTAAAATTATCAGGTTTTAGCGACAATAACCGCAGGTTTTACATAAAAGATCATTACCATCAATAAAATAGACAGCCGGAACTTTCCATATACAACATATCAATAATCTTTGATTATTTTTTTGTTTTTCAAACCCTGTAAAAAACCGCACTTTTATTGCTAAAAGTGCGGTTTGAGGTTATTTAAAATAGGTTATCGGTTAGATAACGATAATGCCTTGTTGGATATAAACATCGTTATCAGAACTACTGGCTGCACTATTATGACGATATATATCGTAAGTGATTCCCTCAACTGTCGTCGATGACTGCTTAACCCAACTACCATTGTAATAACTATTTCCAACAGCACCATTATCCACTAAGCTAATCTTAGCCACTCCGTCATTATTCCAATTACTTTGTCCTAAATCAACTTTATTTGTGCTTCCTCCCATAACATAGAAATTACCTTCACGAGTATTATCATTAAACAAATCACCATAACGAATATCTAAAACTGCTTGATTTTTCAGTTGAATCTGTTCAAAGCCAGTGAAATTAACTGTAGAAATATGAGAGATCACATCATTACCTGAAGCAACATTGCTATCTACAATTAATTTATCAATACCTGTTCCACCAAGCATTTTACTATTAAACGAGCCAAGATCATTATATCCCATCCCAGCATTACCACTCCAAGTCAAGGTATCATTACCGGCTCCCATATCGACTAATGCAGAGCCATCTCCTCGTCCAAACGTTTTAGTGATAGTCACAGAGTCATTACCATCTCCCATATAAACTTTTGAGTTATCACGAATCTGGTCAACAATAAGGGTATCATTTCCCCCACCTAAATCAATTTTGGAAGAGTAATACATAATCCCTTTTCCGTTCCGACTGCCATCAGCATTGACCCCTAAAATAACAGTGTCATCTCCAGTTAAAGAGGATATTCCTGAATCTTTAACATCTCTAGGATTCCCTATTGGTGTATACGGAGAGCTATCTAGTGCAATCGGTGTATTTGCGGTATCTCCGATAATCGTAGCATCCTGTAAATAATTATAGGTAGTTAATGTATCATCACCAGCCCCTAAAATAATAGTACTGTCATAAATATGCCCCCCAAAATCCCTACCAGTATAGGTAGCTTTAGCGTCTAAACTTTGATCTGCTCGTAAAGCGGTTCCATTATCAGTAATTATAATAGAGTCATTGCCACTTCCCATATCAATAATACTGCTAGATTTAACATCGCCCCCCTGTAAACGTAAAGTATCATTACCAGCTCCAGTTAGTATTGTTGCATTTTGAATATCATCACGATCATTAAAAATACTAGAAAAATCCCCTACAATAATAGTATCGTTTCCATCTCCTGAAGTAACCCAACTTCTGTTAGTTCCTCCAATAATATCATTACCAATCAGTAAAGTATTATTACCATTTCCAAGAGCAATCCCGCCGTCCATATTGTTACTACCGACACTTTGAGAGAGCTTAACATAATCATCTCCGTCTAGCGTATTCAAAACAGCGCCTCGTTCAATATTACCAATACCTAAACCAGTTTCTGCTTTTCCTGCTTCATTATAACCAATCAAAATTTTATCAGAGTTTTCACTAGTAAATTGGAAATTCTTATTAGCTGTATCAGCAGAAGCAATAGTTCCCTCCCAATTAGCGCCATTTCTATCATTTAAGTCCACCCATAATGTCCTAATTGCCAATACATTTTGTACTGTAAAATCAACATCAATAGGCTTAGATTTCAAACCAGTTTGATCAATCGCAATAACCTTATAAGGACCAAATTTATTTGGAGCGGTTTCAAAATCATTACTATCTCTAGTACTTATGTTTGCTGACGTTGAGGTTAGCCCCCCTCCATTCTCAGTTAAGGCAAACTCTCCACCACTGGATATTAAATAACGCCCATCTTTACTGATATTAGTCTCTGTACCATCATCATTCAAAAAGCGATATTGTACAACCTGATTATCTTTATCGGTGGCAGTAACTTTTCCTAAGACATCACTTATCAAAGAGTTTTCAAAATATTCAATCGAAGCTATTCTCTCGGCAAACACTGGATTAAATAACAATTTTCTACTTGCATCTGCAATATTGCCCGCATTGTCCTCCAACTTCACTTCCACAGTTGAACCAGATTGAATGACTCCCTCAGCAAAAGTCATTTTTCCAGTTTTAGAATCAAATGTTCCAGCAGGTTGTGGACCACTAAAAGTAAAGTTCCAATTTCCATCAGTACCTTTTGTAGAGACAGCTGTTTGTTTGTTACCTGCAGTATCAAAGTAAAAAGTAGTTAATTTATAAGCTTGTTGATCGTTCGTTTCAACAGTAACAGTACCATATCCCTCCTGATTAATAATTGGCTGTTCAGCTGAAAGATTTACAATAAATGGCTTTCCTTCTGTCCATTTTGTAGGATCCGCCGGCGTAGCTGTACTTGCATTACCTGCTGCATCAACCGCCATAACTAATGGAAACTTTTGACCATCGCTCATATCTTTAGTAATTTTAATACTAAATTTACCTGTATCATTAGCCTTATCAGCATAATAAGAGCCATCAACATAAATTCTCACCGTAGTACCTGGTTCAGTAACCCCCTCTAAAGTCGGTTGTTTAACATTAGTAATATTATCTGTATCAGAGTACCCACTATCGGATATTTGGGCTAATTTTAATTCTGGTATTACAGGTGGAGTTTTATCAATAAAGACATCATTCAAACTACCAACTACAGAAGACTGCCCATCTTTATTTTGACGAACTAAGATAGAAGGATATGTTCCCTCCGCTAATTCAAAAGTAGCAGTATTTCCTGTAATCCCTGGAATTACTATCCAAGTATTACCACCATCAATACTGTATTCTCGGGTTGTTCCTTCCTCTAAATTAGAAACATTAATCATGCCATTGTTCGTTATCTTATCAGCTGAACTAAATCCAGTATCACTAACTAAAGTAACTATCGGCTGAGCCGGTAAAAGAATTGTAGGCGCTTCAACCTTAACTTCATTCGATTCATTACCATCCGCATCACTGGCTGTCGCTTTGACTTCCGTACTGTCTTTCACCGCCTCTTCAGCAATCGTTACCTTGCCGGTACCCGCTTCCAATGTGACACCTTCAACCGGTGCCGCCAGCTCCCATGTTCCGTCGTCTTTCTTGTTCACGGTCACGGTTTTCTCGGTGCCGTCTTCAGCGGTGAACTTAACTTCAACTGACTTTGTATCTACATCCGCCGGTGGCGTAATGCTGACATCACCGTTATCTTCTGCTGTCGCCGTCGGCGCACTCGGGGCAGTCACATCTTTCGCAACCACGGTCGCATTCGCTGAGTCCTGCGTACCGTCATTGGCTTTTGCCGTTACGGTAGAACCGTCTTTCACTGCGTCCTCAGCAATCGTTACCTTGCCGGTATTCGGGTCTAACGTGACACCTTCAACCGGTGCCGCCAGCTCCCAAGTACCGTCGTCTTTCTTGTTCACGGTCACAGTCTGTTCCGCACCGTTCTCATCAGTAAACTTAACTTCAACTGACTTCGTATCCACATCCGTCGGTGGCGTAATGCTGACATCACCGTTCTCTTCCGCAACCGCACTTGGTGCTGCCGGCGCATTGGTGTCTTTCGCCGTCACTTCTGCCGGTGTAGAGGTATTGCCGTCAACGTCTTTCGCCGTCGCCGTCACTTTACCGTTGTCTTTCACCGCACTTTCGTCAAGTGTTACCTTGCCGGTATTCGGGTCTAACGTGACACCTTCAACCGGTGTCGCCAACTCCCAGGTACCATCGTCTTTCTTGTTCGCCGTCACCGTTGCTTCCGTACCATCCGGTTTGGTGAATGTCACTTCAACCGACTGCGTATCATCATCCGTCGGTGGCGTAATGCTGACATCGCCGTTCTCTTCCGCAACCGCACTTGGTGCTGCCGGCGCATTGGTGTCTTTCGCCGTCACTTCTGCCGGTGTAGAGGTATTGCCGTCAACGTCTTTCGCCGTCGCCGTCACTTTTCCGTTGTCTTTCACTGCGTCCTCAGCAATCGTTACCTTGCCGCTGTCAGTGTCTAACGTGACACCTTCAACCGGTGCCGCCAACTCCCAAGTACCGTCATCTTTCTTGTTCACGGTCACAGTCTGTTCCGCACCGTTCTCATCGGTAAACTTAACTTCAACCGACTTCGTATCCACATCCGCCGGTGGCGTAATGCTGACATCACCGTTCTCTTCCGCTGTCGCCGTCGGCGCACTCGGGGCAGTCACATCTTTCGCAACCACGGTCGCATTCGCTGAGTCCTGCGTACCGTCATTGGCTTTTGCCGTTACGGTAGAACCGTCTTTCACTGCGTCCTCAGCAATCGTTACCTTGCCGCTGTCAGTGTCTAACGTGACACCCTCAACCGGTGCCGCCAGCTCCCAAGTACCGTCGTCTTTCTTGTTCACGGTCACGGTTTTCTCGGTGCCGTCTTCAGCGGTGAACTTAACTTCAACTGACTTCGTATCTACATCCGTCGGTGGCGTGACAGTAACACTGCCGTTCTCTTCCGCAACCGCACTTGGTGCCGCCGGTGCAGTCGTGTCTTTCGCCGTCACTTCTGCCGGTGTAGAGGTATTGCCGTCAACGTCTTTCGCCGTCGCCGTCACTTTACCGTTGTCTTTCACCGCACTTTCCGCAAGCGTTACCTTACCGGTATTCGGGTCTAACGTGACACCCTCAACCGGTGCCGCCAACTCCCAAGTACCGTCGTCTTTCTTGTTCACGGTCACAGTCTGTTCCGCACCGTTCTCATCAGTAAACTTAACTTCAACTGACTTCGTATCCACATCCGTCGGTGGCGTAATGCTGACATCACCATTATCTTCCGCAACCGCACTTGGTGCTGCCGGCGCGGTCACATCTTTCGCAACCACGGTCGCATTCGCTGAGTCCTGAGTACCGTCATTGGCTTTTGCCGTTACGGTAGAACCGTCTTTCACTGCGTCCTCAGCAATCGTTACCTTGCCGGTACCCGCTTCCAATGTGACACCTTCAACCGGTGCCGCCAGCTCCCAGGTACCGTCGTCTTTCTTGTTCACGGTCACGGTTTTCTCGGTGCCGTCTTCAGCGGTGAACTTAACTTCAACTGACTTCGTATCTACATCCGTCGGTGGCGTGACAGTAACACTGCCGTTCTCTTCCGCAACCGCACTTGGTGCCGCCGGTGCAGTCGTGTCTTTCGCCGTCACTTCTGCCGGTGTAGAGGTATTGCCGTCAACGTCTTTCGCCGTCGCCGTCACTTTACCGTTGTCTTTCACCGCACTTTCCGCAAGCGTTACCTTGCCGGTACCCGCTTCCAATGTGACACCTTCAACCGGTGCCGCCAACTCCCAAGTACCGTCGTCTTTCTTGTTCACGGTCACAGTCTGTTCCGCACCGTTCTCATCAGTAAACTTAACTTCAACTGACTTCGTATCCACATCCGTCGGTGGCGTAATGCTGACATCACCATTATCTTCCGCAACCGCACTTGGTGCTGCCGGCGCGGTCACATCTTTCGCAACCACGGTCGCATTCGCTGAGTCCTGAGTACCGTCATTGGCTTTTGCCGTTACGGTAGAACCGTCTTTCACTGCGTCCTCAGCAATCGTTACCTTGCCGGTACCCGCTTCCAATGTGACACCTTCAACCGGTGCCGCCAGCTCCCAGGTACCGTCGTCTTTCTTGTTCACGGTCACGGTTTTCTCGGTGCCGTCTTCAGCGGTGAACTTAACTTCAACTGACTTCGTATCTACATCCGTCGGTGGCGTGACAGTAACACTGCCGTTCTCTTCCGCAACCGCACTTGGTGCCGCCGGTGCAGTCGTGTCTTTCGCCGTCACTTCTGCCGGTGTAGAGGTATTGCCGTCAACGTCTTTCGCCGTCGCCGTCACTTTACCGTTGTCTTTCACCGCACTTTCCGCAAGCGTTACCTTACCGGTATTCGTATCTAGCGTGACACCTTCAACCGGTGCCGCCAGCTCCCATGTTCCGTCGTCTTTCTTGTTCACGGTCACGGTTTTCTCGGTGCCGTCTTCAGCGGTGAACTTAACTTCAACTGACTTCGTATCATCATCCGCCGGTGGCGTAATGCTGACATCGCCGTTATCTTCTGCTGTCGCCGTCGGCGCACTCGGGGCAGTCACATCTTTCGCAACCACGGTCGCATTCGCTGAGTCCTGCGTACCGTCATTGGCTTTTGCCGTTACGGTAGAACCGTCTTTCACCGCGTCCTCAGCAATCGTTACCTTACCGGTACCCGCTTCCAATGTGACACCTTCAACCGGTGCCGCCAACTCCCAAGTGCCGTCATCTTTCTTGTTCACGGTCACGGTTTTCTCGGTGCCGTCTTCAGCGGTGAACTTAACTTCAACTGACTTCGTATCTACATCCGTCGGTGGCGTGACAGTAACACTGCCGTTCTCTTCCGCAACCGCACTTGGTGCCGCCGGTGCAGTCGTGTCTTTCGCCGTCACTTCTGCCGGTGTAGAGGTATTGCCGTCAACGTCTTTCGCCGTCGCCGTCACTTTACCGTTGTCTTTCACCGCACTTTCCGCAAGCGTTACCTTACCGGTATTCGGGTCTAACGTGACACCCTCAACCGGTGCCGCCAACTCCCAAGTACCGTCGTCTTTCTTGTTCACGGTCACAGTCTGTTCCGCACCGTTCTCATCAGTAAACTTAACTTCAACTGACTTCGTATCCACATCCGTCGGTGGCGTAATGCTGACATCACCATTATCTTCCGCAACCGCACTTGGTGCTGCCGGCGCGGTCACATCTTTCGCAACCACGGTCGCATTCGCTGAGTCCTGAGTACCGTCATTGGCTTTTGCCGTTACGGTAGAACCGTCTTTCACTGCGTCCTCAGCAATCGTTACCTTGCCGGTACCCGCTTCCAATGTGACACCTTCAACCGGTGCCGCCAGCTCCCAGGTACCGTCGTCTTTCTTGTTCACGGTCACGGTTTTCTCGGTGCCGTCTTCAGCGGTGAACTTAACTTCAACTGACTTCGTATCTACATCCGTCGGTGGCGTGACAGTAACACTGCCGTTCTCTTCCGCAACCGCACTTGGTGCCGCCGGTGCAGTCGTGTCTTTCGCCGTCACTTCTGCCGGTGTAGAGGTATTGCCGTCAACGTCTTTCGCCGTCGCCGTCACTTTACCGTTGTCTTTCACCGCACTTTCCGCAAGCGTTACCTTACCGGTATTCGGGTCTAACGTGACACCCGTAACTGGGTTATCCAGCTCCCAAGTACCGTCGTCTTTCTTAGTCGCCGTCACCGTTGCTTCTGTACCATCCGGTTTAGTGAATGTCACTTCAACCGACTGCGTATCATCATCCGCCGGTGGCGTGACAGTAACACTGCCGTTCTCTTCCGCAACCGCACTTGGTGCCGCCGGTGCAGTCGTGTCTTTCGCCGTCACTTCTGCCGGTGTAGAGGTATTGCCGTCAACGTCTTTCGCCGTCGCCGTCACTTTACCGTTGTCTTTCACCGCACTTTCCGCAAGCGTTACCTTACCGGTATTCGTATCTAGCGTGACACCTTCAACCGGTGCCGCCAGCTCCCATGTTCCGTCGTCTTTCTTGTTCACGGTCACGGTTTTCTCGGTGCCGTCTTCAGCGGTGAACTTAACTTCAACTGACTTCGTATCATCATCCGCCGGTGGCGTAATGCTGACATCACCGTTCTCTTCCGCTGTCGCCGTCGGCGCACTCGGGGCAGTCACATCTTTCGCAACCACGGTCGCATTCGCTGAGTCCTGCGTACCGTCATTGGCTTTTGCCGTTACGGTAGAACCGTCTTTCACCGCACTTTCCGCAAACGTTACCTTGCCGGTATTCGTATCTAGCGTGACACCTTCAACCGGTGCCGCCAGCTCCCATGTTCCGTCGTCTTTCTTGTTCACGGTCACGGTTTTCTCGGTGCCGTCTTCAGCGGTGAACTTAACTTCAACTGACTTCGTATCTACATCCGCCGGTGGCGTAATGCTGACATCACCGTTATCTTCTGCTGTCGCCGTCGGCGCACTTGGAGCAGTCACATCTTTCGCAACCACGGTCGCCTCTGCCGAGTCCTGCGTACCGTCATTGGCTTTTGCCGTTACGGTAGAACCGTCTTTCACCGCACTTTCCGCAAGCGTTACCTTGCCGGTATTCGTATCTAACGTGACACCCTCAACCGGTGCCGCCAACTCCCAAGTACCGTCGTCTTTCTTGTTCACGGTCACAGTCTGTTCCGCACCGTTCTCATCGGTAAACTTAACTTCAACCGACTTCGTATCCACATCCGCCGGTGGCGTAATGCTGACATCGCCGTTATCTTCTGCTGTCGCCGTCGGCGCACTCGGGGCAGTCACATCTTTCGCAACCACGGTCGCATTCGCTGAGTCCTGCGTACCGTCATTGGCTTTTGCCGTTACGGTAGAACCGTCTTTCACCGCGTCCTCAGCAATCGTTACCTTACCGGTACCCGCTTCCAATGTGACACCTTCAACCGGTGCCGCCAACTCCCATGTTCCGTCGTCTTTCTTGTTCACGGTCACAGTCTGTTCCGCACCGTTCTCATCGGTAAACTTAACTTCAACTGACTTCGTATCCACATCCGCCGGTGGCGTAATGCTGACATCACCGTTCTCTTCCGCAACCGCACTTGGTGCCGCCGGTGCAGTCGTGTCTTTCGCCGTCACTTCTGCCGGTGTAGAGGTATTGCCGTCAACGTCTTTCGCCGTCGCCGTCACTTTACCGTTGTCTTTCACCGCACTTTCGTCAAGCGTTACCTTACCGGTATTCGTATCTAACGTGACACCCTCAACCGGTGCCGCCAGCTCCCATGTTCCGTCGTCTTTCTTGTTCACGGTCACGGTTTTCTCGGTGCCGTCTTCAGCGGTGAACTTAACTTCAACTGACTGCGTATCATCATCCGTCGGTGGCGTGACAGTAACACTGCCGTTCTCTTCCGCAACCGCACTTGGTGCCGCCGGTGCGGTCGTGTCTTTCGCCGTCACTTCTGCCGGTGTAGAGGTATTGCCGTCAACGTCTTTCGCCGTCGCCGTCACTTTACCGTTGTCTTTCACCGCACTTTCCGCAAGCGTTACCTTACCGGTATTCGTATCTAGCGTGACACCTTCAACCGGTGCCGCCAGCTCCCATGTTCCGTCGTCTTTCTTGTTCACGGTCACGGTTTTCTCGGTGCCGTCTTCAGCGGTGAACTTAACTTCAACTGACTTCGTATCATCATCCGCCGGTGGCGTAATGCTGACATCGCCGTTATCTTCTGCTGTCGCCGTCGGCGCACTCGGGGCAGTCACATCTTTCGCAACCACGGTCGCATTCGCTGAGTCCTGCGTACCGTCATTGGCTTTTGCCGTTACGGTAGAACCGTCTTTCACCGCGTCCTCAGCAATCGTTACCTTACCGGTACCCGCTTCCAATGTGACACCTTCAACCGGTGCCGCCAACTCCCAAGTGCCGTCATCTTTCTTGTTCACGGTCACGGTTTTCTCGGTGCCGTCTTCAGCGGTGAACTTAACTTCAACTGACTTCGTATCATCATCCGTCGGTGGCGTGACAGTAACACTGCCGTCCGCTTCCGCAACCGCACTTGGTGCCGTAACATCAGGACCAGAACCAGTAACTTGTGTAGGATCACTGGTGTTGCCGCTTGGATCGGTGGCGGTTACCGGATAGGTTTTGCCGTCTTCCAATGCCGGGGTCACTACTAAGCTATAGTCGCCGTTTTCATCGGCTTTTGTAGTTACGTCCGCTTTGCCGTCACCGTTGGTATCGATACCGACGGTGGAGCCCGGCTCCGCTTTGCCGCTAATTGTGGTGCTGTCCGCTTTACCGTCACCGTCTTTGTCGCTATTCGTCACGTCGGTGACCGTTGGCGCATTCGGAGCGGTGGTGTCGCCGGTTACATTAGTCGGATTGCTGGTGTTGCCGCTTGGATCGGTGGCGGTCACCGGATAGGTTTTGCCGTCTTCCAATGCCGGGGTCACTACTAAGCTATAGTCGCCGTTTTCATCGGCTTTTGTGGTTACGTCCGCTTTGCCGTCACCGTTGGTATCGATACCGACGGTGGAGCCCGGCTCCGCTTTGCCGCTAATTGTGGTGCTGTCCGCTTTACCGTCACCGTCTTTGTCGCTATTCGTCACGTCGGTGACCATTGGCGCATTCGGGGCGGTGGTGTCGCCGGTTACATTAGTCGGATTGCCGGTGTTGCCGCTTGGATCAGTGGCGGTCACCGGATAGGTTTTGCCGTCTTCCAATGCCGGGGTCACTACTAAGCTATAGTCGCCGTTTTCATCGGCTTTTGTGGTTACGTCCGCTTTGCCGTCGCCGTTGGTATCGATACCGACGGTGGAGCCCGGCTCCGCTTTGCCGCTAATCGTGGTGCTGTCCGCTTTACCGCCACCGTCTTTGTCGCTATTCGTCACATCGGTGACCGTTGGCGCATTCGGGGCGGTGGTGTCGCCGGTTACATTAGTCGGATTGCTGGTGTTGCCGCTTGGATCGGTGGCGGTCACCGGATAGGTTTTGCCGTCTTCCAATGCCGGGGTCACTACTAAGCTATAGTCGCCGTTTTCATCGGCTTTTGTGGTTACGCCCGCTTTGCCGTCGCCGTTGGTATCGATACCGACGGTGGAGCCCGGCTCCGCTTTGCCGCTAATTGTGGTGCTGTCCGCTTTACCGTCACCGTCTTTATCGCTATTCGTCACATCGGTGACCGTTGGCGCATTCGGGGCGGTGGTGTCGCCGGTTACATTAGTCGGATTGCCGGTGTTGCCGCTTGGATCGGTGGCGGTCACCGGATAGGTTTTGCCGTCTTCCAATGCCGGGGTCACTACTAAGCTATAGTCGCCGTTTTCATCGGCTTTTGTGGTTACGTCCGCTTTGCCGTCGCCGTTGGTATCGATACCGACGGTGGAGCCCGGCTCCGCTTTGCCGCTAATCGTGGTGCTGTCCGCTTTACCGTCACCGTCTTTGTCGCTATTCGTCACATCGGTGACCGTTGGTGCATTCGGGGCGGTGGTGTCGCCGGTTACATTAGTCGGATTGCCGGTGTTGCCGCTTGGATCGGTGGCGGTCACCGGATAGGTTTTGCCGTCTTCCAATGCCGGGGTCACTACTAAGCTATAGTCGCCGTTTTCATCGGCTTTTGTGGTTACGTCCGCTTTGCCGTCGCCGTTGGTATCGATACCGACGGTGGAGCCCGGCTCCGCTTTGCCGCTAATTGTGGTGCTGTCCGCTTTACCGTCACCGTCTTTGTCGCTATTCGTCACATCGGTGACCGTTGGCGCATTCGGGGCGGTGGTGTCGCCCGCCGGTTCATTACTATTACTACCGCTTCCGCCGCCACCAACAGCCAATGCCACACCGCCAACAACAGCACCGGCCGCCAGTAACCACCACGGGCTAAATACCCAAAACGGGCTAATTTCATGACCACCTAGCGCCTGAGGTGCGGACATTTGCTCTGCCAACATACTAACTGCATCCGAATTTTGTCCTGATTCCGGCACATAGGCATAAATATTGCCATTTTCATGTTCGCCGATAATCAGATTCGTAGAGCCTTCGTCGCTATAATAATCTTCGATAATTACATCCGGCACATTATCGCCGTTTTCTAATAATAGTTGCAGATCATCGCCGACCCGTTTGGCTATAATATTTTGCGGCCCCAAGCCTGTGGCATCTTCAATCAGCTGATAATTTACGTTTTCTTGCGCTTTAATAATTAATGTTTCGCCATTGACAACTTTATAATTAGCAATTTCTGTTTTTGCGCTTAAAACTTTTAATGTGATTGACATAATATAATTCCTATAACAATTAATTTAATAAAATAGTAAAACCCATAACACAAGCAGTTATCGGGTTTGAAATATGTTGAAATATTGAGTGAACGTTATTTTTTACGACCATAAACAACAATATCTACTCGTCTATTGGGTAAATTACACTGTGTTTGGGCGGCAATATCATGCGGATAAAGCAATGCACAATCCTCAACCAGCAGCGACGTTTCTCCGTATCCGACCGCTACAATCGGCAGTGCTACCGCATATTCAGTCAGGATATTACTAATTGATTTAGCCCGTTTTTCAGATAAAAGTTGATTATAATCAGCACGTCCTCTCGGATCGGCATGACCGCTGACTACAATTTGCCCGATATCCTTCGGATCCATTGCGTTTATTTTTTCGGCGAATCGGCGGATATTCTGCTGACCGTCGATCAGCACTTTGTCATAAGCATATTGATTCAATGGAAAAGTGATTTCGGCATTCACTGACGTTGCCGCCAAAATATAGCTATCATCTTGACAGCGCGAGGCCGGCACTCTGGATAATGTTTGGCTTTGCATATTTAAGGCGGATAAGTCTTTCAGTGCAGTTTCCGTTGCAACGAATTCAAAACGTGGCAAACCACTTTTGGAATTTTTAATTTTTATATAAGTGACTTGTTGACTAGGCGAAGCAAATTTAAACCCTTCGGTTCTATTGCCTGCCATTGTATCGCTGCTGAATGAGGCGCTGACTAAGTGTGGTTCGGCACACAATAAGATCGCGCTGAAACCGTTTTCCAGCAGTGAGGTTTGATAGTTTCCGTCGATATAAATATTAATCGCCGGTCCGTTTAATTGCTGCTGTCGATAGAAAACAAGCTGTGTTTGTCCGAGTGGAATATCTTGGGTATTAATATCAACAGATTGATAATTTTCCCATTGTTCCAATGCATGGAGAGGAGGTGAAGATGAATCGGATAAGGAGGTTAAATCAGAAGGCGAAGTCGAACAGGCGCTCAACCCGAATAAAACAAGGCTCAGTGCAAACAGGCGTATTACGGCAATTGATCTCCAACCAATAAACAGGCTGCGCGAGGCTGCGCGAGGCTGCGCGAGGCTGCGCGAGGCTGCGCGAGGCTGCGCGAGGCTGCGCGAGGCTGCGCGAGGCTGCGCGAGGCTGCGCGAGGCTGCGCGAGGCTGCGCGAGGCTGCGCGAGTATTATAATGATTTTGTAGCATATATCCTCTTAATTTTGTTTATATTTAACATCTTAATTAATTAAAAAATAATTTAAATATACCTTAATAACTTTGAATCTTGCTTAACGTCTGCTGATAATATCATTTGTAAAATGCGTGTCAATCAAACTTACAGTTAAAACTTACCTCAACTTTAAAAAACGATAAACCCAATCAATAAATCACTTGATTAGGATCTTTTTGTAAACATAAAAAGTGAAATTATCTGCAAAATAACTGCTCATTTAATAAGAATTGCACAAAAAAGACCATTATTTTATAAACATATAAATTTTTAAGAAAAAGACGCTAAGTTAAGCTGAATCTTCCGACAGTGATTTGATTATTAGTAACGCAAGTTGACAAATTTTGTTGTTTTCAGTGCAGCCATACTTTGCTTAACTATGTATACACGACTTTCCAACATGCATTGTCAGCAAAGCAACAACTAATTACAGTGACATTATCTAAAAACATTACATTACTCTCGATAATCTTCTTCAAGAAGTCGAAGTAACGCACATTGAAAATAGGAGAGATAGAATGAAATATATTGAGAGCGCTAAATTAGCTCGATAACTATAATATTAGAAAGTTTCGGTGAATAATAATCGAAAGCCGATTGTGCCACTGTGAATGATTTGACATTTGGTTTTCAAATACTTCAATTAACCATTTAACTTTTTGGAAACAAATTAAAAAATACGCTTCTTCCGCTCAACAGCCACCACTTGCGCTACGTTATATTCGATAAAACAAAACCGGACGTTGAACTGCCAAATACTCATGCCGTACAGCCGTTCGCCGCTTTGTTGCTGTTGGTAGGCTGGGCGCGGATCTTGCTGAATCAGCTCGCGGATAAAACGTTGCAGGTTCGGATAGCGAGGCGTGTACTGCTGAATTTGTTGCAATACTTCGGACAGAAACCGCACTTCGATCGCGCTTGTCGGTTTTTGTTGGGCAAAACCGCTACGCGCATCGGCTTGACTGTCAGCATAAGCAAGATAAGGTTTAATATCAAAAATCGGAGTGTGATTGACGAGATCAATACTGCCGACCTGCAACCGCACTTTGCCTTGGCTGAGATCGATCGCTTTCAATTCCACTTTCGACAGCCCCAACGGATTGGGGCGGTGGGTGGCGCGCGAGGCGAAAACGCCGACCCGTTGATTGCCGCCCAAGCGCGGTGGGCGCACCGTCGGCTGCCACTTGTTTGCGGCAATACGATCAAACTGAAAGATCAGCCACAGATGGCTAAATTGTTCCAAACCGCGCACCGCCTCCGCCTGATTATACGGCGGCAGTAATTCAATCACGCCTTGTCCGTCTTGCACCAAATCCGGTTGGCGCGGCACGGAAAATTTTTCATTATAGGGGGTATGCGCCACCGCAACCGGTTGCAGGGTGAGCGGAGCAAAACAAAATTCAGATGACATTTTTCAGATTCTCGATAAAAAGCGGCAAAATACCTTGTCAAATCAAAACAAGCCGGATATTTTCGCCTATAATAGCACCCAAATCAGTCAAGTGCGGTATAAACCGCTTTTATTATTATCAGGGAATATGAACAAAACCGTTTTTAGAATGTGGCTGGAAACCGCCCGCCCGAAAACCTTGCCGTTAGCGTTGGCGTCGATTGTCACCGGCTCTGCTTTAGCCGCATCCAGTGGCGTCTTTAGCTGGGCAATTACGTTGTTGTCAATTCTGACCGCACTTTTATTGCAAGTGGTATCGAATTTTGCCAACGATTACGGCGATCACCTCAAAGGCTCGGACACCGCCGAGCGTATCGGACCGCTGCGCGGCATTCAGCATGGCGTGATCACGCCAAAACAACTGCGCAACGGACTGATTATCACGATTATTGCCAGTTTGTGTTCGGGTTTGGCATTGATTCTGGTGGCAACCGAAAGTTGGCAGGATCTGCTGGCGTTTTTGCTGTTGGGCGTGTTGGCGGTGATTGCCTCGATTACTTACACCATCGGACGCAAACCTTACGGTTATATCGGTTTGGGCGATATTTCGGTGCTGATGTTTTTCGGTTGGCTCGGGGTCGGCGGCACTTATTATTTGCAAGCGCACCAGATCAACTTTCCAATCTTAATGGTGGCAACCGCCTGCGGGCTATTGGCAACCGCCGTGTTAAATATCAATAATTTACGCGATATTGAACAAGATCGCAAAGCCGGTAAAAACACGCTGGCGGTGCGCTTGGGCGACAAACCGGCAAAAATTTATCACAGCGTGCTAATCGTGGCGGCGATTCTGCTCTATCTTGCCTTCGGCTTATTATATTTTCCACATTGGTCGGGTTGGCTGGCGGCGGCGGCATTTCCTTTACTGCTCAAACACGCTTGGTCGGTGCTACGTGCCAACGACCCGAAACAACTGCGCCCGATGTTGGCACAAATGGCAATGTTGGCGCTGTTAACCAACCTGCTGTTCAGCCTTGGCTTATTACTTGGGTTTTATTGGTAATTTGTTTGTTTACTGTTTATACTAGCCGCAACGGATTTTTCATCAATTAAGGATACCCTCATGCGTATTGATACCTCTGAGTTGTGTGATATTTATCAAGATCAAATCGACGTGGTCGAACCGATTTTTTCCAGTTTTGGCGGGCGCAGTGCGTTTAGCGGTAAAATCACCACTGTCAAATGTTTCGAAAGTAACGGCTTGATCGAAGAAGTATTGGAAGAAGACGGCTTGGGGCGGGTGCTGTTGATTGACGGCGGCGGTTCGGTGCGCCGTGCTTTGATTGATTCCGATTTAGCGCAACTGGCGGTTGATAATGATTGGGAAGGGATTATTGTCTACGGCGCGGTGCGCCAATTGGATATTCTGGAAAGTCTGGATATCGGCATTCATGCGTTGGCGCCGATTCCGGTCTCCGCCGACGATAAAACCATCGGCGAAACCGAGGTGCCGGTGAATTTCGGCGGCGTGTCGTTCTTGCCGGAAGATTATGTCTATGCCGATCTGACCGGGATTATCCTTTCGCCTGAACCACTGGAACTCAACAACCGAGAGGATGACAATTTTAACGATTAACCGCTTGTTCCCTCTGTGACTATCAGCCCGAGCTAATCAAATCAGCCCGGGCTTTTTATTGCCCGATAGGGTGTTCCGTGATTATTTTCTGTTTGAGGTCACATTTTTGACAATTATTTATTTCATTTAGTTAATAAAATCGTAACAGCCTGTTATATTGATAACATTACACTAAATAAGTGTATTCTCCTTCTGGTTGTATTAAAATTAAGGAAACCACGATGATCGATAAAAAAATAAACAAACCGGAGCCGCTACAAAGTGGCATTGAAGATCGCGAATTAAGACGCGGCGGTATCATTTTTCTAGCCAATATTATCCTCTTTTTCCTGCTGCTCAATTTTCTGCCGTTCAATATGAATGAAAATAAGGGGCTGGCATTACTGGTGTTTATCGGTATTCTTTGGTTGACTGAAGCCGTTCATGTGACCGTGACCGCACTTTTGGTACCGATTATGGCAATTGCGCTTGGTTTGGTCACCACCAGCACTGCTTTGGCAACGTTTGCCAACCCGACGATTTTCTTGTTCTTCGGCGGTTTCGCCCTGGCGACCGCACTGCACATTCAGGGCTTGGATAAAATCATCGCCAATAAAATCATGAATTTAGCCAGAGGAAAACTGTTCCTTGCGGTGATTTACCTGTTCACGACCACCGCATTCCTCTCGATGTGGATGAGTAACACCGCCACCGCAGCGATGATGTTGCCGTTGGCGATGGGAATTCTGAGCAAGATGGATAAAAATTCCGATCACAACACCTATGTGTTCGTATTACTCGGGATTGCCTACAGCGCCAGTATCGGCGGGATGGGCACGGTGGTCGGCAGCCCGCCGAATGCGATTGTTGCCTCACAACTTAACATCAGTTTTGCCCAATGGATGTCATACGGGCTGCCGGTGATGATTTTAATGATGCCGTTAATGATCGGTGCATTGTATCTCACCTTCAAACCAAAATTGACCGCCACCTTTGAAAAAACCTTCGAAGAACAAAGCCTGCACCGCAAACAGTATGTCGCATTGGCAATCTTTGTGGTGATTGCCTTATGCTGGGTATTTAGCGGACAAATCAATCCGTTACTCTCCTCATTATTCGGCTTGGAAAAGAATATGGCTAGCTTCGACAGCATTATTGCCCTGATTGCAGCCGTTGCTATCTGTATCAGCCGAGTCGCCGCTTGGGAAGATATCCAGAAAAATACCGACTGGGGCGTGTTGATGTTATTCGGCGGCGGTTTGACCCTAAGTGCGGTACTGCGTGATTCCGGCGCCAGTAAAATCTTGGCGGATATGGTGGTTGCCGCGATTGAGGGAGGACACTTCTATATTATCGGTCTGGTGGTTGCCGCCTTTATTATTTTCCTGACCGAGTTCACCTCCAACACTGCCAGTGCGGCATTGTTAGTGCCGATCTTCATCAGGATTGCCGAAACCTTGGGTATGCCGCCGCTAGGCTTATCACTGATTATCGGTTTGGGTGCCTCTTGCGCCTTTATGTTGCCGGTCGCCACCCCGCCGAATGCAATTGTGTTCGGTACCGGGCAAATCAAACAAAGCGAAATGATACGCGCCGGTGTCCGGTTGAATATCGTCTCGGTATTCATAATTGGCACAATAGCTTACCTGTTCTGGTTTCACTAAACCTTGAATAATTGGTTGAACTGATAAAAAATACCGGCAGTGGCCGGTATTTTTTTATCTAGCTCGATTGTCATCTCAGCGGATTCAACGCATTAATCAGCCGAATCCGGCTGTAATCGGCTAAGTCCGCTAAGCGGATATCCCGTGTCTGAATTTTGCCTTCTGCCAAGAGTTTCGCCCGTTGCGTGCCGTGCAGCAACGGTTGCGCGGGGGTATACCACATACCGTTTTGCAACAACACTAAATTGCCGATGGAACAGTCGGTTATCAAGCCGTGCTTAATAATCATGATTTCGTCGCACTCGCCCCGTTGTGCATACAGCTGATCCAGCAAAGTGCGGTCACTAAATTTGAATTCATAGTCAATGTGATCGCACATCACCGGCTGAAAGGTGCGGAATTCACGCCGCTGATAGGCAAAAAACCGCACTTGCTGTTCAGTCGCGTTGTAATCGATACGGCAACGGACTAAACCGTGCTGAAATTCACGTGGGACTTGAATGGCGGCTAAATCCAACATTTGCGTGGTCTGTTGCCGATAATATGTCGCTAACGCCTGTTGATAACGCCGTTGATGATACGCCAAATTTTGCAGTTCGCCGTCTTGCACCGCGATGGTTTCAATGAGCGGCAACATTAGGCAACCTTATGTTTCGTAATCGGGATATACACTTTTTGCAACAACTCCTGATACTCCTCTTCCAACCGGCTTTGGGTGGTAATGCCGCCGCCACTGCGGAACAGCAAGCCGTTTTCCGTCTGTTCAAGGTAGCGGATCAAAACCGCACTTTGCAGATTTTCCCCGTCAAACACGCCGAAAATACCGCTGTAATAACCCCGTTCACCTAATTCGGCTTGGCGGATAATATCAATCGTTTTCTCTTTCGGCGCGCCGCTGATCGAACCGGCGGGCAGCAGTTTTGCCACGATTGTGCCAATCTCGTCTTGCCAGTTGTGGCGCAAATTGCCGCAAATTTCCGAGCTTGTTTGCAAAATCGTGCCTCGCTCAGTATGCAGTTTTTCTACATAACGAAAACGGCTGACTTCAATCCGCTGCGCCACCAATGCCAAATCATTACGGATTAAATCGACAATCGTATTATGCTCCGCCAGCTCTTTTTCGGAATTGAGCAACTGCCGTTCGGCCTCGGGCAAGGCGGCGTCAATCGTGCCTTTCATCGGGTAAGAATAGATTTTATCGGCGTGGGTGCTGACAAAGGACTCCGGCGAAAAACAGACAAAGTGCGGTTCAAACAGCAATTTAAAGCGTGCACGACTGAATTGGAAAATTTGGCGCAGGTTGTAATTGCATTCCAGCGCGGTCGGATAGGTTAAATTCAGCAAATAAGTGTTGCCCGCCTGTAGCTGCTGCCGAACCAAATCAAACCCTTGTCGATAACGCGCGATAGCGATCGGGGTCGTCTGAATCTGCAGCGGCTGTTGTGGCGCTGGCAGCTGCCAATCACGGTTGCTCTGCCCCTCAATCTCAAAATAGAGACCGTGCCGTTTGGCTTCGGCTAGCGGCACGATCAGCGGTTTTTGCTGTTCAAAATCAATCAGAAACAGAAAAGGTTCACGCTGTTTGCCGAAGGCGTTGGCTTGTTCAATCCAATGTTTCACGCGGATTTTCCTATTGGCGTCAACAGCAAGTGCGGCAGACCGCACTTTAACAACAGCTGTGCGGTTTCATAAATCGGCAAGCCCATAATGCCGCTGAAACTGCCGCTGATATGGCGGATAAACAGGCTGCCGAAACCTTGAATCGCAAACGCCCCGGCTTTGTCCATCGGTTCGCCGCTGGCGATATAGGCTTGGATTTCCTGCTCGCTCAGTTCGGCAAAAGTCACGTCATTGGTTTGCAGCACGCTGTGGCTTTCGCCTTGAAAGTAAACACACACGGCGGTCAGCACTTGATGGGTGGTGCCGGACAGCAAACGTAAAATCTCGGCGGCGTGGGCGGCGGATTCCGGTTTGCCTAAAATATGCTGTTCAAAGGCGACAGTGGTGTCGGCGGTCAACAACGGAAATTCCGGCTCACGCGCCAACACTTGGCGCGCGCGTTGATTTTTCTGCTCCGCCATGCGCAACGCATACTCCTGCGCACGCTCGCCCGGCAGTGGCGTTTCGTCGATTTCCGCCTCGACTTTGATTAAATTTAAACCCAACTCTTGCAACAACTGCCAACGGCGCGGGCTGCCGGAGGCTAAATAGAGGCTGTTCTGCATTATTTTCACACTCAGAAAACGAAAAGTACCTTATTTTGCTTTATAATTTCCAGACTGAAAAGCACAAATATCAAC
This sequence comes from Testudinibacter sp. P80/BLE/0925, assembly GCF_053570785.1. Next base: position 903,951 of record NZ_CM131636.1, on the reverse strand, counting down.
AGACCCTAAAAAGCCTATTTAAAGAAGCGTTAAATATGATCGAACTCACTCAAAACCAATGGTTGTTACTTTGCGCGCTGCTGACCGCACTTTGCCTGATTCTGTTTTTTATCGGCGCACGGCGCAAGCGCGACAGCCAAGAATTGCAACAGGATTTAAATAAAAACATTGCCGATTTCAATCAGTTATTAGAAAAGTACGAAAACGTACAACAACAACGCGAAGCCCTGCAACAACAGGCGGTTCAGGCGCAAACCCGCGCCGAGGGCTTACAAGATCGGTTGGTGGAACGTGATGAAAAACTGGTTTATCTGCAAAAAGCGCTGGACGAAGAACAGCAGCGCAACGAGACGGTGAATTGCCATATCACCGAACTGAAAGAGCGGTTCGGCAGCGCGTCGGCGCAAGCCAACAGCCTGCAACAGCAGCTGCAACACAGTCAAAGTGCGGTGGAGCAACGCGAACAACAGTTGCAACAAAACCGCGCGCAACTGACCGGGTTAATCCAAGAATTAACCGAGCTAAAAACCTCGTTATCGGAAAAAGAGAAAAATTTTGCCGAGCAGCAACAGAATTTTGCCCAAACCAAACAACAACTCAGCAGCGAATTTCAAAACCTTGCCAACCGCATTTTGGAAGAGAAAAGCCAGGCTTTCCGCCAAAGCAACCAACTGTCTCTCGACAGCCTGCTGAAGCCGTTCCGCGAGCAGATCGAGGGTTTCCAAAAGCGGATCAATGAGGTGCATTCCGAAGCGATTAAAGGCAACACCGCCTTGGAAAGCGAAATCAAAAAAGTGCTGGAAATCGGCTTATCAATGTCGCAGGAAGCGAACAACCTGACTTCCGCGCTGAAAGGCAGCAAAAAAACCGCCGGCAACTGGGGCGAAATGCAACTGGAGCGTAGTTTGCAACTTGCCGGATTAATCTCCGGCGACCATTACAGTGCGCAAGAATCATTTCAAGACAGCGACGGCAAACGCCGCCAGCCGGATTTCATCGTCAAGTTGCCGGACGATAAACATTTGATTATCGACAGTAAAGTCTCGTTGCTCGATTATGAAAGTGCGGTCAGCGCCGAAGATGAAGCGCAGCAACAGCACCATTTAAGCGAACACGTCAAGGCGATTCGCAACCATATCAATGAGTTATCCAATAAAGATTACAGCAACCTAATCGGCATGCGCAGCCCGAATTTCGTGCTGATGTTTATCCCGATTGAACCGGCGTATATCGAAGCGATGAAACGCGACCGCACCTTGTTTAACGATGCCTATAATAAAAATGTGATTTTGGTGTCGCACACCACCTTAATGCCGATTTTGCGCACCGTGTCGAATTTGTGGCGGCTTGAACGCGGCAACAGCGAAGCGCGCGAAATCAGCGAACGCGCCGGCGAACTGTATAATCAAGTCAGCCTGCTCGCCGAGCGCCTGCAAAAACTGGGCGGCTCGCTCACCGCCGCCAATAACCACTACAACAACACCGTCACCGCACTGGTCGGCAATCAAGGTTTATACGGCAAAGTGGAGCGTTTCAAAACCCTGTCGGCAAAAGTGACCAAAACCTTGCCGGAAGTGGAAGTATTACAAACCAATATTGAAACGGATCGGTTGGTGGTGTTGGTTGAGGAGCGAGAGTAGCAAGTGCGGTTAAACCGCACTTTGATACTTACACTGTCGGCACACCGGAATGGAACTTAAATTCGTCGTCCGGCGAACGGATTAATTCCGCTTCCACTTGTGCGAAATGCGCCACCCGTGCGCTGATGTCTTGCCCGGCGATCTGTTCGGCTAATGTCAGGTAGTCTTGGTAATGGCGCGCTTCCGAACGCAGCAGCGAAATATAAAATTTCTCTAATTTTTCATCCAAATAGGGCGCAAGTTTGGCGAAACGCTCGCAAGAACGGGCTTCGATAAATGCACCGATAATCAGTTTATCCACCAACGTATGCGGTTCATGATTTATCACCTCGCGCATTAAGCCTTTGGCATAACGTCCGGCGCTGATGTTTGTCAGCTCAATCCCGCGTTGTTCGATAATTTCCAGCACTTGATAAAAATGGTGCAGTTCCTCTTTAATCAGCAACACCATTTTGTCGATAATCTCCGCTGCATACGGTTGCTCGCTGCGCGGTTCGATTTTTTTGCTGATTTGGCTTTTGCCTTTCAAGCTGTTGAGATCACCGATTTTGCGGTAAGCGAAATCTTCGTAAGGCTTCATCCATTGCAACAGGTTTTGATTGCTTTCGCTGTCGGCGGCGTATTTACGCAACAGAAACATCGCCGATTGTGCCGCTTTCAGCTCGCACATCATATGATCTTGCAGGATTACACTGAGATTTTGCGGCTTTTTGGCTTCGTTGATCCATGCGTCAGGGGTTTCGCATTGAAGAAATTGGTGAATCGGGGCTAGCAGTTGTCGGTACATGGTACATTTTGCCTTATAAATCTAAAACTTCCCTCCCTCCGCGCGCGGAGGGAGGTGTCCGAAGGGCGGAGGGAGGGAAGAGTCAATAATTAATGGGTTTTCAGCAAATTCCAATATTTCTCATAAAGATCAATTGCGTCGCCCACATCGGCTTGCAGCACGCCGTTTGCAATTTCACTTTTCGGTGGGAACAAGGTCGGGTTGTTGGCATCGGCTTCGTCCAATAAGGCTTTTACACCGTTATTCGGCATTGAGAAGCCCATGCTTTCAATCACCACTTTGGCGCTTTCCGGACGCAACATAAAATCAATAAATTGATAGGCGGCATCACTGTTTTTCGCACCTTTCGGAATCGCATAGTTGTCCATCCAGAAAATTGCCCCTTCTTTTGGATAAACAAAGCGGATATCCGGATTTTCCTGCTCGGCGCGGAATGCGGAACCGTTCCAAATCATGCCGATATCCACTTCGCCCTGCAAATACGGCACTTCCGGCGAATCGGAATTAAACGCCACCACATTCGGCATTAGACTTTTCAGCAATTCATACGCCTGTTTTATTTCGTTTTCATCGCTAGTGTTCGGCGAATAACCCAATAATAACAAGGCAAAATGGAATACTTCGCGCGAATCGGCGGTCAGCAACACTTTGCCTTTATATTCCGGACGCCATAAATCTTGCCAACTGCTGACCGCACTTGGGTCAATATCGGCGGCATTCACGCCGATACCGGTCAGGCCATACACATACGGCAGCGAATATACATTATTCGGGTCAAACGGTTTATCCAACAACTCTGCGCTGATGTTAGTTAAGTTGTTGATTTTACTTTTATCCAACGGCTGCAACATACCTTCTTGCGCCATTTTACCGATGTAGTAACTGGACGGAAACACCAAATCGTAGCCGCTGTCTTTGGTCAGCTTCATTTTGGAATACATTTCCTCGTTGCTTTCAAAGGTCGAATAAATCACTTCGATCCCGGTTTCTTTGGTGAAATCCGCCAATAATTTTGACGGAATATATTCGGTCCAGTTGTAAACATACAGTTTCTGTGCGAAAGCCGACGCACTGAAAAACGTCAGTGCGCCAAGCAGCAACGGTTTCAGCATACGGCTGGCAAATAATCTTTTCAATTTTCAATCCTCCGACGCCTTAACGGACAAGGCAGTATACAAGTGCGGTTAAAAGTGACACATTAGCAGGCGCAGCCAGTATAGCAAGACGAACCGGCTTTTTCTAACCGATTTTGTCGCCGACCGCCGTCCAAAGCGAATAATTAACATTTTATCCTGACAAAGTAAGAAGATTCCATATAAAATACCAGACAATACAATCACAACTGAATTTTATTTCTGAAAATAAGAAAATAGCCTATAATTCGCCTATTTTTAAATTTAAGGCTGAACGATATGTTATCTCGTAAAGATATTGCCGTTTTGGGCATGATGATTTTTTCGCTGTTTTTAGGCGCCGGCAATATTATTTTTCCGCCGATGGAAGGCTATCAAGCCGGCACGTACTGGCTATGGGCGGCACTCGGTTTTATCCTTACCGGCGTGATCATGCCGTTTATTACGCTGCTAGTGGTGTCGGTGAAAGGACGCGGTGAAGAGTTGTCGCGCGATCTGCCGCAATGGCTGGAAGTGGCGTTTTGGTCGATTTTATATCTGGTGATCGGCTCGACTTTCGCCATGCCGCGGATTACCAATGTCGCCTATGAAATGGCGTGGCAACCGCTCAACCTGTTTAACGGCGGCTATTCGCATATTCTGTTTGCGATTGTTTTTAATCTGATTGCGCTGTTTTTTATGCTCGGGCGCAGCACCATGATTTCCAGTATCGGCAAATTTATGGCACCGTTATTATTGCTGTTGCTGGCGGCAGTCGGCTTTGCGGTGATGACCAATCCTTTATCCGATATTATTTCGCCTAGCCATGCCTATGCTGACAATGCGGCGGTGGCAACCGGCTTGGTCAGCGGCTACCAAACCATGGACGTGCTGTCGGCGATGGCATTCGGCGGTATTGTGGCGCGCGCCTTGGCGGTGAAAGGGGTGGCGCAAAAAAGTGCGGTATTGAAATACGCCCTCAGTGCCGGTGTTGTGTCGGTGGTACTGCTGGCGGCGCTGTATCTGTGCCTGTTCTATTTGGGCGCAACCAGCGCCCCGGTGGCGCAGCACGCCAGCAACGGCGGACAGATTTTTTCCGCCTATGTCAACCAACTGTTCGGCAAAAGCGGTTTATTAATGATGAGCGCGATCGTGTTATTGGCAAGTTTGACCACCTTAGTCGGCGTCACCAGCGCTTGCGCCGACTATTTTTCCCAATTCCACCACCGTTTAAATTACAAATTTTTCGTCATTTTATTCAGTATCGCCACCACCGTCATCGCCGAAGCCGGCTTAACCACCCTGTTGCGGGTGACCATTCCGGCATTACTGTTGATCTATCCGATGGCGATCATGCTAGTGGCGCTACAACTGCTACGACCGCACTTGCCGAATGCCCGCTTGAGTTACCGCTCGACGATTGCCGTGGTGTTACTGTTCAGTCTCGGCGACAGCCTGAATAATCTCGGTTGGCTGCCCGCAGAAATCGATCGCTTACTCAACCACATACCGTTTTATCACCTCGGCTTAAGCTGGGCTGTACCGGCGTTAATCGCGTTGGGGTTGAGTGTGGTATTGGGACGCAAATAACAAAAAATCCCTTTCGCGCTCACGAAAGGGATTGATTGCTTAACCGAAAAAAGTCAAAGTGCGGTTTGATTAACCGGCAACGGCGATTTTTTTCATGTCGGTCATGTAACCGCGCAACTCTTGACCGATGTATTCGATCGGGTGGTTGCGGATGGCGTCATTGACATCACGCAGGGTCACGTTGTCGATTTCAACCGTAGGCGTCGCTTCGCCTAAATCGCCGCGTTGCAGGGTCGGAATGATTTTTTCGCGTAAAATCGGGGTGGCGACGTTGGCGAACAGGTAGTTCCCGTATTCGGCGGTGTCGGAAATCACCACGTTCATTTCGTATAAACGTTTGCGCGCGATGGTGTTGGCGATCAACGGCAATTCGTGCAGCGATTCGTAGTAGGCGGATTCTTCGTAGATACCGCTGGCGACCATGGTATCGAACGCCAATTCAACCCCGGCTTTGACCATTGCCACCATCACCACGCCGTTATCAAAGAATTCTTGTTCGGAGATTTTGATCCCGTCGGCTTTCGGTGCATTTTCGAACGCGGTTTTGCCGGTTTGTTCACGCCAAGTCAGCAAGTTTACGTCGTTATTCGCCCAGTCCGCCATCATGGTTGCCGAGAATTCGCCGCTGATGATGTCGTCCATGTGTTTTTCAAACAGGAACGCCAATTCGTCTTTGATTTGCTCGGACAACTCGAACGCACGCAGTTTGGCGGAGTTGGACAAACGATCCATCATCAGCGTGATCCCGCCTTGTTTTAAGGCTTCGGTGATGGTTTCCCAACCGTATTGGATTAATTTGCCCGCATATGCCGGATCTTTGCCGTCGGCGATTAATTTGTCGTAGCACACGATTGAACCGGCTTGCAACATCCCGCACAGGATGGTTTGTTCGCCCATTAAGTCGGATTTCACTTCGGCGACGAAAGAGGACGCCAAACAACCGGCACGATGACCGCCGGTCGCCGCCGCCCACGCTTTGGCAATCGCCCAACCTTCGTCTTGCGGATCATTTTCAGGGTGCACCGCAATCAAAGTCGGCACGCCGAAACCGCGTTTGTACTCTTCACGCACTTCCGTCCCCGGGCATTTCGGCGCCACCATCACCACCGTGATGTCTTTGCGGATTTGCTCGCCCACTTCGACGATATTCAAGCCGTGCGAATAGCCCAATGCCGCCCCTTGTTTCATCAACGGCATAACCGCTTGCACCACCGCCGAGTGTTGTTTGTCCGGGGTTAAGTTGATGACTAAATCCGCCGTCGGGATCAGCTCTTCATAAGTGCCGACTTTAAAGCCGTTCTCGCTGGCGCGGGTGAATGAGGCGCGTTTTTCCGCAATCGCTTCTTTACGCAACGCATAGCTCACGTCTAAGCCGGAATCACGCATATTCAAACCTTGGTTTAAACCTTGCGCGCCGCAGCCGACGATCACGATTTTTTTACCTTTCAGGTAATTCGCTTCATCGGCAAATTCTTCGCGCGCCATAAAACGGCATTGCCCCAATTGCGCTAACTGCTGACGCAGGTTCAAGGTGTTAAAATAGTTCGACATAGTCTTTTTCCTTATTTATCGGTTGAAAAAGTGTCCGAAGTGGACAAGTGAGGGCAGTATAGACTAAAATCCTGATTGCGAAAATTGATATTATTACAATCTATAATTGCATTTTGTGCAATGATTTGCGCAGAGATAGGAGGAGATGATGAAAGAAATCCAATTTTTAATTTACGACAACGGCGAACACACTGAAGTCTTGGTGCAAGATGAAACCCTGTGGGCAACACAAAAAAGCATTGCCCAGCTGTTTGGGGTGGCAAAATCAACGGTGAGCGAACACCTAAAAAATATCTTTGACGGTGGTGAGCTTGAACACAGTTCAGTTGTTCGGAAAACCCGAACAACTGCCGCTGATGGAAAAAACTACCTGACGACATTTTATAGTCTTGATGCCATTATCTCTGTCGGCTACCGAGTCAATTCCAACAAAGCCACCAAATTCCGTATTTGGGCAACGGAGATTTTGAAATCCTATATCCAAAAAGGCTTTATCGTTGATGTCGAGCGCATGAAACACGGTGAAAATGCCTTCGGTAAAGACTATTTCCGCGAATTGCTGGAAACCGTCCGCTCAATCCGCGCCAGTGAGCAACGGATTTGGAAGCAACTGACTGATATTTTCGCCGAAATTTCCTATGATTATGATAAAAATTCAACTATCACCCAACAATTTTATGCCACTGTACAAAATAAATTTCATTATTCCATTACCGGACAGACCGCTGCGGAAATTGTGTATCACCACGCCAATCAACACAAAAAACACATGGGGCTGACGACGTGGAAAAATGCCCCCGACGGGCGAATTTTACAATCTGATGTGGTGGTGGCAAAAAATTATCTTTCCGATCAGGAAATTAAAAAACTGGAACGCAATGTATCGGCATATTTCGATTATGTGGAACGGCTGTTAGAAGATGAACATTTATTGGCAATGCAGGATTTTGCCAAAAGCATTGATGATTTTTTGAGTTTCAATCGTTATGAGATTTTACAAGATAACGGCAAAATCAGCCACAAACAAGCCACGCAAAAAGCCGTTGAAGAATATCGTGCATTTAACCGACAGCAAAAGATTACGTCGGATTTCGATCGATTTATCAAACAATTGGATAAACAATAAGCCCTAGCTGAGATAATAGAAAACAAAAGTGCGGTCAGATGAATTTTCAAGAGATAAAACTGTTTTTGGATTTGGTGGAAAAGCGCAATTTCAACCAAACTGCTATGCAAAACCATATGAGCCCGTCCACCTTGTCGCGCCAAATTCAAAAAATGGAGGCGGAGCTGAAACAGCCGCTGTTTTTGCGCGATAATCGTCAGGTTCGTTTAACCGAAGCCGGTGAACTGTTTTTGCCCTATGCGCTTTCCACTTGGCAACGTTGGCAACAGATTAAAACCCAGCTACAGCCGGAGCAACAGCAACTGAGCGGCGAACTGAAACTGTATTGCTCGGTCACCGCCGCCTACAGCCACCTGCCGCCGATTTTGGAAGCCTTTCGCCGCCACTATCCAAAAGTGGAAATCAAACTCACCACCGGCGATCCGGCGAATGCGTTGGAGCAAGTGCGGTCGCAGCAGGCGGATTTGGCGTTGGTTGGCAAACCGCTGAAATTGCCGGACAATATCGATTTTCATTTTATCGATCATATCCAATTGTCGCTGATTGCGCCGCGCGTAGCTTGCCATTCCACCCGCTTATTGCAACAACGCCCGATTGATTGGGAACAGATTCCGTTTATCCTGCCGGTCGCCGGTCCGGTGCGGGAGCGGATTGATCTCTGGTTTAAGCATATGAATGTCAAACAGCCGAAAATTTACGCCTCGGTCAGCGGGCACGAGGGCATTGTGCCGATGGTGGCGCTTGGTTGCGGGGTGGCGTTGCTGCCGGATATTGTGATTAAAAACAGCCCGATGAACGGGCAGGTTTCCCATCTTGATCTGCCGCTGTCGGTCAAGCCGTTCGAGCTGGGGGTGTGCGTGCAGAAAAAACGTTTACAACAACCGTTAATCAAGGCATTTTGGGGCATTTTGTAGTACATTAAACTTACTTCTCTTCCTCCGCGTGCGGAGGGAGTACCGTTTTTCGCAAGAAAAATGGGGAGGGAGGGGCAATATGAAAATGCAACATATTACTTTTTAACATTCTTTATGCCTCCCTCCGTCCTTCGGACACCTCCCTCCGTATACGGAGGGAGGGAAATTATTAGAGAAAGAGACAAGGAGACCCAATGTTACAAGCAGTCATTTTCGATATGGACGGCATTTTGATCGACTCCGAACCAGCGTGGGAAGCGGCGAAATTCGAGGTCATGCAACGCTTATGCGGCGTGCAAATCACACAAGCCGACGCTGACGCCACCGTCGGCAAGCGGGTGGAAGATATTGCGCATAACTGGTGTAAACAATTCCATCTGCCGCAGGAAAAAGCGGCTGAGATTGCGGCGGCAATGAACAAAGCGGTGATCTATTGGATTCAACAACACGGCGAAGCACTGCCGGGCGTGCAAGGCTCGCTACAATGGCTGCAAAGCCAACGGGTTAAAGTGGCGCTTGCCTCCTCTTCCAATATGCAGGTGATTAATGCGGTGGTCGATAGCCTGCAACTGCGCGATTATTTTATTTCGCTTAATTCCGCCAACGAATTGCAATACGGTAAACCGCACCCGCAAGTGTATCTGGATACCGCGCAAAAACTCGGCGTATCGCCGTTAGACTGCTTAGCGATCGAAGATTCGGTCAATGGCGTAATTGCCGCCAAAGCGGCGCAAATGGAAGCCATCGCCATTCCGCCGCAAGCCTTGCGCGACGATCCGCGTTACACGATTGCCGACCGTCGTTTAGAGTCGCTGTTGGAGCTGCCGGCATTGTTACATGACAGAGTGGCTAAAAGTGCGGTTTAAGCTTTCGTCAATAACGTAAATCCGTTATCATCAGCCCGATTATGTTCATCTATAAGGAGATGTTATGACCCAATATGCCCTCGCCCGCACCCACAGCGGCAAGACCCTTTCGCTGACCGCCAAAATGGCGAACCGCCACGGCTTGATCGCCGGCGCAACCGGCACCGGCAAAACCATCAGCCTGCGCAAACTGGCGGAAGCCTTTAGCGACGACGGCGTGCCGGTGTTTTTGGTCGATGTCAAAGGCGATATTTCCGGCTTGGTCAAAACCGGCGAACTGCAAGGCAAAGTCGCCGAACGAATCGAACAATTTGACTTGGGCGGCGCAAGCTATTTGAGCGGCTATCCGGTCTCGTTTTGGGATGTGTTCGGCGAAAGCGGCATTCCGTTGCGCACCACCATTTCCGAAATGGGGCCGTTGCTGCTGTCGCGCTTGCTCAATCTCAACGCCACCCAAGAGGGCTTGTTGAATTTGGTGTTCCGCGTTGCCGATGATAAAGGCTTACTGCTGATTGATTTGAAAGACTTACGCGCGATGTTAAAACACGTCGCCGACAACGCCGCCACCTATCGCGTCGAATACGGCAATGTCTCCGCCGCCAGCGTCGGCGCGATTCAACGCTCGTTGCTGACTTTGGAAAACGAGGGCGCAATCAATCTGTTCGGCGAACCGGCGCTGAATTTAGACGATTGGCTGCAAACCCGTGACGGCAAAGGCGTGATCAATATTCTTAATTCAGAAAAATTGATTAATTCCACTCGCTTATACGGTGCGTTTTTATTATGGCTGATGGCAGAGCTGTTCGAGCAACTGCCGGAAGTGGGCGATCCGGAAAAGCCGAAATTTGTGATGTTCTTCGACGAAGCACACTTGCTGTTTGACGGCGCACCGACCGCACTTGTCGAAAAAGTCGAACAAGTGGTGCGCTTAATCCGTTCCAAAGGCGTGGGCGTCTATTTTGTTACGCAAAATCCGCTCGATTTGCCGGACAGCGTATTGGGGCAACTGGGCAACCGCATTCAACATGCGCTGCGTGCGTTCACCCCGCGCGATCAAAAAGCGGTCAAATCCGCCGCCGAAACGTTCCGCTCCAATCCTGAAGTGAATGTGGTCGAAGCCATTACCGCACTTGGCGTGGGCGAAGCGTTGGTGTCGTTTTTAGACGAAAAAGGGATGCCGACGCCGGTCGAAATCGCCTACATTTACCCGCCGAAAAGCCAGTTAAAACCGATCACGCTTGAAGAGCGGTCAGCTTGGGTAAAAGCCGACGATCTCTATCTGTTCTACCGCGACTATGTGGATAACGAATCGGCGTTTGAAGTGCTGACTGCCGAGCAACAAAATCTGGATGCGGTGGCGCAAAAGCAGGCAGAACAGGCGCAAGAGGAAGATAACAGTTTGGTCAACAGCCTCAGCCGCATGATCTTCGGCAGTAAAAAACGCGGCGAACAACTGACCATGACAGAACAAGTGGTGAGTAGCGTCAGTAAGAGTATCGGACGCAATATCCGCAACAAAATCACTAATCAAATTGTGCGCGGCTTATTAGGAGCGTTGAAGAAATAAATCACTACCTTAATAAATTAAGCCTTATAGATCAAATTCATTTTTAACATTCTTTATGCCTCCCTCCGTCCTACGGACACCTCCCTCCGTATACGGAGGGAGGGAAATTATTACTTTGTCATCAACCTGAGCCTTATCATAAGGCTTTTTTAGGCTGTTTTAAAAGTGCGGTCAGCCCAGTGATTTCGGATAGACCCAATCGGCTAAAATCGGTTCATGATCCGACAACGGCGTGCCGTCGGGTGTGAAGGCGGAGAGGATTTCGCTGTGCGAGCAGCGGATCTGTTTGGCGCAGAACCAATCCAGTTTTTGTTGCCGCGTTTGGCGCAAGGTGATATGCGAGTGGTGGGTGGTCACGCCGTCGGGATTGGCTTGCCAATGGTAACCAAGCTGTTCCATTGCGGCAAACAGCGGTTCGGCGCGGTGATCCAAGCCGTCGGCAAGATTGTTGCCGCTATTCAGATCGCCACCGATAATCACGGGTAAATCCGGTTTAAACTGTTGGCAGGCTTGTGTTAGGGTGCGCATTTGCTGTTCACGGTAAGTCAAATCTTGATTAACGTTGCTTTCTAAATGGGTGCTGACCACCAATAAATTCCCTTGCGAAGTCGCCACTTCTGCCAACAATGCCATGCGTCCGCCAATCCGCGCTTCACCGAAGTGATCGCCCACTTTTTGTCCGTTAAACCAATGTCCGTGATCGTCAAAACGCAACATCGCCGCTGATTTAAACGGCACTTTGCTCAGAATGGCATTGCCGTGCCAACCGTGGCGGTTGAAGTCGTCAGTTGCCAGTTTGCGTTCGATTTCACTGCCTAAATCCAACTCTAAAAATTCAACGCCGTACAGATAATACATGCCCAACTCTTTGGCTAACGCTTGGGTGGTGTGGCGTTGTTGGGTACGCGCCATGCCGTTGTCCATTTCCGATAACAGCACAATATCGGGATTATGTCGGCGCAACAAAACCGCACTTGCGCTGACATCCAAACAACGCTCCAAATTCCATGCCACAACACGAAAATGACGCGATAATTTTTGTCCTGCGCCACGATGACCGCACTCGATACTTTGCAAGCAAGGCAACTGCATATAACGCCTATGCACTTCATGATTACGCGCCGCCTGTCGGATCTCTTCAAAAACCGACTCGGGTACGCTTTCCAGTTCCGAGCATAATTGAGTAATTAACGGAATCTCCGCCCGCTCATCAAATGGTAGTGAATATGCCAGTGCCATAGCGCCTCCTTTGCTGGTATTAGTTTTGGTAAATGGCTTGCCCCGTTTCGCCGTCAAACAGATAAATATCGCGGCTGGCAACGCTAAAATACAGGGCGTCTTCCGCCGGCACATTGCTCATTTCGGTGACGGCAAGCAGCGGCTGTTTGCCTAAATTGCCGTGAATCACCCGCTGCGCGCCCAAATCCTCCACTACGCTGACCGCAAGCAAAAACGGATTTTCCACCGTCGGTTTTTGCTGAGAGAGCTGAATTTTTTCCGGACGGATTCCGATTTTAATTGTTTTGCCTTGATACTGCGGCGGCAAGTCAAAGTGCGGTTTGAAATAGTGTCCGCTCGGCAGTCGCAGACTGTCGTTGTGCAAGGTCGCTTCGAGAATATTCATCGCCGGCGAGCCCATAAAGGTGGCGACAAACAGATTTGCCGGACGGTGGTAAATCGCTTTCGGCGTGCCGATTTGTTCCACTTTACCGGCATTCAGAATCACGATTTTATCCGCCATAGTCATCGCTTCCACTTGGTCGTGAGTCACGTAAACCGCGGTGATATTTAACCGCCGTTGCAACGCTTTGATCTCCAAGCGCATGGTATTACGCAATTTGGCGTCAAGGTTGGAAAGCGGCTCATCAAACAGGAACAATTTCGGCTCGCGCACAATCGCGCGCCCCATTGCCACCCGCTGCCGTTGTCCGCCGGACAACTCTTTCGGCTTGCTATTAAGGTATTCGCTCAACTGGAGTAATTTGGCGGTTTCTTCCACCCGTTTTTGGATTTCCGCTTGCGGGTATTTGCGGTTAATCAAGCCGTACGCCAAATTTTTAAACACCGTCATATGCGGATACAGCGCGTAGTTTTGGAACACCATCGCAATATTGCGATCCGCCGGTTCAAGATCGTTAATCCGCTCGTCGGCGAGATACATATCGCCGGACGTGATCGATTCCAAGCCGGCAATCATGCGTAACAGCGTGGATTTACCACAGCCGGACGGCCCGACAAACACCACAAACTCCCCGGCTTCAATGCTGATATTGGCATTGTGGGTTGCCGCTTTGCCGTTGGGATAAATTTTGCTTACGTTTTTGATTTCTAATGCTGACATCTTTTTTCTCTCTTTTATTTGTCGGAATCAACCAAGCCTTTGATAAACCATTTTTGGAACAGCACCACCACCAATACCGGCGGCGCAATCGACAACACCGCCAGCGCAAATGCGCGGTTATAAGCCGGAATTTTGCCGTCGTCCAACACATTGATGATGTCTTTAATCCCCAGTAACAGAGTTTTGAAACTCTCGTCGGTGGTCATTAAAATCGGCCATAAATACTGATTCCAACCGACCACAAACATAATGATAAAAATCGCCGCAATCATCGCTTTCGACAGCGGCAGCAAAATATCAATGAAAAAGCGCCACGGGCCGGCGTTATCCATTTTCGCCGCTTCGATTAATTCATCGGGAATCGACAGAAAAAATTGGCGGAAGAAAAACGTCGCGGTCGCCGAAGCAATCAGCGGCAAAATCAGCCCGGTATAGCTGTTGACCATGCCCAGTTGCGCCACGATTTCATAAGACGGGATAATCCGCACTTCCAACGGCAACAACAACGAGCTGAAAATAATCCAAAACAGGAAAGTGCCCATCGGGAAGCGGAAATAGACAATCGCATACGCCGCCAACATCGAGATAACGATTTTACCAATCGCAAAACCAAAACCCAGAATCAGTGAGTTTTTCAACATCAGCAAACCACTGGCGCCTTTGATTTGCACCGAGGTGTCGTTTAAAAATACGCTGGATGAACCGAACAGCAACTCTTTGTAAGTGCTGATAAATTCATCGCCGAACCAAAATTGAATGCCGTTGCGCGCCAGATATTCCGCACTGTGTGTGGAGGAAGTGAGCGCTAACCACACCGGCAGCATTAAGAAAATCACGCCGGTGATTAAAATAAAATGGTCGAAAAATTTTGTTTTCATCGTTATTCCTCAAACGCCCGCTAATAGTGAATTTTCTTTTCTAAGAAACGGAACTGCACCACCGTCAGCAACATCACGAAAATCATCAAGATCACCGACTGCGCCGAACTGCCCCCCAGATCCGCCCCCAAGAAACCGTCTTGATAAATTTTATACACCAGCGTCGAGGTTTCGCCGCTCGGGCGCCCGCGGGTCAGGGTGTCGATAATGCCGAAGGTTTCGAAAAACGCATAAGTGATATTGATTACCAATAAGAAAAAAGTGGTCGGCGCTAACAGCGGAAAGGTAATCGTCCAGAAACGTTTGCTGCGGCTTTTGCAGTCAATCGCCGCCGCTTCCTTCACCGAATTGGGAATGCCTTGCAAACCGGCGATAAAATAGACGAAATTCACGCTCACCTGTTTCCACACCGAAATCAGCACCAGCGCAAGAGTGGCGTCAACGCCGTCCAGTTTATGATCGAACGCCCACATTTGGTTCAACAGTTTATACATCGGTCCGACATGGGAATCGAACAAAAATACGGCAAGCAACCCCGCCACTGCCGGCGCGATGGCGTAAGGCCAGATAATCAGGGTTTTATAACTGTTTTTGGCACGGATCACCTGATCGGCTTTCACCGCCAGCAGCAGCGCAATCGCCAATGAGAAAAAAGTGACCAACACGGAAAAAATAATCGTGAAGCGAAACGATTTGTAATAATTGGGATTACTCAACACATCAATGTAATTTTGCCAACCGACAAAGGTCGAGCTGAAACCGAACGGATCTTCCAAATAGAAGCTCATATTCAGCGATTGCAGCGCCGGCCAAACAAAGAAAATGGCGATAATCAGCAATTGCGGCGCAATAAACAGATAAGGTAATGCAGAATGTTTAAAGGTTCTTTTATTCATCTTGTGATCCTAAAAATCAAACAACCGAAAAATATTCCCTCCCGCCGTAAACGGAGGAGGTGTCCGAAGGACGAAGGAAGGGAAAAGGCTTTTCAGCCAAAACCGCACTTTGGGTTATTTGACGGTTTGTGCAAAACGCGACAGCAATTGGTTACCATCTCTTTCAATCACCGTCAGCGCTTGATCCACCTCGGTGCCGCCAGTAAACATTTTAGTCACTTCGCTGCGAATCACTTCACGGGTTTGCGGATAGAAGCCCAAACGGTAGCCTTTGGTCCATTCGCCGCCCGGTAAATTCAACTGTAAAATGCCGGTTTCCGCCGCCGGTTCTTGCTGATAGTAACCTTCGACTTTCACTTTTTCGTACGCGGCGGTGGTGATCGGCACATAGCCGGTCTCTTTATGCCAATCAGCCTGCACCTCGGCACTGCTCAAGAATTTGAAGAAGTCGGTAGAACAAGCATTCTGCTCTTTCGATTTACCGGAGAAGGCAAATAGCGCCGCCCCGCCGATAAAGGTGTTGTACTCTTTGCCTTTGGTGATCGAATCCCAGTACGGCAGATAGGTTGTGCCGAAATCAAAATCGGCTTGGGTTTTAATGCCGCCGAATGAACCGCTTGAACCTAACCACATCGCCACTTCGCCTTTCTCAAACGGGGTTTGGTTGTCGCCCCAACCTTCGCCGTAGTAGCCGTAATAACCTTTGTCTTTCCACTCTTTGAATTTACTCAGGTGCATTTTCAGATCAGGGTTGTTGTAGTTCAATTTGCTTGCCGGTGCGTCAAAACCGTTGTTTTGATCGGCTAATTGCAAGTTATGGCGCGAATGGAAGTTTTCAAACAAAATCCATGGCGAATGGGATTGCGACAATGCGATATAACCGGCTTGTTTCAATTTTTCCGCTACGCCCTCGAATTCTTCCCAGGTTTTCGGCGGTTGCACACCGGCTTTAGCGAGCGCGTCTTTGTTAAAATAGAGAATCACGGTTGAGGAGTTGAACGGCATGCCGATCATTTTGCCTTGGCTGTCGGCATAGAAGTTACGAATACCCGGCAGATAATCATTTTTATCAAATGCCACGCCGCTTTCGGCAAACAGATCGGCAACCGGCGTCAATGCGCCCTTGGCGTTGATGATGGTTGCCGAACCGGCTTCATACACTTGGATAATATTCGGGGCTTGTTTGGCACGGAAAGCGGCAATGCCGGCGGTTAATAATTCTTCATAGCTGCCTTTATAAATCGGATCGATTTTACATTGGTGTTGCGCAGCGTTATAAGTCGCCGCAATTTTGTTGACAGTTTCCCCCAACTGCCCTCCCATCGCATGCCACCAAGTAATATCCGTTGCGGCTGACGCAGAGAAAGAAACAGTTGCTGTCGCCAGTGCGCTAATCAAAAGTGATTTGTTAAACATAAACAGTCCTTCAGTGAATTCGAAAATTAATCGCTCGACATTGAGCCGAATCACTGTAGCAAAGAAGTGTTACATTTTGATGACAATATAAAACTGGCATTTTTTCCAAAATTACGATCGGGATCGAGAAAATCGTTATCCGTTATTGGCAACTTTTCATTTTTATTGATAACTCTGCTGACTTGATAAATTTAATTGCACATAAGAGTTGTACATTGTACAATTTCGAATTGAGGATTTTGGTGTTATGCGCTATCTGACGTTTATTGAACTGAGCCCGTTTTCCAAACGACGAGCTGACCTATTGAGTGATGATGAATTCCAAGCACTACAGCAATATTTGTTGGAGAATCATAGCCTGGGAAAATATTTGCAACACACCGGCAGCTGTCAAAAAATACGTTGGGCAAGTCACAATAACCAAGGAAAAAGCAGTGGCGTGCGGATTATCTATTACCATGTCGGCACGAAAGGGCGGCTATATCTCTTGCTGATTTACCCTAAAAATGCACAGGATAATTTAACCCAAGCCGAAAAAGCATTAATGAAACAAATTACTGATAAATTGAGCCAAGAAAAGGAATAAGTATGGATAAAGCCCTGTTTAATGACTTACTCACAGGTTTAAACGAAATGGTCGAGATTGAGAATGGTATAAAGCAGGCAAATGCTGATGCTGTACACGTTCATCAAATTCCTGATGTAAAAAAAATTCGCGCTACAACCTGTTTAAAGCAGCAAGAGTTTGCCGAGGCACTTGGAGTCAGTTTGGCGTTGGTGCAATCTTGGGAAACCCTGCGCCGTGTTCCCAGTGGTTCGGCAAGAAAATTATTACTGATGTTGGAACTGAAGCCCGATTTAATCTCGGCATTAAAAGTGATTTGACATAAAAGTAAACCCACATCAAAACCATTGGCATAAGGTGCGCTTGGCGGTAAACTTAATGCCGATATTGCGGTCTAAAAATTGATCTTCAATATAAAAAACAAAGACCAACACCTATGGAGTTGATGTGAAATTATTACCATGGCAGTCATTCACAGGGAAAGTGAACGGACGCTTAGCGAAAATTTTTCTGTTAGCGTTCGCCGCCCTCGCGCAAACCGCACTTGCGGATACGGATAACAAGACGCAAACACCGCAGCAACAACAAACGGTATTATTGCGGGTGCAAGGGATTACCAATCCGGAACTGAGTAACAATGTCAGAATCCACCTGTCGCAGTTGAGCAACGATGAAGCGGACGGTTCGGAACGCTATCAATATCTGGTCAGCCAGACCATTGAAAATGCCCTGCGTGCGTTAGGCTATTTTAATAATCAAATCACTTTCCGCTTGCAAACCCGCCCCGCACCGGCGAAAGATTTGCTGTTTGCCGATGTGGTATTGGCACAGCCGGTGAAAAACGCCGCCCCCGAGATTCAAATTTTGGGCGACGCCAATCTTGATCCCGAATTTATTGCGTTGAATAAAACCCTGCCGCCGGTCGGTGCGGTCTTAAATCAAGGCGAATATGACGACTATAAATCCTCGCTGCAAAGTCTCGCGGCAAAGCGCGGTTACTTTGACGCCGATTTTGTGCTGTCGCAACTGTTGGTCACCCCGGACGAACATGAAGCGGTGTGGCACATTGTGTTTAATAGCGGCAAGCGTTATCACTATGGCTCGGTCAATTTTAAGCATTCGCAAATCCGTGAAGACTACCTGCGCAATATGCTGCCGATCGAAGCCGGCGAACCTTATCTGATTAACGATTTGTCCACCCTCACCTCCAACTACAGTTCCAGCAACTGGTTCAGCTCGGTGTTGTTGGAACCGCACTTGGACGCCGACGCCAAACGGGTCGATCTGGATGTGTTATTGCGTCCGAAAAAGAAAAACAGTATGGAGCTGGGGATCGGCTATTCGACCGATGTCGGACCGCGACTGCAAGTCGGTTGGACCCGTCCGTGGATTAACAGCCGCGGGCACAGCTTCCGCAGCAATCTGTATCTGTCAGCGCCGCAACAAACCGTAGAAGCAACCTACCGTATGCCATTGCTTGCCAATCCGATGAATTACTACTATGAATTCTCCGGCGGGATGGAACGGGAAGATAACAACGATACCAAATCCAATACCGTGACCCTCGCCGGCTTGCGCTATTGGAACCACAGCAGCGGCTGGCAATATTTTGCCGGCGTACGCGCCCGTTACGACGACTTCACCCAAGCAGGTGTGTCGCATAAAACCTTCCTGCTCTATCCGACCGTCGGTTTTAACCGCACTCGGATACGCGGCGGCATGTTCCCAAGCTGGGGCGATGCACAAAATGTCACCTTTAACCTCGGGCGCAAGCTGTGGATGTCAGATGTGGACTTTTTCAGCGTGCGGGCTTCCTCTGCCTGGATCCGCACTTACGCCGCTAATCACCGTTTTTTGGTACGGTTTGAAGTCGGTTACTTGAACACCAAAGAATTGGCACGCATTCCTCCCGCCTTACGCTATTTCGCCGGCGGCGACCGCAGTATTCGCGGTTACGGCTATAAAAAAGTCTCACCGAAAGATAAAGACGGCAAACTGGTCGGCGCCTCACGCTTGGCGATTGCCAATTTCGAATATCAATATCAGGTCTATCAAGACTGGTGGGCGGCGGTGTTTTACGACACCGGCTTGGCGGCGAATACCTTCTCCCGCGCCGAATTACGTTCCGGGGCGGGGATCGGTGTGCGTTGGGCATCACCGATCGGTGCCGTCAAATTCGATATCGCCACGCCAATCAACGACAAAGACAACAGTAAAAATATTCAATTTTATATCGGGCTAGGAACAGAGTTGTAATGAAAAACACACAAACGGCGCAAAGCACCGCAGCAACCGACATCACTGACGGCACAGCACATCACGGACCGCAAACCGAAGCGCACACCGCAATCAAGAAAAAACACAAGTGCGGTTGGCGCAAATGGTTATGCTCCGCTGCCATTGCACTGCTGTTACTGTTGGCGCTGTTAGTCGGTTTGATTGGCAGCGGTTACGGACAACGCGCGCTGCTGAAATTGGCGGATCATCTGCTGGAGGAGCTGCAAATCGAACAAGTCAGCGGCAATTTGAGTGACGGTCTCGTCTTACACCATCTCGAATACCACAGCGACGGGATCGGCGTCGCAGTCGGCGAAGCCCGCGCGCAACTGCAATTTTCCTGTTTATGGCAGCGCAAACTGTGTCTTGACGATGTCTCGCTAAAACAAGTGGCGGTCGGAGTGGATACCGCATTGTTACCGCCGTCCGAACCACGCGAACCGTCATCCGACGGAATACGACGACTCACGCTGCCGCTGGCGGTCGAGATCCGCAATGTCAGCTTGCAAGAGGTGAATACCAAAGTCGATCACATGCGCTTTGCGCTACAGCAATTCCAAACCGCACTTTCACTCGATAATCAGCAAGGCTTGACGATTCAGCCGACTCAAATTGAAAAATTCAGCGTAACGATGGCAGAAAATCCGGCGTCGGCGAAAGAAGAAGATAAAACCGCTGAAACGGCGCAAACCGCGGCAGTGACCGACTGGGACGCCTTACGCCGGCAACTGGCAAAACCGCTGTTAGCCGAGTTGCAACAAGTCACCCTGCCGTTTGATATTCATCTGCTAGGCTTACACGGGCGTGACTGGCACTACCGCGAATCGTGGGAGAACGGCTTGGATATCGCGGTTCCAAGCGTCGATCTGATTGCCGACGCAACCGGCTACCAAGTGCAATTACAGCAATTGACGCTGAACAGTGATTTGCTTGATATCGACGGCAAAGGCAATATCCGTTTGGAACAGGATTTCCCACTGGACTTGCAGCTAAGCGCGGAAATTTATCCGTTGTTGCAAGGCGAAGAACTGCTGTTGCCGCAAAGTGCGGTTACACTCAATCTCAGCGGCGCGCTGAAACAAACCACGCAGTTACAGTTCACGACCCAAGGCGCGGCGGATATGCGTTTGGACGGGAAAATCCAACTGAATCAAGCGCATAATCCGTTACAACTGACCCTGAAAAGCCCGCAATTCGAGTATCCGTTTGCAACGCGAAACCAAGGCGACGAACAAGCCAAAGATAAGCCGGACGTGCGCTTGCAGGATCTTGAACTGCAACTGGACGGCAATTTGTCGCAATACCACATCGCCCTCGACAGCCAAATCAGCGGCGTGGATATTCCGCCCGCCAAAGTCAGCCTGAATGCCGACGGCACGATTAGCGATTTAGAGATTCAAGCCTTGTTAATCGAAGCGCTCAACGGCAATGCCGAATTAAACGGCAAACTGGCATGGCATGACGGCGTCAGCTGGCAAAGTGCGGTCAAACTCGCCAATATCGACACCCGCAGCTATCTGCCGCAATGGGCGGCGGTGCTGAACGGCGGCTTAACCACGCAGGGGCAGGCTAAGGGCGACAGTTGGCAGCTGGCGATTGACGAACTGGCGATTGACGGACGGCTAAACAATCAGCCGTTACAACTCAGCGGCAAACTGCACAGCAACGATCAACGCGTGCTGGATGCGAAACAAGTCAAACTGGTTTACGGCAACAACACTATGTTACTCAACGGGCATTTGGATCAGGAATCCGATCTGCAAGCGCAGATTAATGCGCCCAATTTGGCAGGCTTGCTACCGCACTTGTCTGCCTCACTAAACGGCAATATCCATATTCAAGGCAGCCTGCAAAAACCGTCCGCCGATCTGGATTTGGTCAGTAAAAATATTGATTACCAAGACTTCCGCCTGCGCAATTTCAGCGCCAAAGGGCGTTTGACCATGGACGAGATCATTGCCGGTGCCCTGTACTTAAACCTAGACTCGTTCAAATACGGCGATGTCACGCTACAGCAAACCAAACTGATTGCCGAAGGCAATGAAAAAAATCACAAACTGAATCTGCGCACCCAAGGCGAACCGGTCTCCGGCACCTTGAATATTTACGGCGGCTTTGATCGCGCCAACGAAATTTGGCAAGGCACGCTCAGCCAAGTGCGGTTACACTCGCCGGTCGGCAACTGGAACAATAATCAAAACGTGGCGGTGCGTTTCGACGTTAAGCAAAACAACGCCAATGTTGCCGCCCATTGTTGGCTGAACCAACAGGCGCAACTCTGTTTCCCGCAGCCGTTTACCGCGGGCAACAACGGGAACATTCCGTTTGAGCTGAAACAGATTAATTTAGCGATGGTGAACGAATTTCTGGATAACAACAGTCAAGCTTCGGGCATTATTGACGGCAGCGGCAAAGTGGCATGGCATAGCGACAAACCGTTTGAATTGGAGCTGGCACTCACCAGCAACCAACTGGGGTTCAAACATCGGATTGACTACCGCACTTTCCAGATTGCGCTCAACCGGCTCAAGATCAACAGCCAGATTCAGAACAATAACCTGCTGCTCAAAGCGGAAACCGAGATCAATCAAAACGGCAAATTGGCAACCAATCTCACCCTGACCGATTTGGCGAATAGCCGCGGTTTATCCGGCGATCTGAACCTGCAGGATTTCAATCTGAATCTGCTCAACCAGCTGCTCGCCAAAGGCGAAAACGTGCAAGGCTTGGTCAACAGCCGCTTGCGTTTTGGCGGCGATTTGCAAGCGCCGCTGTTGAACGGGCGTTTCGATATCACCGGCATTCGCACCAAGCTGTTCTCAACCCCGTTCCAAGTCAGTGACGGACAGCTGAACATCGCCTTCAACGGCACATCGTCCACTTTAAACGGCACGCTAAAAACACCGGACAGCCAACTGAACCTGAACGGCGACGCCTCATGGCGCACGCTCGAACAGTGGCAGGCACGGATCGCAGCCCAAGCCAACCGTTTCAAACTGGATATGCCCGGCATTGCCAAAATCGAAGTCAGCCCGAATGTCGAAGCCAATATTAATCCGCAGCTGCTCAATCTGACCGGCAATGTCGATGTGCCGTGGGCGCGGATTACGATTGAACAACTGCCGGAAAGTGCGGTCGGCGTCAGCGGCGATCTGGTGATTGTCGACGGCAAAAACAAAGTGGAGATTCGCAAAGCGTTGCAGCAACAGGCACTGGCGCGCCAAGCGGGCATGGCGGTGTCGTCCAACATTACCGTGAATATCGGCAATGATGTGTTTCTCGACGCCTACGGCTTAAAAGCCAACCTGAACGGAACGTTGGCGGTACGGCAAGAGAAAACCTTGGGGCTGTACGGACAAGTCAATATCCAAAACGGCCGCTATGCCTCATTCGGACAGGATTTATTAATCCGGCGCGGACAAATCAGCTTTTCCGGTTTGGCGTCGCAGCCGTTCTTGAATATCGAAGCCATCCGTAATCCGGAAGCGATGGAAAACAGTAAAATCGTCGCCGGCATTAAAGTGACCGGCATTGCCGATCAACCCGATGTGTCGGTCTTTTCCGAACCGGGCATGTCGCAGGACGAAGCCCTTTCCTACCTGTTGACCGGACGCGGTTTGGATAACAGCGGCGACTCCGCTTCCAGCGCCTCGATTGGCGCCGCAATGTTGGGCTTGGGCTTATCCAAGAGCGGCAAACTGGTCGGCGGTATCGGCGAAGCGTTTGGAATCAGCGATTTAACGCTGGATACCGCCGGTATCGGCGACAACTCGCAAGTGGTGGTCAGCGGCAATATCACCCCGCGTCTGCAAATCAAATATGGGGTCGGCTTGTTTCAACCGTTGGCAGAATTAACTTTACGATATAAAATAATGCCGCAACTGTTTTTACAATCGGTATCGGGGGTAAGCCAAGCTGTTGATTTGTTGTACCAATTTGAATTTTAAATCAAGACGCAAACAGCGCCATATTATAAAAAATGCTGTATTTAAAAAGGAGAAACCAGATGTTAACGTTAGAAATCGATGAGAACAGCTACACCTCAAAAGAGCTGAGTTGGTTGGCATTTAACGAGCGGGTGCTGCAAGAAGCCTATGACGAAAGCAATCCGCTGTTAGAACGGATCCGCTTTCTGGGGATTTTTGCCTCCAACCTGGATGAATTTTACCAAGTGCGGTTTGCCAACCTGAAGCATAAGCTGTTGATCATCCGTGAGCAGGAGTCGCTGCCCGCCCAGCAGATCCGCAGCCAATTGGAAGTGATTCAGCAGCGAACGGAACAGTTAAACCAAAAATTCGATGAAATCTACAGCCGCCTAATGCTACGGCTGGCAAAGCATAAAATCTTCCTACTGAACGAAAACCAACTCTCCCCTTATCATCAAAACTGGCTCAAAGATTATTTTAAACGCGAAATCAAACAATATATTTTCCCGATTATTCTGAATGAAGATATTGATTTGCTGCAATCGCTCAGCGCACACAACTCGAACCTGATTATCGAACTGAAGAAAAACAAAAAAATCCAAACCCTGGCGATTCTGCCGATTCCGTCCGATTCGCTTTCACGTTTTATCGTGCTGCCAAAAGAGCGTTATAAACGCCATCAAGGTATTATTTTATTAGACAACGTGATCCGTTTTTGTCTGGAAAATATCTTTGCCGATGCGATTTTTGATTATGATGAAATCAGTGCTTACTCGATCAAAATGACGCGTGATGCCGAATACGATTTGATCACCGAAGTGGAATACAGCTTATTAGAACTGATGTCAACCAGCCTGAAGCAACGGGTCACCGCGCAACCGGTGCGTTTCCTGTATGAAAAATCAATGCCGAAAAACCTGCTGAAATTACTGAAACAGCGTTTGAACATCAGCAGTCTGGACTCGGTCGAAGCGGGCGGGCGCTATCTCAGCTTCAAGCATTTGCTGCAATTTCCGGATTTGGGCAAAAAAGAGTTGGTCAATGCGCCGCTGTCGGTGATTGCCCACCCGCAACTGAAAAACGAACGGATTATTCTCGATGCCATCGCCAAAAAAGACATTCTGCTGTATTACCCGTACCACAGTTTTAACGTGATCTGCGAATTGTTGCGCCAAGCCTCGTTTGACCCGAATGTAACCGCAATTAAAATCAACCTGTATCGGGTGGCGAAACACTCCCGCATTATCGAAGCCCTGATGAATGCCGCCAACAACGGCAAACAGGTGACGGTGATTATCGAATTGCAAGCCCGCTTCGATGAAGAGGCCAATATCAATTGGGCGAAACGCCTGACCGACAGCAATATCAAGGTGGTGTTCTCCTCACCGGGCTTTAAAATCCACTCCAAATTATTCCTGATCACCCGCCGTGAAAACAACCAACTGGTGAATTATGCCCATGTCGGCACCGGTAACTTCCACGAAGGTTCGGCACGAATTTATACCGATTTCGCTTTACTGAGCAAAAACAGCAACATCACCGAAGAAGTCAAACGGGTATTCCGCTTTATCGAAATGCCGTTCAGCCCGACCAAATTTTCCCACCTGCTGGTTTCGCCGATTAACGTCAGAATCCGACTGTCTTATCTGATCAACCGCGAAATCGAGAATGCGCAAGCCGGTAAGAAGAGCGGGATGATTATCAAAATTAACAATCTGGTTGACCAGCAAATGGTGAACCTGTTGTATAACGCCAGCCAAGCCGGGGTTAAAATCCAAATGATCCTACGCGGCATGTGCTCGTTAAAAGCCGGCGTAGCGGGATTGAGCGAAAATATTGAAATCATCAGCGTGATTGACCGTTTCCTCGAACATCCGCGGGTGTACTATTTTGAAAATAACGGCGATCCGGATGTCTATATCTCTTCCGCCGACTGGATGACGCGCAATCTTGATCGCCGGATTGAAGTCGGTGCGCCGCTATTGGATGCCGAGGCAAAACAGTGCGTGATTGATATTCTGAAAATCCAGTTATCAGACAATGTCAAAGCGCGTATCATTGACGCGAAAGAGAAAAATGAATATGTGCGCAACCGGCAGCCGGCTTGTCGCTCGCAGCTGGCGATTCACGACTATCTATCCGCCAAAACCGTATCGACCAAATAACAGACTAAGTCACCGACCAAGCAACTAAAGAGTAATTATTATGAACCAACAAACCACCTCAACGGAATCGACCGCCAAAGAATTCGCCGCAATCGATCTGGGCTCCAACAGTTTTCACATGATCATTGTCCGCATTGTCAACGGCTCGATTCAGGTGCTGTCGCGCTTAAAACAACGGGTGCAGTTGGCACAGGGGTTGGACGACAAACTGTATCTCAGTCAGGAAGCCATTGCGCGCGGGGTGGCTTGCCTGGCACTGTTTGCTGAACGGCTGCAAGGCTTTCCGCCGGAAAATGTACGCGCGGTAGGCACCTATACCTTACGCCGTGCCGTCAACAATGATGAATTTCTACAACAAGCCGCCGAGGTTTTTCCGTTTCCGATCCGTATTATTTCCGGCACCGAAGAAGCCAAACTGATTTACTCCGGCGTGTCGCATACCCAGCCGGAAAGCGGGCGTAAACTGGTGGTAGACATCGGCGGCGGCTCAACCGAAATGATTATCGGCGAAGGCTTCACCCCGCTGATCGCCGAAAGCCGCCATATGGGCTGCGTCAGCTTCGGCAAAACCTATTTTGCCGACGGCAAAATCAGCAATAAAAGTTTCCAAGCAGCCAAACAAGCGGCATTGGAGAAAATCGAAGATCTGTCGTGGGAATATCGTCATCTCGGCTGGCAATCGGTGTTGGGTTCTTCCGGTACGATTAAAACCGTCAGCCAGATTGTCAGTGAAAACTTCGATTGCGACGGCGTGATCACCGCCGACAATTTACGGCAACTGATTGATAAAGTGCTGAAATTTGATAATTTTGATAAGTTGAAAATTGCCGGCTTAAGTGAAGATCGAGTCAGTGTATTTGTACCCGGTTTGGCAATTCTAAGTGCGGTATTTGAAAATTATCGCCTCGAACAAATGCGCTATTCCGACGGTGCATTGCGTGAAGGCGTGATGTACGGGTTGGAAAGCAGTTTCCAAGTGGACGACATTCGCGAACGCACCGTCAACAGCTTGATGGGGCATTTCAGCGTCGATCAGGAACAAGCCCTGCGCGTTGCCGACACCGCCGTACTGCTCGGGCAAAAATACCAACGTTGGAAAAATGCCGATTTAAGTGCCGATATGCAGAATATCCTGTTATCGGCGGCATTACTGCACGAAGTCGGGATTATGATCAACCACAGCGGGGTACAGAAACACTCCGCCTACATTATCCAAAACAGCGAACTGCCGGGCTTTGACCGTTGCCAACAACGGCTGTTAGCCAATTTAGTGCGTTTCCAAATCAAATCCTTCAAACCGGCGGATATTCAAAACGACAACCGTTACGAACTGCAAGATGTGTTGGCATTAATCGTGCTGCTGCGCCTTGCCCTCATCATCAACCGCTCGCGCCGCGCCACCGAACTGACTGATAAATTCACCCTCGATGTCAGCAGCAATTTCAACCGCTGGGAACTGGAATTTGAGCAAGGCTATTTGGAACGTAATCCGCTGACCCAAAGTGAATTAGGCGAAGAACAAGCTTTTTTGATGAGCAGCCTAGAGATTAATTTGCAGTTTAAGTAATCGCTTGCCCAGCACCTAACATTTCCCTCCCTCCACGTACGGAGGGAGTACTATTGTCGGGCTGACGTCCGTCACTCGTTCCGGCTCGCCTTTGTCGTTTTTGATTACCTTGCCGTTTTCGTCCTTGTTCAAGTCCGAACTTGCGCTCACCCCAATGCTCGCGCTCACCGCCTTGCTCTCACTACGGTTTTCAATGTCGTTGAAGGTCAGTTTGTTGGTAACAAGGCGGTTTTTGTCGGTTTGCTTGCCCGTGATGGCGCCGCCGTTCAAGTGAACATTATTCGCCTCCACATCATAATGTTCTTCGGCAAACAAACCGCTTTGACGATTGACCTGTTGACGATTGGCACTGCCTTGTTGTGCGCTTGCGTTGGCACTCGCCTCCCAAGCCGTACCGAACGACACCTGCACCCGTCCGCCGACACTGCTGCCGCTGCTTCGCTGCTGCTCCCCGTCTTGTAAACTGTTAATCGTCAGGTCGCCGCCAATCCGGGTTTGAATCTGTTTGGCGTGCACCTCCGCCCCGTTCAACGTCGTATCGCCTTGGCTTTTGACGATAACCTTATCCGCATCCACAACACTATTATGATGATAAATGCCTTCACCCTGCTGACCGCTGCGGTTATAACCGGCTTCAACATAAGCATAGACCCCCGTTTGTTCGCCGACGGAATAACCCACGCCCACTTGCGCGCCGCTGCTGCGTTGGCTGCTTTGTTGGCGATAACCGTCCACGCCCGCATTCAGTAAAATCTTGCCTGCCGCGTCAAACTCAACCGTACCGCCCGACGTGCGCTTGCCCTCACTGTCTCGGGTGGTGAGAGTGGTGTAGGTCGCATCAATATTGCCGCGGCGTGCCGTCAAACTTACACCCTCTGCCCCATTGAGATGGTTGCCGACCGCACTTTCGCTATAACGGGCGCTGTCGCTTTTCGCTTGGCTAAAGCCAACGCCGACTTCGCCGACATAAATACGATTATCATCACTAAAACAAATACCTCCTACCGCACTTCTCCTCTCAGGAGGCATTTTTGATTTTGCCAACTCCGAAACAACAATAAATTATTGCTTTGATTCACTGACGGTTATTCAATAGTTTTTATTCATTATTTACCATAGCAAAATTTAAATTAAAAAATCAATATTCACCAACATTATTACGATACCACTCTTTTAATTTTTCTAATATAGAAATAAAATCCACTAAATCAATGCTAGAAAAAAACATCATCTCCATCAATCTCTTCATAGTTAAAAAAAGCATCATCATTAAGTTTCCAAGCGAAAAAACTTTTTTATCATTCCTAGCGCACCGCTTAATAAAATCATCAAAACTATCCTCTAACGTTATCCTATAACCAGAGCAAAAATCACCATTTAAAAAAAACCTACTCTTATAGTTGTTGCAATTTATACTTTCATCATAATAATATGTTTCTTTTAGTATCAGCTCTAAAGAACTCAATAAAGAAGGAAGGTATGTAGTATCATCCAATGTTCCCAACACGTTTCCACTTATAACAATTTGGAGAGGGACTAGCTTTTGCTTCAATTCCATTTCATTTATTTCGAAATAGAAATTAGAGTTTCCCACTTTCATTTTACACCTCCCAAATCTTTAAGTGATTTAGGTATATCATTCATTTTTATAGCTCTAGATTGACCAGATAAAGTTTGACCATCAGTTGAACCATCCCAATGAAAGTTTCCATTATTATCATTTTGAAAACGATGATATACAGGGATATTATTTCTATATTCAATAGCCCATTTATTTTCAGGGTCATCATCTACAATAAAACTTTTATTCCATAGCTCCACATGATTTTCAGGAATTACTGATTTTGTATTATTATATTGAACTTGATTTTTCCCTTTAGGATCGTGATGCCCTGGGTTCTCATAATATTGAGCAATAACTAGCTCTCCGCCATCATTATATAAACTATAAATTGTCAATTATCTTTAAGTTCATCCATATAGGATTGTGCTTCATAAATAAATTGAGTTTTTACTTCACTGTTTTCATTAATAGTTAATATAAACTTTCTCCAGTCACCACCAGTTTGAGTTTGCATCTCAGCATAAAGCTTTTGACAAAAACCCTTCAATTGATTATTAGACTCCGCATTTAAATTCATAGATTGCCGAACACCATTAACTACTATTAATAGCCTAGTCTCCACCCAACCTTCATCTGGATTAAACCTATATATATCTTAGAGTATCAAATTTTTTGTTAGCTTCAAAAAACATTCGACATATACTATTAAGTATATCAAACTGCTTTTTCATTATTTTCCACCACCTTTTTGATTAATAAAATCCTGAGTGAACTCCTCGCCATCAATTATAAATCTCACTTCTAGTTTATCTGGTCTTGATGAACTCAGATTATCACGCATGAATTTTACAGTTATATTATCCACTGTCTTTCCCTCAATATG
The DNA here is from genome assembly GCF_053570785.1 of Testudinibacter sp. P80/BLE/0925. Next base: position 874,320 of record NZ_CM131636.1, on the reverse strand, counting down.
AGCTTTTCTAAGTATATTTTCAAAATAGATCTTATATGCTGAGTTATTAAAATTGCTATTTTGTGGAAATAAACTATAATGGTCGCAAGAACCACCCATTGCGCAAGCTTGGATGTGCCCACCTACATCTCCATCAATCCCCTCTTTACCTACCGCAGTCTGACGACCATCTCGAACACCTTTATTTTCAAAATCAGGCTTAAATGATATTTCTTCAACATATCCATTCTGATTAGTTCGAAAATAAGTTCCATTTGATAGATTGTATTCAGCATTCGGTCTCAACTGATTGATTGCTTTATAAGCCTCACTCCTTTTTTGTCTTGCCATATCAATATTAACATGACTATCATCAAGGCTATCTTCATCTTATATCTCCCAAATCCTTAGAGGATTATCCTTTGCATACACAACTTTGGAAAATAAATTTCAACTATTTCCAATCAATAGGAACAACACCTGTCTTATTACGCTCGGATTCTGGAATTGGGATATTTAATTCTGGCAATGCCAAAAATAATATTTTTGCGAAACGATTAATAACATTCAATCTCCACGCCTCATTATCACAAAACTTATCAAACAATAATTTAGGAATAGCAATTTCACACTCGCCTCCCATATGTCCACCATATTGAAAGCCAATATAAAAACATTCATTACTTCCTTATTTACCCAATATCCTATAGGCAATAAATTTTGTTTATCAATAATATTTAGATTCATTAATAAGGCACACCTCTATTAACCCATACATCATCTATTAAATATTGGTCATTCTTTCTATTCTTACAGTCATCAACAAATCTAATAACTTCATCAAGATTATTTGGATAATTTGAAAACATATCATCATTTATTATATAATGCTCTTCATAATCGGCTATACCAATAGTTAATGGTATTGATATATAATATCTATTATCTAATGTATCTATCCCAATGGAAAAAAAATTATCTTTATTTACATAAATATCTTTAAATCTACTCATTTATTTTCCTTATTTCTAAATATTGATTAAATTTATTATCAAAATCAATAATAGCTTCAAGTTTACCATTCGGTAACTTCCCTCCTGGAACCCACTGTTCATTTACTCCAGCTTCATTTCCGCTTGGTATTCTTAAATTAAAACGATGTGGTTCATTAATATCTACTCTTAAAATATTGTTAGATAAATAATTCTCTGGCAGTCCAAGCTCTTTTTCTATAATTCTTAGATTTCCATTTGAATTTTCCCATAAAACATCTGCTTCTTTTTTGCTCAAAACAAAAGCTGTATTATCTCGTTGGGATAGCCCATATTTATTAAAATTACTTTCAGGAATAAACCTAACCGCCCCATCATCAAACTGAGATAAATGTGCATCTATGTACTCTTTAGGTAAATATTCTGTTGGATCTGGTCTCTTTCCTTTTTCAATCAATAGAATTTCATTAATTTTAGCCTCAGTTAGTGGGTAACCAATCGGGCTAGAAATAACATCAGTTTTACCCAATTTCACCGCACTTTTAGCTCCTGTTTTCACCAGATTTAAAGCCCCTGCTGTACTGCCAATTACGCCGAGTTCGGTTGATAAATACACCTGCATCCGCATCACATCCGCTTCTCGTGTTTGACCACTGGCTTCTAATCTATCCGCTTCCGCTAATTGTGATTTTATGTTGTCTGAAATCGTTGTAATTGGTGCTTCAGCAAAGGCTTTAATCGCCCGCCCCATCTCACTTAATTGCGCTTGTGAAACTTCGTCGCCCGTCATCGCTTTTGCTGTAATCGTTGCCAGTTCAACAGAATCCGTAATCCCCTCTTTTGCAATTTTGACTAACGCTTCTCTTGCCACGTCCTCTGCATATTCGCGTTTCGCATTGGCATATTGGGTGGCAATATCTTTATATTCTCCATGTTGTATTTCAGCTTTTGGATCACCATAACTATAAAATGCTGAACTCAAGGTAATCAGTTCATTTGCACAAGCTGTGGTCATTCCACCATAACAAGCAAGCTGCAAATCCTTATCTCGCTGATGATCCAGTTTCACTAAGTCTGTTAATTCTTGGGCTTCCTCTTCCGTTAAGCCTTCTTTTTGGCGTTTGGCAACGAGCTCTAGCTGTCGTGCAAGCTCTTGTTTAAATAAATAATTATTCTCCACCGCACTTTCCGCTGTCACCTGCCCAATCGCGGCATTAGCAAGCGTATCAGCGAGGTTCGTCGTGCCGTTTGTCGCGTTGCTCGCCATCCCTGCCGCCAATGCCCCTGTCAGGCTGCTGAGGGCGGTGATGTTCTGTTTCTCGCGCTCGTTTAGGTCGCTCGCCTTTTTGCCGTAGAGGGTTTGTGCCAACAGCTCTGCCGCCGCTTCCCCCGCTATCCCTGCCGCCGCACCACCCAACGCACTGCCGCCGTTAACTTGCGCTTCTACCGCACCCAAAATACCGTGCAGGATAAATTAGATTGGCCCGGCAATTTTATTTAATATTCCACCAATTATTATGGAAAATCAGGTAACGAAAATATAATTTTCTCCACTGTGCCCTTTGGATATCTAATCTCATTAAAGCTCTTTTCATTATCAAAGCTATAAAAAAGTCTTTCACTATCACCAGAATAACCCATACATAGTCCCAATTGAGTATGTCCTCCTCCCAACTCTGTAACTTCTATTGCAAATACATCTTTTAATGTCAGTTTACCCCATTTATTTACATCAAAATTCTTTTCCCCAAATTCTCCATTTTTTGTTATTCCTGCTGGATAGTATTTATTAACAAATGACTCTTTTAAATTAGAAAAAACTATTTTCAAAGTATAAAGTTCATCATTTCCAGCTGGATATATAGTCTCTCCTATTAAAATTTTTATTTCTCCAAAATACCACCCTCGTTCAATTTCATCACAAGACCAGAAAAAACCAAAATCATTTGTTTCATTGATTAACTTATTCATAATTATCCCTTACTTTAAGTTTGGATTACGTTTTTGATCAGGATATAGCTTTTTTAAGCTAGATTTTTGGCGATTGGTTAATATTAATGGGCTACTTTTATCTGATGTAGAACCCGCCCAATGCCAACTGTGGGTACTATCCCCCATAAACCTATGAATGTTACCATTTGAATCAATGGTGAATCTTTGCTTTTCAACCTGTACTGATTTATTAAATAAATCCAAAGAATTTGTCGGTTCAATCCCTGCATTAGGTCTATTCCCCGCACCGCCCTTTGATTGGCGTTTTCGGTGTCGCGCGAAAGTGCTGTCGGGGTTTCGCCGTCTCTCACATCGAGGTTGATGTTTTGGCTGACCGCACTTTGTGTCGTGCTGCTGTCGCTTTTATTCATGTTGCCCAGCAAGCTCGCCGCCATGCCTATCGCTTGGGTTGGGCTCATGCCGCCACTGCTTGAAACCCCTGCGCTAATACTCTGAATACTGATGTCGCTGTGGTTTTCAATATTCTCTGTGGTTAAACTGCCCGTGCTGAAGCGGTTTTTGCTTGCCTCTGCTTGGCTGTCTATTACCGCCCCTTTCAGGTGCGTGTTGCCCCCAACATGAAGGTTCATGCCGTCTTCGCCCACTCTCAACCCTGTCTGTTCAGTCACTTGTGCATAGTTCACTTTGCCTTTGCTCAAGCTGGCATTGACCGAACCGCCGCCACCTGAGCCGTAAGTGATAGAGAAGCTGCCGCCGGCTTGCACCTGTTTGCTGTCATAATGGTTGCTGTCTTGGCGGCTAGCGAGGGTTAAATCCCCTGCAATCGTGCCGTCCAGCCGTTTAGCGTTAATCACCGCACCGGCTGCCGTGGTGCTGCCTTGGCTGTTTAAGGTCAGGTTTTGTGTGTTGATGTCGCTGTTGCGTTGAATCACGCTGTCGCTGTTCTCTCTGCCTTTGCCGACCTGTGCCGAGCCTTCAACGCCAAAACCGTAGCTGTTGCCGTTCGAGCCGACGAACACGCCTACGCTCCAACCGCTGTTTTTATTGTCGCTGCGGTTGCGGTATTCATCTTGCACCGATTGAATATTGATGTCACCTGCCGAGTCAAGTGTAGTGTTGATGGCATTCAGGCGTGAGCCGAGAATATCAAGGTTGCCTTCCGTCGTGCGCAAGTTGATATTACCCGCATTGATTTCACTGCCGCTGTGGGTTATCTGTTGAGTATGGCTGGTCGATTTGGATTGGCTCGAACCGACACTGAGCGAGATTTTCACCTGCGGATTCGACGTCGCCCCCTCTTGCATTGCGCCGTTCATCATATTGCCGATGGTGTCCGCCGTGTTCGCGGCAGCCTGTGCCGCCATCGCCGCTTCCGTCGCCGCTTTCACTTGGTAAAGTGCGCTCAAACGGCTGTCTTTCACTTCTCCGCTGCGTTTCAGGCTTTGCCGTGCTGCTAACGCGGCGTCCGTCACCGGCGTGGACAGTGCCACGGTTAAACCCGACTGCTTAAATTCATGTTTTTCGCTGCTTTCGATGATATCTTTGCCCGCTTCCACTTTCAGTGTCTTGCCGCTGATATCAATCGCCTTGTCCGCCTGTGCAATCAAATCGGTACCGAGAATATTGACATGATTGCCCGCTTGGATAGTCACATTGCCGGACAAACTACCTACCGCCGCACGCGCATCACTTTGGGTCGTGCCTTTTTCGTCGTATTGATGGGATTGGCTTTGTGAACCGAAGGTCAAGCACAAGTTTGTAACTGGTGCCAAAAAACCTTGGCATTGATTGTAATAATCATTATTAAACAATCTCCACTTCACCCCTTTTTTCCCTTATACAAGATTATTCATTTAATAGCACCAGTTACAAACTTGTGCTATCACAGGTATTTTATTCTAAATAAAACTTAAATGGGAATTTATCCTTATACTGACTAAATACTTCACATTTATATTTAGACTCTGATGCAACATAGGTTAGGACATTGACTATTTTATAAAACTCATCATCTCCCAAGTATTTTTTTGAAACATCATGATCACACCAATATAATACCGAATTCAACCCTGCCCCCATACTCATTACATCTCTCAGAGCATCAAGATTATATCCATAACCATGAATAAAAAACTCAGCATTTAAAGCATCTCCTATTTTTTTATGGAATGACTTTGTATCTTTTATATTATTACCATCAATATAAATATGCTTTATATTATTCATCACTTCCATCTCCCCATTGGTTCAATGGTGTTATAATGATCTCTTGTAAAATATAGCAAACCATCATTCGAGTATAATAATCGTTCCCCACCTCTACTTTTTGTGCCATTATAATTAACGTCAGCTTCATACCATATGCGATCAATAGCTTTTGGTAACAATCCATTACTATTTAAATAAATATCACCACCAAGTATTTTTCCATCTGGCACAGGTTTTTTACCTGTGCAACCACCCTAAACTTTCAGCCTTAAATTTACTAACATAATTCTCTGGTAATTTTCCTGTATTCTTTAAGCTATCAATCAAATGATTAGCCGCTTGCTGAGTTTTTAGATCTAATTTCAATGCTTCATATATTGCTGCATTATGTGCTTGATGATTAAATTCGGTTATAGGATAACCTACTGTTTTATCTACAACAGGCAGCTTCTCGTTTGCACTAACTCCTTTAGGCAAATTCTTAATCGGTATTGCAATCCCGGTTAAAATACCGGATAAATGTTCAAGCGCTGTCTGATCTCCATAATAAGCATTATTTGCCATTGACTTTATTGCATTCCAGCTATCACCATTCATCAGGCTATTTAACGCATCTACTGCTCCCTGATTTTTTGAAGCTAAATCTTTTTTAGCCTGCCCACAATAACTGTCGCCAATCGCACAGGTTATTAAAGCAGCACTTGCATCAAAAGCGCCATCTAATGCAAGGACACCAAAATCACCTGTTTCAGCGATAACATTAATAACACCGTTAATCAATTGAGAGGCTGTATTATGACCGAGTTTATACCTCACTTCTTGCTTATAACGCGCTTTATCTTCTTCTAATTTTCACCTAAATTCATCACCATATAATGAATTATTCTCCACCGCCCGTTTTCCAATCTCTGCACTCACAACCGCACTTTGGGTGCTGTCGCCGACCAAGGCGCCGCTTAAGCCTGCGGCAATTTGGCTTAGCGCCGAAACGGTTTCTTTTTGCTCTTCGGTAAGTTTATCCGCTGTTGTACCGTAAAGCTGTTCGGTGATGATTTTTGCCGCTAACTCGCCGCTTGCCGCACCCGCTGCGTCCGCAGCGGCATTGTTGCCGGTGGCGTAGGCTTCAATCGCGCCTAATACCTTTGTTTAATATTAAATTGGTCAAATTCATCAATATTAAAGTCCGTTGATATAATTACTATTGCTGAAAATATTTTATTACCACCTTCTTTCAGACCCAAACACTGAATAAAAACATTAATATCTCCAATTAACTCTATCATTGGCATTAAAATTTCTTCTCTCAACTTTCCATTTTTCTGCAAGATAGTATTTGTTAAGAAATGAATCAATTACCACCCATCAAACACTAGCTTTAACCTAAATATTATTGCACATTAATTTCATTAATAAATTTATATATTTTATTCACTAAAATCTTAAGATTGTTAATGTCTATATTAACTTTAGTTACAATATCGTTATAATGAAAAACTAAATATTCCCCACACTTTCCTTTAAAAACATAAATCTCCAACCCAGAATCTCCCAATTCTGCCACTTCCAATTCAACACCAATTTTTTGGGGATATTTTTTTTTAAAATCATCATCTGGAATAATCTGATGAGGAGTGTCATAAAAATAACCAAGTCTTGATATTACCGCTTCTTTAAATAGTTCTCTCCCATCAAGGATATCACTATTTTCATAGTAAAATTCACCTTCAGAAAATTGCAATAGTCCTGCCATATACTCAGTTATTAGATTTATCGTCCAGCCAGTGCCAAATGCTGGATATATTTTTTCTTGAAAAATAAAATTAAAAGCACCATATAAAAAAGAATTATCTTTTTCAAGTATATCTATATGTACTAGAAATTTTTTATCAGGAAACTCATCATATCCAAAAATCATTTATTTCCTCCTTCTAATCTTTTTATTTCTCTATTAAATTTTTTAAGCTCTCTATTTTTGGACATTGGTGAAATAGTATCACCTGTACTTCCAGCCCAATGGAAAGCGCCTACTCCATCCTTACTTTCATTGAAAAATCTATGAATATTTCCTTTTGTATCTATTGATAATCTTATTTTAGGATCAGATGTTTCGATAGAACTATTAAATAGTTCTAAAGAATTTGTCGGTTCAATCCCTGCATTAGGTCGATTTCCCGCGCCCCCCTTGGTATGTTTAGGATTCGATTGATAAATTAGACCATTACCAGCCGCTATTGGTTCAGGGTGAGGTATCGCCGATGTTTTCTTGATAATTCTAACATTACCAAAATTTGACCCTATTGTTCCCGGCTCTACAATCACCTCATATTGGGCTAACGATTTAACCTTATTAAGAATACCTTGAGGGTTAATTTTAACGCCTGATAAAGCTCCCGCTATACTATATCCTGCTAAAGTATAGCTCGCTAATTCTTCCGACTCCTCCTGACTAAACCCATAATTTTTATAACCTTCTACATATCCTTCATACATAACTCGGGCAACATTAGCTTCAGGTGTTGTGCTATTCAATAAGTCAGCAATTTCCTGATAGCCTTGTTGTTTTTCTTTTGGCAAATGATAAGCTAGTGCCGTATAAGTTTCTTTTGCTGCAATAGCATCTTTCCTTGCCTCTGCACATTCTGCACTATATGCACTTCTGCAAGCATCAAGTAACGCTTTGTTTGTCGCCAAGTCTTCTTGAATGAGCTCCTCTAATCGCTCTCTGCCTTTTTCTGTTAACTCACCTTTTGCTAACTGATTTAATAAATATGTTTTTTCTTGATGTTTAGCACTGTTTAAATAATTATTCTCAACCGCACTTTCCGCTATCGCTTGCCCAGTTGCCGCATTAACAAGTGTAGTTGTGCTATCCGTAGCTGTTCCATCTGCCTGTGCCGTCACCGTTGCCGCCAATGCGCCGCTCAAACTACTCAACGCCGAGATATTTTGCCGCTCCCTCTCATCTAGTTCACTTGCACTTTTGCCGTAAAGGGTTTGTGCCAACAGCTCTGCCGCCGCTTCCCCCGCTATCCCTGCCGCTGCGCCGCCCAACGCACTGCCGCCATTTACTTGCGCTTCGACCGCACTTAGGATGCCGTGCAAGAGCAGGTTCGCCTCTTTATCGACGTTGCCTTCTTTATCTGTTGTCGACGCTTTAATAAGTTTGTTCGCTTCCGGTGAAAGTGCGGTTGCCAATAGCTGTGTTGAGCTGCCGTTGGCGAGTGCGAGGCTGATAACTTTGCTGGCGGTATCCAGTGCCCGGCTGTAGTCACCGCCCGTTCCCCATGCCTCCGCTTGGCTTTTGGCTGCGTCGTAATCGGCTTTGGCTTGTTCATATTGCGCTGGATTGCCGCGTTTTGCCGCTTGTTCGAGCTTGGCTTGGGCTTCCGCCTGTTCGGCTTGGGCGGCAGTGTGTTGCTGTTTGCTGAAGCTCGCTACCCCTGCACTGATGTCCGCAACCGCACTTTGCATGGCTTTTTGTGTCGCAAGCGTTGTGTTGATGTCTTTTGGTTTTTCGGTTTGCGCGTTGCCTGTTGTGCTGTCGCTGTTAATCCCCAACGCTGCCGCCGTGGTTTGGGTTGGTTGGCTGTCTTTGTCGAGGATAATGGTGCCTTCGCTCAAGGTCGCTTTGGTGACGCTGCTATCCTTGCTGCGGCTGTACATCGGCAAGCCGCCCGTCGGGCTGACGTCCGTCACTCGTTCCGGCTCGCCTTTGTCGTTTTTGATTACCTTGCCGTTTTCGTCCTTGTTCAAGTCCGAACTCGCGCTCACCCCAATGCTCGCACTCACCGCCTTGCTCTCACTACGGTTTTCAATGTCGTTGAAGGTCAGTTTGTTGGTAACAAGGCGATTTTTGTCGGTTTGCTTGCCCGTGATGGCGCCGCCGTTCAAGTGAACATTATTCGCCTCCACATCATAGTGCTCTTCGGCAAACAAACCGCTTTGACGATTGACCTGTTGACGATTGGCACTGCCTTGTTGTGCGCTTGCGTTGGCACTCGCCTCCCAAGCCGTACCGAACGACACCTGCACCCGTCCGCCGACACTGCTGCCGCTGCTTCGCTGCTGCTCCCCGTCTTGTAAACTGTTAATCGTCAAGTCGCCGCCAATCCGGGTTTGAATCTGTTTGGCATGCACCTCCGCACCGTTCAACGTGGTGTCGCCTTGGCTTTTGACGATAACCTTATCCGCATCCACAACACTATTATGATGATAAATGCCTTCACCCTGCTGACCGCTGCGGTTATAACCGGCTTCAACATAAGCATAGACCCCCGTTTGTTCGCCGACGGAATAACCCACGCCCACTTGCGCGCCGCTGCTGCGTTGGCTGCTTTGTTGGCGATAACCGTCCACGCCCGCATTCAGTAAAATCTTGCCTGCCGCGTCAAACTCAACCGTACCGCCCGACGTGCGCTTGCCCTCACTGTCTCGGGTGGTGAGAGTGGTGTAGGTCGCATCAATATTGCCGCTGCGTGCCGTCAAACTTACACCCTCTGCCCCATTGAGATGGTTGCCAACCGCACTTTCGCTATAACGGGCGCTGTCGCTTTTCGATTGGCTAAAGCCAACGCCGACTTCGCCTTTTATCAGATAACCTTTGTCCGATAAGCCCTGGTAGGTGCCGTAGCCTTTGGCTGCCAGTGCCGCGGTTTGCAACGCGTTTAAACGATCGTTGGATTTGGCGTTTTTGGAGGCGTGTTGATCTTGGTAATCAATAGACACGCCATCACTAAAATGTACAAAGTTACCTACCGCACTTCTGCGCTCAGAAGGCGTTTTCGATTTTGCCAGCTCCGAAACAACAATAAATTGTTGTTGGGATTGGCTGAAGATTATACGGTAGGTGTTTTTGTTCATTAATATTTATGCAATTACTTTTAATTAAATTTTAAAACTCTAAATTTCGCAAATAAAACCTCAACTTCTATAACCATCAACAATATTTAAATAATGATTATAATTTTCAAAGTCGTAACATACAAAATTAACCCTCTCGACAAAATCATTACTTATCAAGAACTCACATGTAGATTTCAGTGCAATTTCGGCAGCTTGTTTTTTGGGAAAGTTATATCTTCCCGTTGATATATTTGGAAATGAAATGCTTTTTAGTCCATAATACTTCATTAAAGAAAAGCAAGTATTATATGTTTTTTCTAAAATGAAATTTTCATTATGTAGCCCATCTTGCCATACAGGACCAACAGCATGGAAAATATATTTTGCAGGTAGATTACCCGCGCTTGTAGCAACTGCATTTCCAACTTTACAGCCACCCTGCATAGCTTTAATTTTATAACATTCCTCTAAAATTTTCTTTCCTCCAGCTCTATGTATCGCCCCATCAACTCCGCCGCCACCCAAAAGACTTGTATTAGCTGCATTAACAATCACATCAACAGATATTTTAGTAATGTCACCTTTTATAATAAATATTTTATTAAAAATATGTTTCATGAATTATCCTATCAAAATCCAAAAATAAATTTTCATTTAATTCATCTGGAGAAAATAATCTATGATAAAGATCTTGTTCAAGAAGCATATCAAACAAATATATTTCAATCCAATTACCACTCCAAAAATCAAACATTCCAACATACCTTAAACTCTTACTAGAAAATTCAAATCTCTTTAAATCTCCAAATTGCCCTTCTCTATAATAACTTTCTTTAAAATCAAAAAACACTTTCATTTCAGGATAAATATTGAGGTAAAAAATTTCTATTAAATCCATATTATTTTTCATCCAAAATTTTTATATTATTTATTTTAGGTGATAGCTCCCCTCCCTGTTTCATTAATCTAAATTTTTGAGAAGATAAGGCTTCTTCACTAATAGTTTTAAACCATCCCTCTTTACCCCCTTGTATTAAGCTATTAGTAGGTAAATTAAATTCAACATATACACTACCTTTTGGTGCAGCCCCCCTAAAATCAGATGCTCCATTCAAAGATATGAAAGTCTGTCCTCCCGCACCTGAAATCATTTTTTGATCTTTTTGTATACGTTCTAATTCATACTTTGACATCCAGCGTCCAACTCTTATATGCTCAACACCATCTATTTTTGCTTTTTCTCCTAATTTTAATGGTTGATAATTATTTACAACACCTGTAACTGGAAGATCTTTTAAATATTCAGTCGCTATTTTAAAATCTTTATCTTTTGTGTTAGTTGAAGATATAGGTGAATTTACTCCACGCCCAATCACAACGCCACTTTCCCAAGCGTTACCCCAGTGTTCAGTATCTTTTAACTTGTTATCTAATCCAACCCCGTCATAACCTAAGTCTCTTAAGCTCTTTTCATCAAAGATCCGATAAATATCACTGTCACCACCGCCTGCATAATGACCAACAACCTCTGATACATCGTTCTTATATAAGCGACTTTCAGCTCCAACTTCTCTACCTGAAACTAATGCGCCTTCCGCCATTTTTGGCAAAATAGTTGAAATAATATCGGTATAATCATTTCGACTTATTATTTCGTTTTCTGCCAATTGCTTAATGATTTCAAGCCCCTCAGAAGTCGCTTGACTGTTCAATACTTCGATTTGTTGGCGACAACTGTCAGTTATACAAGCGAGATACGCCTCTGTAAAATCTTCTGTAGATTTTACACCGTTTTCTTTCAACAATTCGACTAGAGCTTTATCCTTTTCAGATCTCAGATAGCTTTCACCCTGACGATTTAAAAGCGCATTATTCTCCACAGCACTTTCCGCTGTCGCCTGCCCAATCGCGGCATTAGCAAGCGTATCAGCGAGGTTCGTCGTGCCGTTTGTCGCGTTGCTCGCCATCCCTGCCGCCAATGCCCCTGTCAGGCTGCTGAGGGCGGTGATGTTCTGTTTCTCGCGCTCGTTCAGGTCGCTCGCCTTTTTGCCGTAGAGGGTTTGTGCCAACAGCTCTGCCGCCGCTTCCCCCGCTATCCCTGCCGCTGCGCCGCCTAAAGCGTATCCCTGGATTTCATTAATTTTAGCTTCAGTTAATGGATAACCAACAGGACTTAATTATATTATTTCCTATAAATACTCGTGCAATATTTAAAAGCCTCTCTTATTTTCATCCCTAATTCTTCATCTGAAATTTCTAATGGATATTCAAATTCAATTGCTGTCCCATCTTTTTTCTTAACCGCTGTCGATCCATCAAGAGAATCCTGATGATGAGGTGTTATTGTAATATTATCTTCCATATCAATAGATAAAAAATCCATAGTGTTATATATTGCTTTTCTACTTTTATAGCCAAAGTGTTCTTGTAACTGTTGCTCTATTTTTTTACCAAATAATTGCACCTCACCTGAATTAAATATCTTATAAAACTCATCTAATGGAATCTCTCTGCTTTTTAACAAAGCCTCTTTTGCGGATTCACCTAACATTTTATCATCAATATCCACTGGCAAAAAAACAGGATCTTGTTCAGGATCTGACATTGATAACAACCCTTGTAAAAAGTAAGTAATTAAAATTACATCCTTATTTTTTCTTATTAAAATATTTTTTGATTTAGCCATTTTATTTCACTTTTTTAATAATGATTTCCATGCTTATTATATTTTTCTAAGGATCCATGCTGAGAACCCCATTCATAAATGTTACCATCCTTATCTTTCCATCTATTCCTCAATTTAATACCCCCCTGCACTGGCGTTTTCTCTTTTGATCTTACTAGATTAGAAAATCCTGTAATATCTTCCATCTTCGGAGCAGGATGAGATTTCTAACCTTTATTTAAACATTTTTTATTATTCCTGCTGGATAGTATTTATTAAAAAATAATTCTTTTAAATTAGAATCAATCATGTAATAACTCTATAAACTCCTCAAAGTTTTTTGCCACAAGATTAACTACTGGATTCATAGTTCCATCAGCATCCTGAATATAATCATCGTGATATATTAAAACCACTTTCGGCTCTTCATCAACCTCTAAAAACCTATAATCAAAACAAATATAATCGCCATTACCACTAACACCAAAAGGGACTATACCTTTCATATCATCATAAAATGGAAAAAGCTCCAATTTTGAATATATATTATATGGATTAACCTCACCATACCCTAAAAAACAAATATCCCTATCATTAATCTCTCCATCTAAATCAACATAATCAAAAATATCATTTTCAAGCCTTAAGAAATTGTGATTACTTATTAGATGTTTATAAGAACTGGGGAATTTAATCTTCATTTTCCTTTCAAATTCATTAATTAAAGAAATATCTACTTTTCCATTATCTCGATAAACCTTCAATAGTTCCATATTATTTTCCTTTTTGTAAAGAACCTTGCCCTATATGCTTAACCGCATCATGTATATTTACAGGTACTAACTGCATATTATTTGGTGATGACTGTGCATTATGATGCCAAGTATAGCCCGTGATAGTGCTTTTCCCTTTTTGCATGTCCTCTAATTGCTGTAGTGTAAATTTACTTTTCATAATAGGATCATCCTTTATCACAATCCACATATCCCGTGATGCCTGTCTCATTTGTCCTGAATAGCTTTTACTATTATCAATTTTGGTTGAAAAAACTGCAACATCATCGAATATAGGTAATCCCTTTGAATCATAAGGAATATTTGCAATTTCTTTTTTATTACCAAGTGTATCTGGCTTAGAATAAATTTTAACTGCTTTGTTACCCTCAGACTCAATAACAGAAATTTGTTCACCTGTCTTTAAGATTCTATCTGTTGCTGTTGCCCTAGAATTATTTACAACAGTAGTAGATTTCACATTATTCTTACCATACTGTTTTTCAAATGACTCCCTCCAAGTATGTGATTGATAAAATCCAACAACATCATTGTCTTGTAATAATATTTTTGCTTGATCAATATTTTTTTGAGCTTGTTTTAAATCGCCTGCTTTCTCTGCATTTCGAGCTGCTGTATATAACTGCTTAGCTTCTTTAAGTGATTTTGTAACCACCTCAGCGCCAGGAATAACTCCGACTAAAGCTAAAGCAAAATCAATACCATCCTCTGCCTCTACAAACGATTTTACATCACCTACAACAGGCGTAAAATCAGCTAAAATCCCTGCAACTGTCCCCCCAGCTCTTAGTGTTTCCATAAGCTCAGGGTTATTCTTCTCCATTTGCTCTATTGCTATGCGATTTGCCTCCTCTTCTAATGCTTTTGATTTCGCTACATTAGCCCAATCTACTTGAGGGTTAGATTCAATTATAGATAATAAATTCCCCTCAACCGCACTTTCCGCTATCGCCTGCCCGGTTGCCGCATTAACAAGTGTAGTTGTGATATCCGTAGCTGTTCCATCTGCCTGTGCCGTCACCGTTGCCGCCAATGCGCCGCTCAAACTACTCAACGCCGAGATATTTTGCCGCTCCCTCTCATCTAGTTCACTTGCACTTTTGCCGTAAAGGGTTTGTGCCAACAGCTCTGCCGCCGCTTCCCCTGCTATCCCTGCCGCTGCACCACCCAACGCACTGCCGCCATTTACTTGCGCTTCGACCGCACCTAAGATGCCATGAAGAATTAGGTTAGTGGTTTTGTCCACCTTGCCGTTTTCGTCTGTGGTCGCATCCTTAATCGCTTGGTTTGCCAGCGGAGAAAGGGCGGTCGCCGTCAATTGTGTCGTACTACGGTTGGCTATCGCCAAGGTGATAACCTTGGTTGCCGTGTCAACCGCCCGCTGATAACTGCCGCCCGTACCCCAAGCTTTTGCTTCACTATCGGCTTGTGCATAGGCGACAACCGCTTGCTCATAAGCCGCCTGATTACCGCTTTGCTGCGCATTTGCCATGGCTTGTGCGGCATCGGCTTTTTTCGCTTCCGCCACTTTGCGCTGTTGGGCGCTGTAGGCACTCACGCCTGCGCTGATGTCCGCAACCGCACTTTGCATGGCTTTTTGTGTCGCAAGCGTTGTGTTGATGTCTTTTGGTTTTTCGGTTTGCGCGTTGCCTGTTGTGCTGTCGCTGTTAATCCCCAACGCTGCCGCCGTGGTTTGGGTTGGTTGGCTGTCTTTGTCGAGGATAATGGTGCCTTCGCTCAAGGTCGCTTTGGTGACGCTGCTATCCTTGCTGCGGCTGTACATCGGCAAGCCGCCCGTCGGGCTGACGTCCGTCACTCGTTCCGGCTCGCCTTTGTCGTTTTTGATTACCTTGCCGTTTTCGTCCTTGTTCAAGTCCGAACTCGCACTCACCCCAATGCTCGCACTCACCGCCTTGCTCTCACTACGGTTTTCAATGTCGTTGAAGGTCAGTTTGTTGGTAACAAGGCGATTTTTGTCGGTTTGCTTGCCCGTGATGGCGCCGCCGTTCAAGTGAACATTATTCGCCTCCACATCATAATGTTCTTCGGCAAACAAACCGCTTTGACGATTGACCTGTTGACGATTGGCACTGCCTTGTTGTGCGCTTGCGTTGGCACTCGCCTCCCAAGCCGTACCGAACGACACCTGCACCCGTCCGCCGACACTGCTGCCGCTGCTTCGCTGCTGCTCCCCGTCTTGTAAACTGTTAATCGTCAGGTCGCCGCCAATCCGCGTTTGAATCTGTTTGGCGTGCACCTCCGCCCCGTTCAACGTCGTATCGCCTCGGCTTTTGACGATAACCTTATCCGCATCCACAACACTATTATGATGATAAATGCCTTCACCCTGCTGACCGCTGCGGTTATAACCGGCTTCAACATAAGCGTAGACCCCCGTTTGTCCGCCGACGGAATAACCCACGCCCACTTGCGCGCCGCTGCTGCGTTGGCTGCTTTGTTGGCGATAACCGTCCGCGCCCGCATTCAGTAAAATCTTACCTGCCGCGTCAAACTCAACCGTACCGCCCGACGTGCGCTTGCCCTCACTGTCTCGGGTGGTGAGAGTGGTGTAGGTCGCATCAATATTGCCGCTGCGTGCCGTCAAACTTACACCCTCTGCCCCATTGAGATGGTTGCCAACCGCACTTTCGCTATAACGGGCGCTGTCGCTTTTCGATTGGCTAAAGCCAACGCCGACTTCGCCTTTTATCAGATAACCTTTGTCCGATAAGCCCTGGTAGGTGCCGTAGCCTTTGGCTGCCAGTGCCGCGGTTTGCAACGCGTTTAAACGGTCGTTGGATTTGTCGTTTTTGGAGGCGTGTTGATCTTGGTAATCAATAGACACGCCATCACTAAAATGTACAAAGTTACCTACCGCACATCTACGTTCAGAAGGCATTTTCGATTTTGCCAGTTCTGAAACAACAATAAATTGTTGTTGGGATTGGCTGAAGATTATGCGGCAGATGGTTTTGTTCATTTTTTATCAATACTAGGATCTATATAATAATCGAAAAACTCATTTTTACCGCAATATTGTAAAAATTCAATTCCCATTGAAAAATTCTCATTCAATGTAATTACTCCAAATCCAGTATCATCATGAGGGTATAGTGCAATCTGTAATTTGGGATTAATAAGAAAACAAACTTGCCCTACTACCTTGCTGTATGACAATGCCATAACCATCTCGCAAAATGGAATAAAGAAATCGTTATCAAAATGAATGCTTAAATGATTCGCTAATAAAGGAGAACCATCTAAATATTTTATATAGTTATCAGTTAATGGTTTAAGATACCCCTTTTCTTTAGAAATCTCATAAATACCATTATAGTCATTAAATCTAGGATCTAAATCAGCTTTATCATCAAAACATAATGCCGAAATGAGAATGAAATCATTTAGATCATTTGAGAAAAAATTATAAAATAATTCACAAGCAAGTTTTATTCCATTTAAAGGTTCAACTAATTCTGTTTCTTCAAAATAGCCAATCCATGTTGAACTACTGCTAAATCCATTAAAATTAATATTAGCCAAATGAATATTTTTATTTGCTGTCAATTTTGATAATTTTTCCATCACTAACTCCCACTGTTATTTTTTTAGTTTTGCTTGGGCTATTTTTCCCTAAACCAACTTTCCATTCCCCGAGTTTATCTGAATGTTGTGTATTACTTTTTTCCCATATTTCATCAGTATAATTATTTTTATACTGACGACCGTTTTTAGTAAAATCTTCAGGATTAGTAGTAGGAGTTCTAACAAAGTCCCCAATATTTGCGCTATTTACTTTTTTCTTAGGCTTATCAAAATAATTTTCAGCCGAAACAAGATTATCTTCCCAACTCCCAATTTTAATTTCAGAACCTGGTAACACTCCAGTATTTTCAGGAACATGAATTTGATCTCCCCCAGTATTATTAGGTTTTTCATAATCACTCGGATATTGTATTCCTCCTGTATCCGTAATAATAATTCTTGGATCAATTATTTGTTTGCCGCCATACGTCGTAACAACAAGGTTAGGATCTACTGGCATAAATCCGCCACTACTGGTTGGTATCCAAACATTGTTACCAATCAAAGGTTCGCTATCTAAAATTTTACTATTTAAAAAAGCAATTTGTTCAGAGCTCAGTTCAGCTATTTTTTCAGGGTTCTTAAAAGCCCCTATTTTCAAAGCCTCTTCTTGTTCATTTTGAGATAAATCAGTCGAAATAGCCGCACCAAGACCAATCATTTCTGCAAGGGCTTGCTGACAAGCTCTTGCACAAACAAAAGTAGCCACTCTACCAGCAATTGCAAGATTATTATTCTCAACCGCACTTTCCGCTATCGCTTGCCCAGCTGCCGCATTAACAAGTGTAGTTGTGCTATCCGTAGCTGTTCCATCTGCCTGTGCCGTCACCGTTGCCGCCAATGCGCCGCTCAGACTACTCAACGCCGAGATATTTTGCCGCTCCCGTTCGTTCAGTTCACTTGCACTTTTGCCGTAAATGGTCGTGGCAAGCAGTTCTGCTGTCGCTTCCCCCGTCATCGCTGCCGCCGCACCGCCCAACGCACTGCCGCCGTTAACTTGCGCTTCGACCGCACTTAGGATGCCGTGCAAGAGCAGGTTCGCCGCTTTATCGACGTTGCCTTCTTTATCTGTTGTCGACGCTTTGATAAGTTTGTTCGCTTCCGGTGAAAGTGCGGTTGCCAATAGCTGTGTTGAGCTGCCGTTGGCGAGTGCGAGGCTGATAACTTTGCTGGCGGTATCTAAGGCACGGCTGTAGTCACCGCCCGTTCCCCATGCCTCCGCTTGGCTTTTGGCTGCGTCGTAATCGGCTTTGGCTTGTTCATATTGCGCTGGATTGCCGCGTTTTGCCGCTTGTTCGAGCTTGGCTTGGGCTTCCGCCTGTTCGGCTTGGGCGGCAGTGTGTTGCTGTTTGCTGAAGCTTGCTACCCCTGCGCTGATGTCCGCAACCGCACTTTGCATGGCTTTTTGTGTGGCAAGTGTTGTGTTGATGTCTTTTGGTTTTTCAGTCTGTGCGTTGCCTTTGCCGCTGTCGCTGTTAATCCCCAACGCGGCCGCCGTGGTTTGGGTTGGTTGGCTGTCTTTGTCGAGGATAATGGTGCCTTCGCTCAAGGTCGCTTTGGTGACGCTGCTATCCTTGCTGCGGCTGTACATCGGCAAGCCGCCCGTCGGGCTGACGTCCGTCACTCGCTCCGGCTCGCCTTTGTCGTTTTTGATTACCTTGCCGTTTTCGTCCTTGTTCAAGTCCGAACTCGCGCTCACCCCAATGCTCGCACTCACCGCCTTGCTCTCACTACGGTTTTCAATGTCGTTGAAGGTCAGTTTGTTGGTAACAAGGCGGTTTTTGTCGGTTTGCTTGCCCGTGATGGCGCCGCCGTTCAAGTGAACATTATTCGCCTCCACATCATAGTGCTCTTCGGCAAACAAACCGCTTTGACGATTGACCTGTTGACGATTGGCACTGCCTTGTTGTGCGCTTGCGTTGGCACTCGCCTCCCAAGCCGTACCGAACGACACCTGCACCCGTCCGCCGACACTGCTGCCGCTGCTTCGCTGCTGCTCACTGTCTTGTAAACTGTTAATCGTCAGGTCGCCGCCAATCCGCGTTTGAATCTGTTTGGCGTGCACCTCCGCCCCGTTCAACGTCGTATCGCCTCGGCTTTTGACGATAACCTTATCCGCATCCACAACACTATTATGATGATAAATGCCTTCACCCTGCTGACCGCTGCGGTTATAACCGGCTTCAACATAAGCGTAGACCCCCGTTTGTCCGCCGACGGAATAACCCACGCCCACTTGCGCGCCGCTGCTGCGTTGGCTGCTTTGTTGGCGATAACCGTCCACGCCCGCATTCAGTAAAATCTTGCCTGCCGCGTCAAACTCAACCGTACCGCCCGACGTGCGCTTGCCCTCACTGTCTCGGGTGGTGAGAGTGGTGTAGGTCGCATCAATATTGCCGCGGCGTGCCGTCAAACTTACACCCTCTGCCCCATTGAGATGGTTGCCGACCGCACTTTCGCTATAACGGGCGCTGTCGCTTTTCGATTGGCTAAAGCCAACGCCGACTTCGCCTTTTATCAGATAACCTTTGTCCGATAAGCCCTGGTAGGTGCCGTAGCCTTTGGCTGCCAGTGCCGCACTTTGCAACGCATTTAAGCGGTCGTTGGATTTGTCGTTTTTGGAGGCGTGTTGATCTTGGTAATCAATAGACACGCCATCACTAAAATGTACAAAGTTACCTACCGCACATCTACGTTCAGAAGACGTTTTTGATTTTGCCAGCTCCGAAACAACAATAAATTGTTGTTGGGATTGGCTGAAGATTATGCGGTAGGTGTTTTTGTTCATTGATTTATCTGTATCTACTAATTATCTTAGGTAATAGTATGTATATATTTTTTTTAAAATATCTTTGTAATTCTCAATTTTAAATTCTTCTTTTTTTATATTGTATCGCTTTATTTCCCTAGTAAAAAATGGATCTATATTTTTATAAAAAGCAAAGCAATCTACAGCCCTATAAAAAAAAATAATATTTTTCACTTTCATTAAAATCTTCAAAAAATAATTATATAAAGAGTTATTTTTTAGATGTATTCGCTCAATTGTTCTTAGCATACTAAAAACACTAAATAGGTCTATAGGTATTTCTATAGCTATCCTAAAGGCTTCGAATGAAAAAAAGTAATATTTATCTTTATCAAATTCAACTCCTTTATCAAAATTATGAAAGGCATGATATAAAACTGCACGACTTATATCTTCTATGGTTTGATCATAATTATATAACCTATGAGGTCGCAAGGCTAAATCCTGAGAATAATTTTTAGTGAATTTCAATAAAAAGTTAAATGCTATATCACTCCCCTTTGAGCAAGCAATATTAGCCGCTGAAATTAATTCATCAAGATCACCATTGGATTTCAAAATATAATCTTCCAATAGAGGTATGATTTCATAAGGAAATTCATTTTCATCTAATTCTATCATCTCCCATTCAGATAATTTTTCCATACCATTTCTTGAGATATATAGAGATGATATTAAATTACTCATAAGCACCCCTTGATTTATTTATATACTCACTAGGCACTTTTGGAGTTATTAAAACCTCATTATCTCTTATTACATTATTTAAATCCCGTCTTGCACGAATAAATTCATATCTAGTATTTTTTGTTGGATTTCTAGAGTACGAATCAAATTTTATTGAGGATTTATTTTTCAAGTAAGAAACAACATCTTGATTTTCTATTATATCAACTCCCTTTAACTTACCTGATGAAATATCATTCTTTAGATTATCTAGCGCAACTGAAATTGTATTATACCCATATTTCTTCCCATTATTATTACCTGAAAAAGAAATATATTGGCTTTGTTCTTTCATTGGGCTAGCTCCCCTAACATGCTGTGTTATGGTTACATTTCCATCAACATTTGCTGATAATAAGTCCCCAGAGGCATTAATATATGCTTTTGTTTTCCCCTTAGCATTAATATTAGAATAAAAATTATCATCTGAACGATAAATAACTTTTCCATTAACGGCTACAGATTCAGTATGATAACCCTCAGTAATACCAATGATAGGTAATTTAGAGTTTGAAGTCTCCGAGCTTCCGATATTATTTACTCCACGCCCAATTACAACTCCACTTTCCCAAGCGTTACTCCAGTGTTCAATATCTTTTAACTTGTTATCTAATCCAGCTCCGTCATAACCTAAATCTCTTAAACTCTTTTCATCAAAGATCCGATAAATATCACTATCACCACCGCCTGCATAATGACCAACAACCTCTGATACATCGTTCTTATATAAGCGACTTTCAGCTCCAACTTCTCTACCTGAAACTAATGCGCCTTCCGCCATTTTTGGCAAAATAGTTGAAATAATATCGGTATAATCATTTCGACTTATTATTTCGTTTTCTGCCAATTGCTTAATGATTTCAAGCCCCTCAGAAGTCGCTTGACTGTTCAATACTTCGATTTGTTGGCGACAACTGTCAGTTATACAAGCGAGATACGCCTCTGTAAAATCTTCTGTAGATTTTACACCGTTTTCTTTCAACAATTCGACTAGAGCTTTATCCTTTTCAGATCTCAGATAGCTTTCACCCTGACGATTTAAAAGCGCATTATTCTCCACAGCACTTTCCGCTGTCGCCTGCCCAATCGCGGCATTAGCAAGCGTATCAGCGAGGTTCGTCGTGCCGTTTGTCGCGTTGCTCGCCATCCCTGCCGCCAATGCCCCTGTCAGGCTGCTGAGGGCGGTGATGTTCTGTTTCTCGCGCTCGTTCAGGTCGCTCGCCTTTTTGCCGTAGAGGGTTTGTGCCAACAGCTCTGCCGCCGCTTCCCCCGCTATCCCTGCCGCTGCACCACCCAACGCACTGCCGCCATTTACTTGCGCTTCGACCGCACTTAGGATGCCGTGCAAGAGCAGGTTCGCCGCTTTATCGACGTTGCCTTCTTTATCTGTTGTCGACGCTTTGATAAGTTTGTTCGCTTCCGGTGAAAGTGCGGTTGCCAATAGCTGTGTTGAGCTGCCGTTGGCGAGTGCGAGGCTGATAACTTTGCTGGCGGTATCTAAGGCGCGGCTGTAGTCACCGCCCGTTCCCCATGCCTCCGCTTGGCTTTTGGCTGCGTCGTAATCGGCTTTGGCTTGTTCATATTGCGCTGGATTGCCGCGTTTTGCCGCTTGTTCGAGCTTGGCTTGAGCTTCTGCCTGTTCGGCTTGGGCGGCAGTGTGTTGCTGTTTGCTGAAGCTCGCTACCCCTGCGCTGATGTCCGCAACCGCACTTTGCATGGCTTTTTGTGTGGCAAGTGTTGTGTTGATGTCTTTTGGTTTTTCGGTTTGCGCGTTGCCTGTTGTGCTGTCGCTGTTAATCCCCAACGCTGCCGCCGTGGTTTGGGTTGGTTGGCTGTCTTTGTCGAGGATAATGGTGCCTTCGCTCAAGGTCGCTTTGGTGACGCTGCTATCCTTGCTGCGGCTGTACATCGGCAAGCCGCCCGTCGGGCTGACGTCCGTCACTCGCTCCGGCTCGCCTTTGTCGTTTTTGATTACCTTGCCGTTTTCGTCCTTGTTCAAGTCCGAACTCGCGCTCACCCCAATGCTCGCACTCACCGCCTTGCTCTCACTACGGTTTTCAATGTCGTTGAAGGTCAGTTTGTTGGTAACAAGGCGGTTTTTGTCGGTTTGCTTGCCCGTGATGGCGCCGCCGTTCAAGTGAACATTATTCGCCTCCACATCATAGTGCTCTTCGGCAAACAGACCGCTTTGACGATTGACCTGTTGACGATTGGCACTGCCTTGTTGTGCGCTTGCGTTGGCACTCGCCTCCCAAGCCGTACCGAACGACACCTGCACCCGTCCGCCGACACTGCTGCCGCTGCTTCGCTGCTGCTCCCCGTCTTGTAAACTGTTAATCGTCAGGTCGCCGCCAATCCGGGTTTGAATCTGTTTGGCGTGCACCTCCGCCCCGTTCAACGTCGTATCGCCTTGGCTTTTGACGATAACCTTATCCGCATCCACAACACTATTATGATGATAAATGCCTTCACCCTGCTGACTGCTGCGGTTATAACCGGCTTCAACATAAGCGTAGACCCCCGTTTGTCCGCCGACGGAATAACCCACGCCCACTTGCGCGCCGCTGCTGCGTTGGCTGCTTTGTTGGCGATAACCCTCCACGCCCGCATTCAGTAAAATCTTGCCTGCCGCGTCAAACTCAACCGTACCGCCCGACGTGCGCTTGCCCTCACTGTCTCGGGTGGTGAGAGTGGTGTAGGTCGCATCAATATTGCCGCTGCGTGCCGTCAAACTTACACCCTCTGCCCCATTGAGATGGTTGCCGACCGCACTTTCGCTATAACGGGCGCTGTCGCTTTTCGCTTGGCTAAAGCCAACGCCGACTTCGCCTTTTATCAGATAACCTTTGTCCGATAAGCCCTGGTAGGTGCCGTAGCCTTTGGCTGCCAGTGCCGCGGTTTGCAACGCGTTTAAACGATCGTTGGATTTGTCGCTGCGCACCAGGGCTTCGGTCTGTTGTACCAAGTCAATCAACGGCGAGCTGACTTTGGCAAATGCGCCGATTTTGCTGTCACGGCTCGATTCGCGCTGTTGCTGCACATTAGTCGCTTGGCTGAACGTGAGGCTGTCGCCGACAATATCAACCCGTCCGTTATTCGCTATCACATCACTTGCCGTCTGGCGGTAATCATCTCCGGCATTCAAATTGACACGGCCTTGCAAGCTGCCCAAGGTGGTTCCCTTGTTCGCCAGTTCGTTTGATTCTGTACTTTCGCTGTTGCGATAAAAACCGGCGAAGCGTTCGGTGTCGGAGATAACCGCTTTTCCTATCCCTTTGCCGCTGCGGTTTGAAGCCTGTTGTTGCCATTCGTCAGTCGTGGTCAGTATCAGGTCACGCCCTGCGGTCGCGTCAATATCGGCTACGGCAACAACATCACTGCCGATAAACCGGATATCGCCTTTTTCGGTTGCCAGTGTCAACGTGCCGCCGCTGGAAAGATGGCTCACCTGTGCTTGTTTAATATCGCCGCTGTCTTGTTGTTGATTGCGGTAGTCAATCACACCCAGCATGGTTGCGCCGTCATAACCGCCGCCGCGCTGCTGTTTCTCGCCCCGTTGGCGCAAAATATCCTGTGCGACATCAAAAATAAGATTGTCTGTCGCGCTGAACGCCATATCACCGTCAGCGCTGAAGTTCGCCCCTTCGCTGAAAATACTGCCTTTGTCCGCTGTCACCGTTAGCTTGCCGCCGGCATTGAGTTCACTGACAACGGCACGTTGTTGGCTGCCTTGCTGTTGTTGCGATTGGCGTTGTGAGGTGGAAAAGTCCGTCACCGGCTTCATTAACCGCAGGGTGGTTTCCGCAACCGCTATGCCGTGCGCCGTTGCCGTGCCAACCACGCTTTTACCGTTTCCGCCTTGCGGTGATTGTTCCCCCATACTGTCTTGGTAAGTCTGCTTGGCGACTTCAAGCGGATTGTACATCACCTGCACACCGATACCGCGCATTTTGCTTTCTTGTTGCAAAGACCGCTCGCTGTTTTCCGTCATCGCCGTGAAATTAACCTCGCTGCCCCGCACCGTCATATCGCCGCCCGACACTAATGCGGAGGCGGCAATATCGACTTTTTCACCGCCTTTTATCAATAGGTTGCCTTGTGTGGCTTGAACCAAACTGGCATTCAACGCCGTCGATTGCCCCGTGCTATCCGTTGAAGACCGCGCTTTTTGATACCCCACCGTCGCCACACCGTTTTTCAGCGAAGCGCTAAAGCCGGATTTTTTATTTTTCTCCTCATAATGAGAGTTATACCGATTTTCTGATGCGTCAATCTGAATGTTATCTTTAGCCAAGATAGTAATATCGTTTTCAGCCGTCAGATTGCTGCCGACAATATGCAGGTTACCTGCTCGAAGATTGATCTCTTTTCCTTGTAATTGTGAACCACTTTGCTCGGTATGTGTTTGTTGTGAATGCGTTGTTTTGCTACCTTTACTAAACGTGCTGCGATATTTAGTGTGGTGATATTCCTCAAAGTCCAAATTAGATTCACGGGTACCGATCATCAGATCATTATTTGCAACCACATTCAGTTTGTCTTGCGCTGATAAGTGTGCACCTTCACTGGTCAGATTCTTCGCTTGTAGTTGTACTACACCACCGCCACTAACGCGGCTGTTCACCGCCTCCGTTACTGCCTCTCTGCGGCGATCGTCACTATTTCCACCCAACGCTTCGTGATAACCAACCTCAACCGTATCCAAAAGCAGATTATTTTTCACATCAAGCAGTGTCATACCCTCTCCTTGATTGGTGATATCCGCTCCGCTCACATGCAAATTATCAGCAGAAAGTGTTAATTTGCCGTCAGGATCACGCACATAGAAAGTAGCTTTACGATCCAGCACCGTATCACGGCGCTCAAATCCCGACTGCCGTACACCGCGAGTCCGTACGGTGGATTGATGCTGGATATCGCCATCCGCCTTAATCTGTAAAACCTTGTCCGCATCAATTTGCCCGCCTATATTACTTAGCGTTGATGCATCAAGTGCGGTCAGGCGGGAGCTTATCCGTCCGCCCAGATTTTTAATATTTTCCTGATTGAGGCTGACCAACTCTCTGCCGGCTATCGTGCCGCTATTAACAAGTTCGGCACCGTTGGTCATAACGCGATTACCGCTCAACAATGCACCTCGTCCGTCAACATCCCCTTTTCGCGCCAGCACATACACTTTGGGCACTAATACGGATACGGTTTCACCAGAATCCAATTGTACTTGTTGAGTTTCCAGCCAGACTATATCAGAAGTCAATTGTACAACTTGCGCCTCGCTCAAACTGACACCCAATGCTAAATTAAACTTATTCGCAAACGTAATGCCGCTGTCCATTAACGCTTTATACTGGCTTTCATTATCTTTATAGCCGCTTAAATAACGATATCCGGTTAATTGGTTGATTTGTTCATTAATCAGCTTTTGTTCATAGAACCCATCCCCCAAGCGTTTATGCGCGCGATTCGGATCGTGACGCAACGTATTGAGCATATAATCGGAGCTGAGCCATTGCTTATACTGCGCAAAAGCCGGGTCGGTTTCCACTAAGATATGGCTTTGTGTGTTTGGATTGACTTTATATAACGCCGAAGTCGGCAGGTGAGTGTCTATCTCAATAAAACGAACATGATCGTTTAAGGTTTTAACTACGGATTGCTTTTCCTCTCCCATGGTAAAGGGGGTAAATACCGATAAATTCGGCTGTAGAGTGCTATCCGAAGAGAAAATATCTACCGCTTTGTCCAAAACCACCTGTTTTTGCTCTACTTTGGTGAGATAAATCGGAATGGTTGTTGCTTCGGTTTTTAACAAGCCATTGGAGATTGGAATAGGATCCCGTTTATATTTAGTCCTACCGCTACCTGTTTTACCATTTTTGATTTCGCGACTATAGATTTTGCTGCCGTAATCTTCGGTAACACGAGTTCCCTCTTCATTTTTATTTTCAATCTTATCTGTCAAGCCCCGCATGATACCACCGGCGAGCACGTGGCTTTTATCATTTAAAAATGTGCTACCGCTGAATAACATATTGCCACCGGAAAGTATTTTCCCCGGCAGGCTGGAGACCACCACATCTTCTTTGATAATTTGTTTATCAACCTTGATATCATAGTAGTCTTTATATTCCTTTCTTTTTTCAGCAACATATTTTTGATTATGTTGTTCTATCTCACTGGACAACCACTCAAAAGCCGCTTTATTTTTTTCAACCCATTGTAAATAATAAGGCTTAATCTCATGGTCAAATTTTTCTTTATTACTCAAATAAACACTATAATCAATATCATACTGTAATTTTTTCTGCTCATACTCGGCTAATAACCGCTTGTAACGACGCTCTGATCTCCTTTTAACCGGCTTCACCGGTTCAATAGGGGCAACCGGCGCTTTAGCATTAACGAGATGGCGAGTAAGCGTATCATCTGCTTCAGTCGTGATATTAAAATAGCCCCACGCCGGATCGGTCGGGAAATAATAGGAATGAGGCTCAAAATCACACTGATTTGCTATCGATTGGCACTGATTGACCTGTGGCAAGATAAAGGATTGCACATCACCGTTTTCCGGTTTTATCACCGTATCTTGCTGACGCCAAATTAATTGGCTTTTTCCCCTCACCCCTGATGTCATCTGCAAAAGATTATAAGCAATTCTCAAATCTTTTTCGGCATAATCTCTAGGGACAATATAGTGCCAGTTGCGCACTTGTTCTCCGACAGTTTGCATTTCCGTTCTATAAAAAGCATTGGTATTTTCAATGTGATGAATCGCTAATCCCATTGCGCCGTTACTTTCAATCACCGCACTTTGATTATAAAGATGATCGGTTTTACCGGTAGCATGATTTTGCTCATCTAATGTTTGACCGAATAACAACTCGCCCTCACTGTAGATCATGGCACTGCCGTTCATATTTGGCACATAAGTGTCATTTTGGTTATAAATCGTTCCAACCCCGAGATCTAAGCGTTTTCTAGCGGCAATGACAGCACCGGCGTGTTTGCCATTCACGACCTCATCGTGGTTTTTTAACTGTTCGGCTTGCAACGCAATGCTGTCACCATAAATCCGCCCGGTACCCACGTTGTCAATAAGATCGGCTTTAAGCAACGTCAATGAGGAACCATCATCGCGCAAACTGTTAATCAACCCGCGATTAATAATCTGCTTACCCGCGATGAGCTCCACATCGCCGGCACTCATTTGCCCAGTAGCCCGGTTTTCGATCTGCTGCGCATGCAATCCTAACTGATGACCAGCCTGCATCACACTGTTATTGACCACATGACCCGCCGTTTTAAAATTAAAACTGCCTTTAGCATATATCGCCGTATCAGCCGTAAAGTCTTCTTTTAAGCTAATATTAAGATCACCACGGCTCTTTATATCTCCATCACCACTCAGCTGTGTCGCCTCAATCTCCAATAAATTAACCGCGTGAATCTTACCGGCACGATTATTAATCGACACCTCATTTCCCTGTAAAGAAGCGGTATTTAAGGAGGATAAAATACCCTCTTGGTTATTGAGATAACCCGCCGCCGTCATTGATAAATGATCGATCGCATAAATTCCGCCTTTTTGATTTTCTGCATTGTTGAGTTGAAGCTCAATTGTCCCTGCGATAATACCCTGTGTAATTTTTCCATCTTCTGTTGAAGACTCTGTTACTGTACCTTGATTTAACAGAGTATCGAGTTGCAAGGTTAATTTTTGTGTAGCCTGTATCAACGAACCGGTTTGTGATTGATGACGATTATCTAGCACTCGTCCAATAATATGCAAATCTTCACCCGCATCCAGAAACCCTTGTTGATTATTGAGTGCATCAATATTCAATACGCTATCACTGCCACTTAATAATGTCCCTTCTTGATTATCTAATATCGGTACCGTCACCGATAATTGCCGTCTGGCACTGATTTCACCTTGCCGATTATCAATCTTTGTCCGAATCTCGAGATTAGTATTACTTTGTTTGGAACCTATATTACCGCCGACATTATCAATAGCCTCGCTGGTTATCCATAGATGCTGTTCACTGACAATATTCCCTTGCCGATTATTGAGCGGCTTAAGGCTGGAGATGTCGCTATCTTGACCTGCAAACAGTGTTCCTTGCAGATTATTAAGAGCGGTAGTCTCTATCTTCATATTCCCGGCTGTGGATATTTTTCCTTTGATATTATTTAACTGCCCGCCGAGTGATAATTGAAAATCGGCTACGCTGCGCTGAATCCAACTGCCTTCACTGTTATTGATTTTGTCTGCACCGACAATAAAATAGTCGGCATTTAAGTTTGCGTTCTGGGTTACAAGTGCGGTCGGGGTGCGGAATTCAGCACTGGTTTCACTGCGGATGATACTGTTGTCCGCAGTAATCGCACCACTGCGCGCTTCGACCTGTAGGCGGTTGGCGCTGGTTTGGCTATTATTTAAATCAATCTGTTCGGCTTGTACGCTAATCTGCCCCGACGCCAGATTCTGCCCCTGCGCCACCGCACGTTGCTCGGCGGTTAAGGTCAGGTTTTTACCACTTTCGCTTGCCGCATTCAGGGTTTTGCGTTCACCGTTTTCGGTTTGTTCAAAGCGCACGCCGGCGGCAAGCACGGCGGATTTTCCAGCTTCAATCTGGTTGGCTTGGTAGGTGATATCACTTTCGGCGAAGGTTTCGCCCTGCTGGGCTATCTTGCCTTTTGCCTGCAACCGCACTTTGCCCTTGCTTTGTGAATCGCCTTTGGCAATCACGCTGCCGCGTTGGTCGATACCTTGGGTTTGGCTTTGCAGCTGCACATCACCTTGTTGCGTATAAACCGTGCCGCGGTTTTCTATTTGATGTTTTGCACTCAGCTTGACGTCTTGCTGTGCGCCGACAAAGCCGCTATTGACAATCTGCCCCTGCGAATCAATCCGCACATGGCCTTGGGTCGCGCCGATATGCCCGGCATTGCGCACGCCCAAGCCCTCTTCGGTGCCGACCAAGTGGATTTTGCCGGCATACATCCCGCCCAATTCCGATACGTCCACCGCATAGCGCACGGTTTGTGCCGGCTGTTCCGTGTCGTTTTGTTTGCTTTTATGAATGACTTGCACCGATTGATTGTCCGCCGAGACCTTGTTTATGCCGGTGGTGACTTTCAGTTCTTTCGCCCAAATGCCCGCATTGATTTCGGTTTCTCGCGCAATAATATCGGTGTAATCGGAACGGCTGGTGTCCATGCCGCGCCCGGAAACGGTGACTTTGCCTTGCTCGACTTGATAGCCTTTCACCATCCCGTTTTCCAGTTCCACCTTGCCGGTGGTCAAGGCGGTGCGGCCGGCGTTAATCGTGCCGCAGCCTTCGCAATGAATGCCGGACGGGTTGGCGATAATCACCTCGGCACGCTTGCCGGCGACTTCGACATAACCTTTCAGTTGGCTCGGGTTGTTGGAATTGACTTCATTCAGAATCACCTTGGCTTCGCTGCGTGCCAGATAGGGATTGCCCTGCACCCACCCGCCTTGTTCGGTTTGCACTTCGGTGCGGCTGTTGTTCAGAATCGCGCCTTGGGTATCGACATCGAACTGTTGGTATTTATTATGCGACAAGCCTTTGTCATTCGGGGTTTGGATATTCACCTGCGGCAAACCGTTCGCCGTTTGCAATATAATCGCCTGCTGGTTTTTCGGTGCGCTTTGGTCGGCGCGAATTTGCAGTTCATTGGCGGAGACATTGCTCACCAACAAAAAGCCCAACACGGTAAATAAACTGAGATTGACCGCACTTAGCCGCCAGCCTTGGGTTAAAAAAGTAAAACGGCCCGCCTCCTCCGCAACCATCTGTCCGCCCTCGCCTTTGGCTTTGCCCTCGCGGGTGGCTATTTCAGACACCACAACCACACGTTGTTGGCTTTTGCTGAAAATCAGGCGGTAAAGATGCTTGTTCATAGGGTGTTCCTTTTACGTTTACTGTTTTCTTCTTTTACTACTGTTTTCTTCTTTTACTACTTTTACTACTTTCTTCTTTTTTACTCTGGCGACTTGGATTAAAACTGATAACTCAGACTAAATCCGGTGGTTACATGGCCGGTACGGAAACCTTGCGGCTTATGAATAGGCGTACCGATAAAATACGCATAATCCAAGCCCCACAGATTGCCGCGCAAACCGACCGCGCCGCCAACCAGATGACGACCGAGAAGCTTGGCCGTACTGCGCCCGCGTACCACGCCTTTATCGATGGCAAGGTACAGTTCATGTCCGCTTGCCATCACATTCCACGCCAATTCATTGCGCCATAACCAGCCGCGGTCACCGCTTAAGGTCAATTCGCCGTCAAAACCGCGCACCGTGTAACGCCCGCCGATACTCAAGCGCTCTTGCGGAACAAGCGGGGTTTTGTTCCATTGCCCTCGCCAACCGGTACTCAATTGCCACGGCTGTTCGCCCAGTTT
The DNA here is from genome assembly GCF_053570785.1 of Testudinibacter sp. P80/BLE/0925. The sequence continues at coordinate 843,330 of NZ_CM131636.1, read as the reverse complement.
GAACGGTTGCTTGAAGCTGATTTCGGCACTGATGATTTTCGGGCGCGACGTGCCTTCGCCATGCGCCTCTTCCGGCGCCGCCAGCGAACGGTTGGCGCCGGTGCCGCGTTTATAGTCGAAGGAGAAATCTAAGGTGGCACTGCCGAGATATTCACGGTGATTCAGCCCGATTTGCCAACCTGCCATGCGCCGACGTTGCACATCGATTTCCGACCGGTCCACAAAGTTCGCGGTGCGGCGATGCCAGACACCAACTGTCGCCGTCGTTTTGCGGCTGCCGTCACGATATAACGTCCGGGAAAGGTTGGCATTCAAATGGGTGCTTTTGCCGGCATATTCATAATCGGTGAACGGGCCAAACACCGTTTGGTGGTAATCATATTGTGACCCGGACACGCTCAACAGCCAATTTTTCCACGGCACGCCGTAATACAGGCTGGTATTGTTGCTGCCGCGCGCACCGTCATCATCGCTGCCGCGTTTGAAACTGTGTGTAAAAGAAGCGTAAAACAGATCGTTCAACGACAACATGTTTTCAATCGACACCGTTGCCGTGCCCTGCAACCGCCCGGTCGCTTTACTGCCGCTATCGTCCAACGATAAAGACAAGCGATAAGGAAAGCGCTGTTGAAAATCAATCTGCAAATCACTTTCGCCCGGCTGCGCGCCATTGCCTTGCGCCGGGATGATTTGGATATCGGCATCGGCGTGCGGCGGGCGTTTCAGGTTTTCCAAGCCCTGTTCGATAGCGCGGATATTCAATAACGCCCCGCTTTTCGTCGGCAACGCAAACCACACCGTGGCCAACGTGGCTTTCGGATAATCGCTGTTATCCCGTAATTGAATTTGCCTTACTTTGCCGGGAATCACGGTTAAAATCAGCTTCCCGCTGCGTAAATCCTGCGGCTGCACCAACACCCGCGTGGTGACAAAACCCTTTTCGATAATCGCGTTTTGAATCCGATTAATCAGAATGCCGATGCCTTCACCGCCGATACAATGCGGCAGGGAAAAATCCCGTGCTTGATACACCGCATCCAACGCCCAATCGAATTGGCTTCTCGGCGGTCGTACACCTTTTAAAGCGTATGCAGTCATGTCAGTTTGGGTAAGTTCGAGGTCAGTCAGGTAAAGTTCAGAAATGGTCAGGCATTGGGCTTCGGGAATTAACAGGGGGCGTTCTTGAGTGGTTTCGATATCGCTTTGAAACCGCACTTCCGGATGATTGATTTGTTGCCGTTGAATTGAAAGGGTTTGTTCCTGCTGGCGTTGTTGCTGCTGAGCATCAAACGTCAGATCATCTGTGCTAGGTGCGGTGGGGGTTGCTGCATTTACTGTAGCCAGTATGTTAGTTATTGATAAAATTAGATTAAATCCAATAAAAGATAACTTAGAAGAGAATGACATGATATTCCTAACCAGGCAATAAAAAAATCTTATGGAGTATAACGTTATTTGATGTATTTTCCTAGATGTAAAACTCAGTAAATACTCATCCCAGGGCTTCCTGACAATTTGTTTATGAGGGGATTTTTGTTCCTGAAAATGTAAATGCAAGGCAAAAAACGCAGTAAGATTGGACATCTTTCGAGGCTTTTTAACGCAGCAGATGCGTTTTCAGGGGCGAAAAGTAACCGTAAATCGAATTGTCAGGAAGCCCTAGCGTCGCTACTTCTCGGTCTACGAATAAGACAACGATCCACTCTTGCCTTCTGGTAAACACAATATGGCAAAAAATCCGATGTCTGTCGGCAAAAGTGCGGTTTGGCGGGGTTTGGGTTTCGCACAGCCCGTCGATTTTTTTCGGGCAGCGGCGTTGGAACGGACGCTAGCGCAAGTGATCGAAGCAAAAATGGCGTTGATAACTGATCGCCAAATCGCGCACCGCTAACGCTGTTTCCACTTGTTCGCTTAAAAGTGCGGTCGGCTGTTGATGTTTAACTGCATTTGGCGTATTCGTCCGAACGCAAAATTGGTATATCTAAGGCACTATCGTCTAAGCTAAAAGAGATCCGGATCGGCTTAGGTTGCTTTGCCAATAATTGCAACAATAATGCCGACCATTTCGGCTGCTGAAACGGTGCGCCGATACGCAATAATTCACGCCCCATACCGCCGTCGAGTAGTGTAAATGTCATATGAACCTCACTGTTGTTTTGCAAAGCAAAACAGAGAACGGCATTTAAAATAGCAAGGGGGCGCCTCTTTCTTTTTCAACCTGAAACGGTTATAGTTTGCGCGTTTTTTCTCCATTATTTTGTCACAATACAAGGATTTTTTATGGCATTTGCCTCTCTTTTTACACTGTTAGATGATATTACTGCGGTATTGGATGACGTCGCGCTAATGACCAAAGTTGCCGCCAAGAAAACCGCCGGCGTGGTCGGGGATGACTTGGCATTAAACGCCAATCAGGTTGCCGGCGTCAAAGCCGAACGCGAATTACCGGTGGTGTGGGCGGTGGCGAAAGGCTCGTTTTGGAATAAAGTGATTTTAGTGCCGTTAGCACTGCTGATTTCCTCCTTTTTCCCGGTCGCCATTCCCTATTTATTGATGATTGGCGGTGCTTATCTCTGTTTTGAAGGCGTGGAGAAAATTTTTCATAAATTGCTGCATAAACATGACGAGAATGAAAGTGCGGTCAGCGGCGAGATGACCCCGGAGCAAGAGCAAGAAAAAATCAAAGGCGCAATCCGCACCGATTTTATTCTGTCGGCGGAAATCGTCACCATCGCCCTCGGCATGGTCAGTGATTACAATCTGCTGACCCAAGCGTTAGTGCTGTCCACTATCGCACTCGGCATGACGGTGTTGGTGTACGGTTTGGTCGGCGGGATTGTCAAACTGGACGACCTCGGCTTTTGGCTAATGCGCAAACCCAGTGCGGTCAGCCAAGCCATCGGGCGTGGGATCATTGCCGTAATGCCGCACTTTATGCGCCTGTTAAGCGTGGTCGGCACATTAGCGATGTTCTTGGTCGGCGGCGGCATTATCGCCCACAACTTCGGCTTGATCCACCACTGGCTGGAACAAATGCACTGGCTCGACGGCTGGCAATTCAACCTTGCCGCCTTGCTGATCGGCGTTGCCTGCGGCGCATTGGTGCTGGCGGTGGTGGCGACCTTCACTTCGTTGTTTGGCAAAAAGCCCGCGACGCATTAACTTATTTCGTGCAACAAGGCAAAGTGCGGTTAGTCATCTGTGATCTGACCGCACTTTTGCTTTCAACAAGCATAAGAAAAATATGCCTATAATTTAGTGCCTTAATTCGAGGCTCAATACGGAGAATTTCCTTATGCAAAATTCACAACGATCACTACAGCTTTTTTCCGCCTACTTTAATGATTGGGTAGCCACTTATAAAGAGGGGGCAATCCGCCTGGTTACTATGAAAAAATATCAGGCAACGCAATATTGGATTAAACTGCTTGCGCCAACACTTCAGGTAAAGGATTTAAGCCGAATCAGTTACCAAAAACTCTTAAATGATTATGCGCAAACTCACGAAAGACAAACTACCCTTGATTTTCATCATCAACTGAAAGGGGCGATTCTTGATGCCGTTGATGAAGGGCTGATTGAAAGTGATCCTACCCGTAAAGCAATCATCAAAGGCAAAACACCCAGAGGCAAAAAAATCAAATACCTGAATCAATTTGAACTGCAAGCCCTGCTCAACAGCTTGAACTTGCCGCCGATGCTGAACTGGGAATGGTTTATTTTGCTGATTGCCAAGACCGGCATGCGTTTTTCCGAAGCCTTGGCGATTACTCCTGCGGATTTTGATTTTGCCCACCAAACATTGCAAGTCAATAAAACCTGGAATTACAAAGAAAACGGCGGTTTTTCACCCACCAAAAACCGCTCTTCGGTGCGCAAAATCCAAATTGACTGGCAGACGGTGATTCAGTTTTCCCAATTAGTCAAAAATATGCCGCCCGAACAACCGATTTTTCACCGGCAAACAGCGGTTTACAATTCCACCATCAACGGCATCCTGACCCGTTTGTGCCAAAAAGCCAAGGTTTCCGCGATTACCATTCACGGTTTGCGCCATACCCATGCTTCGCTATTGCTATTTGCGGGTGTGTCGATTGCCAGTGTTGCCCGTCGGCTGGGACATTCAAGCATGACCACTACCCAGCATACCTATATCCATATTATTCAAGAGCTTGAGAATCAAGATACCGATATTGTGATGCGCCATTTGGCTGGACTTTGCTAGTTAATTCCGGCGGGTATAGACCCGCCCTATTCTGATTATTTCCCAGTCTTAATATAGGATGACTGACGTTGATGAGAAGCGATAGCCTCATCCAGCTGTTTGAAAAAGTTGCCGATCAATTTTTGTTCATGAATATCAGGAATTAATAAATTTTGTTTGGCAATATCTTTTGTATTTAAAGTTGTCATCATCAATGTTTTTGTTGTTGCTTTAACAAGAATATGTTTCATTACACTTTCATTGTTGATGTAAATCTTCATGAAACTTACATCCATGTCAACTTTAGGTCTATATACATTAAATACATGAGATACTATTCCATCTCTCAAGTCATTCAGAACAAATCTGCCAAAGGAAAAGTTTTTCGATTTATTTCCCTCGAAAGCAATATCTCCATAGTGGAGAATGTTATAGGTTCTCATGTAATCATCTGATGATTCTCGCTCATTCGGCACTAGTTTCATTTGAGCGACAGATATAACAGTATCTGATGAAAATCGTAAACTTGAATTCTTCTCACTTGATTTTTCCCATACGGCTTCAAACTTTCGCTGTTCCCAAGCGTGTGTATTTTTAATGATAGATTTTCAGAACCATTTCACACACGCTTGGGAACAGCGAAAGTTAAATCAAATCTCCAGCAAGGTAACTCAAAAAAATACAGATGGCGTATATATTGAAACATTTACCAATTCAGCAGAATTTGGAATAGTCAGTCAAAGAGATTTCTTTGATAAAGATATTTCCAATTCAAGTAATCTTAATGGCTACTATGTAGTAAAGCATAATGATTTTGTCTACAACCCAAGAATATCGAATTCAGCACCTGTTGGACCAATAAAACGGAATAAACTGGGTAGAACTGGCGTAATGTCACCACTTTATTATGTTTTCAGAACAGACGGCATTGTGCATGAGTTTTTAGAAACCTATTTTAGTAGTAATCATTGGCATAGGTTTATGGAAGAAAATGGCGATACCGGTGCACGAGCAGATCGTTTTGCCATCAAAGATAAATTATTTGCCCAAATGCCTATCCCATTTCCTATTCACGAAGAACAAACCGCCATCGGCAACTTTTTCAAGCAGCTGGACGAGGCTATCGCTTCTCATCAACGTCAGTCTCCATTGCTCTTAGCCATTAAAAAGGCCATTGCCGCAACCGCACCGGCAATGGCTTTCAAAGCATTTTCAAACTAGATATTCACGCCCAGCAATCTCAGCTGTTCATGGATTTTCTGCTCTAATTCCGCAATTTCGCGGTTATCTTCCGCCAATTGCCGCAACACCTCGTCCAAGTCGATTTGCTCTTCTTCCTCAAAGGTATCCACATAGCGCGGGATATTCAGGTTGAAGTCGTTTGCCTTGATTTCTTCCAATGTGGCGAGATGGGCGTATTTGTCGATGCTTTGCCGTGCCTGATAAGCATTTACGATTTTGTCGATATGCTCATCGCTTAATTTGTTTTGGTTTTTGCCTTTTTCAAACTCGTTGCTGGCATCGATAAATAAAATATCCTTGGTTTGGCGGTTTTTCTTGAATACCAAAATGGCGGTCGGAATGCTGGTGCCGTAAAACAAATTGGCAGGCAGGCCGATCACCGTATCGAGCTGGTTTTTTTCAATAATGGTTTGGCGGATATGCGCTTCTGCCGCACCACGGAACAGCACACCGTGCGGCAGCACAATCGCCATCGTGCCGTTGTCGTTCAAGTGATAAAGGCTGTGTTGGATAAAGGCATAGTCGGCTTTGGAAGCCGGTGCGAGCTTGCCGTAAGGTGCAAAGCGCGGATCTTTCAGTTTGGTGTCGGCATTGTCCCATTTCGCGGAATAGGGCGGATTGGCAACCACGGCATCGAAAGCGCGCGGCTGATCCACGCCTTTGTCGTCGGGGCCGTCCGGCCAGTCGCCTTCCAGCGTATCGGCATTGTGCAGGGTCATATTGTAATAACCGACATTGTGCATCATCAGATTCATGCGCGCCAAGTTGTAGGTGGTGGTGTTCAGCTCTTGTCCGTAGAAACGGATTGCCCCCTCTTTTTCACCGCCGGGCAATTCGGCGCGCACGGTCAGCAACAGCGAGCCCGAGCCCATGGTCGGATCATAAACCGAAAAGGCTTCTTTCGATTCGGCTGCATTTTGCGTCACCAGCTTTGCCAAAATTTTGCTGACTTGGTGAGGTGTGTAGAATTCACCGCCTTTTTTGCCTGCTGATGCCGCAAACTGACCAATCAAGTATTCGTAGATTTCGCCCAGAATATCTTTGCCGTCGTCGCTTTTGTATTGCACGCTGTCCACCAGTTTGACAATACCATTCAATGCCTTGGCGCGTGCGGTGGTGGAATTACCCAAGCGTGAATCACCCAAATTGATGTCGTTGAACAAGCCGCTGAAATCGGCATAGGCTTCTTTGTTGAGTTCGGAATTTTTGTTAAAGCTGTCGAACAAGGCTTGGTAATCGCTTGGGATCATTTCGCTGTTGTTGATTTTGTCCATCAGCGACGCCCAAGTATTTTCCGGATTGATGGCATAACCCAAGGAGGCCGAAATATCTTGCAGATAGTCGTCCAATTCATCGGCGGTTGCCTGCGCCCGATACAACTCATTGATGGATTTTCCGGCTTCCAACTCCAATACTTCATTCTTTGTCAGATAGTCTTCTTGTCGCTCAGACAAATAGCGGTAAAACATAAATGCCAAGATATAGTTTTTGTATTCCGACGCGTCCATATTGCCGCGAAGTTCATTGGCCATTGCCCAAAGTTTGGAAGTGATGTCTTGCAGATTGTTACTCATTTTTTAATACTCCGTTTTATCTTATTGTTTATACGAACATTTGTTGTAACAAGCCCTTTTTCAGGGTCTGCATATGTTCCAGTTTACGTTGATGAGAAGCGATAGCCTCGTCCAGCTGCTTGAAAAAGTTGCCGATGGCGGTTTGTTCGGCAAGAGTGGGATATATCAGATTTACTTCTTTCAAATCATTATTTCTTAAATGAACAACAGATTTTCCCTGAGCGCATTTAGCTAAATCTCTCTGTTGCCTCCCATAGGAAAGCACTAGAGCTAAAAAAATAGGATTAATAATTGGTAAAGGAGTAATAATATTTAAATCTCCACCTAAAATAACATCTTGTTTTATAACAGCTGATGCTCTAGCAATATCTTCAGCCGTTTCTCCAGATGCAGGAACAATAACTTCCTTACCGCTACTTTTAATTGTAGAACTCAATATATTGGAAACAAAAGTATCAACTTCATTAATTACTGATTGATATTTAGTATAAAGTCTGCCATATAAAATGATTGGAAATCCTTTATTGGTTAAATCTCCTTTAGAATAACCATTCCCTTTAGTAAAACTTGCCAGCAATTCCAACTTTCGCTGTTCCCAAGCGTCCGTAAAATTCGGGAATCTAAGCTCCGGAAATGCCTCTCCGTCTCTCGGAAACATTTTTTGCAGCATACTTTGCTTGAGTTTTTTCATTCGCTCATACTTACGCTGATGAGAAGCGATAGCCTCGTCCAGCTGCTTGAAAAAGTTGCCGATGGCGGTTTGTTCGGCGATAGTTGGCAGTAATATTTCCTGGTTTTTAACAAGATCTGAATTTAAATTTATCTGGCTTCCAGGCTGACCATATCGTTGCCAATTACTTCTAAACATCTCTAACCATTGAAACATAAATTCACGTTCAAATTTAGGATTTTGAAATATTAAAAAACCATCGTGTACACCTGTACTAATGTAATTCACAACAGGCTTGCCAACCGTCGCCGCAATACTTAATAGCAAGTGCGGTTCGGTCAAAACGCGTGTTTTTTCTTGCCCTAATTTTGATATTCGTTGTTCTAATTGATAGATTCGCCCATTCTGCTCTGTTACATCAGATATTCTCAGCCAACCAACGTTACTTGTGTCATCAAACCATTTAGGATCTTGTATAGGACGTGGGCTAGCCCCTCGCACTATATCCGCCACATCCCCCAACTTTCGCTGTTCCCAAGCGTCAGTGAAGTCGGGGAAGCGTAGTTTTGGCACAGCGTTGTTTTTTGTGTTCATTGTTACTCCATGTAGGGTGGGTCTTGACCCACCATTTCAAAATCATTGTGGTTAATTGGTGGGTCAAGACCCACCCTACGTTATGTTTTTTTTACGGCATTTTCCAAAATTTTTAAATTGCTCAAATAATCCCGCTCCACTTGGCTGAGGGTTTTGGCTTGGAATTTTTGATATTCTGCTTCCACTTTTTTCTCCATCTGCTGATGGGAAATATTGCCTTTACCGGTTAAAAGCGTTTCGCCGGTGGCGGTCAGGATAGTATCAACATGGGCAATCCAGTCTCGCATGGTCATGGCAATCTCTCTGTCGGCTTGGCGTTCGGCAAAATCCAGATAACCGGAAACAAGCTGATTCAGCCCTTTCAGTTCTTTTTCGGAGAGATAATTTTTGGCGGTTTTGGCTTCTTTCAGTGTTGGTAGCTCACCTTTAAAGGTGGTCAGCCCCATAAAATCCTGATCATTATCCACGCGGGAATAAATCAATTCTGCAGCGGTGTGTTGATGAATGGCGTAGTGCATTTTGTTTTGCACAGTAGCAAAAAACTGCTTGGCAGTTTCGCTTTTGCCGTCATAATCCTGACTGGTGGCGAATAAATCCAAGATCTGACGATAAAATACTTTTTCACTGGAGCGAATGTCTCGAATCCGAGCCAACAGCTCTTTGAAATACCCGCCGCCGCCCAATTCTTTCAAACGGCTGTCATCCATGGCAAAGCCTTTAACCAGATAGTCTTTCAATACATTGCTGGCATAGTGACGGAACTGTACGCCGCGCACCGAACGCACGCGGTAGCCGATGGCTAAAATTATATCGAGATTGTAGTAGGCAACTTGTTTTCGTTGAACTTTATCAGCCATTGCGCCGTGAGCAGTGGTTGTCAACTGATAGTTGACAACCACTTTTTCAGATAACTCCCCATCGGCAAAAATTGCTTTGATGTGTTTGCTGATGTTTTGCTTGCTGGTTTGGAACAGCTCGGCGATTTCCAGTTGGTTCAGCCATACCGTGCCATCTTGCAAGCGCAGAGAAATCGCCGCATTGCCGTCTTCGGTGTTGTAAATAATAATTTGGTTGCTCATTTAACATTTTCTCATCATTGCATTTAATTCACGTTGTCCGTTTTTTTAACCAAACGGTTTTTTAATTCGCTATGCACTTCATCCAGCAATATGACATCTTCCGCTTCGGCTTGTGCTGCCTGCCATTGTTTGCGGGCGGTATCGAATAGTTCGTATTGGGCGGCTGCCAGTGATTTCATCTGCTCGCGATTGCGCGAGCCTTTGCCTGCCAATATCTCAAAGCCGTTAAATGCCAATAATTGCTCTACATTGTTGCGCCAATAGGCAAGGGTTAAATCACGGCGGTTTTTCACCTGCAATTCGGCGGATTCCAAAAAGATGGTGCTCAAGCGGTTTAGGGTGTCGATTTCATCGGCATTGAGGTAGTTTTTGTCAATGATGATGTCGCCTTTGCGAACCACTTTGCCCTTCCATGCCTGCAAACCCATATTGGGCTGATTGGCATCGGCACGGCTGCACACCAGCTCTGCCGCTGTTTTGCCTGTGGCGGCATACAGCAATTTGTTTTGGGTTTCGGCAAAAAACATCTCGGTGGCTTTATCGCCGGGGTCGTAATCTGACGACAGTTTGAACAGATCACGGATTTTTTGATAAAACCGCATTTCGCTGGCTCGGATATCGCGAATCTGTTCAAGCAGTTCGTCAAAGTAATCCGGTCTGCCATTCGGATTTTTCAAACGTTCGCTGTCAATCAAAAAGCCTTTTTGCAGATAGCTTTGCAAATGCTGATTTGCCCAACGGCGGAACTGCACCCCTCTGGAGCTACGCACACGGAATCCGACCGCCAAAATCATCTCCAAGGCATAATGCTTTACCTTGTATTGCTTGCCATCGGTGGCAGTTATCAAGTAATCCTTGATAACTGAAAACTCATTTAACTCTTTGTCTTCCAATATATTTTTGATGTGCAAGGCGATATTTTGCACGGAGGTGTCAAAAAGTTCGGCAAGCCGGGCTTGGCTTAACCAAATATTGTCGCCCTGCACAAACAAGGCTACGTTGCTTTTGCCGTCGTCGGTGTTGTAGATAATGAAGTTGTCTTTCTGCATTTCGTTCATGGTTTTCCCTAGTGCTGTTCCGTCATGCGGTCTGCCAATTCGTAAATCGCCGCGCGTAAATCGTTGCCGTAACGGATTTTGCTTAATTGTTGTACTGTTTGGTCGTGCGCCAACGTACGGTAGTCTTTGCGCGCTTCGGCAATCAGGTCGCGGATTTGACCGTTGCCGTCGAGGTCTTGCACGCCGTATTGGTGTTTGGAAAACAGTTCGCGCATTTGTGCGCTGCTGATGATGTCGGTAATGCCCCATTTCACCCGGAAATCGAGGAAAGTGCGGTCGAGGCTGACATTGCTGGCTGCCTGGATAATCTGTTCGCTCGATTGCAGGTTGCGCACGGGATAGGTGATGTTGTCGGCTTCAGTCGGGTAGCTGCCGTTGAAAATGGCGGTGGCGGCATGGATGATGGTGCTGGCGTAACCACGATCTTCCAAACCATTGGCAAAGCGGGTGATTTCGGCGCGGGTTTGCTCGGCTTCTGCCATTTTCTGTTCGTGCACTTCGTTGAGCAGCCGCTCGACCAGCGCGGTGAGGTAGTCGTAATCGATTTTGACGTCTTTCACATGGGTCATGCGCAATTCGATTTGGTGCAGCGGGATTTTTTTACTCTCTGCCAAGTGCTGTTTCAATTCGTTTGCCAGCACGGTGGTGAGCATTTTTTCCTGCTCGGCGGTGATGCCCAAGGCGGCGAGCAAGACATCGGGCTGGTCGTAATCAAAGCCGATTTCGCCTGCTTCGGGGTTGTATTGCTTGAGTTTGGACATGCCGTTGTTGTAGTCGCGCAGCAAATCGACCATTTGTTCTTTGGCTTTTTCAGACGGCGGTAATTGATTGAAATCGTCAGTCATTCCGCCGATTTTTTGCACGGTGGCTTTCACCTCTGCCAACACTTCATGAAAGGGCTTTGCCAGCAAGCCGTCTTTTTGGTTGCTTTGGCGCTGCTCGTCGGGCGAGAGAATCGCCGAATCCTTGTTGGCATAGATGGCGAGCGCATCGTTCATCAGCTTTTCATTGTGCGCCGGCCAGCGGTAATTGACGATGCGTCCCCACGGTTTTTCTTTCATGTCGGCAATGCGGTTGGTGCGCGAATAGGCTTGAATTAAGCCCGCACCTTTCAAAGTGCGGTCTACATAAAGCGTGTTAAGTTCGGGCGCGTCAAAGCCGGTCAGTAGTTGATCGACTACGATCACCAAATCGAGAAATTGCTTGTCGGCGGCGGATTTATTCAGACGGCTAGTGACATCTTGGGTGTAGCGCGCCACATCGTCCATTGCAAATTGAGTGCCGAATTGCCGGTTATATGCCTCAATCGCTTCATGCAAACCGCGGTTGCTTTCAAGCATACTGTCGTTGTTGCTGGTATTGAGGCTGAAGGTGACCGCCACTTTCAGGGTCGGCAATCCGGCGGCTTGGTTTTCCGTGTTGACGCGTTGAAACTCGCGGAAATACATCATTGCCATCGGCGTGCTGGCTTTGCCGCCGCCGACGTGGGTGGTGAAGAGGGCGTTGTATTTGCCGTCGTTGGAGCGGTTGCGCCAGTTTTTGAAAATATCCGCCACCACCAGCTTCACATGGTCGGCATTTTCGTCGTAAAAGCTCGACTCGACTGCATCGTCCATATCTTCTTGGCTTAGGTTGGCGATTTTGTCGGCGATTTGCTGCTCGCTCCATTTCGGATACCGCACTTTATAAAATTCGGGCAGGTATTTGTTTTTCATCTGCACTTCGTCGATGGTGGTTTCAAAATCGACTTTGAAGCCCAACACATTGCGGTCGGCAATGGCTTCGCGAATGGTGTAAGCATGCAGTAACGGACCGAAAATGTCTTCGGTACGCAGGCCTTTGGTCGTGTCGTCAAACATCGGCGTGCCGGTGTAGCCGATCCAGGCGGAACGCTTGAAGGCTGCCTGAATTGCTTTGAAACTGTCGCCGCCGGTGGAGCGGTGCGCTTCATCGACGATAAAAACGATGTTTTTATCAGGCGCGACAAAGCGCTTGCGTTTGATCAGGGTGTCAAGTTTTTGTACCGACGTGACGATAATGTCGTTGCCCTTACTTTTGAGCTTGCGGCTCAAATCGCTGGTGTTGTTGGTGTCTTTGACCACGCCGCTTTTCACCAATTCGCCGACATCGCCGTCGGGATCGTAGGCTTGGTAGTTTTCGCTGGTCTGACGGGTGAGCGCAATGCGGTCGACCACAAACACCACTTTGTCCACGCGCGGCATACGGCTGGCAAGCCAGGCGGTTTTGAAACTGGTGATGGTTTTGCCGCTGCCGGTGGTGTGCCAGATATAGCCGACCTTGTTGTTGCCGAATTCGAAATCCACTTGTTTCAGACGGCTGATGATGTTTTGGGTGGCATACACCTGATACGGGCGCATCACTTTGAGCATTTGCTTGTTTTTAGTGCCGTCCAAAATCATATAATTGGTTGCCATTTGGTGCGCCATCGGAATACTGAGCATGGCATCGGCAAAAGCACGCCAATCGCGCACGATGGCGTTGCTGTCGCGGTGTTGCCAGTTGAAGGCGAAATCTTTGTTGAATTTGTCGACAGTGGTGTTTGCCATGTATTTGGCGTTGTTGGGCGTGAGGGCGACCAGAATTTGCAGAGTGGAAAAAATATCGCGGTATTGCCCCTCATCGATATATTGGTGCATCTGGTTCAGGGCATCGTTCACATCGAGGGTGTCGCGCTTTTCTTCAATCTGAATAATCGGCAAGCCGTTGATCAGCAAGGTGGTGTCGAACACGCGGTTTTGCTTGCCGTTGATGCGTGCCGGACGTTGGATTTGATTCACCACCTGATAGACGGTGTCGCCTGCGCCAACTTGTTTTTGGTCGAACACGGTCAAAAAAACATGACGGCCGTCATCCAAATCAATCTCGATTTGTGAAACGCCGTTCATGCCGTAGAGGAATTGCCCTGCCTGATAGGGTGTATACAAATCGGAAATAATCTTTTTCACCTGATTGAATTCCATTACACTCAACGGGTGTTCCAGCGTATTTTGGTTGTGCTGTTCGAGAATCTTTTTGAAGTTCTGCCATAAATCTTCGGTGGTTTTGATTTCGGGGTGATAACGCCAGCGTTTGGTGGCAAAATATTCCGCCTGCGGCTCGGCAATGGTATTGGCATTCTCAGGGCGGCGGATCACGCCGTGGCTCAAATATTGGATCAGTTCGGTTTCAAATTGGCGTTCATTCATGCTCGCTTGCTCCTGCCAGTAAGAGATTAATCTGTTGGGTCTGCCGTTCGGCTGCCTGCTGTTTCAATGCTTGCAGGCGCTGCTGCATCAGGTAAATATTGCCGATGATTTTTTGCTTTTCCAAAGGGGGAAGTGCGGTCAGGGTCAGGGCTTTGAGCTGCGCCAAGGTGTATTTCAACACACTTGACCCCTGCAAAGCCGCTGCCCATTGCTTTTTGATGTGGCGGTTTTCATTCAACAGATACACCAAAAATGCGGCATCCAGACCTTGTTCGGGCAGCAGCTTGATGTAATTTTGCGTTTGAATCATGCCGCCATGTTGCTCACCAACCATTGCCGCTTTGCCGGAAATCAGGCTGAACACCACATCTCCGCTAGCCAGCAGACAAACCTTGTCGAAGGTGGCAACGCTTTTGCTTTCAGACGGCATCGTCGCCATGCCGGACAAATCGGCGGCAAGATGGTGCTGGGCATACCAGATGTACACCGGCGCGCTGCTATCTGTTGATTCCGTAACCCGGAATTGAGGCGAGCCGCTACCGAATTGCACATAATCGCTGAGTTTTTTCATGTCAAACCAAAAAGTGATTTTAATTAATTACAAATTAAAATCAGCATACGCCGTTCATCTTATGCAGTCAATCTTTTTATTTGTAGTTTTTTGAAATTACAAAAATGGTGATCGTATAATATTGAAAAATGCCTTCTGATTACATTACTATTTTTTATATCCCATTCCGATACAACCGAAAACACACCTCGCCGCCGATTTTCTCTTTCAGCAGTTGCCAATTTGGCGGTACATTAATCTCGCCCAGTTGCTTTTCGCTTTCAACATAAACCAAGGCGTCGGCAGCCAGCCAATTGCCGTGGTTTAATGCTTCTAAAGTCGGCGCAAGCAACCCTTGTTGAAACGGCGGGTCGAGAAACACAATATCAAACGGCGCATGCGGATTGCCATTGGCGAGCAGTTGCAGGGTGTTGCCTTGTTGGATTAAACCCTTGCTGCAATCCAGTCGTTGTAGATTTTGCTGCAACTGCTTGGCAGCGGCTTTGCCCAATTCGAAAAATTGAACCGCACTTGCTTGGCGCGATAATGCCTCAAAACCCAAGCTGCCACTGCCGGCAAAGCAATCCAGACAACGTGCGCCGACGATATACGGCATTAGCCAGTTAAACAACGTTTCTTTAATTCGGTCAGTAGTCGGGCGTAAGCCTTGGCTGTGCAACACCGGCAATTTACGCCCGCGCCAAAGACCGGCGATGATCCGCACTTCGCCTTTGTTTTTACTGGCGGGTGGTTTGCCCTGGCTTTTTTTGATGGCGTTAAACGCGTTGGCTTGCGGTTTTTTCATGATGGCGTTCCTTATAACAGAATGACAATAGTGTATGTCATTTCGCCGTAAAAAGGGATGTTTCCTTATCGAGCCGCTGATTTTTCAAACAGCCGTTAAAATTCGAGTACCCGGCACCGAATGTTTCAAAAAAATGTTTGAATCTATTCTGGTTACCTTGATTATTGCGGCAACCATTGTTTATCCGGGGAAAAATCCGCCCTGCCGAATTGTGATAAATGTTGCGGCTGCGACAACAGTAAAAATTGCCATTAAAGCGACATTCCACCCATCTCCAAGTGCGGTTTTGCTTATCCCATACCGCACTTGTGCTTTTAGCACTGTTTCTTACCGGTTTTTCAGTTATAATTTAGCTTTATTCAATCGGCTGAAAAAATCCCATGTTGCCTAATTTTTCTCATTTCCTGCGTAAAGTGCGGTTTTATCTACGGCATAAAACGCATCAAACTTGGCGTTTGTCGCGTAAAAGCGTGGAATTTGCCTGTCTGTTGATCGGTGCAGGCTGGGTGGCGTTGTTCTCATTGGGCTTTGCGTTATTGGCAGAATTAGGGTTGGAATGGAACGCCCACTGGGCGGCAAAATATCCGTTATTGGTCTGGCTGCTGTTGCCGCTCGGCATGGTCACGCTCGCTTGGTTCACCACCAAGTACACCCCTTATGTTTCCGGCAGCGGCATTCCGCAAGTGATTGCCAGCATTTCCTTACCGCACGGCGGCAACAAAACCCGCCTAGTCGCCTTCGGGCAAACCTTATGGAAAATTCCGCTCACCTTTTTCGCCATGTTGATCGGTGCTTCGGTCGGGCGCGAAGGGCCGTCGGTTCAAGTCGGCGCGGCGGTGATGTTGGCATGGGGCAATTTTTGTCGTAAACACAATTTGGCATTCAAAGGCTTAAGCAGCAACGAATTGATGGCAACCGGGGCGGCGGGCGGTTTGGCTGCCGCGTTTAACGCGCCGCTAGCCGGCGTGATTTTCGCGATTGAGGAACTGGGACGCGGAATGCTGCTGCGTTGGGAACGGCTCGTACTGCTCGGCGTCTTGGCGACGGGCTTTATACAAGTGGCGTTGATGGGCAACAATCCCTATTTTCCGCAGTACAGCGGCGCCACGGACGTACCGCACTTGTATCTTTGGGTCTTACTCTGTGCCGCCGTATGCGGCTTTTTCGGCGGTATCTTTGCCCGCTTATTGGCGAAAGGTTTGGCGACATATTCCCCTGCGCGTTGGCGCGGTTGGATTCGGCGCCATCCGTTATGGATCGCCGCCCTGCTGGGAGTGGTTTTGGCTGCATTAGGCAGTTACTCGAAAGGCGCGACCTACGGCACCGGTTATGATGTGGTCACCCATTTATTACATAACGCACCGTTGTCTATCGAAGGCTTGGGCGTTGCCAAATTATTTGCCACGGTGGCAACCTATTGGGCAGGGATCGCCGGCGGGATTTTCACCCCGGCACTGACCGCCGGCGCGGCTTTGGGGGCACAAATTTGGGAAATGACCGGCGGCGCAGTCGATCAACGCTTGTTAGTCTTGCTTTCCATGGCGGCGTTTTTAGCGGCGGCAACCCAATCACCGGTCACCGCCAGTGTGGTGGTAATGGAAATGACCGGCAGCCAGCCGGTGCTATTTTGGTTGCTGGTGTGTTGCTTATTGGCGTCGTTGGTTTCGCGCCAGTTCTGCCCGAAACCGTTTTACCATCTTGCCGCCAGCCGCTTTCGGCAACGGATTCAAGAAGAGAGCAACAAAGCCGCCGCCGTCACGCAAACCAATCAACCGACTTAAACGACAGGATATTTATTTACTTTATGCACACTCACTACCGCGCCCGTTTTTCGGTCGCCCCGATGTTGGACTGGACCACGCGCCATTGCCGCTATTTTCACCGCCAGTTCAGCCGCCATGCGTTGCTTTACACCGAAATGATTACCACCGGTGCGATTATTCACGCCAAATACGATCACCTGCTTTACGATCAAGGCGAACAGCCGGTGGCGTTACAATTGGGCGGCAGTGATCCGGCGCAGCTCAAACTTTGTGCGCAAAAAGCCGAACAATACGGCTATAACGAAATCAATCTGAATGTCGGCTGCCCGTCGGATCGGGTGCAAAACGGCTTTTTCGGCGCGTGCCTAATGGCAAAAGCCGATTTGGTGGCGGATTGCGTGGCGCAAATGCAAAGTGCGGTTTCGATTCCGGTGACGGTGAAAACGCGGATTGGGATTGATAATCTCGACAGTTATGACTTTCTGTGTGATTTTGTACAAAAAGTAAATCAAGCCGGTTGTCAGGAATTGACCATTCACGCGCGCAAGGCGTGGCTGTCGGGGCTGAGCCCGAAAGAGAACCGTGAAATTCCGCCGCTGGATTACGCACGGGTTTATCAACTGAAACGCGACTTTCCGCAGTTAAAAATCGCCATTAACGGCGGGATTAAAACCCTTGACGAAATGTTACGCCATTTGCAGTTTGTCGATGGAGTGATGGTCGGGCGCGAAGCCTACCAAAATCCAAGTCTGCTCGGATTTATCGATCAAACGTTGTTCGATCCGCAAAGTGCGGTGGTGACCCCGCGTCAGGCGGTGGAAAAAATGTTGCCGTATATTGAAAAAGAACTGAGCGCCGGCACGCATTTAAACCATATCACGCGGCACATGGTCGGGGCATTTCAAGGCTGCAAAGGCGCCAAGCTATGGCGGCGTTACCTCAGCGAAAAGGCGCACAAAACAGGTGCCGGCGTTGAGGTGGTCGAAACCGCACTTTCATTGGTCGAAGAAGTGTGAGATCGATCACAAAAAGTTTTTGAAATTTAAGTCATTGAGATTATCTATCCACATTTATCCCCAGATTGGTGTAAACTCAACAAACTATTTTTTGGCAAATAATTATTTCTATTTTGAACAGGAGAATCACATGGCTTCACGCAAAGAATTGGCAAATGCGATCCGTTTTTTAAGTATGGACGCCGTACAAAAAGCAAAATCCGGACACCCGGGCGCACCGATGGGCATGGCGGACATTGCCGAAGTGTTATGGCGCGATTTTTTAGTGCATAACCCGACCAACCCAAGCTGGGCAAACCGCGATCGTTTCGTGCTGTCGAACGGACACGGCTCAATGTTGATCTACAGCCTGTTGCATTTGAGCGGCTATGATTTGTCGATCGACGATTTAAAACAGTTCCGCCAACTGCATTCCAAAACCCCGGGACACCCGGAATACGGCTACGCACCGGGCGTGGAAACCACCACCGGTCCGTTGGGACAAGGGATCACCAACGCAGTCGGTATGGCGCTGGCGGAAAAAACCTTAGCCGGGCAATTCAACCGTGACGGTCACAACATCGTTGATCACCACACCTATGTCTTCTTGGGCGACGGCTGTTTGATGGAAGGGATTTCGCACGAAGCCTGTTCTCTTGCCGGTACGCTGGGCTTAGGCAAACTGATTGCCTTCTACGACGACAACAATATTTCGATTGACGGTCATGTTGACGGCTGGTTCACCGACGACACGCAGAAACGCTTCGAAGCCTACGGCTGGCAAGTAATCCCTGCGATTGACGGACACGACGCGGCACAGGTGAAAAGTGCGGTTGAACAAGCGCAAGCGGAAACCGGCAAGCCGACCTTGATTATCTGTAAAACCATTATCGGTTACGGTTCGCCGAACAAATCCAACTCCCACGACAGCCACGGCGCACCGTTGGGTGACGAAGAAATCGCCTTAACCCGCAAAGCATTAAACTGGGCGCACGCGGCATTTGAAATCCCTACCGAGATTTACGCCGAGTGGGACGCAAAAGCCAAAGGACAAGCGGCGGAAAAAGCCTGGGATGAAAAATTCGCCGCTTACCAAGCCGCTTATCCCGAATTAGCCGCAGAATTCAAACGCCGCGTGAACGGCGATCTGCCGGCAAACTGGGCGGCGGAATCACAAGCCTTTATCGAAAAATTGCAAGCCAATCCTGCCGCCATCGCCAGCCGTAAAGCCTCACAAAACGCGATTGAAGCCTTTGCGCCATTATTGCCTGAATTCTTAGGCGGTTCAGCCGACTTGGCAAGTTCAAACTTAACTTTATGGTCGGGTTCAAAACCGATCCGCGCCAATATCGTGGATGGCAACTACGTCAACTACGGCGTGCGTGAGTTCGGCATGTCGGCAATCATGAACGGCATTGCCTTACACGGCGGTTTCATTCCTTACGGCGCAACTTTCCTGATGTTTATGGAATACGCCCATAATGCTGTGCGTATGGCGGCATTGATGAAACAACGCGTGCTGTTCGTTTACACCCACGATTCCATCGGCTTGGGCGAAGACGGTCCGACCCACCAGCCGGTCGAACAAACCGCCGCATTGCGCTTGATCCCGAACCTGCAAACTTGGCGCCCTTGCGACCAAGTGGAATCGGCAATTGCGTGGAAAGCGGCGGTTGAGCGCAAAGACGGCCCGAGTGCAATGATTTTCACCCGCCAAAACTTAGCGCAAATGGAACGCAATGCGGAACAGCTAGCCAACGTCGCGCGCGGGGCGTATGTGTTGAAAGATTGCGACGGCACGGCGGATTTGATCTTGATTGCCACCGGTTCTGAAGTGGAACTGGCGGTGAAAGCAGCGGAACAATTGAGCGCGGAAGGTAAAAAAGTACGCGTGGTTTCAATGCCGTCCAGCAACGTGTTTGACGCGCAAGATACCGCTTACCGTGAATCGGTGTTGCCAAGTGCGGTGACCAAACGCGTGGCAATCGAAGCCGGTATCAGCGATTTCTGGTACAAATACGTCGGCTTCGACGGCCGTATCATCGGCATGAACAGCTTCGGCGAATCCGCTCCGGCCGATCAACTGTTCAAACTGTTCGGTTTCACCGTGGAAAACGTGGTGGCGAAAGCGAAAGAAATTTTATAATTTCGCCTTAATCACAATGAGATCCCTGCTGTTCGGCAGGGATTTTTTTATTTCACCAATTCGTACTCTAAAACCCAAAGTGCGGTTTCATTAGGATAAATTTCGCTGATTACCGTTTTCAGCGCCTCCAGCGTCATATTTTCCTGCCGGGCGTGTTCTTCGTTTAATTCGTCAAAACGAATGGCATTGACGGACAGAATCCGAATTTGTGCAAACCAGCGTTGGCTTTCGTAAGTCAACACATCAACCACCGAGTTCGGCTGATAGTGGCTTTCGCTCTGATCGCGAATCGTAATGGTCTTACTGCCGTTGAGAATATTGGTTTCAAAACGTTCGAAAAAGGTGATTTGGGTTGGTGTCATTTGGGGTTCCGATAAAAATAGATTGTTATATTTTATGCAGAATCCAATAGAAAAACAAACTTATAAGGCATACTTAAAAAAATAATATTTGATTATTTTAAATCAAAAAGATTGCAAATAATCAAATTTGTGATCTGGCACAAAGTTTTAGCCGGATGTTCTCGCTATAATCCTTCACATCCAGAAACAAATGAGGCGATTGAGCAGAATGAAAATGTTGGTGATTGCAGACGACTTTACCGGAGCCAATGATACCGGCGTTCAGTTTTGCAACAAGCAAGCCACGGTCGATGTTGCATTAAACTGGCAAAACAAAGGCCACCCGGCACAAGCCGATGTGATTGTTGTCAATACCGACAGCCGTGCACTCCGCAGCCAGCAAGCCGCCGAACGGGTAAGTGCGGTTGTTGCGGCTTACCAAACCGCCGCACTCACAATTTATAAAAAAACCGATTCCACCCTGCGCGGCAATGTCGGTGCCGAGCTAGAAGCGGCGCTGAATGCCTCCGGCAGGCAGGCGGTTTTTTTCTGTCCGGCATTACCCGACGCCGGAAGAACGGTACGAAACGGTATCTGCTATCTTGCCGGCGTACCGCTGACTGACACCGAATTCGCAACCGATCCGAAAACGCCGATTTATTCTTCGCGCGTGAGTGAAATTCTCGCCAGCCAGACCGCACTTCCGATTATTGAAATAGAATTGGAAATGTTAAGAAGTGCTGACTGCATGGATTATCTGCGGCAAAAGATGGCGCAATCCACGCAATGCCTGTTCACTTTCGATGCGGAAAAAAATCAAGATTTTGCATTAATCAGCAATATAATCAAGCAAATAGATGAATCATATATTATCGCCGGTTCGTCGGGATTAGCTGCTTTTTTGCCCGACACGCTCTATCGTGAATACGTCGACAGCTCCGCGCTATTGTTTGTGGTCGCGTCAATGAGTGAGGCTAGTGCGAAGCAAGCCGAATACCTGCTGGAGCGGAATTTGGCACAGTTGATTGAAGTCAAAATAGAACCGCTTTTGACGGATAACGGCTATCGCAGTCGGCTAATCGATCAACTTTACGCACAACTTACCGACAAGCAAACCGTCCTGTTCAAAACCGACAGCAGCCAACAAGCGCGACAAGGTATCAACGCGTTATGCAAACAACTGACGTTAACCAGGGCACAATTGGGTGAGCGAATTTGCTCATTATTATCCGACATAGTAAACACCACGTTACAACGAATCGACCACCGCCTTGCCGGCTTGGTTCTCACCGGCGGCGATATTGCGATTGGCGTGGCGCAAGCGTTGCAGGCGGAACACTACCGTATCGCCGGAGAGATTGAAAGCGGGGTGCCATTCGGCTATTTGCCGCATACCGCACTTCACGACATCCCGATCATCACCAAAGCCGGGGGATTCGGTTCCCCGGGCGTTTTTGAGAAAGTCATTAATTTTATTCGGAATACACCAAATAAGGAGCGTTAAATGAAACCAGTATTAGGCATTACGATGGGAGACGCGGCAGGTATCGGCCCTGAAGTGATCATTAAGGCCTTGGAAGATAAAAGAATCTATGAATTGGCTCGCCCGGTTGTGATCGGTGATAAAAAAATCATGCAAAGAGCCTTAGCAATTGTTCACTCTGCCTTAAAACTGCGGGTGATTGAGCAGATCGAAGATACCAAAAGTGAATTCGGCACCATTGATATGATTGATCTGGATAATTTACCGGCAGATTTGCCGTTCGCCCAAGTGGATGCCCGCGCCGGAAAAGCCGCTTACGAGTATGTCGAAAGAGCGGTTGAATATGCCATGCAAGGCAAAATCCATGCGATTGTCACTGCTCCATTGAATAAAGAGGCGTTACACGCCGGTGGAAAAATGTTCCCCGGTCATACCGAAATTCTCGCCTATCTGAGCAAAACTAAAGATTTCTCCATGTTGTTAGCCAGCGAAAAACTGAATGTCATTCACGTCACCACCCATATCCAACTGCGCCAAGCCTGTGATTTGGTGAAAAAAGAGCGCGTGATGAAGGTTATCCAGCTTGCCGATGAAAATATCAAAATGCTCGGTTTCAAACAACCGAGAATTGCCGTTGCCGGTTTGAATCCGCATGCCGGTGAAAACGGCATGTTTGGCGACGAAGATGAAAAAGAGATCGCACCGGCAGTGAAAGAAGCGCAAGCGCAAGGCATTAATGTGATCGGGCCGATCGCGCCGGATACGGTATTCCACCGCGCGGCGAATTTGAATGAGTTCGATATTGTCGTGGTGATGTATCACGACCAAGGTCATATCCCACTCAAATTATTAGGCTTCGATAGCGGCGTGAATGTCTCGGTCGGCTTGCCGTTTATCCGCACTTCGGTTGATCACGGCACCGCCTTCCCGATTGCCGGTCAAGGCATTGCCGATAGTCGCAGCATGACCGAAGCACTCTATTTAGGCGCCAAAATGGCAAATGTGAAATATGCCTAATCACAACAAGTTATGTTAAATCACATGAGGAAATTATTATGTTTAAACCAGAAGGCATTATCGCTCCCGTTTTAACCAGTTTAGATGAAAACGAAAAATTTAATCCGGGTGCTTATAAAGAATTTATTGAATATCTGATCAACGCCGGAATTCACGGGATTTTTCCGTTGGGTACCAACGGCGAATTTTACGCCTTTAACCGGCAAGAAAAATTGGACGTGATCAAAACCGCAATCGAAGCGGTTAACGGTCGCGTGCCGGTTTATGTCGGCACCGGTTGCGTCACCACCAAAGAAACGATCGAATTTTCCAAACAAGTAATGGATTTAGGTGTCGATGTCCTGTCGATTATTTCGCCTTATTTTGTCTCGGTTTCACAAGATGACCTATATCGTCATTTCAGCACTATTGCGAAAAACGTGGCGGCGCCAATTCTGCTGTATAACATTCCGGCACGCACCGGCAACAATATCGACTATAAAACCCTGAAAAAACTGGCTGAATTTGACAACATCATCGGGATCAAAGACAGCAGCGGAAACTTCGATAATTCACTGAAATACATTGAGAATACTGATCCGCGTTTAAGCGTGATGGCGGGCAATGACTCCTCGATTCTTTGGACGTTACTGGCTGGGGGCACCGGCGCAATCAGCGGCTGTTCCAACGTTTTCCCGGAACTGATGGTTGAAATCTACGAATACTGGAAACAAGGCGATTTCGAAAAAGCCAATACGTCACAGAAAAAAATCCGTGATTTCCGTAACGTAATGCAAATGGGCAATCCGAACTCAGTGGTGAAACGCGCGGCGCAACTGCGCGGTCATAATGTCGGCCCGGCACGGGAACCGTCAAACTGCGCAAATCCAACCATTGATCAGGCACTGCAAGCAGTCTTTAAATTGTACGAATAACGAGGAAACACAATGAAAAAAGTCGTTATTTCCCATCGCTTACACGATGATGGCATGGCAATTTTAGAACAAGCGAATACGAAAATTGCGATTACTAATGATGGCTCTCCGGCGGCAATGCTGCCGGAGTTACTCGATGCCGACGGTTTGATTATCCGGATCGGTTCGATTGATCGTCAAACCATGCTGCAAGCAAAGAATTTAAAAGTCATTGGCAGACCCGGTGTCGGAGTTGATGATGTTGATGTTAAAACCGCAACCGAACTGGGGATTCCGGTCGTGATTGCGCCGGGCGCAAACACGCGATCCGTGGCGGAGCACGCTTTTGCCCTGATGTTTGCCTGCGCAAAGGATTTGATCCGCTCTGATAAAGAAATGCGCAAAGGCAATTTTGCTATTCGCAGCAGCTACAAAGCCTATGAACTGAACGGCAAAACATTGGCGCTGATTGGTTATGGTCGGATCGGTTCGATTTTGGCACAGATGTCGAGCGCAATCGGGATGCAAGTCAAAGTTTATGATCCGTTTGTGAGCCGGGAAACCATTGAAAAAGAAGGTTACTTCTATTGTTCTCAGTTAGATGAAGCCATCAAGCAATCTCACGTCATTTCCATTCACGTACCGCTCACTCCCGAAACACGCAATTTAATCGGCGCACAAGAGATCGACTGGATGTCGGCGAACACGATTCTGATCAATTGTGCCAGAGGCGAGGTAGTTGATGAAGCGGCATTAACCGTCGCCTTGGAAAAAGGGCTGATCCATAGCGCAGGTTTGGATGTGTTTGCTTCTGAACCGGTAGACACCACCGCCCCGTTATTTGAATTAGATAATGTCACCGTTTCGCCACATATGGCAGGGCAAACCAAAGAGGCGGCTTCCGGAGTGGCAACAATGGCAGCCGAAGGCGTACTTGCGGTGCTCAACGGTGAACGTTGGGAAAACGTTTGTAATCCGGAAGTGTATAACCATCCGAGATGGAACAAATAAACAACAAGGAAACAACAAAATGTCAGGTATTTATTCTTTATTTAATCCAAGCAAAGTAATCGGCGGCGCAGGTTCTATCACACAAATCGCCGACGTTGCCCAAGGCTATAACGCAAAAAACGTAGTGCTCATTACCGATACCGGTGTGTTTAAAGCCGGTTTAACCGCCAAGCCGCAACGGATTCTAGAACAAGCCGGCATTGCCGTGCATATTATCAGCGATGTACCACCGGAGCCGCCGCTGGAAGCGGTCAATCATATTTTCAATGAAGCGGTGAAATTCAATGCGGATATGGTGATCGGTATTGGCGGCGGCAGTGCGATGGATACGGCAAAACTGGTCGCATTAATGCTACGTAATCAGGATATTTCGTTAAAAAAAGTGACCTCCGGCCAGAAAAAATTTATCCAACGCAGTCTGCCAACCTTAATGGTGCCGACAACCTCGGGAACCGGTTCCGAAGCGACCCAAAACTCAATTGTATTGGATACGGAACAAGCACTCAAAATCGGGATTGTCGATGAAAAATTGGTGGCAAGCAGCGTCATTTTAGATGCGGAATTGACGCTCGGCTTACCGAAAAGCATTACCGCCAACACCGGTATTGATGCGTTGTGTCATGCCATCGAATGCTATATCTCTAAAAAAGCCAGCCCGTTCAGCGATATGTTCGCGTTAAAAGCCATTGAACTGATTGCACAAAATATCCGCACTGCGTTCAATGACGGAAAAAATATAACCGCGCGTGAAAATATGTTACTAGGCTCGTTTTTAGGCGGTGCCTGCATTGCAACGTCGAGCACCGTGGCGGTACATGCGCTTTCTTACCCGCTCGGCGGTAAATATCATATTCCACACGGACTATCCAATGCGATTTTATTAGCCGATGTGATGAAATTCAATCTACCGGTTTGTACCGAAAAATTTGCTAACGTTGCACAAGCAATGGGCTTAGATTTGCAAGGCTGCACACAACAGCAAGCGGCTGAAAAGATGATTGACGAGCTGTATGCGTTAATCCGCGATTTAGAGATTAAATGTGATCTAAGTGCGGTCGGAATTAATGAAGAAATCTTAGATGAATTGGTGGATTCGGCATTTAAGGTCAGACGCTTATTGGATAATAATCCGCGGGAGATGACTAAAGTCGATATTTTAGCCATTTATCAAAAGTTACTATAACCGCTGTTTAAAATATTAACAATGCTGATATTGTACTAGGAGGAAATATGAAAAAATATTTCTCAAACCAAAACTTTATGGCCGGGTTTATCTTTTTCTTCGTGGCTATTTTGTATTTGATCAGCTCATTTTTTATCAACACGAAGAATGTTGTCAGTGTAGAAGCAGATTTTATGCCTAAAATTTATGGCGGTTTATTATTAATAACCTCCATAGCATTAATGCTGACATCTTATATTAAAATAAAAGATAGCCCGGTAAAAAAAGAGAAAAAACAAGCGGATTGGAAAAGAATTTTTGCCATATTGGCATTGATATTTGTTTATATTCTTTTGATTCAATACGTAGGGTTTGTTTTGGTATCCATGCCATTTCTCTTTTTCCTTGCCCTGATGTTGACACCGGATTATATTCAAAAAAGATTATGGATATACATTATATTTTCTATTATGTTGCCAATCATTGCCAATTTTTTATTTAGTCATTATTTAAACTTAACTATGCCATCCGGTATTCTCTTCTAAAGGAAATGAATTATGTATGATTTATTATTACAAGGATTTTCCACCCTATTAACTGTCAGTGGAATGATCTGTATGATAGGCGGAGTGTTTATTGGCATTATCTTTGGTTCTGTCCCCGGATTATCTGCCACCATGGCGCTCGCCCTATTTTTACCGATTACCTATGCGATGGATCCGAATACCTCTATCATTTTATTAATCGCACTCTACATCGGCGGTATTTCCGGAGGATTAATTACTGCAATCTTAGCGGGTATTCCCGGCACGCC
The DNA here is from genome assembly GCF_053570785.1 of Testudinibacter sp. P80/BLE/0925. The sequence continues at coordinate 816,723 of NZ_CM131636.1, read as the reverse complement.
ATCATCCATAGCAACCTGCTTCGACGGTTATCCCATGACCAAAAAAGGTCAAGCGTTCAAAGCTCTCGGTGTTGGCGTTACCTTCTCATTTCTAGGTACTATTTTTTCAACGGTTGTCTTGGTTTTCCTGTCACCAATATTGGCTAAAATCGCGATAAAATTCGGTGCTTATGAGTATTTTGCCGTTGCATTATTTTCATTAAGTATGCTGGTTGGCTTATCCGGAGACAATATTTGGAAAGGGCTTATTTCCGGATTAATGGGGTGTATGTTTGCAACCGTAGGCATGGACAGTATTTCATCGGTTAATCGCTTTACTTTTGGTTCGGAAGAAATCGCCTATGGCTTTGATGTCTTACCGGTTTTAATCGGTTTATTTGCAATAACCGAAATTATTTCCAAAGCAGACACGGTGAAAACAGAAAGAAATAATATGCAGGTGATTGCCGCAATTAAAATTGTCAAAGGACTTGGTTTCTCAATCAAAGAGTTTTTCGGGCAAATAAAAAACTTCTTGCTCTGTTCATCATTAGGCACCGCAATCGGTATTTTACCGGGTATCGGAGGAGGTGCAGCCAATGTGATGGCTTACACCGTATCCAAATCGACCTCCAAATATCCTGAAAAATACGGCACCGGAATTATGGACGGTTTGGTTGCATCCGAATCTTCGAATAATGCTGCTATCGGCGGCGCTTTGGTACCCTTGTTGGCACTGGGTATTCCCGGAGATACCGTTACCGCCATTTTACTTGGCGGATTAACATTACACGGTATTGTGCCCGGACCACTGATGTTTACTGAAAATGTAGGCACTGTTTATACTATTTTTGTTGCGATGTTTGTCGGTGCCATTATCATGTTTTTAATGGAATTTTATGGTTTGCGCCTTTTCACCAAAATTTTGGCTATCCCAAAACATTTCTTACTACCTGCTATTTTTCTGTTTTGTATCATCGGGGCTTTCGGGGTGAGAAATAATTTCTTTGATGTTTGGGCAACCGTCTTATTCGGCGTGATCGGCTTTACATTTTTTAAATTATCTATTCCGGCCGCACCATTTATTTTAGGATTTATTATCGGCCCGCTTGCCGAAGTTAATTTAAGACGGGGATTGATGTTCTCCCGCGGGGATTTTTTTGAGTTTTTCAGAGCACCTATCGCATTAGCATTTTTCATCATGACTGCTATCGTTATTATTTTTGCCGTCAGATCACAAATAAAGAAAAAACATATCAACTAATATATCACAAGGAGATTTACCATGAGGAAAATATTCAGTTTATTTATAACCGCGGCTTTAGGAATGTTTATCGTTGGATGCGATAAAGACAGTAAAAATGCGGAGACTTCTACAGATTCTAATAGCTGGCCCAATAAAAATATCACCATTATCGTACCCTTTAATGCCGGCGGTGATACAGACTTCCATGCGCGTAATCTGGCTAGCCACTTAGAAAAAGAATTGGGTGTCACTATTATTGTTAATAATGTTTCCGGCGCAAATGGTAATGCCGGCATGCGACAAGTCGTCAATGCCAAACCAGACGGTTATACCGCCTTATTCTTTCATGAATCGATGTTAACCAATAAAGTGGTTGGTACGGCTACCCAAGCACACGAGGCACTGTCTCCGGTAGCGGCGACCATTGTTGATGATTCATATGTTATTGCCGTTAACGCAAACAGCAATATGAAAAATTTGGATGATTTAGTTACCGAGGCCAAAAAAAGACCGGGTGAACTGATTTATGCCTCTTCCGTTGGTGGATATTCATATTATCTAGGCAGAGTGTTTGAACAATTAGCCGATGTCGACTTCAATATTGTTGATGCCGGTGGCGGAACAGATAGAAATGCAGCTTTACTGGCAGGTAAAATTGACATTAACGTTAATCCTTATGGCGTAATGAAATCCTATTTTGATTCCGGTGATTTTATTCCTTTGGCAGTGATTAATAAAAACCGTAACAAACTGTTCCCGGATGTTCTTACCGCCAAAGAACAAGGATATGACTGGTTGGCAGAAAGATATTACTTCTTAAGCTTTCCAAAAGGCACAGATAACGAAATTGTGGCCAAAATGGCAAATGCCATTCAGAAAGTAACCGAACAACCGGATTTCCAGAAAAAAACCGAAGAGGCTTATAGTGTTTCTCCGACATTTGTCGGCACACAAGAGCTGATCAAACATTTAGACAGCACTCTTCAATTATTTGAAAATAATAAAGATCTAGTCAATAATTAGCACTTATTATTCTAATATATGCCTCTTATTCTCCGGAGGCATATATTTTCATGCCGAGTATACACACTCACGAACTTAACCAGAGTCCGCTTTTTTGTTCCACTCTTTACACGTAAAGCCAACAAAAAGAGATCTACATCACATTAATGTGATTTATTTTAATCATTGTGATTATTTGAGAGCTGGATCTCATATTTAATCATCATTATAGGGTATAAAACCCTATAAGTTGATTGAATTAAATCAATATGATTCAAGTTTTGCATAAAAGGGGGCTCACTCGAAAAAACTTCGCCTTTCTTAATCAATTACTTTACCCGCAACTTTTTTAGTTAATTTTATTTAGAGGATACAGACCATGTTAAAACTGAAACATTCACTAAAAATTGCCTTAACCGCTCTGTTCTTTACCGGCGTTGCCCAAGCCAGTGTTGAATCCACCATCATCTCCCAACCACCGGGCAATGGCTGGTACACCTATGGCACCTCATTTAATCGTTTAGTGCCTGAAGCGACCAATAATGAATATAAAATCAAGTTAATTCCTCGTGGGGGCGGCATGACCAATCCGGTGGTAGTTAACGATAAAAAAGCCGATTTCGGATTCGCAACCTCAAATGCAATTGTTTGGGCGAGAGACGGGTTAACCGACCTCTATAAAGACAAGCAAAATAAAGATCAACGCTTGGTTTTTGGCAATATGCAAGAGGCCTATACCATCATTGTTGCACGCAAATCATGGGTTGAACAAACCGGTAATGATACTTTAGAAAAAATTATCAATGCCGATAAAGTGGTCATTGCAACCAAACCGACCGGTTCCCAAGTGCCGATCATTGCCGATTTTATTTTCAAAGCGCTGGGCACAGACTTTGAAAGTATGAAAGCCAAAGGTAAGGTCGTTCAAATCAGCAGCGGACAAACCAGCCAAATGCTAAGAGACAATACGATTGATGTCTACATCGATAATGTGCCTGCCATGCACCCGAATTTGACCGAAATGACCCTGACAAATGATGTCGTATATATTCCATTTCCACAAAATGTATTGGACGCCTTGGCTGAAGTCGGATTGCCGACCGGCACCATGCCAAGCGGCACCTATAAAGGGCAAGAACAGGATTATATCAATCCGGTCAGCGCAACAGTATTTATTACCAACGCCAGTGTTGCCGATGATACTGTTTATAACGTAACCAAGGCTTTGGTGGAAAAACAACAGCAACTTAAAGAGGCTCATGCTCCGTTGAATTATTGGAAACCGGAATTAATCGCGCAAAATGCTGCTTGGTTCGAATTACACCCGGGCGCCGCAAAATATTTCCGTGAGCAAGGTTGGATCAAATAAGCATTTTTTAATCTATAGGTATCAATATGAAATATGATCTCTTTTTGAAGATATTAGCTTCCATCCTTGGGATTTTCTATATCACATTTTTATTGCAGCAATTCTTTGTGCCAATGTCACCATTGGCGGCTGCCAGTATCCATGTGTATATGGCGACTGCTTTAGTTTTTTGTTTCAGACCATTGGAATTAAAACAAAACCAATATTTAGGGCGGGCAATTGATTTAATTTGTATCGGGTTAACATTATACATTTGTTACCACTACTATATTTCAATTCCAAGATTGGAATCCCGTTTAGAAATGATCGATGATGTTTTATTCGCGGATAAATTCGCTTTTGTTGCCGGTTTAGCGATGTTATTCGAAGCGGTAAGACGTTCAGTAGGTTTCTCACTGTTATCCGTCGTGATTATTTTCGTACTTTATGGGTATTTTGGACCCTATTTCCCGGGATGGACGGCTTTCGAAGGATTTTCTCTTGATACCATGACAGAATTAATCAGCATGCAAACCGAAGGTTTATTCGGTATCACTGCCAGCACTGCGATTAACTTTGTGTTTTACTTTGTGATGTTCGGCTGTGTATTCACCATGACCGGCGGCGGCAGTGTCTTCATTGATTTAGCAATGAAAGCAACGGCGCCGCTACAAGGCGGTGCTGCCAAAATGTCATTATTGGGCTCCGCCTTATTTGGTATGGTCAGCGGCTCCGCCGTTGCCAATACCACCTCAACCGGAGTACTAACAATCCCGATTATGACCCGTTCCGGCTATAGCAAAGAGCAAGCGGCGGCAACCGAAGCCATAGCCTCTACCGGCGGACAATTAATGCCGCCAATCATGGGGATTGCCGCTTTTGTCATGTCCGATATGCTAGGCATTCCTTATGTGGAAATCGCTGCCGCCGGCTTAATTCCCGCCGTGGCATTTTATTTTGCATTATTTGTAATGGTTGACCTCCGAGCCAGAAAAAGCGGCGTCGGTAATATCTCCATCAAAGAACTAAAAATCGAACCGATCTTACCAAGAATCCACTTATTGATTTCACCGCTATTACTCATCATTGCGCTAATCGCCGGGTATTCTGCACCATATGCCGCCTTTGTCGGTTCCATCGTTGCGCTATTAGCCCCGTTATTACGTAAAAGTACCCGTTATAGTCTGAAAACCATCTATCCGATAATTATTGATACGGCAAAACAGATGGCTTGGGTTTCCGTTCCATTGGCTTCGGTCGGTATCATCATGGTCGTGGCAACCCAATCCAATCTCGCGTTTAAGTTTGTTGAAATCTTAAGCGAAGTCGGTACCGGCAATTTATACTTATCACTGATTATGGTCATCTTTGGCTGTATTATCATGGGCATGGGGTTACCAACCGTCGCCGCTTATATTATCGGTGCGATAATCTTTGCACCGGCGTTAATCGATTTGGGCGTCGATCGCTTGGCTGCCAATATGTTTATAATGTATTACTGCGTCCTTTCCATGGTAACGCCGCCTGTCGCACTCTGTTCCTATGCCGCGGCGGCAATTGCCAATAGTAACTCGTCCAAAACCGGTATGATCGCATTTTCTTATGCCCTCGTGATTTTCCTAATCCCATTCAGCTTTATTACCGATCCGGTTGTACTCTGGCAAGGCAGTATTGGTATGATTTTAATCGCCTTCTTCGGAATGCTGGTTGCTACCCTATGTTGGGCAATTTTCCTGCAAGGTTGGATGAAGAAAAATCTGAATATGGTTGAACGCATAATCTTCTTGGCCATCAGCTTAGGTATTGTGTTGGATAATTCCGGTACCGCACTTTGGTATACCTGCCTGCTGTTTGCTTTCGGCATGATACTTTGGTGTTGGAAAAGTGCCGTGCCTAAAAAACCAGTAGTTGCTTAATTTATTTGTAGCAAAAGCGTAAAGGAATAATGAATATGAACCAAACAACAGAAACCGTCGTTGCCAATGGACTGATTGAATACGGTAGCAATCCCGATGTCGCTACCGCCATAATCCCGGTGCAATGTCCGCAAAACCATGCTTCGAATTTATTTGAGTTGCCAAATGGCGATTTGCTGTGTACATGGTTTGGCGGCACGCAAGAGGGGATTGCGGATATTTCTATCTTTCTTTCCCGCTTACCGAAAAACAGCCAACAATGGACAAAACCGCAACAATTATCCAATGATACATCAAGATCAGAGCAAAATCCGCTCCTCTTTCTCGATCCGGATAATGTATTATGGTTACTATGGACGGCCCAAAAATCGGGCAATCAGGATACCGCCATAGTCCGTTATCGCCAATCGACTGATTTCGGTGAAACCTGGGGCGAGATTGCGGTTTTATTGGATAAACCCGGCACATTTATTCGTCAGCCAATCACCGTGCTGGTAAATGGTGATTGGCTTCTGCCGGTTTTCTACTGCGTCACTCAGCCTGGAGAAAAATGGGTTGGCAATAATGACTATAGTGCGGTAAAAATTTCCTCTGATAAAGGAAAAACCTGGCGCGATGTACTGGTGCCGGACAGTGTAGGCTGCGTGCATATGAATATCACGCCGTTAAAAAACGGCTCATTAATCGCTCTGTTCCGTAGCCGTTGGGCAGATTATATCTATAAAAGTATCTCATCCGACGGCGGTAATAGCTGGTCATCGCCGGAGCCGACCGCACTTCCCAATAATAATTCGTCTATTCAGGCAACCACATTAAAAAACGGCGATCTCGCATTGGTTTTTAATAATTCCAGTGCATTAAATGCTTCGGAAAGACGTCTTTCACTGTATGATGAAATTGAAGACGAAGATGACGGATTAACCGAAAACACCGGGCAAAGTGCGGTTTCCCCGCAAGGGAAAGCCGCTTTCTGGGGTGCGCCGCGTGCGCCGATGACGTTGGCTATTTCAAAAGATAACGGCGAAAACTGGATTATTGTCAGAAATCTGGACGAAGGCGACGGCTATTGCATGACCAACAACTCACAGGAAAAACTCAATCGGGAATTTTCCTATCCGAGTATTATCCAAGGTAAAGACGGTGTTTTGCATATTAGCTATACCTATTTCCGGCAAGCAATCAAATACGTACGGATAAATACGCTCTAGCGCGTATTTATCAGGAGAATCTATTATGATCGGTGGCAACCTGAATTCATTACACAGTGCCGGGCTACCCGGCATTTTAACCACGTTATTGGCGAATCCCGGGCTATCTTTAAATGCATTATCCGCCAAACCCGACGGCAGATACCAACCTGATGGTGCAGAATGGTTTTATACTATCAATGTCTCTGAAACCAGCCCAAGAGAATCACGGCATACCGAATTACATCAACGCTATGCCGATATACAAATTGTGTTGCAAGGCGAGGAAATTATTCACTATTCCCTGCTCGACTGCTTAGCCGAAGAAAAAGAGGAAAAAAAGCCCGATTTCTTTATTCTTACGCAGCCAAAACTAACACAAGCGATCCATTTGACGGCCGGAGATTTTGCGGTATTTTTGCCGGGTGAAGCCCATCAGGCGCTCTGTATGGTGAACCAACCGGGCAAGGTCAGGAAAGCCGTATTTAAAATTCCTGCAAAAATGCTGGGGTAGCGCAATGCATACTAAAAAACATGCGGTTGTTACCGGCGTCAGCTCCGGAATCGGTAAAGCGATTCTGGCGTCTCTGCTACAAAACGGTTGGCGAGTCACCGGGTTAAGCCGGCGTCCGCCAAGTGAAAATTACCCTGCCGAATTTCTGTTTCAGAGTATCGACTTAAACGACACGGCGGCATTAAAACGCTATTTACAGGGTATTGCACATGTAGATGCCGTCATCCATGCCGCCGGCAGCATGACAGCCGCTGGTCTGGGTCAACTGGATGAAGAACGTAGCCGACAATTATGGCAGCTGCATGTCCATGTTGCTGAAATATTGGCGAATACCTTGCTTCCTAAATTACCCCGAGGCGGCAGAATTGTACTGATTGGCAGTCGGACATCGAAGGGGATGGCGGGCCGCTCACAATATACCGCAACCAAAGCGGCGTTAGTGGCAATGGCGAGAAGCTGGGCCGCCGAACTCGCGCCAAAAGGTATCACGGTTAATGTTATTGCTCCGGGAGCGACGGATACCCCAATGTTAAAGCAGCCGAATCGCCAAAGTTCCGCACCAAAACTTCCCCCGATAGGTCGTTATATTATGCCTTCTGAAGTTGCGGATTATGTCGACTATCTTCTTTCACCGTCCGCGGCGGCAATTACCGGGCAAGAGTTAATGATCTGTGGCGGAGCATCATTATAAAATGTTGATTATTTTATCTTGTATCTAACACATTGGTGTTAGAATGTTATAACAATAAATCTTTACCTTATAAATCAACATTCAGGAATGTATTATGCCAAAAGAAAGAGCGGAAAAAATAATATTATTTCTTAAAAATCATAATATTGCGACTGTCGAGCAATTGGTCAAAGTCACAGATTCTTCCCCGGCGACGATTCGTCGCGATCTGATTAAACTCAGTGAAGAAGGGACTATTCTCCGTACTCACGGTGGCGTGAGCCTGAATCAATTCATTCCTTTCCAACCAACAACTAACGAAAAACTCGCCAAACAAATTTTGGAAAAAGAAAGAATTGCCGAATATGCTATGTCGCTGATTTCTCCCGGCGACTCTATCGTGCTGGATGCCGGCACCACAACCCTGTGTATCGCCAAGAAAATCGCCCATATGCCGTTGCGGGTGGTCACCACCGACTTACACATTGCCCTGCTGTTATCGGAATACAAGCAAATCGAAATTATCGTCACCGGCGGCAGAGTGGATAACAGCAGCCAATCCTGTATCGGCAACTATGGTCAAGAAAGCTTACAAAAAATTTATCCGGATCTCGCTTTTGTCAGCTGTAATTCCTGGAGCATGGAAAAAGGCATTACCGCCCCCACCGAGGAAAAAGCGTTTTTGAAAAAATGCTTGGTACAGAACGCAAAGCGCAAAGTGCTGGTCGCCGACAGCAGTAAATACGGAAAATATTCTTTCTTTTGTGCGACACATTTAAACGAACTCACCGATATCGTTACCGACAGCGCGCTAAGTGCGGTACAACAGCAAGAAATGCAACAGCGAAACTTCAATTTAGTGATGGTCTAAATTGGTTTATTTTACCCCAATCCCCGATGTAAATTTATTCATCGGGGAATAGCTTATTTTGTTAGCGCTCCTTCCGTATCTCCGCCACATCCCGCAACAACTGCCGCACTTGCGGATCCGCAAAAATTTGATCTAAAGTGCGGTTCAAGCGTCTGCGCCAGTTCGGGTATTGGGTGCTGGTGCCGGGGATATTGACCGGTTCGGTCATGCCGAGCCAGTCTTCCGGCTGCAAGCCGAACAGGGCGCTGTTGACCGCCGCCACATAGCGTTGCAACTCGTGGTTGAACGCCAACGGGCAGGCGGAGTGCAAACTCTCGTCCACCCCCTCGGGAATGGCAATCTCGGCTTCACGCAGACGCTGTAAAATCTTGGCTTTGGCATTGACTCGATCCCGTTGTAAAATTGCCAAGATTTTCGGATCGGGATAGACGTCATACTGCTGCCCCAACTCAAAATCGTGACCGCGCCAGTAACCGTTGACGGTCGGCAGATCGTGGGTGCTCAAGGTGGTCATCGCCTGATACGGATACTCCGCCAACGCACGGCTCTGCCCTTTTTGATCAAATTCAAAATAGAAAATTTTATAGGAAAAAATAGCGGCGTTTTTCAGCTTGCTGATAATCGCTTTCGGCACTGTCCCCAAATCTTCACCGATAATCATGCATTGTTGTCGTTGGCTTTCCAACGCCAAAATCGCAATCAAGTCGTCCACCGGATACGCCACATAAGCGCCGTTTTTGGCGCTGTCGCCACGCTTCACCCACCACAGCCGCAACAGGCACATGATGTGATCAATGCGTAGCGCACCGCAGCTTTGCATATTGGCGCGGATCATCTCGATAAACGGGCGGTACGCCTGCTGTTGCAACACATGCGGATTCATCGGCGCCAAGCCCCAATTTTGCCCTTGCGGCCCTAAAATGTCCGGCGGTGCGCCGATCGAGACCGTTAAACAGAACAACGATTTATCCAGCCACGTTTCCGCGCCGTTCGGAGTCACGCCCACCGCCAAATCACGATACAAACCGATCGGCATGTTTTGTTGGCGGCAGAATTGATAGCATGCCTCAAGCTGTTCGGCGGCACACCATTGCAACCACGCGTAAAACCGCACTTCGTCTTCATGTTCGCGTTGGAAATCGGCGACCGCAGCGGCGTGATAATCCTGATATTCCGCCGCCCAACAATCCCACCCCCACTGCTCGGCAAAACGGGCGCTCAAATCGGCGTGCAACGCGTCAAAGGTGGCTTGCACTTGCAAACTTTCACCGCCTTGTTGCACAAAGGCTTGGAACTGTTGTTGCCGCTCGCTTATGGTGTGTTGTTCAGGGGTGTGTTGTTCAAACTGGGCAAACGCAAGCTGCAAGCCGTGCAATTTCAACGCCATTACGGCGCTGTAATCAATCCAATCCGCCTTGCGTAACTGCGTCAATTGCTGTTGTACGGCTTCCGATTGAAACCAGCGTTGCGCCGCCGCACTTTGCTGAAACTCCGGCAGGTTCGCCACATCGATATAAATAATATTCAACCAGTTGCGTGACGACGGGCTGTACGGGCTTGCCCCCTCGGGATTTGCCGGGAACAGGGCGTGAATCGGGTTCAAGCCGATAAAATCGCCGCCGTTTTGCCGGAATTCGGCTAAAAATTGCCGTAAATCGCCGAAGTCGCCGACGCCCCAATTGCTTTCCGATTTCAGGGTGTAAAGCTGCACGCAACTGCCCCACAACTTTTGCTTGGCTTGGATTTCAGGCGGTTGGTAGCATTGGCGCGGCGCAACGATAATCGTCGCCGCAGCGGCGTGCCGACCGCACTTTAAGCTTAATCGATGATAACCGAGCGGCAAATCGCGCGGCAAATTCAGGGCATTCCGTTTGATTTTGCCTTGTACGCATTCGCCGTTTTCTAACTGCAATTGCCATTCGCCGTGATAACGCTGCCCGTTATGCACATTCAGCCGCAAATAAGCCGGGCTGTTATGGTAAAACACCTTCACCGGCGGCAACAGGTTTTTCGGCATATTTTGCGGAATTTTGCCGTCAAACGCAGCCAAAATCTGGCTTTTTACCGCACTTGACGCATAACTGCGCAAGCCGTGTTCATTGAAAAAATAACGCTGAATACCGGCGTTGGCAAATGCCTGTTCTACTTTATCCGTCATACCGCACTTCCTATTTCTTTAACCAAATCCGTTGCTGATAATCCCTAATCGAGCGATCCGAACTGAACGCCCCCAACCGTGCGGTGTTCAAAATCGCACTGGTCAGCCAAGCCTCTTGATCGAGATAACGCAAACCGACTTCCTGCTGCGCCGAAACATAGCTGTCAAAATCGGCAAACACCAAGAACGGATCACGTTCGAGCAGGCTTTCGAGCATTAAACGGAACTGCTGCTTGTCGCCGCCGCATACGTTTTTCTTGGTCAGAAAATCGACCGCTCTTTTCAGCGCCGGATTGGTTTTATACACCGCTTTCGGGTGGTAACCGGCTTGCAACAGCGCACGCACGCTCTCGACCGTATGCCCGAAAATAAAGATATTCTCTTCGCCGACCATTTCGGCAATCTCCACATTGGCGCCGTCGAGCGTGCCGAGGGTGAGCGCACCGTTGAGTGACAATTTCATATTGCCCGTGCCGGAAGCCTCTTTGCCCGCCATCGAAATCTGCTCGGACACGTCCGCCGCCGGAATGATTTTTTCCGCCAGACTGACACGGTAATCCGGCAAAAACGCCACTTGCAGCTTGTCTTTCACGCTTTTGTCGTTGTTGATCAGCTGCGCCACGTTGTTGATGGCGTGGATAATATTTTTCGCCAAATAGTAGCCCGGCGCCGCTTTGCCTGCGAACACGAACAGCCGCGGGGTGTAGTCCATATTCGGGTTATCTTTCAACAGCTGATAGCTGTGAATGATGTTTAACAAATTCAGGTGCTGGCGTTTATATTCATGGAAACGTTTGATTTGAATATCAAAAATCGCCTCGCAATTGACCCGCAAGCCTAAGCTGCGTTCGATCTCCTCCGCCAAAACCTGCTTGTTGCCCTGTTTGATTCGTCGGTACTCCTCACGGAAACCGCTGTCGTTGACCTGTTTTTCCACCCCGCTAATCAAAGACAGATCCCGTGTCCAGTCGCCGTCCAAAGTGCGGTCTAACAAATTCGCCAAGTTCGGGTTGGCTAAACGAATCCAGCGACGCGGGGTGATACCGTTGGTGACGTTGCGGAATTTGTTCGGGAACAGTTGATGGTATTCAGGGAACAGATCACTGACGATTAAATCGGAATGGATTTGCGCCACGCCGTTGACCGCAAAACAGGCGACCACGCACAAATTCGCCATTCTGACGCGATAATCATACAAAATCGCCACTTTCTGCCAAATTTCGGCATTTTCGCCGAATTGCGCCATCACTTGTTGTTGAAAAATTGCGTTGATTTTATCCACAATTTGGAAATGGCGTGGCAGCAGGCGTTTAAACAGGCGCTGATCCCACTGTTCCAATGCTTCCGGCAACAATGTGTGGTTGGTATAGGCAAAAGTGCGGTTGCAAATCGCCCACGCCTCGTCCCACGAAAGCTGGTATTTATCTAATAACAGCCGCATTAATTCCGGAATAGCAAGGGTCGGGTGGGTGTCGTTCAGTTGGATAATCTGCTTTTCCGGCAGTTGTTGCAGGCTGTAACCGGCGCTGAAATGGCGATCCAAAATGTCCGCCACCGAACAGGCGCAATGGAAATATTGCTGCATTAAACGTAATTTTTGCCCGTTTTGATGGTTATCGTTCGGATACAACACTTTGGTCAAGGCGGCGGCAGCCACCACCTGTTTTTCCGCCTTCAGGAATTTGCCGTCGTTGAAATCGGCAAGATCGAACTGCTGTTCATTGTCTGCCTGCCACAAGCGCAGCGGTTGCACCACGCCGTTGTTATAACCGAACACCGGCAAATCATAGGCTTTGCCCTGAATCAACAGCGCCGGTGTCCATTGGTATTGATCGCCCTGCAAGCGTTCACTTTTGCCGCCGAAACCAATCATACAGCTTTTGCCGCTGTTGTAAGTCTGCCACGGATAGTGATTGCGCGCCCAATCGTCGCCCTCTTCCGCTTGTTTGCCGTCGTTGAATGACTGTTTAAATAAGCCGTATTGGTAATGCAAGCCGTAGCCGGTCGCCGGTTGCCCAATCGCCGCCATCGAATCCAGATAACACGCCGCCAACCGCCCCAAACCGCCGTTGCCCAATGCCGGATCGCGTTCCTCTTCCAACAGATCGCTCAACTCGATTTGGTATTGTTTCAGGTATGACCGCACTTGCTCATACCAACCCAAATTCAGCAGATTATTGCCGCTCAGCCGCCCGATTAAAAATTCCATCGACAGGTAATTAACATGGCGCAGATCCGACACCAGCGGCTTGCTGTCGGCATAGGATAAATCCAGCACCGCCTGCGACACCGCTTGGTACCACTGTTGCAGGCTGAGTTGCTGCGGATTTTCGACGTTTAAATAACGGCATTGTTTTTTAATCGCCAAGTCAAATTGCTGACTGTCGAACGGAAGGGTTTGTGTCGCTGACATGAAATTGTCTCCTGATATTTGAATAAATGTAACCGAATGATTTGGCACCATTATGCAATAACCCGATGATTTTTACTCCTCCTTGTTGCAATCTTTATGGGAGGATAATCGGGGCGTAAACGGTTAGCGCTTGTATGCCTCGCCAATAGCTCTTATCATTAGCCTATTCTTATCATATTTGCAGGAAAAATCATGCTTATTCCGTCAAAACTCAGTCATTCGTCACGTTTACAGCATATCGTTGTCCGCTCCCGTTTGCTGACGCTCTTGGAAAAAGCCTGCCACTATCCGTTAGTACTGATTAACGCGCCGGCCGGTTACGGCAAAACCACGCTGTTATCGCAATGGGCGGAAACCCAACCGCATATCGGTTGGTATGCATTGGACGAAAGCGACAATGAGAGCGAACGTTTTATCGCCTATTTCCGTGCGGCGTTGGCACGGGCGACCCATCAGGAAAGCGGCAGTACCGCCGCCAATCCGGCGCAAACCAATTTTTTGGCGGCGTTGAGCCGATTATTAGTCGAAAGCAACCAGTTCAAACCGCACTTTTTTGTGGTGATTGATGACTATCACTTGATTGATAACAATGAAATTCACGAAGGGCTAAAATTTTGGATTAAGCACCAGCCGCAAAATATGACCCTGATTCTGATTTCACGCACCATGCCGCCGCTGAATATCGCCAATCTGCGCGTGCAGGAGCTGCTGTTGGAGTTGGACATCACCCAATTGCCGTTCACCCACGAAGAGAGCCGCCAGTTTTTTCTTGACCGAGGTGAGGAATCACTGTCGCAACACGAGGTTAACCAGCTTTGCGATCAAGTCGAAGGCTGGCCGACCGCACTTCAGTTAGTCAATTTATACGCCCGCCAGCATAATACCTCGTTGCACGAAGCGGCAAAATCGATCACCAAAATCAACAGCAACCATATCAGCGAATACCTAAACGACGAGGTGTTTCGCAATCTCGCTGCCGACACCCGCCTGTTTTTATTGCGCTGTTCGCTGCTGCGCTCGATGAACGAATTTCTGGTCGAAAAAATCACCGGTTTGTCCGACAGCCGCCAACGCTTGGATCAGTTGGTGAAACAGGGCTTGTTCGTCTATCCGATCAATATCGATCAACAAGAACAATGGTGGCGTTTTCACCCGTTGTTCGCCTCTTTTTTAGAGCATTTCCGCGAGCTGGAGCTGCAAAACGAATTGCAGCGTTTACATCAACAGGCCGCCGACGCTTGGCTGGAAATCGGTTATTCCACCGAAGCGCTGTATCACGCCATGCAGTTGCAACAACAAGATACGCTGTTGGCAATGCTGCAACAAATCGGCTGGCAACTCTATCATCAAGGCGAGCTGAAATTACTGGAGGAGAGCCTAAGTGCGGTTCAGTTGCAACAGCTGGCGATCTATCCGCGTCTGGTGCTGCTCAAGGCTTGGCTGCTGCAAAGCCAGCACAAACACCATGAAGTCGGCGGTTTGCTGAAAAAATTCGCCGTCGCGGTACAACAACAGCAAATTGCGGTCGACCAGCCGCTGCAGGCGGAGTTCGACGCCCTGCGCGCGCAGGTGGCGATTAACGCCGGCGATGATCACACCGCACTTCAGCTTGCCACCACCGCGTTACAGCACCTGCCGCAAGAAAAGCAGTATGCCCATATCGTCGCCACCGCCGTGATCGGCGAAGCACAACATTGTCGCGGGCAGCTGAACCAAGCCTTGAAAATGATGCGCGAGGCGGAAAAACTGGCGCAGCAAAATCAGGCGTACCACCATATTTTATGGTCGCTGTTGCAGCAGGCGGAGATTCTGCTGGCGCAAGGCTTTCTGCAAACCGCCTATGATATTTTGGACAAAGCCACGTTGTTAGTGAAAAAACAGCACCTGCAAAAACTGCCGATGTATGAGTTTTTACTGCGTCTGAAAGGGCATATTTTATGGGAGTGGTATTCGCTGGATAAAGCCGAAACCATGGCGGAAGCCGGCTTGCAGGTGTTGGCGGACGAAGCGGATAAATTGCAGTGCCTGTCCTTATTGGCGAAAATTTCGATTACGCGCGGCAATTTGGACAACGCCGAACGGATTTTACGCCGTCAACGCAGCCTGCTGCAAACCCACCATTATCACAACGACTGGCTGTCGCACCATAACGAAGCGGAATTGTTGTATTGGCAGATGAAAGACGAAGTGCAGCAAACCCGCTCTTGGCTGCTGCAAAGCGACAAACCGGCGCAGGACACCAATCACTTTTCCCACCGCCAATGGCGCAATATCGTGCGTGCCAACATTATCTTGCAGCAATACGACGACGCGTTACTCCTCAGCGAAAAACTGATCAGCACTGCCAGAACTTATAATTTTATCAGCGAATTAAACAAAGATCTGGTGCTGCATAACCGTGTCTGTTTTCTGCAAGGCAAATTCGTCGAGGCGCAAAAAAGTTTGTTGGAGGCGTTGGAAATCAGTAAACAGACCAACTTTATCAGTATTTTTGTGATCGAGGGCGAAATTATGGCGCAGCAGCTGCGCCAACTGCTGCAACTGAATATTCTCGATGAACTGCTGACCCACAAAGCGCAATTTATCCTGCGCAGTATCAACCAGCACTACCGGCATAAATTCGCCCATTTTGACGAAACCTTCGTCGAAAAATTGCTGCAAAATCCGCAAGTGCCGGAGTTGTTGCGTATCAGCCCGTTGACCCAACGGGAGTGGCAGGTGCTGGGCTTAATCTATTCCGGCTACAGCAACGAACAGATTTCCAGCGAGCTGCAAGTCGCCCCGACCACCATCAAAACCCATATCCGCAACCTGTATCAAAAAATCGGCGTCAACAACCGCGCCGAATCGATTGAATATACCCGCCGTTTGTTGACGTTGATGGGGTATTCCAATTGAGCCTAAACCGCACTTTGCCGGTAATCGGTAAAAGTGCGGTTGCCTCAACGCAATAAAATTTAGCCTTTCACCCCACCGGCGGTCAAGCCGCCGACCAGCCAGCGCTGCGCCAGCAGGAAAACCACGGTGATCGGGATTGCCGACAGCACCGCCGCGGCGGCGAAATCGCCCCACAGGTAGTTTTGCGGATAGAGATATTGCTGCATGCCGACCGCCAACGTGTAGCTGTTGACATCGCGCAGCAACAGCGACGCCACCGGAAATTCAGTGATGGCGGCGATAAACGACAGAATAAACACCACCGCCAAAATCGGTACCGACAGCGGCAGCAACACCAAGCGGAATGCCTGCCACGGCGTAGCGCCGTCCAGTGCGGCGGCTTCTTCCAGCGAACCGTCGATGGTTTCGAAATAACCTTTAATCGTCCACACATGCAACGCAATGCCGCCGAGATAGGCGAAAATCACGCCGCCGTGCGTGTTCAAGCCCAAAAACGGCACATACATTCCCAAGCGGTCGAACAAGGCATACAGCGCCACCAGCGACAGCACCGCCGGAAACATTTGGAAAATCAACATCCCCTGCAAAATGGTCTTTTTACCTTTGAATTTCATGCGGGCGAAAGCGTAAGCGCAAGTGGTGGACAGCGCCACAATCCCGATCGCACTAATTCCGGCGATTTTAATTGAATTCCACAGCCACAACAGCACCGGAAACGGCGGCTTGGTGATTGAGCCGTCGGCATTGATCACTTCCATGCCTAACGCCAAGCGCCAATGCTCCCACGAGATTTGCTGCGGGATCAGATCGCCGAGCGCCAAATTGCCCGGCCGCAGCGAAATACCGATCACCATCAATAACGGAAACAGGATCAGCGCCAAAAAGCCAATTAACAACAGATGGGTTGCCCACAAACGGTAGCGCATTGATTTCGGTTGCACCATTGCCATATTTTTTCTCCTAATCCAGTTTTAACTTGGTGGCTTTCAAATTGAGCAGTGCCAGCCCGCCGACCAACAGGAAGATAATCGTCGCGATCGCCGCCGCCAAACCGAAATCTTGTGCGCCGCTGCCTTCAAAGGCGATACGGTAGGTGTAGCTGACCAATAAGTCGGTGTGCCCTGCCGGCGTGGACGTGCCGATCATATCCGGACGCCCGTTAGTCAACAGTTGGATCAACACAAAGTTATTGAAATTAAACGCAAACGAGGCAATCATCAGTGGCGTCAGCGGTTTGATCAGCAACGGTACGGTGATTTTGCTGAAATTTTGCCAAGTGCTGGCGCCGTCCATTGCCGACGCTTCGTATAAATCTTGCGGAATCGCTTTCAGCAAGCCCATACACAAAATCATCATATACGGATAACCCAGCCAAGTATTGACGATAATAATCATCACTTTGGCTAACGTCGGGCTATTGAACCACTCCGGACGGATACCGAACAATTGGTTTAAAATCAAGTTGATTTCGCCGAAACTTTGGTTAAACAACCCTTTGAAAATCAAAATGGAGATAAACGCCGGCACGGCATAAGGCAAAATCAGCAGCAGACGGTAAACGCCTTTGCCGCGCAACGGTTCCCACTGCACCACGCACGCCAGCACCATGCCGATCACCACGGTAAACAACACGGTCAGCAGCGAAAACAGCACCGTCCAGATAAAAATCTGGATAAACGGTTTTTGAATGCCGTCGTCGGTAAAAATTTTAACGAAATTGCCCCAGCCGGTGCTGACGGTATAACCCGGCTCCAGCGTTTCGCTTTGCCAATTGCCTTGCGTATCAATCCGTTGGAAAAAACCGATCTCGTTATTGGCTTTATAACGCTTGCCGTTTTCCAGATTAACCAGCTCTTCGTTTTCGTCGTTATACTGATAGCGCTGGCTCTGTTGGGCAAACTGGCGCAGCGAACTCATGCTCAATTCGTTGCCGTCCGGCAGAATCAAACGGCTTTGTTGCAACGCATTACGATGTTCAATCACGGTTTTAAGCGGCACGGCAGGCTGTGCGCTGACCGCACTTTCGGCGTTTAACGCGATCGTTTCCGCCCCCAACGCAAACTCATCGGACAGGTAGCTTGCGCCCTGCGGCGAGGTCACTTCGATTTGCCACCGGTTGTCCGGCTGTGCGAACAACTTGAAATTGTATTTCTCGCCTGAAAAATAACGCTGTTGCGACAGCACGCTGACCGCTCTTTCAAAGGCAAGCTGGTTGGTGCCGCTGTAATTGGTAAATGCAATCACAATGGTGCAGACCAGCGGAAACAGAATGAAAATCCCCATGCCCATAATGCCCGGATAAACATAGCGCCAAGCGTAAGTTTTCCGGTTGGCGAAAACATAGATGCCGGAGCTGATCACAATCAGGGTGAGAATGGCAAACAGGATCTCGCCCTGCAGATACATCACCGAAACCAGATAAAAATCGAGCAGCAGTACCAGGGCGATTAGTCCCCATTTAAGGTATTTGGCCGCCGCAGACGTATCCGTCAGCGACCAAAGAGATTGTGTGGTCGTTTGTTGCATAAAACCGCCTATCCGAAAAAAGAGACCGCACTTTTACCTCACGGCGTTCGCCGACGGCAGATAAAGTGCGGTTGAAACCGATTATTGCGCCTTGATACGGGCGGCGGCGTCATCCAGCGCTTCTTTCACGCTTTGGCGCTGATTCACCGCATTGATAATCGCACTGCGCTCCGCATACCAGAATGCAGCCATTTGCGGTACATTCGGCATGATTTCGCCGTTTTCCGCATTTTGCATGGTGGCGGCAATGCGGCTGTCTTTTGCCAGTTGTTGCTGATAAGATTTCAGCGCCACCGCACCCAACGGCTTGTCTTTGTTGACCATATCCAAGCCTTCATCGGTCAGCAGGTAGTTTTCTAAAAATTCGACCGCCAAATCCTGATTCGGGCTGGCGGCGTTGATCCCGGCGCTCAACACCCCGACAAACGGTTTGGACGGCTGACCATTCAAGGTCGGCAACACGGCTACGCCGTAATTGATACCGCTCTTTTCAATGTTGCCCCATGACCACGGGCCGTTAATCGTCAACGCCGTTTGCCCTTTATTAAACGAGGCTTCGGCGATCGCATAATCGGTATCGGCATTGATAATCTTATTTTTCACCATATCGACAACAAATTGCAAACCGCGCAACGAACCTTCGTTATTGACACCGATATCGTTCACATCATATTGGTTATTGGTGTATTTAAATGCATAACCGCCGTCAGCGGCAATAATCGGCCAAGTGAAATACGGTTCCGCCAGATTCCACATGACTGCATTTTTGCCCTCTTTTTTCAATTTGGCGTCCAGCTCGACGACCTCTTCCCAGGTTTGCGGCGCTTTCGCCACTAAATCTTTGTTATAAATCAATGATAAGGCTTCAATCGCCACCGGATAGCCGATGATTTTCCCGTTGTAACTTTCCGCGTCCCAAGCAAAAGACACGAATTTGTCTTTAAACTCCTGACTCGGGTGCAATTCGCTCAACAAGCCGGATTGCGCATAGCCGCCGAAACGGTCGTGTGCCCAAAAGACGATATCCGGGCCGTCACCGGTCGACGCCACTTGCGGATATTTCTCTTCCAATTTATCCGGATGTTCGACCAACACCGGAATGCCGGTGTCCGCTTCAAATTTTTTACCGACTTCCGCCAATCCGTCATAGCCCTTATCGCCGTTGATCCAAATGACCAGCTTGCCCGCTTCCAGTTTTGCCATGCTGCCGCCGGAAACCACCAACGCCGCAACCGCACTTAGGGTGAGTGTTAAAAATTTATTTTTCATATCGACTGTCCTTAATTTAAATTTAAGTAATAACAAAAGTATTGTGTTTGACATCCTAGTTGTCGCCAATAATGCCCTTTTTACGGCTAAAATGACATCATCCCCCACACTCCTCCCCGCGCTGGCAAACGGTGATCTTGATCACACAAATCCTGGTTTTTGCGATAATGATCACAAAAAATAACATGATAAACAAGATCCTGATCACAATATCGGGGCATAAAAAATATTTTACGATTTTGCGTTATTTTTCATCTCCCCCTTAAAAAAACGGCCGAAGGAGGATTTTTTTCTTGCATTATCGCTGCATACTGGCCACCATAAAATTTTAATCATATTGAGTTATCAAGGGATAAACAGCGGTGAAAACGCCGTAAGGCTTACAGGGGAAAATTATGTCGAGTCTTTCTTTACGTAAAATATACAAATCTTATGGCGATATCCATATCTCCAAAGATATTAATTTGGAAATTGAAGAAGGCGAATTCGTCGTATTCGTAGGCCCCTCCGGCTGTGGTAAATCCACCTTATTGCGCATGATTGCCGGCTTGGAAGACATTACCTCCGGCGAACTGTATATCGGCGACACGTTGATGAACGATGTGCCGCCGGCAAAACGCGGAATCGGCATGGTGTTCCAATCTTACGCCCTCTATCCGCACTTGGACGTGGCGGAAAATATGTCGTTCGGCTTAAAACTTGCCGGTGTTAAAAAAGAGGAGCGCAATAAACGGGTTAACCAAGTCGCTGAAATTTTGCAACTGGCGCATTTGTTGGATCGCAAACCGAAAGCCCTGTCCGGCGGTCAACGCCAACGGGTCGCCATCGGGCGGACATTGGTCTCACAGCCGCAAGTTTTTCTGTTGGACGAACCGCTCTCCAATCTCGATGCCGCATTGCGGGTGCAAATGCGGGTGGAAATTTCAAAATTACACAAAAAACTCAACCGCACGATGATTTATGTTACCCATGATCAAATCGAAGCCATGACCTTGGCGGATAAAATTGTGGTGTTGAATGCAGGCGGAATCGCACAAGTGGGCAAGCCGTTGGAGCTTTACCACTATCCGGCCAACCGCTTTGTCGCCGGTTTTATCGGTTCGCCGAAAATGAATTTTCTGCCGGTGAAAACCACTGCGGTGGAGCAAGCGCGGGTGCAAATCGAATTGCCGGACGCCAATCACCATCGTTTTTGGATTCCGGTCGCCGGTGACGGCGTGAAAGTGGGCGAAAATCTGTCGTTGGGCGTGCGTCCCGAACACTTGATTCCGGCGGCGCAAGCTGAAGTTAAATTAAAAGGCATTGTCACCGTGGTCGAACTGTTAGGCAATGAGACCCAAATTCATCTGGAAATTCCCGAAATCAAACAGCCGACACTGGTTTACCGGCAAAACGATGTGGTACTAGCCGAAGAAGGGCAAGTGATGGATATCGGCATTGTGCCCGAGCGCTGCCACCTGTTTAAAGAAGATGGCAACGCTTGCCGGCGGCTACATCGAGAGATAGGCGTATAGCTTAACCAACCTATTGTTTTTATTAAAAAATTTAAATATTCCGACTATTTTATCAATATTCGGACGGGATATTTTTGTCTGTAAAACCCGGCTTATCCGCTTCGGTGACGATAAGCAAATGAAAAATGTAGTAATTTTAACCAATAAAAGAGGCCAACATTATGAACAGTAAAAAAACCCTTCTCGCGATTGTTATCGGCAGCACCTTACTTGCCGGTACAGCAAGTGCGGTCGATTTCCACGGCTATGCCCGTTCCGGTATCGGCTGGACGGCAGGCGGCGGTGAACAAAGCGCATTTAAAGCCACCGGTGCTCCGGCCAAATACCGTTTGGGTAACGAAGCCGAAACCTATACCGAATTCAAATTGGGGCAAGCGTTATTCAATCAAGGGGAAAAAAGTATCTATTTGGATACCAACGTCGCCTATTCGGTGAATCAACAGGTAGACTGGGAATCAACCAGCCCGGCATTGCGCGAAGTCAACGTACAGTTTAAAAACTTTGCCGATTCGTTACCCGGGGCAACGCTTTGGGCCGGTAAACGTTTCTATCAGCGCCACGATGTGCATATGAATGACTTCTACTATTGGGATATTTCAGGCCCCGGTGCAGGGGTGGAAAATATCGATCTGGGCTTCGGGAAATTGTCTCTGGCGGTGACGCGTAATACCGAACCGGCCGGCGCCTATTCTTGGGAATATAACGAGATCAGCAAAAAGTGGGAAACCAATAAAAATAAGAACGTTTACAATGATGTCTTTGATGTCCGTTTAGCCGATTTAAATGTCAATAAAAACGGTAAATTGGAGTTCGGGGTCGATTTTGGTAATGCCCATACCAAAGACGGCGTAAAATTTGCCGACGGTGCGAGCAAACGCGGCTATATGCTGACCGCCGAACATACGCAAAACGAGTTCTTCGGCGGTTTTAACAAATTCACCGTGCAATATGCAACCGATTCCATGACCTCTTGGAATACCGGTCACTCACAAGGCGCTTCGGTGAATAACAACGGGCATATGCTGCGCTTGATCAATCAAGGGGTGGTTAAACTCAGTGATCGTGTCGAAACCATGTACGCCTTGATTTATCAAAAAACCGATCTGGATAATAATCAAGGTAATACCTGGTACTCCGCCGGTATTCGCCCGATGTATAAATGGAATGATACCATGAGCACCTTGGTCGAACTGGGTTATGACCGCGTCAAAGATCAAGCCAGCGGCAAAAAGAACGATCTGAAAAAAGTCACCTTGGCCCAACAATGGCAAGCCGGCGACAGCATTTGGGCGCGTCCGGCAATCCGGGTCTTCGCCACTTACGCAGATTGGAATGACAAATTCGGCGATCGAACCACAAACCCGAGCAAATACGGGAAAGCCAGCGATCATGAATTGGTATATGGCGTGCAATTCGAAGCTTGGTGGTAATCGCCAAACCGCACTTTGTCACGCGGCTCGACAAGCAACCACGATAAAGTGCGGTCTTTTTACTTTTGTTTTTATGAGGTTAATATGAAAAAGCCAATTAAATCGATACTGCTGGCGCTTGGGCTGATTTGCGCTTCCTTTGGTTACGCCGCGCAATTGAATATCAACGCGCAGACAGCCGCCCAACTGCCATGGCAAGATATCGGCTTATCACAGCAAACCGACACCACTTTATCGGAAAATGAGCAACCAATCGCGGCGATCCACAGCCCGATTGCCGCTTACCGCCTGCCGGCAAATCAAGGCACGTTAAATATTACCATCAGTAGTTTCGCCATCGACAATCAAGCGCTGTTCGTCCCGACAGTTGCGGTGTTAGATGCCAATTACAATTTAGCCGCAACTTACCCTTCATCCGTGTTTAAATTGCAGCACGAGAGCGGTTTGCAAGCAAATCGCTTGAGTACCGAACTCAACCTAACCCCGACGCCGAATCAGGATTATATTTATCTGCTGGTTTATACCGCAGCTGACGATTTGCAAGGCAGTACTTCGATTCCCCACCCGGCAAAACTTTACGCCAAAGCCAGAGGCAACCAGCCGCCGGCAATTGACGATTTACGGGCGCAACACAGCCGTAACGGTAAAATTCAAATCCGTGTCGACGGCAAACAAAGTGCGCAATTTATCGGTATGCAAATGCCGTCTTTCAAAGATAAGTCTACAACGCCGCAAACTATCGGTAACACCGCCAAAGCTGCTGGCACAACATTAACTAAGCCGGTAGAAAAAGAAACCGAGCGCTATTTCAATACGGCCATTCGCAATGCCTTAAAACAAAACGATATTGACAGAGCAATGAATCTGGTGAATGAAGCCGAAAAGCTGGGATTATCCTCTCCGCGCAAAACTTTTATTGATAATATTTCTAAGAAGTAAGACCTGCCTTTTTACTTTCCCTTTCCACCTCAATTCGAGGTGGTTTTTTATATCTGTAAAAAATATAAATAACGAACCTATCTTTCTTCAAAGAGCGCTTGACCGCACTTTCAGGCTGATTATTACCAAAATCCAGCCTGTTGCCATACTTTTCTCATTGAACTTCACTGCAAACCGCACGGGTATTTCTTCGTATTGCTTAGCTTTCTTGTCTTAGGATTTTTTTCGCCCAAAACAAAAACCCCTTGTATCGCTACAAGGGGCTCTGCTTCTCTAATATAATATCCGGCGGTGTCCTACTCTCACATGGGGAGACCCCACACTACCATCGGCGTTACGGCATTTCACTTCTGAGTTCGGCATGGAATCAGGTGGTGCTACCGCACTATCGCCGCCGGAATAATTCGGCTTGATTGTTTTTGCTTCTTCTTACTTTGTTTTGTTCTCTATTTTTTATTCTTTCAGCGTTTCTTTCGCTGTTATTCCTATTCGGTCACAAGCTAATCTGATTCAAACTCCTCGAGCCCTACTCGAGCTTCTTACTTCGCTCTTTCGTCTCTTGTCTTTTCTTACAACTTTCTCTCGGCTTTTGGGTAAAACCCTTGAGCGTTGTATGGTTAAGCCTCTCGGGCAATTAGTACGGGTTAGCTCAATGTATCACTACACTTACACACCCCGCCTATCTACGTCTTCGTCTTAAACAACCCTTACAGTCTTATAGACTGGGAAAACTCATCTCAAGGCAAGTTTCGTGCTTAGATGCTTTCAGCACTTATCTCTTCCGCACATAGCTACCCCGCAATGCTTCTGGCGAAACAACGGGAACACCAGCGGTGCGTCCACTCCGGTCCTCTCGTACTAGGAGCAGCCCCTTTCAATTTTCCAACGCCCACGGCAGATAGGGACCGAACTGTCTCACGACGTTCTAAACCCAGCTCGCGTACCACTTTAAATGGCGAACAGCCATACCCTTGGGACCTACTTCAGCCCCAGGATGTGATGAGCCGACATCGAGGTGCCAAACACCGCCGTCGATATGAACTCTTGGGCGGTATCAGCCTGTTATCCCCGGAGTACCTTTTATCCGTTGAGCGATGGCCCTTCCATTCAGAACCACCGGATCACTATGACCTGCTTTCGCACCTGCTCGACATGTCCGTCTCGCAGTCAAGCTTGCTTATACCATTGTACTAACCTCACGATGTCCGACCGTGATTAGCAAACCTTCGTACTCCTCCGTTACGCTTTGGGAGGAGACCGCCCCAGTCAAACTACCCACCAGACACTGTCCACGACCGCGTGCCGCAGTCTGTGTTAGAACATCAAACCTTAAAGGGTGGTATTTCAACAACGACTCCATATTAACTGGCGTTAATACTTCTCTGTCTCCCACCTATCCTACACATCAAAATTCAATGTTCAGTGTCAAGCTATAGTAAAGGTTCACGGGGTCTTTCCGTCTAGCCGCGGGTACACCGCATCTTCACGGCGATTTCAATTTCACTGAGTCTCGGGTGGAGACAGCCTGGCCATCATTACGCCATTCGTGCAGGTCGGAACTTACCCGACAAGGAATTTCGCTACCTTAGGACCGTTATAGTTACGGCCGCCGTTTACTGGGGCTTCGATCAAATGCTCTCACATCATCAATTAACCTTCCAGCACCGGGCAGGCGTCACACCCTATACGTCCACTTTCGTGTTTGCAGAGTGCTGTGTTTTTAATAAACAGTTGCAGCCAGCTGGTCACTTCGACTGACTTCACCTCCATCCGTTAAGGACTTCAATTACCGTCAGCGCACCTTCTCCCGAAGTTACGGTGCTATTTTGCCTAGTTCCTTCACCCGAGTTCTCTCAAGCGCCTGAGTATTCTCTACCTGACCACCTGTGTCGGTTTTCAGTACGGTTTATGATAAGATAAGCTTAGCGGCTTTTCCTGGAAGTGTGGTATCGGTTACTTCGACTCCGTGGAGTCTCCCCGTCACGCCTCTGATTTAGATGACCGGATTTGCCTAATCATCCATCCTACACGCTTGGACCGGGACTTCCGTCACCCGGATAACCTAACCTGCTCCGTCCCCACATCGCTCTTATCACAAGTACGGGAATATTAACCCGTTTCCCATCGACTACGCTCTTCAGCCTCGCCTTAGGGGCCGACTCACCCTGCCCCGATTAACGTTGGACAGGAACCCTTGGTCTTCCGGCGAGGGGGTTTTTCACCCCCTTTATCGTTACTTATGTCAGCATTCGCACTTGTGATACGTCCAGCAGCCCTCTCGAGCCACCTTCTTCCGCTTACACAACGCTCCCCTACCCAATCAGATGACAGATTTCAGACGTCAGGTTTCGGTGTTTTACCAAAACCTTGTAACATCTTCGCAATTTCTTCGTATTCATTACGCCATCTTTGCCAATCTTGTTCATCTACATATTTCAAGTCATAACAGTATCTTAACCAAACTCGCATTTCATCAGCACTGCCTATTGCCATGCTAAGAAATCGATTTAAATCCGCTTTAGTACGTTGCCTTGCAAAACCTTCGGCTAAATTTGCACAAATGCTTTTGCTTGCCCGTCTAACTTGGTCTCCTAACGCATATTGCTCTATCTTAGGAAAATCCAAGCTCGCTTGATGAATTTCCAACGACACTTTATAAGCGCGTTGAAACACCTTCAAATCTTCAAACTTGATTGCCATACTGTCTCCTGACATCTGAAATCTGTCATCTGAATGCCGCAGCTTCGGTGCTATGTTTTAGCCCCGTTACATCTTCCGCGCAGGCCGACTCGACTAGTGAGCTATTACGCTTTCTTTAAATGATGGCTGCTTCTAAGCCAACATCCTAGCTGTCTAAGCCTTCCCACTTCGTTTCCCACTTAACATAGACTTTGGGACCTTAGCTGGCGGTCTGGGTTGTTTCCCTCTTCACGACGAACGTTAGCACCCGCCGTGTGTCTCCTAGATATTACTCTTCGGTATTCGCAGTTTGCATCGGGTTGGTAAGTCGGGATGACCCCCTAGCCGAAACAGTGCTCTACCCCCGAAGGTATTCGTCTAAGGCTCTACCTAAATAGATTTCGGGGAGAACCAGCTATCTCCCGGTTTGATTGGCCTTTCACCCCCAGCCACAAGTCATCCGCTACTTTTTCAACAGTAGTCGGTTCGGTCCTCCAGTTAGTGTTACCCAACCTTCAACCTGCCCATGGCTAGATCACCGGGTTTCGGGTCTATATCGTGCAACTCTTCGCCCAGTTAAGACTCGGTTTCCCTTCGGCTCCCCTATTCGGTTAACCTCGCTACACAATATAAGTCGCTGACCCATTATACAAAAGGTACGCAGTCACCCCATTAAAGAGGCTCCCACTGCTTGTACGTACAGGGTTTCAGGTTCTATTTCACTCCCTTCACCAGGGTTCTTTTCGCCTTTCCCTCACGGTACTGGTTCACTATCGGTCAGTCAGGAGTATTTAGCCTTGGAGGATGGTCCCCCCATCTTCAAACAGGATTTCTCGTGTCCCGCCCTACTTAGTGTTAGCTTAGTACCGTAACTGTGCCTTCGGATACGGGATTATCACCCTCTGCGATTGAGCTTCCCAACTCATTCTCCTAACTCACTTACTATCACTAACGGCTTCTCCGTGTTCGCTCGCCGCTACTTACGGAATCTCAATTGATTTCTTTTCCTCGGGGTACTGAGATGTTTCAGTTCTCCCGGTTCGCCTTGTTAACCTATGGATTCAGTTAACAATAGTAGATTCTTCATCTACTGGGTTTCCCCATTCGGATATCGTGGAGTGATAGCGCTTCTTATCAACTCCTCCACGCTTTTCGCAGATTAGCACGTCCTTCTTCGCCTCTGACTGCCTAGGCATCCACCCTGCACGCTTAGTCACTTAACCATACAACCTCAAGAATTTTCAGACCGCACTTTCATTTCAACTAACCACTTTCGTGCCCGTTTCGTTCAGTCCGCTTTCCATTCCCAAAGCCGTCTTCCATTGACTCGTGCGTAAGTTTCCCTACGCTGACCTGCTCAGTGCCTTTTCTCACCAAACAAGCCCAATTCGATTCTCGATTGCTCGATTTTCAAATACTCAGCTCTTACGTCCTCTCGAACGCTTGAGTTCTCTTCAGTTTTTAGCTTGTGTCCAAATTTTTAAAGAACAAATCGGTTTTTCAACCAATACTCAATCCTCTTAACCGCACTTTAGGTTTTTTAATCCCTCATAAAGCGTTGGCTAAGAAAACTCACTATTAATCAATAAACCCTTATCACCGATACTTCAGTCATTACTGACCTCGTTGTGACAAGTTAAAGCGTGGTGGAGCTAAGCGGGATCGAACCGCTGACCTCCTGCGTGCAAAGCAGGCGCTCTCCCAGCTGAGCTATAGCCCCTTTCTTTTCCCGTATTTAGCAAGTTCTAGATAGTTCAGCCAATGGTTTTAGCAAAATCAGATTGAAATCGAGAAGCGCAGTGTGCGAACAGCACATGAGCATCGCAGATATTCAAGATGATGAAGATAAAATCATTGGTAGGCCTGAGTGGACTTGAACCACCGACCTCACCCTTATCAGGGGTGCGCTCTAACCACCTGAGCTACAAGCCTATCTCTCTATACGGTCTGTCTTCTTTTCTATCAAACAATCTGTGTGAACACCTATACAAAATCATCAGTCATATTATAAGGAGGTGATCCAACCGCAGGTTCCCCTACGGTTACCTTGTTACGACTTCACCCCAGTCATGAATCATACCGTGGTAAACGCCCCCCTAAGGTTAAGCTATCTACTTCTGGTACAACCCACTCCCATGGTGTGACGGGCGGTGTGTACAAGGCCCGGGAACGTATTCACCGCAACATTCTGATTTGCGATTACTAGCGATTCCGACTTCATGGAGTCGAGTTGCAGACTCCAATCCGGACTACGACGCACTTTAAGAGATTCGCTTAAGCTCGCACTCTCGCCTCCCTCTGTATACGCCATTGTAGCACGTGTGTAGCCCTACTCGTAAGGGCCATGATGACTTGACGTCATCCCCACCTTCCTCCGGTTTGTCACCGGCAGTCTCCTTTGAGTTCCCATCTTTACATGCTGGCAACAAAGGATAAGGGTTGCGCTCGTTGCGGGACTTAACCCAACATTTCACAACACGAGCTGACGACAGCCATGCAGCACCTGTCTCTAAGTTCCCGAAGGCACAAGCTCATCTCTGAGCTCTTCTTAGGATGTCAAGAGTAGGTAAGGTTCTTCGCGTTGCATCGAATTAAACCACATGCTCCACCGCTTGTGCGGGCCCCCGTCAATTCATTTGAGTTTTAACCTTGCGGCCGTACTCCCCAGGCGGTCGATTTAACGCGTTAGCTTCGAGAGCCACCCATACAGGCAACCCCCAAATCGACATCGTTTACAGCGTGGACTACCAGGGTATCTAATCCTGTTTGCTCCCCACGCTTTCGCACATGAGCGTCAGTCTTTGTCCAAGGGGCCGCCTTCGCCTCCGGTATTCCTCCACATCTCTACGCATTTCACCGCTACACGTGGAATTCTACCCCTCTCTACAAAACTCTAGATAAACAGTATGAAATGCTGTTCCCAAGTTAAGCTCGGGGATTTCACATCTCACTTATCTATCCGCCTGCGTGCCCTTTACGCCCAGTTATTCCGATTAACGCTCGCACCCTCCGTATTACCGCGGCTGCTGGCACGGAGTTAGCCGGTGCTTCTTCTGTGACTAACGTCAATTGCTCTGTCTATTAAACAAAACACCTTCCTCATCACCGAAAGAACTTTACAACCCGAAGGCCTTCTTCATTCACGCGGCATGGCTGCGTCAGGGTTCCCCCCATTGCGCAATATTCCCCACTGCTGCCTCCCGTAGGAGTCTGGGCCGTGTCTCAGTCCCAGTGTGACTGGTCATCCTCTCAGACCAGTTAGAGATCGACGGCTTGGTGAGCCTTTACCTCACCAACTACCTAATCTCACTTGGGCTCATCTTATGGCGGGTGGCCCGAAAGTCCCACCCTTTAGTCCTAAGACATTACGCGGTATTAGCTACAGTTTCCCGTAGTTATCCCCCTCCATAAGCCAGATTCCCAAGCATTACTCACCCGTCCGCCGCTCGTCGGCAAAGTAGCAAGCTACCCCCCGTTACCGCTCGACTTGCATGTGTTAAGCCTGCCGCCAGCGTTCAATCTGAGCCATGATCAAACTCTTCAATTCAAGTTCAATCGCTCAACGAATCTCTGACTATAATGTTGAAACCACAAAAGTTTCAATTATGAATTTACTATCAGCACTCATTAAGACTTTAGTTTTTTAAATCTTTAAATTACCAATGCCTTGCACAAGTGCCCACACAGATTGTCTGATATATTGTTAAAGAACAGTCACAATCGCCGGCTTCAAACAGCTGCGTCGTTGTGAGGTGCGCATTATAGACATTCCATAATGCTTTGCAAGGGCTTTTTCTCACTTTTTTGCAAAAAATTTCCAAGCGGCGCTTTTTTAAACGAAAAACCGCACTTTGGATTATTTTGTCAGCGAAATATCACTTCTAATTCGTAAAAAAGTAGCAAAGCGTGGTTTGCCGTTTTTGGTTAAGCCGCGATATTGATAAGTTATCACGCTGCCGATCGGCGGCGGATTTTGCCGCTGTTGCAGATTAAACCCCGAGCCAATTCGAAAAACGCCACGCTGATTGCGGCAACTGAGCGCGCCCAACACCTGTGCAAACTGCCCTTTGCCTTGATGATGCGCCACCACTTCGCACTCTTCATCTTGCGTGGTTTTAAATTTCAAAATCTGTGAACTGCGCTGTTGCTGATACGCAATAAACGGATTACGCACCACAATACCCTCGCCGCCCAACGCCTCGACTTCGGCTAGAAAATCTTCCGCATGTTGCTTATTCTTAATCGGAATTTGTCGAATGATTTCAATATGCGCGCTTGGATTTTGTTGCAAATAATCCGCCAAGGTTTGCAAACGCGCGTTGAGATCCCCGTCTGCATTGGGTACATCAAACACATACAACTTCAATTTGTGCCAACCGCGATCGTCGGCACTGCGCACAATCGAGGAAATCATTTCAAACTCACCACGCTGGGAAAACAGTTCGCCGTCGATCGCAAACGGTGGAAAATGTTGGACAAAATAATCCGGCGGATTTAGCGGATTACCGTTGCGGCTCAACAGTTGTTTGCCGTCCCAAAAACCACGCACGCCGTCCAATTTTTCGCTCATCATCCAACCGTCTAACGCTTGCCCTTGATAGACTTCCAATAGCATTAAATTCGGCTTGCTGCTTGCCGCCGCGCCGGTTATCGCGCCCAGCCATGCCAATAGAGCAATCATACCTACACGCCACATCGTTCACCTCTCGAACAAATGAATCAAAGTGCGGTCAGGCTAACGTAACGGACAAGAAAAAGAACGGGGTTATGAAAATAATTGGAATCCGGATCGCAAAAAGAACAAGCGCGGTCAAATCATCGTCTGACCGCACTTGGCGTAAAGTAAAGAATAAAATCAAATCACGGTTTGCACTAACGCCGACAAATCACCGCTGAATTGTCGGGTTTTCGCCATTGCGATAATCTCGTTTGAGGTATGGCAGTCGGCGTTATACACCACCACCATGCTGACATCGCCCGGCTGCAAAAAATGGGTTTCGCCGAATTCGGTATAACGGGTCGCACCAATGCTAATCACCGCCTGTTGCGGATAATCGGCTTTTTCCAGCAAGCCGGCGATATGGTGCATTGGCCCTTGATCCGGCTGGTTGTTCATGCGATCGACAGTCCAATTGAGTAATTTTTGATGGAAATAACTGTAACCGACTGTCGGGCTGTCCACGCCGTAAATATTGAATTGTTCGCCACGCTGATGAAAACAGGCGATACGATAGCGATCCAAATTACAACCAGCCTCGAAGCCATCCAGTGGGATCAAAGTTGACGCTAAACCTTTGGTTTGCGCGCCCCAATTTTTCTTGTCGGCGATTTTATGAGCATTCGGGCGGCGGATTGAACAATCGTTATATGCGCCAAACGCTTTCGGTAAAAGTGCGGTCACTTGATGATGTTGATCATATTGAATATCACAAATAATCGCCACTTCCGGCTCGATTTGCAGGTTATCCGCATCTCGCGGAAAGCGCAATGTATCGGACGACAGCGGATAAACCGATAAAAAACCGTCAAAGTGCGGTACATAAAACGGAAAAATCGCTTTCGGTTGATGCGCTTCCTGCACCTCGACCTGTTTAAAATCCGCTGCCTCGCCCGCTTGTTCCAAATGTCCGGCAAAATTGCCCGCCACGCCAAAACCGATTGCTTGTTGAAATGCCATCATTTTCCCCTATTCGCTATGCAAAAGTGGTTTGAGTATAGCCCAATCGCAGCTACTTCTCCAGCGCCATACTCAGTAAGGTGATCGGGTGCAAACATTGGCGGGTGGTGGACATATCGATCTGCCATTTGCAGGTTTCGCAGTCGGAAATCACGTAATCAAAACCGCCCTGTTCGATCTGTTCAAACAGCCCTTTACCGATCGCTTGCGCTGTGTCGTAGTTTTCCGATTTAAAGCCGTAAGTGCCGGCGATACCGCAACATTGCGAGTTCAACATCACGATTTCCAGTTGCGGAATTTTGCGCAACACTTCGATGGTATAAGGCACCCAACCGCTCTTTTCCATATGACAGGCGGTGTGATACGCCACCCGCAGCGGCATTGGTTTCAGCGGCAGGGTTTTGCCTTGTTCCAATAAGGTATAGAGGTAACGGGTGACCAACTGGATATGCGACCGCACTTTGTGGTTATCCAAACCCAAAATATGCTGATATTCATCACGCAAGGTTAAGGTGCAGGTCGAGGAGGTGCCGACAATATCCAATTTGCGCTCAGTAACCGCTTGTTCTAATTGTTGAATATTAAATTCGCCCTGTTTTTTGGCGCGTTCAGGAAAACCGTTCACCATCAGCGGCACGCCGCAGCATTTCTCTTTTTCCAACAGCACCACGCCGATATTCATCGCATTAAACACCTCGATCAGCTCTTTGCCTAAGGCCGGGTTGTTGTAATTCACGTAGCAGCCGTGATAATAACCCACTTTTTCCGCATACTGCTGTTGCTGCGCCGCCACTTTGCCGTACCATTGGCGGAACGTGCCGAACGAATATTTCGGCAGGCTGCGCTGTTTGGCGACTTTCAAGGTTTTATCCAGTAAAAAACGGGTCGCTTTCAGGCTGGTGACCGCATTCACCACCGGCGCAAACGGCGACGACAGCGACCCCATAATATCGGTGTTGCTCAGCACCGCGTCGCGCAGTTTTTGTACCGCCGATTTATCTTTGCCCTGCCCGTAACGGTTGCGTGCGCGCACGATAATATCGCCGATTTTGACATCGGACGGACAGGCAACTTCGCAGCGTTTGCAGTTGGTGCAATATTTCAAGGCTTCGTCATAAAATTCGGCACTTTTCAGGCGCAAGCGCTCGCCGTCCGGGCCTGACTGTTTCGGACCGGGATAGAACGGATTATTGCGCGACACCGGGCACACTGCAGTACAGGCGGTGCACTTGATACAACTTTCAAAACTGTTATCGATATGCGCCTGTTGTTGGATCTGCTCCGCTTGTTGAATCAGTTGTTGTAAATTCATCGCTTGCCTCCTTGCAGGATCCGATCCGCAACATAAAGTGCGGTCACCACCGCCACTCCGCTACCGCAACCTTGATGAATGGCGTCATAACCGCCGACCACCGCACCGATCGCATATAAATTCTCTAGGCTTACACCCTGTTTTTGTGCCTGACAATCGGCATTGATTTTCACCCCGAATTGTTGATACGGCTGCGGGTGCGCAAAGCGCGCATGCGTCCACTGGTGGCGGTTCGGGGCACTAAACAGATCCAGATTAAAAATCGGTTCGCGCACCTGATTAAAACTTGCCACCAAGCCGTTACTGAAAAAACTGCCGCTCGCCAACACATACTGTTCGGCGCGCAAGGCGACCTCTTCGTTCAAACGGGTATAAAGTGCGGTCACGCGGTTTTCTGCCATATCAGCGCGCAATACGCTGTCGCCTTTCATCATCAACCCGCCCGCCTGCTCAAACGCTTTTTCCAATACGCGGTGCTGACGAATGCCGAGCAGCGATGGCGGCAGGGTCGGCAGTTCAAACAGATGAATGCCGCTCGCCTGTTGCAGCTGTTGCAGGAAACCATCGTTATCCAAACCAAAACACGCCGGTAAAAACACCGTATCGGCACCGTCGGCGGCGTTTTTCAGTTCCGCCACCAATTGGTCGAAATTGAGTTTATGTTCCAATGCCTGCGAAATATTAATGCTGCGGAATTCGCGTGCGTCGGTACGCAGATGATCCAGTTCGGGAATGTGCAGATAGCCGAAACTGAGCTGCCACTGCGCAAAGTGCGGTAGCCGGCGCAGGTTTTCACACAACAGTTGCGGCTGAAAATCGTTAAATCCCTCGATCCCCAACACCGCCACTTTTTTAGCGGATAAGACGCCGTTCTCGATTGCAAAAGTCGGCACGCTGCGCGGCGACAGCCAAGTCGGACGCAAGGAGCCCAACGGCGTTAAACGCAAGTGATTGTGCGCCCTGCCCTGTTTCAGATTGAGTTGCAGCGCCGTTGCCAAACCTTCAAATTCCGCCGCTTTCTGTAGCACCACATCTTGCCCGAGCAGGCTATAAGGATGTTGCGGTTGTTGCCGCGCCAATTGCGCCAAACCCTGCGCCAGATCATCGATTGGCGCACCATTTTCCGCTTGCCCCAGCAGATCCAACGAGCCGGAGGAGAAATCGAGCGCACTTTGCCCGTTACTGACGATCACACAGCGCCGCCCGCCTTGTTGCAGACGGATCCCGCAAATCAGCCCCGCCAAACCGCCACCGATAATAATGTTATCAAACTTCATTTTTATCCGTTCCCTGTAACTGTTGTTGTCCGGCTTGCGGCACCTCGTTCAAGCCCAATAAACCGTAATATACCCATGAGGTAAACTCCGCCTCGCGCAAGGCGTCGCCCCACGCAATCGGCTCAATCCCGCGCCAGCGCTCTTCCATAAAAGCGGCAAGCTGCGTGGTGGATTGCTGCGCATTGGCGACCTTAAACCGCGCCATTAAGCCGGCGGCGCGACAGGCGCACAGTTCGCCCTGACACGTGCCCATGCCAACCCGGGTGCGACGGCGCAAATCGACCAGATTATTCACTTTCAGCTCGTCCACCGCATAGCGCACTTCGCCGGCGGTAACGGCTTCGCATTCGCAAATCAAACTGCGATCCAAACGTTCTTTTTCCAATAATTCGGTGGCGCGCGAACCGTGGCGATACACCGCCGAAACCCGCAACGGAGTCGGTAACGAAATCACTTTTTGGTGGGTTTCGACCGCACTTTCGTTTGAACCGGGCAGCGGTATATCGGCGGTGGTGCAAAGTGCGGTTTTGTTCAATTTCTGACAGGCAAGATCCGTCGCCCATTCCGCCATTAAGCGATAAGTAATCAATTTGCCGCCGGTGATGGTGATAAAGCCCTCCAAACCGTCGCGTTCGGCATGGTCGAGTAACACAATACCGCGGCTGACATTACGCCCGGACGGATCATCATCGCTCGCCACCAACGGGCGCACCCCGGCATAGGCGCGCAACACCCGCGTGTGACGCAGGCTTGGCGCCAGTTTTTCGCCTTCCTGAATCAGCAAATCCACCTCTTGCGGCGTGACCTGCATATTGTCGATTTGATCGTATGGAATGCGGCTGGAAGTAGTGCCGATCACACTGATAGTATCGCCCGGCACCAAAATATCGGCATCCGCCGGTTTGCGGCAGCGGTTGATCACCATTTGATTGAGGCGATGTCCCATAATCAGCAACGCGCCTTTCGCCGGGAACATTTTGATTTTCAGATCCGCATATTCGGCAATGCCCTGCCCCCAAATCCCGGCGGCGTTAATCACCACCGGCGCAAAAAATTCCCGCCGTTGTTTATGCTTATGATCATAAGCGCGCACGCCGATCACTCGGCTGCCTTCGCGAATCAGCTGTTGAACTTCACAGTAAGTGAACACCTGCGCCCCGCGCTCTTTTGCGTCCAACATATTGGCGGAAGTCAGACGAAACGGGTCGATACTGCCGTCCGGCACCACCACCGCGCCGATCAAATCGGGATTGACCGACGGCTCTAAACGGCGCGCCAATGCCGGTTCGATTTGCACCGCATCAATCCCTGCTTGCTGACAGGCTTGCAAAAACGGTTTTTGGAAGGCTAAATCGTCCTCCGGCAGGGTGATAAACAACCCTTTGCAATCGTCAATACAGTGTTTGGCGATTCGTTTTAGAATATTATTCTCGTCAATACACTCTTTCGCCGATTCCGGATCGTTGACCGCATAGCGTCCACCGCTGTGCAACAGTCCGTGATTGCGTCCGGTTGCGCCGGTGGCAATATCACGCCGCTCAAGCAAAACCGCACTTAGCCCGCGCAAACGGCAATCGCGCGCAATCCCAGCGCCGGTCGCACCGCCGCCGATAATAATCACATCACTTTGTACACGAGAAGAAAATGATTCCGCCATCAATCTGTTCCCCACACTAAATAAATTCGAATACGAAAAAATAAATTAGGGATATTGTAGGTCATGTCGTGAGTTTTCGCCATAAAATGTTCGATAACAAACATTAAAAGTAAGGGCTTGATCACAGTTTAGCGATTTTTATGCGCTTAAATCACACCGCTTGAGTTCAATATAATGGGAAGGACAACTGATTTTGCATTCGCCGCAACCGTTGCAACGTTCGTTGTCCAACAACATTTTTTTGCTGTCGGCGTCAAAGCGGATCGCATTCGGCGCACAGGCGGTACGGCAAAACTGACAGCTTCGCCCCTGTTGTTGCAGACAAAGGCGGTGAAAGTGCGGTCGCAGCTCAGTGTCAGACCGCACTTCGCCGCTAAGTGCGCCGGTTTGGCAACGGTCTGTGCATTTGCCGCAATGGTCGCAGGCAGAGTAATCGATTTGCAGCACCGCTTTTTGATTCTGAAGTTGGATTAAGCCGTAAGGGCAGGCGGCAACGCAATCGCCGCAACCGGTGCAGTGTTGCATAAACAACGGCTCGGCAACCGCTTGCGGCGGGCGTGTTGCCGCGCGCTGATACAGCGTTTGGCTGATTTGCTGCTGCGCTTTCTGTCCGGCATTGAAAATCCCGCGCAACAAACCACGGCGTGAAATGCGGTTATGTTGCAGGTATGCCTGATAGTAGCGTTCGTTTTTTTCAGCCATAATCAAATCATTAACGATATAACCGCACTTCGGGGATTTGCAGCTGTAACTGTTGCTGCCAATGCGCCAATAAAGCTTGCGCCAACAAGCCTAAGCCGCAATAGAACGGGCGGTTTTGTTCGGCGGTCAGTAATTTGAGGAAACGCCCCGACCAAGTGAGCAGGTGCTGTTGCAAAAATTCGTTTAACTGTTCAGGTTGATTTTCCGCCAACCACGCCGCCATCAGCAACATCAAGCCGAAATGGTCTTCCGGTTCGTTTTGTGCCAATTCCAACACAATCCCATGCATACGCATAAAACCGCGCAATTCTAACAACGAACTGCCGAAAATCACCGCTTCTTTATCCAAATAAACCGATCCCCATTGCGGCGCCGGCAGCGCGTCAGGCCCGATAAACAGCGCCTGAAAATCCGCCTCCAAGGCTGCAGCGCCCTGCGCCAAACCTTCGCTCAACCGCACTTGGATTACATCAAGCTGTTCCGCCGATAAAAAATCACAGCTCGCCTGCCATTGCGGATCGGCAAATAACGGCAATAACGCCTGATTTTGCGCTTGTTGCGGCGAAGCATAAAACAGCGAACCTAAAATTCGCCCGAATTGGGAAATGGAAGTTAATGGTGGATTCATCATCTTTATCATCTTGGCTCTGGAAATATTGCGCTACTGTACCATACTTCGGCAAAGTGCGGTACAGTAGCACAAATTCGGTATTAAAAATCAATTCTTCAATAAATTAAAATTGTTCTCATTTTTTCGCCTTGACACTAATCAATTTTAGGCAGATCCCTGTTTTTATACGCACTCCGATTGATATTAATCATCTTTTTGCCCATTTCTTTTTGTTCTAATGAAAGCAGTGTAGTCATTCGGAGGGACTTGTTATGGATAGTCTAGTGAAAGATGTCATTAATTATGATATCGAAAGAAGAACTTTATTGAAACATGTCGGATTAACCGGTATTGCTGCAGGTGTATCCTTACCTTTTTCAGTGAGGGCTAAAACCAATACCGCACCAGAAGAGCAAGCGGAAAAAGTGGTTTGGAGTATGTGCTCAGTTAACTGCGGTAGCCGTTGCGCATTACGGATGCACGTAAAACAAGACGAAGTTGTTTGGGTTGAAACGGGTCGGGAAACGGGGCGAGGGCAAATTTAAACGGATTAGTTGGGAAGAAGCGCTCGATACCGTTGCCGACGGTCTGAAGCGGATTGTGAAAGATTACGGTAACGAAGCGGTTTACCTTAATTATTGTTCCGGCATTGTCGGCGGAAATATTACCCGCTCTTCCGCTTTTGCCTCGGCAATGGCGCGTCTAATGAATTGCTACGGCGGTTTTCTGAACCAATACGGCACCTACAGTACGGCGCAAATTGCCAGGGCAATGCCGTTTACCTACGGTTCAAATGTCGGTAACAGCACCTCCGATATTGTCAATTCAAAGTTAGTCGTTTATTTTGGCAATAATCCGGCGGAAACCCGTATGAGCGGCGCTGGAATCACTTACCATTTGGAGCAGGCAAGAGAACGTTCCAATGCCAAGTTAATTGTGATTGATCCGCGCTACACCGACACCGCAGGCGGACGGGAGGATGAATGGATTCCGATTCGTCCCGGTACCGACGCCGCATTGGTCTCCGGTATTGCATACGTATTAATTACTGAAAATCTGGTTGATCAAGATTTTTTAGATAAATACTGTGTCGGTTATGATGAAAAAACTTTACCTGCCGGTGCACCGACAAATGGACACTACAAAGCGTATATTTTGGGGCAAGGAGATGACGCCATTGTCAAAACGCCGATATGGGCAGCAGATATCACCGGCATTCCTGCCGATAAAATCATTAAACTCGCCAGAGAAATCGGTAGCACCAAACCTTGTTATATCAGTCAAGGCTGGGGACCACAACGCCAATCTAACGGTGAACTTGCTGCCCGTGCGATTGCGATGTTACCGATTTTAACCGGTAATGTTGGTATTAGCGGGGGAAATTCCGGTGCTAGAGAAAGCACTTATACCATCACGATTAAGCGGTTTCCAGTGTTAACCAACCCTGTACAAACCAAAATCCCAGTGTTCATGTGGACAGATGCCATTGAACGTGGAACCGAAATGACGGCGGTAAAAGACGGGATTCAGGGCAAAGACAAGTTGGATGTGCCAATTAAATTCCTGTGGAATTATGCGGGCAATACCATTATCAATCAGCATTCCGACATAAACCGTACACATAAAATCTTACAAGACGAGAGCAAATGCGAGATGATTGTGGTCATTGATAATTTCATGACCTCCTCTGCCAAATATGCCGATATTTTATTACCGGATCTGATGACGACAGAACAGGAAGATATTATCCCGAATGATTCTGCCGGTAATATGGGTTACCTGATTTTCGGACAAGCGGCGACAGCGCCTAAATTCGAGCGACGCCCGATTTATCAAATTCTATGCGACATAGCTAAACGCCTTGGTGACGAAGTATATGACAAATTTAGCGAGGGAAGGACTCAGGAACAATGGCTGCAACATTTATATGCCGAAATGCGAGAAATGGATACCGATCTGCCGACATACGACGCCCTGAAAGCAATGGGAATTTTCAAGAAAAAAGATCCGAAGGGTCATCTGGTCGCCTATAAGGATTTCAGGGACGATCCAAAAGCAAATCCGTTAAGCACACCGTCCGGAAAAATCGAAATTTATTCCGCCCGCTTAGCCGAAATTGCGGCTAGTTGGGATTTAAAAGAGGATGAAGTGATCGATCCTCTGCCGATCTACCACCCGGGATTTTATAGCCATATCGAGGCGCAAAACGGACAATTCCCGTTACAACTTGTCGGTTTCCATTATAAATCCCGCACCCATTCCAGCTATGGCAATATTGATGTGTTGGAAAGTGCCTGTCCGCAAGAAGTATGGATTAATCCGCTTGATGCCAAATCGCGAAATATTCAAAGTGGGGATTTGGTCAGAATCTTCAACGAAATCGGCGAAACCCGAATTGAAGCGAAAGTGACGCCAAGAATTATGCCCG
Source organism: Testudinibacter sp. P80/BLE/0925 (assembly GCF_053570785.1). The sequence goes on along the minus strand of NZ_CM131636.1, from coordinate 776,501 downwards.
GCGTACTGGGTATGGGGCAGGGCGCTTGGCACAGGGCAAATATGTGGGGCGATAAAATAGATCATAACGGCAGTATCAACGTCCTCACCACCCAGCGCCCGTCGCCGTTGGCGAAAGGGAATCCGCAGCATTCCAACTTAGTACAGATTGAGAAAGTGTAAGGAGCAGATTATGACGGAACAATATGGTTTTTACATCGATTCGGATCGCTGCACCGGCTGCAAAACCTGCGAACTGGCGTGTAAGGATTACAAGGATTTGCCGGTGGATGTGAATTATCGCCGGATTTACGAATATGCCGGCGGCGATTGGCTGGCAAACGGCAACTGTTGGCAGCAGAATGTCTTTTCGTATTATTTGTCGATTTCCTGCAATCACTGCGAAGATCCGGCGTGCGTCAAGGTATGTCCGAGCGGGGCAATGCACAAAAATGCAGATGGGTTTGTCATTGTCGATGAGGAACTGTGTATCGGCTGCCGCTATTGCCATATGGCGTGTCCATACGATGCGCCGCAATACAGCGAAGCCAAGGGACATATGACAAAATGCGACGGTTGCTATTCACGGGTGAAAGCCGGTGAAAAACCGATTTGTGTCGAATCGTGCCCGCTGCGGGCATTGGATTTTGCGCCGATCAGCGAGCTGCGTACAAAATACGGCGAGTTGGCGGCTTTAGCACCGCTACCGGCGGAACATTATACTGCGCCGAATTTGGTGATCAAACCGAATAAAAATGCGCGCCCGAGCGGCGATACCAGTGGATTTTTAGCCAACCCGAGGGAGGTGTAACATGAATGCCGGATTACATGAATTACCGCTGGTGCTGTTTACCGTGCTGGCGCAAAGTGCGGTCGGTGCGATCATTCTAATGGCATTATGGCTATTGTTGAAAGCCGATGAACCGCTGCGACAACGCAAAGTCGTATTATTGCTACTGTTGCCGTTAATCCTGTTGGGATTAGGTTTCGCCGCTTCAATTCTACATTTAGGTTCACCGCTGCGCGCCTTTAATTCATTGAACCGAATCGGCAGCTCGGCACTTAGTAACGAGATCGCTGCCGGTGCGCTGTTTTTCATTCTTGCCGGCGTATATTGGCTGTTACAGTTGCTGGATAAAATGCTGGCGGCATTAAACAAACTTTGGCTGTTTTTGTTGATCGTCAGCGGCGGTATTTTTCTCTACGTGATGAGTACGGTTTACTTAATCAGCACCGTACCGACTTGGAACAGCATTTCGACCCCGGCGTCATTCCTGCTGACCGCACTTTTGGCCGGCTTTACTCTCGGTTATGCCTTGCTGCGTTTTGCCGGTGTTGAAGCCGCTCAATTGCGCTGGGTTCCCGGCATTTTGGGATTGGCACTACTGCTTGCCGTATGTTTAGTGGTGTTGCAAGCAACCAGTTTGGCCGGCATCCAAACCTCTGCGCAAAAAGCCTCAACATTAGTGCCGGATTACGCCAATTTAATGATATTGCGTCTAGTGTTGCTGTTCGCCGGTATCGGGCTACTGTTTTACAGTCGCCGTGCTCAAAACAGCTTACCTAGTTTGTCACTCTGTGCCAGTGTACTGTTGGTTTTCGTTGCCGAATTGATCGGTCGAACCCTGTTTTACGGTTTGCATATGACCGTCGGCACGGCGATCGCCGGCTGATTAATCGCCCGTCGCTTAGCAGGCAATTTGTCCTTTCGCGGATAAGTTGCTTTTTTATACGTGCTTAACATGGATTTTTATCCAAGTGCAGTATATGCTGTAGCAATCAATCACACAAAATGGAGTAAATTATGTATCAGTTAAAACGAGTGTATACCTTTGACGATAATGATTTTCCAGCCGTATTGGCAGATCGGTTGTGGCCGCGCGGAATTGCCAAAGTGCGGTTAGACGGAGTGTTGTGGCTGAAGTCGGTCACACCCTCCAACGAACTGCGCCAATGGCTGCACCAAGATCCGCTTGCGCATTATGACGAATTTTGTCGGCGTTATTACCATGAATTGAGTGCCGAGGCGGTGCAGGCGGATTTACAGCAGTTGCGCCAATTGCACGCACAGCACGACCGCCTGACGTTATTGACCGCCGCCAAAGCGATTGAACACAGCCATTTGCCGGTGTTGCAGGCGGTGCTGCAAGGCAAAATCGAACTTCCGAATCACTAGGAATTAAATTAACAAGATGATATTAAAACTCAAAACCCGTTTGACCGATTTGCTTGCGCAAATATGGCCGCTGGCGAAAAAATATCCGCTGGAAATGCTGTGGATGGTGCTGTTTTCCCTACCATTTCTGTTTTTTGATCTTTTTGACGTTAAAGGCGGAGATTTGTTGCGCTATTGGCTGTTTGCACCGGCGTTTTTCGCCCTGAGTTATTTACTCCATCGCTATAAAATCGCTTATTGGCTGACGGCGGTGATGGTGCCGTTAGTGCTGTTTTGGCAGCTGAATAACGGGTTGATATTGGAGGATTATCTGGAGGATCGCCGGTTTGCGGCGTTGCAACTGCTGTTATTGCTGTGTTTACTGGCGCGCGGTTGGGCACAGGAAAACCGCACTTTTATCACCCGTTTTCTGCAAACGGCACTGAATATTGCCAAAGCCTGGCTGATTAACGCGATCGGGTTGCTGCTGTTTTTTGCATTACTGGGCAGTGTTGAATTGCTGTTTAATCTGGATCTGCCGTTTGACCGCATACTTCAGCGAATACTGCCATTTACTTATTTCAGTATCTTCCCACTGTTCTTTTTGCTATTTGAGCAGAATAAGGACACGGAACAAGTCGAGCTAGGGCATTTCGGGCAACTGTTGTTGAATTTCGTACTTTCGCCGACACTCATCATTTATAGTCTGCTGCTGTATCTCTACAGCGCACGCATTGTCCTGCTGGGTGAAATGCCACAGGGGCAAATCAGCTATATAGTGTTGCCGTATTTGTTGCTCGGACTCGCGTTAAAAAGCGTACAACTGCTGCAAACCTCGCCAAAATGGCAAGGTTTTTACCATATCTTCGGCTGGATTGCCTTACTGCCTTTGGCGCTGTTGTGGTTTGCGGTGTATCAACGGTTGAGCGCCTACGGACTGACCGAAGTGCGGGTTTATCTGCTTGCCTTGACGGTGTTAATTTCACTGTTTATTGCGTTATCCTTGCGCACATTCAACGGTCAACACCGCACTTTTGCCAGCTTGATTGCGCTGACGATTATTTTGCTCGGCTGGGTGTTGAATCCGAAGGAAATCGCCTTCGACAACCAATTGGCAAGGTTTGATCGGCAGTTACAGCAATTCGATTTATTGGATGCTCAGGGCAAAATCAAAGCGCTGCCCGACACCGCCGCACAAGCCGGTTTTTCCGAGCAGCAACGACAGGATTATCATAATTTATCCACTCAGGCGCGCAATTTAAATTGGATCTATGCACGGCGTGGACAGATAAATGCGCGTTACGGGCAACATTTTCCTGAATTAGCCGGTGCGAGTGAAGATACACCCCAAATTGCGCCGAACGTAATACAAACGCTACACTTTTATCACCGTGAAAATGTCAGGGTGATAACCTTAAAACACCCTTACCAAACAATGCTGAGTGTCGATTACTCGCTCGATAGCGACACAGTGGCAGAGGCGAAATATCGCTACCGATTTGCAGAACACGGGATCCATTTTGAAGTCGATTTAAACGGGTTTATCAATCAAATTTTGCTAAAAAACGGCTTTGCATTGAAAACCCAATATCCTAAGCAAGAATTGCAACCGCTTAACGATCAGTTTTTGCTGCTGCAAGGCGAGAATTTCCTGCTGCTATTTTCTCGGTTTTCCCTGCGTTACGATAAGACGTTAGGCTATGTCTTTGCCGGAGCTCATTTAGAATCGGTGTTGCAGTAATATTCAGTAATCTGCACCCCAAAAGTTAGACTGCAAAACCAACTGACTAGGGTGCAGATTTTTATGACAAAATATTTGATCAACCTATTTCACACCAAGTTCTCCTTAAATGTTTTGATTTAAGGGTTTTTTGTTTTTATTCAGATTACCTCCTATAATACCCCAATCCCCCTCAAGGAGTTTTGTCATGCAAATCAAAAAATCCGTAACGTCGCGTTTGGCGTATTATTTGGTGATGATTATCATGTTGTCCGGTTTGTCGGTGTGCGTGACCACGCTGATTATGATCAGCAACCATTCCGATGCCGAGATGATCAATGTGTCCGGTTCGCTGCGGATGCAGAGCTACCGTTTGCTGTATGAAATGCAGTACCAGCCGGAGTTGCTGACGCATGGGATTCAGACTTATCAAGCCAGTTTGCAGACGCCGACACTGATGAATTTGGAGCGGTTTTATGTGCCGGATTCGGTGCAGAATGCCTACCGCACTTTGCTGGCAAGTTGGCAGGTGATGGCGGGTTATTTGCGACAGGGGGAGGCAGGATTGTATCAGCAGAATTTGGAATCCTATGTCGATCAAGTCGACAATTTCGTGTCGGTGCTGCAACAGTTTTCCGAGCAGCGTATCCGTTTTGCGATTTATACTAACCTGTTCAGTTTGCTGCTGATGTTGGTATTGGGCGGTTATCTGTTGAGCTACAGCCGTAAAAAAGTAGTGGCGCCGTTGCAGCGCTTGGCCACCGCCAGTCGGCAGGTGCAGAACAGCCAGTTTCAGCACATTGAACTGGATATTGACAGCGATAACGAGCTGGGCGAGCTGTCACGCGGTTTCACCCAAATGGCGGCACAGCTGCAAAAACTCTACCTTTCGCTTGAGGAACAAGTTAGTCAGAAAACCCGTAGTCTGACCCAAATTAACCGCACTTTATCCATGCTGTATTATTCCTCACAACAGCTGACGCTGCATGAAATCACCCGTGAAAATCTGACCACCGTGCTGAAATTGTTGCAACAAAACGAACGCTTGCAAGTCGTGCGCTTGGTGGCGAATGGGAACGAGATGTTTAATCTGGAAGTGGGCAAAGAAGATAGCGCAACAAACTGGCAAACCACGCGGATTACGATTAACGATCAGAATCTGGGTAGCCTGAATTGGCAGCGCAGCGCAGCCTATCCTGACCTGCGTACGATTGAAAATATTGCGCAGATGTTGGGGCGGGCATTGCATTCCTATCAGCTGTTGCGCCAGCGACAACACTTAATTTTAATGCAGGAACGCTCGATTATTGCGCGTGAATTGCATGATTCCTTGGCACAAGTGTTGGCATATCTGCAAATCCAGTTGACGTTGCTACGCCGCAGTATTTTGCAGGAACTGAGCGAGGAGCGGGCGGCGAAAAGTTTGAATATTCTGCACCAATTTGAAACCGCACTTGCCGACGGTTATACCCAACTGCGCGAGCTGTTGGCGACTTTCCGTTTGACCGTCAGCGAGTCGAACTTGAAACTTGCCTTGCAGGAGGTGATCGATTCGCTGCAATCCCGTTCCGAAGCGCAAATCACGCTGGATTGTGCGTTACCGTCGCAATTGCTAAACGCGCAACAACAGATTCATTTACTGCAAATTGTGCGTGAGGCGGTGCTGAACAGCATTAAACACGCCCACGCCACGCTGATTGAAGTGATTGCGCGCAGTAACGACAACGGCGAAAACACCGTGATTATTCGCGATAACGGTGTCGGCATTCCATCACTGGCGGAACCAAGTGGGCACTACGGCTTGAATATCATGCAGGAGCGAGCGCAAGAGTTGAATGCGCATTTGACCATTGCGCGTCGTGCCAGCGGCGGCACCGAAGTCAGTTTATTGTTGGCGGACGACGTGGAATAACAAGGATTACACATGACAACCATTCGGATTGAAAAAGCCCAAGCGCAAGATTTGGCGCAAATCGTGGCGATTTATAACCAAACTATCGCCAGCCGCCGTATCACCTCCGATTTAGCCCCGATATCGGTTGCCGACCGGCAAGCGTGGTTTGACTTTCACCGCAATAGCGTGCGCCACCCGATTTGGGCGGTGCGAAATACGCAAGATCAGCTGATCGGTTGGGCAAGCTTGTCGCCGTTTTACGGGCGACCGGCATACGATATCACCGCCGAAGCCAGTTTTTATCTGGATAACCAAGCCAAGGGCAAAGGAATTGGCACGCAAGTGGTACGTTTTTTACAACAGCAAATGCAACCGCTGCATTATTCCACTCTGCTCGCCTTTGTGTTCAAAGGCAACCCCGCCAGCGTCGGCGTGCTGCAAAAGTGCGGTTTTCAGCAATGGGGCGAACTGCCGAATATCGCCGATATGCAGCAGCATAAAGAAACGTTGCTGTTGTTGGGTTACCAAACGGAATGAAATAGGCATAGTAGCTGTAAATAATATGCTTCATTATTATAAGTGAGTTGGGATATACAAGACAAAATTGTTGGTAAAAAGTAGGTTAACGCCTTATAGTCACTGGCTTTAACCCACTTTTTTGAAATATGAATAAAAAATTGTCCTTTTTGCTCAAAATCAACTATTCAGAAATATGGCACTTATCACCATATTCAACGCTATAAATGCCTGACGTGCAATAAAACATTCACCCTAAAAAATAAGTTGAATTCCAATAAAATTTGGCTTGATTACACGCTTGGAAAACAGACTTATAAACAACTTGTCGATAAATATCATTGTTCTCTAAGAACTATTCATCCTGATGAAAAAGGAAAATACTATACTGCCCGACTTCAAGCGCCTAGTTCACCGCGTAGGATTTTAACGCTGCAGTGTGTTTTCGGGGAGGGTCTAAAGTCTTCATCTTTCAATGCGGCTAAGATTTTAGGGACTTGACTACGGTCAATCCGTTTTAATGATTTTTTGAAACGTTTTGTCGGCAACACAGTGTATATAACGTTTTGCTGCCCGTCATACCCCATACTCCCGTTCGAGTTCGTCCATAGTGGTATATTCCACCGTACCATTTTTGACATCTTCTCTATGCGCGCGCAGATCGGCAATATCTTCAAGTTGAGACAAATGCGCATTGATTAATGACATGACGATGGAATCATAGACATCATCATTAAAGAGTTGGTCATCTAATCCGTGAGCAGACAGCAGGGCTTTTTTCGTCTGTTATTCTCATGACATATTCCTCTAATGAATTAAAGGTAATAATGCCCTCTTTCGAGGGCATGGGTCAAGTGTTGCCGAATAACAATTACCCCTCATTCACCACTCTTGGAAACAAAATATTGTTTTCCAGATGAATATGGTGCATTAAATCGTCGATAAACTCGTTAATGCCGCTGTAGAGCGCGCGCCAAGTGTTGCACGCGTCCGTCGGAGGGGTGACGTTGTCGGTCAGGGATTTCAGCACTTCCACTTGTTGTCCGGCGTCGTCGTGTTCATGCTCCATCACTTTGATCGGCATTCTTGCCATCGCATATTGCCCGGCTTGGATCATCGGGAACAGAATCTGTTCTTCTTTTTGCATATGATGGCTCAGTTCGGCATAAATCTCTTTTAATACCGCCGACGCGCCCATCGGGCAATCGGCGCGATCACCGTGCACGTTTTCCACTTTTTCCGCCATCGCAATCAGCTCCGGCAGCTGTTCGCGGTGGCGATCATGATAGCGGGCGATGATATGGGCGATAATTTCCGGGTAAGCGGTTTGCGTCCAATCCTGCTCCTGCCCGAGGTCTTGCCGCGCTGCCAGTTCGGCTAAACGGCTTTCAATCGCCGCCAAATCCAGATTTTTCACGTTTGCCGCAAAGCCAAGCGTGTTGGCGCCGCCGCAGCAAAAATCCAAATCATATTCGCGCAACAGTTTGGTGGCGCCCGGAATGGCAATCGCCAATTCGCTCAGTTTTTTATCTTGAAATGACATAATTTCCTCGTATTCGTTAGGATAAAAGTTGAGTTAAATAGTAAGGTATTTTGACGATAAAAGCCGTATTTTTAATTCATCTTTTGATCTATATCAAATCGAATACCTGAAACGAGGTAGGCAATACCGCACTTTGCGTTATCAAAATGGCAAAGTGCGGTCAGAAGGATTTAAACTTTTTTCTTCACGGTTAAGCCGGCAGGCGCTTGCGCTACCGGCATGATTTCAATCCGGTTGATATTGACGTGTGACGGTTGCTCGGCAATCCAAACAATGGTGGCGGCAATATCGTCAGGGGTCAGATAATCCACATTGGCGTATAAGGCTTCGGCTTTGGTGCCGTCACCATAGAAACGCACGTTGGAAAACTCGGTGCCACCGCATAAACCCGGTTCGACATTGCTGACCCGCACCGCCGTGCCGACCAAATCGGCGCGCAAGTTGAGGCTGAATTGTTTGACGAAGGCTTTGGTCGCGCCGTACACATTGCCGCCCGGATAGGGATAATCGCCGGCAATCGAGCCGAGATTGATAATGTGCCCGCGGTTGCGCGCCACCATGCCGGGCAGAATGGCGTGGGTCAAGGTGGTTAAACCGCCGATATTGGTGGCGATCATCTGCTGCCAATCTTGCAAGCGGCTGTTCTGTGCGGCGGCAACACCGAGCGCCAAACCGGCATTATTCACCAATAAATCAATTTCTTGCCATTGCGGCGGCAAACTGTGAAGTGCGGTTTGCACCGCCGCCGGATCGCAGACATCAAATGCCAGCGCCAGACAATTGTCGCCCAGCTCCTGTTGCAATGCCTGTAAACGATCTTGCCGACGGGCGCTGATGATCACCCGATGTCCGTGTTGCACCAATAAACGTGCGGTTGCCGCACCAAAGCCGGCACTGGCGCCGGTAATTAAAGCTAACATGGTTACCCCCTCTGCTATTTGCATGCGTAATGATTTTTACTATAACAAAAAGCGGCTTGCTGTCCATTGGCACGGTAAAAATTTTTGCTAAAAGAGTTGCTTTTATTGAAGTGATGTTGTAATTAATTAGAGTAGAAAATTAAAACACAACATCAAAAAAATAAGGAAACAATATGCAAAACGTAGGTTTTATCGGTTGGCGCGGAATGGTCGGTTCGGTTTTAATGGATCGTATGCAACAAGAGCAAGATTTCGCCTTGCTTAACCCGGTCTTTTTCACCACCTCCCAAGCCGGACAAAAAGCACCGAGCTTCGGCGGCAAGGACAGTGGCGTGTTGAAAGACGCCTTTAACATTGACGAATTGAAAGCGCTGGATATTATCGTCACCTGCCAAGGCGGTGATTACACCAATGAAGTCTATCCGAAACTGCGTGCGGCAGGTTGGAACGGTTATTGGATCGACGCCGCTTCTACCCTGCGTATGGAAAAAGACGCGATTATCGTGTTGGATCCTGTCAACCAACACGTCATCCGCGACGGTTTGGCGAAAGGCGTGAAAACCTACGTCGGCGGCAACTGCACTGTCAGCTTGATGTTGATGGCATTGGGCGGTTTGTTTGAAAAAGATTTGGTGGAATGGGTTTCGGTTGCCACTTACCAAGCCGCGAGCGGCGCCGGCGCGAAAAATATGCGTGAATTGCTGGTGCAAATGGGCGAATTGCGCGATGTGGTGAAAACCGATTTGGACAACCCGGCTTCGTCGATTTTAGCGATTGAAAGAGCGGTTGCCGACAAAATGCGCGGCGATTTGCCGATTGAAAACTTTGGTGCGCCGTTGGCGGGCAGTTTGATTCCATGGATCGACAAATTACTCGACAGCGGACAAACCAAAGAAGAGTGGAAAGGCTATGCCGAAACCAATAAAATCCTCGGTTTATCCGACAGCCCGATTCCAATCGACGGCTTGTGCGTGCGTATCGGTGCGCTGCGTTGCCACAGTCAGGCGTTCACCATTAAAATGAAAAAAGCTCTGCCGTTGACGGAAATCGAACAACTGTTAGCCTCGCATAACGAGTGGGTGAAAGTGATTCCGAACGACAAAGAAAGTACCCTGCGCGAGCTGACCCCGACCAAAGTCACCGGCACCTTGAGCGTTCCGGTCGGACGTTTGCGCAAACTGAATATGGGGCCTGAATATCTGGCGGCATTCACCGTCGGCGATCAGCTGTTATGGGGCGCGGCTGAACCGTTGCGTCGCATTTTGCGTCAATTGGTGGCGTAAATCGTTTCCCTCCCTACCCCATTTTTCTAGTGAAAAATGGTACTCCCTCCGCACGCGGAGGGAGAGAAAAATACCCTAAGGCGGGAACTCCCGCCTTATCTTTTTGCTAATACGACAGGTCATCAAATGGAACGAGAACCGCACTTTGGGCAGTTTGCTTTAAGAACCTTGAAACCCTTTGTCGAACAGTTTCCGCTGCAATATTTTGACGGGCAGCGCGGCTGTAGAATCGCGTACCGTTTTTTTGAACACCCGGCGACGGAATCTATTCCGCGTAACTTGATGATTTTGGTCAGCGGTCGCAGTGCGAATTTATTAAAATGGTCGGAAATCGCTTATGATTTTTATCAGCTCGGTTTTGACGTGCTGAGTTTCGATCACCGCGGACAAGGCTATTCGCAACGGCTGCTGCCCGATCCGGACAAAGGCTATATTGATCGGTTTGAGTATTATTTGGACGATATGGACGCGGCGATTCACCAAGTCAACCAGCGCCATGCCTATCAACGGCAGTTGGTGCTGGGGCACTCGATGGGGGCATTAATTGCAACCCTGTATCTGGCTAAATATCCGCATCAGATCGACAAATTGGTTTTGAGTGCGCCGCTGTTTGCGCTACCACTGAAAAACCCGTTTTGGGAACAACTGGTGGTGAATATCATGGTGCTGCTCGGACAGGATCAACGTTATATTTTCGGCAGAACCGCCTATCAACCGGTCAATCCGGACAATAACGATCTCAGTTTTTGCAAGACCCGCATGAAATGGATGAACCGGATTAACCGCCGTTATCCGGAAGTGCATTTGGGCGGGCCGACCTTTCGCTGGGTACATCAGTGCATTATCCAGTTTAAAAAATTACCGCGTGCGATCAGCAAGATTAAAATCCCGGTGCTGGTGCTGCAAGCGGAAAAAGAGCTGATCGTCTCGAATCAGCAAATTGAAAAGTACGCCAAATTATTTAGCCGCTTGCAGCATGAAGTGGTGAAAAACGCCAAACACGAAATTCTGTTTGAACGCGACGCGATTCGCCAAGCGGCGTTTGATAAGATTGCGGCGTTTTTAACAGATTAATTCCAAAGTGCGGTTTAAACCGCACTTGAGATTGCTGACAAACTGACTTCTCTCCCTCCGCATGCGGAGGGAGTACTATTTTTCGCAAGAAAAATGGGAGGGAGGGGAATATGAAAATGTAACATATTCATTTTTAACATTCTTTATGCCTCCCTCCGTCCTTCGGACACCTCCCTCCGTATACGGGGGGAGGGAAATGATTAGAGAAAAAGACTTTGTCATTAGCCTGAAGTGCGGTTTGACCGCACTTTGTATTAATTTCTCGCCGATGACAGTAACAACATCAATCCCAACAAGCATAAAATCACCCCGATCACCCGATTAACAATCACTTGCCGTTGTAGCAAACGTTGGCGAATCGTCGGGGCTGAGAGCAGCACCGCCACCAAGCCGAACCAAAGCAAATGCGCCAATGACATAAACGCCCCGTAACTAATCTGCACCCACAACGGCGTATTGGGATTGACGATTTGGGTGAAGGTGCTGAGCACAAACAGCGTGGTTTTCGGGTTGAGGGCATTGGTGATAAAGCCGTTTTTAAACGCCTGTTGATCGCTGAGCACCGCACTTTCACTTTCTAGATTAAACGCAGCCGGACGGTGGCGAAAGGTGGAAAAGCCGATATAAATCAAATACAACGCGCCCAAGGTTTTCACCAGATGAAACAGGCTGGGCGATTGCAACAACAATACACTCACGCCTAACAAGGTGTAGCCGACATGCACCCAAACCGCACTTGCAATGCCGATGGCAGTGATGATACCGGCACGTTTGCCGTATAAATAACTGTTGCGCGTGGTCATGGCGAAATCGCCGCCGGGGCTGATGACGGCGAGAATGGTGATGGTGATCACCGCAAGAAGTTCGTGCATAATGGTTGAGATAATTTCCGTTTAGATTAAGATTGAAAAATAGGGTTTGTTGTTTTTTGTTTATATTTTGCCTGATTTTTAACAGAAGAAAATCGAAATATTGTCATTAAGGTGTGAGATTTTGGAACAGATAGCCAAGCTGCCGTTGAACGCGCTTAAATATTTCTATTTTGTCGCCAAGTGCGGTAGTTTGAGTGCGGCGGCATTACAGTTGCACGTGACTCATGGCGCAGTCAGCAAACAGTTGAAGCTGTTGCAACACCATTTCAGCGAGCCGCTGCTGCTGAAACAGAGGCGCAATCTGCTGTTGTCGCACAACGGACGGATGTTGTATCAGCATTGCCAAACGGCGTTTTCCGAGCTGGAAAGTGCGGTTAAGCAGATCAAAACCCGCCAGCAACAGGATTTGGTGATCTCGTGCGAACCGACTTTGGCGATGAAATGGCTGATTCCGCGTATTAGTGCGCTGCAACAGCAAACCGGCTTAAATCCGGTGATTTTGGCCGCCGGCGGTGCAGTCGATTTTGAGCGGCAAGCGATTGATTTGGCAATTCGGCGTAACGATTTCCAGTGGGCGAAATCGCTGTATGCGAAAAAAATTGCCGATGAGCAAATGGGTTTGGTACAGCATTTGCAAGTCAAACAACATCGCCGTTTGCACACCCACACCCGTCCGCAGGCGTGGCAGGATTGGCAAAGGCTCAGCGGTTTCGCGCTTAATGAATGGCAAGAGGACAGCTATTTCGAGCATTTTTACCTCTCGATTCAAGCCGCGATTGCCGGCATGGGCGCGGCGATTGCTTCACGTTTTATGGTCGAAGCCGAAATCGAACAAGGTATTTTACACGCGCCGCACGGCTTTATCGGCGACGGTTCGGCATATTATCTGCTGTCGCAAACGCCATTGGCTCAAGGCAAAAGTGCGGTTTTGTTGCATTGGCTAAAGGCGGAAATGCTCAACAATCGTTGAATTTTTCAATCTTTATTGAACTATTTGCTGACAATTTAGTCTAATTTTTTACCAAACAACTGGTCTGAAACAGCAAGTGCGGTCTGGAATTTTGAACTCGGCGTAATTTGTGCTATAACTAACGCCTCGTTTATCATAAGCAGGTCGTGCAACAACGCACAGCAAGACAAGTGATTAACTGAATAAACAAAGAAGGAATGCGATGACGAAAGAAATGCAAATGATGCTTGTTCCTCAAGGCAACTTGGAAAGCTATATCCGTGCCGCCAACCAATATCCGATGCTGACCGCAGAGGAAGAGAAGGCGTTGGCGGAGCGTTTGTATTACCAACAGGATTTGGACGCGGCAAAAGAATTGATTCTGTCCCATCTGCGTTTTGTGATCCATGTTGCGCGCGGTTATTCCGGCTACGGCTTGCCACAAGCGGATTTGATTCAGGAAGGCAATATCGGGCTGATGAAAGCGGTGCGCCGTTTCAATCCGGAAGTGGGCGTGCGCTTAGTCTCGTTTGCGGTGCATTGGGTCAAGGCCGAAATTCACGAATATGTGCTGCGCAACTGGCGGATTGTCAAAGTTGCGACCACCAAAGCGCAACGCAAACTGTTCTTCAACCTGCGTAAAACCAAACAGCGTTTCGGTTGGTTTAATGAAAATGAAGTGGCAATGGTTGCCGATGAATTGGGCGTGTCGGTTGATGACGTGAAAGAGATGGAATCGCGCATGACCGGGCAGGATATGGCGTTCGACCTGCCGAGCGACGACGCGGAAGAGACTTACAGCCCGGCGTTATATTTAGAAGATAAAAGCTCTGATTTCGCCCTGGAATTGGAACAAGAAAACTACGAAAGCCAAGCCACCGAACAGCTGAACGAAGCCTTGGACAGTTTGGACGAGCGCAGCTTGGATATTATCCGCTCCCGTTGGTTGGATGACAATAAAGCCACGTTGCAGGATTTGGCGGCGAAATACAATATTTCCGCCGAACGCGTGCGCCAGTTGGAAAACAACGCGCTGAAAAAATTAAAAGTCGCCGTTGATTTTTAAACGATTGAAAGCGTGAAAAGCCTGTCTGATGTGACAGGCTTTTTTGTTGCCTGCGTTATAGAAAAATCCCCAATAACAACGCAATAAAAATCCCCATGCCAAAGTAGTTGTTATTGAGAAACGCCTTGAAACACTCTTCCCGCGTGCGCTCGCGCGTCAGTTTGCATTGATAGACAAAGCAAAGTGCGGTGACGGCAAGGGCGGCATAATAAGCCGGGTGTAAATTTGACAGATAGCCGATCGCAATAAACAGCACCAATGCGATAAATTGCAGTAACGCAATGATTTTATTATCAAATTGTGCGAATAAAATCGCAGTGGATTTGACGCCGATCCGCAGATCATCGTCGCGATCCACCATCGCATATTGGGTGTCATACGCCACCGTCCAGAGTAAATTGGCGGCAAACAGCAACCAACAAATCAACGGCAATTGCCCGCTCACGGCGGCATATGCCATCGGAATCGACCAACCGAACGCCGCACCCAACACAAATTGCGGCAAATGGGTGTAGCGTTTCATAAACGGATAGACAAATGCCAAGCTGACCGCAATAAACGACAGTAAAATGGCGTAACCATTCAGATTCAGCACCAATAAAAAGGAAAGTGCGGTCAGAATAAAAAACAGGATTTTCGCCTCTTTCTCATTCACTTCACCGGTGGCAAGCGGACGATGGGCAGTGCGCTTGACGCTGCCGTCAATGTGGCGATCGGCATAATCGTTGATCACACAGCCTGCCGCCCGCATTAAGACTACGCCGCACAGAAAAATCAGCAAAGTGCGGTAGTCCGGCACGCCGTCCGCCGCCAAAAATAACGCCCACAAGGTCGGCCACAGCAATAATAAAGTGCCAATCGGACGGTCGAGACGCATTAAACGGGCATAAGCCGGCAGTTTTCGGATAAATAAATTCGACATGTTACACAATCGTAGTACGGTTAGACCGTATACTGGTCTTAAAAAAGAATGATAAAAGATGGTGTTATCTTACCTCAAAACAGGTAGGCTGGCATAGCGTTATCGGTGCTGCCGGCGGTGATAACCTAATATGAATGCGTTGTCAGCACTGGGCAGATAGACTATAATTTCAGCAACGTTCATTGATTATCGGGGCAGATGATGAATAAAGAATATGAAAAATGGTTGACTGAAAAAGTACAAAAAAGTATCGATAATTTGGATCAAGGCGGCAAAAAATACACTTGGGACGAAGTGGTGAATCTGGCACGTAAACATTATACCGATAAAGTGTTTAAGAAAACGGCGTAACCCATGCGATTAGTTATTTCTGAACATGCCAAAGACGATTTTTTAACGATTTATTATAATATTGCCAGTTATGTCAGTATTGAAAGTGCGGAGAAAATAACCACGGAGATTTACAAAACCATCGAACTTGCGCTAACCCAGCCGTTAATGGGCGTGGTTGGCATTGTCGAGGGGTCCGAGAGTTATTTCCGCGCGGTGGTACATACCGAATTGTGTATCGGATCGTTGAAAACAGTAAAGAAGATGAATTACATATTTTGAATATCGCATTGGCGAAACAACAATATCCTCAAATTTAAGCAATACAGCCAAATAAGCCGCAAATCCTCACAGATTGCGGCTTTTTTGTCCAATTATGACTTTCTTAAGCCGCGAATAAAACTCACTGCTTCTTGGGTTAAGCGCGTGACTTGTTGCCAATTTCCGGCGGCAATCGCCTCATTCGGCAGAATCCACGAGCCGCCGACGGTGGCGACGCAATCCAAGGCGACATAGTCGGCAACGTTTTTCGGGCTAATGCCGCCGGTCGGGCAGAATGTCAGCTGCGGCAACGGTGCGGAAATCGCTTTCAGCGCCGGCGCACCGCCGTTGGCTTCCGCCGGGAAGAATTTGAGGTGATCATAACCCAACTCAAGTGCGGTCATCATTTCCGACGGGGTTGATGTTCCCGGCATTAACGGCGCCTCGCCTTGCAACGCGTGTTTCAGCAACGACACCGTCGCCCCCGGCGAAATCACAAATTTCGCACCGGCCGCCACCGCCGAATCATATTGTTGCGGTGAAATCACGGTTCCCGCGCCGACCAATGCTTGCGGCATAGCCTCGCTAATCAGCTTGATTGCATCAAGTGCAACTGCACTGCGCAGCGTGATTTCAAACACATTGATCCCGCCGTCCAACAACGCCTGCGCCATCGGCAGCGCGTCGTCCAAATTTTTGATTACCATCACCGGCACCAGCGGTGACGCGGCGAAAACCGCACTAGGTTGGAGTTTCCATGACATAATACTATTTCCTTTTGTTAATAATGATCTCTAATTAGAGAATGATTGTTTAAATTTCACCCTGCTTTGCGGATAAGACGTAACCGATAAACCAATAGTGCACAGAGAATCAAGCCACAACCCAGCAATTTAAGCACGGTGACGGTCTCGTCCATTAACCACACGCTTAACATCAGTGTCCAAACCGGTTCCAATACCATAATAATCGCTGCCGTACTAATATTACAGTGCTTTTGTCCGATGGTTTGCACAAAATAACGTAAGTTACTGGCGAGCAACACGCTGGCAAGAAACCAGAGCCAGGTGTTGAACGAAATTGTCGTTTGCCAGCTTTCGGCTAGTATTGAATAGCCGCTGCATACTATGCCGACAATAGCGAATTGAATCGTAATCAGCGACATCGGCGGAATATTTTTGGCATATTGATGATTCAATACGAAATAGAACGCGGCTGATAGTGAGCTGAGTAAAAATAGGATACTGCCGCCGGAAAAACGCAGCCCGCCATAACGACCGATGGCTAAAAAATATAAACCGACCAGCGCAATCGGCATTGAAAGCCAGAACACCGGCAACGGGCGTTGCTTGAAAAGCAGCCATGAAATCAACGGCGCAATCAGCATGGCAAGGCTAACTAAAAATGCCCCTTCGCCCAACTCATTGCTGTAAGTAATCCCCTGCACCCACAGAAACAAGTTAAGCGCCAAGGCAATGCCAACCGCACTTGCGTTGAGAATTTGAATTCTCTTCAGGCGATATAACTGCCGATGGGCAAAAGGCAGAAAAATCAAGGCGGCGGTTAAAAAACGCAGCCCCATAAAGCCGACCGACGGCATTTCCGCAATCGCGTTTTTTGATAAAAACCACCCCGAGGCGCCGATCAGCGTCACGATGAAAATCAGAATTTGCCCGAGGTAGTTTTGCATATCATCAATTGCCGGTATTGAGAAACTCTCCCAATCATCACCTTATTGGTTAAAATACACTTTTTTTAAGGCAAGCTCCAAACCGCGGAATTCGGCCAACCCTTTTAAGCGACCGATGGCAGAATAGCCCGGATTGGTTTTCTTGCGCAAATCGTCCAACATTTGGTGTCCGTGATCGGGTCGCATTGGAATCAGGCGCGGGTTACCGGCGGCTTTGCGTTTGTATTCTTCGCTCAATAAGGCTTTGACCACATTAAACATATCCACATCGCCTTCCAAATGCGCAGCTTCGTGGAACGTCAGCGGATTTTCTTCGCGGCAAGTAGAACGCAAATGCGCGAAATAAATCCGATCGGCAAATTGCTCGGTCATCTGCACCAAATCGTTGTCGGAACGCACGCCGTAAGAACCGGTACACATAGTGAAACCGTTTGCCGCCAGCGGCTGGGTTTCGACAAACCACTGCATATCCTCAATAGTGGACACAATGCGCGGCAAGCCCAAAATCGGGCGCGGCGGATCATCAGGGTGAATCGCCATTTTAATCCCGACTTCTTCCGCCACCGGAATAATCTGTTGCAAGAAAAATGCCAGATGTTGGCGGAATTGTTCCTTGCTGATAGCTTGATAGCGATCCAGCTGTTGTTGGAATTCGGCAAGGGTGTAACCCTCTTCCGCCCCCGGCAAACCGGCAATAATATTATTGGTTAATTGCTGAATATCCTGCTCGTTCATTTGATCGAAATAGGCTTTTGCCGCTTGCTGTTCGGCTGCGCTGTAAGTTTCATTTGCCCCCGGGCGTTGCAAAATATACAGCTCAAACGCCGCAAAGGCATCTTGATCGAAGCGTAACGCTTTTGAACCGTCCGGCAATTGGTATGCCAAATCGGTGCGCGTCCAATCCAACACCGGCATAAAGTTGTAACAAACCGTATCAATACCGCACTTTGCCAAATTGCGCAGGGTCTGCTGATAATTTTCAATCCACTGCAAATATTGCCCGCTTTGGGTTTTGATTTCCTCATGCACCGGCACGCTTTCGACCACCGACCACACCAACCCGGCTTGTTCGATTTCCTGTTTGCGTTTCTCAATTTCCTCAATGATCCACACCTGCCCGTTCGGAATATTGTGAAGTGCGGTCACAATCCCCGTCGCCCCCGCTTGGCGGATATCCGCCAACGAAACCGGATCTTTCGGTCCGTACCAACGCCATGTTTGTTCCATTTTTATTTTTCCTATTCCTATTCTTTACTATCTTATTTAGTTACTAATCTCTAAAAATAAATCCATCAAAATTTGGATCATCAATATCAGAGTGTTCAAATAACCTATTCTTTACATTTTCTAAATGTGTCCACATTTTTTCGTAAGCAGAATCTGGTTCTTTTCTTTGAAGAGCCATATAAATTTCCTGATGATCCGATAACCAATCACTTCGATAGTCTTTATGATTGATTTTCCGATGTAATTCATTCCATTTCATACTTCTTTGTCTGCGTTGCCATATGTCTTTGACCATATCAACCAGAGCAAGGTTATGAGTTGCTCTAGCTATTGATAAATGGAACATTAAATCTGTATCATATTCAAAATTACCGTGTTCAACATTTTGGCGTTCTAATACAAGAATTTCTTTAAGTGTTACTATGTCAGATTTTGTAGCTTTTCTGGCAGCAAGGTGAGCAATATTACTTTCTAAAATTTGTCGTGCTTGCAGCATTTCAAATGGACCAATTTCTAAATCAATATAACTACTATCTCCAGTCAATAACCCGTTTGGTTTTAGAGATGCTATATACATACCTGAACCTTGTCTTATGTCTAGATAACCTCCAACTTCAAGCATGGTAATGGATTCTCTGATAGTGGTTCTCGCAACACCATAATGAGCCATAAGTATCTTTTCTGTCGGTAATTTATCTCCAATATTAAATTTTCCGTCAGATATTTGATTAATAATATCCAAGCCAATTTCTATATATTTTTTCATATCTCATAAATTCATTGATCAGTTTTATATTATTAATCATACTGATTTAGAATTTAAGGTTCAATAAAAATTACTTATTTAATAAATAATTATGGTTTATTTTTGATAATTTTAGATCTGGATCACAAATTTTATTAAAAATTCATCGACAACTTTACGAGAGCTTTATGAATCTTGTAGAGTGATATTGAAGCATATGAATGGCAGTATCTAAATATTTTATTACTCTTTTATATAAGGAAAAAGTTATGAAAAAAATGACTATGACATTAATGTCACTTATGTTTTTAGCTTTCAGTGATGTAACTCATGCTTTAACGCTCAAGATTGCTGATAACCATAGTAAAGATGACTCTACGGTAAGAGCATTGGAGGATTTTTCGAAAAAAATATCTGAACGGACGCAGGGCAAGGTAAAGGCGAGAGTATATGCCAATGGAGTACTCGGTGATGAAGTACAAGTTTTGCAGCAATTACAACAAGGTATCATTGATATCGGTAGGGTCTCTACTTCAAATTTAAGTCAGTTCAAACCTCAGTTTTCAATTATATCAATGCCTTATCTATTTAATGATATGGAACATTTTAAACGTTTTGCTAATAGCTCAGTAGGAAAAGAATTTTTAGATTCGATTGATGATGATGGGATGATTGGTATTACATTTTATACAAATGGATTCCGTTCTTTTTATACAAAATCTAAACCTATTCATACACCAGCTGATCTTGATGGATTAAAAATTCGAGTTATGGGAGATACCACAGCAATTAATATGGTCAATCATTTAGGTGCAAAAGCAACACCAATGGCATATTCAGAAGTATTCAGTGCAATACAGCAAGGTGTTCTTGATGGTGCTGAAAGTGCAATAACGGTATTAACGAACGGAAGTCATGGCGAGGTTGCTAAATATTTTTCTTTTGATGAGCATTCTCTAATTCCGGATGTGGTTGTTATCAGCAAAAAATCATATGAAAAACTAAACGAAGATGAACGTAATCAAGTTATTCAAGCGTTAAAAGAATCTTGGGTTTTACAAGATAAACTTTTTGTTGAAGACATGGAAGTGGCATATAAAATCGCTCAAGAAAAGATGAAAGTTAATTTCAATGATGTCAATAAAGAACCATTCCGTGAGCTAGTAAAACCTATGTATGATTCTTTACCACAAAATGATAAAGATATAGTGGAAAAAATAAAGGATTTATAACTTTTAATTTAAGGAGAGTTTAAATGGATAGATTGATATATTTAAAGGGAAAAGTAGAGGTTGCATGTAGTACTTTTGCTGGATTGCTTATGATAGCTATGTCAATAATAGCTGTCTGGCAAGTGGTTTCTAGATATGTATTGAACTCTCCTAGTACTAATACAGAAGAAGCTTTACGTTATTTGATGATATGGATGGGTTTTTTTGGAGCAACATATTGTTTTGGAAGAAATACTCATCTTTCGATTACACTACTGGAAAATAAATTAAATCCTAAGAATTATTTTTATTTGAAAGTTATACAAATAACAGTTGTATGTATCACAATTTTAATATCGTCGATATATGGAGGTTACCATTTTGTAGTATCTAGTTTTTCTCAATATTCACCAACACTAGGAATTTCTATGAGTCTAATATATGCTATTATTCCTGTCTCAGGATTGTTAATATTGTTTCTTTGTATTTGCAATTTGCTAATATTAATTGAGGAATCAAGAGAGGGAAATTATGGATGCTGAATTAATATATATAAGTCTAGTGCTTTTTGGCACATTTATAATCTTGTTAGCTATCGGAATTTCAATTTCTATCAGCATTCTATTGGCTAGTATAATAACGTTATTTTTCGAACTTCCAACTGATATGGTTTTATATACTGGAAGTCAAAAAATGTTTTCTGGAATTGATAGTTTTGGATTATTAGCAGCACCTTTCTTCATATTTTCTGGAAATTTAATGAATAAAGGTGGGATAGCAAGGAGATTAGTCAATTTGGCCTTGTTGATCGGTGGTAAAATACCAGGATCATTATTACATGCTAATGTAATTAGTAATATGCTATTTGGAAGTGTATGTGGTTCTTCAGTAGCAGCTGCTTCTGCTGTAGGTGGTTTTATGGGACCACTACAGAGAGAGAAAAATTATGATCCACGTATTTGTGCGGCTGTAAATATTGCTTCTGCTCCAACGGGGTTGCTTATTCCTCCTACAGGAATGTTTATTATTTATTCGTTGATGACAGGTGCTTCAGTCGCAACATTATTTATTGCTGCCTATATACCAGGAATTTTAATGGGACTTGCAGTGATGATATATGCATATTTTGTGGCTAAAAAATATAACTATCCAACAGAAGAGACTAAAAATTGTAAAGAAGCAATTAGAGTAGTAATAGAATCGATACCAAGCCTTGCAATGATTATTATTGTTATTGGTGGAATTGTTGCTGGAATTTTCACTGCAACAGAGGGAGGGGCTATTGCAGTAGCTTATGCTTTAATATTGTCTCTAGCATATAAAACAATAAAAGTAAAAGATATTCTTCCTATTGCTATAGAATCAGCCTATGTATCTGGAACTATTTTATTTTTAATTGCAGCATCAGGTGTTATGTCATGGGCTATGGCATTTCTATCTATACCAGAGAGCATTAGTGAAATATTGATTAATATGTCAGATAATAAATATGTCATATTTATTATTATGAATATTATTTTATTATTTGTTGGTACATTTATGGACGTTGCACCGGCATTACTTATTTTTACCCCTATATTTTTTCCAATTGCGGTGTCTTTAGGGATGGATCCTATTCATTTTGGGGTAATGATAGCATTTAACTTGTGTGTTGGGAATTTTACGCCTCCTGTAGGCAGTGCTTTATTTGTAGGATGTAGTGTTGCTAAAGTTTCTATTGATGAAGTTTTGAGACCATTGCTTCCAATATTTTTATTAGTATGTGTCGCATTATTTCTTGTTACTTACATACCTTGGTTTTCTTTATTCCTTCCTAGACTATTTGGATTAATATAGGAGTAATATATGTATATTAGTTTATCTGAATATAGTCCATCAAGAGATGGAGTTAAATTGAATACTGACATTTTTAATCAAGCAATTTTTGATTTAAATAAAAAAGGAGGTGGAGTATTATATATTGAGGCGGGTAAATATCTCGTTGGAAATGTTTGTTTAGAAGATAATGTTTATTTGTATCTGGATCCTGGTGCTGAAATAATTGCAAGTTCAAATTATAATGATTTTAAAAATGCAAAAAGTTCTGTTATGGCAGAACAATCTTTTTTAGGTTTTATCTTTGCAAAAAATAAAAATAATATCGGTATATTAGGTAAAGGATTGATAAATGGTAATGCACCATTCTATCATTCAACTAATGTAGATGAGCTAGGTTATAGAATGCCGAATAGATCGAGAATAAGAACAATTATTTTTGAAAGTTGTGAAAATATTTTACTCGAAGATTTTACAATAAAAGATGCACCAATGTGGACAGTACATTGTATATCATGCCGGATTGGAAATATTAATAATATAAAAATTATTAATGATTTTAGATTTACTAATACAGATGCAATAGATATAGATGGATGTTCTAATTTCAATATTCAAGGTTGTTATATAAAAACTGCCGATGATGGCATCTGTCTTAAAACTAGTGAAAAATCAAAAGAAATAGATACTCCGTGTGAAAATATACTTGTGAGTAATTGTATTATTGAATCACATAGCTCAGCATTAAAGATTGGAACCGAGAGTTATAATAACTTTAACAATATTAAATTTAACAATTGTATAATATCAAATTCAAATCGTGGAATATCGTTAGTGACAAGGGATGGAGGTTGTATAAATAATGTTACAATATCAGATATGTCGATTACTACTAAATTTACATTAGATTGCCATTGGGGAAAAGCTGATCCAATTTTTATTTCCGTCAAGAAAAGAGATCCAAATAATATACATTGCGGGCAAATCAATAATGTAACATTTAATAATATTAATATTATATCTGAAGGCGCTATTAATATTCATTCAGAACCTAATGATAAAGCGAGTAAAATATTTTTCAATAACATCAATCAATGCCAAGTAGTAAGTGAAAATAAAAACAGGGGAACATATGATATAAGACCTCCATGCAACCCAAATCAATATGATAATAATGGAATGAATAATGCCTACTATATTCCTTTGGGGGAGTCAAGACCTTGGGGGGTTTTTGAATATCCAAATGGAATTCCTGCTATTTTTATAAATGGAATTAGTAAGGATAGTATAAGTATTAATAATTGCTACTTTTCTAGAGAAAATGTTCAAAAATGGAGTGATAAAACAATTCAATTTTACAAAGACGGTGAGGAAATTTTATGAACATCTCGAGCAGTAGAATGATTCATCTTGGATTTGGTGCTTTCCATAAGGCTCATCAAGGCGTATATATGGATGAAACAAATCAACAGAGTGAAATTCAATGGCTCTATTATGAAGTAAATTTAATGGCAGGGCTTGAACCAATCGTAAAATTAAGAAAGCAGAATTTGCAATACCATGTTTTTGAAAAAGGTGTAAATAAAAATACTCTAAAGAAAGTTAGAGCCATTTATGATGCTTTTCATCCTAAGTTAGATAGTATTAATACTATTCTAGAAAAAATGGCAGAACCGCAGATTGCGATTGTGTCTTTAACCGTCACCGAAAAAGGCTATTGCACCGATCTTGCCACCGGCAAATTGGATTTAAACAATCCGTTGATCCAACAAGATCTGGCTAATCCGCAACAGCCGAGTTCGGCGATCGGTTATATCGTGGAAGCGTTGCGGCGGCGTAAGCAGCGTAATCTCGCGCCTTTCACCGTGATGTCGTGCGATAACGTGATGGAAAACGGGCATATTGCCAAAAGTGCGGTTTTAGGATTGGCATACCAAATCGACACGGAACTGGCGCAATGGATTGAACGGAACGTAACGTTTCCTTGCACCATGGTCGATCGGATTGTCCCGGCGGCAACCGATGAAACCTTGCAGGAAATCGCCGAGATTCTGGGTTATTACGATCCGTGCGCAATTGCCTGTGAAGAATTCAAACAATGGGTGATCGAAGATAATTTTGTTGCCAGTCGTCCGCAATGGGAGTTGGTCGGCGCGGAATTGGTGGCAGATGTACGTCCGTTTGAACAGATGAAACTGCGTATGCTGAACGGCAGCCACTCCTTTTTAGCCTATTTGGGCTATCTCGGCGGTTACGAACATATCTCCGACACTATGAATGACAGTGATTACCGCGCTGCCGCCCATCGGTTAATGTTGCAAGAACAAGCGCCGACCTTGAATATGCCGCAAGGCACGGATTTGGCGCGCTATGCCGACTTGCTGATCGAACGCTTTACCAATCCGGGCTTGAAACACCGCACTTGGCAAATTGCGATGGACGGCAGTCAAAAACTGCCGCCGCGTTTATTGGAATCGATCAGCTATCACTTGCAACAACAGCAACCGTTCCCGTTATTGGCTTTGGCGGTTGCCGCTTGGATGCGCTATATCAGCGGCGTTGATGAACAGCAACAGCCGATTGAGGTAAAAGACCCGATGAGCGCACAATTTGCGGCGATTTATGCCAAGTGCGGTCTGAATGCGGCTGTGGTCGATGAATTGTTGCAACTAGACAATATTTTCTCACCGCAACTGGCGGCAAATCCGATTTTTGTGGCACAAGTGAAACAGGCATACCAAAAATTACTCGATGTCGGCGCACGCCGAGCGGTTGCCGAGTATTTGGCGTTAGCGCAACACTAGTCAGGAGCTAAAAATGAAACCGTTTATGTGTGAAGATTTTCTGCTGTCAAACGAAACTGCACGCCGCTTATACCACGATTACGCCGCGCAACAGCCGATTTTTGATTACCATTGCCATCTCAATCCGCAAGAGATTGCGGAAAACCGCCAATTTAACGATTTGAGCGAAATCTGGCTGGAGGGCGATCACTATAAATGGCGTGCCTTGCGCACCGCCGGGGTGGAAGAACGCCTGATCACCGGCGATGCCTCGAATTATGAAAAATATCTGGCGTGGGCGCGCACCGTGCCGTTGTGTATCGGCAACCCGATTTACCATTGGACGCATTTGGAACTGCGCCGTCCGTTCGGTATTCGCGATACCTTATTTAATTTGCAAAATGCCGACAAAATTTGGCAACAATGCAATGAAATGCTGCAAGATCGCCGTTTCTCGGCGCAAGGCATTATGCAACAAATGCATGTCAAATTGGTCGGCACAACCGATGATCCGATTGACAGTTTGCAATACCATCAAGCCATTGCCGCTGATCCGACCTTCGATATCGAAGTCGTGCCGAGTTTCCGTCCGGATAAGGCGTTCAAGATCGAATTACCGCACTTTAACGACTATTTAGCCCAGCTGGGTGCGGTCAGCGATATTGAGATCGTCACTTTTGCCGATTTACAACAGGCGCTATTGAACCGCTTGGATCATTTTGACCGCCACGGCTGCAAATCCGCCGACCACGGCATTGAAATCTTGCGTTTCGCGCCGATTCCGACAGAAAAAGAGCTGGATCGGATTTTACAATTGCGGCGTGATAATCAGCCGTTGAGCGAGTTACAAATCGCCCGGTTCAGCACGGCGGTGTTGGTGTGGCTGGCACAGCAATATCACCAACGTCGTTGGGTAATGCAATTACATATCGGTGCGTTGCGCAACAATAATACGCGCATGTTTAAGCTGTTGGGTGCAGATGCCGGTTTTGATTCGATTGCCGACCGCACTTTTGCCGAACCGCTTTCGCGTTTGCTCGACACGATAGACCAAAACGATTGCCTGCCGAAAACCATTATTTATTGCCTTAACCCGCGCGATAACGAAATGATCGCCAGTATGATCGGCAATTTCCAAGGCGGCGGCGTTGCGGGAAAAATCCAATTCGGTTCGGGCTGGTGGTTTAACGATCAAAAAGACGGCATGGAGCGCCAACTGCAACAACTTTCGCAATTGGGCTTGTTAAGCCAATTTGTCGGTATGCTGACCGATTCGCGCAGTTTCTTGTCCTACACCCGCCACGAATATTTCCGCCGTATTTTGTGTGAAATGTTGGGGCAATGGGTGGAAAAAGGCGAAGCGCCGAATGATCTCAATGTGTTGGGCGACATGGTGAAAAACATCTGTTTCAACAACGCCAAAGGTTATTTTAAATAGGGTTATACTATGAAAAAAATCGCAATTATCGGCGAATGTATGATCGAGCTGTCGCTGAAACAGGCAAAGCCACCGCAATTGGCGTTCGGCGGCGATACCTTGAATACCGCCGTTTATCTGGCGCGCTTGCTGAAAAATCAAGCTGCTGAAATCCATTATGTAACCGCACTTGGGCAAGATACGTTCAGCCGGCAGATGTTGGCGCAGTGGCAGCTAGAAGGCATTCGCACCGAGTTGGTGCAAATCTTGGCGGACAAATTGCCCGGTTTGTATTCGATTGTCACCGATCCGCAAGGCGAGCGCAGTTTCTATTATTGGCGCAACGATTCGGCGGCGCGTTACTGGCTGCAAACCACCGACAGCGCGGCGATTACGGCACAATTGGCAACCTTTGATTATCTCTATCTCAGCGGTATCAGTCTGGCGATTTTGGATCAGGCAAGCCGAGAAAAACTGTACGCCTTGTTAGCCGAATTTAAACGCAACGGCGGCAAGCTGGTGTTCGATAACAACTACCGCCCGCGCCTGTGGCAAGATGTGGCAACCGCACAGCAGGCGTATCAACAAATCTTATCGCTTAGCGATATTGCCTTTTTAACCCTTGACGATGAAACCGCACTTTGGGGCGGTAAATCCGGTGAAAGTGCGGTTGAAACGGTGATTGCGCGCACGCAGGGTTATGGCGTGAACGAAATCGTGATTAAGCGCGGCGCAGACAGTTGCATTGTCGCCGTGCAGCGGCAACGCGTTGACATCGCCGCCAATAACATTGCCGCCGAAAAGGTGATCGACACCACCGCCGCCGGCGACTCGTTCAGCGCCGGTTATTTGGCGGCACGCTTATGCGGCGGTGAGGTGCAAAGTGCGGTGCGGCAAGGACACCAACTGGCCGGCACGGTGATTCAACACCGCGGCGCAATTATCCCGTTGGCAGCAATGCCGAAACATTCGATCGTCTTCATATGAAATAAATTTTCTAATTTTATTAAAAAACAAGCAATTGGTGGCTTATCATTAACCATAAAAGCTCTTATAATGTTGACAATATTTCACTATTGAGAACATAACATGAATAAATCGTTAGAGCTGGAGCAGCTAGAGAATGAGATCCGGGAGCGTTACGACAGCCTGAGTAAACGTTTAAAACAGGTTGCCAAGTATATCCTTGATAACCCGAACAGTATTGTATTTGACACGGTTGCGGTGATCGCAGAACGCGCGGATGTGCCGCCTTCGACCTTGATTCGCTTTGCCAATGCTTTCGGCTATAGCGGTTTTAATGAGATGAAACAAATATTCCGTCAAAATCTGATGGAAGAAACCGTGAATTACAGTGAGCGGGCGCAACTATTTGATCAACTTGATCCGGAAAATGCCACGCAAGGCGCACCGAATGAGATTTTGAGCGTCTTTGCACAGGCAAATCACCAAGCCTTATTGCAACTGAGTGCACAGACCGGTCGTGAGCAGTTGGAAAGGGCGGTGGATATTTTGGATTCAGCCAATAATATCTTTATTATCGGCTTGAAACGCTCATTTAGCGTGGCGAGTTATCTGAATTACGCCTTGCACCATTTAAATTGCCATTCTTATATTATCGATGGTTTAGGCGGGATGTTTGAGGAGCAATTAAATCTGATTAAGCCCGGTGACGCCGTGGTAGCAATCAGTTTTTCACCTTATGCCAAAGAAACGCTGAATATTATGAATGCGGCGGCGAAAAACGGGGTGAAACAAATTGCCATCACCGACAGTCAAATCAGCCCGTTAATCAGCTTCAGCGACGAGGCGTTTATTGTGAAAGAAGCACAAGTCAGCGGCTTCCGTTCGCAATGCGCCACCATGACCTTAGTGCAAACCTTGGCGATTTCGTTGGCGTTTAAGCGTAAAGAATAAAATTTCTGTGAAACGAAAATAAGCCTGTCGCTGTGTTACGGCAGGCTTTTTCATAGAATTTATATAGAACCTATATAAAACTTATTTAAACTTCTCCGCATACGCCTCACTGTTAATCCACTGATGATCTTGTTCCCAAGTGAAACGCCATTTGCGCACCGGTCCTGCCATCACGTTAAGGTAATAATTGTTATAACCGGCAATGGTCGCAACCGGGTGGTAACCTTTCGGCACTTTGACTACATCGCCGTCATACACCGCCATGCATTCGTCCAACGTGCGGTCATCGGTATACACCCGTTGCAGGCAGAAGCCCTGTTTCGGTTCGAAACGGTGGTAATAGGTCTCTTCCAGATAGGTTTCGCTTTCGCTGTTTTTTTGATCGTGTTTGTGGCTTGGGAATGAGCTGGTGTTGCCTTCGTCGGTAAAAACTTCCACCACCAGCAAACTGTCGGCAGCTTCGGTTTCCGGCAGGATATTGTGCACTAAACGTTGGTTATTGCCGTAACCGCGTTTTTCCACCCCGACCTCTTCCGGTTTGATCACCCGAATCGGCAGATTGCCTTGGCTTGGCGCGCGGCAAATCGCCAATTCCAACTCGGTGTCGGCGATCACCAACACACTCTTCTGGTGCGGCACATATAATGAATAGGGCGGAATGCGTTCAAATGGCGAAGTGCGGTTGCCCAGATGTTCAAAAATTTTGGCATCGACCGCAAAAGAGGCGTAACCGGACACCACCACAAAGCAAACCTCGGTGTTTTCCGTATGGATTTCAACGGTTTTTCCGGCGGACAAATGCAGCAGTTCGAAACCGACATATTCCCAACCGGCATTTTGTGGGGTGATTTGTTGGCGGAAACCGTCTTCAATAGGATTAGATTTGGATAATAATCGACTCATGCTTAACCTCGCGTTGTTATTAGGGTCTGTTAGCTGAAAAAAGTATAGCGGATAACCGCACTTTGCTGAACGAGATCTTGTTCAAGATTCTACTTAGATCACAAAAAATGAAATAAAAATTTCATTTTAGCGTTTTTATGGTTGAAAAAGCTGTTTCGTAGGGGTATTGTGTAGGTGAGATTTCTATCTATTGCCAACTTTTGATTGAGGAAAAATATGAGCCAGTTTATCCCAAATTTTATTAACGGTCATGTGGTTGAGAGCCAAAGTGATCGTTTAACCCCTGTGTTTAATCCGGCAACCGGCGAGCAAACCAAGCAAGTGAAGCTCAGTACGGTGAGTGAAGTTGAAGCGGCAATTGCCGCCGCACAAGCCGCCTATCCGGCATGGTCGCAACAATCTCCGCTGCGCCGAGCCAGAATTTTATTTAAATTCAAAGAATTACTAGAAGCCAGCTTTGACGAATTGGCAAAATTAATCACCAGTGAACACGGCAAAATTTATTCCGATTCGATCGGCGAATTGACCCGTGGTTTGGAAGTGGTCGAGTTTGCCACCGGCATACCGCACTTGTTGAAAGGCGAGTTTTCCGCCAATGTCGGGCGCGGCATTGATACCCATTCCGTTATGCAGCCGTTAGGCGTGGTAGCCGGGATTACCCCGTTTAACTTCCCGGCAATGGTGCCGATGTGGATGTTCCCGATTGCATTGGCGTGCGGCAATACCTTTGTGTTGAAACCGTCGGAAAAAGATCCGTCGTTGTCCATCCGTATTGCGGAATTATTAAAACAAGCCGGCTTGCCGGACGGCGTATTCAACGTGGTGCAAGGCGATAAAGAAGCGGTGGATGTGCTGTTGCGTGATCCGCGTATTCAAGCGGTGAGCTTTGTCGGCTCGACCCCGATTGCGCAATATATTTATGAAACCGGTTCGGCACACGGGAAACGGGTGCAAGCGTTGGGCGGCGCGAAAAACCATGCCTTGATTATGCCGGATGCGGATATTGAAATGACGGCCAATGCGTTATTGGGCGCGGCATTCGGGGCGGCAGGCGAACGTTGTATGGCGTTATCGGTTGCGGTCACCACCGATGACAAAGTCGCTGACGCCTTAGTGAACAGTTTAAAACCAAAAGTCGAGGCGTTGCGTATCGGTCCGGGCGTGTTGCCGCAAGGACAAAAAGAAAACGATATGGGGCCGTTAATCTCCAAACAACATCTGGAAAAAGTATCCGGTTATGTCGATCAAGGTGTTGCGGCGGGTGCAACGCTAGTCGTCGATGGTCGTAATTATCAAGTCGCCGGGCATGAAAACGGCTATTTTATCGGCGGAAGTTTGTTTGATCATGTCACAACGGAGATGAGTATTTATCAGGAGGAAATCTTCGGGCCGGTGCTGTGTGTGGTCAGAGCGAAAGATTATGCCAGTGCGATTAAATTGATTAATGATCATCAATATGGCAACGGCAGTGCGATTTTCACCAGTGATGGCGACGCGGCGCGTCAATATAGCCAAGATGTGTTAGCGGGCATGGTTGGTATTAACGTACCGATTCCGGTGCCGATTGCTTACCACTGCTTCGGCGGTTGGAAATCTTCGATTTTCGGCGCTTTGAATGTATACGGTCCTGACGGCGTGCGTTTCTATACCCGCATGAAAACCATTACCAGCCGTTGGCCGAACCATAACGTGCGCGAACAAGGGGCGGCATTCAGTATGCCGACCTTGTAAGTCACGGCTTAACATAACCCGTTTAGGCGGATATTTGATATCCGTCTTTTTTGAATACAGATGAATCAGGAGGAATTTATGCAAACCGTTAGAGTCGGCTTGATTGGTACGGGTTATATCGGGCGCTGCCATGCGATTGCTTATGCACAAGCGCCGACCGTATTTAACCTACAAGGTAAATTAGCGTTGGAATATTTGGCAGAAATCACACCGGAATTGGCTGCTCAGAAAGCGCAGGAATTCGGCTTCAAACGCGCCACCGGCGATTGGCGTGAGGTGGTGCGCGATCCGAATGTGGATGTGGTCGATATTTGCACGCCGAATTTTTTACATAAAGAAATTGCGTTAGAAGCGATTAAACACGGCAAGCATGTTTATTCGGAAAAGCCGTTGGCACTGACCGCACTTGAAGCCAAAGAGATGTATGATGCCGCCACTCAGGCGGGGATTAAAACGCTGGTCGGATTTAATTACATGAAGAATCCGACCAGTCAGTTGGCAAGAGAGATTATCCAAAAAGGGGAAATCGGCGAAGTGGTTCATTTTTACGGCACGCATAATGAAGACTATCTTGCCAGCCCGAATACCCCGATTGATTGGCACTGTTATCGCGCTAAGGCGGGCTTGGGGGCACTGGGTGATATTGGCGCACACATTATCAATATGGCGCAATACTTGTTGGGCGAGGATATTGTCAGCGTGAGCGGTGACTTACAAACCGTGATTAAACAACGCCCGGATCCGCAAGATCGCAGCAAGTTGATTGAGGTGGAAAACGAAGACCAAGCCAGCGCGCTACTGCGTTTTGCCAGCGGCACAATGGGGACGATTGAAACCTCCAGAATTGCCTGCGGTAGAAAAATGGGGCTGACTTATGTCGTCACCGGCACCAAAGGCACGATCAGCTACACCCAAGAGCGGATGGCGGAATTAAAGTTGTATCTGCATGATGACGATCCGGCACGGCAAGGCTTCAAAACCATTTTGACCGGCCCGCTACATCCCGACTATAAACCGTTTTGCGTCAGTGCCGGGCACGGGATCGGTTTCAATGATCAAAAAACCGTTGAAATCCGTGATCTGATCGTCGGGTTGACCGAAGACAAACCGATGTGGCCCGACTTTGAAGAAGGCTATAAAGTATCCCGAATTTTGGAAGCGATTGCCAAATCAGCCGACAGCAAACGCTGGGTTGATGTCAATGAAATCTAGATAAAATGAAATAAGCAGATCATTTTTATGATCTGCTTAACAAAACTGAAACAAACTTTCCAACAATAGACTAAATAGTGCTATCCTTCTTTGCGAAATGAATCAAGCATTTCATATTTTTAATATCTTGATTTTTTATTCGATATTAAATAAATCACATTTACACGTCGTATTTCTTAACGAATAAAATAATGCATCGATGGTTACCAATGTGTTTTTTCTAATCGTATGATGCCACATACCATATCATGAGGTGAATCTATGAAAAAAAGCAGCAAATTAGCCCTTTCTTTATTAACGCTGGGTCTGGCGTTTAATGTCGCCGCGAAAGACGAATTGGTGGTTTTCAGCTTGCCAAACTTGTCCAGCCCGTTTGAAGTGCAATTGTCCAAATCCGCGCTGAATACCGCGAAAGAATTACAAGTCAACCTGCAAGTTTTGGACGGGCAAAGCAGCTCGACCAAACAAGCCGCCGATTTGGAAAATGCCATTACCAAAGGTGCAAAAGGCATCATTATTGCGCCGAACGATGTGAATGCGATTGCCGCCGCAGTGGAAGAAATTATTGATGAAAAAATCCCGGCTGCAACCTTGGATCGTAAAGTGCAAAGCAGTGAGCCGATTGCGCACTTCGGTGCCAATAACTACACCGGCGGACAAGAGATCGCCAATGTGGTCAAAGGCAAATTCCCTGACGGGGCAAATATCATTCTGTTAAGCGGGCAACCGGGTTCAAGCTCCAATATCGAGCGCATGAACGGCATTCGTGATGGTTTGAAAGAAGCAAAATATACTATTTTGGTCGATCAAACCGGCAACTGGTTGCGTTCCGAAGGCTTACGCATTATCGAAAGCGTGCTGCCGACCTTGAAACAAAAACCGGATGTGATTGTCTCCGCCAATGACGATATGGCATTGGGCGCAATCGAAGCCTTGCACGGTTTGGGTTATAAAGCGGGCGATATCGTAGTGACGGGCTTTGATGCCGGTCCGGAAGCGTTGTCCCGCATTAAAGAAGGCTGGTTATATGCCACTGCCGATCAACGCCCGAGCTATGCGGTCAAAACCGCACTTGAACAAGTCGTGTCTAAAGCGCGCGGCGAAGGCGAGGTTCAGGGACTGGATTTCGCACCGACAATTATTACCCAAAGTAATTTAAACGAGGCGGAACGCATCGGCGAAGTCAAATAATTTAACATTCAATTTTCGACCTTTATAGCAAACGATATAAAGGTCGAATCTGTGAGGTTTGTATGTCAGTCCCTTTATTAAAAGTCCAAAATCTGAGCAAAAGTTTTTCCGGCGTGATGGCATTAAACGGTGTGCAATTAACGGTTGCCGCCGGCGAAGTGCACGCCCTGTTAGGGGAAAACGGCGCCGGCAAATCGACCTTGCTGAAAGCCTTGTCCGGTGCGCAGCCGCAGACCAGCGGCGAGATTATTTTTAATGATAAACCCTTGGATATCAATGATACGCCACATGCCAGACAATTACAGGGTATCGTCACCATTTATCAAGAATTTAATTTGCTGCCGAATATGACGGTGGCGGAAAACTTCTTTCTCGGCCGAGAACCGCTCCGCAACGGTATCTTTGTTGACCGCAAAAATCTCGAGCAAGAAGCTAAAATGGTATTGGATAATCTGAACCTGAATATTTCACCGAATGCGCAAGTGGCGCAGTTGAGTGTGGCAAAACAGCAAATGGTGGAGATTGCCCGAGCGCTGACGCTGAATGCCAAATTAATCATTATGGATGAACCGTCGGCGGCATTGAGCGATAAAGAAGTGGAAACCCTGCACCAAATCGTACGCGATTTGAAAGCGCGCGGCGTGAGCATTATCTATGTGACCCACCGTTTAAACGAAGTGTTTGCCCTTTGTGACCGATTTACGGTTTTCCAAGATGGTCGCTATACCGGCGAAGGCAATGTTGCCGAAACCAATGTCGATGAAATTATTCGCATGATGGTGGGGCGGAATGTGATTTTCAACCGCCGTCCGTCAAGCGAAACTCAACACAAAGACAAACCGGTGGTGCTGTCCGTTCGCCATCTGAAAAAAGAGAAACCGCAAATGGATCCGCACGGTATCGCATTGCACGATGTGAGTTTTGATATCCACCAAGGTGAAGTGTTGGGGATTGCCGGGCTGGTTGGTGCAGGGCGGACGGAAATTGCCCGTTGCCTGTTTGGTGCCGATCACTATCAATCGGGTGAAATCACCCTCAACGGCGCACCGTACCATGCCAATTCGCCGCTAGAGGCTTTGGATCAGGGGATTGCGCTGGTGCCGGAAGACCGCAAAAAAGAAGGGCTGGTGCTGGGTCTGCCGATCCGAACCAACATGACGCTTTCCAATCTGAAAAACCTGCTGACGATGAAATGGTTTGTCAATGAAAGCAGCGAAACGGATCTGATCGAGGCATATCGTCAGGCACTCAGAATAAAAATGGCCAGTTCATCGTTAGAAGCGCGCAAACTGTCCGGTGGAAATCAGCAAAAAATCATTCTTGCCCGCTGTATGTCATTAAATCCAAAAGTATTAATCGTTGACGAACCGACGCGCGGCATTGATGTCGGCGCAAAATCCGAAGTGCACCAAGTGCTGTTTGATATGGCCAAAAAAGGGGTTGCCGT
This sequence comes from Testudinibacter sp. P80/BLE/0925, assembly GCF_053570785.1. The sequence continues at coordinate 741,729 of NZ_CM131636.1, read as the reverse complement.
GTTGGTAATTTCTTCCGATTTACCGGAAATTATGGCGATTTCAGACCGTATTATCACACTTTCGGAAGGAAAAGTGACCGGTGAAATTCACGGCGACGACGCAACCGAAGAAAAATTAATGTCAATGATGGCGATCGGTGTAAACCGGCATTAATCAGCCTTGTAAGATAAGGAAATTATTATGTTTGAGAATATGCTAAAAAATTTAGGGATTGTGGACGAAAACGGTAAAAAAGACCCGATTGCGTTTTTTGAGCGTTTTGGCGTGTTGGTATTTTTGGTTTTTCTGATTATCTTTTTCCAATTCCAAAACAGTGCGTTTTTATCCGAGCGCAACATTTTTAATATTTTGACCGAAGTCTCGATTTTCGGGATTATGGCGGTCGGTATGACCTTCGTGATTTTAACCGCCGGGATTGACCTTTCCGTCGGCTCGGTGTTGGCGGTGTGTGCCATTTTCGCCGCCCACGTGATTAAAGGTGATAACACCGTCACGGTCGAACCCGGCGCATGGGGCGGCATGAGTTGGCTTATCGGTTTAGGTATCTGTTTGGCAATGGGAACGTTCATCGGCTGGTTACACGGTTTGGGCGTCACCAAACTGAAAATCCCGCCGTTTATCGTCACCCTGGGCGGCATGACGATTTGGCGCGGTTTAACACTGGTGATTAATGACGGTGCGCCGATTGCCGGTTTCGATCAAGGTTATCGTTGGTGGGGGCGCGGCGATCTGCTCGGCATACCGGTTCCGGTGGTGATCTTTGCGATTGTCGCCATCCTAGGTTATATCGCCTTGCATAAAACCCGTTGGGGGCGCTATGTCTATGCCGTCGGCGGCAATCCGGAAGCGGCGCGCCTCGCCGGGGTGAATATCAACCGCACTTTGGTCAGTGTCTATGTCGTCATCGGCGCATTGGCGGGACTTGCCGGTTTTATCCTGAGCGCCCGTCTGGGCAGTGCCGAATCGGTCGCCGGGGTTGCGTTTGAATTACGGGTCATTGCCTCGGTCGTTATCGGCGGCACTTCCTTGATGGGCGGCTATGGCCGTATCACCGGCACCATCTTCGGCTCGATTATCATGGGCGTGTTGATCAACGGCTTGGTTCTGATGGACGTCTCCGCCTACTATCAACAGATCATCATGGGCGCAATTATTATCCTCGCGGTTTCGTTTGATACTTATGCGAAAAGCCGGAGAGGGGCAGTTTAGTTACTCTGAATTTAATATTCTAAAGCGTTAGCAAAGCCGAATCGGGACAAAGACTTCCACTCGGCTTTTCTTATTTTATTTTTTCTTACCGCCGTTTAACAATCCCACCATAGTTTTCCGCTTATCCCCACTGTCTCTATACAACTATTCTTCGATCGTGATCACACAATCAATTAAAGTTGATTGTAAAAAGCCACAAAATCAATTTTAATTGATTATACGGATTTTTAATAAAAAATATTTGAGTAAATAACATGGTAAAACTAAATCAAACGCGGGATTTTCCAACGTTAACCTATCCTTTAACACTGGTTGATAAACAGATTTTGCGTTCGCAGGAACCGGTTTTGACAATGCTAAAAAACCTATTGGGCAATGATTGCGAAGTGGTATTGCACTCGTTAGCTGATTTGCAATGCTCGGTAGTCAAGATAGTGAATTCTCATTTGACCGATAGGGCAGTGGGCGCGCCGATCACCAGCACGGCCTTAAATATGCTGAAACAGATGACGGAAGAAAAGACATTTGTAACCGATGCCTATTTTACCCATGCGAAAAACGGACAAAAAATGCGTTCCATCACTCAAGCCGTACTGGGTGAAAACGATCGCATTATCGGGTTGCTCTGTGTCAATTTAAGCCTTGATACCCCATTACACGATTTCATGTCTTTTTTGTTGAGTACGAATACGGCTCAAGTGCAATCGGCGGCAGTCAATGAAATTAAAAACGGGGAACTGTTTGCAGAGAATATCGACGATTTATTTAATCAGACGGTTGAGAAAGTCATCAGCAGAATCAGTCATGATCCGACTATCGGCGTAAATAATAAAAATAAACTGATTATCGCCGAGCTTTACCAACAAGGGCTGTTCGAATTGAAGGGGGCGACCAAAGCCATTGCCAATTTATTGGGAATTTCAACCCACACCGTATATTTACACTTACGCAATTGTTCCGGCGCATAGGGAGTCAGCAATGAAATTCGGATTGGAAACAGAGTCTTGCCATCTTCTTTTTCAACATCGGCAAATGGACGTATTTTCTTTTATTCAAAAAACATGGGAACTGGGGTTGAGCGGCGTCGAATTGAATATTATTCCTGACTTGAATCTCCACCCGCAATTCGGCGTGCTCGACGGTGATCAAAAAACCTATTTGCACCGTGTAAGGGAAACGATTGAAAAATATAATCTTTATTGCGAAATAGACACCCGGTTTTGTGATACGGAAAGTTTAACGCCGGCATTGAAAATTGCCAATGAGCTGGGCGCCGACGTAGTGCGAACCTATGTCAGCAGAGGCAAGTTTAATCCGGAACGCATGGCAAAAGCCCCGGCCCAATTGAAAGCGATCGTACCGTTGCTCCAGAAATACCGCATTAAATTGGCATTGGAAAATCACGAACACGAAACATCACAAGAAATTATCCACATTATCGAAGCGGTAAACAGTCAATGGGTCGGCGCACATTGCGACATCGGTAATTCCATGATGGCGTGGGAAGATCCGGTCGAAGCGGTGAAAACACTGGCGCCTTATACCTATTCCACCCATTTTAAAGATCATATCGTGGTGATGCATGATGATACTCCCGTTGTGTGCGGTGTGCCTATCGGTCAGGGAAACATTGATATTGATCAATGCTTTAAAATTTTACTGGAGGATTCGCCGGTTACACATATCAATATCGAAAATTGCTATCCCTATTGCGCCCGTTTTGCACGCCCGAAAGGTACGGGAGGCGTGGATACTTTTAGCGGCGCTTTTCAAATCAAACCGCCTCCTTTCGCAGAGAGTTTAATCAAACCGTTAGATTACTATTATCCCCATCAGATTTCTGCACAAGCGCTGGCGATTCTTACACAAGCACAATTGGACGGGCTGAAAATCTCAATTGATGCCCTACATCACTTAAAACAAAAATATTGTTAAGGAGAAATAATGAAACAGATTATCCATACCGCACTTGCGCCACCGGCGATCGGACCTTATGTACAAGCCGTCAGGGTTAAGGACTGGCTTTATATCTCGGGTTGCATACCGATTGCGGCCGACACCGGCAACATGGTTGTCGGTGCTATCGAAGAACAGACCCGTCAAGCGCTAAAAAATCTGGAGGCTATTTTAACGGCAGCCGGCGGTTGTAAAAAAGATATTGTGAAAACAACCTGTTTTTTGACAGACCTTGAGCAGTTTAATTCGTTTAATCGGATCTATTCGGATTACTTTGGGAATGCGTATCCTGCCCGCTCCTGTATTGAGGTTTCGCGTTTGCCTAAAGACGCACTCGTCGAAATAGAAGCGGTCGCCTATCTCGGAGGAGTGTAATTATGGACAGAACAACAGGATTATTTACGAACAAATGGGTGCAATTGGGTTTTTTGGTGCTCGGCGGCGGTACTATTTATAAACTATCCAGTATCAAAGATGTTTTTTATGTGCCGATGCAACAAGATTGGGGGCTGAGCAATACCGAAATCGGCTTAGGTTTCACGTTTTATGCCATTGTACAAACACTCGGCTATTTTTTCTCAATGTATCTCGCCGATCGTTTTTCGAAAAAATATTTGCTACCGGCAGGGCTGTTGGGGGTTGCCGCTTGCGGACTTTACTTATCCACCCTTCCTTCGTTTACCGGTTACGTTTTTGCGTTTGCCGGACTGGCTTTTTTCGGAGAAGTGGTCTATTGGCCGGTGCTGCTCAAAGCGGTACGCTTACTCGGCACAAAAGAGGAACAGGGCAGATTATTCGGCTTTTTAGAAGCCGGACGCGGCATTGTCGATGTGATTGTCGCTTTCGGCGCACTGGGTATCTTTGTCTTGTTCGGTGAAGGCAAAGCCGGCATGCAAGCGGGTATTCTCTACTATGCATTAATAACCGCACTTGTCGGCGTAGTAACTTATTTCTTGGTCGGCGACGAAGATCACATTAAAGTCACCGCGAGAGACAAATCAGCCAATGCGAAAGTTTTCAGCGGTATTCTTTATGTGATTAAAGATATCAATACTTGGTTGGCCGCATTTGTCATTTTCTTTGTGTACTCGTCCTATACCGGTCTGACTTATTTTATCCCGTTCTTAAAAGATATTTACGGTTTGCCGGTCGCATTAGTCGGCGCGTACGGTATCATCAATCAATACGGTTTAAAAATGATTGGCGGGCCGGTCGGCGGCTTTTTATCGGATAAAGTATTCCGCTCGCCGTTAAGATATTTACAAACTGCATTTATCGTGGCTTTTGTCAGTATGATCCTTTTTATTCAATTACCGCACGAATCGATGAGTGTTTATCTCGGTATGACGGCAACATTAGGCTTCGGTGCGATTATTTTTACGCAAAGAGCGGTGTTTTTTGCTCCGATGGAAGAGATTGGCGTGCCAAGGGAATATGCCGGTTCTTCGATGGCATTAGGTTGTTTAATCGGTTATATGCCGTCAATGTTCGGTTATACGCTATACGGCTATATGCTTGATAATTATCCCGGCATTACCGGCTACAATAATGTTTTTTATATTATGTCCGCTTTCAGTTTACTTGGATTCGGTTGTGCGACGATTTTGATCCGCCGTATGCGCAAGTAGTGTTATCACTCGGCACCGCACTTTTCATCTCCTCATAAGTGCGGTGCCGGTTAAGATATATACTTTAATCTTTTAATTCGGTGATACGTTCTGCTTCTCTAACATTCTCTTTCTTAATGATCAACGGCGCAAAATCCAGCCCTTCTATTGCTTTCCCCTCACGCAAGTTATCCGCAATTTGGCTTAACGCGGTGCTGACGGCATAGCTCGGGCGTTGGTCGGCGGTCACATAGAGCCAATCATCTTGAATACGGGACAAGGCTTCCGGCCCGGCGTCAAAACCGGTAACCATAATGTCACCGGCTTTATAGCCCAGCGCTCTCAATGCCTCGATCGCCCCCATCGCCATATCGTCATTGGCGGACAGAATCACGTCGGGTTTTTGCTTCAAGGTCGGCAGCACGCTTTCGATAATACGTAGCCCTTCGGAACGCAACCAATTACCGCTTTGGTCGACAATGATTTTGTATTGCGTGCCATATGATTTCAGTTCATCACGAATCCCTTGTGTCCGTTCAATATTCGAGGTTGAACCCGGCTGCCCGGTTAATAAAATAATATTTGCCCCGTCCGGAAATTTCGCTTTTAACTCTTGTGCGATTTTTTGTCCGCCCAAGTAGTTATTGGCACCGAAATGCGGAATATTTTTTTCGCTGATCACTTTGCGATCGACCGTCGCGACGACGACGCCGGCATTGATCGCATCTTCCACTGCCGCCGCAATCGCATTCACATCATTCGGCGCGATCAAAATGGCTTTGGCGCCTTTGGTGATAGAATTATCAACATCCGATGTTTGTTTGGTCGAACTGTCTTGCCCGTCCAGCACTTGCACTTTCAGATCAAGCGCTTTACCGGCTTCGGCAGCGGCTTGACTCATTTTTATTTGAAACGGGCTATACAGGCTGGGAGAGCTGAAAGCGACCACTTCGTTTTTTGCAAACGCATTCAGTGCCAATCCGGCAGATAACAGTAAAACAAGTTGGTTGATCTTTCTCATATGAAACTCCTTAAACAGGTTTTAAGTCGATTTGATAATGCCATTGCATGATTAATCATGAGGTTAATAATTCTTTTTCCAGTCGTTCTCTGGCTTTAGGCGCCTCCACCGCCATTTTTTCCGGAAAACCGAACATAGAAACGCAAGCAATCGATTCGCCGCCGACGGCAAAAGTGCGGTCGGCAAAATTCATTTTTCTCAGGCTTTCAAAAATACCGTCGAAATCAACTTCCCCCTCTCCAAGCGGTAAGTGCTGGTGAATGGTGGAACAACAACCCGGCGGATTCATGATGTAACGGCAATCAATGGTATGGTTATGCGTATCGGCGAATAAAATATGTGATAAATCCGTACCGGCATATTCCAACATGGCACGCACATCGCCTTTTCCTTTGTCATAAAAGAAGCCGTGCGGTGCGGAATAAACATATTTAAGGTGCTCGGAACGGTAGGATTTCACCATATCAACCGTTTCATTATTGAATTCGCAAAAGTCATAAGGGTGCGACTGAATCTCGCAACGGATACCATATTTTTCAAACAGCGGCATTAATTCATCCAATGAGCGGAATAACATACCGTTACAGATTTCAGGCTGGTGCGGATCGCCGGATAATTCGGTGTTGATCACCCTCACATTCATACTGTCGGCAATTTCGATCATACGTTTCCAATTTGCAACGGCATGCCGGCGCTGCTCTTCCGTCGGGCCCGACCAGCGGTAAACCACGATAAATGACGAGATTTCCACACCGGTCCGCTGAAGTGCGGTGCGGTATTCTTGTTCGCATTCTTTGGAAAACAACGGATGTTTATAAAACGGATTGATTCTCGGGTGTGGCGATTGCTCAATATATTTATAGCCCCAATCCGCAACTTGGTGAACCATATCACTGATTCCCATTTGTTTCGCCAACACATCAACATCAAATGCAATTTTCATAAGATAGCCTCTCTTTGTTGTAATTTATTGATAATCGACCCAAACCGCGCCCAGGTCTGCGGATTTCACACAATTTTCCACCCAGCGCACGCCTTCGACACCGGCAGAGATGTCCGGATACCAAAAGTCGAACCGCCGCCCTTCGTTTTTACATATAATCGCTTCGGCAAAGCGGGCATAGAGATTTGACCAGGCTTCGAACAGCCCTTCAGGGTGTCCGCCGCCAATCCGATCTTCTTTCAAGGCACTGTCATGCAGATAGCCCATGCCTCTTTCCAAAATTCTGACCGGTTCGCCTTGAATTTCTAAACGTAGCTGATTAGGCTGCTCGTCCCACCATTCGAGACTGGCTTTTTCGCCGATAACCCGGATCCGTTGCCCGTGCATTGAACCGGCGTTGACACAGCTCGACCAAACGCTGCCGACGGCTCCCGTGTCATACTCCATTAAGGTCAACGCATTGTCTTCCAATGGGGCGCGGCTTTGCACAAAACTTTGCCGTGAACACAGCAAGCGTTTAATGCGTAAGTGCGGTAGCAACACTTCGGCAATAAACAACGGGTGCGTGCCCAAATCGCCCAGCACATAACTCGGGCCTGCCATTTTCGGATCAACCCGCCATTTTGTGCTTTCAGCCTCTTTTTCAACGGCAACATTATGAAATCCGTGCGCGAATTCCATTTTTACAATCCGAATCTCGCCCAAAACACCCTCAGCGATAAGACGGCGCCCCTCCTCAATCACTTGATGACCGGCATAACCGTAAGTGATAGCGACTATTTTTTGCTGCTTTGCGGCAAGCGCCGCCAGCTCTTCCGCTTGTTTAACCGTGAAGCACAGCGGTTTTTCGCAAATAACGTGCAAGTTGGCTAATAATGCGGCTTTGCAAATGTCATAATGCGTGCCGTTGGGGGTGGCGATTGAGACGGCTTCTATACCGTCCGCCCGTTGCGCTTCTTGGTTAAACATCGTTTGGTAATCCGGATAGCAGCGTTCGGCGGTAACGTGCAGTTGCTGTCCGAATGCTTTTCCTCTTGCAAAATCCAGATCGAAAGCGCCGGCAACCAATTCAAAGCAAAAATCCCGTAACGCTGCCGAACGGTGTATATAGCCGATTTGACTGCCGTGACCGCCGCCGACCATTGCCCAGCGGATAGGTCTTGCCACACGTTTTTCTCCGTAAATCATCTTTTGCTCCTTTAAAATCCAATGTGTTTCAAATAATCGCGACTGATTTTGACATCGTTTAAACTCGAACCTGAATTTCGCGGATCCCGCTCTTGTTCTACCGTGATATAACCTTGATAATTCAGCGTTTTTAAAAGATGATAGATCTCCGGATAAGCAAGCGTGCCTTCCCCGATTCGGCACATTACGCCTTTTGCACAGGCTTCAAAGAAACGGATTTTTTCGTTCATCACCTTTTGATAGACGGACAAATCAATATCTTTGAAGTGTAGGTAATCAACAAACGGCCAATATTTTTTTAATGCCGCCGGCGGCTCTATTTTCGAATAGTAAAGATGGCCGGTGTCTAAACATAATCCGGCTAAATCATAAGGAATATCGCGCACCACATTGTCAATTTCATCTGCAAACTCAATATATCCGCCGGCATGCGGGTGGATAACCGCCCTTATGCCGTAGCTTTGCGCAATAGCAGCCAGTTTTTTGATATGGGACATCATCTGCTGCCACTGTATCGGCGATAAGCGCGGGGCGGTATCGGGATGACCGGCGGCATAATCGCGTTCATCGTGTCCCCAGTCGATAAGCACTAAATAGGGCGTAGCAAATTTTTGATCCGGCTCAGGCGCTACTTGCGGCAGTTTTGTTATTAATTGGCAAATGTTATGCGCTTGCCGCTCCAAAGCGGCTTGATTTTCAATTGAAACCAGATCATCGAAAATAGTGCCGGCAACAATAAACAGATCGTTTTTGGCGAGTTCATCGGATACTTGTTGAACATCAATCGGTAAATAGCCGTAAGGCCCTAGCTCAATGCCTTTGTAACCGGCTTGGGAGGCTTCGTGTAATACTTGAGTCCAGTGCGGTAAATAAGGATTTTTGGGATCATCCACCCCCCAACAACAAGGGGCGGTGCAAATTTTTATACTCATACTTCACTCCTTTTGGTTAAGTTGTGAGTGAAGTATATAAATTATTTTGGTCGGAAAAGTTTAACATCTTGCTTTTTCATCACCGCAAAACGTTAATATTATGTTAAGAATGTCACGTTTTAGTTATGTCATCTTCATTATCTTGCGCTGCCCGTCGAAATAAGACTATTTTTTCCGTCCAATCCAGTAAGTGCGGTAGGCGGTAGGTGAAATTCCCGTCATTTTGGTAAAAATGGTACTGAAATAGTTGATATTGTCATAGCCGACCAACGTGGAAATTTGGGTTATGCTATAACCGGTATTGATCAATAACGATTGCGCCTCACCTATTCTACGCCGCAGCATATATTGGATCAGTGAGAAACCGCTGCCCTGTTTAAATAAATGGGAAAGATAATAAGGGCTGACATTAAATTGTCGGGCAATCGAAGATAATGAAATATTCTCCCAATAATGGCTGTCAATATAGCGTTTAACCTGATGAATCAACATCAATTCATTATTTTTATTGGCTTGTATATTGCGACGGGGAATGTTTGAAATGATGGTGATCAGTGACGCCAGTAAATAACGGCAAGTTTCAGTGGCCGTATTGGGATTTTGTCTGATTTGTGAGTCCATAATACCTAAAATCGCATTGATATCCTCTGCATAATCGCCCGCAGGCAGCACTGCCGGATAATCCAGCTCAAGCAAATGGTTTATTTTTTTGCCTTTTATTTTTAAATTATTAATTCCGCAACAATATACGGTCATATCGCTACCGATTTCCGCCACTTCGTCATGCAACACATCTTGGTTAAAAATTAAGATATCGCCGGCTTGGGTTTGATATTTTTCATTGCCGATTAAATGATTCCCTTTGCCTTTCACAATAAACACTATTTCTAAACGATCATTATGTTTGTGTAATAGCCGGGGAAAATAGTCTTTCATCGTTTCGGTATTACATAAATAAAGCAGTTGCGGTAAACAATTATTTTCAAAAATAGAGTGCTTGTTTTCTTTAACAAAATATTGCAACATTGCCTCCTCCTCACGCTCCAGATTCGATTGACCTTAAACAAAAAAGGCACAAAAGTGCCTTTTAACGATCAGATAACATTCATTTTATTGTTTAGCTAATCTCACTAATCTTAACCGGTCTGCCTTCTTCCATGGATTTTTTCGCGGCTAAGGCGATAAGTACCGGTTGCAATCCGTCGTCGCCATTGACAACGGTCGGTTTGTCATTCACCACCGAATCGACGAAGCAGGAGATTTCATCGGCGAAGGATTGCATATAGCGTTCGAGGAAGAAATATTTCGGTTTTTCCGCTACCACGCCGTTTTCACCGGAGAAAACCGCACTTGAGCCGGTGTCGTTGCTGATTTGGATTGCGCCTTTCGAGCCGAACACTTCGGCACGTTGATCGTAGCCGTAAACCGCTTTGCGGCTGTTGTCGATCACGCCGATGGCGCCGTTTGCCAGTTTCAAGGTGATGACGGCGGTATCGATATCGCCCGCTTTGCCGATTTCCGGGTTGACCAACACGCTGCCGACCGCGAACACTTCGGTGACATTGCTGCCCGACAGATAGCGGATCATGTCGAAATCGTGAATCGTCATATCAAAGAACATCCCGCCGGAGACTTTAACGTATTCGATTGGCGGTGCGTCAGGGTCGCGCGAGGTCACCTTGATGATGTGCGGTTCGCCGATGTCACCGGCAACCACGCGATCTTTAATCGCTTTAAAGTTGTGATCAAAACGGCGGTTGAAGCCGACTTGGAATTTCACGCCGGCTTTTTCCACTTCCGCCAGCACTTGCTTGATTCTGCCGACATCGGCGTCAATCGGTTTTTCACAGAAAATGTGTTTGCCCGCTTGTGCCGCTTCGATTGAAATCGGAGCGTGGGTGTTGGTGGAGGAGCAGACCAACACCGCATCAATTTCCGGATCTTGCAAGATTTGTTTGTAGTCGTCATAGACATGCGCAATGCCCATCGATTGCGCCCAGCTTTGCAGCTCATCAGTCACTTTAATATCGGAAATCGCTTTGATTTCCGCGCCTTTGACGTATTTGCTGATACTTTCCGAATGCACGCGCCCGATACGGCCTGCGCCGATAATACCTACTTTAATCATAATCAAACTCCTGCTACGTCTTTAATGTATTTACGGCCTTTTAAGGCGTATTCAAATGGGTTTGCCAATGCCGGATCTTGTTCGGCTTCCACCACCATCCAACCTTGGTAACCGTGTTTTTCTAAAATTTCAAAAATCGGTTTGAAGTCAATCACGCCGTCGCCCGGTACGGTAAACGTCCCTTTTTTCACCCCTTCGAGGAAACTTAAATCGTTGGCTTTGACTTCGGCAACCACTTCATCACGCACGTCTTTCAGGTGAACGTGGACAATGCGGTCGATATATTTTTCCAACACGTCCAACATCGCTTGTTGCGAGCCTTCGGAATAATACAGATGTCCGGAATCGAACAACAGATAGACATCATCATTGGTCACTTCCATATAGCGATCCACCTCGGCAGGCGTTTGGATACCGGTGCCCATATGGTGGTGCAGACAGACTTTCATGTCTTTTTCGGCGGCTAATTTTGCCAGTTCGTTATAGCCTTCCGCCAACAACTGCCATTCGGTATCGCTGAACACGGTTTTTTCTTTGAAAATCGCTTTTTTCTGCCCTTGAATACTGCGGCTTTGCTCGGAACAACCGATCACTTTGGCGCCCATGGCGTGTAGAAAATCGCGGTGTTGGATAAAATCCTTAATCGTTTGCTCTTTTTTACCGTCCACAAAAAAGGTGCTGAACCAGGCGTTACAAATTTGAATGCCGCGCACGTCCAGTTTGTGTTTTAACACTTTGATATCGCGCGGATATTTATTGCCGACTTCGCAGCCTTCGTATCCTGCCAACGCCATTTCGCTGACACACTGCTCGAACGTATTCTCCGCCCCCAGTTCAGGCAAATCATCGTTGGTCCAGCCGATTGGGGCGATACCTAATTTGACATTTTCTGCTTTCATCTTTTTCTCCTTGAGAAGGTTGATTTTAAATTTCAATTTGATTCGTTCCGATTAATAACGGCGCGCACGCTGAATTTGAATCTCCGCATTTTTAAAGGCTTCGCGCACCCGCTCTTTTTCCGAGACTTCCGCCACGCCGACGTGCCACCAACTGCCGTAACCGTGCACCATGGTTTTCGGCAGCACTTTAATATCGATCAGGGTCGATACTTTTTGCAGTTTGGCATCGGCAAGTGCGGTTTGTAACTCTTCTTCCGTTCTGACTTTATAAGTTTTACAGCCGTAAGAGGCGGCATTCATCGCAAAATCGACCGGAATAAACCCGGCGTCGAGTTTGTTGCTGTGCGGATTGCGGAAGCGGAACTCGGTGCAGAAACTGTCCATGCCGTGTCCGATTTGCAGGTTGTTGATACAGCCGTTGGTCATGTTGTCTAACAGAATAATATTGATTTTTTTGTGTTCCTGAATCGAGGTGATCAATTCGGAATGGAGCATTAGGTATGAACCGTCGCCTAGGAAAGCGTACACCTCTTTTTCCGGCTCGGCGATTTTCACCCCCAAGGCGGCATTGACTTCATAGCCCATGCAGGAATAGCCGTATTCCAGATGGTAGGTATTTTCGCCTTTGCTTTGCCAAGTGCGCTGTAAATCGCCCGGTAAGCTGCCGGCGGCGGCAACGATAATATCGTTTTCACCCAAGCTGTGGTTTAAAATGCCCAACACACGGCTTTGGGTCAGCACCGAACCGGTGAGGCGCTGGAATTCTTGATAAACGCTGTCGGTATCCAAGCGGTCATTCACTTCCGGCACAAAATCTTTTCCGCTGTAGGTCACGTGGTAAACCCGATTTAATTCTTGTGCAAATTGTTGTTTGGCTTGCGCGATTTGATCTTGCCATTGGGTTTGATATTGTTCGGCTGCCAGCTTGTGTTGCAGTTGCGACAATGTCGCTTTGGCATCGGCGGTCACTTGCACCCCGTCCAGTTTATACGCATCAAAACGGGCGATATTGATATTTAAAAACTCTACTTCCGGATGTTGGAAAATCCATTTGGACGAGGTGGTGAAATCGGTATAACGTGTGCCGACACCGATAATCAGATCGGCTTCTTTCGCCAATAGATTCGCCGCGAGACAACCGGTTTCGCCTACGCCGCCGACATTTAAAGGATGGCTGGATACCACCGCACTTTTACCGGCTTGGGTTTCGGCAAACGGAATTTGATAGGCTTCGGCAAAGGCTTTTAACTCGGCTGCCGCTTCTGAGTAACGCACGCCGCCGCCACAGATAATCAAGGGTTTTTGCTTGCGTTTAATCAATTCCACCGCTTGCCGCAACATCGGTTCGGTCGGTAAGGTGCGTTCAATGCGGTGGATTCGTTTTTGTAGGAAATAATCAGGGAAGTCGTAGGCTTCGCTTTGCACATCTTGCGGCAGCGCAATCGTCACCGCACCGGTTTCCGCCGGATCGGTCAGCACCCGCATTGCATTAATACACGCCGTCATCAACTGCTCAGGGCGGCTGACCCGATCCCAATATTTACTGACCGCTTTAAAGGCGTCGTTGGTGCTGATACTTAAATTGTAGCTTTGTTCGATTTGTTGCAGCACCGGATCAGGCTGGCGCGTGGCGAATACATCGCCCGGTAATAGCAATAACGGAATGCGGTTAGCGGTCGCCGTTGCGGCGGCGGTGATCATATTGGCCGCGCCCGGCCCGACAGAGGAGGTGCAGGCGTAAATCTGTTTGCGCGCCTTTTGTTTGGCAAAGCCCATTGCTGCGTGCGCCATGCCTTGTTCGTTGCGTCCTTGGTGCACAATCAGCTGTCCGCTGTCTTGTTCCAATGCTTGCCCCAAACCGAGTACATTACCGTGTCCGAAAATACCGAAAATGCCTTTCACAAATTTCGTTACTTTTCCGTCCACTTCAACATATTGATTATCCAAGAATTTTACCAGGGCTTGTGCGACGGTTAATTTTTGTGTTTTCATAGTTTCTCCTGCGTGATCCATTCCGACTATGTGAATACTTCAACTGCGGTTTTCATCATTAACTATCGCTATTCTACTTAAAATAAATTTCAGTTAAACATAAAATGAAATGTAAATTTCATTTTTGCGAGCTGGATCAATTTCTGTGATAAAAAAGCAGAAAAAAATGATTTTTTATACCTCAACCGAGCAAGCGGAAAAACTTTTTTTGGGATCTCGATCTCAAAAAAGAGTAATAGCAATAGCAAAATGAAATATTTATTCTAAAATGAATAGTGTTAAATGTTTTATTTTGATTGCCCGATCCGAAATCGGGAACAGAATCAATGCCAATAGGAGAGCCCCCTTATGTCGAAAGAAACAGTGTTGAAAACAGTAGCAGACAAACCCCTCGATTTAATTTGCTTAGGACGGATTGCGGTGGATCTGTACGGACAGCAAATCGGCGCACGCTTGGAAGATGAAACCACCTTTGCCAAATACCTCGGCGGCTCATCGGGCAATGTGGCGTACGGCACGGCAATTCAAGGGCTGAAATCGTCGATGTTGGCGCGGGTCGGCGATGAACATATGGGGCGTTTTTTACGCCAAGAGCTGGAAAGCGTCGGTGCCGATACCAGCCATTTAATCACCGATAAAGAACGGCTGACCGCACTTGTGATTCTCGGGATTAAAGATAACGAAACCTTTCCGCTGATTTTCTACCGTGATAATTGTGCCGATATGGCGATTAGCGCCGACGATTTCAGCGAAGACTACATTGCCTCGGCGAAAGCCTTGGCGATCACCGGCACGCACCTCTCGCACCCGAAAACCCGCCATGCGGTGCTGACCGCACTTGAGTATGCCGGACGCAACGGCGTGAAGCGCTTGTTGGATATTGATTACCGTCCGGTGTTATGGGGCTTGACCTCGCTCGGCGACGGCGAAACCCGTTTCATTGATTCCAAAGCGGTGACTGAATCGTTGCAAGAAGTGTTGCACAATTTCGATGTGCTGGTCGGCACGGAAGAGGAATTTCATATCGCCGGCGGTTCGACCGATACGTTGACCGCACTTAAGAACGTGCGCAAATGCAGCCAAGCAACTTTGGTGTGCAAGCGCGGCGCATTAGGTTGCTCGGTGTTTGAAGGCGACATTCCCGATGATTTGGACGGCGGCTTAAATGTGTACGGTGTGCGCGTGGCGGTGTTGAACGTGCTGGGCGCAGGCGACGCCTTTATGTCGGGGTTATTGCGCGGCTATATCAACGGCGAAGGCTGGGAGCAGGCGTGCCGTTATGCCAATGCTTGTGGCGCACTGGTGGTTTCCCGTCATGGCTGCGCGCCGGCAATGCCGACCAAAAAAGAGCTGGACGACTATTTATCGCGAGCCGAATCCGTGCCGCGCCCTGATCTCGATGAGGGTTTAAATCATTTGCACCGTGTGACTACGCGCAAAACCGAATGGAATAACCTCTGTATTTTTGCCTTTGATCACCGTAAACAACTGGATGATATGGCACAAAAGTGCGGTGCCGATCCGAAACGGATACCGCACTTGAAAACCTTATTGCTGCAAGCCGCGGAACAAACCGCCAAGGCGGAAGGCGTGGACAACGGGCAATCGGGCATTTTAGCCGACACCACTTACGGACAAGACGCACTGAATGCCATTACCGGTAAACACTGGTGGATTGGCCGCCCGATTGAAAAACCGTCGTCCCGTCCATTGGCATTGGAACACGGTGATTTAGGCAGCCAGTTGATTTCGTGGCCGAAAGAACACGTTGTCAAATGTTTGGTATTCTACCACCCGCATGACAGCGCGGAACTGAAAGCGCAGCAGGATCAAAAACTGTCAGAGGTATACCAAGCCTGTTGCCGCACCGGACACGAACTGCTGCTGGAAATTATCCTGCCGTTGGATATGCCGCAACAAGAGGCGTATTACCAGCAGATTATCGCTCACCTGTATGGATTGGGGATCAAACCGGATTGGTGGAAATTGCCGGGCATGAGTGCCGACGGTTGGGCGGCATTAAGCCGCGTCATCGAGCAAAACGACCACTATTGCCGCGGCATTTTGATTCTCGGTTTGGACGCCCCGGAAGCGGTGTTTGACGACACCTTCAAAGCCGCCGCCAATGCGCCGCTGGTGAAAGGCTTCGCCGTCGGCAGAACCATTTTCGGCGAACCGTCCGCCGAGTGGTTGGCAGGTAAACTCAGCGATCAACAACTGATTGATGAAGTCTCCGCCCGCTATCAACGCTTAATCCGCTTGTGGAAAAAATACCGCACTTGATGGTTTGGACCGTGACGTGAAATAGAAAAAGGCACCTTGAATATTGAATTTAAGGTGCCTTTGCTTTTTACACTGGTTAAAATAAATTTATTTGTTATTTCTCCAGATAAGGAAATGCCGTGGATTCTTCTTTAATTCCGAATATTGAATGGTTTATTGCACAGGTTGATCCGTTTCATCACCTGCCGAAAACGTTGATTAGCCAAATTGCAGCCAATATTGAAATCCGCTATATTCCGCAAGGTGAAGTGATTGCATTTGAGGAACAGGCGGATAAACGTTGTTTATATTTGATTCGGATCGGGGCGGTCGAACAGAAAAAACCGAATGGCGAGCTACGTGCCCGCTTGGAAAGCGGCAGTATTTTCGGATTCAGTATTTTTAACCCGAAAGAAGACGAGCAATATACCGCCTGTGCGATTGA
The DNA here is from genome assembly GCF_053570785.1 of Testudinibacter sp. P80/BLE/0925. The sequence continues at coordinate 725,146 of NZ_CM131636.1, read as the reverse complement.
AAACAGCCTGATTTATCAGATTCCCTATGCGCTGTTGAGCGGTATCGTGCAGCAACACCCGCAATATGCCGCTTATTTTGCCAGCGAAGCCGGTGTGCGCCTGCATGAGGCGTCAAAAAGCACTTGGTTGCAAAACCAGGACGGGATTTTTATGAAAAGCGTGGTCGAGGTGGCGAACCGTAAAATTGCAACGGTCGAAGCGTCGGCTACCATCAAGGAAACGGCGGCAAGTATGTGCCGTCAACGGCGCTCGTCAGCGTTGGTTATGCGGCATGGCAAATTGGTCGGGATCGTCAATGATCGCGATATGACCAAAAAAGTGGTGGCGCAGGCATTGGATGTCAATTTGCCGATCAGCCATATTATGACCGCCGACCCACCGACGGTTGCCGCCAGCGAATTGGTGCTGAACGCCATTTCTTTGATGATGCAACATAATCTTCGTAATTTACCGGTGATCGAAAATGAAAAAGTGATCGGCATTCTTACTGCGACGGATTTGGTGCAGAAAAACAGCACCCAGTCTATTTTTATGATTAATCATATTTTCCAAGCCGATAGTTTAGCCTTGTTGGTGGATTTGTCGGCAAAACGGCAAGCGATTTTCGAAGGCTTAATCGAAAGCGGCGTGGATTATCGCAATATTATGCAGGTGATGACCCTGATTGCCGATGCATTTCACCAAAAACTGTTGATGATGGCGGAGCACCGGTTTGGCGCCCCGCCTTGTGCCTATAGTTGGTTCGTTGCCGGTTCACAGGCGCGTTATGAAATCCATCCGCTCTCCGATCAAGATAATGCGATTATCACCGAGCGGGAATTAGAGCCATCCGAGCAAGCCTATTTTTCGCAGCTGGCGACCTTTGTCAACGACGGTTTGGACAAGTGCGGTTATGCGCATTGCTCCGGCGGATATATGGCGTCTAATCCGAAATGGTGCCAATCCCTCACCCGTTGGCAAGCGGATTTCAAACATTGGATTGTGAATCCGGAGTTGGAAGGATTACTAAATGCGTCGGTATTTATGGATCTGCGAGCCATCCATGGTTCAACTGATTTGGCAGAGCGGCTTACCGGTTTTTTTGCCAAGTTAGTGCAGCATAACCGCCGTTTTTTGGCGTTTATGGTGGCAAATACAATTCGGGTCAAACCGCCGTTGAGTATCTTCAGAAACTTTGTGTTGATCAAAGACGGCGAGCATAAAAACAAACTGAATCTGAAAAAACGGGCGATCAGCTTATTGGTCGATTTGGGACGGATTTATGCATTGTCCGCCGGTATCGGGCAGACGAAATCCACCGAGGCGCGGTTTATCGCCTGTTATGAGAACAAGGTGATCAACAAAGAAACCTTGGATGATATTTTAGGCGCCTACCGTTTCGTATGCGAAGTGCGGTTTAAATATCAATTGCAAGCGCTGCGCCGACAGCAGCTGCTGACCAACCATATTGCCCCGGATGAGCTGACTTCGTTCGAACGGAATAATTTAAAAGATGCTTTCCGTTTAATTGCCAAATTGCAGGAAGCGGCAGAATTGCGCTTTTCACAGAAAGGGTTAATCCGATGAGCAGTGTATTGTCGCGTTGGTTGCAACGGTTTGATCCATTGTCGAAGCTGGAAAAACAACGGCGGAAATTAGTGCAGTCAAAGCGTTGCCCGGCGGAGTTATTACCGCTGTTTGATATGCCTTACCCGGAATTGGCGGCGGATCTGACCCGGCTGAATTATCTGGCGATTGATTTTGAAACCAGCGGTTTGAACCCGATGATCGATCATATTTTGAGTGCGGCGGCGGTGCCGATTGATTGTTTAACCTTGAAGCTGTCAGGCTCATGGCACCAGTTTGTTGCCGATCAGATCGTTAAACAGGATACCGCGGTGATTAACCACATTGTGCCGCAAATGTTACAAAGCGCGGTCGCCTTGGAGCAAGTGATGTCCACCCTGTTCACTTTAATGCGCGGCAGAATCGTGATTGCTCACGGTTCGAGCATTGAACGGCGTTTTATCAATCACTATCTGGCAATGCATTACAAAATGCCGTTTTTCCCGCTACTTTGGTTGGATACCTTGAAAATCGAGCGCTCGTTTGTTAGTACGCAAGCCCAGGCGATTAACCCTCATTATCAATTGACGACGGTGCGCCGGCATTACCACTTGCCGGAATATGTAGCGCATAACGCCTTAAGCGACGCAATTGCCGCCGGCGAGTTGTTTTTGGCACAGCTGATTCGTCTGTTCGGTTCCCAACCGAAAACGTTAGGAGTGGTGTATAAACGTTCACAATAGCGCAGTTGGCTAAAAATAAACCCCGTGTGTGGCATGATCTGACCCCAAAAAGTTGGACTGCTTAATGAACGGATTGAGTTCGATATTGTATCGGGTTTAATCCTTTTAATCTTACTTGAATTCGTTCAGTATTGTAATACTCAATATATTGATGAACCGCCTGCTCAATGTCATCTGCCGTATCAAATTGCCGAACATAAAAACATTCTGTCTTCAGCCTGCCGAAAAAACTTTCCATTGCGCCATTATCCAAACAATTTCCCTTTCTCGACATACTGATTTGAATCTGATTATCTGCCAATATCTTGCGATAAGACGGCATTTGATACTGCCGGCCTTGGTCTGAATGTAATATCGGCGTTGCCTCCTTCGGGAGCTTATTCACGGCTTGTCGCAACATCTGCTCAACCAGTGCCCGGTTTGGACGACGACCAAGTTGATAGGCAATCACCTCATTGTTAAATAAATCTACCATTGGCGATAAATAAACCTTATTACCGTCTTTCGCTTTAAATTCAGTGATATCTGTCACTAACTTCTCGTAGGCGTTTTCTGCCTTTCGGCTTCGTCTTTCAGGGATAATTCCATCGACTTTTTTAAGATGGCATTCTCCGCACGCAAACGTAAATTCTCTTGTTCTAATTGTTTTAACGGCGTTAATGGCTTAACGTGTTTTTTCGATTTATTCGGTTTATTCACGGCTGGTCGTCCTTTGGGCTTATCAATCAGTCCATTTATGCCAAATTGTTTGAAACGTTGCAACCATTGATAAACAACACTGCCGTTTGATACGCCCAGGTCAGTTCGGTGTGTTGTATATATTCAATGGCTTTCAGTTTATCTTCAAGCCTATATTTTCGTTGTATATCTAGGACGGCTAGCCCATCAAGACCGGAATATTGATATTGTGCAATCCATTGGCGAATACTGCGTTGGGCAACCTGAAAATGTGTTGCGGTTTTGCTGATAGATTGATGATGTTGAAAATAATATTCAACGATTTGTTGTTTCAATACTTGGGTATATTTAGTCATAAAAATCTGCACCTTAGTCAGTTGGTTTTGCAGTCCAACTTTTGGGGGGCAGATCAACATTAAGGCGTTTTTTATCCGCTAAATTTGTTCGAAAATATCCGCATCGCGTAGTAAATGCTGATCGCCTTTGCGCCGCAAAAAACCGCACTTGTCGAAATATTCGATTAACTGCACCGTCATTTTCCGCCCGAATTGCAACTGATCGCGCAGCTCATTCACCGAAATCGCCCCGTGTTGTTCAATATGCACTTTAATCCGTTCGGCATAAGCATACAGAGTTTCAGTTAAGAAAAAGCGGTCTTTGATAATCGCGGTCAGATAGCCCAGTTTACCGGCTTTATACAGAAAATTACGCATCACACTTTCATCGATTGCCAATAGTTTGGCAAGATCGCGCACCCAAACCGCTTGCCCCTGCGCCGCTAAAAATGCCGCTTCGGTGCGTTGCCACAACTGTTGTTCCTCCTCGGTGAAGGCAATTTTATGATCGGGCAAATGAATCCAACCGCGGGTTTGTGCCAAATCCCCTTGTTGCAGCAACGTCTGGATAAAGTGATAAATCACGCTTTGCGGTTGTTTCAGTGCCGCCATGCGTTGCAAACGCGCTTTGGAAATACCTAATTGATCAGGATGTTGCTGATGATACAAATGCAACGCTTGCACTAATTTTTGCTGCTGTTGTTGCCGATAATCCTGATTAAACACATAGCCTTGCAACGCAGTAAATGCTAACGTCGTCTGCAACTCGGCAAACTGCGTTTCAGTTAACTGTTCCGCCCAGCAAAGTGCGGTTTGTTCAACACAACCCCGTTGTAAATAGCGGCTAATCCGCTGTGCCTGGGTTTCCGCTTGCGCCAATTGCCACAAATATGCCAAACGCGCCGGTTGGCGTTTATACCGTTGCGGCGAGGCGATTTCCAACACACTCGCGCCGGCAAGGGTGTGTTGATTATCGCCGCTGCGCACAATCACTTTATCGCCAAACGCCAAAAACAGTGGCTGTTGTAATATCAGTTCGGCAAGTACTTTTTCATTCTGTTGCATTGAAGCCGTTTCAACCGCACTTTGCTCCAACAACGTCAATTTGCCGACAGTGTGGCTGGCGGCGTGATAAATATGCACGGCTTGGCTGGCTTTTAACGCCTGAATCGGATTTAACAACAGCGTAATCCGATCGTTGGCTTGTGCTTGCGCATGGGAAAACAGCCAGTCGCCGCGTGTGATTGCCAGTTGATCGGCGGCTAAATTTAACGCCAAGCGTTGCCCAGCCACGCCGTGGGTATTTTGCTGATTTTGCGCATGGATATTCTTCACCCGAATCGTTTGTTTCAGCTGGCTGGATAAAAATAGCGTGTCATCAATCGCCACTTGTCCGGCAAATGCCGTGCCGGTCACCACTTTGCCCGCGCCTTTGATATGAAAAGTGCGGTCAATCGCATAACGGAACGGTTTTTCGCTAGCCTGATTTTTTTGGCTTAATCCGAATAAATACCGTTTTAGCTCGCCAATTCCTTGCCCGTTTACCGTTGACGTGGCAAAAACCGCACTTTGCGTCAAAAACGGATAACGTTGTTTTAACTGTTGTTGCAACTGGTTAATTTGTTCCGCCGAGGCTTTATCCGCCTTGCTGATTACTACAATAATTTCTTTAAAATCCAATAAGTTAAGAATGGCAAGATGTTCTTCGGTTTGCGGCTTAATCCCCTCGTCGGCTGCCACCAGCAACAGCGCATACTGCACGCCGCCGACACCGGCAAGCATATTGGATAAAAAGCGTTCGTGCCCCGGCACATCAATAAAACCCAAAATCTGATCGCCGTACGGCAAATAGGCATAGCCCAAATCAATGGTCATGCCGCGTTTTTTTTCTTCCGGCAAATGGGTGGTGTCGGTGCCGGTGAGGGCGCGAATCAAGGCGGTTTTGCCGTGATCGACGTGTCCTGCGCTGACTATAATCATAATTCGTCCAAGGTGATAAAAAGTTGTTGCGGATTGGCAAGACTGCGCAAATCCAACCACAGTTTTTGCTGTTCAATCCGCCCGATAATCGGCTGGCTCAGCTGTTTCAACGAACGGATCAACTGCATTAACTCCTCATTTTTGCCCGAGTGCGGTCGCAAGGTGATCGCTAATGACGGAATGCGGGACATCGGTTGCGATCCGCTACCGATCTGTGCCGAACTGGCTTCGATCTGCAAGCCATAATCCGCGCCCAGTTTTTCTTGCAACTTGGCCAATAGCGGCTCGGCAATCGCTTGTAATTGGCCCACATCTTGGGTTAATAACTGCAAAGTCGGGTTGCTGTGCGCTAATTTTTCCGGGAATAGATAATCACGCAAAGTGGCTTCCAAACCGGCTAAAATCACCTTGTCGCAACGCAACACCCGTTTGAGCGGGTGCTGTTGCAACTGCTCGATATAGGCTTTTTTGCCGACGATAATGCCCGCTTGCGGTCCGCCAAGTAGTTTATCACCGGAAAAACAGACCAAATCCACGCCGTCTGCCAACATTTTTTGCGGGGTCGGTTCGGTCGGCAAACCGTATCGACCGAGATCGACTAATGCGCCACTGCCCAAATCGCTGATTAACGGCAGTTGCTGTTGTTGCGCCAACTGCGCCAATTCCGCTTCGCCGACACTTTCGGTAAAACCGCAAATTTGGTAGTTGCTGCTGTGAACTTTCAGCAAAAGTGCGGTATTTTCGTTGATTTGTTGCTGATAATCGGTTAAACGGGTGCGGTTCGTCGTGCCGACTTCCACCAGTTTACAACCGGCTTGCTGCATAATGTCCGGAATGCGAAACGCACCGCCGATTTCAATCAGCTCGCCGCGTGAAATAATCACCTCTTTACCGCTGGCAAAGGTCGCCAGCAGCAACAACACCGCCGCCGCATTGTTATTCACGATACACGCCGCTTCCGCCCCGCACAACTGCGCCAACAAGTCGCTGCAATATTGATCGCGATGGCTGCGTTTGCCCTGCGCCAAATCAAATTCCAACGCCACGTTTTCTTGCATTGCGCCTAACGCCGCCTGTTGCGCCGACCGCCCCCACAACGCACGTCCTAAGTTGGTGTGCAACACCGTCCCGGTCAGGTTATGCACTTTCTTGATCGCCACCTGCTGTTGCTGTTGCAGTTCATGCGCCACTTTTTTATACAACGCGCTAAAATCACTGAAATAGCGCGGCAGCTGCTGTTGTTGCCGAATCTGCACCCGCGCCTGCTGCAACAAACTACGCAACTGCGCCACCACCGCCGAATGCCCGAACCGCTCGCTCAGCAATTGCCCCTGCGGGGTATTCAAAATTTTGTCGATTGAAGGTAATGCGCGATAAAGTTGGTTCATAACCGCCCCGAATTCAAATAATAACAAGAGATATATTGATTTTAATGCTATTTGAATTAAAATTCAGTACAATATTGTGATTATCAATGGAAGAGCGTCGTTTCCGGTGAAGCGGCAGGACTTCAAATCCTGTTGAGGCTGCCAGCAGTCTCGGGTGGGTTCAACTCCCATTCTCTTCCGCCACTTCACTAATCATACTGTTTCATACTTCCGTATATCGCCCAATAAAACCCAATAACATCAATCATTTAGCTAAAATCTATTCATCACTGTTAATCATATTTTATCACTCTATATCACTTTTTTTGTTCCCTGTTTTATACTATCACCTTAACTCCCTAAATTTACTCCCTAAAAATGCCATTTTTGAAAAATAAATAGGGAACAATAAATCCATAACTCACTGAATATAAAAATGAAAAACAAGATCACCACAGGGATAAAAAAGGATAAATCTTCAAAAACAGGGAACTATAAATTTTTATATAGAGAACAAAAACAAAATAAAGAACTCACTAAGTTGTGTTAGCATTTAGATTGCTGCTAGTGTTTTGCTTCGGCGACATAATAACAGCAATTAGGCACCGCAGGACATGCCGTGCTTGCCTGTGGAGGAACGGTGCAATCAAACCGAATTTACAGAAATAATTACTGTTAAAAAGGATATGTTATGAAAAAAATAGTTATCTTGGCTTTAGCAGCATTATCGCTATTAACTGGCTGTGACAATGAAAAAAACGACACCGCTATCACCACTAGTGAAGGTAATTTCATAGCACAAAAAGAAACCCTGTCATCACAAAATGACGCTGATATTCGTACGGATTTATTAGCTATTAATTCTGTGGTTAATACTTCTAATACTAAAGCATCGGAACTTAATCAAGAGTTGGTTTCTGCAAGTAAAAACAGTGATAGTTCAGCAATAAAAGTTATAATGGGGCGATCAAAAGCGCTGTTAGAATCTACTAATAATTCTTTGTTTGGTTTAAAGATAAAGAGTCAAGAAGTTCAGGATATCCGTATTGGAATTTATCAGGGGAATATGATTTCAATTAAGCTTTATGAACTTTATTTGAAAGATAATCAAACAGATAAAGATAAAGAAGAAATAGAATTACTTCAAAGACAAATGGTTGAGTTGCAGCAAAGTATTGGCAGTAAACTTGACCAATTAAATTCTCAGTACAAGGTACAGTAATGCTTGTCTGCCTAAATCTGCACCATATGCAAGCAAGATTTTATCGGTCGTGCAATTGACACCAACCCTAAAGGCGTTCAGCAATGGACGCTTTTTTAATTGAACGATTAAAAAACTAAACCTCAAATAAAGTTCAGGAGTTCCACTCATGGCAAGGCGAGTTAAGCCACTTTCTGACAGCAAGATTAAGAACGCAAAACCGAAGCAAACCGCCTATTCATTGGCAGACGGTAACGGCTTACCGCTACAATAAACGCAAATGTTACAGGATTGGGCGGACTATGTAGAAAGCTAGGCACCAAGCCCAATAGTCACAGAATAAACACCTAACTGTATGCTAGTACAGTATGCATAGTTATGATTAAATATAGCGCATAATAAGTAATTTCTATTTTGACAATTCGCAAAGCTAAGGGCTGATGAAATGACAGAGCAAATACAACACATTGACGAGTTAAAAAATCAATTGTCGGCATTGCGCCCCTTGAGTGCGGCAGAGCTAAAACGGCTGCAAGAAGAGTTTATTATCGAATCTTCTTATAATTCTAACGCTATCGAAGGTAACACGCTGACACTGCGGGAAACGGCTTTGATTTTGCGTGACGGCATAACCATTGCTGAAAAACCTATCAGAGAACATTTAGAGGTTATCGGCTACAAAGACGCTTTTAATTATCTGTTTGAGCTGGTGGCAAACCGTGAGCCATTAACCGAGCGTACGATTAAAGAAATTCATTCGCTGGTGCTGATGAATGACGCAGAGAATAAAGGCGTATATCGGCGTGTTCCGGTGCGAATCATGGGCGCAGACAATGAACCGGCGCAACCGCACTTAATCGCCGAACAAATGGACGCATTACTTGCTGATTATGCCGATAAATTACAGCACCAACACCCGATAGAGGCGATAGCGTGGCTGCATTTGGCTTTTGAAAGCATTCACCCGTTTATTGACGGTAACGGACGCACAGGGCGGTTATTGTTGAATTTTGAATTGATGAAGTGCGGTTATTTGCCGATTGATATTAAATTCAGTGACAGGGCAAAATATTATCAATGTTTCGATGACTACCAGCACCAACAGCAGCCCAACGCGCTTTTATCATTGATAGCCGGTTATGAAATAGCGGAGTTACAGCGATATATTGCGATTTTAAGCCGTTAATTAACAAAAAAGAGAAAAATATGATGCAGCAAACAGTTTGTATTATCAGCGGCAGCACCCTCGGCAGCGCGGAATATTTAGCGGAGCATTGCGAGGATGTGTTGCAACAACACGGGATCAAAACCGCACTTTTGCATGGTGCGAATTGGGATCAGATCAACGATTTTCAATATTGGCTAATTGTCACTTCAACCCACGGCGCAGGTGATCTGCCGGATAACTTATCGCCGTTATTTGAACATATCGAGCAGGAAATCGATGATTTAAGCCAAGTGCGGTTTGCAGTGATCGGGTTGGGGAATTCCGATTATGATACCTTCTGTTTTTCGGTCAATAAAATCGAAGCAGTGCTAAATCAGAAACAAGCTATTAAGCTAGCTGATAGTTTAAAAATTGATGTGCTTAATTGTTTCGATCATGATCAGGCGGCAGATAACTGGTTACCGCAATTTATCGATCAACTGAAATAATCCGCTTAAAAAACCAGCAAAACGAAAAAAGTTCGCTTGTGGATAACGACGATTATAAGTGTAGATAAACTGTATTTATTATTTGAATAACAATTAAAGCAAATCGGGCTGTGGATAAAACCGCACGTTATCCACAAGATTTATTAAGCGACAAGCGATCTTTTTCACACGATCCAAAATGGATCAAGATCTTATAATTAAAAGAAAAAACGGCTTTCTTCACAGGATCACTACCGGCTAATAATAACAATAATAAGATCTTTATATATAAAAAGATCTTTTCTTTATACGCCGGCGATCAAAATTTGATCCGTATGATCGACACCACGGATCAAGTTAATAAATTTCCTTTCACCCTCTGATTAAATTCAGTAGAATAGCGCCCAATTTTACGATCATTGATCAACGCAAGATCGAATTGATCGTATCCGGATCAAACAAGGCATTTTATGATTTATACAGAAACTTATGATGTGATCGTCGTCGGTGGCGGTCATGCTGGCACGGAAGCGGCACTTGCACCGGCACGAATGGGCTTGAAAACCCTATTATTGACCCACAATGTCGATACCTTAGGGCAGATGTCCTGTAATCCGGCGATTGGCGGCATCGGCAAAGGGCATTTGGTCAAAGAGATCGATGCCATGGGCGGTTTAATGGCAACGGCTACGGATCAGGCCGGGATTCAATTCCGTACCTTGAACAGCAGTAAAGGTCCGGCGGTGCGTGCTACCCGTGCGCAGGCGGATCGGGTGTTATATCGCCAAGCCGTGCGGATCGCCTTGGAAAATCAAGAAAATCTCGATATTTTCCAACAGGAAGTGGTTGATATTTTATTGGATCAGGATCGTATCAGCGGGGTTAGTACCAAAATGGGGCTGACTTTCCGTGCCAAAGCGGTGGTGTTGACTGCCGGGACGTTCTTAGCCGGCAAGATCCATATAGGCATGGAAAATTATGTCGGCGGTCGTGCCGGTGATCCGGCGTCGATCATGTTGGCAGATCGGTTGCGTGAATTGAATTTACGCGTTGATCGTTTGAAAACAGGCACCCCGCCGCGCTTAGATGCGCGCACCATTGATTTTTCGGTATTGGAACAGCAGCACGGCGATACGATCCTGCCGGTCTTTTCGTTTATGGGATCAGTCGATCAACATCCGCGTCAGATCCCGTGTTATATCACCCATACCAATGAAAAAGCCCATGATCTGATCCGTGCCAATTTGGATCGCAGTCCGATGTATGCCGGGGTGATCGAAGGGATCGGGCCGCGTTATTGCCCGTCGATCGAAGATAAAGTAATGCGTTTTGCCGAGCGCAACAGCCATCAGATCTACTTAGAACCGGAAGGTTTAACCAGCAATGAGATCTACCCGAATGGGATCTCGACCAGTTTGCCGTTTGACGTGCAAATGGGGATCGTCAATTCGATGAAGGGTTTGGAAAAAGCACGGATCATGAAACCGGGTTATGCGATCGAATATGATTATTTCGATCCGCGCGATCTGAAACCGTCATTGGAAACCAAAGCGATCAACGGTCTGTTTTTTGCCGGGCAGATCAACGGTACCACCGGTTATGAAGAAGCGGCGGCGCAAGGTTTGCTTGCCGGGATCAATGCCGGTTTGTTTGTACAGCAAAAAGCCGCTTGGTATCCGCGCCGTGATCAAGCCTATTTAGGCGTGCTGGTCGATGATCTGTGTACGCTGGGCACCAAAGAACCTTATCGGGTGTTCACTTCGCGTGCCGAATACCGTTTGTTGCTGCGTGAAGACAATGCTGATCTGCGCTTAACCCCGATTGGACGTGAACTGGGCTTGATTGATGAAGCTCGTTGGGCGCGTTTTAATCAAAAACTGGAAAATATTGAACAAGAACAACAGCGCTTGCGCCAAATTTGGATTCATCCCCAATCGGAACATTTGAATGAAGTCAATGCGATTTTAAATAGCCCACTAACCCGCGAAGCCAGCGGTGAAGATCTGTTGCGCCGTCCGGAAGTGGATTATAAAACCCTGACCGCACTTTCAGCCTTCGCCCCGGCGTGTGCCGATGCGCAAGCGGCGGAGCAGGTGGAAATTTCGATTAAATACCAAGGTTATATCGAACATCAATACGAAGAGATCGCACGGCATAAACGGCATGAAAGCACTGCGATTCCGCCGGAATTTGATTACGATAAAGTCAACGGCTTGTCCAACGAAGTGCGGTTGAAATTGACCCAGCACCGTCCGATCTCGATCGGACAAGCTTCGCGTATTTCCGGGGTGACCCCGGCGGCGATCTCAATCTTGCTGGTGAATTTGAAAAAACAAGGTATGCTCAAACGTGGGGATGAATAATGACGTTGGCGATTGAATTACGGGCAAAATTGGATCAGCTGCTGGCGCAAACCGCACTTTCGGTCAACGATCAGCAAAAGCAGCAATTGGTTGCTTTTGTTGAATTGTTGAATAAATGGAACAAGGCGTATAACCTGACATCGGTGCGTGATCCGCAGGAAATGCTGGTGAAGCACATTCTCGACAGTTTGGTGGTGAGTCCTTATTTACAAGGTTCGCGCTTTATCGATGTCGGCACCGGACCGGGCTTGCCCGGCATTCCGTTGGCGATTATCAACCCCGATCAGCAATATGTGTTGTTGGACAGTCTCGGCAAGCGGATTACCTTTATCCGTCAAGTCATTCGTCAGTTAGGTTTGACTAACGTCACGCCGATTCAAAGCCGGGTTGAGGAATATCAGCCCGAAGTGCGGTTCGACGGGGTGCTTAGCCGCGCGTTTGCTTCATTACAGGATATGACCGCCTGGTGTCGGCATTTAGTGGCGGATTCAGGGCGGTTTTATGCCTTGAAAGGGATTTTTAATCCCGATGAATTGGGCGAACTGCAACCGCACTTTGTATTGCAGCAAAAAATGAAGTTGTCCGTGCCGCAATTGGTCGGAGAAAGGCACTTGATTATTCTGGTAAAAGGTTAAAAATCGGGTTATCAAAAATGGATAAACGAGGGCTTTATCATTTATTGTGATAAAAAAGTAAAATTTTTTTAGTAATTGTTAAGCAGATAGCATTTTTACGCCCTTTAATCGTTGCAATAATTTAATCTGACCGTATAATTTATGCCAGTTTTATTTGTACCTAATTTACCTCGTTAGAGTTAAAGTGTTGTACATAAATTAACCATGAATAGCTAAGTTCTATTTCGGTTAAGTAACAGGATATGAGATGTCGGCGGTACTGGATAAAAATAAAAAGCTTTATAGCAAAGTCTTTATTATCGAATTCGCATTGATATTAATCGGTTATGCGTTATTTTATCTGTTACAATCGGCACTTTCCCTCTCTTTTTTGTTGGGATCCGTGATAGCTTGGCTGCCACAGATGGTTTTTGCGGTTTATGTCTTTTATCTGCAGGCGGATTCGCCGATAGCAAATAAAGCGAAAATACTCTACCGGGGGGAAGGAATAAAAATCGCCTTGATGATCATTTTGTTATTGCTGGTGTTCATCAATATCGAATTGAACCCGATTGTCTTTTTTGCGGGTTATTTTTGCTTTATTTTACTTAATAACCTTTTACCTTTTGTATTGGGGCGGATGTTCGATACAAAAGCTAAAAACTAACTCACTGACGAAGTAGGAAACTGTATGGCTGCCGAAGGTTCATCCCCAACCTCTATTGAATATATTCAACATCACCTTTCGTTTCTCAACAAGGGCGAAGGATTTTGGTCGGTCAATATCGACTCTTTATTTTTTGCCGTCGTAACCGGATTCTTGTTCATCTATTTTTTCCGTAAAGCCGCGAAAAAAGCGACTAGCGGCGTGCCGGGCAAATGGCAATGTGCGGTCGAAATGATGGTGGAATGGGTTGACGGCGTGGTGAAAGAAAACTTCCACGGCAGCCGTAATTTTATTGGTCCATTAGGACTAACCGTTTTCGTTTGGGTGTTATTAATGAACACCATCGACTTGGTGCCGGTCGATTATTTACCGCAAATTGCCCATGCGTTGGGCTTTGAATACCTGCGTGCGGTACCGACCGCAGATATGAACGTGACTTTCGGCATGTCGATTGCGGTATTTTTCCTGATCATTATCTACACCGTCAAATCCAAAGGCTTCGGGGGTTTGGTGAAAGAGTACACTATGCACCCGTTCACCCATCCGGTGTTTATCCCGGTTAACTTCCTGTTAGAAACCGTCACCTTATTGGCTAAACCGGTTTCATTGGGCTTGCGTCTATTCGGTAACCTCTATGCCGGCGAATTAATTTTTATTTTGATCGCCTTGACCTACTCCGCCAACTATCTGGTCGGCGGTTTGGGGATCGGCTTACATCTGGTATGGGCAATCTTCCACATTTTGGTGGTGGTATTGCAAGCCTTTATCTTTATGATGTTAACCATTGTCTATATCAGTATCGCGTATAATAAAGCGGAACATTAATTTTTAACTTTTATTTTTAACCCGGCAATTTTGCCAACACTTTAACTTAAACATGGAGAAACTCATGGAAACTGTAATCACGGCAACAATTTTCGCTTCTGCAATTATGATTTCAATTGCGGCATTCGGCACCGCTATTGGCTTTGCATTATTGGGCGGTAAATATATGGAGTCGGCAGCCCGTCAACCTGAATTGGCTAACTCTTTGTTGACCAAAATGTTTATCGTGGCAGGTTTACTTGATGCGATTTCAATGATTGCGGTTGGTATTGCATTGTATTTCATCTTCGTCAGTCCGTTTACTGCGTTATTAGGTTAATTTTTTGCGTTATAGCCAAATCAAGGCTGTAGCTACCTATAACCATTATTGAGGAGGACGTTGTGGATATTAACGCAACACTAATCGGACAATCGATTGCATTCCTACTGTTTGTCTGGTTTTGCATGAAATTTGTCTGGCCACCGATTATCAAAGCGATTGAAGAGCGTCAGGCTGGGATTGCCAATGCCTTGGCGTCTGCCGAAGCGGCGAAGCAAGAGCAAGCGGATACCAAAGTGCTGTTAGAGCAAGAGCTCAATGCAGCCAAAAAACAAGCGCAAGAGATCATCGATCTGGCGAATAAACGTCGCAATGAAATTTTGGATGAAGTGCGGTCTGAAGCCGAGTCGGTCAAAGCCAAAATTATCGAGCAAGGTTATGCCGAAGTGCAAGCCGAACGCAAACGGGCACAAGAAGAGTTGCGCGTTAAAGTGGCTTCATTGGCGTTGGCTGGTGCAGAAAAAATTGTGGGTCGTTCAATTGATGAAGCGGCAAATAGCGACATCATTGATAAACTTGTTGCAGAACTATAAGGAAGGTGGGGCTAATGTCAGAATACATCACAGTCGCACGCCCCTATGCTAAAGCCGCATTTGATTTTGCGGTGGAACAGAACCGGTTGGAGCAATGGCAGCAAATGTTGAATTTTAGCGCTGCCGTGACTGAAAATGATCAGATTAAAAATTTTCTGAAAGAATCGTTTTCACCGCCAAAAGCCGCCGCAACCTTGATTCAAATTTGTGGTGATCAGCTGGATCAGTACGGGCAAAACCTTATCCGTTTAATGGCAGAAAATAAACGCTTACTGGCGTTACCCGAAGTGCTTCGTCTGTTCGAACAGCTAGTGGATGAGTATAAATCCCTGGCTGAGGTTGAAGTCATTTCCGCCGAACCATTAACGCAGCAACAACAACAAAATATTCTCCAGGCAATGGAAAAGAAACTTGCCCGCAAAGTGAAATTAAATTGCAGCATTGATAAAAGCCTGATTGGCGGGGCGTTGATTCGCAGCGGTGACTTGGTCATCGACGGCAGCAGTCGCGGTCAATTAGCGCGTTTGGCAAATGAATTGCAATTGTAAGAGGAATAGAAGATGCAACTGAATTCTACAGAAATTAGTGAACTGATTAAGAAACGGATTGCCGATTTTAGCGTAACGAGCGAAGCGCGTAATACCGGCACTATCGTGTCGGTAAGTGACGGTATTATCCGCATTAACGGCTTAAGTGATGCGATGCAAGGGGAAATGATTGCCCTGCCGGGTAACCGTTTTGCGATTGCGCTCAACTTGGAACGCGATTCGGTCGGCGCGGTGGTGATGGGGCCTTATTCCGATTTAGCCGAAGGCATGGAAGTGCAATGTACCGGGCGTATTTTGGAAGTACCGGTCGGTCGTAATTTGTTAGGTCGTGTGGTTAATACCTTAGGGCAACCGATTGACGGCAAAGGCGAAATCGTTGCCGATGCGTATTCGCCGATTGAAGTGATTGCGCCGGGCGTTATCGACCGTAAATCGGTTGATCAGCCGGTACAGACAGGTTATAAAGCGGTAGACTCGATGGTGCCAATCGGTCGCGGTCAGCGTGAGCTGATTATCGGTGACCGTCAAACCGGTAAAACCGCACTTGCGATTGATGCAATCATCAACCAACGCGATTCCGATATTAAATGTATCTATGTGGCAATTGGGCAGAAAGCCTCTACAATCGCCAATGTGGTGCGTAAATTGGAAGAACACGGCGCATTAGACAACACTATCGTGGTCGTCGCGTCTGCTGCGGAATCTGCCGCATTGCAATACCTTGCGCCATACGCCGGTTGTGCGATGGGCGAATTTTTCCGTGACAACGGCGAAGATGCGTTGATCGTGTATGACGATTTGTCTAAGCAAGCGGTTGCTTACCGTCAAATTTCCCTATTATTACGCCGTCCGCCGGGTCGTGAAGCATTCCCAGGGGATGTATTCTATTTGCACTCACGTCTATTAGAACGTGCGGCGCGCGTTAGCGCGGAATACGTTGAAAAATTCACTAATGGCCGGGTGAAAGGCAAAACCGGTTCTTTAACCGCATTGCCGATTATCGAAACCCAAGCCGGTGACGTTTCCGCATTCGTACCAACCAACGTGATCTCCATTACCGACGGGCAGATTTTTTTGGAATCCGATCTGTTTAACTCCGGGATCCGTCCGGCGGTTAACCCGGGGATTTCGGTCTCGCGCGTCGGTGGTGCGGCGCAAACCAAAGTGGTTAAAAAACTGGCGGGTGGTATCCGTACCGCACTTGCGCAGTACCGCGAATTGGCGGCGTTTGCCCAGTTTGCTTCCGATTTGGACGACACAACCCGTAAACAGTTGTCACACGGTCAAAAAGTGACGGAATTACTGAAACAAACCCAATACTCGCCATTAAGCGTCGGACAACAAGCGTTGGTGCTGTTTGCGGTGGAATTCGGTTATCTTGATGATGTCGAGTTGGATCGTATCGGTTCGTTTGAAAGCAGCTTATTTGATTTTGCCAATAATCATGAAGCGGAATTCTTAAAAGAGCTGTCCAAAACCGGCGACTACAATGATGAAATCAAGGATAAACTGAAATCTATCCTGGATAACTTCAAAACCAAAGGTGCATGGTAAATATTGACCTAACGGAGAGATGAAATGGCAGGTGCGAAAGAGATCAGAACCAAAATTGCCAGCGTGAAAAGTACGCAAAAAATCACCAAGGCAATGGAAATGGTGGCAGCCTCAAAAATGCGAAAAACGCAGGAACGCATGTCTTCTTCACGTCCGTATTCAACCGCAATACGTAACGTAATTAGCCATGTATCCAAAGGTAATATTGAGTATCAGCATCCTTTTTTGGTGGAACGGGAAATCAAAAAAGTCGGCTTTTTGGTGATTTCGACTGACCGTGGTTTGTGCGGCGGTTTAAACGTTAATTTGTTTAAAACCGCACTTAACGAGATTAAACAATGGAAAGACAAGCAAGTCAGTGTCGAAGTCGGCTTGCTCGGTTCAAAAGCGATCAGTTTTTTCCATTCGTTGGGTTTAACCATTCGCGGACAAACTTCAGGAATGGGCGATACGCCGTCGGTTGAGCAGATTATCGGGATTGCCAATGCGATGTTTGACCGCTATAGCAACGGCGAATATGACGCGATTTATGTGGTTTACAATAAATTCGTCAACACCATGTCGCAAAAGCCGGTGGTACAGCAGCTGATTCCACTGTCTGCATTGGAAAAAGACGAACTGACGACCGAAAACAGCTGGGATTACCTGTATGAGCCAAACGCCAAATATCTGCTGGATAAACTGTTGACCCGTTATTTGGAAGCGCAAGTTTATCAAGCGGTAGTCGAGAATTTGGCATCGGAACAAGCGGCGCGGATGGTGGCGATGAAGTCGGCGACGGATAATGCCGGTAACTTGATTAACGACTTGCAGTTGGTTTACAACAAGGC
Source organism: Testudinibacter sp. P80/BLE/0925 (assembly GCF_053570785.1). The sequence goes on along the minus strand of NZ_CM131636.1, from coordinate 707,408 downwards.
GCGTCAAGCCAGTATTACAAATGAATTAAATGAAATTGTTGCCGGTGCGGCAGCGATTTAACCAAAGAATAGAGGATCGGTAATGGCAACAGGAAAAATTGTACAAATCATCGGTGCCGTCATTGACGTTGAATTTCCACAAGATGCGGTACCTAAAGTCTATGACGCATTAAAGGTGGAAACCGGATTAACCCTTGAAGTTCAACAACAGTTGGGCGGCGGTATGGTGCGTTGTATCGCAATGGGTTCATCAGACGGCTTAAAACGCCATTTGAGCGTAACCAACACCAACAACCCGATTTCAGTGCCGGTTGGGGTGAAAACCCTTGGGCGTATCATGAATGTGCTGGGGGAGCCTATTGATGAAAAAGGCGATATCGGCGCGGAAGAAAGCTGGTCAATCCACCGTGAAGCCCCGAGTTATGAAGAGCAATCCAATAGCACCGAATTGCTGGAAACCGGGATTAAAGTTATCGACTTGGTGTGTCCGTTTGCGAAGGGCGGTAAAGTCGGTTTGTTCGGTGGCGCCGGTGTAGGTAAAACCGTGAATATGATGGAGTTAATCCGTAATATTGCGATTGAACACTCCGGTTATTCGGTATTTGCCGGCGTGGGTGAGCGTACCCGCGAAGGCAACGATTTCTACCATGAAATGCAAGATTCCAACGTATTGGATAAAGTATCACTGGTGTACGGGCAAATGAACGAGCCGCCGGGCAACCGTTTGCGCGTGGCGTTAACCGGTTTGACCATGGCGGAAAAATTTCGTGACGAAGGACGCGATGTGTTGTTCTTCGTGGATAACATCTACCGTTATACCTTGGCAGGGACGGAAGTATCCGCTTTGTTAGGACGTATGCCGTCGGCGGTAGGCTATCAGCCGACCTTGGCGGAAGAGATGGGCGTATTGCAAGAGCGGATCACCTCAACCAAAACCGGCTCAATCACCTCGATTCAAGCGGTTTACGTACCGGCGGATGACTTGACTGACCCGTCACCGGCAACCACGTTTGCCCACTTGGATGCAACGGTGGTATTAAGCCGTCAGATCGCCTCATTGGGGATCTATCCGGCGGTCGATCCGTTGGATTCGACTTCGCGTCAATTAGATCCGTTAGTGGTCGGTAAAGATCACTACGAAGTGGCGCGTGGCGTGCAATCGACGTTACAACGCTATAAAGAATTGAAAGACATTATTGCGATTTTGGGGATGGACGAGTTGTCGGAAGACGACAAACTGGTTGTTGCCCGTGCGCGTAAAATCGAACGTTTCTTATCGCAGCCGTTCTTCGTGGCGGAAGTCTTTACCGGTTCGCCGGGCAAATATGTGTCGCTAAAAGACACCATTGCCGGCTTTAAAGGTATTTTGGACGGCGAATACGATCATATTCCGGAACAAGCGTTCTATATGGTCGGTTCTATCGACGAAGTATTGGCAAAAGCCGAGAAGATGTAATCATTCCTTGGGTAATATTGCATTGTAATATTACCCGTTAGGTCACTAAATAAAAGGAGAATACGATGGCATCTTCATTTGAACTGACGGTGGTCAGCGCGGAAAAGCAAATTTTTCACGGTGAAGTCAATGCGATTCAGGTTTCCGGGGTTGAAGGGGATTTAGGGATTTTAGCCGGGCATACCCCGTTATTAACCGAGATCAAACCGGGCGTACTACAAATCAAACAAGAAAGCGGACAGGAAATTATCTATGTTTCCGGCGGTTTCTTAGAAGTGCAGCCGACCACGGTAACCGTGCTGGCCGATACGGCGATTCGTGGTGACGAGTTGGATAAAGATCGGATTCTGGCAGCAAAACGCCGTGCCGAGGAAAATACGCATTCCAAACATGGCGATGTGGATTATTCCTTGCTGTCGTCCAAATTGTCACGCGAATTGGCAAAACTGCATGCTTATGAATTGACTGAAAAGTTGACTAAAGCAAAACGTTAATTGCTTGTCTGATAAATACGCCGTCATACTCTCAGCGTTGGCGGCTTTTTATTGGAAAATAAATGAGCGAAGGCTTTGAAAAATATAATGGCTACGGCTACGGCAATAAAAAACAGCGGTTGCAGGGTAATGCCTTTAACCGACCAATAGTAATGAATAATGCCCAATATTATTGCTAAATAGCTTAATTGATGTAATGAAAACCAGTTTTTTGCCATTTTCCGGCGCAGATAAGGCAAAGAACTGACTGCCGCCGCCAAAAATAACAGTAAAGCCAAGCTACCGATCAGCAAGTAAGGACGGGTGGCGATTTCTGTGAAAAACAGGCGGTAATCGAAAGCTAATTCAAAAAATAAATAGCTTACGAGATGTAACAGTAACCAAAATAGCGCCCACAATCCCAAATCACGATGAAAGCTACGTAGGCGGGCGTTACCGTACAACTGGGTCAGTATCCGCAATAGAAATAGCGCGCTAAAGAGATAAAGTGCGGTTAAGCCTAGAAAATGGATCAATTCTTTGCCCGGATCGGCAGCAAAAACCGCACTGATATCGCCATATCCCAGTGTATAAATTAGCCATAGCAACAGCGCGCTACAGCCGCCATGAATACCGATACGAAGCAAGAGGTATAACATCAGAAATTTGTCCGCAGATCGAGATGATTGTATAAAGAAGAGACCTCATCGGCATAGCCGTTAAACATTAGAGTCGGTTGACGTTTAACCGAAAGCAAACCGCCGCTGCCGATAATCCGTTCGCTGGCTTGCGACCAACGCGGATGATCAACATTCGGGTTTACATTGGCGTAAAAACCGTATTCGTGCGGTGCTAGCTTTTGCCAAGTATTCAAAGGTTGCTGTTCGGTCAAGGTGATTTTCACAATCGACTTAATGCTTTTAAAGCCGTATTTCCACGGTACGACCAAACGTACCGGTGCGCCATTTTGTGGCAATAAATCTTTGCCGTACAATCCGACCGCCATTAAGGTGAGAGGATGCATGGCTTCCTGTATGCTCAAACCTTCGACATAAGGATAATCAATGCCGCCGCCGAGATAACGATCGCGTTGTCCCGGCATTTGTTGCGGATCATATAGGGTTTCAAAGCGGACATATTTGGCATTGGCAGTCGGATTGACCATCTTTAATAATTGGTTGAGCTCAAAACCTAACCACGGAATAACCATTGACCAAGCTTCTACACAGCGAAAACGGTAAATTCTTTCTTTCAAGGCAAAACGGTGATGTAAATCGTCCCAATCCAATGTCAGCGGTTGATGGACTTCACCATCAATGGTTAAAGTCCAGGGATTTGTTTGCAACTGCCTGCTCTTTTTTTGCGGATCGTTTTTGCCAACCCCAAATTCGTAAAAGTTGTTATAGCCGGTCACTTTATCTTCAGGTGTGAGTTTAAGTGAATTTTCCGTATCTAATACCGTTTGTGCCCGCAATAAATCCGGAACTAACAAACTGCTGCCGGCAACCCCAAGTGCGGTCAAAATTTTGCGACGATGATGAAAAATACGTTCATCGGTAACGTCATATTCACGATATTTTTTCATATCAACTCCTAGATTATGTTCCATCGTTATTTTAATTGGACAAAAAAATAGTATAAAAGTGCTGTCAATTAATAGGAGTTTATATAAAGATACGTTTTTAAAAATAACCCTGATTCATGTCAGGGTTATTGATTAAGGATAAAACTATTTGATTACACCGCACGCCATTCTGGCACCGCCACCGCCCAACGGCGCCGGGTGATCGGCATGGTTATCGCCACCGGCGTGAATCATAATCGAACGTTGTTTGATGTCAGCCAGTTTTTTCAAGCGCGGCGCCAATACCGGATTGGTTGCGGTGCCGTCTTGGTTCACGGTTAGTGCCGGCAAATCCCCTAAATGTGCGCCTTTTTCCCATGGGAAACCGTGTTTTTCCGCTTTTTCAGGATCCCAATGCCCGCCTGCGGCTAAACCGGCGACCAGTTTGCCGTCTTTTTCTTTGGCATCACAACTCGGATTTTGGTGTAGGTGAAAACCGTGCAAGCCCGGTGTTAGATCGCGTAATTCCGGGGTAAATACCAAGCCGTAATCCGATTCGGTGACCACAATTTTGCCGATGTCTTGATTGCCGTTAGCCGGATCCAACAACTGCACCTGAATGCTCAGACTATCGCTGTCGGCGGCCAGTGTGCTTGTCGGCAGTACAAAAGCGCAAAGGGAAAGTGCGGTGACAAGTAACGTTTTTTTCATAGTATCTCCTTAAGTAAGTGATTAATCCGATACTCAACGACCGGATAAGTCTACCATAAAGCATAATTAACAAAATTTTAAGTGATTCGGTTCACAAAACGACTAAATTATGGAATATCATGCCCCTGTGCCGCTTTATACACCTCAATCCAATCCTGTTCGGTAAAGCGGATTGCAAGCGCCTCGACCGCCCTTTTAATCCGGCGCAGTTCGCCCGAGCCGATCACCGGCGTGATTTTTGCCGGATGGCTGAGCAGCCAGGCGAATGCCAAGGTGTCTAAGTGGCTTTCGTTAAAACGTTGTCCGATGTCGAGCAGGGCTTTGCGCACGCGCGCGCCGGCAGGGTTATCTTTGTTAAACAGCGCGCCGCCTGCCAACGGCGACCACGCCATCGGACGAATGCGTTTTTCCATTAAATAATCCAGCGTGCCGTCGTTGAACGGATCTAAATGCAATGGCGAAATTTGAATCTGGTTGGTGACTAACGGCTGCTTGAGATAGGATTGCAACATACTGAATTTACTCGGGGTGTAGTTGGATACGCCGAATGACCGCACTTTGCCGCTGCGTTGTAAATCATCAAAGGCGTTGGCGACTTGCTCCGGGTCAACGCAAGGCGAGAGACGGTGAATCAGCAGCAAATCCAGATATTCGCACTGCATTTTAGCAATCGAACGTTCGGCGGAAGCCACGATATGTTCGTAGCTGTTATCGTAATAATGGCTGTCGATATTCGGCAGTTCTTGGCTTGGAAAGAGGATACCGCACTTGGTAATCAGCGTGATTTCTTGCCGCAGCGACGGTTTGAGTTTTAACGCTTGCCCGAAGGCTTCTTCATTGGTAAACGCGCCGTAACAGGCGGCATGGTCAAAGGTGCGGATACCGATTTCAATCACTTGCTCGGTCAGTTGTAACAGTTGTTGTGGGGTTAAATTCCACTCTTTTAAGCGCCAGTAACCGTGTACCAGCCGATCCAGTTGAAATGCGCTGCTCATGATGTTCCCCTTTTGTATTTGCTGTGATTATAGCGACATCATAACGCAAAAGTGCGGTCAGGCGACAGGCTATTTTATTGCTTTTGCAGATTGGCTTGATGTTCTTTAATCAAAGAGATAAACGGCTGGGCGAAGCGATCCAACTTACGCAAACCGACGCCGTTGATTTGTAGCATTTCGCTGTTGGACGTCGGCATTAGTTGCGCCATTTCCTGTAAGGTGGCGTCGTTGAACACGATGTACGGCGGAATGCTTTCCTTGTCGGCGATTTGCTTACGCAGGAAACGCAGACGGGCGAACAGGTCTTTGTCGTAATTTTTCAGCGCGGTGTTTTGGCCGCGCTGAATCACCGACATCGACAAACGTGGGGTGGCAAGCGAAAGTGCGGTTTCGCCGCGCAAAATCGGGCGTGCCGCTTCGGTCAGGCGCAAGGCGGAAAACTGCATAATGTTCTGTTCGATATAGCCGAGATGAATCAACTGGCGGATCACGTTGAACCAATACTCCTGACTCTGCTCTTTGCCGATGGCAAACACCGACAGTTGGTCGTGCCCGTGATCTTTAATCCGCTGGTTTTGCAAACCGCGCAGCACCGCCACCACATAATGCAAGCCGAAGTTCTGCCCGACACGGTAGATCACCGACATCACTTTTTGCGCGTCGAGCAAGCCGTCATAGGATTTGGGCGGATCAAGGCAAATATCGCAGTTTTTACACGGCGTAGTGCGGTGTTCGCCGAAATAGTTCAACAGCACCAAACGGCGGCAGGTCTGCGCTTCGGCAAAGGCGCCCATGGCTTGCAATTTATGCTGTTCCACTTGGCGTTGCTGGCTTTCCGGCTTTTCCAACAACATCTTGTTTAACCAGGCATAATCGGACGGATCGTACAACATCACCGCTTCCGCCGGCAAATCGTCGCGCCCGGCACGCCCGGTTTCCTGATAATAGGCTTCAATCGTGCGCGGCAGATCAAAATGCAGCACAAAACGCACATTGGATTTATTAATTCCCATACCGAAGGCGACGGTGGCGACCACCACTTGAATATTATCGCGCTGAAACGCCAGTTGCGTCGCCTCGCGCTCGGCAATGTCCAAGCCGGCATGATACGGCGCGCAACTGATATTGCGCCGTTGCAGGCTTTCGCACAGCTGTTCGGTTTTCTTGCGACTGTTGCAATACACGATCCCGCTCTTGCCCTTCTGCCCCAACACAAAGCGGCATATCTGTTCAATCCCTTTGTATTTTTCGACCAAGGTGTAGCGGATATTGGCGCGGTCAAAACTGCCGATATATTGATAAGGCTGCTCGAACGCCAAATACTGCAGAATATCCTGCCGGGTCGCCTGATCGGCGGTGGCGGTCAATGCCATAATCGGCGTGTCGGGAAAGCTCTTTTTCAAGCCGCCAAGTGCGGTATATTCCGGACGGAAATCATGCCCCCATTGCGAAATACAATGCGCCTCGTCAATGGCAATAAAACTGACTTGGCATTGGCAGATAAATTGGAAAAAGCCGGTGGTCATCACCTTTTCCGGCGAAATATACAACAGCTTCAATTCGCCGTTGATCGCCTTATTCTGCACCTGTTGCTGTTCGGCAAAGGATTGGCTGGAGTTGAGATACGCTGCTTCCACGCCGTTGCTCAACAACTGATCGACCTGATCTTTCATCAGTGAAATCAATGGTGAAATCACGAGGGTCAAGCCGTCAAAACAGAGCGCAGGCACTTGGTAACACAGCGATTTACCGCTGCCGGTCGCCATCACCACCAGCGTATCTTGTCCGCTTAACACCGCTTCGATCACCGCCTGCTGCCCCTGACGGAAAGCATGATAACCAAACACTTGTTGCAATACGGCAAGTGCGGTGGTGAGTGTTGGGCTAGGCGGCAAGGCAGACATGGATTATTTTGTTACGTGATTAGCGAGGGTCACGCTTTCGCTGTAATAAGCGGTCAAGGCTTGATTTAACAGTTGGAAAAATTCCTGTTGATCGGCGGTCAGCCACTGTCCATCGCGGAATTTGAAGTGATAGCCGCCCAGTTTGCTGGCAAGCCACAGCTCAAGCAACGGCTCTTGTTTGTTGATCACGATTTGCTGTCCGTTTTCAAAAGTGATGGAAAACACCGAACCGTGGGTGTCGCAATCGACATCAATTTCCTGCTGATCCAGTTGTTCTTCAATTGTGTTCCAAGTCTGTTCAACCTGACGGTGAAATTCTGCTACGTTCATAGGTTAGGGTCTGTTAAAGGAAAGTAGGCACAAATTATAGTCATTTTGCCGCGATAGTGATAGCACAAAGCGTGAATTAATGGTAAAAATAGCCGTTATTTAATGATAAGAGGCAGTTATGAAAAAATATTTGGCGTGTTTGCTGACAACGGCGATGTTGCTCGGTTTAAGTGCGTGCGGCGTGAAAGGTCCGCTCTACTTCCCTGCGGAAAAACCGGCTGAAACACAATCAATCAATCAGGGTTAAACATGGATTTTTTTCACTATCAAAATCAACAATTGATGGCGGAAAACGTGCCGGTGGCGCAAATTGCCGCCGAATTCGGCACGCCGCTGTATGTTTATTCCCGCGCTACGCTGGAACGCCATTGGCACGCTTTTGACGACGCATTCGGCGCGCACCCGCACTTAATCTGCTTTGCGGTTAAATCCAACCCGAATATTGCGATTTTAAACCTGATGGCAAAATTGGGATCAGGCTTTGACATTGTGTCGCAAGGGGAGCTGGAGCGCGTGCTCGCCGCCGGTGGCGACGCCGGCAAAGTGGTGTTTTCCGGCGTGGCAAAAACCGAAGCGGAAATCCGCCGCGCGTTGGAAGTCGGTATCCGTTGTTTTAACGTCGAATCGCTCTCCGAATTGAAACGGATTAACCAAGTGGCGGCAAGTTTAGGCAAAATCGCGCCGATTTCATTGCGCGTCAATCCGGATGTCGATGCCAAAACCCACCCGTATATTTCCACCGGCTTGAAAGAGAATAAATTCGGGGTCAGCGTTGATGAAGCGCGTGAGGTTTACCGCTTTGCCGCTACCTTGCCCAACATTAAAATCAGCGGCATGGATTGCCATATCGGTTCGCAACTGACCGAATTGCAACCGTTTTTGGACGCAACCGACCGTTTGTTGCTGTTAATGCAGCAATTAAAACAAGACGGCATTGCGTTGCAGCACTTGGATTTAGGCGGCGGATTGGGCGTGCCTTATCACGGCGAAACGCCACCGCACCCGAGTGAATACACCACCGCTTTGCTGCAAAAACTGCAAGCTTATCCCGAACTGGAAATTATCCTCGAACCGGGACGCGCCATCACCGCCAATGCCGGCATTTTGCTCAGCAAAGTGGAATACCTGAAAAGCAACGAATCGCGCAATTTCGCCATTGTCGATGCCGGCATGAACGACATGATCCGCCCGGCGTTATATCAGGCGTATATGGAAATCATCGAAGTTGACCGCACTTTAGATCGGCAAAGTGCGGTCTACGACATCGTCGGCCCGATTTGCGAAACCTCCGATTTCCTCGGCAAACAACGCCAACTGGCAATTGCCGAAGGCGACTTGATTGCGCAACGTTCGGCAGGCGCTTACGGCGCAAGTATGTCTTCCAACTACAACTCCCGCCCACGCATCGCCGAAGTGATGGTGGACGGCGATAAAGCGCATTTGATTAAACGCCGTGAAAGCTATCGGGAGTTGTGGCAGTTGGAGCGGGTGTTGCCTTAAATGCCGAGTTCAAACCGCACTTTTATCGATGATCTGCACCCCAAAAGTTGGACTGCAAAACCAACTGACTAAGGTGCAGATTTTTATGACCAAATATACCCAAGCATTTAAACAACACACAGTTGAATATTACTTTCAACATGCTCAATCTCTCAGTCAAACATCAAAACACGTTCAAGTTGCACCACGCTGTATTCGTCACTGGGTTGCGCAATATCAACATGCGGGCTCAGATGGCTTGCGAGTCAAACATACTGCCCGAAAATTTACCGTCGAAGAAAAGCTTCAAGCCGTCAAATTAGCCCGACAAGGGCTGTTCTCCCTTGAACACATCGCCTTAACCTTGGGTATCTCAGGAGGCACTGTTATTTCTAAATGGTTGCAACGATTCAAACAATTTGGCATAAATGGACTGATTGATAAGCCCAAAGGACGACCAGCCGTGAATAAACCGAATAAATCGAAAAAACACGTTAAGCCATTAACGCCGTTAAAACAATTAGAACAAGAGAATTTACGTTTGCGTGCGGAGAATGCCATCTTAAAAAAGTCGATGGAATTATCCCTGAAAGACGAAGCCGAAAGGCAGAAATTGTTAAAGCCTTAAACGGTGATTTTCCGCTTAATTTATTATTAGATATCATTAAGTTAGCTCGAAGCACTTACTTTTACCATCAACAACCGAAGACAGATAAAGAGGCCGATTTAAAAGCGGAAATTCGTCAAATTAAACGAGAGAATCCGCAGTATGGCTATCGCCGAGTGACATTGGCACTCGGTACGGTCAATCACAAAAAGGTGCAACGTTTGATTCAGATGATGGGCTTACAGGTGAAAGAGAGGAAAAAACGGAAATATTGTTCTTACAGAGGTGAAGTGGGTCGAATTGCTGATAATCTGTTAGTACGTCATTTTACGGCGGAAAATGCCTACGAGAAATTAGTGACCGATGTCACTGAATTCAAAGCGAAAGACGGCAATAAAGTGTATTTATCGCCGATTTTAGATTTATTTAACAATGAGGTGATTGCCTATCAACTTGGTCGTCGTCCAAACCGGGCACTGGTTGAGCAGATGTTGCGACAAGCCGTGAATAAGCTCCCGAAGGAGGCAACGCCGATATTACATTCAGACCAAGGCCGGCAGTATCAAATGCCGTCTTATCGCAAGATATTGGCAGATAATCAGATTCAAATCAGTATGTCGAGAAAGGGAAATTGTTTGGATAATGGCGCAATGGAAAGTTTTTTCGGCAGGCTGAAGACAGAATGTTTTTATGTTCGGCAATTTGATACGGCAGATGACATTGAGCAGGCTATTCATCAATATATGCAGTATTACAATACTGAACGGATTCAAGTAAGATTAAAAGGATTAAGCCCGATACAATATCGAATTCAATCCTTTCATTAAGCAGTCCAACTTTTTGGGGGCAGATCATAAAAGTGCGGTTTTTTTACGACTTATGAATTAATGCAATACTGTTTTTTAGAGTTTTCTTGGCGGTATTCAAGTGTTGTTTCAACTCTTTTGTTGCACCTAATTTATCATTATTTAAAATATTCTGAATAATAACCAAATGTTCTTCCACCGCTAAAACATTGCGCTCAAGTAAATTCCTATTATCCCATTGATAATGAAAATGAAATACAACGGAAATCAGTTCAATAAAATCATCAATAAAAGGATTATTGGCAGCAGAGAGTAATAATGTGTGGAGTTTATTGTCCAATCCGGAAAAGTCAGGATACTCTTTTACTACATTATTGCGTAATTTTTGATGTAGATTAAATAATATTCTCATTTCTTTCCAGCGTTGGTTCTCTTTTGGTAGCTGCATAAAACACTCTAATGCGTGAATTTCAAGTAGCTCTCTTAATTCGAATAATTTGTCCGCATAATATTCATTAATTTCAATTAACTGCCATCTTCCTCTTGATAAACTTTCTATCAAATTAAAGCGAGAATATTGAATCAAATATTCTCTAACGGTAAAAATATTCACAGAGGCATCTTTAGAAAGTTGTAATTCTGTAAAAATATCGCCGGGTTTTAGTGATTTCTTTTGAATAACCTCTTTAAAATAAGTATCAATCACGTGGTATTGATTTTTTCGTGGATATTTTATTCTGATTTCAGCAAGAAAATCATGTCTCTCTGGTTGACGAATAACCAAGTATTGCTCCTCTTTCTTTTCAAGAAGCCGAATTTTGAGTAAATGTTGGATTGTATGGCGAATCGTGGTTCGGCTGACATTACAAAGTTCCGCTAACATAACTTGTGATGGTAGGGGAGATTTAAGTTGTCCATTAGAAATAAGTTCAAGCATTTGATTTATAGTGTCATTCCTTAGGTTTTGATTACGTCCTCGGCTCATTTTTCAACCCTTGTTCTTTTTTGTTTTGAATAAAAAACACTAAAAAAACATAAAAGCATATTATCTATCACAAATCAATCAACTAAGTTTAGAAGATCAGAAAAATTAGAAAATAATGTATACATCACGTTAAAACTTATTTAAGGATTGCATTATGAAGTCACTTGTATGTACAGAACCATTTGTATTGAACTACCAGGAAAGAGATATCCCTTGTGCCAAAGATAATGAAGTGGTTATCAAGGTATCGGCGGTAGGCATTTGCGGTACGGATATCCATGCTTATCAAGGCAATCAACCATTTTTTGAATACCCGAGAGTATTAGGACATGAAGTTTGTGGCAATATTACCGCCATCGGTAGCAAAGTGCATAACTATAAAATTGGACAGCGAGTCGCATTAATTCCGTATTTATCTTGTGGTAAATGTGTTGCCTGCCAAAAAGGAAAAACCAATTGTTGTGAGAAGATCTCGGTAATGGGGGTTCACCAAGATGGCGGATTCAGCGAATTTCTGGCAATCTCGGATACAAATATCATTCCGTTGGCTGATAATGTCGATGATATCAGTGCAGCATTAATCGAACCTTTTGCCATTAGTGCGCATGCAGTTCGCAGGGCACAAGTCAGTAAAAATAACAATGTGTTGGTTATCGGTGCCGGTCCGATAGGATTAGGAGTAGCGGCAATAGCCATTGCAGACGGTGCAAATGTTGTGGTTGCGGATACCAGTTTGTCAAGACGGCAGCATATTCAGCAAAAATTAAGTGTGAAAGTCGTCGATCCATTATCTGAAAAAATAGAAAATTATTTTGGCAGTATGTTACCTGAAATCGTTATTGATGCCACCGGTAATCCACATTCAATGAATAACGCTGTTAATTTTATTTGTCACGGCGGCAGAATAGTTTTTGTCGGATTATTTAAAGGTGATTTGGTTATTCATGATCCGGATTTTCACAAAAAAGAAACGACATTAATGGGAAGTCGTAATGCGACGCAAGAGGATTTTACTAAGGTTCAGAAATTAATGTCAGAAGGGAAATTAAATTCATCCATGATGCTCAGCGACACATTTAACTATACTGAACTTGCGGATATTTATGAGGAAAAGATTGTTAAAAATAAAAACTTGGTAAAAGGAGTAATACTCTACTAATCGGTCTGAATTTAAAAAAATACAGACTATCATGATAATAAGCGAGGGCATTTTATGGCTATTTTAAAAAAATTAAAAACGATTTCTTTGTTAGGTCTCATTGGGTTAAGCGTGAGTTTTACCGTGCAATCCGCGACAGAAATTATGGTTGCTTATGGAAATCAACCGGGTGAACCAATTGACAAAGCAATGCATTATTGGGCTGATCAGGTTAAAGAAAAATCCAATGGTGATATTGTTTTTAAATTATTTCCATCAAGCCAACTTGGTAGTGAAACGGAGGTCATGGAACAAGCAAAATTCGGGGCGAATATTATTACGATTAGTGATTACGGCGCACTAATGGATATTGTACCTGATCTGGGGATTATCAATGCGCCTTATTTAAGCCAGTCATTTGAAAAGAAATCAAAATTATTACATTCGGAATGGTTTAATAATTTATCTGCACAATTAGATCAAAAAGGCGTGCATATTGTTGTACCGGATGTGATCTACGGTACAAGACATTTATTGACTAAAAGAGCAGTGACTAAACCGGAAGATTTGAGAGGAATGAAAGTGCGGGTGCAACACTCTCGTTTATTTGTTGCCACTATTAGAGCAATGGGCGGTGTACCGACGCCTATGTCATTGGCGGATGTTTATCCGGGCTTGTCCGAAGGTATTATCGATGGATTGGAGAACCCGACCGTCGTGTTATTTGGCGGTAAATTTTATGAAGTGGCTAAAAACTTAAACCTAACGGCACACACCAAACATATGTCTCCATTTGTAGCTGGCAATGCCTTTTGGCAGCGTTTAACACCGGAACAACAAAATATTATCAAAGAAACCGGTGTCGACATGGTGAAGTACGGTGCTGCGCTTATTGAGCAAAATGAAACTGAAGCATTAAATAATTTGAAAGATGCGGGTGTTACTGTGAATGAGGTTGATCTGGAGGAATTTGAAAGTGCGGTTAAAGAGCAAATCCAAAAAGATTTTCCCGAATGGACACCAAATTTATATGCAGATACTCAAAAATTACTTGCTGAATTTTAATTATCCAAAGGGGAGTTTTCTCCCCTCTTCTTTGAGGAATAAAATATGGCAGATATCCCTAAAAAATCTCAATCTCTCTGGGTAAAATTAAGCTCACTTGACGAGATTTTAGCTTCTGTTTTTTTAGCTATTATCGTTATACTTTCCGCTTATGGTGTTGTGACACGTTATATATTAAACTCACCAAGTGCCTGGGTGGAAGAAGTTTGTATCGTATTTTTTATTTGGTTTACCTTTTTGGCTTCTAGTGCTCTCGCTAAAAATAATGAGTTAATAAGAATTGATTATCTGTTAACAAAGATACCAGCTCGGATAGCTAATATTATTGATGGAATATTTCAACCGTTGGTAATGATATTTTGTTTGATTTTTATGATCTATCTTGGTTTTAAATTGCTTCCTATGGCACAGTTTAGATTTACTCCCTCATTACAATTATCGTATGCCTATATTTATGCGGTGATTCCGATTAGTGCTTCATTCATGTTTTTTTATGAGGTTAGAAAGATAGTTTATTTCTTTAGAATAAATAGAGGAAATAAATCATGAGTATTCTGATTCCAATTATTCTTTTATTAGTGCTGTTTATTTTAGGTATTCCAGTTGCATTTTGTATCTTTTTTTCTACGTTAAGTTACTTTTTAATGAGTGATTTACCTATGATTATGTTGGTGCAAAGATTAGCAGGTGGGTTAGAATCCGTTACGTTATTGGCTATTCCGTTTTTTATTATGGCTGGGGTGTTTATGAATCATTCTGGTATCAGTGAAAGGTTATTAAAATTCTGCGAAGTACTCACTGGGCATTTAAATGGCGGATTAGCGCAAGTCAATGTTGCACTGAGTACTTTAATGGGCGGGCTATCCGGTTCTAATATTGCCGATGCCGCCATGAACTCAAAACTTTTAGTACCACAAATGGTCGCTAGAGGTTATAGCGCTTCTTTTTCATCAGCAGTGACTGCTGCCGGATCACTTATTACCCCGATCATTCCACCAGGCATTGCGATGATTATTTATGGCTATGTGAATAATGTTTCTATTGGTCGTTTATTTCTAGCGGGTGTTGTCCCCGGATTTTTACTCTGTATTTTAATGATGATCTTGGTTTCTATTATTTCGAAAAAGCGCGGATATTTACCGATCAGGGAAAAGAGAGCTTCATGTAAAGAGATTCTTTTTTCAGCTAAAGATGCAGTTTTAGCTCTGATGTTACCGGTTATTATTATTGGTGGGATCCGAATGGGGGTTTTTACACCAACGGAAGCCGGTGCAATAGCAGTTATTTATGCACTAATTTTAGGGATGTTTATCTATAGAAAAATGGATCTGCGTCAGTTATGGTTTGCTACCAGAGAATCTGCACTTGGTGCAGCAAATGTCTTATTAATTATCTGTGTTGCCGTCGGTTTTTCTAAATTTTTGACTTGGGAAAGAGTTCCGCAATCGTTAGCAATGTGGATTACCCAAATTGTGGATAGTCCGTTAACATTTTTAATGATTGTAAATGTTACCTTATTAATTTTAGGAATGTTCTTAGAAGGCAATGCCATTATGATCGTGCTTGCACCTCTACTTGCACCTATTGCACATTCATATGGTATTGATCCAATTCACTTTGGGATTGTTTTTATTTTTAACGGTGCTATTGGAACAATCACCCCTCCACTGGGAACAGTGATGTTTACTACGTGCTCTATTACTGAGGTGCCAATCGAAAAATTTATTAAAGATGTCATGCCATTCTGGGCGTTATTAATGGTTGAACTTTTATTATTAACTTATATACCTGCAATTACTACAACGTTACCTAATTTTATCTATGGATCTTAATGAATTTTGTATAAGGATATAAAATGAAAAAATTAAATAGAACTAACTTCCCCGGTCCGCAATACCCGACCAAAATCCTCCAATTTGGCGAGGGGAATTTTCTGCGGGCTTTTATTGACTGGCAAATTGATCTTTTGAATGAAACAACCGGGTTAAACGCCGGGGTGAGCGTTGTGCGTCCGATTGATACCGATTTTCCACTGTCGTTAAATAGCCAAGACGGGCTGTATACTACGATTATCCGTGGTTTAAATGAGCAAGGCGAAGCGGTGAAACAAGCGCGGATTATCCGCTCGGTCAATAACGAAATCAATATTTATCAAGATTTTGCCGCTTATCTGGCGTTGGCGCGCGATGAAAATATTCAAATGGTATTTTCCAACACCACCGAAGCCGGGATCAGCTATCATGAACAGGATAAATTCGATGATGCGCCGCCGAGCAGTTATCCCGCCAAACTGACCCGTTGGCTGTATGAACGTTTTGCCCATTTCAACGGGGATCCGAGCAAAGGCTTGACTTTATTGCCATGCGAATTGATTGATTATAACGGCGAGCAACTGAAACAACTGGTGCTGAAATACGCGGCGCAGTGGCGGTTGACACCGCACTTTAGCGCTTGGATTGAACAACACAATACTTTTTGTTCCACCTTGGTCGATCGCATTGTCACCGGCTATCCGCGTGATGAAGTGAGAGCGCTTGAGCAGGAATTCGGCTACCGAGACAGCTTCTGGGACACCGCCGAATATTTTTACCTGTTCGTGATCCAAGGTCCTGAATCGGTGAAGCAGCTGCTCAAGTTAGATCAAGCCGAGATGAATATTTTGGTGGTGGACGACATTAAGCCGTATAAAGAGCGCAAAGTGGCGATTCTGAACGGGGCGCATACCGCACTTGTGCCGGTGGCGTATCTGGCGGGCATGGATTATGTCGGCGAAAGTATGGACGATCCGCAATTGCGTGAGTTTGTCGAGGCAACCATTCATCGGGAAATCATTCCGGTGCTGTCGTTGCCGCAAGCGGAGCTGCAGCAGTTTGCCGCAGATGTGATCAAGCGTTTCCGCAATCCGTTTATCAAACATCAGCTACTGTCGATTTCGTTGAACAGTATGACCAAATATGTCACCCGCATTCTGCCGCAGTTATTGGCGTATCATCAGAAATTTCACCGTTTGCCGCGTCGTTTGACCTTTGCCTTGGCGGCGCTAATCGCTTTTTATCGCGGTAAACGTAATAATGAAACGATTCCGTTAAATGATGATCCATTTTGGTTGCAACATTATGCGTTGTGGTGGCGGCAAGTTGAAACACAACAGATGACGTTATCCCAGTTGGTGAGTAATGTTTTATCGCAACGAGACCACTGGCAAGTGGATTTAACCGTGGAACCCGGTTTAACGCTGGCGGTCACCGAACAACTGCAATCGATTTTGGATCACGGCATTCGGACTTCCTTAAGAATTTATTGTAAGGATTGAGCCATGAAACAGCTGATTAAAATCAATCCGCAGGATAATGTCGCCGTTGCGTTGCAGGATTTAAGCGCCGATAGCCAAGTTGAATTGGACGGTTTAATCCTGTCGATCAAAAGTGCGGTGACGCGCGGGCATAAAATTGCCTTGCAGCCGATCGCAAGCGGAGAATTGGTGATCAAATACGGTTACCCGATTGGGCATGCCACGCAGCCGATTGTGTTGGGCGAACATGTGCATATGCATAACACCAAAACCAATTTAAGCGATATTAATGACTATCAATATACACCGGTTTCAACCGCACTTGCAGCGCAAGGGTCGGACAGAGCGGTGCAGGTGTATCGCCGTGCAAACGGCGATGTCGGAATCCGTAACGAACTCTGGATTGTGCCGACGGTCGGCTGTGTGGTCGGCATTGCCCGTCAGATTCAAAAACAATTTTTGCAGAATCACCCTGAACTGGCGATTGACGGGGTTTATACGTTTAACCATAGCTACGGCTGTTCGCAGCTGGGCAACGACCACGAAAACACCAAAATCATTTTGCAGGATATGGTCAAACACCCGAATGCCGGCGGCGTGCTGGTGATCGGTTTAGGCTGTGAAAATAATCAAGTCAGCGTGTTTCAACAAACCTTAGGCGATTATGACCCGCAGCGGGTGAAATTTATGGTGTCGCAGAAAGTGGAAGATGAGATTGAAGCCGGGGTTGCCTTGCTCGACACCTTATATCGGCAAATGGCGCAAGACAAGCGGCAGGCGGGCAAACTGAGCGAAGTGAAATTCGGTTTGGAATGCGGCGGTTCCGACGGTTTTTCCGGTATCACCGCCAATCCGCTGCTGGGGCGGTTTTCCGATTATTTAACCAGTCACGGCGGCACCACCGTCTTGACCGAAGTGCCGGAAATGTTCGGTGCGGAACGGATTTTAATGAGCCATTGCCGCGACGAGCAGGTGTTCAATAAAACCGTTGCTATGGTGAATGATTTCAAACACTATTTTATCCGCCACCAACAACCGATTTATGAAAACCCATCGCCGGGCAATAAAGAGGGTGGGATCACCACTCTGGAGGATAAATCGCTCGGCTGCACGCAAAAAGCCGGACATAGTCAGGTGGTCGATGTGCTGAAATATGGCGAACGCCTGCAAACACCCGGCTTGAATTTATTGAGCGCCCCGGGCAATGACGCGGTGGCGACCAGCGCCTTAGCGGCGGCGGGCTGTCATATCGTACTCTTTACCACCGGACGCGGAACGCCTTACGGCGGTTTTGTACCGACCCTGAAAATCGCCACCAACAGCGAATTGGCGCAGCGCAAAAAGCACTGGATCGATTTTGATGCCGGACAGTTGCTGCATGAGGTTTCAATGCCGCAGTTGCTGCAACAATTTATCGATCTGCTGGTGGCGACGGTCAACGGGCAGCCGAGTAAAAACGAGCTGAATGATTTCCGCGAACTGGCGATTTTCAAAAGCGGTGTGACCTTATAGCGAGGAAATGGCAAGATGACGAAAAAAGTCGCCATTATCGGCGAATGTATGATCGAGCTGTCGCTGAAACAGGCAAAGCCACCGCAATTGGCGTTCGGCGGCGATACCTTGAATACCGCCGTTTATCTGGCGCGCTTGCTGAAAAATCAAGCTGCTGAAATCCATTATGTAACCGCACTTGGGCAAGATACGTTCAGCCGGCAGATGTTGGCGCAGTGGCAGCTAGAAGGCATTCGCACCGAGTTGGTGCAAACCTTGGCGGACAAATTGCCCGGTTTGTATTCGATTGTCACCGATCCGCAAGGCGAGCGCAGTTTCTATTATTGGCGCAACGATTCGGCGGCGCGTTACTGGCTGCAAACCACCGACAGCGCGGCGATTACGGCACAATTGGCAACCTTTGATTATCTCTATCTCAGCGGTATCAGTCTGGCGATTTTGGATCAGGCAAGCCGAGAAAAACTGTACGCCTTGTTAGCCGAATTTAAACGCAACGGCGGCAAGCTGGTGTTCGATAACAACTACCGTCCGCGCCTGTGGCAAGATGTGGCAACCGCACAGCAGGTGTATCAACAAATCTTATTGCTTAGCGATATTGCCTTTTTAACCCTTGACGATGAAACCGCACTTTGGGGCGGTAAATCCGGTGAAAGTGCAGTTGAAACGGTGATTGCGCGCACGCAGGGTTACGGCGTGAACGAAATCGTGATTAAGCGCGGCGCAGACAGTTGCATTGTCGCCGTGCAGCGGCAACGCGTTGACATCGCCGCCAATAACATTGCCGCCGAAAAGGTGATCGACACCACCGCCGCCGGCGACTCGTTCAGCGCCGGTTATTTGGCGGCACGCTTATGTGGCAGTGATATAGAAAGTGCGGTTCGGCAAGGACACCAACTGGCCGGCACGGTGATTCAACACCGCGGCGCAATTATCCCGTTGGCAGCAATGTCACGCCTTTAACAATGGGATAAAAAAGAAACCTCGGCACGAGACCGGGGTTTGAGGCGGATGACAAAGTCGCTTTCTCTAATCATTTCCCTCCCTCCGTATACGGAGGGAGGTGTCCGAAGGACGGAGGGAGGCATAAAGAATGTTAAAAATAAATATGTTGCATTTTCATATTCCCCCTCCCTCCCCATTTTTCTTGCAAAAAATGGTACTCCCTCCGCACGCAGAGGGAGAGAAGTAAGTTTGTCAGCAATCTCAAACCCCGGCACAAGACCGGGGTTTTAGGCGGATGACAAAGTCGCTTTCTCGAATAATTTCCCTCCTTCCGTATACGGAGGGAGGTGTCCGAAGGACGGAGGGAGAGAAGTCAGTTTGTCAGCAATCTCAAACCCCGGCACGAGACCGAGGTTTTGCATTTTAACGCAGCCAGGATTAAACCAACTCTTCTTCTTTTGGTTTGATTGCGGCGTACAGGAAGCCGGTGACGGCGGTACCGGCAAGAATCGCCACTAAGTATAACAACACCGGTTGGATTGCGCCCGGGATTGCCAAAACGAAGATTCCGCCGTGCGGCGCCATCAGTTGTGCGCCGAACAGCATGGAGAGTGCGCCGGTTAGGGCGCCGCCCGCCATACAGCTTGGGATCACGCGCATTGGGTCGCGTGCGGCGAATGGGATTGCGCCTTCGGAGATAAAGCATAATCCCAATACGAATGAGGCTTTGCCGCCCTCGCGCTCGCTGGCGGAGAATTTTTTACGCGCCAAGAAGGTTGCCAAGCCCATGCCCAATGCCGGCACCATGCCCGCCGCCATCACCGCCGCCATTGGCAGGTAGGTGGACGAAGCCAGTAAGCCGACGCCGAAGGTGTAAGCGGCTTTGTTGACCGGGCCGCCCATATCGAAACACATCATCGCACCCAAGATAATACCGAGCATAATTGCGCTGCCGGATTGCATGCCTTTCAGGAATTCGGTCATGCTGTTCATAATCCAAGCCACCGGGTCGCCAACCACATAAATCATGACTAAGCCGGTGATTAAGGTGGCAAAGAACGGAATGATTAAAATCGGTTTTAATGCATTCATGGTCGGCGGCAGTTGCACTTTGTCGGCGATAAATTTCGAGACGTAACCGCCTAAGAAACCAGAGATAATCCCGCCGAGGAAACCGGCGCCGAGGGAACTGGCGAGCATGCCGCCGACCAAACCCGGGGTTAAGCCCGGGCGGTCGGCAATCGAGTAGGCGATATAACCGGACAACACCGGAATCATCAAACCAAAGGCGCTGCCGCCGCCGATTTGCATTAATGCCGCTGCTAACGTGCCTTCCTCTTTAAAGGCTTCGATCCCGAAGACAAACGACAGCGCAATAATCAAGCCTCCGGCAACCACCACCGGCAACATATGCGATACCCCGGTCATCAAGTGGCTGTACACGCCTTTTTTCTCGCTTTTCGCTTCCCGCTTAACCGCACTTTGTGCCGTGGCAGTGAACATTTTGGCTTGTTTAAACGCTTTATCGAACTCTTGTGCTGTTTTTTTCAAGGCGAGACCGGTGGAAGTGCGGTACATCAATTTACCGTCGAATTTGCTCAAATCCACATCAATATCGGCAGCGACAAATACCAAATCCGCCGCGGCGACTTCTTCCGGGCTGATCGGGTTGCCGGCGCCCACTTGACCGCGGGTTTCCACTTTCACGTTCCAACCTTGCTGTTTAGCGTAGGCTTCGATTGCTTCCGCCGACATAAAGGTATGCGCCACGCCGGTTGGGCAGGCAGTAACCGCAACGATATTTTTAACCGCATTCCCGCCAGTGCTGACCGCACTTGCCGCCGCTGCACCGCTTGGCGCCACATAATCTGTCGCATTGGCAAGCGCGTCGGACAAGGTTTTTTCCGGGGCGCTAAAGGCGCTGTCCAGGTTTGCCAGATACACTTTTTTGCCTGCCAGTTGCGGGTTATTCGGCAAATTATCGCCTAACACCACGGCGAGATCGGCGTCGGCGGCATTGTCCACCACTTGATGTGTCGCATTGCCGGCGGCTGCGGCTAATACTTGGCGTACCAAAAAGGTTTTCGCTTTGCCTAAAGCGCTGCCTTCTACCAGTAGAATTTTCATGTTGTTATCCTTCTAGAACGTTAATTTTAACTTGCTGCAAAATCGTATCGAGCAACGTGCGATCGTTGATACCGACGTTACTTTGCGAAACCGCAAAAGCGGAAACCGCACTGGCAAAAGCCAAGGTTTGCGCTTGTGTCCAACCTTGGCTGATCCCGTAAATCAATCCCGCGACCATCGAATCGCCGGCGCCGACGGTGCTGACCACGTTTTCGCATTTCGGCGGCTGTGCCTGCACCACCGCCTTGTCACTCAGCCACACCGAGCCTTCGGCGCCCATCGAAATAATCACATTGGCAATGCCTTGCGCTTTCAGTTGTTTGGCGGCGGCGATAATCTCCGCCAAACTGTTTAACGGTTTGCCGATCCAAGCTTCCAATTCGCGTTGGTTTGGTTTCACCAACCACGGATTGGCTTTTAAACCGGCGGTCAGCGCGGCGTTGCTGCTGTCGAGCACCACTTTCACGCCGCTTTGTCCCAATTGACTCAGCCATTGGGTGAATTGTTGCGGGCTGACGCCGCGCGGCAAGCTGCCGCACACCGCCACCACATCAAAGGTTTTGCTCCAGTTCAGCGAATCTTGGGTAAATTTCGCCCAGTCGCTGTCGCTGATTTGATAGCCTAAAAAGTTCAGGTCGGTGACATCAGCCTCCGTTTCAGTGATTTTTACGTTGATCCGTGTCTTACCGGGAACACGTTGGAATTTATCTTCCAAATTCAACGCCTGAAACATCTGGCTGAAGTCACCTTGATTCTCTTCGCCGAGAAAACCGCTCACCGCTACAGCGACATTCAAATCATATAGCACTTTCGCCACATTAATGCCTTTGCCTGCCGGGAACAACCCCAAGGTTTCGACGGTATTGACTTCGCCCAACGCAATGCGCGGTAAACGCCCGACCAGATCGTAGGCGGTGTTTAAGGTGATCGTTGCAATTTTTGCCATGTGAAGCCCCTTATTATTCGCCTAAACCGGCGGCAATCGCCGCACCGATGGCGTCAATTGCCTGCTGTGCGTCATCGCCCTTGGCGACAAAGCGCAATTTATGGTTTTTCAGCGCACCGAGGGCGACTACTTTCATCATGCTTTTCGCACTCACTGCCGCCGATTGGCGATCTAAATTTTCTACGGTAATTGCCGATTGGAATTTCTTCGCTTCCTGCACCAACAAAGCACAAGGGCGGGCGTGTAAGCCGTGTTCATTTTTCAGACTGAAAGTGCCTTCGGCTTGTGCTTCGCTACTTGCCGCCGACTCACTTTGCACGGCGGGCGTGCTACTTGCCGGTGCGGCGACCGCACTTGCCACTTCTTCAATCGTATCCGGTGTTTTTGGAGTTACGCCGGCGTCTTCGCCCAAGCCGTCGGCAATCGCTTTGCCAATGGCTTCAATCGCGGCTTTGGCGTCATCGCCTTCCGCCACAAAGCGTAAACGGTGTCCGGCAACCACGCCGAGCGCCACCAGTTTCATCAGGCTTTTCGCGTTCACGGCGTTGCCCGGGCGATCCAGATTTTCCACCGTGACTTTGGCGGCAAACGGTTTAACCGTGCTGACTAACAGCGCACCCGGACGGGCATGCAAGCCGTGTTCGTTACGCACGGTGAAGGTGCCGATCACGTGATCGACCGCACTTGCCGTGGTACCTGCCGCTACGCTTGCCGCCAATTTACCTTCTAACAACGCCATCACCTGTTCCGCGCTGTTGGCGGTTAAAAGTGCGGTTTGGAGCTCGTTATTCAGCAGACGGGTTAATACCGGGTTTAATTGATCGTCAAGTGCCGCGACGGTCACCACCGCTTGTACGCTTTGACCCTTGCCGTTTTGAAACGCCTGTTTGGCACGGCTGAACGCCACGGCGTTATATTGGTTGCCTTGCGCATTATCGTTCAGCCAAATGCCGTTACCTAATGGCAAGCCGGGATCGGCGATGACTTGGCTGACAAAACGGTTATCGACCGCACTTTTGGCTTCCAATTTACCGGCGTTAATCGCGGTTAAGGTCAGCACGCTGGCGGTGTCAACATCTAATGAGATGAAATCCGCTTGCAACGCAGGCTCTGTTTTCTCACCCATCAAAATCGCGCGGAATTCGGCTTTATCTTGCAGCGTGACCAATGAAGCGGCGGTGTCGTCATCGCCTAACACGTGGGTTAATTGGCGCAATAATGCCAAATGTTCGTCGGAACGGGCGGCAATGCCGATTACGATATAAGCGGTGTTGCCTTCGCCCCATTCGACTCCTTGCGGGAATTGGAAAATTTGCACGCCGGTGTTTTTCACCATATCACGGGTTTCCAACGTACCGTGCGGAATGGCAATGCCGTTGCCTAAAAAGGTGGAGGTTTGCTGTTCGCGCGCTAACATGCCTTGCAGATAGCCCGCTTCGACATAGCCGGCTTGCACCAAGGCGTTCGCCGCCATTTCGATTGCTTGTTGTTTATTATCGGCAGTTGCTGATAAATGAATGTTGTTTTCCGGTAAGTTAAACATTCAATTGCTCCTATAGTTACGGGTAAAGAAAAAACGTTATCTTTTTTGCTGTACAAAAAGCAAGCGGTTTATTTTTGCATCTCCTTGAAAAATCGTTTCAGCAAAGAAAGAAAAAATTTTGCCGCTGTAGTTATGAGTCTCTTTACAACGACAAATTGACGATGGCTTTATTATTCGCCATTCGCCTGCGCAGTTCAAGGTAAACGGCGGGAAATTTGCTTAAAAAGTGATATGTATCACATTTTATCCGCTATTTTTGACAAACCGCCAAGAATTGCTCGGTGCCGGCGCTCAGATAGGGATCATTTTCCGTCCGCACACGGCTTTTGCTTAAATCGCGCATTGCATCGTAGATACCTTGGGTCAGGCTCGGTTTATTCAATTGCGACCAACAATTGCTGTTTAAACGGGAAAAGTTGTTTTGCAGTTCGCCGGCGAACACCACGCCGCTGCGAAAGGCGTAAATATTGCTGTCTTGCAGTTGGTTGTACAGCTTATCACGCATGTTGGCGACGCTCTCTTTAATATCGCCGCGATACCACGCCTGCGCGCCGCGCGCAAAATCATCGACTTCATAGTTTTTATCGACAATGCCGTCAAACGACTGCACCGTGGTTTGGTAAGCAATCGCATAGGATTTGGCGTCGCGTTGGCTGTCCGCCAGATCAATCACCGGTTTACTGCTACAAGCGGCTAAAATCAGTGCCGCCGTTATCAGCGCTACTTTTTTTAACATCAGTTTTCTCCTTAAACCGCACTTTTTGTTGATTACGGTTATTTTATGCCACTTCTTGCGCGTTTTGTCGATAATTTTCTTGTGCCGAATCTTGCTATTTCGCCGGAAAATCGGTAATTTTCCACTCACTTTTATTCACCTCTTAATGAAGACACATAATATGGAAACAACCGTTGAAAAAAGAGATCGGGTCAGAAGAACCTCGATTTTCAGTAAAATCATCTTTGCCAGCCGCTGGATTCAACTGCCGATTTATATCGGGCTGATTGTGGTGCAAATGGTGTATGCTTATAAATTTATCAAATCGCTGTGGGAATTGCTGGCCAACCTGAATCAGATGAACGAAAGCATGGTGATGTTGGCGGTGCTGAACCTGATTGACGTGGTGATGATTGCCAATTTGTTGATTATGGTGATTGTCGGCGGCTATGAAACGTTCGTTTCCAAATTGAACACCGATGATCACCCGGATCAGCCGGAATGGTTGAACCATGTCAACGCCTCGGTGCTGAAGGTGAAATTATCGATGGCGATTATCAGTATTTCGTCGATTCACATGTTGCAAACTTTCATTAATGTCGGCAATCTGCCGGAGAAGCAGATGATGTGGCAGTTGCTGCTGCACCTCGGCTTTTTGGCGTCGGCGTTGGCGATGGCGTATACCGACCGGATTTTATACGGCACTACCCATAAAAATCACTAATTAAAGTCAAAGTGCGGTTAAGATGACGGATCTCAGTAAAGGCATTGCGGCAATGCTGATCTCAGCCTTGGGTTTTACCGTGATGGCGGTGTGTATCAAACTTGCCGGCGATCTGCCGGTGACGGAAAAATCGATTTTCCGCAATGC
Organism: Testudinibacter sp. P80/BLE/0925; assembly: GCF_053570785.1. Next base: position 681,947 of record NZ_CM131636.1, on the reverse strand, counting down.
CATCGCGGCTTTACTGAGCGGCTATTTGGTGTGGAAAAACCGCACTTCCTTTATCGGGCATAAGCAAAACCGCCGCACCTTAGTGTTGCGTTCGGTTTTCGGTTTGTTCGGCGTGTTGCTGGGGTTCTATTCCATCGATCACCTGCTGTTGAGTGACGCCGATATGATCATGAAACTGTCGCCGTTTATCTTAATCGCGCTGTCGGCGCTGTTTCTGCAAGAACGGGTGACGCCACGCCAAATCCTGCTGTGTCTGGTTGCGTTGCTCGGCGTGGTGCTGATTATCCGTCCGTTTGCCGATTCAATGCAAACCGCACTTTCCGCCTATCTGATCGCGATTCTCGGTGCGGTGTTCGCGGCGGCGGCGTATTTGATGTTGCGCGTGCTGGCGTTGAGCCCGAAAGTGGAATCGCCTTACACCATCGTGTTTTTCTTTTCCTGCTTTTCTACCTTGGCACTGCTGCCGCCGGTGTTATGGCAGTTTAAGCCGATGTCGTTGCAACAACTTGGCTATTTGTTGCTGTCCGGGGTGATGGCGACGGTCGGGCAGTTCGGCATTACTTTGGCTTACCGTTACGCCAGCGCCAAAGAAGTGTCGATTTATTCTTATGCTTCGGTGCTGTTTGCCGCGCTGTTCAGTGTGTTATTGTTTGGGCAGTATCCCGATTGGTTCAGTTGGGGCGGTTATCTGTTGATTTTTCTCAGCGGTTACTGGATGTATCGCTTAAACCGCAAAACGGCGGTTTAATTGCTTTCATCACGCGGCTTAAACTGTTAACATTCGCGCAACATCCGTCAGTAAGGGAATATGCGATGACAACCGAGATCGAAACCGTTACGCCACAACAGGCTTGGCAGCAGGTGCAGGACGGCACGGCGCTGTTGCTGGATATTCGCGATTTACAAAATTACCGCTTCCGCCGCGCACCGCAGGCGTTTCATTTAACCAATCAAAGTTACGGCGAACTGTTGGATCGTTATGACTATGACTTTCCGCTGTTGGTCAGCTGTTATCATGGTGTCAGCAGCCTCAACGTCGCCCGCTTTTTGCTGGAGCAGGGCTTTGATTACGTGTACAGCGTACAAGGCGGCTTTGACGGCTGGCTGCGTGCCGGGCTGCCGACCGAGAGTGATTTGCACGATTAAGTCCACCCTCATCCGCCCTTCGGGCACCTTCTCCCATCAAGGGAGAAGGGATTTTTATCGTCTCGATTCATGGTGATAATCTCTTCGCCTCTTGTGGGAGAAGGACAGATTTTCGCTTTGTTCAGAAACGAAAATCAGGATGAGGGGCGCATTGTTTGATTTCACTCTCATCCGCCCTTCGGGCACCTTTTCCCATCAAGGGAGAAAGGATTTTTATCGTCTCGATTCATGGTGATCTTCCCTTCGCCCCTTGTGGGAGAAGGACAGATTTTCGCTTTGTTCAGAAACGAAAATCAGGATGAGGGGGCATTGTTTGATTTCACTTTCATCCGCCCTTCAGGCACCTTTTCACATCAAGGAAGAAGGGCGGTAATCAAATAACTTAAAAAACCATAGAATAAAATAAAACCGGCGAACAACAAGCTCTGCGCTAGACGCGGTGCCGATTGGCGCAGTTTGTTCAGTAATACTGCAACCGTCAATAACAGCAACGGATACAGCCAAAGTGCGGTGGAGAGCCAATAGACTTCGCGGTTGCTCAAGCTTGGATGATCGCCAACCGACGGCGAAATCAACAGCGCCAGCGGCCACAAAATGGCAGGCAGGCAAAACAGCGCCAAGCCCCAGGCAAAAGCGGAAAAGCCGGTCGGCAGTTGTGGTTTGGTCATTTTTTTATCCTTTGTACTTCTCATCTTTTGAGCGAACGGCTAGTATAGCGCAATCCGTTTATTACTGAAGCATTTATTACTGAAGCAATTATTATGATGAAAGTGATCCTCAGCAGCGAGCAAGCGGAGTTGGCACTGCGTTTCCGAGATTATATCCGTCAGCGTTATCAGCGCGATCTGCCGCTGTATCAAGAACAGAACGTTTATTTATTGGCAGTGGAACAAGACGATCCGCAGCTGACCGCACTTTTGGGCGAAGCGGAACAGTATCGGCGCGATCCGTTTGACGAAAAATATACCCAAGCCAGCTGGCAGGACGGCGAAACCTATTCGCTGCAAGGGCGTTTCAGCAGTTGGCTGCCGAATATCGGCAATTGGCGCAACGCACTGCGCCAGGCGCCGCTGACTTGGACGCTTGCTTTGCTGTGTGTCGCGGTCTATCTCTTGACTCTGAGCGGCTATCGTGCCGAGGTGTATCAATGGGCGCATTATCCGGAAAATAGCAGCCAATATTCGCAACTGTGGCGTTTTGTCAGCCATGCGCTGGTACATCTGTCGTTTTCGCATATCTTGTTCAACCTGACTTACTGGCTGGTGTTCGGCGCGATGATCGAACGCAAAAACGGCAGCGGCAAGTTGTTTATGCTGTTTTTCGCCGCAGCGGTGATCAGCGGCAGCGTACAAAACGCCTTTAGCGGCGCGGCATTTTTCGGTTTGTCCGGCGTGGTGTTCGCCGTGTTGGGCTATGTCTATCTGCTGAGCCGGCTTGATCCGCAACAGCGTTACCGCTTGCCGAGCGGCTTTATTTATCTGCTGCTGATCGGTGTGTTGTTCGGCTTTGTTTCGCCATTAGTTGATATTGCGGTCGGCAATGCGGCGCATATTTCAGGGCTTATGGTCGGCTTGGCATTGGCGTGGTGGCAAGCACATTGGCAGAAATAACCGTCGAGATAACATAAGAAAAACCGCACTTTCAGATTTAAAAGTGCGGTTTCAGCGAGATAAGATTAGGCTTTACTTATTTGTCGCCACTTACTTGTCGCCGTAAAACGCTTTGGTTAGGATCACTTCCATATCTTCCACCATCGGCAAGCGCGGGTTTGCCGGGGAGCATTGGTCTTCAAACGCCAGCAAGGCGATCTCGCGGCGGCTGTCCATCCACTCTTGTTCGTTCAAACCTTGATCTTTAAAGCACATTTTAATCCCGACTTTTTGCGCTAAATCCGAACAGGCTTGGGCGAAGGCTTCGACCCCTTCCGCCGGGGTGGCGCACGGCAAGCCGAGCACTTTGGCGATGTCTTGGTATTTCACATCGGCTTTGTAGTAGTTATATTTCGGCCAGGTCGCGGTTTTTTGCGGACGGGTGCCGTTATAGCGGATCACGTGCGGCATTAAAATCGCATTGGTGCGTCCGTGCGGGGTGTGAAAACGGCCGCCGATTTTGTGCGCCAACGAGTGGTTCATGCCCAAGAACGCATTGGCAAACGCCATGCCGGCGATGGTCGAGGCGTTGTGCATTTTTTCGCGCGCTTCCGGATCGGACGCGCCGTTTTTGACCGAACGTTCCAAATATTCAAACACCAGCTTAATCGCTTGCAATGCCAAGCCGTCGGTGAAGTCGTTTGCCAAGGTGGAGACATAGGCTTCGGTGGCGTGGGTCAACACGTCCAAACCGGTGTCGGCGGCAACGTGCGCCGGCACGCTCATGGTGAACGACGGATCGACAATCGCCACGGTCGGGGTTAATGAATAGTCGGCGATCGGGTATTTTTTATCGCCTTCGCTGATCACCGCAAACGGCGTCACTTCCGAGCCGGTGCCGGAGGTGGTCGGAATGCCGATAAAGCGCGCTTTGCGTCCTAATTGCGGGAATTTGAACGCCCGTTTGCGAATATCCATGAATTTTTGTACCAGATCACGGAAATCGACTTCCGGTTGTTCGTAGAACAGCCACATCACTTTTGCCGCGTCCATTGCCGAGCCGCCGCCTAAGGCGATGATAGTATCCGGTTGGTAGTTACGTAACAGTTGCGTACCACGGCGCACGGTTTCAATGCTCGGATCCGGCTCGACATCGGCGAACAATTGATAGGTGACATGGTTGCCGCGCGCCGTCAGTTGGTTGGCAATTTTTTCAACAAAGCCCAAATCCACCATGGTACGGTCGGTGACGATCACCACGCGTTCCATGCCTTTCATGGATTGTAGATATTGGATGGAATCCCGTTCAAAGTAGATTTTTGAAGGCACTTTAAACCACTGCATATTATTTCTCCGTCTGCCCACGCGTTTGATATTTAACAGATTGACCGCACTGACATTGTTGCCGACGGAATTTTTACCATAAGAACCGCAACCTAAGGTTAAGGAAGGCAGGAAGGAGTTATACACATCGCCGATCCCGCCGAAGGTGGAAGGGGAATTCCAAATCACACGGATTGCTTTCACCCGTTCGCCGTACTCCTTGGCGATCTTGGCGTCTTTAGTATGGATTGCGGCGGAGTGTCCCAAACCGTGGAAATTCACCATTTGTTCCGATAATTCGAAGCCGTGTTCGGTGGAGTCGGATTTGAGAATCGCTAACACCGGCGACAGTTTTTCACGGGTCAACGGCTCTTTTTCACCGACTAAGGCACATTCGGCGGCTAAAATATTGGTTTTTTCCGGCACGCTGAAACCGGCTTGTTCGGCGATCCAAAATGCGGATTTGCCGACCACCGCCGCATTTAATTTTGCGCCGCTACAATTGGCGGAATTGGCTTTTACTCCGAAGATAAAGCTTTCTAATAACGCTTTTTCTTTTTTATTGACGAAATACACGCCGTAGGATTTCATCTCATTGACAAAATCGTCATACACTTCTTTATCGACAATCGCCGCTTGTTCGCTGGCGCAAATCATGCCGTTATCGAACGCTTTCGACATCACGATATCGTGGGTGGCTTGTTTGATATCCGCACTTTTTTCCACATATGCCGGCACGTTGCCTGCCCCGACGCCCAATGCCGGTTTGCCGCAAGAGTAAGCCGCTTCCACCATGGCGTTACCGCCGGTGGCTAAAATGGTGGCAATGCCCGGGTGTTTCATCAATGCCGCCGTACCTTCCATCGACGGATTTTCAATCCATTGTACGCAGTCTTTCGGCGCACCGGCGGCAACCGCCGCGTCATATACCACACGTGCGGCATGGGCGGAACATTGTTGTGCCGATGGGTGGAAAGCAAATACAATCGGATTCCGGGTTTTTAAGGATATTAAGGCTTTAAAAATCGCGGTCGAGGTCGGGTTGGTGGTCGGGGTGATCCCGCAAACCACGCCGACCGGATCGGCAATTTCGGTAACCCCGGTGACATCGTCATCGCTGATTACGCCGACGGTTTTCAAATGGCGCATATTATTCACCACATATTCGCAGGCAAACAGGTTTTTGGTGGCTTTGTCCTCAAACACACCGCGCCCGGTTTCCTCCACGGCGTGCATGGCGAGCACGCCGTGCTGATCAAGGGCGGCAACCGAGGCTTTGGCAACGATATAATCAACTTGCTCTTGATTTAGCTTGCGAAACTCCTCCAGTGCAAGCAAGCCGCGCTCGACCAGTTGGTTGACTTCCGCTTGTGCCGGACTGACAGCCGTGTCTGTTGTCGTTTTGTTCATAATGATTTCTCCTAAAGTTTATCTAAATTAAAAATTTTCTGAGAAAAATTATAGGCGCTTGAAGCGAATATTTAAGTGTTATTTACCTCTAAAGAGTGATCTGGATCACGTTTTTATCAAACTCGGATTAAATCTTAACAAGCGGCTAACAGCTTGTTACAAATCATCTTTTGTTTAACATGATCCTGTGGTTTATCGGTTGGAAATCACAGGGAAAAAGATAAGGATTGTTTAATTTTGGCACCGGTCTTACAATGTGCGGGAAATAGAATCCGCTTATTTCAATTAAGGAGAAAGTATGAAAACGAAGCGTGAGCAGTTGCAACGGGAAACCCGCGAGATTATCGAGGATTTATTCAACGACGGCAGCGATCCTGAGGCGTTATACATCATTGAACACCACATTTCCCACCGTGATTTTGATAAGTTGGAAAAAATTGCCGTTGATGCGTTTAAAGCCGGTTATGAAGTATCGGAAGCGGAAGAGCTGGAAGACGAAAGCGGCAATGAGCTGTTCTGCTGCGATATTATCAGCGAAATCGAACTGAAAGCCGAACTCATCGACGCGCAGCAAAATGAACTGATTCCGTTAGTTGAAAAACACGGCGGCGCCTATGACGGTTGGGGCACTTATTTTGAAGACCCGAACGCCGATGAGGACGAATACGGCGACGACGGTGAATTTTTTGATGATGACGAAGACTTCGATGATGAGGAAGATACGCGCCACTAACCGCACTTTATCTCCGCAAACGAATCACCTATCCTTTCTAAGCAGCCTGCATATGCAGGCTGTTTTTTATCTGTGATAAAGATAAAAATCCCCGCCACAAACTTACCTTTAACAAAAATAGTCGATAAAACCATACGTATCGCATTAAAAAACAAGCGGTTATTTGAGTTAGGGTAAATCATTGCGATGATAGCGCGCAACGGCAGGTACTACCTTGTCGTTACTTTTTTTATTACATAAAGTGGCGCCCATTTTGAAGTTGGGAATGGTTATTATATCGTTTTCAAATAGTCAAAAATAACCAATTCAGTCACATTGATAATAAAAATAAGGATTGTTATGTTGAAATTTCCTGTAGTTGGATTTCCATTTAAAAAATCATCGCTCAGCCTGATAGTAAGCGGTATCATGCTCGCCAACTTGCTACAAGCGGCGGAACTGAGCGCTGAGCAGCAAAAACTGGCGCAATATTTGCAACAACCGAAAGAAGGAATTGGATTAACCGATCAGATCGCGGCGCAATATAACGGCAGCGGCGTAGTGGTCGGCGTGGTCGATTCGGGCTTTTTTAACGGACACCCGTTGTTAAAAGACAAGCGCAATCTGATTCCGTTAGTATTCAGCCAGACCTTAAACGGCAAATCCTATAGGTTTGACCCGACTAAACTGGTACAGGAAACCGATCAAGAGAGCGGCAAACCGATTTACAGCAGCCACGGCGGACAGGTCAGCGGCATTATTGCGGCGAATGGGCTGCAATCAACACAGGATCCGCGCTTGAGCTATTTTGGCGGAATTGCCAAAGGGGTGACGCTGTATCAAGCTTCATATGAACCGACCAGCGGTTCTCCGGCGGGCAGCGGCAATGAAGCCGAAGATAAAAAGCTGCTACTTGGTAAAGATCCGCTGCCGCGCACGATGTTTGCCGTTGCGATTGAACAGATGTCGGCTAAGGCGCCCGGGCTACATATTATGAATCACAGCTGGAACGAAGATCCGGTTGCCGAGCAGGCGGCGGCAATGGATAAGGAATATCGCGGCAAACTAAATTTATCCAATGTATTGATAAGCAGTTTACATCAGGCAACGGAGAAAGGCGTATTGCAGGTGTTTGCCGCCGGTAACGAGTCGAAACGCCAGCCGGGTATTTTGGCGGCACTGCCGCGTTATTTCCCCGAAATGGAAAAACATTATCTGTCGGTGATTGCGGTCGGGGCGGATCACAAACTGGAAAGCTACTCCAACCATTGCGGCGTGAGTAAAAACTGGTGTATCGCCGCGCCGGGTACGATGGCGCTGCTGTCGATTGCCGGTGATCCTACCGCCGGCACAGTGGATTATTCGTTCACAGCCGAACAGGGCACCTCCTATGCCGCGCCGACCATCAGTGCGGTGGCCGCCTTGCTGAAACAGCGCTTTGAGTATATGGACATGACGCAGGTGCGCGATGTGATGTTGACCACCGCCACCGATTTGGGCAGCAAAGGGGTTGATGACACGTTCGGTTGGGGCATGGTCAATGTCGGCAAAGCGTTGCAAGGCCCGGCACAGCTATTGGGCGATGAAACTTACACCTTAAACCGTGACGATCGTTGGTCGAACAGCTTGAGTGGCGGCGGGCGCTTGCGCAAACGCGGCACAGGCAGTTTGACTTTGGCGGGTGACGGCAACCGTTTGCAAGGTTTGACCGTCGCCGGCGGCGCTTTGGTATTGCAAGGCGACACTCGGTTACAGCAAAGTGCGGTGGTGGAGCAAGGTCGCCTACAAGTGAATCAGCGCTTACAAAGCCCATCGCTTCAGGTCAATCCACAAGGCAGCTTGGGCGGGAGCGGCGTCATTGCCGCCGCCAGTGAGATTAGCGGTACCTTATTTGCCGAAGGAATGCGTTTTGTCAATCGTCTGAGTTTGCAAGATTCGGCACAGTTTAATTTACTGACCGCACAAGGCATTAGCGCCGACGGACAGGCGGCGCAAGTGCGGTTGGCAGGGCGGTTGACGGCAGACGGATTGGATCTGCGCCAAGCCAAAGCCGGACAGACGCGGGCAACGCTGTTGCAATTGCAAAACGGTGCCGCTTATAGCGGCGGCTTTGCCGCATTGCAGCAACCGCAGGCGCTGTTAAGCCAAGGTTTGCGTTATGATTTGCAATTTAATTCGGACTCCGTGCTGTTGAATGTCAATCCAAGCCGTTTATCCGCGCAAAGTGCCAACCGTAATGAAGCCAACGCGATTGACGCCTTAAATCAATTGCGCGACAGTCGCTTGGCTTTCAGCCGCAGCCACTATAACCGCTGGCTGACCAGGGTGTTGCAAAGCGGCGATTGGCAGCGATTGCCGCAAACCTTGGGCAACGGTATTTATGCTAACAGCGTCAGCTATTTGTTGGATCAAGCGGCGTTAAACCGCACTTTGCTCCAGCGCCGCTTGAACGACCATCAGATGTTGCATGGCGACGGGTTACAGGTGTGGAGCGAGTTGGGACGGGATAATAGCCATTACCGCGCAAATGCACGGGGCGCACGGGTCGATTATCGTGCGACACAACAGACAGTGGGCGTGAGTAAACGGCTCTCGCCGCAAACGTTGTGGCTTGCCAGCGTATCGAACAACCGTTTTACGGCGAGCCAAGCGTACGCAAGCGCAAATATCCGCGAAGCCCGCTTATCGACCGCCGCGCGTCACTTTTTGCTGTCGGAACGGCAAGGCTGGTTTGTCGAAGGGGATCTGGCATTCGCCAACATCAACTATAAACAGCAACGTCAGTTTAACGGCGTGGCGGACGGCAGCCATGGCAAAACCCGGGGTTGGAACGGTAGTGTCGGCTTCAGTGCCGGTTATTTGTGGCAACGGCAGGCGTGGACGTTACAGCCGTCGTTCGGGCTGCAAGTGAATCACTTGCAGTTGAAAGAATTTAGCGAGCAAGGCAGTGAGTTGGCGCTGAATACCGGCAGAATTCGCCAAACCGAAACGAATCTGTTACTGGATCTGCAGTTAAACCGCACTTTCCAATATGGTGATTGGCAATTGATTCCAAGCATTTCATTGGCATATAGCCAACATCTTGCTTCGCGCCCGTTCAGCGTAACCAGCCATTTAGATCGCGTCGCGATCACGCAGACAGCAACGGCACAACAACGGGGTCATTTACGCACACAATTCGCGTTTGCCGTCAATTACCATGCTTGGCAAGCCGGATTGGGTTGGCAGTATAACGGTTATCAGCAGGAACGTGGTAGCAAAGCCTATCTGAATATCGGCTATCGCTTTTAATCAAACTTATGCCGCCCCATTGGAGGCGGCTTTTTTATTTAGCTAAAGTGCGGTTAACTGCGCTGCATTCTTGCCGCCACCAGTGCGGTCAACAGGCAGCCGACCATCAGATAGATCGCCACCGGATACCAAGAGCCGTCGTACCAGGTGACTAACGCCGCGGCGATAAACGGGGTGAAACCGCCGCCGACGATGCTGGCAACCTGATAGCCGACGCCGGCGCCGCTGTAGCGATAGGCAGTGCCGAAAAATTCGGTGAACAGCGGTTGGTGCACGCTCACCACCATATCATGCGCAATGTTTGCCAACAGAATCGCACACAGATAAATCCAGAACACATTGCCCTGCTCCATTGCGAAAAAGAACGGTACGGCGCTGAGCGCACCGATAATACCGCCGCCGACGCACATCATACGATAACCCATTTTATTGCGCGCATAGCGGTCGGCAATGCGCGCAAACAGCGGAATGGTGAAACAGCTGATGGCGCCGACCATCAAACCGATATTCAAGAACACGCTGCTCGACATGCCCAAATGCTGGGTTGAATAATTGAGCGCGAAATTGGTCACCAGATACATGGTCAGCAGCTCGGCGAAACGCAGGGCGATAATGTATAAAAACGCTTTCGGGTGGCGCGAGATCGCCTCGATAATCGGCATTCGTTGCGCCTGTTGTTTGGCGTTGATCACGGTTTGCTCAAATTCGGTCGATTCTTCCTGATGGCGGCGAATCCACAGTGCGACCAACAGCAGCGCCACACTGGCGATAAACGGAATCCGCCACGCCCAGTCATGAAACGCCTCGTTGCCGAAGAAATAGATAATCAGTGACACGCTGCCGGTTGCCAACATTAAGCCGACGCCGTAACCGATTTGCACGCCGCTACTGTAAAACGCTTTTTTGCCCGGCGGCGCACTTTCCACCGCCATTAATGCCGCGCCGCCCCATTCGCCGCCGACGGCAAAACCTTGAATCGCACGCAAGACGACCAACAGCACCGGCGCCGCCCAACCGATACTGGCGAAGTTCGGCAGCAAGCCGATTAACACCGTCGAACCGCCCATTAACACTACGGTCAACACCAACATTTTTTTACGCCCGATCCGATCACCGAAATGCCCGAACACAATACCGCCGAGCGGACGGAACAGAAAGCCTATGCCGAAGGTGGCGAATGCCGCCAAAGTGCCCATACTCGGGCTGATATTCGGGAAAAATTGGTGATTGAACACCAAGGCGGCAACAATGCCGTACAACAGGAAATCATACCAATCGACCACCGCGCCCATAAAACTACTGAGGGCGGCGCGATGGGCGCGTTTGTGGCTGTACAGTGGCGGGTTGATGACCGCACTTTGATTGGCTTTTGCGCCAGCTTCTTTTATTAGTTGAGACACGGAAAACCTCGATTAAAGCGGAGTATAAACAAGCAAACTTTAATTGTGTAATTATTTTTATACAAAAATTAAAGTGTCGGATTCGAGATTACCGAAAGAGCGGGACAAGGTCAAATGAAGTTTTAACGATTTAGATTTGGGCGGCTAACCGTCAAGTTTTTATCTATCAAATAAGTATCGACGTAACCCAAAGTGCGGTTGCCACGCCCTTGCCGCGCGCGGCTCCATTAACTGCAATTGCAAACATCTCCCCCCGCTTCTTGCGTTGTGATTACGGTTTTAAAACGATCCCAACATTGCTCGAAGTTGTTGCGTGTCATTTCGCGGATCTACGTACGGTTCCTTATTTGACGTACATAAAGAAATCGCGCACCCCGACCAAAATATTATTGATAGCGACGGCGGCTAGAATTAAGCCCATTACCCGGCTGATAATCGCTGCGCCGGTGGTGCCGATAATCCGCTGGATACGGTTGGCGGCAATAAACAACAGATAGGTGATCAGCAAAATCAACAGCATGATCAGGGTGGTCAACATTTGTTCGCCAAAGTTAAAGCGGTGATTATCGGTCAACAACACAATCGCCATCATCGCGCCGGGTGAAGCAATGGACGGCACGGCGAGCGGATATACCGCAATTTCGTTCAGATTGGACGGTAGGCGCATTTCTTCGCTCGGTTTGCCTTCACCGAAAATCATGGTTAAGGCGAACAGCAATAACACCAAGCCGCCGGCGGTTTGGAAGGCGGTAAGCGGGATTTGCATGGCTTCTAATAACAACTGCCCGACGGCTAAGAAAAAGACCAAAATCCCGGCGGAAATCAGGGTGGCATTACGCGCAATGCGGTGGCGGGCTTCCAACGGCAGTCCAATCGTTTTGGCAAGGTAAACCGGCACCGAACCGATCGGGTCGATCACCGCCCACAGCACCACAAACTGTACAATAAGAGAATCAAACATTATTCATCCTGAATTTGTCTTGAATGATGGAGAGTTATGTTATCATTGTGCAATAATCTATTAACAAAATAAAATAAAAAATGATCTTTTTTAGTGACCTGACTTTAAAACGCGGCGTAACGACATTATTGGAACACGCCAACGCCAGTATTAATCCCGGACAGAAGGTCGGCTTAGTCGGCAAAAACGGCTGTGGCAAGTCGTCATTGTTGGCATTGTTGAAAGGCGAAATGCAAAGCGAAGGCGGCGAGATCAAATTTCCCGCCAACTGGGCATTGGCATGGGTCAATCAAGAAACGCCGGCGCTGGCGATCAGCGCGTTGGATTATGTGATTCGGGGCGACCGCGAATACACTCAATTAACCCATGAATTAGAGCAGGCGAACGCGAATAATGACGGCAACCAAATCGCGCTGTTGCACGCCAAATTGGATACGATTGACGCTTGGACGATTCAAGCGCGCGCGGCAACCTTGCTGCACGGCTTGGGCTTTGAAAACGAACAACTGCAAAGTGCGGTCAAATCTTTTTCCGGCGGTTGGCGCATGCGGCTAAACTTGGCGCAAGCCTTGATTTGCCGCTCCGATTTATTGCTGTTGGACGAACCGACCAACCACTTGGATCTCGACGCGGTAATTTGGTTGGAACGTTGGTTAAGCCGTTATCCCGGCACTTTGATCCTGATTTCGCACGACCGTGATTTTCTCGATCCGGTGGTGAGTAAAATTCTGCATATCGAACGACAACAACTGAACGAATACAGCGGCGATTACTCTTCATTTGAAGTGCAGCGCGCCACCAAACTGGCACAGCAAAATGCTTTGTATCGCCAACAGCAGCAAAAAGTCGAACACCTGCAAAGCTATATCGACCGTTTCCGTGCCAAAGCCAGTAAAGCCAAACAAGCACAAAGCCGAATCCGTGCCTTGGAACGGATGGAACTGATTGCGCCGGCGTATGTGGATAATCCGTTTAAATTTGAGTTCCGCCCGCCGGTATCCTTGCCCAATCCAATTTTGACGATGGAAAAAGTGAGTGCCGGTTATGGCGATCATACCGTGCTGCAATCGGTCAAACTCAATCTCGTGCCCGGCTCGCGTATCGGTTTATTGGGGCGCAACGGCGCAGGCAAATCGACCTTAATCAAATTGCTGGCAGGAGAACTCGCGCCACAGAACGGCATAGTGCAGTTGGCAAAGGGCGTGCAACTCGGTTATTTTGCGCAGCACCAACTGGACACCCTGCGCGCCGACGAAACCGCACTTTGGCATTTGGCACGGCTTGCACCGCAGCAAACCGAACAGCAGTTACGCGATTATCTCGGTGGTTTCGCCTTTCACGGCGATAAAGTCAAACAGCCGGTGGACAGTTTTTCCGGCGGTGAAAAGGCACGGTTGGTATTGGCGTTAATCGTGTGGCAACGCCCGAATTTATTGTTGCTCGACGAACCGACCAACCACTTGGATTTGGATATGCGCCAAGCTTTGACCGAGGCGCTAGTGGATTATCAAGGCTCATTGGTGGTGGTATCGCATGATCGTCATTTGCTGCGCAATACGGTGAATGATTTCTATCTGGTGCACGATCACAAGGTGGAAGATTTCAACGGCGATCTGGACGATTACCAAAAATGGTTGAATGACAATGTGAATCAAAGTAATACCCATCAAGACAGTGGTCAAACAGCGGATAAAACCGGTGAAAGTGCGGTTGATAAAAGCGAAAGTCCGCTGAACCGTAAAGAACAAAAACGCTTGGAGGCCGAATTGCGCCAGCAAACGGCACCGTTGCGCAAAAAAATCCAACAACTGGAAAGCCAGCTGGATAAGTGCGGGGCGCAATTGCGTGAGATTGAAAACCAACTGGCAGACGGTGCGATCTATACCGAAGAAAACAAAGTGCGCTTAACCGCATTACTGGCTGATCAGGTCAAACTGAAAAAACAGCTGGAACAGATTGAATTTGACTGGTTGGAAGCGCAACAACAACTGGAGGAGCGGTTAGCCCGGTTTGGTTAGCGTTGCTTAGGCCGGATTGCCACCGATACGGCGCGTGAGTACCGAACGTGCGCCGCGCACATTAATAATCACTTTGCCGGCAGCCTGAAAGCCGCAGCGTAGATAGAGTTGATACGCCCGTTGGTTTAGCGGATTGACCGCTAACACGATTTCATTGTATTTCGGCGATAAATTGTAGATAAAGGAATCGATCAGATTGGGCGTGAGGGCGGTAGTGGCGATTCCCATCCCCTGATATTGCGGATTAATCGAGAAAGAGCGCAGCAAGATCGCCTGCGGATTATTGGTATATTCCAGCTTTTCCGGGCCGCGATCAAGCACGAAAAAACCGACTGCGGTTTTATCTTGTAAAATCGAAACACCGGTCATGCCGTTGCTTAACAGCAAGGTGTGCCCTTCAAACCATTGCCACGGTTGGCGTACATATTTGGCTTGTTCCGAATCCAATTGGTAACTCAGCAAATCGTCAAAGTGCCAAAAGGTATATTTCTCAATACTGATCATTGTTAATCCATTAACCTATAAAGAATATCTTATTACGGCACAAGTACCTACCGCTTATGGTTACCCTATGCTTCGTTGGCAACTCTCTCCATTCTAAATCTAAGCGTCGGTCAGCGCAATGACGGACTAAAAACAACGGCTTTTGGTGATATTAATGTTGAGTTTAGGCTTAGGCTTGCCGACAGGAGAACGCATGGCGATCAGTTAGTCGTCATCCGAATCAAGCTTGAATAAATGGCGGAAGTGATCGGGCTGAAAACCATGATTCGACATAAAGCGCCACGCTTTTTGCTTTTGTTTCATGTCCCATTGAGCGGTTTGGATATTTGAAAATTTCTTTTGAAAAACGCTTTCCGCCAGTTCGAACCAATCAAGCGCAGTTTGGGCAAATTGCGCGGAGATCAGATCGCTTGCGATACCTTTTTGCTGCAATTCCTGCTTAATTCGTGCCGGACCGTATCCTTTGCGGCTGCGCGACAGCAGAAAATGCTCGCAAAAGCGTTGATCACTTTGCCAACCTTTTTGCCGGCAATGTTGCAGCACTGTTTCAATATCTTCCGCAGCAAAGGCTTTTGCCGTCATTTTTTGCCGAATCTCTTCACAGCTGTAATCACGCCGCGCCAGCAGATTCATAATATAGGCAAGAGCGATTTTGTTCATAATTCGTTTGTATAATGCTTAATTTTCCTCCCTGCGCATGCGCAGGGAGCCGGCTATTACTCGTCGTTCGCTTCAAAACCTTCATCGTCGCCGTCGATATCGGCAACTAAACCTTGTTCGGGATTTGCCAATAATTCGGTACGCAATTTGTCTTCCAATTCCTGAGCGGCGGCTTGGTTTTCTGCCATCCACTTCATCGCATTGGCACGACCTTGTCCGATTTTACTGCCGTTATAGGCATACCATGCACCGGCTTTTTCCACCAGTTTGTGTTTCACGCCCAGTTCGATTAATTCGCCCAGCTTGGAAATGCCTTCGCCGTACATAATTTGGAATTCGGCTTGGCGGAATGGCGCCGCGACTTTATTTTTCACCACTTTCACCCGGGTTTCGCTCCCGATGACTTCTTCGCCGTTTTTGACCGCCCCGGTGCGGCGGATATCCAAACGTACAGAAGCATAGAATTTGAGCGCATTACCGCCGGTGGTGGTTTCCGGGTTGCCGAACATCACGCCGATTTTCATGCGGATTTGGTTGATAAACACCACTAAGCAATTCGCGGTTTTGATATGCCCGGTCAGCTTGCGCAGTGCCTGTGACATCAAACGCGCCTGCAAGCCCATATGCGAATCGCCCATATCGCCTTCGATCTCCGCTTTCGGGGTCAAGGCGGCGACGGAATCGACAATAATCACTTCCACCGCACCGGAACGCACCAAGGCGTCACAAATTTCCAACGCCTGTTCGCCGTTGTCGGGCTGGGATACCAACAACTCTTTCACATCAACGCCTAATTTGCTGGCATAAATCGGATCCAATGCGTGTTCGGCGTCAATAAAGGCACAGGTTTTGCCGGCTTTTTGCGCTTGCGCAATCACCGATAAGGTTAGCGTGGTTTTGCCGGAAGATTCCGGTCCGAAAATTTCCACAATCCGCCCCATCGGCAAACCACCGATTCCCAAGGCGACGTCCAAACCGAGTGAGCCGGTTGAAATCGACTCAATATCCAGGGTTTGTGTGTCGCCCAAGCGCATAATCGACCCTTTACCAAATTGCTTTTCAATTTGCCCCAATGCGGCAGCCAGTGCTTTTTGTTTGTTATCGTCCATACTAAACCTCTAGTTACGCAATCTTGCTTGATCAGAATTACCGCTTATTATACTGTACGGTTATACAGTATCAAGTGAAATTTTGATCTTTTTTTGCAGGATGTGAAAGCCATTCCAAAACCGCACTTTCAGCATTGATTTCTTTTTTATGCCATTTTATCAATCTGCGAAAAATCACGTATAATGTCGCCAATTAACCCTAAATGCTAAAAGAGTTATGCAAGAATTACATGCCCACACCCCGATGATGCAACAATATTTGCGCCTGAAAGCGGAAAATCCCGATATTTTGCTGTTTTACCGTATGGGGGATTTTTACGAATTATTTTATGACGATGCCAAGAAAGCGGCGCAGTTGTTGGATATTTCGTTGACCAAACGCGGCAATTCCGCCGGGCAGCCGATTCCGATGGCGGGAGTGCCGTATCATGCGGTCGAGGGCTATTTGGCAAAGTTGGTGCGCCTGGGCGAGTCGGTGGCGATTTGCGAGCAGATTGGCGATCCGGCAGCGAGCAAAGGTCCGGTCGAGCGGCAGGTGGTTCGGATTGTCACGCCCGGCACGGTCAGCGACGAAGCCTTGCTCCCGGAGCGGCAAGATAACCTGATCGCGGCGGTGTATCAACACAACGTGCGGTTTGCGCTGGCAACCTTGGACATGAGTTCGGGGCGGTTTCAAATCAGCGAACATGATAATTCGGCGGCGCTGCAAGCGGAGCTGCAACGCTTGTCGATTGCCGAGTTGTTATATGATGAAGAGTTCAGCGACATGGGGCTGTTGCAAGGCTGTCGCGGTTTGCGCCGCCGCCCGATTTGGGAATTTGAACTGAATACCGCACTTCAGTTACTCAACCGTCAGTTCGGCACCAAAGATTTGAAAGCCTTCGGTGTGGAAAAGGCGAGTTTGGGGCTGTGTGCCGCCGGCTGTTTGCTGCATTATGCCAAAGAGACCCAGCGCACCGCCCTGCCGCATATCAATTCGATCAGTCTGGTGCAAAACAGCGAATTTATCGTGCTGGACGCTGCGACGCGGCGCAATTTGGAGCTGACGCAGAATCTTGCCGGCGGCACGGAATACACCTTGGCGTGGGTGTTGGATCACTGTGTCACGCCGATGGGCAGCCGTTTGTTGAAACGCTGGATTCATCAGCCGATTTGCGACACTGCCCAGTTACAAAAGCGGCAACAGGCGATTGCCGATATTTTGCAGTATGACTTAATCGCCGATTTACAACCGTTATTGCGCCAAGTGGGCGACATGGAGCGGATTTTGGCGCGGGTGGCGTTGCGTTCGGCGCGTCCGCGTGATCTCACCCGTTTGCGTAGCGCACTGGAGCAAATTCCGCCGATTAAAAATCAACTGATTCCGCACAATTCGCCGCAGCTAACTGCGCTTTGCGGCTTAATCGACGATTTTTCCGAATTATGTGAACTGTTACAACAGGCGTTGGTGGAAACGCCGCCGTTGCTGATTCGCGACGGTGGGGTGATTGCACCGGGCTATCATGCGGAGTTGGACGAATGGCGCGAGTTGTCTGCCGGCGCAACCCGCTTTTTGGACGAGTTGGAAGCGCGCGAGCGCGAAGCGACCGGCATTGACACCCTGAAAATCGGCTTTAATGCGGTGCACGGCTACTATATCCAAATCAGCCGCGGGCAGGCGGATCGTGCGCCGATACATTATGTGCGCCGCCAAACCCTGAAAAATGCCGAACGTTATATTATTCCCGAACTGAAAACCTACGAAGACAAAGTGCTGAAAGCCAAAGGTGCGGCGTTGGCGTTGGAAAAGCAGTTGTATGACGAATTGTTCGAACGCCTGCTACCGCACTTGGGCGATCTACAGCTGGCGGCGCTGACCCTTGCGCAGTTGGACGTGTTCAGTAATTTAGCCGAACGGGCGCAAACCCTGAATTACAGTCGTCCGCAGTTTGCCGAGCAAATCGGCATTGCGATTGAAAACGGTCGTCACCCGGTGGTGGAACAGGTGATGAGTGATCCGTTTATTGCCAATCCGCTGCAACTCAATCCGCAACGTCATCTTTTGGTGGTAACCGGTCCGAATATGGGGGGTAAAAGCACCTATATGCGGCAAACAGCGTTGATCGTGCTGATGGCATACATCGGCAGTTTTGTACCGGCACAAAGTGCGGTTATCGGCCCGATTGATCGGATTTTTACCCGCATTGGCGCGTCGGACGACCTCGCTTCGGGACGTTCGACCTTTATGGTGGAGATGACCGAAATGGCGAATATTCTGCACCAAGCCGGTGAGAAAAGTTTGGTGCTGATTGATGAAATCGGGCGCGGCACTTCCACTTATGACGGCTTGGCGTTGGCATGGGCGTGCGCCGAGTGGTTGGCGCAAAAATTGCGTTCGCTGACCCTGTTTGCCACCCATTATTTTGAACTGACCGTGTTGCCACAGCAGTTTGAGGGCGTGTTTAACGTACATCTCGACGCCTTGGAACACAACGACAGTATTGCCTTTATGCATGCGGTACAAGAGGGTGCGGCGAGTAAAAGTTACGGCTTGGCGGTAGCGGCATTGGCAGGCGTGCCGAAAAAGGTGCTGACCCTTGCCAAACAAAAACTGAACCAGTTGGAACGTTTATCGCAACAAACGGGTGATCAAAAACTGCAACAACTGCGCGAATTGAACCAAATGCAGGCAGAATTGCCGTTGATCGAAGAAGATGAAGGCAAAAGTGCGGTCTGGCAGATGTTGCAACAGCTCGATCCCGATGATTTAACCCCGAAACAGGCATTGACGTATTTGTATCAGTTAAAAACCTTGGTGAAAGGTTAAAGTAATTGATTTTAATGGTAAAAGTAGGGGCGGATTATATATCCGCCCGAACCGCACTTTGCATTTTTTATTTATAGATTAAATGCATTGTGAATGCTGACCCTGCATTACTACTGATTTAGTGCGTGTTTTAATTCTTCACACCACTCCGGCAGCAAATCAAGCCACTGGGTTAATTTATTTCCTTTAAGATGAAACACCAAATTCGGTAGCTCTTCCGAATTGTCATAAATAAACACTTCATCACAAAGTGGTAAGATTTTAATTAAATTTTGCAAACTGATGTCATAGCGGTTGCGGATTGTCGTTTCATCAATAAAATGTCCGCCGTTTGCTACTCTTGCTTTTACGCGATCAATGTTGATTGAAACACTATTTACACCCACATAATTTAATCGCACATAAAAACTATTTTCTTTGGCTTTCTTGATTCGTTGCAAAATGGAATTGCCTGATAACGTGGATTCCATTGAAAACGAAATTTGATGTTCAATCGCAAATTTAAATAATTCAATCGCTTTTCTGCCAGCAAGGCTGTCCGCCAAGCGTGGATTTTCAGAGTTAATTTGCATGGCGATATGATCGGAATCGATCACAATTTGTACCGTGTCTTTGTTAAATCCGCGTAATGTGGTTTTGCCCGCCCATTGGTGCCGCAGTAGAAAATAGCTAAATTACTTTGCTTTAGCATATTCAATCACTTCTTCATGTCCGTCAGGATAATGGCGAACAATATTCCCATTCGAACGTTGAAACGTCAGTACTTCACGCTTTTTCTTATCGTCCATCCACGCTTTGAATTGAATGTGCAACTGGCGTTGATGCTCGGCAATTTGTTGATTGGTCATTTGCGTTCTCCAATGGCTCATGTCGTTCAGTGATGGGTAAGGGTGTTATTCATTATATACCTGAAGTCAGCCGATTGTCAGTCTTCTGAACTTATCCAATTTTTTGAATAAGTACCGATTCACGCTAATTATATGGATACCGCACTTCGAACGAGCGGATATATAATCCGCCCCTACGCTACCGAATCAGTCATCTTTTTTAATGGAACTAAGAGGAAATCTCCCCTTATGTTATTTGGAGTAATCTCTGGATAACTTCGGCAGTTTCATACCGATTTTGCCGGCAAGATAAGTACAGGTGCAAAAACCGGTCAAGCCGCTGGTCAGCATATTTAATGCGGTGATTAAGCTGAGCAGCAGCCAAAATGAACTAATAAAAAACGGGCTGGCGTGTAAGCCCAACAGTAACGAAAGCAGGATTGATAACCCGCGAATAAAATTGACTAATTGCCAATATGCCACAACTAACCTCAAAATAGTTTACAAATAACAAAAGATTATTGAGTATAACGCAAAAGTATTGGAAATAAATGTGATGTGTGTCATTATTTTTTAATAAAATAGCTAACAGATTGATTTTTGCGCCGAACCGTGTTTTAAATTCGATTTAATACTTGGTCAAACTCGCTTGCCGTACTACTTGCACTATCTGTGCCCGTTTGCTTGCCTTAAAATGATTATCTGCAATAAGTGCGGTTAAACTCAGCGCAAAGGGCAATCTTTACAATATTTGCCCTTTTTCTTATATTTTTTACAGCATTTGCTTTTTTTGCCCACGTTACATTTTTTCCGCCAAGGTTGACTTTTCGCCGCCGAATGCGTCCGACAGGCGTTCGCTCAGTTGCGCCAAAATGCCGGTCATCAGAATAAAATCCGCGTCAAAACGCTGGGCGTAATCCTCTTTCAAAATGTCATCGTTTTTATCGCGCACATTATCGGCAAATTTCAATCGCTTCAGGCTGCAATCTTGTTGCAACACAAAACTGAGGTGTTGCTCCCATTCCAAGGCAAGTTTGGTGATTTGCTTACCGGCGGCAAAGTGGTTTTGCATTTCGTCGCTGTCTAACGCTTGTTGTTTGCAACGGATCACCGCTTCATCGGTGGTTGACGTCAATTCCGCTTCATCAAGTGCGGTCAGCCAGCCCGGCAGATTGTCATTGGCGATCCAGTCGGTCATCACCGCACTTGGCTCGTTGGCAAACGCCAATGGGATCACCGGCAGTGAACCAAGCGATTTACGCAGTAACGCCAGCGTGTCTTCCGCCCGTTTTGCCGAGGCGGCATTGAGGTAAATCAGGTCATTGACCGAATCGATCCAAAGTGCGGTCTGTTGTTTTTTGCTAAAGGCGCGCGGCAACAATTCGTTAATCACATCGTCTTTTAAGGTTTGTTTTTCCATTTTCGTCAGCTTGCGCTGCTCTTTTTCTTCCAAGGTTTCGATCCGCTCGTCCAACGCCTGTTTCACTACCTGCGCCGGCAGGATTTTTTCCTCTTTTTGCGCAACCAGCAGCGTTTGCCCATTGACGCTGAAATGCAGCAACTCGCTGCCGTTTAACGGTTTTGCCCAGCCGAATTTGCTCTGATCGTGGCTGCCGCACGGATAAAATGCCTGATTCGGCAAGCTGCTGTCGAGGGTTTGGCTGCTCCAGTCCAGCTTTTTGCTGAGACGATAGACCAAGATATTTTTAAACCAATACATCAATCTGTTTTCCTGCTTATGTTAGAATGGCGAAATTGGTGGACATTGTAACAAGGAAAAGCCTATGCAGCACAAATTAATTGCCTTTATCGGCGCGGGCAATATGACTCGGGCGATTATCGCCGGTTTGTTGCACAGCGGTTATCCGGCGGCGAAGATTATCGCCAGTAATCCGAGTGCGGCGAAATTGGCGGCGCTTGCCGAATTGGGCGTGCAAACCACGCAGGATAACCGTGTGGCGGCAGAAAATGCAGAGGTGGTGGTGTTGGCGGTGAAACCACAGTTGATGGCAGCTGCTTGCGCGGATTTTGCCGGGGTGGATTTTGCTCAAAAACTGGTGATTTCAATTGCCGCCGGCATTTCGTTACAACGGTTGTCGGAATTATTGCCAAGTGCGGTCGCCGCGATTCGCGCCATGCCGAACACGCCGTCGTTGTTGGCGGCAGGCATGACAGGGTTGTTTGCCAATCCGCACAGTAGCGCGGCAGACCGCACTTTTGCCGCCGAATTAATGCAGGCGGTCGGCAACATTTGTTGGCTGGAAAACGAAAGCGATATTAACAGCGTGATCGCCGCCTCCGGCAGCAGCCCCGCGTATTTTTTTCTGTTTTTGGAAGCCATGCAGAGCGAACTGGTAAATATGCAGCTCAGCCCTCAAACCGCACGCGCATTGATTCAACAGGCGATGTTGGGCGCAGCGCAAATGGTGATTGAAAATCCGCAGACCGATCTTGCGACTTTGCGTGCGCAGGTGACGTCCAAAGGCGGCACCACCGCGGCGGCGATCGCGGTGTTTGAACAGCGGCAATTGGCGCAAACGGTGGCGCAAGCCATGCAAGCGGCGGTGGCGCGGGCGCAGGAAATGGAGCGGTTATTTTAATGTCGAAACAAACGGGATTATCGCCTTTTGCCTGGTTGGTGTGCGGCTTTGTCGGCTATTTCTTTAGCTTCGGCGTGTTTGTGCCCTACTTACCGGCGTGGTTAAGCGCACACAATTATTCGGTCGAGCTGATCAGCAGCGTATTGGCGGCGGCATATATCGCCCGCTTTTTGGGTTCCGTGCTGTTTTCGCAGTGGAGCAAGCCGGATAATCTGATTCTGTTGCTACGGCTGGTGGCTCTGGGCAGTATCGGCTTAGTGGTGATGTTGGCGTTAAAGCCCGATCAAATCGGGTTGTTGGTGCCGTTGTTATTGCTGTTGAATGCGATTTTCGGCTCAGGTATTCCGCTCACCGATTCGTTGGCAAGCACTTGGCAGCAGCAGGTCAATTTCAACTACGGGCGCGCCCGATTAAGCGGTTCGTTGGCATTTATGTCGGCGAGTTTGAGCGGCGGTTATATTTTGCAGGCATGGGGCGACCGCAATATGATGTGGTGGCTGGCGATCTGTCTTTGTCTGTTTTTAGGCTCGACCTTATTCAAAGCGCGCTTAAAACCGCAAGCGGTGATCGGCGCAAGTGCGGTGGCGGCAAATCGCGGCGGCAGCTATCAAGCCTTATTAAGCCGACGGCATATCCTGTTTTTAGTGATTGCCCTGTCGCTGATTCAGGGCGCCCATGCCAGTTATTATGCCTATAGCGTGATGTATTGGACCGCAAACGGTATCGACATCAGCCTGACCGGTTGGCTGTGGGGCGTGAGCGTGGCGGCGGAAGTGTTGGTGTTTTTCTTTGCCGAAAAACTGTTTAAAAATATTTCGCTCCATTCATTGTTGCTGTTCACCACGCTGGTGTCGATTGTGCGCTGGCTGTTAACCGGCGCGATTACCGATTTTGCGTTGCTGCTGCCGATTCAAGCCTTGCACGGCATTACCTTTGCTCTGTGCCATTTCGCCACGGTGCGCTTTATCTCCGGCCAGCCGAGCGGCGATATTGCCAAGTTGCAGGCGCTGTATGCCGGCGTGGCGTGTTGCCTCAGTGTGGCGCTGTTTATGTGGCTTGCCGGGTTTGCCTATCAACACAATCCGGCATGGGCGTTTTATCTGATGGCGCTCTTGGTTGTGCCGGCATTATTTCTACTGCCGAAAGAACAGCCGATACGGATTCGATCCGTTTAGCCTTGATGAGGCTTGTCCGGTGAAGTTTTAGGCAAAAAGATAAAAATATTTTCTTGACTTTTGCTTGAAGTCTCGTTTTAGATCCCCATTTAATCCTCGTGAACAAAATTTATTCAGGAGGATTTTTTTATGAATATCGAAAAATTTACCACCAAATTCCAACAGGCGCTTGCCGAAGCGCAGTCGCTGGCGTTAGGCAATGAGCAACAATATATCGAGCCGCTGCATTTGATGGCGGCATTAATCAACCAACAAGGCGGTTCGGTGCAGCCGTTGTTACTCAGTTGCGGCGTGAATGTGGCGCAACTGAAAAGCCAACTGACCACCGAGATTGCACGTCTGGCAAAAGTGGAAGGCAACAGCGGCGATGTGCAATTGTCGCAAAGCTTAGTGCGCTTGCTCAATCGTTGCGATCAGCTGGCACAAAAACGGCAAGATAAATTTATCTCGTCCGAGCTGTTTGTGTTGGCGGCATTGGAAGACAAAACCGCACTTGGCAACGTGTTGCGCCAAAGCGGCTTGAAAGCCGAAGCGGTGGAAGCGGCAATTCAAAAAATGCGCGGCGGCGAAAGCGTGAACGATCAAAATGCGGAGGAATCACGCCAAGCGTTAGACAAATTTACCATTGACCTGACCGCGCGCGCCGAGAGTGGCAAGCTCGATCCGGTGATCGGGCGTGATGACGAAATCCGGCGTGCGATTCAAGTGTTGCAACGCCGCACTAAAAACAATCCGGTGCTGATCGGTGAGCCGGGCGTGGGTAAAACCGCGATTGTCGAAGGCTTGGCGCAGCGGATTGTCAACGGCGAAGTGCCGGAAGGCCTGCGCAATAAACGGGTGTTATCGCTGGATATGGGGGCACTGATTGCCGGTGCGAAATATCGCGGGGAGTTTGAAGAGCGTTTGAAAGGCGTATTAAACGAACTGGCGAAAGAAGAAGGGCGGGTGATTTTGTTTATCGACGAAATTCACACCATGGTCGGCGCGGGCAAATCCGACGGCGCAATGGACGCCGGCAATATGCTGAAACCGGCGTTGGCGCGCGGCGAGTTGCACTGCGTCGGCGCGACTACGCTTGATGAATACCGCCAATATATCGAAAAAGACGCGGCGTTGGAGCGGCGTTTCCAAAAAGTGCTGGTGGACGAACCGAGCGTGGAAGACACAATTGCGATTTTGCGCGGTTTGAAAGAGCGGTATGAAATTCACCACCATGTGCAGATCACCGATCCGGCGATTGTGGCGGCGGCGACGCTTTCGCACCGTTATATTTCCGACCGCCAATTGCCGGATAAAGCGATTGATTTGATCGACGAGGCGGCATCGAGTATCCGCATGGAAATCGATTCCAAACCGCAACCGTTGGATCGCTTGGAGCGGCGGATTATCCAGTTAAAACTGGAACAACAGGCGTTGCAAAAAGAAGATGATGACGCCAGCCGTAAACGCTTGCAAATGTTGGAAACCGAACTGAGCGAAAAAGAGCGTGAGTATTCCGAATTGGAAGAGGTGTGGAAAAGCGAAAAAGCCGCCCTGTCCGGCACGCAACACATTAAAGCCGAGCTGGATAACGCTCGCACCCAAATGGAACAAGCGCGCCGCGCCAGCGATTTCGCCAAAATGTCGGAGTTGCAATACGGCTTGATTCCGGAGCTGGAAAAACAGTTGCAGCAAGCGGAAGCGTCGGAAGGCAAAGAGATGACCTTGTTGCGTTATCGCGTTACCGACGAGGAGATCGCCGAAGTGTTGTCGCGTGCGACCGGCATTCCGGTTGCCCGCATGATGGAAGGCGAAAAAGAGAAACTGCTGCGCATGGAAGACGAATTGCACAAACGGGTGATCGGGCAAAGCGAAGCGGTGGAAGCGGTCGCCAATGCGATTCGCCGCAGCCGCGCCGGTTTGGCGGATCCGAACCGTCCGATTGGTTCGTTCCTGTTCTTAGGCCCGACCGGGGTGGGTAAAACCGAGCTGTGCAAAACCTTAGCGCAGTTTATGTTCGACAGCGACGACGCGATGATTCGGATCGATATGTCCGAATTTATGGAGAAACACAGTGTGTCACGCTTGGTCGGCGCGCCTCCGGGCTATGTCGGCTACGAAGAGGGCGGTTATCTGACCGAAGCCGTACGCCGCCGCCCGTATTCGGTGATTTTGCTCGACGAAGTGGAAAAAGCGCACCACGATGTGTTCAACATTCTGTTGCAAGTGTTGGACGACGGACGTTTGACCGACGGACAAGGACGCACCGTCGATTTCCGCAATACGGTGGTGATTATGACCTCCAACTTGGGTTCGGATCTGATTCAGGAAAACGTGAACGACTTGGATTACGGCTCGGTGAAAGAGCTGGTGATGTCGGTGGTCAGCCGCCATTTCCGTCCGGAATTTATCAACCGGATTGATGAAACCGTGGTGTTCCACCCGTTGGATAAAGCCAATATTCAAGCGATTGCTTCGATTCAGTTGCAACGCCTGAGCAAGCGTATGCAGGCGCACGGTTACCAAATTGGGTTCAGCCCGGCAGCGTTGGATTTTATCGGCAACGTCGGCTACGACCCGATTTACGGCGCACGTCCGCTGAAACGCGCAATCCAACAGGAAATTGAAAATCCGTTGGCGCAGCAAATTTTGTCCGGCAAATTACTACCGGGCAAACCGGTGACCGTCGATGTGGTGGATAACCGGGTGATTGCAAGCCAATAAGACTGAGGCGCATAATCTTGACCGCACTTTGTATCTAAAACCAGCAAAGTGCGGTTTTTTTGTTTAATTTTTTATCCAAGCGCCCTAATTTTATTTCGTTTGAGGTAAAATCATATAAAAAATGAACATAAAAAGGAGAAATTATGAAACAGTCGCTACGCCATAAGCAAATTGTCGAATTGGTGCTGCAACAAGGTTATATCAGCACCGAGGATTTGGTGGCGGTGTTTAAGGTGACCTCGCAAACCATTCGGCGTGATCTGAATGAGTTGGCAGAGCAAAATTTGATTCGCCGTCATCATGGCGGCGCAGCCTCTCCTTCCAGTATTGAAAACAGTGATTATCAAGAGCGTAAGCATTTCTTTTCCAAAGAAAAAGAGGCGATTGCCAAGCGGGTGGCAAGCCTGATTCCGAACGGTTCATCCCTGTTTATCGACATCGGCTCGACCCCGGAAGCGGTCGCCCATGCGCTGTTGGATCATCAACACCTGCAAATTGTGACCAACAATCTGAATGCGGCGTATATTTTGATGAAAAAAGCCGATTTTAATATTACGATTGCCGGCGGTAATTTACGCGAAGACGGCGGTATGATCGGCGAGGCAACGGTGGATTTTATTTCCCAATTCCGTTTGGATTACGGCATTTTGGGCATTAGCGCAATTGATGAGGACGGCACGCTGTTGGATTACGATTTTCATGAAGTGCAGGTGAAACGTGCGCTGATGAAAGCCTCGCGCAAGGTGTTGCTGCCGATCGACCATTCCAAATTTAACCGTCATGCCACGGTGTGTTTGGCGGCAATTCAAGAGCTGGACGTGGTGCTGACTGACCGTGAGCCGAGTGAGAAAATTTGCGACTTGTTACAACAAGCCAATGTGCAACTGGAGATTTGCAAATCAGCATGATTTTAGAAAAATTCGAGGATATTTATCAGCGTGCCGCCGCACACAAAGGCGGTGCGGCGCAACTGGAAGCGCGCTTGTGCAAGATAAAAACCGCCGAGGAACTGGCGCAAGTGCCCGATCACCGCTGGCTGGCGGAAATGACGCGCAAAGTATTCCAATGCGGCATTGTCTGGCAGGTAGTGAACAAAAAATGGGACAACTTCGAGCAGGTGTTTTGGGGCTTTGAGATTGAAAAACTGCTGCTGATGCCCGATGAATTGTGGGAAAAGAAAGCGCAGGATCCGGGTATTATCCGTTATTGGCCGAAAGTGGAAACGATTAAATACAATGCGCAGATGATTCACGAAGCCAATCTGAACGGCGGCTTTTCCAAGCTGATTGCCGAGTGGGACAGCAATAACATCACCGCACTTTGGCAGTATTTGAAAAAACACGGCAAGCGTTTGGGCGGCAACACAGGCGCTTACAGTCTACGGGCGCTCGGCAAAGACACTTTTTTACTCACCCACGATGTCGAAGCCTACCTGCGCACGCATAAACTGATTGACGGCGGCATTCAAACCCAACGCAATTTTGCGATTGCGCAACAGGTTTTCGCCGAATGGCAACAACAAAGCGGGCGTCCGCTGGCACATATCAGCCAGATTGTGGCGTTCAGTATGGGTGATTAAAACATAGGTGGCTAACATGTCGATTGGTTTGCGTTTATTTGTTTCATTGTTGGTAATTGGCATTATTGCCGGCTTAGTCGGCTTCGCACTAACCGAATTAATGCATTTTGTGCAACATCATGCCTTTGCTTATGCCTTAAATGGTGAAAATTTGCCGTTTCGCGTCGGCGTTGAGCAAGCCGAACCGAACCGCCGTTGGTTAGTGTTGACGCTATGCGGGTTGTTGGTCGGTTTCGGTTGGTATGCCATTCAACGTTGGGGGGCTAAATTAGTCGGTTTTAAAGCGGCAATGGCGGCGCCGCAACAAGGTATGCCGTTTTTTACCACCGTTTGCCACGCCCTGCTGCAAATTATCACCGTCGGCTTGGGCTCGCCATTAGGGCGTGAAAGCGCGCCGCGCGAAATGAGCGCGGCATTTGCCTCGGTGTGGATTAAACGGGCAAAATTAAGCGATGACGATGCTGCGCTGTTGATTGCCTGCGCCGCCGGTGCCGGGTTGGCGGCGGTGTATAATGTGCCGTTGGCGGCAACGGTTTTTATTCTGGAAACCTTGGTGGTGGCAATCAACAGAAGGGTTATCTTCGCCGCCTTG
This sequence comes from Testudinibacter sp. P80/BLE/0925, assembly GCF_053570785.1. Next base: position 653,542 of record NZ_CM131636.1, on the reverse strand, counting down.
CTGACCTCGCTCACCGCCACCATGGTGGTGCGTTACACCTTGGGTGATTTGGTGCAATATCATTTAAGCGACAGCGAAGTTAATCATGCCCTGCTGTGGTTCGCGCTGTCGCTCGGTTTGTTGATCACGCCGGTGGTCAAACTGTTCCGTTATACCACCGCACTTGTGCCGTTTTTACCACGCACGGATAAACGGATTATTCCCTTGGCAATTTTGTTGTTCAGTTTAATCGGCGTGGTGGCGATAGCATTTCCCGATGTGCTGGGCAACGGCAAAGCGGGCAACCAGTTGGCATTTGCCGGGTTGCTGAATTGGCATGACGGTTTGGCATTATTCGCGATGAAATGGCTGGTGGTGTTGCTCGCCTTGGCAGCGGGCGCGTATGGCGGCTTGATTACGCCGTCGATGATGCTCGGCAGTATCTTGGCATTTTCGTTGGCGTTGGGCTGGAACCAATTTTTACCACCGATTTCGCTCGAAAGTGCCGCCCTGATCGGCGCCACCGCTTTTCTCGCGATTTCTCTCAAAATGCCACTGACCGCGATAGTGTTCGCCTTGGAATTGAGCCGCACTTCCGCCGCAATGTTGCTGCCGTTGGCATTGGCGGTATGCAGTGCTTGGGCGGTTGAAAAGTGGTGGTTTGACAGTAGCAAAACAAACAAAGCAAAAACCGCACTTTGAGTGAAAAGTAATCTGCCCCCAAAAGTTGGACTGCAAAACCAACTGACTAAGGTGCAGATTTTTATGACTAAATATACCCAAGCATTTAAACAACACACAGTTGAATATTACTTTCAACATGCTCAATCCCTTCGTCAAACATCAAAACACGTTCAAGTTCCACTACGCTGTATTCGTCACTGGGTTGCACAATATCAACATGCGGGCTCAGATGGCTTGCGAGTCAAACATACTGCCCGAAAATTTACCGTCGAAGAAAAGCTTCAAGCCGTCAAATTAGCCCGACAAGGGCTGTTCTCCCTTGAACACATCGCCTTAACCTTGGGTATCTCAGGAGGCACTGTTATTTCTAAATGGTTGCAACGATTCAAACAATTTGGCATAAATGGACTGATTGATAAGCCCAAAGGACGACCAGCCGTGAATAAACCGAATAAATCGAAAAAACACGTTAAGCCATTAACGCCGTTAAAACAATTAGAACAAGAGAATTTACGTTTGCGTGCGGAGAATGCCATCTTAAAAAAGTCGATGGAATTATCCCTGAAAGACGAAGCCGAAAGGCAGAAATTGTTAAAGCCTTAAACGGTGATTTTCCGCTTAATTTATTATTAGATATCATTAAGTTAGCTCGAAGCACTTACTTTTACCATCAACAACCGAAGACAGATAAAGAGGCCGATTTAAAAGCGGAAATCCGTCAAATTAAACGAGAGAATCCGCAGTATGGCTATCGCCGAGTGACATTGGCACTCGGTACGGTCAATCACAAAAAGGTGCAACGTTTGATTCAGATGATGGGCTTACAGGTGAAAGGGAGGAAAAAACGGAAATATTGTTCTTACAGAGGTGAAGTGGGTCGAATTGCTGATAATCTGTTAGTACGTCATTTTACGGCGGAAAATGCCTACGAGAAATTAGTGACCGATGTCACTGAATTCAAAGCGAAAGACGGCAATAAAGTGTATTTATCGCCGATTTTAGACTTATCTAATAATGAAGTGATTGCCTATCAACTTGGTCGTCGTCCAAACCGGGCACTGGTTGAGCAGATGTTGCGACAAGCCGTGAATAAGCTCCCGAAGGAGGCAACGCCGATATTACATTCAGACCAAGGCCGGCAGTATCAAATGCCGTCTTATCGCAAGATATTGGCAGATAATCAAATTCAAATCAGTATGTCAAGAAAGGGAAACTGCTTAGATAATGGCACAATGGAAAGTTTTTCGGCAGGCTGAAGACAGAATGTTTTTATGTTCAGCAATTTGATACGGCAGATGACATTGAGCAGGCGGTTCATCAATATATTGAGTATTACAATACTGAACGAATTCAAGTAAGATTAAAAGGATTAAGCCCGATACAATATCGAACTCAATCCGTTCATTAAGCAGTCCAACTTTTTAGGGTCAGATCAAACCTGAATTGGCAGCGCAGCACAGCCTATCCTGACCTGCGTACGATTGAAAATATTGCGCAGATGTTGGGGCGGGCATTGCATTCCTATCAGCTGTTGCGCCAGCGACAACACTTAATTTTAATGCAGGAACGCTCGATTATTGCGCGTGAATTGCATGATTCCTTGGCACAAGTGTTGGCATATCTGCAAATCCGGTTGACGTTGATACGCCGCAGTATTTTGCAAGAACTGAGCGAGGAGCGGGCGGCGAAAAGTTTGAATATTCTGCACCAATTTGAAACCGCACTTGCCGACGGTTATACCCAACTGCGCGAGCTGTTGGCGACTTTCCGTTTGACCGTCAGCGAATCGAACTTGAAACTTGCCTTGCAGGAGGTGATCAATTCGTTACAATCTCGTTCCGAAGCGCAAATCACGCTGGATTGTGCGTTACCGTCGCAATTGCTAAACGCGCAACAACAGATTCATTTACTGCAAATTGTGCGTGAGGCGGTGCTGAACAGCATTAAACACGCCCACGCCACGTTGATTGAAGTGATTGCGCGCAGTAACGACAACGGCGAAAACACCGTGATTATTCGCGATAACGGTGTCGGCATTCCATCGCTGGCGGAACCAAGTGGGCACTACGGCTTGAATATCATGCAGGAGCGAGCGCAAGAGTTGAATGCGCATTTGACCATTGCGCGTCGTGCCAGCGGCGGCACCGAAGTCAGTTTATTGTTGGCGGACGACGTGGAATAACAAGGATTACACATGACAACCATTCGGATTGAAAAAGCCCAAGCGCAAGATTTGGCGCAAATTGTGGCGATTTATAACCAAACTATCGCCAGCCGCCATATCACCTCCGATTTAGCCCCGATATCGGTTGCCGACCGACAAGCTTGGTTTGACTTTCACCGCAATAGCGCGCGCCACCCGATTTGGGCGGTGCGAAATACGCCAGATCAGCTGATCGGTTGGGCAAGCTTGTCGCCGTTTTACGGGCGACCGGCATACGATATCACCGCCGAAGCCAGTTTTTATCTGGATAACCAAGCCAAAGGCAAAGGAATTGGCACGCAAGTGGTACGTTTTTTACAACAGCAAATGCAACCGCTGCATTATTCCACTCTGCTCGCCTTTGTGTTCAAAGGCAACCCCGCCAGCGTCGGCGTGCTGCAAAAATGCGGTTTTCAGCAATGGGGCGAACTGCCGAATATCGCCGATATGCAGCAGCATAAAGAAACGTTGCTGTTGTTGGGTTACCAAACGGAATGAAAAAATCAGGGCGCATTAAATGCGCCCTAGTCGATATTTTATCAGTAGAGGGTATTACTTACTCAAATCTAACTGATACAACGCAAAACCGACTTCATCTTGTCCGACTTTTTGCATTGGGTATTGGGCGTTTTGTCGGATAAATTCGGCGGCTTTATCCGATGGCGAGGTCTCGAATACGATGGTTGCCTTGTTGTTCGGAATCGCTTTGAAACGCCAGTTTTTATCCGCTTGCGGTTTGACTTCGCCCTGTTCTTGACTGACGCGGCGGATGTAGTCGGCTAAAATCGTGCGGTTTTCGTCCGGTGCGGCGAAGGCGAGTTGACTGCCGTCGGTGCCGGGGAATTTATTGCCGAAAGCGCGGTAGTTATTGGTGGCGATTAAAAATTCCTGCGTGGGATCAACCGCTTTGCCGTTAAAGGTCAGTTCGCTGATACGGTGGGCTTCTGGGTTAATTAACTTGCAATCGCCGTCGTAACGCGCCGCTTGGGTTAAATCCACTTGGTAATTTACGCCGTCGATCACGTCAAAATTATAGCTGCGGAAATCGTCCCAGTTGATCAAACCCTGCGTCGTGGCTTTGTTTGGGTCAATTTGATTAAACTGTCCGGCGGAGCATTCCAACCACTCTTTCACTTGCGCGCCGTTGATTTTCAACGCCACTAAGGTGTTCGGATAGAGGTATAGATCCGCCGCATTGCGGAAGGTCAGCTCGCCGGTCTCCACTTCGGTATAACCGTTCGGATCATTTTTGCGTCCGCCGGCTTTAAACGGGGCGGCAGCGGAAATGACCGGTAGCTTTTCCAAATCAGGATTGCCTTGCACAAAGCGTTGTACATAATCTTGTTGTGCTTGATTGACGATTTGAATGGTCGGATCATCTTGCACCAATGCCAAGAAACTGTACATTTTGTCACTGGCTTTTCCGATCGGCTGATTGACGTAATTCAAGGTATTTTGGTGATCGTCGGCTAATGCCTCGATAATCGGTTGATAGCTGTTGGCGACCGCACTTTTGCTTTCGTTATCGTAAATCGGGCGGGCTGCGGCGGTGGCTTGGGTGACCAGCCATTTGCCGCTGTCGTTGTTCAGTTTTAAATCGATCACGCCGACGTGGCTGCCCCATGAGCCGGGCATTACCGCCGCTACGCCGTTTATCGTGCCTTTGTCTAAATCGACATTTTCAAAACCGCTGAACGATTTGCCCGGGAAGACGCCGTGCGCGTGTCCGAACGCAATCGCGTCAATGCCCTCGATTTGCGCTAACATTGCCACTACATTTTCTGCACCGTTTTCTTTATCTTCCGCTGCAGCCGATAAACCGCTGTGCGCCAAGGCAATGACTAAATCTGCGCCCTGTGCTTTCACCTGTGATACGATTTCGCGTGCGCTTTCAGTGATATCCTTCACCGCCAGTTTGCCTTCAAGGTGCTTTTTATCCCAAGTCAAAATTTGCGGCGGTACGAAGCCGATATAGGCGATTTTTAAATTTTGTGGCTGACCGTCCTCGTCGATAAATTGATAGTCTTTAAGCAGATACGGCTCGAAATACGGCTTGCCGGTGCTGACATCGATCACATTCGAGCTGATATACGGAAAATTCGCGCTGGCAAGTGCGGTTTGCATAAAGTCCAAACCGTAGTTAAATTCGTGGTTGCCGACCGTTCCGACATCATACTTCAGTAAATTCATCGCCTTAAAAACCGGGTGGGTTTCACCTTTATTTAAGCCTTTGGCAGCAGCGTAGTCCCCCATCGGGCTGCCTTGGATCACATCGCCGTTATCCACCAACACACTGTTTTTGACTTGTTGGCGTGCGGTTTGGATTAAATCAGCGGCACGGGCCAAACCTAATTTTTCGGACGGTGCGTTTTTGTAATAATCAAAATCCATCATATTGGCGTGTAGGTCGGTGGTTTCGATAATGCGCAGATCCAAATCGGCGGCGTATGCACCGATTGAAGACGAAAGTGCGGTTGCGATTAAACTACTGAGTAGTAAAGGCTTCATTTTAACAGACATAAGTGCTCCAAATATCATTGCAATCAGTAAGAAAGGTATTCTATGCGATTCAATTGGAATTGCAAAAGCATTATTGGCCATGATGACAGCGGCAGTCCGGATTTGTGCGCCAGTTCACGCAATTTTCTTTCTGTGTTCGCGACGGTAATGTTATGCTTACGCTAAGCAAAAGGAGATGATATGGCAAAGTATAAACTGATCGCCTTGGATTTAGACGGCACCTTATTGAATACACAAAAAGAAATCAGCCCGCGGAATCAAGCGGCGATTTCGGCGGCGCGGGAGCAAGGGGCGCAGGTAATTTTAGCTTCGGGACGGCCTCATATCGGTATGCAAAAATACCTAAAACAACTGGGTATGACCGGCGACAACGATTATGTGCTGTGCTTTAACGGCGCGCGAGTTGAGCGGGTGAGCGACGGGCGGGTGATCAACAGTAAAATGTTGCGCGGCAAAGACGCCAAGTTGGTTGCCGCTTACGCCAGGCAATTCGGGTTAAACACCCATGCCTTTTCGCCGACGCGCGGTTTAATCACGCCGCAAGCCAGCCATTACACTCAACATGAAGCCGATTCCAACGGGATAGATTTTACCCTGCTCGATTTTGCCGAACTGGACGATGACGAGCCGATTATCAAAAGCATGATGATCGATCCGCCGCAGTTGTTACAAACCATTATTGATGATATGCCGAGTGAACTCCGCGCACGTTACACCATTGTACGCAGTGCGCCGTTTTTCTTGGAGTTTATCCACCCTGAAGTGAATAAAGGCGCGGGGGTAGCCGCGTTGGCGCAACACTTGCAGATTCAGCCCGAAGAAATTATCTGCTGCGGCGATGCCGGCAATGATCTGCATATGCTGCAATACGCCGGGCTCGGTGTGGCGATGGGCAATGCCACCGACGAGCTGAAAGCGATTGCCGACTATATCACCGCCGATCATAACGAATCCGGCGTTGCCGAGGTGATCGAGAAATTTATTTTAGCCTAAGTGCGGAATGAAACTTAATGAAGGATAAATCATGAAAATTGTCATTGCCCCCGATTCGTTTAAAGAGAGTTTGACCGCACTTGAAGTGGCGGAAGCCATTGAAAGCGGGTTTAAGAAAATTTTTCCGCAAGCCGAATATATCAAAGTGCCGATGGCAGACGGCGGCGAAGGCACGGTGCAGTCGTTAGTCGATGCGACCGGCGGACGCTTGCTGGAGGTGGCGGTGACCGCACCGTTGGGCGAGAAAACCACCGCTTTCTTCGGCTTATCCGGCGACGGTAAAACCGCGATTATCGAAATGGCGGCGGCGTCCGGCTTGCATTTGGTGCCGCCGGCACAGCGCAATCCGTTGCTGACCACCAGTTACGGCACCGGCGAGCTGATTAAAGCCGCACTTGATCACGGGGTTGAAAAAATCATTTTAGGTATCGGCGGCAGTGCCACCAATGACGGCGGTGTCGGTATGCTACAGGCATTAGGCGTGGATTTTCGCGACCAACAACAGCAACCACTTGGCTTTGGCGGTGAAAAATTAGCGCAAATCGCAGCGATTACATTGGATCGGCTTGATCCGCGTTTACAACGGGTGGAAATCGAAGTGGCGTGCGATGTGGATAATCCGCTGTGCGGACAACACGGCGCTTCGGCGACCTTCGGACCGCAAAAAGGCGCTACTCCGGCGATGGTGTTACAGTTAGATCGGGCGTTGGCGCATTTTGCCGCGATTGCCAAACGGCAGTTGGGCTTGCAAATCAGCGAGGTTGCCGGCGCCGGCGCGGCGGGCGGCATGGGCGGCGGTTTATTGTTGCTGCCGAACGTGACGTTGCGCCCGGGCGTGCAGATTGTGGTGGAAGCGGTGAATTTGGCGCAGCAATTGCAAGATGCGGATTTGGTGATCACCGGCGAAGGGCGGATCGACGGGCAAACCGTACATGGTAAAACGCCGATTGGCGTTGCCAAAACGGCGAAGCGGTTTAACAAGGCGGTGATTGCGATTTCCGGCTGCCTGCGTGATGATTATGAAGCGGTGTACGCCCACGGTATTGACGCAGTATTCCCGATTATCACCCAATTGGGTTCGCTAGAAGAAACCTTAGCCAATGGACGCAAAAATCTGATTTCAACCGCACAGAATATTGCGCGCATTTATCAAATGACCCGTTGATCGTTCCACTATTTGTTGTCGATAGTTATTAAGAATTGGGTTACTAGCTTCCCTCTCCCTTAATGGGAGAAGGTGTCCGTAAGGGCGGATGAGGGTGAAATTCCCACAAAAACATTTATCACCCCTCATCCTGATTTTAGCTTCTGAACGAAGCTAAAACCTGCCCTTCTCCCACAAGGGGGGAGAAGGGAGGATCTGCGTGGATGACCGTATTTTTCAGGCAAAGTGCGGTTTAAGCGACAGGGAATGCACTATTCGCCGTCTTGCATAATATGATAGCTGATCGGGGTTTGTTCGATTTTTTGCGCCATGCCGCTGATCAGCTTTTTATCCTTCACTTCATCGGCGGTGAGCAGCAAGCGCGTGCCTTCGCTGTGCAAGAAGCGGCTGATCTCCTGATCGCTATAATGGGTGCATTGTTTGTAGGTATCAAAAAACACTTGATTATACATCTGCGATTCTTTTTTCAGATTATCAATATCATCCGGGCGCAGCAGCCCTTCCGAGCCGGTTAAGCTGGAGGCGTGCAGTAAAAATTTGCCGCCCGGCAGTGATAACCGTTCTTCCGCACCGCAGAAAATAATGGTTGCCGAAGAACCGACCATGGATAAATTGACCGTAGTCACCGGAATTTTCGAACTTTTCACCGCCCAGTGGGCAATCTGCCCGCTGTCCATATCGCCGCCGTCACTGTTGAGATACAGATAGATTTTTTTCAACTGCGGATAATGAATATTAATGTCGTCAAGCGCATAGACTAAGTCGGAAACTAAATTCGGCTCGACCGGGGCGGTATAGAAAATCTTTGCGCTTTCGGCGCGGTTATTCTCGACATAATCCTGCGGAATTTTTTTCAGTTCGGCATGGGCGGCAAAAGAGAAGCTCAGGCAGCCGCTTAACAGGGCAAAGGTGGTAAGTGCGGTTTTGTTTTTTAGGATTTTCATGGTGATCTCGCTGTAGAAAATTAAAATGCCGCTTATTATCGAATAAGCGGCAAAAAATAAAAACCGAGATTACCTAATTTTAAGTAATTTTGTGCGCCAATTATATCAATTGGAGTAGTTACAGATCGGCGAATTCGGCAATTTTTGCCCAACCGCGGCTTTCCAGAAAATCGAGCAGCACCCGCGGACTTTGGTTTAGCACCCGCTGCGGCGGAAAATCAACCTCAGCCAATAATGCCAAACTATGGCTGAAATCGCCCAAATAACCGGCATAATGCGAATCGGAACCGATACTGACCCAACCGCCGGCGTCGCGCACCGCGGCGGCAATGGTCAGGCAGTTGTCATAGCTGCCGACGCGCGAATGCAAAAACGAGGAATTATTGACTTCCAAGGCGACATTGTATTCCGCCGCCGCTTGTGCCACCGCCACGGCATCAATCGGAAATTTCGGGTTGCCCGGGTGGGTGATGATATCCACCTTTCCGCTTTTGATACAATTAATCAGCGCTTCGGTGTGATCATCGCGCGAACTTGGCTGAATTGACGGCGGATGAAAGCCCGCCAACACCAAATCCAATGAACGGCGCATACGATCGTTACAATCGGTTTCGCCGTCAGTATTCAAGATATTGGCTTCGATACCGCGCAAAATACCGACGCCGTCAATAAAACGCGGCAGAATCGCCAGATTGGAAAAATGCCATTCGTGCGGCGCGTCGCCCAGTGCCGGACCGTGGTCGGTATTGGCAAACAGGCGGATACCGCGTTGTTTGGCGACGGCGATATACTCATGCAAGGTGCTGTAAGCATGGCTGCTGGCAATGGTATGCGTATGTAAGTCAACCGGATATGTCATGTTTTCCTCTGTTATTTGCCAACTGCACTTTTACGGTCTTGCCACAAATCCGACCGTATCATATACCTTACGCAAGGTTTCGGCGGCTCTGGCTTGGGCTTTTTCCGCCCCTTCGCGTAAAATACGGTTTAACAAGGCTTCATCATTACGGAAATGTTGGAAGCGCGCTTGCAGTTCGGTCAGCATGGCTGACACTTCATCGGCAACCGCACTTTTCAGGTGTCCGTACATTTTGCCGTCAAATTCCGCTTCTAACTCGGCAATGGTTTTGCCGGTTACGCCGGATAAAATATCCAACAAATTGGACACTCCGGCTTTGTTTTCACGGTCGTATTTCACCACTGGCGGCTCGTCGGAATCGGTGACCGCTCTTTTGATTTTTTTCGCCACCGCTTTCGGATCTTCCAACAAACCGATCACGTTGTTGCGGTTGTCGTCGGATTTTGACATTTTTTTGGTCGGTTCTAACAGTGACATCACGCGCGCCCCGGCTTTCGGGATAAAAGCTTCCGGCACAGTGAACGGATCGCCGTACAGCGCATTGAAACGCTGGGCAATATCACGGCTGATTTCCAAATGTTGACGTTGATCATCGCCCACCGGCACTTGATTGGCTTGATACAGCAAAATATCCGCCGCCATTAGCACCGGATAGGTAAACAAGCCGACATTGACGTTTTCTTCGTAGCGCGCAGATTTGTCTTTAAACTGGGTCATACGGCTCATTTCGCCGAAATAACTGTAGCAGTTCAGCACCCACGCCAGCTGAGTGTGTTCCGGCACGTGCGATTGCACAAAAATGGTGCTTTTTTCCGGATCGATTCCGGCGGCAAGGTAAATCGCCAAAGTATCTAAGGTCGCATTGCGCAAGGCTTGCGGATCTTGGCGCACGGTGATGGCGTGCAAATCGACAATACAAAACAGGCAATCAAATTCGTCCTGCATTTTCGCCCATTGACGCAGCGCGCCCAAATAGTTGCCGATGGTTAATTCGCCCGACGGTTGCACCCCGCTGAATACGACTGGTTTTTTGCTCATGGTTATTTTCCTTAGAATTAATTGATCACGTTTAAAATATCGGCAAAATCGTCAAACACCCAATCCGGATTAGATTCGCTGATCGGAATATTGTAATTGTAGCCGTAAGTCAGCCCGACCACCGGACTGCCTGCGCTGTGTGCCGCCAGAATATCATTTTTTGAATCGCCGACAAACAGCAGTTGTTTCGGACAAATCCCGAATTTGCCGCACAGATAGTACAACGGCGCAGGGTGTGGTTTAATCGCCGGTAGCGATTGACCGCCTAATAATTCGGAAAAGAGATGATCGATACCGAACGCCGCCAGCACCGGCTGCACGTGCTTGGTCGGCTTATTGGTCACCACCGCCAACAGATAGCCCTGCGCTTTCAGGGTTTCTAAGGTCTGTTTTACCTTCGGATAAAGGCGGCTTTTATTGCAAATATTTTCACCGTAATAAAACCCGAACCGTTTTTTCAGTTGTCGGATTTGTTCTTCGTCCAGCTCCGCTTTGCTCCATTCCAAGCCGCGTGCCAGTAGCACCTCAGCCCCGTTGCCGATCCAGGTCAGCACCAACTCTTCAGGCGCTTGCGGCAAGCCGACCTCGGCAAAGGCTTGATTAAGCGACAGGGCTAAATCGGGCAAACTATCGACCAGCGTGCCGTCCAGATCAAAGGCAATCAGTTTAAATTGGCTCATGTTTCTCTTCCTTAAATCACATCATTTTTCAAACCGGCAAGCTGTTGGCGCATTTGCGTGATGACCTGCACATAATCCGGTTGATCGAAAATCGCCGAACCGGCGACAAACATATCCGCGCCGGCAGCGGCGATTTCCGCGATATTGTTCACTTTCACCCCGCCGTCCACTTCCAAGCGAATGTCAAAACCGCTTGCTTTAATCCGCGACCGCACTTGGCGCAATTTATCCAAGGTCGCCGGAATAAAGGATTGACCGCCAAAGCCCGGATTGACCGACATCAGCAAAATTACATCGACTTTGTCCATCACATAATCCAAATAAGACAACGGCGTTGCCGGATTGAATACCAACCCCGCCTTACAACCGCAACTGCGGATCAACTGCAAAGTGCGGTCGATATGTTCGCTGGCTTCGGGGTGAAAGGTGATGTAATCCGCCCCTGCCGCCGCGAAATCCGGAATAATCCGATCGACCGGCTTCACCATCAAATGCACATCAATCGGCGCGGTAATCCCATAATCACGCAACGCCTTACACACCGCCGGCCCAAAGGTCAGATTCGGCACATAATGGTTGTCCATCACATCAAAATGAATCACGTCAGCACCGGCTTCCAGCACGTTTTTGACATCATCGCCTAAACGCGCCAAGTCCGCAGAGAGAATCGAAGGAGCAATTAAATAGGGTTGCATAAATCACCTTTTGTCGTCTGAAAATATCGTTTGAAAAGTCATGAAAGTGCGGTAAAGAGGGGTAGTTTACTACTTAATCGGAGGAGAGTTAAGGGATTATCTTGGATAAACGGATTGAATTATGCCAGAGATAACGGTATTTTTATCCGCATTGATTTTGTAATGAGTGAGTATCTGATTTTGGACATAAATCGACAAAAACAAGATGTGCCGCTATTGTCTGATTATCCGTTTGATATGGATTTGGTGGCGGGTCGTACACTCATTGAAAAAGATAATTACCTTGATGATATTATCAATCGTCCGCAGGGGATGAAAGGCTATATTATTAACTTAACGACCAGAGGGCGAGGGGCGGTTTTTGACGGTGAAAAAACATTTTTGGCCGATAAAGGGGATTTGTTACTGTTCTCGCCACAAGCTATTCACCATTATTGCCGGGAACCTGCCTATTATTCGTGGTACCACCAATGGATTTATTTCAGACCAAGAGCATTCTGGATAGATTGGTTACGTTGGTCCTCAACAGAAAATGGTATCGGACGTTTGAGCATTCAAAACAAAGAAGAGTATCAAACTATCTTAGATTTATTTATGAAAATCGAAAAACTTTCAAAGGAAAATGAAGTTTTTGCCAAAGATACCACGATGTGCTTTCTCGAATTATTACTGATAAAATGCGCCAGATTAGATCCTGAGAATGTAGAGCATAAACCGCATAATGCGCTAGATTTGAGGATTGATACGGTATGCAACTTGATTTTAAATGATCTTCAGCAAAACCATAAAATCGATTACTTTGCCAGACGGGTAAATCTGTCAACCTCCAGATTAACTCACCTTTTTTCGGAACAATTGGGCATGAGTCTTACCCAATGGCGGGATAACCAACGTATGGAAAATGCCAAGAAGTTATTGTATACCTCGGATATTTCCATTATGAGTATTGCCAAACAAGTTGGATTTGATGATCAGCTGTATTTTTCAAAAGTATTCAAAAAATATTGCGGAGTCAGCCCGTCCGTCTTTCGTCACTCTAGATAAATTTAAACAAGTGACCGTCATCACAAAAAAATTTCTTCTGCCAAATAGTCTATATAAATAGCCGAATTTTACATATAACTTAGGATAGCTTTCGGCTATTATTCCGACAGACTAAAAAATCACCATGAGTTGTTATGATTTTATTTATTTAAAATCATGGGGTTGTATTGTTTTTTAGTCATGCATATTGATAGGGATGTAATATGCCAATAGCAAAAATAACCATGTTCATAATATATGAGGTGAATAATGAAAAAGCTGACGATTAAAAATCTATTATTGACGGGGCTATTAGGTATGACGGTTCTTGTGCCGAATGTCATGGCAAAAGATGTCGAGATAGTTAATATTTCTAAAATAGCAGGTATGCCATGGTTTAACCGTATGGCGGAAGGGGTTGAACAAGCTGGAAAAGATTTTGCTGTAAATGCTTATCAAATTGGACCTTCCAGTACGGATGCGCCACAGCAAGTCAAATTAATCGAAGATTTGATCGCCAAAAAAGTCGATTCGATTTCGATTGTGCCAAATGATGCAAATGTTTTAGAGCCGGTGCTTAAAAAAGCAAAACAGCAAGGCATTGTCGTGCTGACACATGAATCTGTCGGACAACCCAGTGCGGATTGGGATATCGAAATCATTGATAATGCCCAATTTGCCGCTGATTACGTAGAAGAAGTGGCTAAAGTTATGGATGGAAAAGGCGGTTATGTGATTTACGTCGGCGGTTTGACTGTGCCGCAGCATAATCTTTGGGCGGATCTGTTCGTCAAATATCAGAAAGAACATTATCCGGAGATGTTCGAAGTGACAACTCGTATGCCGGTTGCTGAAAATATTGACGATGCTCGTCGTACCACATTGGATTTGATGAAAGCGCATCCGGATTTGAAAACGGTCGTTTCTTTTGGTTCACAAGGTCCGATTGGCGCCGGGTTAGCGGTGAGAGAGAAACGGATGAAAGATAAGTTCTTCGTTTTCGGTATGATGATTCCTTCCCAAGCCGCTTCTCTGATTAAGAGTGGCAACATCACCATGGGAATTACCTATGATCCTGCTTCAGGAGGTTATGCTCTCGCTGCGGTAGCTGCCAAGCTATTAAAAGGTGATGAAATTATTGATGGTTTTGAAATTCCTAACGTAGGTAAAGCCGTTGTGGATAAAGATAACCGTCTGATTCAATTCCATAAAGTATTAAAAGTAACGAAAGAAAACATCGATAGTCTGTATTAATTGAAGTGTAAAATTATGGATTCTCTTTGGTATGGGAATCCATAATATTTTGATAAGGAATCTTCATTTTAAAGGTGGTTATTATGACTTTTATTACCATGGAAAATATTTCTAAAACCTTTTATGGTGTGAAAGCATTAAATAGTGTCTCATTGACCTTAGATAAAGGTGAAGTGTTGTGTTTGGCCGGGCAAAATGGTTGTGGTAAATCAACACTAATCAAAATTTTGTCTGGGGTCTATCAACCAGACAAAAATGCCAAAATAAAAATAGATGTTGATGAATATAGCCAATTAACACCAAAAGAATCTATTAAAAAAGGCATTCAGGTTATTTATCAGGATCTTTCTTTATTTCCTAATTTAACGGTAGCTGAAAATATTGCAATCAATTTATATCATGATCATTTTTTATCGAGCAAGAAAAATATTAATTCAGTAGCGACAAAGACCTTAAAAAATATTCATGCTGAGTTAGACCTTAATGCCATTGTCGAAACATTGTCTGTTGCTCAACAGCAATTGGTTGCGATTTGCCGAGCACTGGCACAGGAAGCACGTTTGATTATTATGGATGAGCCGACAGCCTCTTTGACGGTGCAAGAGGTACAATCGTTATTACGCATTGTACAGCAGCTTAAAAATGCCGGTATCAGTATCATTTTTGTAAGCCACAAGTTAAATGAAGTCATTTCGGTATCCGATCGGGTAATGGTACTAAAAGATGGAAACCTGGTCGGGAATTATCCGATAGCGGAAATGAATGAGAAAAAATTAGCTTATTTAATGACAGGTATTGAGTTTAATTATGAGAAATTATTACCAATAACAGGATCAGAGCCTCTTTTAACGGTTAATAATTTATCTAAAACGAATCAATACCAAGATATTTCATTCTCAGTACATAAAGGAGAAGTTGTTTCCATTATCGGTTTGTTGGGTTCTGGCAGGACTGAGCTCTGTTTAAGTTTATTTGGGGTGACATCGCCAGATAGCGGAGAAATTATTTTAGATAATAAAAAAATCGAATTTAAAACTAATCGTGATGCAATTGCTTCAGGTATTGGATATGTATCAGAAGATAGAATGGCAACCGGGTTAGTGATGAATTCATCGATTAAGGATAATATTATCTCAACTATTTTTAATAAAATCACTTCAAAAATCGGTTTGATTGATGAGGATCGTGTTACATCATATAGTAATTATTTAATTAACCAGCTAAAAATTAAGTCTCCGGATTCTGAATTGCCAGTGAATACTTTGTCGGGTGGTAATGCACAGCGGGTTTCTATTGCTAAATGGCTAGCTATTAAACCTGATTTGTTAATTTTAGATGAGCCGACTATTGGCGTTGATATTGCTAATAAGGAAGGAATTTTTAATATTGTTAAATCGCTTTCTATTCAAGGTATTTCTGTAATTGTTATCACAGATGAAGTTGAAGAAGCTTACTATAACAGCCATCGAATTTTTGTTATGAAATCAGGAAGAATAAGTCATGAATTTTTAGCGAGCGAAACAAGTGAAAGTGAAATTTTGGAGGCGATCAATGAAAAATAAATCTATTTCGCAAAATTTCTTTTTAATGATAACCATATTGGTTATTTCTATTTATTTAACGCTTAAAACAGATGATTTTCTGACAATAGAAAACTTTTATGACGTGATTAATAGCTATGCAATGTTAGCTATTTTAGCTTGTGGTTTGTTTATTGTGCTTATTTCCGGTGGGATAGATATTTCTTTTCCGGCAATAACAATAATCTCACAATATATTATGGTGTCATTTATCATGCAGTATGATGGGAATTATTTGGTGGTTTTTCTGATTTCTATTCTATCGGGGATTACGCTAGGGTTAATTAATGCTTTCATCGTGAATAAACTCAATGTTCCTTCTATCATTATTACCATATCAACCTTAAATATATTCTATGGTCTCTTATTATATATTACCAAGGGAACTTGGTTGTATGATTATCCGGCTTGGTTTCAAGAGGAAGTTGTTTTATTCAAATCATCAACATCAGATGGATTTGAATATGGTTTGTCTTTTCAGTTCATGTTATTACTTGCTGTCATTTTTCTGACAGGCTTTATCATGAATAAAACTAGTATTGGTCGAAAAATTTATGCATTGGGTGGTAATGCCGAAGCGGCATCAAGAGTTGGTTTTAGCTTATTAAAACTTCATCTTTTTGTTTACGGTTATATGGGATTTACCGCAGGAATCGCCGGAATTGTCCAATCTTATACCGTGCAAACCGTTGCGCCTGATTCATTATTGGGCTATGAGCTGACGGTGTTAGCGGCAGTGGTACTCGGCGGCACTAGCTTGATTGGCGGAAAAGGAACATTGTCGGGCACGATAATGGGGGTGGTGTTACTTGCAATCATTCAAAATGGATTGAATCTTTTAGGGATTTCTTCGTACTGGCAAACTGTCGTTACGGGTCTCATTATCGTCTTCAGTGTGAGCATGACTGCATGGAGTCAGCGAAATAAGATGGGAGTATAATCGTTATGAAAAAGCTTAATGACAATTCCTTTAAATACCTGATGATATTATTGATCGGTATCACGTTAATGTTTAGCTTTTTGATTCCGGATATTTTTTGGTCGTTAAATAATTTCCAATCGATAGCTTCGCAAATGCCGATTTTGGGTGTGCTAACACTGGCAATGGCGATTACGATGCTAACGGGTGGTATTAATTTATCGATTATTGCCACTATGAATTCATGTTCACTGGTTATGGCATTTTATTTGGTAAATAATCCGTCTTCAATTTTAATCGCAATATTATTGGGATTGGTTACTGCGATTATTATTGGATTGGTGAACGGTTTATTAATTGCGGTTGTCAGGGTGTCTCCTATCCTCGCCACGTTAGGAACAATGACGCTATTAAATGGTGTAAATGTTTTATTATCAAAGGGCTCTGCAGTTTCGAATTTTTCCGATAGCCTTCTGATACTAAACAGTGGTGCTTGGTTAGGTGTGCCGATTCCATTAATTATTTTTATTCTGTTATCGATTGGATTGTGGATTATTTTTGATAAAACGACACTTGGAAAATCAATTTATTTTATTGGTAATAACGAACGAGCAACGTATTTTTCTGGAATTAATACTAAAAAGGTTCTTGTTTTAGTCTATGTTATTTCCTCTATCCTTTGTGTGGCAGCCGCACTTTTAATGATGTCTAAACTGAATTCCGCTAAAGCCTCTTATGGAGATTCTTATTTATTAACGGCAATTTTAGCCACAGTGCTAGGTGGAGTAAACCCTGATGGCGGCAAAGGAAAATTAGTTGGTATTCTAATTGCGTTAATCATGCTACAGACATTGGAAAGTGGGTTAAATATTATTGGTGTTAGCAGTTATATCACTATGGCATTATGGGGTGCATTATTAATTGTGTTTATTTTCTTACAAAAATATCAATTTAATTTTCTCACAAGAAAACAATAATTATAGAGGGTTACCATTATGTTAGAAAAATTTGTTATCGGCTTGGATTTTGGTAGTGATTCCGTTCGTTCATTATTGGTAAATTGCCAAAGCGGGGAAGAAGTTGCCACCTATGTGATTAATTATCCGCGTTGGAAAAAAGAGCTTTATTGTGATTCGGAAAATAACCAGTTCCGTCATCATCCTTTAGACTATATTGAATCAATGACGGAGGCGATTTGTAAAATTACACAAACCATCGACGAAAATGTGAGACAAAATATTGTTGGTATCGGAATTGACGCTACAGGTTCGACCCCCGCCCCAATTGATGAACATGGAAATGTTTTAGCATTAAAAGAACAATTTAAAGACAATCCGAATGCAATGTTTGTCTTATGGAAAGATCATACGGCAACGAAAGAAGCCGATTATATTACCGAATTATGCCATAGCGGCAAATATCCGGATTATACGAAATATATCGGCGGCATTTATTCCGCCGAATGGTTTTGGGCGAAGATAACCCATATCCAAACGATTGATACTGAAGTCAGACAACATGCGGTGAATTGGGTTGAATTATGTGACTGGGTACCTGCGTTACTGTCCGGTACAACCGCGCCTGTGCAGTTAAAAAGAGGTCGTTGTACTGCGGGACATAAAAGTTTATGGCATCCGGATTGGGGTGGTTTACCGTCAATTGAATTTTTGCAGGCATTACACCCATCAATTACAGAGAACTTGCAAACACCGCTCTTTACCGAAACTCAGACGGCAGATATTGCCGTCGGTACGATAACTGCCGAATGGGCAGCAAAATTAAATTTACCTTCGCAGGTCGTAATTTCAGGTGGCGCGCTGGATTGCCATATGGGAACCGTTGGTGCCGGCGCATCAAAAAATACTTTGGTTAAAGTGATCGGCACCTCTACCTGTGATGTTCTGATTACGGATTATGAAACGGTAAATAGGCGTTCTATTGAGGGAATATGCGGTCAAGTTGATGGTAGCGTTGTGCCTAATGCCATTGGCTTAGAGGCTGGACAGTCCGCTTTTGGGGATGTTTATGCCTGGTTTGCCAGAATGCTAAGCTGGCCTTTAGATCACTTGCAACAGCAGCAACCGCACTTGCAACCGGATATTGACGCATTTAGGCAAAAATTATTAGTGAATCTGGCAGAAGAGTGGAATAGAAACCCGCGTCTAGAGCATTTGCCATTGACTTTGGATTGGTTTAATGGACGTAGAACGCCTTTTGCTAATCAGAAATTAAAAGGGGTTATTTCAGGTATTGGCTTAGGCACTGATGCGAGTTCAATATTTGGATCGTTGATTGTGGCGACGGCTTTCGGCTCCAAAATGATTATGGAATGTTTGGCTTCTCAACAAGTTCCGGTTGAAAAAATTATTGCATTAGGGGGTATTGCTCGGAAATCAGCGGTGGTAATGCAGACTTGTGCCGATGTGATGGAAAAGCCGATTCAGATTGTAAAATCTGATCAATGTTGTGCCTTAGGTGCTGCGATTTTTGCCGCCGTTGCTGCAGATGTTTATCCGACGGTAGAAGCGGCGCAAACGTTTATGGCAAGTAAAATGGAAAAAACATATTATCCGAACGAGAATCGGAGTCAACGTTATAGTCTGCAATATCAGCAATATAAAGAATGGACGGAAGCAACCGAACCGCTATATAACAAATTTTTTGAAAAAACACATTAATTTTGCATACTATTTTAATCATATTCAAAACTTGTCATATCGCCGCCGGTTTTAAAAATTGGCGGTTTATTTTTAGCAAAAAAGCTACCTGGATCATATTTTTGAACTTTTTTAATTTACACGTGTAAAGATGGTTGCTATAACTCAGATTGTACTTAGGCATTTTAAGTGCATTAGGATTTTAATCAGTCAATTCCAAAATTGGAGATGTGTTATGAAAAAATTATTCAAACGATTTCTTCTAGGTGGTGCAGTTGCAATAACGTGTGGTAGTGCGTGGGCGGCAGATTTGGTTGGTGCTTCATTATTGACTCAACAGCACCCGTTTTATATTGAACTTGCTGACGCAATTAAGGCGGAAGCAAAAGAAAAAGGCGTTGATTTAGAAGTGTCAATCGCCAATCAGGATTTGGGCAAGCAATTAGCCGATGTTGAAGATTTTATTGTGAAAGGTGCGAAAGCGATCATTATTTCACCAGTCGATAGTAAAGGCGTATTGCCGGCAATTAAAAAAGCGCAAAGTGCGGGGATTAAGGTGATTACGGTTGATGTACCTGCTGATGGAATCGAAGTCACATCTTACGTTGGCACTGATAACTATACCGGTGGGGTGAAAGCCGGTGAGCTGATGGCAAAAGTGCTGAATAATAAAGGCAATGTTGCGATTATTGATTACCCGACCGTGCAATCGGTGGTGGCTCGGGTTGATGGTTTTAAGCAAGCGTTATCAAATTATCCGGAGATTAAAATTGTCGCACAGCAAACAGGGATTACCCGTGCGGAAGCCTTAGCCGTTGCACAAAATATGTTGCAAGCTAATCCGGATATCCAAGGCATTTTCGGTTTTGGCGATGATGCCGCATTAGCGGCGGCTGTTGCAGTGAAATCGGCGCGCTTGCAGGATCAGGTTAAAGTAATTGGGTTTGACGGCATGAAAGAAGCCAGAGATGCGGTTGATTCTGATCCGGTTATGGTAGGTGTGATCCAACAATATCCTGACAAAATGGGACGGGAAGCGTTAAATACCGCAGTAAAAGTACTTGCCGGTGAAGAGGTTGCCAAAGAGCAGCCGATAGAGCCGGGTGTTTATACCAAATAGTCGCTTCAACCAAGCTTGTTGGCGGGATAGACTTTCCCCGCCGACAAGTGCGTAAGGACGGGGTGTATGATCGATCAGAATGATATTGTACTGGCGTTAAATGGAATTGATAAATCCTTTGGGGCTATTCATGCATTAAACAATATGAATTTGACGGTTCGGCGTGGACGTGTACATACCTTATTGGGTGAAAATGGTGCGGGCAAATCCACCTTGATGAAAATTTTGGTGGGTGTTTATCAAGCCGATTCGGGCGAAATGTTGTTAAACGGTGAGAACTATCAACCCAAATCTCCGCAAGATGCGGCTAATTCAGGATTATCCATCGTTTTTCAAGAGTTGAGTTTAACCAATAACTTAACCGTCGCACAGAATATTTATGCCAATCACGAACTTTCTCGTTTTGGTTTTATCAATGATCGTAAAATTGAAGAACAAGCCATTGCACTGATTGATTCGTTAGGCTTGCCGATCCATGTTGGGGCAAAAGTTGGCGATCTCTCCATCGCGCAACGGCAATTAGTTGAAATTGCGAAAGGCTTGAGCCGTCCTTCCGACATTATTATTCTTGATGAACCCACCTCTTCCTTATCCGATTCCGAAGCAGAAATTTTATTCTCGATTATTGATAAGCTGACGCAATCTGGAAAAGCGGTAATTTATATTTCTCATCGAATGGAAGAAATCATGCGCTTATCTGATGATATTACCGTCATGCGTGACGGGGAATATGTTCAGACCGTGTTAAAAACAGCAACGACGATTGATCAGCTGATCGCGCTGATGGTTGGTCGCCGTATGGATCAGATCTATCCTCCGCCGCTGACCAAAATGTTTAGCGATTCTACCAATCCCGTCTTAGAAGTCAAAAATCTAAGCGTAAGCAATAAAGTGAATGATGTCAGCTTTGACTTAAAACGCGGTGAAATTTTGGGTTTTTTCGGCTTAGTCGGGGCAGGGCGATCCGATGTGATGAAAGCATTATTCGGCGTGCTTGCTTATCAAGGGGAAGTCTATTTGAATGGCAAATTGGTTCATATCAATCATGTTGATGTGGCAATTCATCACGGCATTGCATTTGTAACCGAAAATCGTAAAGAGGAAGGCTTGGTTTTGTCCGCTTCTGTTCGACACAACACTACGATGGCGGCGTTACCGCACTTTTCATTCAAGTGCGGTTGGCTAAATCATGCCGGTGAAGCCTATGCGGTGAAAAATGCAATTCAACAATTAGCGATCCGCACGCCATCGGGTGAAGTTGCGGCGAATACCTTATCAGGAGGCAACCAGCAGAAGGTCGTTTTGGCTAAATGGCTGACAACGCAACCGCAGATCCTGATTTTAGATGAACCGACCAGAGGTGTTGATGTCGGGGCTAAATTTGAAATTTATAATATCATCAGGCAATTAGCCGCTAGCGGAACGGCAATTTTATTAGTTTCTTCAGAGTTGCCCGAAATTTTGGGGCTGTCTGATCGTATCGTTGTGATGGCAGGGAAACGTATTCAAACTATTGCCGCGGCAAGTTCATTAAATCCACAGCAAATTATGGCGGCAGCAACGGGGCAAATGCTATGACAAAACACGATCGTTTAATGCAGTATTTACGCCAACTGGGCGGTATTTTTCTTTCGCTTATCGTGTTGAGCGTATTTTTCTCTTTTGCCAATCATCGTTTTATGTCATTGGCAAATTTTATGAATATCCTGCAACAAGTCTCCGTTGTGGCGATTGCCGCGTTTGGTATGACATGGGTTATTTTGCTGGGGGAAATTGATCTCTCAATCGGCTCAATCATTGCCGTGAGCGGTATGGTTGGGGCGCAAGTGTTGGCATTGGATTATGGCTTAATTCCCGCTTTGTTGGTGACATTATTTGCCGGAGCGGTGATGGGATTTATCAATGGCGCATTGACGGCAAAATTGGCATTGCCTTCGTTTATTGTGACGGTGGCAACCATGGGCATTTACCGTGGAATGGTCAGCTTGCCGACCAATGGCGCGCCGCAGATGATAACCAATGACAGTTGGACAGCAATCGGCAATGAATCTTGGTTTGGGATTCCGATTGTGATTTGGATTTTACTCATCTTATTCTTAATTAATCATATTGTACTTTCGCGTACCGTTTTTGGTCGCAAGGCTTATCTCACCGGTGGAAATATTGAAGCCGCACAATATTCAGGCATTGCAACGGCAAAAGTGAAAATCTGGATTTTTACATTATCCGGCTTGATGGCGGCAATTTCCGGTATTTTGTTGTCATCGCGCTTATATTCGGCACAAACCAATGCCGGCATGGGATATGAACTTGATGCGATTGCGGCGGCGGTGCTGGGCGGAACCAGTCTTGCCGGTGGGGTCGGCACGATGATTGGCACCTTAGTCGGGGCTTTGATTATCGGTATTTTGAATAACGGCATGAATATGATGTCGGTGCCTTATTTTTACCAATTAATTGTGAAAGGTATCGTGATTTTAATTGCGGTATGGCTTGATGTGCGATCCAAGAAAAAGCGGAGCAAAGCATGAAACATAAAGTATTAACCATTGGCGAAATTTTAGTTGAAATTGTGGCAACCACGAAAGGAAACGGTTTTTTAGAAACTCAGCCGTTACTTGGTCCGTTTCCATCGGGTGCTCCCGCAATTTTTATCGATCAAGTCGGAAAATTAGGAGTGCCTTGTGCCATTATTTCACGTGTCGGCAATGATGATTTTGGTCGCTTAAATCTCAATCGTTTGCAACAAGATAATGTGGATATTCAAGGGATTTCCATTACGCAAGATAGACCAACCGGCAGTGCGTTTGTGCGTTACCGAGAAGATGGCAATCGCAATTTTGTATTTAATATTGCGCATAGTGCCTGTGGCGAATTAGATGATAATCCGCAAATTGCTCGATTATTGCAGGAGTGCAGTCATTTACATTTGATGGGAACCGCACTTTCTTCGCCGGGACTGCGTACGATGGCATTAAAAGCCATGCAAGAGATTAAAGCACGTGGCGGTACACTCTCTTTTGACCCGAATTTAAGGGCGGAAATTATGACGGAAAAATTGCAAGTTGATCTGGAAACGGTATTAAAGCACACTGATCTGTTTTTACCGTCAGGCGAAGAACTCTTTCTCTGTTCTCAAACCCGTGATGAAATAACGGCGATTAACGAGTTGTTTGCTATCGGCATTAAAGAAATTGTATTAAAACGCGGGAAAGCAGGCGCAAGTTATTTCACCCAAGGTAAACAGATCGATATTGCTCCTCATCAGGTCGAAGAATTGGATCCGACCGGTGCCGGTGATAGTTTCGGCGGTGCATTTATCAGTTATTGGATTAAGGGTTCTTCTGCGGAAGAGGCATTACGTTATGCCAATGCCGCCGGCGCAAGAGCGGTCACTTACCTTGGTCCAATGGAAGGCACATCAACACGTTCAGAATTAGAGGCTTTTTTACAAGAAAGAATAAATGGATAAAAACAAATCGCTTTCGTCAATCAACACCATGCAACAGCTTGCGGCTTATGTCGGCTTGTCACGGCAAACCTTATCGAAATATTTTAATGATCCGCAACAGGTAAGCGCACAGGCGCAACAATTAATTCAAACGGCTATCGAAGAAACCGGATTTCGCCCTAATTTATTTGCCAGCAATCTAAAACGGAATAAAAGCCGGGTCATCGGGATTATTATTCCGAGTATCACCGATCCGTTTTATATGCAGCTGGTTTCAAGAATCTCAGAAATGGCGGAAATCGCCGGTTATTTTACTTTTACTTTGCCGTCGAATGGTAAACAGAGCATTGAAGCGGAAGCGGTCGCAAAATTAAAATCCATGAATGTTGCCGGTGCATTTGTTGTCCCGTTGGGAAAATCTTCAGTACAGAGTAAATTGCGTCATATGGAAGATAGCTTGCCGATAGTTTATCTGGATACGCCACCGGCACATTATGCACCGTTTATCGGCACGGATAATCAGCAAGGGATCACATTATTGGTAGATTATTTATGCCAAAAAGGAACGCCGCCGGCTTTTTTGGCCATGCCGGAAATTAATCGCAATGCGAATACCCGTTTGCAGGCTTATTACACTGCAATGGAAAAAAATAAACAAAGTCCGTTTGTTTTGACGGCGAACGGCACTGACTGGCAATTTGAAACATACGGACATCAGCAAACCGCACTTTGGTTAGCAAGTGAGAAGTGCAAAACCTATCAGGCGTTACTTTGTGCCAACGATCGTTTAGCCTATGGCGCATTACTTGCTGCTTGGGAAAGAAAATTGCAAATCGGTAGCGCGCGCGGGCAATTTAAAATCGCCGGACATGACGATCATCCATTAGCAGCCTATACTTGCCCGCCATTGACCACTGCAGCACAACATTATGATGTTATGGCAAAAACAGCGGTAGATACGCTGTTAAATCTAATGGAAAATAAATCACTAACGTTTGTACAACAGTTAATTCCGATGACATTAGTCGAAAGACAATCGGCTTAAAGGGCAAACTATTCTAGATAGCGATATTGAGTGAAATTGAAAACCTTCTACCAATCCCCCTCAATACCCCCTATAATCAAATTGCCCGATTTGACCGATTTTTAATAATGGAAAATTAATCATGAAAGAGAGAGAACGTTTTATTCTGGAGCAGTTGAGTAAGCTGGGGAAGGTGGATGTGAATCAGTTGGCGCTGGAGTTGATGGTGTCGTTGGAGACCGTGCGGCGTGATTTGGGCAAGCTGGATCGCAAAGGGTTGTTGCACCGTACCCATGGCGGTGCTGTGGGCTTGAAGGCGAAGGACTTAGGGCGGTCTTTTCAGAATCGGCAAAAAAGCAACTCTGACGCCAAGCGGTTGATTGCGGAAAGTGCGGTGGAATATGTGTTTGAAAATGTGGTAATCGGGCTTGATGCCAGCACCACCAGTTGGTATTTTGCGCAGGCAATGCCGGATATCCCCTGCACCGTTGTCACCAATGCCATGCATAATATCAATGCATTAGCGACGAAAAGTAATATTAAAACCATTGCGACCGGTGGGGTGTATTCGGCGAAATACGATGCGTTTTACGGCCCGTTATCGGAACAGCTATTGCAACGTTTGCATATCGACATCGGAATTTTTTCCTGTATCGGGGTGGATAACGGTGGCTCGGTGTGGGAGTCAAACGAATTGAATGCGTCGGTCAAACGCAAGATTATGGCGGCTTCCGAAAAGAAATTTTTACTGGTGGATAATACAAAATTAGGGCGCAAAAGTCTGATGAAAATTTGTGATTTGTCGCAAATTGATATTCTGTTTTGTGATGAATTGCCGCAGGGTGAGCTGGCAACGTATTGTGAGCGGCAGAATTTATTGGTTATCACGCCTTAATCCTCTCTTTTTTTCCATTGTATGAAATGCCCGATTTGACCGTTTTAAGTGATTTAAATTTAAATCGGGCATTTTTTACCGCATTTTTTTCTCTTATTTGAGGCTTTTTCGTGATTTTTATCACGAAATCGTACTGTTTTTAAACAAACTGCTTTTCAAGCCGATCATTTCTCTTGAAGATAGATTTCAGAAAAGTCTGAAAAATGTCCATTCTACTTCATGATTAAGAGGAACGGTAAGATGAGTTTAGCAAAATCCCAAGCAGTGAAAATCGGTATTCGTCCGACGATTGACGGTCGTCGTTTAGGTGTACGCGAATCATTGGAAGATCAAACCATGGCAATGGCGCAGTCGGTCGCTGCGTTGCTGTCCAGCCAAGTGCGACACCCTGACGGCAGTTTTGTCGAGTGTGTGATTGCCGACAGTTGTATCGGCGGCGTGGCGGAAGCGGCGGCTTGTGCGGAAAAATTCAAACTGAATAATGTCGGCGTGGTGCTGACGGTCACACCATGTTGGTGTTATGGTTCGGAAACCATTGATATGGATCCGCATATGCCGAAAGCGATTTGGGGCTTTAACGGCACGGAGCGCCCGGGGGCGGTCTATTTGGCGGCGGCGTTGGCGGGGCATTCGCAAATGGGCTTGCCGGCGTTTTCGATTTACGGCACAGAAGTGCAAGAAGCCGGAGACACCACTATTCCGCAAGACGTGCAGGAAAAACTGTTGCGTTTTGCGCGCGCCGGTCTGACCGTTGCCAATATCCGCGGCAAGTCTTATCTCTCGATCGGTGCGGTGTCAATGGGGATTGCCGGTTCTATCGTCAATCAATCGTTCTTCCAAGACTATCTCGGTATGCGCAATGAATATGTGGATATGACCGAAATCAAACGCCGTTTGGATCGCCAAATTTACGATCAGCAAGAAGTCGATTTAGCCGTAAGCTGGGTGAAACAATATTGCCAAGAAGGAATTGATGTCAACACGCCTGAACATCAGCGCAATGCGGAGCAACGAGCCGAACTGTGGGAAAACGTGGTCAAAATGGCGATTATCACCCGTGATTTAATGGTCGGCAATCCAAAACTTGCCAAGTTGAATTACGGTGAAGAAGCGTTGGGACACAATGCGATTGCCGCCGGTTTCCAAGGACAGCGCCACTGGACGGATCACCTGCCGAACGGCGATTTTATGGAAGCGATTCTCAACTCCACCTACGACTGGAACGGCGTGCGCCCGCCGTATATTCTCGCCACCGAAAACGATTCATTGAATGCAGTCTGTATGCTGTTCGGCAATCAATTGACCGGGCAAGCGCAAATCTTTGCCGATGTGCGCACCTACTGGAGCGAAGACGCGGTGGAACGCGTGACCGGTTTCCGTCCTGAAAGCGGTTTTATCCATCTGATTAACTCCGGTTCGGCGGCATTGGACGGCACGGGGCAACACCAAGACAAAGACGGCAAGCCGGTGATAAAACCGGCATGGGAAGTGCGCGAAGCAGACGGCAAACGCTGTTTGGAAAACACCCGTTGGTGTCCGGCGGTGCACGAATATTTCCGTGGCGGCGGCTATTCGTCGCAATACCTGACCAAAGGCGGCATGCCGTTCACCATGACGCGGATCAACATCATCAAAGGGATCGGACCAGTGCTGCAAATTGCCGAAGGTTGGTCTATCGATCTGCCGCCGGCAGTGCATGAAACCCTGAATAAACGCACCAATGAAACGTGGCCGACCACTTGGTTTGTACCACGCTTAACCGGCAAAGGCGCATTCACCGATGTCTATTCGGTGATGGCGAATTGGGGGGCGAACCATTGCGTGGCGACTTTCGGCCACGTCGGCGCAGACTTCATCACCCTTGCCTCGATGTTGCGGATTCCGGTGTGTATGCATAACGTGGAAGATCAACAAATCTTCCGTCCAAGCACTTGGAGCGCATTCGGCATGGATAAAGAAGGGCAGGATTACCGCGCCTGTGCCAACTTCGGCCCGCTGTACCGCTAATTCATAACCTAACACAAGGGCGGCAACCGATGTCGCCCGAGAGATTCAAAGTGCGGTTTTGACAACCGCGCTTTCCCGAAACGGATTGTCCTGAAGCGAATTCCTGCTGTGAACAGGAAGGGGGAGCTTTATGCCTATTGTTCTGATTTTTGACTGCGGCGCAACCAACACGCGCACCATTGCCTTAAATGAAAAAGGCAAGATTTTGGCGGCGCACCATATTGCCAGCGCAACCAAAAGCGGGGCGGAATCGGCGGAATATCATATCTGGGATTTTGCCGAAATCTGCGACAAGCTGGCAGAGTGCGCGCGGCATGTGGTGGTGCAACTCAGTCATCAACATTATGATATTCAAGAAATTATCGGCATTTCCGTAACCACTTTCGGCGTGGACGGCGCGCCCTTTGATCGCGACGGCAAGCAGATTTATCCGATTATTTCATGGAAATGTCCGCGCACCATTCCGATTATGCAAAACCTTGCGGATTACCTCGATGTGGAACAGCTTTATACCCGTAACGGCATTGGGCTGTACAGTTTCAACACCCTGTTTAAGTTGTTGTGGTTAAAAGAAAACCAGCCTGATATCTATCGGCGCATGGATAAATTTGTCTTCATCTCCTCCATGCTGACCCACTGGCTGAGCGGCGTGTTCAGCACCGATAAAACCATGGCCGGCACGTCGATGTTGACCGATCTGCAAAGCGGCGGTTGGGATTCGCAAACCTTATCGCTGTTAGATCTGAATGCCGGACATTTTCCGCCGATGGTGGAAGCCGGTGAGGCGGTTGGCGAACTGCGTGCGGAAATTGCCCATGAAATGGGGTTGCCGAGTGGTATCCCGGTGATCTCTTGCGGACATGATACCCAATTTGCGATTTTCGGTTCAGGGGCGAAACCGAATCAGCCGGTGCTCAGTTCCGGCACATGGGAAATTTTGATGGCGCGCACCGCCAAAGCCGAACCGCACTTTGACTTAATTCATCAAGGTTTAACCACCGAATTTGATGCCAAAACCGGCTACTTCACTCCCGGTGTGCAGTGGTTGGGGTCGGGCGTATTGGAATGGGTCGGCAACCGCTTTTATGCCGACGTGCTGAACACGCCGCACTACTACGAAACCATGATCAGCGAAGCGGAACAGGTTGAGGTCGGCGCGGGCGGAATCGAGTGGCACGGTAATTTCAACAATGCGGAAGATTTCGCCCACCGCGGCAGGATCGGCGGTTTGTCGTTGCACAGCGAACGCGGGCAGATTTACCGTGCGGCATTGGAATATATGGCATATCAGCTCAAGTGCGGTTTGCAGACCCTACAGCAAGTCAGTCGGTTTGAGGCAAGCAGCTTGATTTGTGTCGGCGGCGGCTCGAAAAACCGCCTGTGGAATCAAATCCGCGCCGATGTGTTGGGCTTGCCGATTGAAATTGTCGATGTGGCGGAAGCCACCGTATTGGGCGCGGCAATGTTCACCTTCGCCGGTGCGCAATATTACCAAAGCATTGAAGTGGCGCAACGGCAAATGCAGCCGCAGCGCAAGGTTGTGCAGCCGTCACCGGACAGTGCGGCGTATCAAGTGCGGTTGCAGGCTTACCAGCAGCATATGGCAACGATTAACCCATAAGGAACGATGATTATGTTAAAAGGCATTCACCCGGCAATTTCGCCGGAACTGTTAAAAACCTTGGCGGAAATGGGACACGGCGATGAAATCGTGCTATGCGACGCGCACTTTCCGGCACATCAGCTCCATCACCGCGTGATCCGTGCCGACGGCATTGACGTGGCAACGCTGCTGACGGCAATCAGCCCGCTGTTTGAATACGATCAATATGTTGAAACCCCGTTGGTTATGATGCAGGCGGTCGAGGGCGACAGCCTTGATCCGAGTGTCGAAGCACGCTATCGCGCTGCGATTGAAAGTGCGGTCGGCAGTTGCCCGAATCTCAGCCGCATTGACCGTTTCGCATTTTATGATCGGGCTGAAATGGCGTATGCGGTGGTGGTGAGCGGCGAATTGGCAAAATACGGCAATATTATTTTGAAAAAAGGGGTTACGTCGATTGCGCCGATTGCAGCGATCGCATAGCCGACACAGATTTTAAATTAGTTAAGGATAACATATGAACAGACAAGCTCTCTCCCGAGAAATTATCGACACCTGCTTGGAGATGACCCGTTTAGGGCTGAACCAAGGCACGGCGGGCAATGTCAGCGTGCGTTACAACGGCGGTATGCTCATCACCCCGACCGGCACGCCCTATGAATTATTGACCGAAGATTCGATCGTGTTTGTCGATGCCGACGGGCATTACGACGCCGGTAAATTGCCGTCGAGCGAATGGCGGTTTCACCATGCGGTGTATCAAGCGCGCCCTGATTTGAATGCGGTGGTGCATAACCATTCGCTGAATTGTTCGGCGGTGTCGATTTTGGGCAAAGACATTCCGGCAATTCACTACATGATCGCCGTCGGCGGCACAAACCGTATTCCGTGTGTGCCTTATGCCACTTTCGGCACACCGAAACTGGCGGAATATGTGCAGGACGGGATTAAACAGAGCAAAGCGATTTTATTACAGCACCACGGTTTGATCGCCGCCGAGAAAAATCTGAAAAAAGCCTTATGGCTGGCGCATGAGGTGGAAGTGCTGGCAACCTGGTATCTGCGCTTGTTGGCGATTAGCGATAATGTGCCGGTGCTGCCGGACGAGGAAATCGAAGTGGTGTTGGGCAAATTCAGCACCTACGGCTTACGCATTGAAGAATAACTTAAGTGGAATAACTTAGGCAGGAGGGAACATGGAAAATCCATCGCAAGCAGCGCCACTGCTGTCCATGACCAACATCAGCAAATCTTTTGGGGCGGTGCAAGCCCTGAAAGACGTTCATCTTCAGCTGCGCAAAGGCGAAGTACACGCCTTAATGGGCGAAAACGGCGCAGGCAAATCCACCTTGATGAAATGCCTGATCGGGGTGTATCACCCCGAAGTGGGCGACATTGTGTATAAAGGCAAAAAAGTGCGGTTTGAATCGGTGTTGGAGGCACAGAAAAACGGTATCAGCATGATCTTCCAAGAGCTGAACCTGATACCGCACTTGACCGTTGCCGAGAACATCTTTTTTGCGCGCGAGCCGCTGAAACACGGCTTGGTGGATAAACGCAAAATGAACCGTGATTCGGCGGAATTGCTGTCAATGTTTGATATTGATGTTGCCCCGACCGACATTGTCAATACGCTGTCGGTGGCGAAACAGCAAATGGTGGAAATAGCCAAAGCGTTGTCGTTTGATGTGGAAGTGTTGATTATGGACGAACCCACCTCCGCCCTGACCGAAAAAGAGATTGATCGCCTGTTTGAGTTGGTACACCGCCTGAAAAGCAAAGGGGTGTGTATCGTGTATATCTCGCACCGCATGGAAGAACTGCAACGGATTTGCGATCACATCACCATTTTCCGCGACGGCACTTATGTTTCCAACCACCGTTTTGCGGAAATCACCATGGATCAGATTATCACCAAAATGGTCGGGCGCTCGTTGGATAACCATTTCCCGCCAAAAACCGCACTTATCGAAGATGAGATTATTCTGTCGGTGATGAATGCCGAACGTTACGGCGTATTTAAACCGCTCAATTTTGACTTGCGCCGTGGCGAAATTCTGGGGATCACCGGCTTGGTCGGGGCAAAACGCACCGAATTGGCACGTTCGATTTTCGGCGCTGATCCGCTGGATAAAGGCGAGATTTTTGTCCATCACAAAAAAGTGTCGATCAAAAGCCCTGCCGATTCGATTAAGGCGGGAATCGCCTATCTGTCGGAAGACCGCAAACTCAACGGTATCGCGGTGCGCATGTGTATCCGTGAAAACATTACCATGGCGGCAATGGATAAAGTGTGCAGCGAGTTGGGCGTGATTTCGCACGATGCCGAAGTCAACGCGGCGGATACCTTCGTCAAAAAAATGGAGATCAAAACCCCGACGGTCGAGCAGTTGGTGAATAACCTCAGCGGCGGCAACCAACAAAAAGTGGTGATCGGCAAATGGCTGTTCCGCGACGCGACGGTGATGATTTTCGACGAACCGACGCGCGGGATTGACGTCGGTGCGAAATATGCGATTTATCAACTGTTGGACGAACTTGCCGCTAACGGCGTGGGCGTGATTGTGATCTCGTCGGAGCTGCCGGAAGTGTTGGGG
This sequence comes from Testudinibacter sp. P80/BLE/0925, assembly GCF_053570785.1. The sequence goes on along the minus strand of NZ_CM131636.1, from coordinate 621,652 downwards.
GTGTCCGATCGGATTATTGTAATGCGTGAGGGGCAGATGACCGGCATGTTGGAAACCAAACAAACCGATCAGGAAGAAATTATGCAGTATGCCACCGGCGTGAAAAATATGTTTGCCAGAGACTATGTTCGTTAAAAATGGGGTGATGTGATGAACGATAAACAAAAAGATCTATTAAGAAAACTTGCCTCGTTGGCAGGCTTATTACTGCTGGTGCTGGCATTCACTGTCAGCAATGATTACTTCTTTACGCTGAACAATATCATGACCATCGGGCTGCAAACCTCGACCATCGCCTTGATCGGGATTGGCGCGACCTGTGTCATTTTGACCGGCGGGATTGATTTGAGCACCGGCTCGGTGGTGGCGCTTTCCGGCGTGGCGGCGGCAATGTTCGTCAACGGCGGACTGCCGGTGCCGATCGGTATGATCGCCGGGATTTTGGTCGGCGGCGTGTGTGGCTACGCCAACGGCATTATGGTGACCAAAATGAAACTGCCGCCGTTTATCGCCACGTTGGGTATGATGATGGTGGCGCGCGGGGTGGCGCTGTATGTAACCAACGCTGCGCCGGTGTCCGGTATGCCGGAATCGTTCTCTTATCTCGGCAACGGGGCGCTGTTGCGCATGGTGGAAGAAGGGCCTAACGGCTTGCCGCTGGTGACGTTCCCGGGCATTCCGTATCCGGTGATTATCATGATCGTCATTGCGATTATGTTCACCTTCGCGCTCAGTAAATTACGGGTCGGACGCTATATCTACGCCATCGGTTCTAACGAAGAAGCGGCGCGTTTATCGGGGATTAAAACCAATCAGGTGAAAAACTATGCCTATATCGCCAGCGGTTTGTTGTCGGGCTTGGCGGGGGTGATTCTCGCCTCGCGCTTGGTGACGGCACAACCGAACGGCGGCGTGGCGTATGAGCTGGACGCGATCGCCAGTGCGGTGGTCGGCGGTACATCGCTGATGGGCGGGGTCGGCACGATTCCGGGCACGTTAATCGGTTCGTTTATTATCGGGGTGTTGCGTAACGGTTTGAATATGAATGGCGTTTCAGCCTTTATCCAACAAATTATTATCGGTCTGGTGATTATCGTCACGGTGTCGATTGATCAATTAAGACAAAGCAAAAAGAAATAGCGTGGCAGCACATCGCCAGCTTGGATTTACCACAAGCAGTTCCATTTAAACGCCGTCCATAAAACGGTCTATCATTCCAACAAGGAGCACATTATGAAAAAATTCGCAGTCGCAGCATTGGCAACTTTAGTCGGGTTCTCTGCCTTAATCAGCTCTCCGGTGATGGCAAAATCCAGCGAAATCGCGGTTATTGTCAAAACCGCCAACGCCAACTTTTGGCAAAACGTAAACAAAGGCGCACAGGACGCAGGAAAAGATATTGGCGGACAATACAATATTTCGTTCCAAGGTCCGCAAGCGGAAACCGCAATCGACGAACAAGTGAACATGGTGAACAACGCCGTCAACCGCGGTGTGGCAGGGATTGTGCTTGCGGCGTCCGACCCCGACGCGTTAGTGCCGGCGGTGAAAGCGGCTTACGAACGCGGTATTCCGGTGGTGATGATCGACTCCGGTATCAACAGTGACGGCAAATATTATCAATCTTTCCTAGCCACCGATAATCGTGCCGCCGGAAAACTCGCCGCCGAAAAACTGCTGGAGAAAAACGGCACGAAAGGCAAAGTGGCGGTGATGTCGTTCACTCCGGGGGCTGCCAGTGCGATTGAGCGTACCGGCGGTTTCGTCGATGAAATTAAGAAAAATACCGATATCACCATGGTCGGGCCGTTTTATTCCCAATCCGATATGGTGACCGCACTTAACCAAACCATCGACGTATTGACCTCACACCCGGATTTGACCGCGATTTTCGGCGCGAACGAACCGACTGCGGTCGGCATGGCGCGTGCGATTAAAGAGCGTGGTTATGCCGGTAAATTGGTGGCGGTCGGCTTTGACGGCAACCAAGACCTGCAAAACTTCGTGCGTGACGGCACATTGGAAGGCATTGTGGTGCAATCGTCTTACCAAATGGGCTACAAAGGCGTTACCGCGATTAAAGACGTGATCGACGGTAAGAAAATCGAAAAATTCATCGACACCGGTGTGGTTTTCGTGACCAAAGACAATATTGATTCCGACGAAGCGAAAGACGTGCTGTATTAATTTTATTGGGAATAAGGGGCTGGCGAAATCCAGCTTCAGTATGCTTTATGTTATCGAGGAATTTGATTCGGTAATGTAGGGGCGGATGATATATCCGCCCGTTTACGAAGCTCGATATAAGTATTTAATTAGCATTGAAAAATACAAAGTGCGATTCGGGCGGATATATCATCCGCCCCTACTTTTTCGATGAAATATAACGAGAGAGTTCTTATTTTTATTCGATAATTCAATAACATTGATTATTTAAAAATACTATTTGGAATTCATTCACTTACTATGAGGTATCTGTTATGGCAAATCGTATCATCTTGAACGAAACCAGCTATCACGGCAAAGGCGCAATCGAGCATATTGTGCCGGAAGCGCTCAGCCGCGGTTTCACGAAGGCGTTGGTGGTGACCGACCAAGATTTAATCAAATTCGGCGTGGCGCAAAAAGTGACCGCACTTTTGGATCAAGCCGGCTTAAGCTACACCATTTTCGACCGGGTGAAAGCCAATCCGAGTGTGGATATTATCAAACAAGGCGTGGCGGCATTTAAACAAGCAGGGGCGGATTACTTGATCGCTATCGGCGGCGGCTCACCGATTGACACTGCCAAAGCAATCGGGATTATCATTAATAACCCGGAATTTGCCGACGTGGTTTCGCTGGAGGGGGTTGCGCCGACCAATAAAAAATGCGTGCCGATTATCGCCGTGCCGACCACCGCCGGCACAGCCGCAGAGGTCACCATTAACTATGTGATTACCGACGAAGAACACAAACGCAAATTTGTCTGTGTTGATGTGCATGACGTGCCGACTGTCGCCGTGGTCGATCCGGATATGATGGCAAGCATGCCGAAAGGCTTGACCGCCGCCACCGGCATGGACGCGCTCACCCACGCTATCGAGGGCTACACCACCAAAGGCGCATGGGAACTGACCGACGCACTGCACCTGAAAGCAATTGAACTGATCGCCAAATCGTTGCGCGGCGCGGTCAATAACGAAGCCGCCGGCAGAGAGGGCATGGCATTAGGGCAATACGTCGCCGGCATGGGCTTCTCCAATGTCGGTTTGGGCGTGGTGCACGGCATGGCGCACCCGTTGTCCGCCTACTACGACACCCCGCACGGTATTGCCAATGCAGTCTTGTTGCCGTATGTGATGGAATTTAACCAAGCCGACACCGGCGAAAAATACCGTGAAATCGCCCGTGCCATGGGGGTGAAAAACGTGGACGGCATGAGCCAAAGCGAATACCGCCTCGCGGCGATTAATGCGGTCAAACAATTGTCGAAAGAGGTCGGCATTCCGCAAAAACTGTCTGAAATCGGCGTATTGGAAAGCGACCTGACCGCACTTTCCATCGATGCCTTCAATGATGTCTGTACCGGCGGCAACCCGCGCCAATGCACCCCGGAATTGATTTTAGCAGTGTATAAAACCGCGTTTTGAGATTAATGCGGCAACCGCAAAACGGATACTGAAAAGTGTCCGTTTTTTGTTTTAGCGCCCATTTTCCTGCCTGAAATTACCGTATGCGTGCAAATTCGGTCATATTTCGTTTACATAATCATGAAGAAAACAGGCTATTTCAGTGATACCTATCACAGAATGCTTCCTAGCTGTTAATAAAATAATTATTTCACTTGTTTGGTTGGTGAAATGTTGTTTTTATATAAATGCTGTTTTTTATTTAATGATAATAAGGAGGACATATGATAACGCAATGTAATACAACTTATTCAGCAACGTGGGAATCGGTAAAAACACATCCGTTGCCCGATTGGTATGATGATTATAAATTCGGTATTTTTATCCATTGGGGAATTTATTCCGTTCCTGCTTTTGCGCCGCTCACTTGGGAATTAGGTGAAGTGGATATTGATGAACAATGGTTTTGTAATAATCCTTATGCCGAGTGGTATTTCAATTCAATTAATGTTAAGCGTGGCCCGACCTATGAACATCATGTGAAAACCTATGGCGAAGCATTTGCGTATCGTGATTTTTTGCCGCTATGGAAAGCGGAAAAATGGCAACCGACCGCGTGGGCGGAATTATTTAAACAAGCCGGCGCAAAATATGTGGTGCTCACCACTAAACATCATGACGGTTTTTGTTTATTCCCGAGCCGTTATACCGATTACCATTGTCTGAATTACGGGCCGAAACGGGATATTCTCGGCGAACTGAAAAATGCGGTCGAAGATGTCGGCTTAAAAATGGGCGCGTATTATTCCGGTGTGATCGACTGGACTTACTCTTCAGCACCGATTTTTACCGAAAGCCAAAATATGTCGAATGCCAGTCCGACTTACGCTTATGCGGATTATGCGTTTAATCAGGTATTGGAACTGATCGATAATTATCAGCCGTCGGTATTATGGAATGATATCGGCTGGCCGAAACAAGGGGAGCATATGCTGCCGACCCTATTTTCCCATTATTACAATCGTGTGGCCGATGGTGTGGTGGACGACCGTTGGAACGGCTTGTGGTGCGACTTTACCTCGAAAGAATACAAACACGGTGAAGCCTCGCGCCAGCGTAAATGGGAGATGTGCCGCGGCTTGGGCTTATCTTTCGGTTATAATCAAAATGAACATGATGACGATTTAATTTCGGTGAAAAAATTGGTTTCGCTATTAGTGGAAGTGGTGGCGAATAACGGCAATTTATTGCTGAATGTCGGGCCAAAAGCCGACGGCACAATTCCAAGCGGACAAGTCGAACGGCTGCAGGGGTTGGGCGAATGGTTGCAGACCAATGGCGAAGGGATCTACGGCAGCCGCTGTAGTCGGCGCGAATCTTACCCGAAGCATGAATTAACCTTCCATTTCACTCGCAAAAATCAAGATTTATATTGTTTTGTTGACGGTTTGCATGAAGGGGAAAATCAGTTCGGTTTGCCTTGCCAAACGGAAGTGGTCGCGCTGAATCCGGCAGTCGAATTTTCACAATGTGTTGTGCAGGGAGAAGTGAATATTACACTCAAAAATTATCAAGCGGATTGGCATGTGGTCTGTTTTAAAGCCGTTCAGGGCGAATAATCAGGAGGAATCATGACTACATTTAGCCAAAAAATGATCACCTATATGGATCGCTACGTCACGCCGACGGCACAACGTTTGGAAAAACAACCGCATATTTCTGCGATTCGTGACGGTTTCATCGTGGTGCTGCCGTTTTTGATTGTCGGTAGTTTTATTATGATTTTACTGATTCCGCCGTTTGATCAAAACACCACCAACAGTTTTGGTATGGCATGGTGGCGGTTTGCCACTTGGGCGAGCGATTACGGTTGGACGTTTTTCCAAATGTCGTTTAATGCCATTTCGCTGTTCACCTCGGCCAGTATCGCCTACAACCTTGCCAAAGCCTATCGGCGCGAGCCGTTGCCGGCGGCGTTTTTATCGGTGATGACCTTTTTGTTGATTGCGGCACCGGTTAAAGACGGTGCAATGGACATTAAATTTTTCGGCGGTATCGGGCTATTCTCGGCGATTTTTGTCGCCATTTACACCGTAGAAGTGACCCGTTTGCTGGAATATTTAAATATCCGCATTCGCTTGCCGAAAGAAGTGCCAAGTGCGGTTGCCGAATCGCTGAATATTGTGATTCCTATTTTGGCGATGTTGGTTACTATTTTCCCGTTTTCAATTTATATCGAACACGCGATGGGCGTCACCATTCCGCAGTTAATCATGGATTATATGGCGCCGTTGATTAAAGTGAGTGATTCCCTTGGGGCGATTATACTGTTCGTATTTGCGACTCACTTGCTTTGGTTTTTGGGGATTAACGGTTCACTCGTGTTAATGCAATTGTGGACACCGTTTCTACTGCAAAATATGGCGGCAAATTTAGCCGCATTGCAGGCAGGCGAGCCGCTACCGTTTATCGTGACCAATTCGTTTTGGGATTTTTATATTGTACACGGCGCGTCCGGCGGGGTGATAGCGCTTGCCTTTTTATTGGTTCGCAGCCGTTCTGCCCATTTGCGTTCGATCGGCAAAATCGGCTTAGTCCCGTCCTTTTTCTCTATTGGCGAGCCGATTGTCTATGGCGTACCGATGGTGGTCAATCCGCTGTTCTTTATTCCGCTGATTTTTGCGCCGATGGCAAATGCGGTGATCGCCTATTTGATTTTGGATTTTGACTTGATTCATCGGGTCTATCTGATGGCACCGTGGACAACCCCTGCCCCGATCGGCGCTTATTTAGTCTCCGGCGGTGATGTTTGGGCACCGGTTTTAAGTATCGGATTAATTATTCTGGATATTTTCATCTATTATCCGTTCTTTAAAGCTTATGAGCGAGAGTGTGTGAAGCGAGAGCAAGAGAAGGATCGAGAATTGGCTCAGCAGCAACAGCCCGTTTAATTATCTTTTTCCATTTAATACAAAGCCACCGCAACGGTGGCTTTGTCAGTGATAAATTATCCGTTTTATAATTCAATGTTGAGTTGCCGATAAGCCCGTCTGGCTTTTTCCAGCGCGGTTTCCACGCTTTCGTCTCGCGCTAAAACAACCCCTAAACGGCGGTGGCCGTTCACTTCGCCTTTGCCGAACAGGCGTAGGTTGGTGTTGGCTTCGGCTAGGACTTGCTCTAAATTGCCGAACCGCACTTGGCTTGATTTGCCTTCGACCACAATCGCTTTGGAGGCGGACGGGCTGAACAACTCAATATTCGGAATCGGTAAGCCGAGAATCGCGCGCGCATGCAGGGCAAATTCGGACAGTTCCTGTGAAATCAGGGTGACCATGCCGGTGTCGTGCGGGCGGGGGGAAACTTCGTTGAAAATCACCTCGTCGCCGCAAACAAACATTTCCACCCCGAAAATACCGCGTCCGCCTAAACCGGCGGTGATTTTGCCGGCAATCGCTTCCGCTTTGGCAAGTGCGGTCGGCGACATCGCTTGCGGCTGCCACGATTCGCGGTAGTCGCCGTCGATTTGGGTGTGTCCGATTGGCGGTAAGAAAGTGGTGCCGTGGATGTGGCGCACGGTCAGCAAGGTGATTTCATAATCGAATTTAACGAAGCCCTCGACAATCACCCGTCCGCCGCCGGCGCGCCCGCCCTGTTGCGCATAATCCCATGCCGTTTGTAATTGTTCCGTTGATTTAATCACGCTTTGCCCATGGCCGGAGGAACTCATAATCGGTTTTACCACGCACGGCACGCCAATTTCCGCTACCGCACTTGCAAAATCGGCATAGTTATCGACAAAACGGTAGTTTGAGGTCGGCAAGCCCAGTTCTTCGGCGGCAAGGCGGCGGATTCCCTCGCGGTTCATGGTTAAGCTCGTCGCTTTGGCAGTCGGGATCACGTTAAAGCCCTGTTGCTCCAATTCCAGCAACGTCGCGGTGGCAATCGCCTCCACTTCCGGCACGATATAATCCGGTTGCTCTTTTTCCACCAAGGCTTTCAGCGCGTCGCCGTCCAACATCGAAATAGTGTAGGCGCGGTGCGCCACTTGTTGCGCCGGGGCGTTTGCGTAGCGATCCACCGCAATCACTTCCACGCCCAAGCGTTGCAGTTCAATCACCACTTCTTTGCCGAGTTCGCCGGCGCCTAACATCATCACTTTGGTGGCGGAAGGGGTTAATGGGGTTCCGATAGTGGTCATGGCACTTCCTTTTTCATTTCGCAAATAAACAAAAACCGAGCGCAACGGCTCGGTCTTGATCAAATTAAATCAGGTTTAAATCCAGGGTTAAATCGTCATTTTTATTAATGCCTATTTTGCGCGCTAAAATATGACGGGCAATATCCTGTGCTTCTTGCAGCGAATGGTCGGTGTAAGTGCCGCATTGGTATTTGTTCAATTCGGGAATATCATTTTGGCTTTGTACCTTCAGTACATCTTCCATCGAGGCAAGCCATGCGTCGGCGACTTGCTTTTCCGTCGGGGTGCCGATCAGGCTCATATAAAAACCGGTGCGGCAGCCCATCGGCGAGATGTCGATGATTTCCACTTGATCGCCGTTGAGGTGATCGCGCATAAAACCGGCAAACAGATGTTCCAAGGTGTGCACGCCTTTCATCGGCATAATTTCCAGATTCGGGCGGCAGAACCGCAGGTCAAACACGGTGATGTCATCGCCTTTCGGGGTGCGCATACTCTTTGCCACGCGCACTGCCGGGGCGTTCATTTTAGTATGGTCAACGGTAAAACTGTCCAGTAACGGCATATTTTTTCCTTTTTCGTTTTAATTTAAAAAATTTTCTGATTACGGTGAACTTTCCGTTCGTTGCTCGGTCTTATTATACAAGCAACCTGCAGTTGTTTTCTAATAATTAAGTTGGTTCCTTAGGTTATTTACGCTCTCATTCGAGAGCGTTTTTTTTTGCCCGCGCTTATGCCGGCTTCGTTATGCAGGCTTAGCCGCTGTTTTGCTGTGCCAGATAGCAATCAAAATCGAGCGTGTCCGCCTGTTCGATGGCGTGCTGCCGTGCCAGTGAATCTTGCGCGATTTGTACCAATTGTTGTTGATTTAAAGTGCGGTAAGGCTGCGATAAAAGCTGTTGTTTAAACTTTTCCGCCTGCTGATCGGCAAAGTGCCCGATACCTTGGCGTAGGCAATCCGTTAAGACTTGTGCCGATAAGGTGAATTCCGGATCGGCAAAAGCACGGCGCAGATCTTGGCAAATCTGCACATACCCCTGTTCTTGCCCGACGCAATCCACGACTTCCGCCAGTTGCAGCAAATCATCGACTATCCGTTCGCCCATGGCTTGCAACGAATATTGGCTACTGTCGCAGCCGACGCCGATGGTTTGCCCCGGCTGCCGTCCTGCCAGAATCACTTTATTCCAGTTTTTACGGCAACACAGCTGTTCCGAATCACCCAACGGTTCGGCTTCCGCCAATTCGCACCATAACATAAACAGATCGAGGAAATAAATTTGCCGTTCGCTGATCCCGATCGCCGCATACGGATTGACGTCGAGGGAACGCACTTCCACATATTGAATCCCGGCACGTTCCAAAGCGGCGACTGCTCTTTCACCGGCTTGTGTCACCCGCTTCGGACGGATTTGCGCATAGAATTCGGCTTCGATTTGCAGCACATTGGCGTTGAGTTGGTGATATTTTTTACCGTCCGTCCATTGCCGTTGTTCGATGTGTGCAAAGTGCGGTTCCGGGCGACGGGTGGCGGCGCGCAATGCGCGGGTGTATTGGTTTAATTCATTGTAATTAATGCCTAAATTGGCTTGGGTGTTGGTGGTGTAGCCTAAATCGCTTAAACGCAGCGAGGTGGCATACGGCAGGTATAAAAAGCCGTGCGGCGAACGTTCAAACTCGATATCGGTTTTTCGCCCTTGTAAAAAACAGCTGCAAATTGCCGGCGAAGCGCCGAACAGATAGGGGATTATCCAGCCGTAGCGCAGGTAGTTACGAATGATATTCAGATAGCGCGCCGATAACCGCACTTGCTGTTCGTGCTCACTTAATTCGCCGAAACGTGCCTGCCAATAATTTTGATCAAAGGAAAAATTATAGTGGATGCCGGCGATAGTTTGCATTAATGCGCCGTAACGGTTCTTCAAGCCTTCGCGATACAGGGTTTTGAATTGCCCGAGATTCGAGCTGCCGTATTGCGCCAAGATAATATCGCTTTCATCATTGATAAAACAGGGCATACTCATCGGCCAAAACCGCTCTTGCCCCATTTTTTCCAAGGCGAAGCGGTGCAAGTCGTGCAAAAAATCGGTTAACTCACCGGCTTTTTCCCGCACCGGGGTGACGAACTCCAACAGGCTTTCGGCAAAATCGGTGGTGATCCACGGATGGCATAATGCCGAGCCCAAGTGGGCGGGGTGCGGGGTGAGTGCCAGATGGTTGTCCGGCAGGAAACGCAAGGTTTCCCGTTCCAAACCCCGTTTGAAATGTTGTACTGCCTGCGGATGTTGCTTCAACCAGGCAAGTGCGGTATCCAGTTTTGGTAACACAATAACATCCTCTTAAAAGGCACTCAGACCGATCAATAGCAAATAGCGTAAGCCTTTGCCCAAGGTAATCAGTAGTAATGCCGTGATCCAATGTAACCGTAGCCAACCTGCGGCTATGCAGAGCAGGTCGCCGATGAACGGCAACCAACTGAAGAGCAAGCTGAGGCTGCCGTAACGCGCGAACAGACGCAGTCCTTGCCGTTGGCGGCGGTTGAGCTGTTGCCATTCCGGCACGGCAACCATGCGTCCGATGGCATAACTGGTCATGCCGCCGAGTGCGTTGCCTAGGGTTGCCGCCAACCAGAGCCAAAAAATCTCGCTCGGCTGGCTAAAACTCTGCAGCAGTAACAAGCCGCTAAACACCACTTCCGAGTTGCCGGGCAATAGCGTGGCGCTCAAAAAAGCGCTGGCGAACATCAGTAACCACTGGTTTTGTAACGCCCAATCGGGCAAAACCGTCAACAACCAATCGGCGAGCATATGCGGTGATTATGCCTTTAACAGCCGGTTATCACGCACGTCAAACACATCCATTCCGGCGGCGTGCGCCGCTTCGATTCCAAAATCCCCGTCTTCGAACACCAAATTTTGCGTCGCTTCGACCCCGATTAATTCGGCACAACGTAAAAAGGTATCCGGCGCCGGCTTGTGTGCGGCGACATCGTCGGAGGTGACGGCAATGGCAAAATAGCGGCGTAATTCAAATTTTTCCATTAACAGATCGGTCATCAGCCGATGGGCGCCGGTGCCGAGTGCCATTGGAACTTTACCATGGAAAGCCTGCACAATCGCGAAAGATGGCAGCAAAGTAGCTCGTTCTAACACCAGTTTCATTCCTAATTCGCGTTTTTTCAAGGTGACTTCTTCCAACATACTCATCGGCATGCCGCCCTCACGCATAATCGCTTCGGCAATGGTGTAAGTAGGGGCGCCGCTCAGTTGGTACATCAGTTTGCCGTTTAAGGCGTAGCCGAAATAGTCGCCGGTTTGGCGCCACGCTTCTTCATGGGCCGGCATGGTGTCGATCAGCGTGCCGTCCATATCGAAAATTAAGCCTTGATAACCTCGGATAATTGCCGGGTCGAGAATCAACTTGCTCATAATGCCACGCCCAAATCCAAAATGATTTTGCCGAGGGTGCGCCCTTGTTCCAGTTGTCGGTGCGCTTGTCGAATCTCGGCGAGCGGATAGGTGGCGGCGATTTCAATATTAAGCGCTCCCTGCGCTAATTTCGCCAGCAATTCCGTCAGGGCGGCGGCATTCGGTTGCGCCATGATTTTTTCCACCTGTAGGTGGCGGCTTTCCCCCGCTTGCTGCAATAACGGCACATGAATGGTCGGCACGCAGATCACCCGTCCGCCTTGTTTGACCGCACTTAGCGCTTTGATACCGGCTTCGCCGCCGACCAGATCCAAGAAAATATCGGCATTGACTTCGGGATAGACTTCAAGTGCGGTGTAATCTAAGCAGCGGGTCACGCCCAGCTTCTCGACATAAGCCTGTTTCGCCGCCGAACAAATTGCCACGATGTCAACCGGCAGTTGCTTTAACAACTGCAGCACTAAATGCCCGACGCCGCCGGCAGGCGCGGAAATCAGCACTGTTTGTCCGGCTTGCAAATTCGCCTGTTTTACTAATTGAAGTGCGGTCACGCCTGCGGTCGGCAAGGCGGCGGCTTGTTGCAACGCAACGCCGTCCGGCACGCGCGCGACTAAATCAGCATTGACCGCAAAATAACGGCTGTAAGCGCCGCCGTCGAAAGTCAGCACCGCCACGCGTTCGCCCACTTGGAAGCCGCTGTTCGCCCCCGCTTTGGCGACGATACCCGCGGCGTCAAACCCCAATATTGCCGGAAATTGGCTTTTAAATTTTTCCGCCCCCCAACCTAAGCCCATTCGGGTTTTATAATCCACCGGGTTGATCGCGGCAAAATGGGTTTCAAACAGGATTTGCTCATCGGCAATCTCCGGCAACGGCAAGTGCGGTTGCAGAGTCAAAACATCGGCTGTACCGAATGCGGAAATGGTTGCGCCGTAGTTGGTTAAGGTCGTTGGCATGGTTGGTTTCTCCTTTTAGACGTTCGGCAGTTTGCTACGGTAAAGACTAAGAATACCATTTTCGCCGGCAGGAATAAGGATTTTTTTGTTATATCAAAGATAAAAAGGGGGTAAAACAGCCGCTGTTTCCCGTATTGAACCGAAGCGGCTGCCAGTCTGTCGGGCTGTCGGGGCTAAACCCCTTTATATTGCAGGTATAACACCGTTGCCGCGACCCGCGAGTTGACGTTGAGTTTGCGCAGCATATTGCGGATATGCACTTTCACCGTTTCTTCGGAAATAAACAGGGTTTCGGCGATCTGTTTGTTTGACATACCTTTGGCGACCAGTTCTAAAACCGCACTTTCACGTTCGGTTAAGGATAACAGCGGTTCCGGCGACACTTGGCGTTGTTGCAGTTGATATTGTACTTCCGGGCTATACACTACTTCGCCGCGGGCAAGTTGCTGTAACTGTTTTAATAGCAGATCCGGTTCGCTGTCTTTTAACAAATAGCCGTCGGCCCCGGCATCGACCAAGGCGAAAATGTCGGCTTTGGCGTCGGAGACGGTCAACACCGCAATGCGTGCCGTCACGCCGTATTGTCTGAGCTGTTGCAGGGTTTCCAGCCCGCTTAATCCTTTCATGTTCAGATCAAGAATAATCAGATCCGGTTCGGTTTGCCGCGCCAAGCGGATTCCCTCCATGCCATTGCTGGCTTCGCTAATCGAGCCGAATTCCGGTTCCAATTCGAGCAATTGGCGAATGCCACGGCGCATTAACGGGTGATCGTCAATGATTAGGATACGATAGGATTGCGACATAATTTCCCCACATTTACGTAGATAATACCAATCAAGGTTTTTATTATACCGCTTTTTTCACCGCATTAACTTTACCTTGATCATAATATTGCAAATGTTGTTGGCTGTGAAACGGCACAACTTTGTCTTCGCCCTGATGGCGGATCACTTGGTAGAATTGCGGGTAATTGAAGCTATAGCCCTCGTAGCGGTTTTCGCTATCGAAACGGCTCATGGTATAAATTTTATTAATCTCTTTAATTTTATTGAATTTTTCGTCTTTGCAGCGATAGTAAACCTCCGGATTATTGTCCTCATCCAAAATATACACGTTGAAGCTGTTGTCTTCGTTGTCTTCAAAGAAAAATTGCAAAAAACCTTCGCTGGCAAATTCGCCGATAGCGGCGGGGAAGTGATATTTAGGGTGTTTGGTTGCGCCATTGTCGTATTGATCGCTTTTCGGCGGCGCTGTCGTTTGCTTCAGCTGAGTATTGGCGGTACAGCGGATAATTCCGCCTTCTTCAATTTTCAGCCCGCGGCTTTCATAGGAAAAATTCCAAATTCTGCCGGCAACTTGTAAGCGGTTGATCGAACGTTTATTTAAAATCGCACTGACTTGGGTATTGATACATTTTTTGATTAATTTTTCAGTCACCGCCAGCATTTCACTGCGATAGCGCTTGCTGTAACAATAAACTTGCACTGATTCCAGCGGGTGTGCGCCACGATGGATTTTATGTGCCAATACTTTTAAACAATTTAAAATGGCGTGTTCGCCTGCAAAGTGCAACGTACGGATTTCGTTCCAGCGGTTGCGGTAGATCAGATCAATGCTGCCGACCAGACTTTGTTGTTTGGGTCCGAAATTGAACAGGTCATTCGACAGTACTTCACGCCGTTGATTGCCGCGAATGGTTTCGGTCGGATCATGACTGAGGTTGACGGCGACGAACAGATTGCGCAGTTCGCACGGATGGCTGAGATCGTCGTTACTCGCCGGCGCGACTTGTTGTGGAAACGACAAACGCAAATCGGTGGCAAACTGCTGGATTTTACTCAATTCGATGGTTTGGCTGCGCACCGCCAGCCGGGTTTTGGCGCCCAACAAACCGTTAAAATATGCCCAAGCGACTAATTTGCCGATGTTCGGGGCATACTCGACATAGCGATCCGTCGAGCTGGAAATCTGTTGCAAATTGCAATTGATCAAATGCCAGCCGTCTTTGACCGCACTTGAGTTGCGCACTTCAACCAACATCAATTCGCTTTCGGTGATGTTATCCACAATTTCACGGTTAAACAGCGTGACTTTTTCCGGCAGCACTTCAAACGCGGTATATAATTTGCGAGTTAAAATACTGATGTCTTCCGGCATTAAATCGGCGGATATTTTCTGTTTGCGGGCAAAGGTGATCAGGTTGCGATAACCTTGCATTAGCAGCTCGACCAGATTGGAATAGAAGCTTTTGACTTGCTTGATTTTCCAATCGGCATGGTTGTTTAAATGAGCGATCGATTGTGCCGACCAGTTCCAATCGGCGATTAAGCGTTGCAATTGTTGCCGGCGCGGCGCAAATTGAGGCTGATTGCTCTGATCGCGGTTGGCTTTGATATAAAAGCAGCGGCGCACCAGATCCAAACGGCGGAAATCGTTAATTTTCAGCAAATGTTCGGTTACTTGCTGCAACATTGCCAAATACGGATCGAAATCGTGATCCACTTGACTGCCGGCGAGCAATTGCTGTTTAAATTGTTTGGAAATCAGATTGCTGTGCGGATAGTCCGCCATTAAGGTTTCTAAAAACAGCACCTTTATCACCGATTTATACGGCGAATCAATCGCTTTAAACAGGTGCCACAAGGTTGCGCCGAAATATTCATTGGCGGTTAGCGCCCCCAAACTGCCGAAGTCGACCCATTCGTCACGTCGGATTTTGCCTTCTTCGACCCATTTATTCACCACGGTGTCGTAATGCTCCTCATTATTGATCGGCAAATGCAACCATAACAACGGTTTGCCCGCCAAGCGGATCGCGGAACGGTAGAATTCATCCAACAACAGCATATATTGGCTGCTGCCGCAATGATCGGTGGTGAGGGCTTCGGAATAGGTGATGTTGCGGAAATGGTTTTCATCCAACAGATAGAAATTGGCTTCGACATTCAATCCTTGGATCCATTTTTGGATCTGCAGGGTTTTTTGTAATAATTTATTCCGTTGGCCGGCGCTTAAATCGGTTTGGTGGCAAATCCAAATATCGAGATCCGATAGGCTGTTTTGGGTAATCGAGCCGGTGCTGCCCATGGCATACACGCCGAGCAATGCCGCCTCAGGGTTGCACTGTTGCTGTTGTTGCAGGGCGGTATATTGCGTTTCCGGCAGAACCTGTTGCAGATACCGTCGTTGGTAAGGGCTGATTTGAAAATCAGCAATGCCCGCCGGAGAATCGCTGACGAAACCCGGGAGCAGAGGATCATTGACATTTAATAGCAAGGGCAATAATTGAAAGACGTGGCGAAATTCATCGGATGTGCCGGTCAGAGCCCTTTGATAGCGGGTTTCATCTAGCGCCGCTACTAACTGTTTAGCAGATTTAAGATAACTACTCAAAAAAACAATCTCACAACAATCAATTAGTAATTTGTGACTGAGGTCACATTTATAAAATAATGTGCCAAGCCTAACACTTAACATCTATAAGGTAAAGATCGGCTAAATTTTTTTAGTAAACTAATTAATTGTCAGGGATATTATACGAATAGCGATATTGTTCCTTATGTCTGGGTAATACGTAAAGCCACCTGTTATGCTTTGATTTTATTGAAGATAATATAAATTCATCCGGTTGAGCCGCAGCTGTAAGGTGACTTTGTCACCGACGGCAAAATGCCGGGTTGAATAGGCGGATAACCGCTGGTTTTCCAGTTGCAGTTGATATTCGAAAGTATGCCCGAGAAAATGGCTGGCAACAATGCTTGCAGGCACGCCCTCACCGTCGGTAATAGGGTTCAGGCGTAATTCCTGTGGGCGCACCAGACAACAGAGCGGTCGGTTCGGATCAATCGCCGTGCCGTTTGCCAGGGTCAGCGGCTGTTCGCCATGCAACTCACCCAATACCGAAAGTGCGGTATGCGAGTTAAGCAAATCGCAGGCAAGGTAATTACTGTGTCCCAAAAAATCGGCGACAAAACGACTGCACGGTTGCTGATAAAGTTGTGCCGGCTCACCGAACTGCACGATTTTGCCCTGTTCCATTAAGGCAAGTTTATCGGCAAACACGAACGCCTCTTCTTTGCTGTGGGTAACAAAAATCGCCGGCACTTTTTGGCTTTTCAAAATACTTTTGATTTCGTCAATCAGTTGATAGCGCACTTGGCTGTCGATATTGGAAAACGGTTCATCCAACAACAATAAATCCGGTTTACACGCCAACGAACGCGCAATCGCCACCCGCTGCTGTTGTCCGCCGGATAGTTCGTGCGGATAACGTTTTAAGAACGGCGACAATTTCACCAACTCTGCCATTTCTGCCACAATCGCTTGTTGTTCGCCACGCTTAAGTTTGCCGAGCCCGAAAGCAATATTTTCCGCCACCGTCAGATGCGGAAACAGTGCATAATCCTGAAAAATCATGCCGATATTGCGCTGTTCCACCGGAATCTTCGCCAAATCGCGTTGATTGAGTTCAATTTTGCCTTGCGCCAGCGGCACTAATCCGGCAATCGCTTTCAATAGCGTGGTTTTGCCGCAACCGCTGGCGCCGAGCAGGCAGAGAATATCATCATCGTGCAAATCTAATGCCAGCTTGTGCAGCACCGCTTGTTCATGGTTGTGCGCATCGTACTGTACGCTTAACTCGGTAATTTTTAATGCTTTCATCAGGATTTCTCAGCTAAAGTGGAGGAGGCTTTTTGCGTGGAGGACAACAGCGAGCGGGTGAGGAAAATCACCGGCAGCAAACCGACCAACACTAAAAACACCGCCGACAGTGAAGCTTGTTCCAATTGTTCGTCGGATGTCAGGGTGAAAACGTGGGTTGCTAGTGTATCAAAATTAAACGGGCGTAACAGCAACGAAGCGTTCAATTCTTTCATGCTTTCCAAAAACACCAGTAAAAGTGCGGTCAGCATACCTTTGCCCAATAACGGAAAATGCACCCGACATAACATTTTCTGACTGTTGTAACCCAACGTACGCGCCGCCATATCCAGCGACGGCGCAATTTTATCCAGCGATGTGCCGATACTGCCGATACTCATCGCCGAAAAGCGGATAATATAGGCAATAACCAATGCGAACATCGAGCCGCTGAAAAACAGCCCGATCAACGGCAATTCTAAGCTTTTCAATAAGTTATTTAACAGATGATCCGCCCCGATTAACGGAATCATTAAACCGATTGCCAACACAGTGCCCGGCACGGCATAACCGAGCGAGGAAAACGGCAAACCGTAACGAGCCAAATAGTATCCCGCCCCTTTTGGCTGTTGTTGCAAGCGACGGAAAAATAACAAGATCAATGCCAACAACACGCTGATCAAGGCGGCAATCACCGAGACACGCAAACTGTTGTAGGCATACAGCCAAAACTTATCGTTCCACGACTGTTCAAAATAGTGATACGACCAATAGAGCAGTTTGGCAAGCGGAATAAAAAAGGCGAAAGTGACCAAACCCCAACAATAACTCTGCGCCAGCCACAGCCGCCAACCGCACAGCCGACGCATTGGCTGTTGCCGTTCATAGCCGCGTTGATAGAGTTTCTGCTTACGCCGCCCGTGCCGTTCAACGCTTAATAATAAGAAAATCAACAACAGCATTAACAGCGAAATTCGTGCTGCCGTGCCCAGATCATTCAACCCGAGCCAAGTATCGTATACGGCGGTGGTCAGGGTCGGCACGGCAAAATAGGAAACCGTACCGAAATCACCTAGCGTTTCCATTGCCACCAACGCCGTACCGGTGGCAATCGCCGGACGTGCCAGTGGAAAAGTCACTTTTTTGATTAACTGCCAGCCGTTAATGCCTAAAATCTTCGCACCATGATTGAGATTTTCCGATTGCTCCATTAACGCAATCCGGGTCATCAGAAAAATATACGGATACAGCACCAACGCCAACACTACGCACGCACCGCCCAAAGTGCGGATCGACGGAAACCAGTAATCCAACGCATTTTCCCAACCGAACAGATGGCGCAAAAAGCCCTGTACCGGTCCGGCGTAATCAAGCAAATCGGTATACAGATAGCCGACCAAATACGGCGGCATGGCAAGCGGCAAGCACAGCACCCATTGCAAGGTGGCTTGACCGCGAAAACGAAAGGTGGAGACAACCCAACTGCACGGCAGGGCAAACAACAGACTGCACAGCACAGTGCCGACAATCAATAAAATCGAGTTTTTCAGATAATCAAACAGCACCGTGTTCCACAAATGCGACACGCTGTCGCTGTCATTGGCAGCAACCGCCTGATAGAAAATCGCCGCAATCGGCAACAGAAAAAAGGCGATCAATAAAACCGCACTTAAAAACCAACAAACACGCCAAATATTTTTCATTTTTATTTCATAAAACAGCAGGGCTTAAAAAACAGCAAAGAGCGGTAAAACCGCTCAAAGAATAAAATGGAATTTCAGCCCCGGCGGGGCTGATTTATCCTTAACCCTGCAGGCTTGTGTACAGGGAGTAACATATTACAAATCAAACTTCACTTCATCTACTAATTTTAACGCTTTGTCATAGTTGTCCGCGATGGTTTCCAGCGCGATGGTGTCTGCTTTAAACTTGCCCCAAGATTGGACTTGCGCAGAATACGGCACGCCCGGTTTTACCGGATATTCGTGGTTCAGTTCGGCATAAGTTTTTTGCGCGCTGTTGCCGCTCAGGTATTCCACCAATTTAATGGCATTGGCTTTGTTCGGTGAATATTTTGCCACTACCACGCCGCTGATATTCACATGTGTGCCGTAGCTGTCTTGGTTAGGGAAATTCAAATAGGCCGATTCCGCCCAGCTGCGTTGTTTTTCATCGTCTAACATTTTACCGTAGTAGTAGCTGTTGCCGATAGCATAATCACACACGCCTTCTTTGATCGCTTTCACTTGATCGCGGTCGCCGCCTTGCGGTTTTTGCGCCAAGTTGGCTTTCAAGCCCTCTAACCATTGTTTCGCTTTGGCTTCGCCGTCGTGGGCAATCATCGAAGCGACAAGCGAGACATTATACGAGTTTTTGCCCGAACGCACACACACTTTGCCTTTGTATTCCGGCTTGGCAAGATCGTAATAAGTGAAACTCGGCGGCAGTTTGCCGACGCGATCTTTCGAGCTATAGATCACGCGTGCGCGGGTGGTCAGTGCGAACCACTGGTCTTTAGAGTCACGATATTGTGCCGGGATATTTTCTTCCAATACATGGCTGTGAACCGGCTGTGCCAAACCGGCATTCACCACGTCCATCACCCGTTTAATATCCACCGTCAGCACCACATCCGCCGGGCTGAGTTCGCCTTCGCGTTTCAGACGCTCAACCAAACCTTTGTTATCAAAAATCAGATTGACTTTAATACCGGTATCTTTTTCAAAATTTTGTAAAATCGGCTCGATTAAGTACGGTTGGCGATAAGAATAGACATTCACCTCGGACGCGATTGCCGAAGTTGCCATCACCGCAGAAAATCCCAACGCAATCGCTACATGACTTTTTTTCATTATTACTACTCCATTGCTGTTATCAGATCTAAATTCGGTGTCAGTATAGGGGAAATCGAATCCTAATTCAAAAGAGAATTATTATCATTGAATCAAAAATTTGATCTGGATCACATTTTATGGCTAATCTTGTCAAAACTGAGCGGGCTTTACTTTTTTCTCCGCGCAGGACTGCACTTTCGCGTTAATTAAGGTAGAATCAAAAAATCCACTTCTTTATAGCGACAATATCAGAGGTCAACTATGCCGTTTAATTTACGTAACCGTCATTTTCTCCGCTTAATGGATTTCACCCCGCGCGAAATTCAATTTCTACTGGATTTATCTGCCGATTTGAAAAAAGCCAAATACAGCGGCACGGAGCAACCTCGGCTAAAAGGTAAAAATATTGCGCTGATTTTTGAGAAAACCTCAACCCGCACCCGCTGCGCATTTGAGGTGGCGGCGTTCGATCAGGGGGCAAACGTCTCCTATATTGGTCCGAGCGGTTCGCAAATCGGGCATAAAGAGTCGATGAAAGATACCGCACGCGTGTTGGGCAGAATGTATGACGGCATTCAGTATCGCGGTTACGGACAAGAATTGGTCGAAACCCTCGCTGATTATTCCGGCGTGCCGGTGTGGAACGGGTTGACCGATGAATTTCACCCGACCCAAATCCTTGCCGATTTCCTCACTATGCTGGAACACGGCAACGGCAAACGCTTAAACCAGATGAAACTGGCGTATTTGGGCGACGCACGTAACAATATGGGCAACTCCTTTGTTGAGGGCGCGGCATTAATGGGCTTGGATCTGCGTTTGGTGGCGCCAAAGCAGTTTTGGCCTGAACAAGGGTTGTTAGATGAAGTGGCGGAGATCGCCGCTGAAACCGGTGCGAAAATCACCTGCACCGAACACGTCGGCGACGGCGTAAAAGCGGTGGATTTCCTTTATACCGATGTCTGGGTGTCAATGGGCGAACCGGCGGAAGCATGGCAACGGCGGCTTGAACTGATGAAACCGTATCAGGTTAATCGTCGGTTATTGGCGCTGACCGGCAATCCGCAGGTGAAATTCATGCATTGTTTACCGGCATTCCACGACGATCAAACCACGGTCGGCAAAGAGATGTTGGCAAAATATGGTATGAACGGGTTGGAAGTCACTGACGAGGTGTTTGAATCCGACGCTTCAATCGTATTTGACGAAGCGGAAAACCGAATGCATACGATTAAAGCGGTGATGGTTGCCACCTTAGGCAATTAAAATTAGCCGATTACTATTTTATCGGTCAGGCGTGCTGCCTGACCGCACTTTGACTATGATGAGGACATTATGACAAAAATTATCCATACCGAAAAAGCCCCTGCCGCGATCGGGCCTTACGTACAAGCTGTGGATCTGGGCAATCTGGTGCTGACTTCCGGGCAAATTCCGGTTAATCCGAGCAACGGCGAAGTGGCGCAAAGCATTCAAGCGCAAGCGCGCCAATCGTTGGAAAATGTGAAAGTGATTATCGAACAAGCCGGTTTGCAGGTGAAAGACATTGTCAAAACCACGGTATTCGTGAAAGATCTGAATGATTTTGCGAGCTTAAACGCAGAATACGAGGCCTTTTTTAAAGAAAACAACCACCCGACTTTCCCGGCGCGCTCTTGCGTCGAAGTCGCGCGCCTACCGAAAGATGTCGCTGTGGAAATTGAAGCGATTGCGGTGAGAAAGTAAAAGATAGGTTATATACCATGCGATTTCCGTGTACGCTTTTCAGCGTACACGGTTAAGCACGGATGAGGGGCTTTGCCGACTGTAATATGCGCTATATTGAGCAAACCGATTTATTCAACCCACTTCACCACTTCTGAAATTGGTTTACGGTATTTGGATTTAATCTCTTTGGCACGATAACCGAAGGTTACCATCACCGATACGCCCCATTCCTGCGGCTCAAAGGCGCCGCTTTCGGCAAGAACACGATTGACCTCGGCATAATCAAAACCCTCGATCGGGCAACTGTCGATACCGATCAACGCTGCGCCGGTCATCATATTTGCCAAGGCGATATAGGTTTGCTTGCTGCACCAATCAAACAGCGTGCGTTCGCTTTCCAGTAAATTCATATCATGGGTTTGAAACTGCCGATACATCGCCAAGGTTTTCGTCATTTGTGCCTCGTTAAGACCACGTTTTTCCAAACCTTGACGGAAGAAATCGGAATCATAACGGGCATTTTTCTTGGCTAACAGCACCACCAAATAACTGGCGTCATCCACTTGCGTTGCCATCCCCCAACTGACCATTTTCAGTTTCTGGCGTAATTCAGAATTCTGTACCACCAAAAACTGCCACGGCTCGGAACCGACCGAACTCGGCGACAATCGCCCACATTCCAAAATATAGTCAAAATCTTCACGGCTGACTTTTTTCAGCGGATCATAATGCCGTGTCGCCGCACGAAAATGAAACGTATCTAATACTTGTTGTTTGCTGATTGTATTCATTTACTTGTCCTATTGATTTTTGCGGCGCTCCGTTACACTTTTCCCGCCGATCCCCCAATTATCCATCCCGACCTCGTCGATCACCACCACCGTGGTTTCCGGATTTTTATTGAGCACCCGCGCCAACAGCTCGGTGACCCCTTGAATTAACTCGGCTTTTTGTTCAGCGGTTGGCGCTTCACGCCCGCCGGTCACTTTGATATTTACATAAGGCATGATTTACTCCTAGTTTGATGAGCTGTTGTTAACTGTAGCGTAGATTGCGTGATTATTCACGTGGAATACGAATTTTTAATATCTGCTTGGCTGTCTTGGATAACTAAAATGTTCTAGGATAGCACTTATGAGAAAAAGTCGATTAAGTTGATATAAACAGAGCCGTTGGTCGGTGCAAATAAAAACACTGCGGAATTTTACTTTCATCGCTTACGTGAAATCATTTATCGTTATGATGCGGAAGCCGGATTATCAGAGGGTGAAATTGATGAACGTTATTTTGGTGGAAAACGGAAAGACGGACGTGGTCGAGGTGCAGCAGGAAAAGTGCCGGTATTCGGATTTTTAGCGCGAAATGGCAAGGTTTATGTTGTTGTGATACCCCGATTGAAACCAGACATCCTTGTTTATACAGATATGCTCAAAAATTATGATGTGCCGGATTCTTCGGAATTTAAACATTATCGGATAAATCACAGTGAAAGATTTGTGGAGAAACGCAACCATACTATGGAATTGAGAATTTTTGCAGTCAAGCCAAACGCGATTTACGCCAAAAAAATTGATCTGCACCCCAAAAGTCGGACTCAAAAACCAACTAACTAAGGCGCAGATTTTTATGACAAAACTCCTTGAGGGGAATTGGGGTATTATAGGCATTATGGCAAGTGCGGTATAGCCGATTTCACATTTTCCCTTTCCCTTGATTAAAATGAAATAAATTTTTCAATTAGTGATAATGGCAAATAATGCCGTTTTGTTACTGAAAAACACGCTTTTTGTAAATTATTTCATTGGCAATCCCTCAAAATTTGATCTGTATAGCAAAACCGAAGATTGATGATTGCCAACCCATAAATTGAAACGTATATTTCATAATTGAAATGTCAATTTTCATTTTAAGCTTTGTCTTATTGCTTATTACAAAGATGAGGAAAATCGTATGTTAGCTTTTATATCATTTGTCGGATTCACCGCACTTGTTGCCGTCATTGCCTGGTGGTACACAAAAAATGACGATCTCAGCCATTCGGAAGGCTATTACCTTGCCGGTCGTTCACTGACCGCCGTTTTTATTGCCGGTTCAATGATGTTGACCAACCTTTCCACCGAACACTTGGTCGGTTTGAACGGCTTGGCGTATCGTTCCGGCTTTATTGTTATGGCATGGGAAGTGATGGCGGCGATTACCATCGCCATGTTCGCCTTTTATTTTTTACCGAAGTACCTGAAGCTGGGGATTGCCACCATTCCTGAATTTCTGGAAAAACGCTTCGATAAAGGCACGCTACTCATCACTTCATTACTGTTTTTAGGCTGTTATGTCATTTCGTTGTTACCAATCGTACTCTATACCGGCGCATTGGCATTAGAAAGCCTGTTCAATGTTTCCGCGGTATTCGGGGTTGATAAAACCACTTCCCTATGGTTTATTGTATGGGGGGTAGGCATTTTAGGTTCAATCTACGCAATCTTCGGTGGTTTGAAAGCGGTGGCGGTGTCTGACACCATTAACGGGGTCGGCTTGTTGGTCGGCGGGATTATGGTGACGGTATTGGGGCTGATGTATGTCGGTGACGGCAATGCTTGGACCGGTCTGAAAGAAATTTATCATGCCAATCCGGAGCATTTTAATTCCATCGGTTCTGCCGATTCGGTTGTGCCGTTTTCAACACTGTTTACCGGTTTAATCGTTTCCAATATGTTCTTCTGGTGTACTAACCAATCGATTATTCAGCGTGCATTAGGTGCAAAAAATCTGAAAGAAGGGCAAAAAGGGGTGTTATTCTGCGCCTTCCTGAAGCTATTAGGTCCATTATTGATTATCCTGCCGGGGATTATTGCCTTCCATATTTTCCAAGGGAAGTTGGATATTCCTGATCAAGCCTATCCGGATTTGGTGCACTTGGTCTTACCTGATGCCTTGGTCGGTTTCTTTGCCGCGGTGGTGGTCGGGGCGGTGCTGTCCACCTTTAACAGTGCCTTGAACTCTTCGGTGACACTATTCTCACGCAATGTGTACAAAGTCCAGATTAATCCGGATGCCAGTGACACCAAGCTGGTAAACGTCGGTAAAGTGGTCGGGATTATTCTAGCGATTGCCGCCATGATTGTCGCCCCGCTGGTTGCCAATGCCCCGGATGGCCTCTTCTATCTGATTCAACAACTGCAAGGGGTATTCAATGCACCGATTTTAAGTGTGGTCGTCGTTGGTTTGCTGACCAAACGCGTACCGGCGATTGCAGCGAAATTCGGCTTGATTTTCGGCATGGCGGCATACATTCTGTGCAACTTTATCCTGAAAGTCGATTTGCACTTCTTCCATTTGGTCGGCTTACTGTTTGTCATCAATGTGGTGATAATGCTGTTGATCGGTCATTTCAAACCGATGGCAACGCCATATCAAGAAGTTTATACCAACCAAGTGGATATTGAACCTTGGGCGTATGTCAAACCGGTTGCATTGGTGATTACGCTACTGTCATTGAGTATGTATATCTTCATGGCGAATAACGTACCGACCTTGGTTTGGATTGGTTACTACTGTTTTGCCGCGGCAACCGTCTTGTACTTCCTGTATGTTTTTGTCCAAGAACGCAATAAGCAATTAAAAGCAACGGCATAACCTCGCGTTATCAAGCATAAAACCCCGTCTGGCGTGCCATGATCTGCACCCCAAAAGTTGGACTGCAAAACCAACTGACTAAGGTGCAGATTTTTATGACTAAATATACCCAAGTATTGAAACAACAAATCGTTGAATATTATTTTCAACATCATCAATCTATCAGCAAAACCGCAACACATTTTCAGGTTGCCCAACGCAGTATTCGCCAATGGATTGCACAATATCAATATTCCGGTCTTGATGGGCTAGCCGTCCTAGATATACCACGAAAATATAGGCTTGAAGATAAACTGAAAGCCATTGAATATATACAACACACCGAACTGACCTGGGCGTATCAAACGGCAGTGTTGTTTATCAATGGTTGCAACGGTTCAAAAAATTTGGCATAAATGGACTGATTGATAAGCCCAAAGGACGACCAGCCATGAATAAATCGAAAAAACACGTTAAGCCATTAACGCCGTTAAAAGATTGAACAGTGCACGGCGGAAAACACGCAACGAGCCAGCGTAACCAGTTGATCATGGCGGAGATCAAAGACTTGAAAGAGGGCGTGGCGGCGGTGGAAGAGTGTGTGCGCTCGGAGCATGATATGGTGAAAAGTAATGAAGTGTTTTATCGCCTGATGAAAGCGGATGAATATCAATAATGCCAACACAACGGAAAATTATTGCGATTGTGCCGGCGGTAGGAAGCGGCAACTCTACTTGCACAAGAGTTTGGAAGTGATTTGGCTTTTTAAATAAGACCGATTTTATCTAAATAAATAATCTTATCAACACTATCTATCGTTGTTTAGCAATGAGCAATACTCACACGAGTAATTTTTATATAAAGCCCTGCAATAAATAAACGTTGTTTCTGTCCGCCAGAAAGGTTTGTCCCAATTCTCCAATAATTGTTTCATATCCCATTGCAATTCTCGCGCAAGCGACGTTTGCCGTAAATATATCCGAATTTTCGCTGCGATCGCCCAACGCCGCCGCTTCGGAAACCGCTTTCCGTTGCCGGAAAACGGTTCATGTAAGTTAAGTTGAGGCTTATTTGTTGTTAGATAACAATGAACGGTAAATGATACCGCCGATTATCGCGCCAACGATTGGTGCTAACCAGAATAACCATAACTGTTCAACCGCCCAGCCGCCTTGGAATAAGGCAACACCGGTACTCCGCGCCGGGTTGACCGAGGTATTGGTGACCGGAATACTGATTAAGTGGATCAGGGTTAAGCCCAAACCGATTGCAATCGGGGCAAAGCCTTTCGGCGCACGCTCATCGGTCGCCCCCATGATGATGATCAGGAAGAAAGCGGTTAATACCACTTCAATCACCAATGCCGCGCCTAAGCTGTATTGGTTTGGCGAATGTTCGGCATAACCATTGCTGGCAAAACCGCTGGCAGCTGCGTCAAAACCGGCTTTACCGCTGGCAATAAAATATAATACCGCCGCCGCCGTAATTGCGCCCACAACTTGAGAAATGATGTATGGCAGTAATTCTTTCGCGCTGAAACGACCGCCGACCATTAATCCTACCGAAACCGCCGGATTGAAGTGACCGCCGGAGATGTGACCGACGGCATATGCCATGGTTAATACGGTTAAACCGAATGCCAATGCAACACCGGCAAAGCCGATACCCAATTCAGGATAAGCCGCTGCCAAGACCGCACTTCCGCAACCGCCGAATACCAACCAGAATGTGCCGAAGAATTCGGCAAAATATTTGTTCATACTAGGATTTCCTTTCATTAGCTTACAAACGAGCAAATATTACCCTGTTGGGATTCAGGCTACAACAATATTTACACTCGATGTGATGTTTATATTTTGTACCAAGAAGGAAATAATTGACTAAAATTGATAACAAACCCGCGTTATATTTTATTTTCCGGACGGTTTGCCATTCATAAGGAGTTTTAAGTGGTTGGGTAAAGATATGAATTAAATTTAAAAAAGGATGTAAAACTTGTTTTCTGAATGGAATCAAGGGATACTGAAACCGATGGATATAGTAAAGAAGGGCAGCGTATATGACGGCAGACAATTTTAAGGTCGCGACCATTCAAATGGTTTCCGGCACCGATCTCAATCATAATATCGACACGATGCAGGCGCTCGTGCGTAAAGCCGCGAATGCCGGGGCAAAATGGGTTTTGTTACCGGAATATTGGGCGTTAATGGGGGCGCATGAACAGGATAAATTGGCGATTGCCGAGCCTTTTGGCGAGGGCAGATTACAGACCTTATTATCCGAATTGGCAAAAGAATTGCAGATTGTGTTATTCGCCGGTTCGATTTCACTGCACAGCAGTGAAGAAAACAAAGTATTAAACAGTATGTTGGTGTATGGCGAACAAGGCGAATTACTCTCCCGTTACGATAAAATCCATCTGTTCAGCTATAGCGGTCAAGGCGAAAGCTATTGCGAAGCCGACAGTATCCAAGCCGGGTATCAAGTGCCGCAATTGCAAATCGGCGAAATCAGTGTCGGGCAAGGGATTTGCTACGATCTGCGTTTCCCCGAGCTGTTCCGCACCCAAGCGCCGTATGATGTGTTGATGTTGCCGGCTGCATTTACCTATACCACCGGTAAGGCACATTGGGAATTATTATTGCGTGCAAGAGCGGTTGAAAACCAATGTTATGTAGTTGCCGCCGCCCAAGGCGGGCGCCATCAAAGCGGACGTACGACCTTTGGTCACAGCATGATTATTGATCCTTGGGGCGAGATTATCAGTGGTGTCGGCGAGGGCGAAGGGTTTGCCATGGCTGAAATCAATTTTAGCCGCTTGCGTGAGGTTCGCCGCCAGCTACCGGCATTAAGCCATCGTCAATTATTTGTACGCACTTGATTTTATGTCGGTTGCGTGACAGCTGATCACTTCAGTTGCCCGTGCTGTGTCACGGGCGCTGTTTTTATAGAATTTTTTTACGACTTAGCGGTTTAAAATTCCATTTTTAACCGATTTCAAGTTAAACTATTCCCCATTTCACCACAAAAAGAGAACAGGCAATTATGCGAGTATTGATTATCATTCTGGGCGGTTTGTTGTTGCTGTTTCAGTACAGTTTTTGGTTCGGCAAAAACGGCTATCGCGATAATCAGGCGGTGCAGCAGGAAATCGAACAGCGCACGGCGGAAAACACGCAACTGAGCCAGCGTAACCAGTTGATCATGGCGGAGATCAAAGATTTGAAAGAGGGCGTGGCGGCGGTGGAAGAGCGGGCGCGCTCGGAGCATGATATGGTGAAAAGTAATGAGGTGTTTTATCGCCTGATGAAAGCGGATGAATATCAATAATGACAACACAACGGAAAATTATTGCGATTGTGCCGGCGGCAGGGAGCGGCAGCCGCATGTTGCAGGATAAACCGAAACAGTATTTGCTACTGAACGGCAAAACCATTTTGCAGCACACCTTGGATGTGCTGTTAAGCTATGCACCGATTGAAAAAGTGATTGTCGCAGTGGCAAAAGACGATCCCTATATTGCGCAACTGGCATTAGATCAATCGCCACGCATTCAGTTTGTCGTTGGCGGTGCAACGCGTGCCGAATCGGTGTTTTCCGCATTGCAAAGTGCGGTTGAAAGCGATGATGGCGAGAGCTGGGTGTTGGTGCATGACGCGGCGCGCCCGTGTTTAACCCATCAGGATTTGGATAAGCTGTTGCAAATTGACGATCCGAACGGCGCGATTTTGGCTTATCCGGCAATCGATACGATTAAACGCGCCGACGGTCAGCAACGGATTCAAGCCACCGAAGATCGTTCGCAGTTATGGCATGCTTTAACGCCGCAATTTTTCCCGACCGAACGTTTGTGCGCCGCCTATAAATCGGCGATTGCGCAGAACTTAACCTTAACCGATGAAGCCTCCGCAATGGAGCTCGCCGGGTTTAGACCGCACTTGGTGCCGGGGCGCTCGGATAATTTAAAAATCACCCGCCCGGAAGATCTCGCCTTGGCGGCATTTTATTTACAACGGAGAGAATTTACAACGGAGAGAACTGAAATGATACGCATAGGACACGGCTTTGATGTGCACGCCTTTGGCGGCGTAGGTCCGATTATCATCGGCGGCGTGGCAATTCCCTACGAAAAAGGCTTGTTGGCACATTCCGACGGCGATGTGGCACT
The DNA here is from genome assembly GCF_053570785.1 of Testudinibacter sp. P80/BLE/0925. Next base: position 592,497 of record NZ_CM131636.1, on the reverse strand, counting down.
GCACGCGCTGACCGATGCCTTATTGGGCGCAGTCGCGTTAGGCGATATTGGCAAGCTGTTCCCCGACACCGATATGGCATACAAAGGCGCGGACAGTCGCGGTTTACTACGCGAAGCCTATCGCCAAGTGCGGTCGAAAGGCTATCGCGTGGGCAATGTCGATGTCACGATTATTGCGCAAGCGCCGAAAATGCGCCCTCATATCGACGCAATGCGCGCTTGTATTGCCGAGGATTTGGCATGTGAGATTGGGCAAGTGAATGTTAAAGCCACCACCAGTGAAAAATTGGGCTTCACCGGACGCGGCGAAGGTATCGCTTGTGAAGCGGTCGCCTTACTCTTTAAGGATAACTAATGTCAGAACTCCAATATTTATACGGCAAGCCGCAACAAAGCGCGCGCCTCAAAGCCGAATTCAGCGATTTTATCGTGCGCGAAGAATTAGGTTATGCACTGAGTGGCGAGGGTGAATTCGTGGCTATAAAAGTCCGTAAAACCAATGCCAATACCCTGTTTGTCGGCGAAAAGTTGGCGGCATTTGCCGGCATTTCGGCGAAAAAGATGAGTTACGCCGGTTTAAAAGATCGCCATGCGGTGACCGAACAATGGTTTTGTTTGCATTTGCCCGGTCAAGAAACGCCGGATTTTAGCCGGTTTGCGCTTGAAGGCGTGGAAATTATTGAGGTTACGCGCCATAACCGCAAAATTCGGGTCGGCAGTTTGCAAGGCAACCATTTTGAGATTTTACTGCGCGATCTGAATGAAAGTGCGGTTTTGAACCAACGCTTGCAACAACTGGCGCAACATGGTTTTCCGAATTACTTCACCGAACAGCGTTTCGGGCGCGACGGACACAACCTGACCCAAGCGTTACGTTGGGCGAACGGCGAAATTCAGGTTAAAGATCGCAAAAAACGCAGTTTCTATCTCTCCGCCGCACGCAGCGAGCTGTTTAACCTGATTGTCTCACAGCGGATTGCCGATGGGTTAAGCCGAACGGTAATCAGTGGCGATGTGTTGCAATTGCAAGGCTCGCACAGTTGGTTTGTGGCGCAGGCGGAGGAATTGACCGCACTTCAAGTGCGGTTGGCGCAAAACGATGTCGGGCTAACCGCCCCGCTGATCGGTTCAAAGGAACTTGCCAGCCAAGATCAGGCGTTGTTGCGTGAACGGGCGGTGGCGGAGCAACATCATGCTTTGGTCGAATTAATGCACAAAGAGCGGTTGCAAAACGCGCGCCGTTTAATCGTGGCAAAACCGCAGCATTTCGCTTGGCAATTTGAGGCGGAAGGCTTGCGTTTGCAGTTTTACCTCGACAGCGGCAGTTATGCCACCGCACTGGTGCGCGAATTGGCGTTGTTGGTTGAAGATGAATAATAAGGGAAATTATGCATATTTTACTCAGTAACGACGATGGCATTCACGCCGAAGGGATTCAAACCATGGCGGCGGCATTGCGTAAATTTGCCACCGTCACCATCGTCGCCCCGGATCGCAACCGCAGCGCCGCGTCCAGTTCGCTGACCTTGGTCGAACCGTTGCGTCCGCTTAAATTGCCGAACGGCGATTACTGCATTAACGGCACGCCGGCGGATTGCGTGCATTTGGCACTGAACGGCTTTTTGTCCGGACGGGTGGATTTGGTGGTGTCAGGCATTAATGCCGGCGCCAATCTGGGCGATGACGTGATCTATTCCGGCACGGTGGCGGCGGCGTTGGAAGGGCGGCATTTGGGCTTGCCGTCGATTGCGGTTTCTCTTGACGGGCGGATGTATTACGAAACCGCGGCGCAAGTGGTGTGCGATCTGATTCCGACCCTGCATGACACGGTGTTGGACCGCCGCGAGATTATCAATATCAATGTGCCGGATATTCCCTATGCCGAATTGAAAGGCTTACAAGTGACCAAACTGGGTTACCGCGAATCGGCGAGCGCAATGGTGAAACAGGTTGATCCGCGCGGCGAAAGCATTTATTGGGTCGGCGCCAGCGGTTTGCCGGAATACAGCGGCGAAGGTACGGATTTTCATGCCGTCGCCAACGGCTATGTCTCGCTGACCCCGATTCAAACCGATATGACCGCCCACCAGTCGCTGCAACGTTTGCAGGATTGGGTCAAACTTGATCGAAGCGCAACGGATTAAAACATGTCGAAATTGGAACAACGCCGCTTGGTAGAACGCCTGCATTCACAAGGAATTCAAAATCATGCCATTTTACAGGCGATGTATGACATTCCGCGCGATTTTTTTGTACAGGAAGCGTTTAGCCGCCGTTGTTATGAAAACATGGCGATTCCGATCGGCGAAGGGCAAACCCTGTCGCAACCCTATATTGTGGCGAAAATGAGCGAATTATTGCAACTAAACGCACAAGATAAGGTCTTAGAAATCGGTACCGGCAGCGGTTACCAAACCGCACTTTTAGCCAAGCTTTGCCGTCAGGTTTACAGCATTGAACGGATTAAAAAACTGCAATGGCAGGCGATCCACCGCTTGAAAAAACTGGAGCTGCATAATGTGCAATTGCGCCATGCCGACGGTTGGCAAGGGTGGGCGGCAAAAGCGCCGTTCGAGGCGATTATCGTGACGGCGGCGGCGGAAAATATGCCGGTGGCGCTGTTGCAGCAATTAAGCGACGGCGGGCGGATGGTGGTTCCGCTCGGCAAAGAGATTCAGGTTTTACAACTGATCACCCGTGTCGGTGATAAATATCATGTTGAAAAGATTGAAGAAGTAAAGTTTGTACCTTTAGTAGCAGGAGAGCTACAGTGAAAATTTTTGGAAAAATGTATGATCAGATGATGCGCTGGTCGCGCCACCGTTTGGCAATTTATTGGCTGTCATTTGTCAGTTTTATTGAGGCGATTTTCTTTCCGATTCCGCCGGATGTGATGTTGATTCCGATGTCTATGAATAATCCGAATAACGCCTTGAAATATGCGCTTTATACCGCACTTGCTTCGATGTTGGGCGGCTTGGTCGGCTATGCCATCGGTTATTATGCCTTTGATATGGTGCAGCAGTATATTGTGCAATTTGGTTATCAGGCGAAATTGGAACAAGTTACCGCATGGTTCAATCAATGGGGAATTTTGGTGCTGTTTGTCGCCGGTTTTTCGCCGATTCCGTATAAAATATTCACCATTGCCGGCGGTTTATTACATATGGCGTTGTTGCCGTTTGCCGTCACCGCCTTTATTTCGCGCGCGGCGCGTTTTATTTTAGTTGCCAAATTATCCGCTTGGGGCGGACCGAAAATCGAGGCGAAATTGCGCCGTTCTATTGAAGTGATCGGCTGGGGCGTGGTAGTCTTAGCCGTTATTGCTTATTTTATTTTGCGTTAATTAAGATTGAGAGAAGGTAAGGATTTGAATATGAAAAATAAACTGTTCGTTTTGCCGACCGCACTTGCTCTTGCCGTGCTGGCGGGATGTAGCAGCAGCGGTGGTGCGCCGGTGCAAAGTGCCGACGGTAATCTGTCGCCGGGCATTATGCAGCCGGTCGAATCCAGCGGCGCGAGCAGCGGCAGCTGGCAGCCGGAAATCCAACAGCAAAACATGCCGGCAAGCATGACGGTGCAACAGGCGATACAGCAGCCAATCGGACAAGTGCAATCACAGGCGCAACAAGTACAACAAAATGTACAAAGTGCGGTACAGCAACCGATTGGACAAGTGCAGCAGGCGCAACAAACGGCAACTGCCGTCGGCAGCCAAACGCGCACCAATAATGTCTCGCAAGACTTTACCATTCCGCGCGACACCACCACCAACGCGCCGATTTATAATCAAATCGACAAAGGTTTCTACAAAGGCGACACCTATACCGTGCGCAAAGGCGATACTATGTTCCTGATTGCCTATATTTCCGGTCTGGATGTGGCGGAGCTTGCCGCAAAAAACAAGATGAGCGAGCCGTATAATCTGCGGGTCGGACAAGTGTTGCAAGTCGGCAACGGCAGTGCGGTTAGCCATGCGCCGGCAGCCACGGCGAGCACACCAGCGGCAGCGACGACCGCAAGCGCCGCAGCAACGGCGCCGACACAACCGGCGGTAACTTATACGCCGGGTCCGAATAACACCCGATATGGTTCGGACGGCACGATTACCGGTCCGGTGAAAGCCTCGGCAGGCAATGTCGCCACTATGGCACAGCAGCAGGCGCAACAAGCGGTAACCGCAACCGCTGCCGTAACACCGCCAAGTGCGGTCAATTCAAACATCAGCTGGCGTTGGCCGACGAATGGTAAAGTCATCCAAGGCTTTTCTTCATCCGACGGCGGCAATAAAGGCGTGGATATTTCCGGTTCGCGCGGACAAGCGGTTAATGCCGCTGCCGCAGGACGGGTGGTGTACGCCGGTAATGCACTGCGCGGCTACGGCAACCTGATTATCATCAAACATAACGATGATTTCCTCAGTGCATACGCGCATAACGAAACTATCTTGGTCAAAGATCAGCAAGAAGTGAGTGCGGGACAACAAATTGCCAAAATGGGCAGCTCCGGCACCAACTCGGTTAAACTGCACTTCGAAATCCGTTACAAAGGCAAGTCGGTTGATCCGACCCGCTATTTACCGGCGCGTTAAAACGGGTTCATGTAATAAGAACGGGCATTTTTGCCCGTTTTTATTTATCCGAAGGAAAAGGGAGACAAAAATGAAGATTTTATTTATTTGTCTGGGCAATATCTGTCGTTCGCCGATGGCGGAGTATATTCTGCGGCATAAGCTTGTGCAAGCGCGTTTGCAAGATTGGGTTATGGTGGATAGCGCCGGTACCGCGGGTTATCATGACGGCGAAGATATGCACCGCGGCACGGCGCAAATGCTACGGCAACACGGCATAGATAAGTGCGGTTTTGTCAGCCGCAAAGTACACAACAGTGATTTGCACGAATTCGATTACTTGATTACGATGGATAACAGTAATTTAGCGGACTTGTATAAACGCTTTGGCAAACAGGCGAAGATTTTTAACATCACTGATTTAGTGCCCGATTTGGGCTTTGATCATATTCCCGATCCTTGGTACAGCGGCGATTTTGCGCAGACCTACACCTTGTTGGAACGCTGTTGTCAGCAATTACTGCAGCAAATCAAATCGCGCTATCGCGAGTAAATATCAATTTTGTGAACTGGCACGAAACTTGGCGGATGAAATGATGGTAAAATAAACAAGTCGTATGATTAGCTAAGGAGTTTGCCATGTTTCCCGAATACCGCGATTTAATCAGCCGCTTGAAGCTGGAAGATGCCCATTTTGCCCGTTTATTTGATAAACATAACGAGTTGGATCACAAAATTATTGCGATTGAAACCAACGTTGAATTAGGCACCCATGAAGAGGTTGAAAATCTGAAAAAAGAGAAGTTACGCTTAAAAGATCAACTGTATCTGATTTTGAAAAATGCTGCCGCGCAATAATAAAATCCCGTCGAATGACAGGATTTTATAGTTGAGCTAAGATGAAGCGGTTAGGCTAGCAAACCTGCCGCTTTGACCACCAATGCCACGGCTTTGCCTTCGGCGGCTTTAATCGTGCTTTCGTTCGGAATTTCCTGCTGTGTGCGATTGACGATCACCGCGGAAATCATACCGGCGCGCAAGCCCAAGGCAGAACACATGGTAAACAAGGTTGCCGATTCCATCTCAAAGTTCATCACGCCCAAATCCTGCCACTCTTTCAATGAACCGCGGAAACGACGGCAAACTCTGCCGCTGTAAGTGTCGTAACGCTCTTGTCCCGGGTAAAACGTATCGGAAGAGGCGGTGATACCGACATAGGTGGTTTCGCCGCTTTCTTGCGCCACTTGGTGTAATACCGAGGTGCATTGGAAATCCGCTACTGCCGGAAATTCCAACGGCGCAAAATGCTGGCTTGCGCCGTCCAAGCGTACCGCACCGGTGGTGACCAAAATGTCGCCGACATTAATTTGCGGTTGAATCGCGCCGGTTGTGCCGATACGCAAAAAGGTGCGCACGCCCAACTGTGCTAATTCTTCCACCGCAATCGAGACCGACGGGCCGCCGATCCCGGTCGAGCAGACTACAATCGGTTTGCCGCCGACATACCCTAACCATGAGGTGTACTCACGGGTTGAAACCAAAAATTTAGGGTTGTCCATCAATTGTGCAATGCGCTCGACGCGTGCCGGATCGCCCGGCGTGATCGCAACAGTCGCGCCTTGTAAATCGGCTTTGGTTAATCCTAAATGAAATACATCAGACATACTCTTTTCCTTCTTATTGTTATGGTGCAAAGAAAGAATGTTACGCCAAATTTTTACGGATTAATATCCCGAAGTATTGGATTTTGCATAGAAATTAACGTTTCTGTGGACTGGATCTCATCTATGAGTTGAATTTTGCTTGCCAACACCGAATGAAGCTCCTCAATGGTATGGGTCATCACCTTAATAAAGATCGAATAATTGCCGGTGGTGTAATAGGCTTCGACCACTTCATCAAAGGTTTGCAGTTTTTTAATCACCGCATCGTAATCTTTGGCGCTTTTCAAGATAATGCCGATAAAACAGCAGACATCATAACCCAACTTACGTTCGTTGATCCGCACTTTGGTGCCTTCGATCACGCCGGATTGGCGCATTTTTTCCACCCGCACATGAATGGTGCCCGGACTGACCCCGAATTTCTTTGCCATTTCCGCATACGGGGTGCGCGCGTCTTTGGTTAACACGCGTAGGATCTGTTGATCCAGCGCATCAATTTGAGCGACATTTTGACTTGTATGTTGCATAAGCCCCTCTAATTTAGGTTTGAATTTAGTTTTTTTTCAAAAAAAACCACCTTAAATTGATAGATGAATACATATTAACAAAAAAAATTAAAAAAGTATTGGAGTTTTTTGTCTGTTTGTTGAATAATGCACAAAAACGAGGTTAAACCCGATTTTTATTTAATAAATCCAGAAAACCATTTAAAAAAGAATAGAAAAATCATGAAAAATTCATTTATTTTGCAACAACAAGAAATCAGTTTTGTTAAAAACACCTTTACCCAAATGTTAAAAGAACACCTGAAAATCGTCGAGGTACAAGGTCCCTTGCTAAGCCAAGTCGGTAACGGCATGCAAGACAACCTGTCCGGGGTGGAAAATGCGGTGCAGGTGAATATCCGTGAAATCCATGGCGTGCGTTTCGAAGTGGTGCACTCATTGGCGAAATGGAAACGCCATACCTTGGGGCGCTTTGACTTCCAACCGAACGAAGGGTTGTTTGTGCATATGATTGCGCTGCGCCCGGATGAAGACAGCCTCGATCAAACCCATTCGGTGTTTGTTGACCAATGGGATTGGGAGCGCGTGATTCCGCAAGGTTCGCGCAATTTGGCCTACTTAAAAGAGACAGTACGTTCGATTTACACAGCGATTAAAGAAACCGAACAAATGGTGGAAGTGCAATTCGGGATCAAAGGCTTTTTACCGCCGGAAATCACCTTTGTCCACAGTGAAGATTTAGCCCGCCGTTATCCGGATCTCAGCAGTAAAGAACGTGAGAGTGCGATCTGTAAAGAACATGGCGCGGTGTTTTTAATCGGTATCGGCGGCAAATTATCCGATGGCAAACCGCACGACGGGCGCGCACCGGACTACGATGACTGGACCACCCCGAGCGAAGGCGAATACAAAGGCTTGAATGGTGATATTTTGGTGTGGAATCCGGTATTGGAATCGGCATTTGAATTGTCTTCGATGGGGATTCGGGTGGACGAAGCCGCCTTGCGCCGCCAATTGACGATTGCCGGTAACGAAGAACGCGCCGAGTTCCCTTGGCATCAGGATCTGTTAAACGGCAGATTGCCGCAGTCTATCGGCGGCGGTATCGGACAGTCGCGTTTGGCAATGTTGTTGCTGCATAAACAACATATCGGACAAGTCCAATCCAGTGTCTGGCCGAAACACATTATGGATCAATACGATAATATTTTGTAATTTTGGTTTTACTTGCAGCACTTTTTTATTTTTTAACTTTTTATTTTTGATTTTTTTACTCGGAAAGCAAATATCCCCATCAGACCCTAACGCTCAGGCGGGGTGTTTGTTTCCACCGCCGCCACCGGCTTGCGGGTGGAAAAATCAAAAACGCCAAGGTTTGGAGGCGGCATTATACGGCGAACCGCTCGAATACATTTCTCTTCGTTACCTCAACCGCACTTTGTTTGTTACAGTTAATCGCGACAAGCAAAGTGCGGTTTTGCGTTTCTCACTTGCCTAATTTGGTGTAAAATCAATTCAATTTTTTATTGCGAGAGATTCTGTTATGACGAAACAAAAGTTAAGCGTGGTGATCTTAGCTGCCGGCAAAGGCACGCGTATGTATTCCGATTTACCGAAAGTGCTACACACCATCGCCGGTAAACCGATGGTGAAACACGTAATTGATACCGTGAAAAAATTGGGGGCGGCAAACATTCATCTGATTTACGGACATGGCGGTGAAGTAATGCAACAGCGTTTGCACGGCGAGCCGGTGAATTGGGTGTTGCAAGCGGAGCAGCTTGGCACAGGACACGCCATGCAACAAGCCGCACCGCACTTTGTCGATGATGAAAATATTCTGATGTTGTACGGCGACGGGCCTTTGATCACGCCTGAAACGCTGGAAAAACTGATTGCCGCCAAACCACAAAACGGCATTGCCTTGCTGACCGTCAAGTTAGACGATCCGACCGGTTACGGACGGATTATCCGCCAAGACGGCAATGTGGTGGCGATTGTCGAACAAAAAGACGCCGACGCTGAGCAGTTGAAAATTCAAGAAGTGAACAGCGGCGTGATGGTGGCGAGCGGCGCAAGTTTTAAAAACTGGCTGGCACGTTTAAACAATAACAATGCACAGGGCGAATATTATATTACCGACGTGATCGGCTTTGCCAACCAAGACGGCTGCCAAGTCACTGCGGTTTCGGCGGCGGACAGAATGGAAGTGGAAGGGGCAAACAACCGTTTGCAGATGGCGCAACTGGAGCGTTACTACCAACAGCAACAGGCGAAAAAATTGCTGTTGGCGGGGGTGATGTTGGTCGATCCGAACCGTTTTGATCTGCGTGGCGAGTTGAGCCACGGCAAAGACGTGGAAATCGATGTGAATGTGATTGTCGAAGGGCACGTGGAACTGGGCGACCGCGTGCGGATCGGCGCGGGCTGCGTGTTGAAAAACTGCCGTATCGCGGCTGACGTTGAAGTTAAGCCGTATTCGGTGATTGAAGATGCGGTGATCGGCGAAAGTGCGGTCATCGGCCCGTTCTCACGCTTGCGCCCGGGGGCGGAACTGGCGGCGGAAACCCATGTCGGCAATTTTGTTGAGATCAAAAAAGCGCTGGTCGGTAGAGGCTCGAAAGTCAATCACCTGACTTATGTCGGCGACGCGGAAATCGGCAGCAACTGCAATATCGGCGCAGGCGTAATCACCTGCAACTACGACGGCGCAAATAAATTCAAAACCGTGATCGGCGATAACGTGTTCGTCGGCTCAGACTGCCAACTGGTTGCGCCGGTCAGTATTGCCGACGGTGCCACCATCGGCGCAGGCGCAACCGTCACCAAAGATGTTGCGGAAAACGAGCTGGTGATCAGCCGTGTGCCGCAACGGCATATTGCCAATTGGCAGCGACCAAGCAAAAAGAAATAATCCGCTTAACCTTCTCCATCGGTAAATGTTATCTTGCTGATGGAGAAATATTCTGCAAAATCACAAAAAAACTGTGATCTTCCTTACGTTTTCAATAATAAAAACCGCACTTGGCTTGCATTCTTTTATGGAGTGCAGGTATCATCTCGCCATGCCGAAATGACATCATTATTCAACCAGAGAACACGCGTCGCTCAGATTAGGAATCGGAATGAAAGCCCTGCCAAATGCCGTTTTACGCCTCAGTTTCACCCTAAGTTTGTTAGCGGTGACGGCGGTTGCGCAAGCAGGAAGCTACCCCGATTTGCCCGAACCGATTAAATTCGGCAGCGGCGCAGTAATCGGCGATACGGTGTATGTCGGTTTAGGTAGCGCAGGCAAGCAGTTTTATGCCTTGGATCTCAGCCACAAAAAAGCGCAATGGCAAAAAATTGCCGAATTTCCGGGGGGCGAACGCCAATATGCGGTCGCCGCCGCATTAAATGGCGAGTTGTATATTTTTGGCGGCTTGCAAGCCGGGGAAAACGCTTTGCAAGTTGTGAATGACGCCTATCGCTATGATCCGCAACAGGATCGTTGGTTGGAATTGAATACGCGTGCGCCACGCGGCATTGTCGGCGCCGGGGCGGTGGTGTACCAAGATAAAATTTATTTGCTCGGCGGTAATAATCCGGAAGTGCTGGGGGCTTATTTGCAAGATTACGCCAAGGCGGCGGATCAACCGAGCAAAACGGCGGTAAAACAGGCTTACTTTCAACAACCGCCGCAGGATTATTTTTTTACCACTGAATTATTGAGCTACCAAGCAAATGAAAACCGTTGGCGTAACGAAGGCAAATTGCCTTTCACCGCCAGAACCTGTGCCGCAGTCGTCGGACAAGGGGAAACGGTATTGGTGGTCAACGGTGCGGTTAAGCCGGGCTTGAATACGGCGAACACTCAGCAGGGACGGATTGGCAAACAACGGGTGGAATGGAAGAAACTGCCTGATTTGCCGGCGGTTGCCGATCATGGGCAAGAAGGGGTAAGCGGCGCAGGCGGCGGTTACAGCCATGGTTATTATTTGGTGGCAGGCGGCACCAATTTTCCCGGCGCGCAACAACAGTTTCGACAGGGAAAACTGTTTGCCCACGAAGGTTTGAGCCAAGCGTGGCACGATGAAATTTATACTCTGAAAAACGGTCGTTGGAAAATGATTGGCGAGCTGAATCAAGCGGTCAGCCATGCGGTCACCGTGTCCTACGACAACAAAATGTTATTAATCGGCGGCGAAAGTGACGACGGCAAGGCATTAAGTGCGGTGCAAGTCCTCAGCTACGACGGCAGCCGGTTAATTATCGAATAACAAACTTTCCTCTATTTAGTTTGTACTTCCCCCTTATCCGCAAGGATAAGGGGATTTTTTTGTTTACGGAATCTCAAAGTGCGGTTGTTGAACCGCACTTGAGTGATGTTACTCTTTATCCTTGGCTAAGAATTTCACTGCCAGATCCGGGAAGTCGGTGAAGATCCCGGTGGCGCCGGCTTGATTCAGCAAGGCGTCAAACATTTGATCGATATTGCCGAAAAACGGCGGTAGCGCGTCTTTACGCACCGTGTAAGGGTGCAATTCTAATTTTTGTGCGGCGATTTCAGCAACCAGCGGCGTGTATTGAATGTTACCCGTAGTCGAGGCTTTATCATCGACCAGCATATACCAACCGGGGCCGACACCGTCGGCATATTTCGCCACTTCCGTCATTGCGCCGGGTTTAAACATCCAATCGTAGTCATAGTTAACCCATTTGCCGGCGGCATTTTTCTCTTCGGTTTCATGCCAATCGGTATAGGCAATCAGTTGCACCAGTTTGATATCCATGCCCAATTGCGGCAGTAGTTCGGTTTTAATCCGTTTTAATTCATTAAAGTCAAATGTTTGCAGATAGACCGCGGAATTTTTATCGGTGTAACCGTATTTTTTCAGCACTTTTAGGGTTTCCAAAGCAATATCTTTGCCTTCTTGGTGGTGCAGCCAAGGCGCTTTGATTTCAGGATAAATCCCGATTTTCTTGCCGCTGGATTTTTCCAATCCCTGAATAAATTCGATTTCATCTTCAAAGGTATGGATTTTGAAATTGGATTGCCAGAGTGGGAAACGGTCGGGATAGACCTGCACTTGTTTGCCGTTTTCCTCTTTGAAATTTTCCGTCATTTCTAAGCTTTGAATCTCTTTTAAGGTGAAATCCGCCACATAATAGCGTCCGTCTTTACGTGCGCGTTGCGGAAATTTTTTCGCCACATCGGTTAAACCGTCGAGAAAATGATCATGGATCACGACCAGACGATTATCTTTGGTCATGGCTAAATCTTGTTCCAGATAATCGGCTTTTTGTCCGAATGCCAAGGCTTTGGATTCCAGGGTATGTTCCGGCAGATAGCCGCTGGCGCCGCGGTGGGCGATAACCAGTTTATCGGTTTGTGATGTCGGGACATTGTTAACACAGCCCGCAAGTGCGGTTGAAGCAATGAGGGCGACAGCTAAATAGTTTAATTTCATTGTCTTTTCCTTTCTGCAGATAAAAAGAAAGACGAAACCGGGTTCGTCTTTCGTGGGAGTGAATTATTTGATTAAGCGATCTTCTTCGGCGATTCGGGCTTTGTGTTTGCCTTCTTCCACCATAGTGATCAACATTAACACGCAAGCCAACACGGCACCGCCGATCATAATGTAGAAACCGCCGTCCCAGCCGAATTTGTCAGCCGCCCAGCCGATCACCGCACTTGCCGCCACCGTACCGCCAAGATAGCCGAATAAACCGGTGAAGCCCGCTGAGGTGCCCGCCGCTTTTTTCGGTGCCAGCTCAAGGGCGTGCAAGCCGATTAACATCACCGGACCGTAAATCAGGAAGCCGATAATGGTCATCATGATAAAGTCGGTCAATTGATACGGATTTTGATACCAAGGCAAAGCAGCGTAGTGTGCCAACTCGGATTCCGGAGTTGCCGGATTGAGCCAGAACACGGTAACAGCGATTGTTACCATCACCATGAATACAAAACCGGTGAGTCCGCGTTTACCTTTGAATACTTTATCCGACATCCAACCGCACAACAGCGTGCCCGGAATCGCCGCAAATTCATAAATCGCATAGGCGGAGGCGGTCGCCTTAATATCGAAGTGTTTCACTTCGCCTAAGTAAACCGGCGACCATTTCAACACGCCATAGCGAATCAGATAGACGAATACGTTGGCAATCGCGATATACCATAACAAACGGTTTTTCAGCACGTAAGTGACGAAAATTTCTTTGGTGCTCAAATCATGTTCGTAGGTTTCTTCGTTATAGTCGTCCGGATAATCGTTTTTGTATTTTTCGATTGGCGGCAGACCGCAAGATTGCGGGGTGTCGCGCATGACGAAGTACAGAATAAATGCTGCAATTAATGACGCGATACCCGGGTAGTACAGTGCTTGCTGCCATACATGACCGAAAGTCACTTTTGCCACTTCAGGATGATTGGCGGCATACACCATACTGGCGATCCCGACCAGAATTGCCGGCACCATCCCGCCGAGGTTATGTGCGGTGTTCCAAATCGAAACAATAGTTCCGCGTTCGCTTTTTGACCACCAGTGCACCATGGTACGCCCGCTCGGCGGCCAGCCCATGCCTTGGAACCAACCGTTGATAAACAACAGCACGAACATAATCAAAATGCCGGAAGTCGCCCAAGGCACCAAGCCCATCAAGGTCATACACATCCCGGACAACGCCAAACCGAACGGCATAAACATTTTCGGATTTGAACGGTCGGAAATCGCCGCCATAAAGAATTTGGATAAGCCGTAAGCCAAACCGGGCGCAATCCCGATAATCCCCAGTTCGGTTTTGGTATAAAGCCCGGCTTCGATTAAGCCTTTTTGTGCTAAATCGAAATTACTACGGGTAAAATAATAGGCGGCATAACCAAAGAAAATGCCCATGAACACCTGCCAGCGCAAGCGGGTATAAGTCGGCTCAATTTTTTCTTGAGGTAATAACGGCTTATGTGCCGCCGGTTTAAAAAAACCTATCATAAAACACCTCTGTTTTAGTGTAATGGTAAAAGTAAGGATTGTGTGCAAAATACAGCAATTTGTATTTGGAAAAGAATAATAACAACTTTTTCATGGATTTCTATGTTCGAATGCGAAAATTGGGATCGTTATCACATTCATTTTAGACGATATTTTTTTAAGCTGTCATCAAACTGTAATAAAAAAGCACACATTGAAGGCAATGAGTGCTTTAACTAATTGAATTAATTATTTTTATTGATTCATTTATTTTTTCCAATTTTTCAACGCGTCGGCAAACGCATTGTTACCGATGTTTGTATTCGGACGTGATGGGCGGGCGCGGTTGTTCGGATTGGAACGCTCGCCGTTGGCGTTGCGTTTTTCGCCGCTGCCGACCGCACTTTTATCCTGCGGCTGTTCGTCTAAACGGCAACTGAGGGCGATACGTTTGCGGGCGACGTCCACGTCCATCACTTTCACTTTCACCACGTCACCGGTTTTCACCACTTCATGCGGATTTTGCACGAATTTGTCGGATAATGAGGAGATATGCACCAAACCGTCTTGATGGACGCCGATATCGACAAACGCGCCGAAGTTGGTGACGTTGGTGACCGTGCCTTCTAAAATCATGCCGACTTTGAGATCGGTGATTTGCTCCACGCCGTCCATAAAGGTGGCGGTTTTGAATTCACCGCGCGGGTCGCGCCCCGGTTTTTCCAATTCGCTTAAAATATCGCGCACCGTCGGCAAGCCGAAACGTGCGTCGGTAAATTCGGCGGCGTTTAATTGGCGCACCGCACTGGCGTTGCCCATTAAATCCCTGATGGTTTGCGAAGTGGCGCTGAGGATTTTTTCCACCACCGGATAGGCTTCAGGGTGCACGCTAGACGCATCGAGCGGATTTTTGCCGTGGTTGATACGCATAAAACCGGCGCATTGCTCGAAGGCTTTCGGCCCTAGGCGGCTGACTTTTTTCAGTTGTTCACGGCTGTCGAAACGTCCGTTTTCATCGCGGTATTTGACGATATTCTGCGCCAAGGTTGCGCTCATGCCCGCCACCCGCGCCAACAACGGCGCAGAGGCGGTGTTGAGATCCACCCCGACCGCGTTCACGCAGTCTTCCACGACCGCGTCCAATTTACGCGCCAGTTGGCTTTGATTGACATCGTGCTGATATTGCCCCACGCCAATCGCTTTCGGATCGATTTTCACCAATTCCGCCAAGGGATCTTGCAAGCGACGGGCAATCGACACCGCGCCGCGCAGCGAAACATCTAATTGCGGGAACTCTTGCGCCGCCAGTTCGGAGGCGGAATAGACCGACGCACCGGCTTCGCTCACCACCACTTTTTGCGCCTGCCAATCGTTCGATTTCGCTAAAATGTCCGCCACAAAACGTTCGGTTTCGCGCGAAGCCGTGCCGTTGCCGATCGCAATCAAACCGACGTTGTATTTTTTGCCCAATTGGTAAATGCTCACCATCGCTTTATCCATTTGTCCGGTGTGTGGATAAATGGTGTCGGTGGCGAGCAATTTACCGGTATTATCCACCACTGCGACTTTCACGCCGGTGCGCAAACCGGGATCAAGCCCCATGGTGTTTTTCGCGCCGGCAGGCGCAGCCATTAAAAGTGCGGTCAGGTTGCGCGCAAACACATCAATCGCTTCGCTTTCCGCCTGTTCGCGCAATGCCGCCATCAGCTCGGTTTCTAAATGCAATGAAATCTTAATCCGCCACGTCCAACTGATCACCTGCCGCCGCCAACTGTCGGCAGGCTGCTGATTGAAATCCGCGCCTAAATGTTGGCGGATAATCTCCTCGCAATGGCTTTGGCGCACGCTGTCATCTTGATCGGGATCGGCATTCAAACTCAGTTGCAAAATGCCCTCATTGCGTCCGCGCAACATCGCCAAGGCACGGTGCGACGGCACGCTTGCCAAACGCTCTTGATGGTCAAAATAATCCTGAAATTTCGCCCCTTCCGCTTGTTTGCCGTCGATCACTTTCGCTACCAATACCGCACTTTTCTGCAAATAGGCGCGCACTTTTGCCAATAATTCCGCATCTTCGGCAAAACGTTCCATTAGGATATAACGCGCGCCGTCCAGTGCCGCTTTGCTGTCGGCAACGCCGTTTTCGGCATTCAGATAAGCAAGTGCGGTTTGTTCCGGCACCTGTTGCGGATTTTGCCACAGGCTGTCGGCAAGCGGTTCTAACCCGGCTTCGATCGCAATTTGCCCTTTGGTGCGGCGTTTCGGTTTATACGGCAGATAGAGATCTTCCAGTTCGGTTTTGCTTTGGCAGCTTTCGATTTTGGCTTGTAGCTCGGTGCTGAGTTTGCCCTGATCGGCAATGGATTTCAGAATGGTTTGACGGCGCTCGTCCAGCTCGCGCAAGTAGAGCAAGCGGGTTTCAAAATGGCGCAGTTGGGTGTCGTCCAAACCGCCGGTCACCTCTTTACGGTAACGGGCGATAAACGGAATGGTGTTGCCTTCGTCCACCAGACCGATGGCGGCTAAAATTTGTTTGGCTTGTACATTGAGTTCTTGCGCAATGGTTTGGCTGATTTGTTGGTTTTGCATAGTGGATCTCTTGGGTAAAAATACAAAAGAGCTCAAATTGCAGATAAAGATGAAATGTAAAAGTAGGGGCGGATTATATCTCCGCCCGAACCGCACTTTGCATTTACCTTTTATTGGTTAATTGTTTATATCGTACTTCGTAAACGGGCGGATATTTAATCCGCCCTTACTTTGTTTCATAAACTACCTTTGCCAATCATTTGAGCGTAGTAGCGGTAATCTAATAGTAAGAATGTTCGCCGTGTTGGTGTTCGGTCACATCACGCACGCCGTTTAACTCGCCGGCGAATTGTTCCAACAGTTGTTTTTCGATACCGTCTTTCAGGGTGACATCCACCATCGAACAGCCGTTGCAGCCGCCGCCGAATTGCAACACCACATAACCGTCGTCGGTCAGCTCGATTAAGGTAATGCGCCCGCCGTGGCTCGCCAGTTGCGGATTGATTTGGGTTTGAATCACATAATCCACGCGCTCGATTAACGGTGCGTCGTCCGCCACTTTCTTCATTTTGGCGTTCGGCGCTTTCAGCGTCAGTTGCGAACCCATGTCATCGGTAACAAAATCCAGTTCGGCGGCTTCCAAAAACGGATAACTCACTTCATCAACAAAAGCGGAGAAACTGTTGTATTTCAGTTCGGTATCCGTGGCTTCAACCGCATTCGGTGGACAATAAGAAACACCGCACTCGGCGTTCGGCGTCCCCGGATTCACCACAAAAATACGAATATTTGTGCCTTCTTCTTGTTGTTCCAACAACTTGGCAAAATGCGCCTGTGCGCTATCAGAAATTTGAATATACATAAGTTACCTTAACAGTTGAGGGTAATATCCGACCTATCTTGTCGGAATTTAGTTAGCGAAATAATACGCCTTAATCGCTTTTTTTTCCAGTTTTTCTGTCAGTGTGCTGTGCTAAGATAGCCGCCACGGTTTAGAACAAGGAGTAAAACATGACAATCCGCTATTTCGGGCAAACCCCGCGTTTTTCGGAAGCCACCGTCGCCAACGGCTTTATTTTTCTTGCCGGGATGGTGCCGGAAAACAGCGATGTGGATATTTATCAACAAACCCGCGATGTGTTGGCGCAAATCGACGGCTGGCTGGCAAAGTGCGGTTCGGGTAAAAACCATCTGCTCGAAGCCACGATTTTCCTTACCGATATGGCGGATTACGACGGCATGAACCGTGCTTGGGACGAATGGGTGAACCCGCAACACAGCCCTGCACGCGCCTGCGTTGAAGCAAAATTGGCAAAAGCCGACTGGAAAGTAGAAATTAAACTGTCGGCGCTGCAGGCTGATCGCCCTTAGCTATTTGGCTTGATATGCCGCTTGTAACCCTAAATAGGAAACAAAAGGCAGAAAATCGCGATCACGAAACAACAACGGAATCCGTCGGCGAATACAAAAACCGGCGATCATCACATCATTACGTTTGCGAATGATAATGCCTTGCCGGCGCAAAGTGCGGTAATCTTGTGCATAACGTTGTGCATTATCAACGCCTAAAATCTCAAAGCACGGCAAGGCGGCAAGTGCGGTCTTGGCTTGGCGATACTCTTTCTCAAGCCGAAAGCCTTGCAGAATTTCCATTAAAATGACATCGGTCAATGCCACTTGTCCGTTTTGTAGCACATCGTCCAACTGATCCGTTTGCGGATTGATCACCCCATTGAAATAATCAATCCATACGCCGCTATCCGCGATAATCATCTTGCATGCTCCGCATTTCGGCAAGATCACCTTCCCAGTGCAACGCACCGCGTAACTCACGGATTTTTTGTTGTCGTTTCTGCTGCACCAGCAACTGCAAACCGGCTTCCACCGCTTCACGTTTACTGCGTAACCCCGATAGCAATAAGGCTTCATTCATTAAATGATCGTTAATCACAATATTGGTACGCATATTTCCCTCCATTAATTTTGCTGTGCGGGTTTTGATGTGTATGCTTTATTTAAATTATACACATAAATTATGATTGCGCTAGGTACGACATAAACACCACACCTGAATTTGTGTGATACCGCACTTTTGCAGCAGTCGGCAGAGCTCCGCCATGGTTGCGCCGGTGGTGATCACATCATCGACAATCGCCACCGAGCGGTAACGGATTTCACTGATTTTCGGGTTTAAGGCAAAGGCTTTTTTCAGATTGTTGCGCCGCTGTTTGCTGTCTAATCCGCGTTGCGGCGGCGTGTGGCGCAACCGTCGTAATAATTGGCTATCACACGGAATGTTTAACCAATGGGAAAGCTGTTGCGCCAGCAGTTCCGCTTGATTGTAACCGCGCTGCCAATGGCGTAGTGCGTGTAACGGCACAGGCAAAATCACTTCCGGCAAGGCTAACCCATGCGTGCGCCGCGCCTGCCATATCGCCAGCAACAGCAAACGCGCCAACATACGGTCAAGCTGAAACTGGCGCTGGAATTTAAACCGATGAACCAACGATGACAACGGCGCTTGAAAATGGCTGACCGTGACCAAACGCTGCCACGGTGGCGGATCGGTCAGGCATTTGCCGCAATGCGGCGTATCAAACGCCAATTCCGCGCCGCAACTGCCGCAATAGCGGAAACGCGTGATCTCGCGATTGCAACGGTTGCAAATGCCGTGCTTTGCTAAAGCGAGGGTAGACCGGCACAAAATACAGCTTGCGCCGAGCCAATTGTCTCCGAATAGATTTGTTATTCGCATTTTGGTTGTGAATCAGTGTTAGATTGAGATCAAAAAATAGCGGAAAAGTGCGGTTTGCGCCATTCAGTAGCGCGATTTTTACGATCAGGATTCCAAAAATCTTTTATACTTAGCGCACTTTTCTATCTGAATCCGGGAGTTTTTATGTTAGATCCGCAACAGGTCAAAATCGTGTTTTTTGATATTGATGAAACCCTGTATATGAAACATCAACGATACTTGCCGTCGTCGGTGGCAACCGCACTGGTCAAATTGCAACAAAACGGCATTACTGCGGCAATTGCCACCGGGCGCTCGTTGTGCTCAATGCCGCACGAGGTCAATCAATTGGTGAAGCGCCTGCCGATTGAGTTGTTAGTGACAATTAACGGGCAATACAACAGTTATCGCGGGCAGCCGTTGCAGACTTATCCGTTGGCATTGGCGGATATTGAACGCATTGTGGCGTTTTTCAAACAACATGGGATTGATTATGCGTTTGTCTCCGAACGTGATGTGGCGGTAAACCGTGTTACCGCGGAAATCGCCAATGCAATGGATCCGATCACCCAAAACTATATTGTTGATACCGACTATTATTTGAAACACCCGGTGTATCAAATGTTGCCGTTTTATACCCAAGCGCAGGATCAACTGATCGCCGATTCCGGTATTTTGCAGCAGCATTTGCGAGTGGTGCGTTGGCATGATTATTCGGTCGATCTGTTTGCCGCCGAAGGCTCAAAAGCGCGCGGAATTAAGACGGTATTGCGGCATTTCGGGCTAACCGCAGAAAATGCGGTGGCGTTCGGCGACGGGCTGAATGATCTGGAAATGCTGCGCGAAGTCGGGTTTGGCGTAGCGATGGGCAATGCCCACCCCGAACTGAAAGCCGTTGCCGATTATGTGACTGCGGATATTGCCGATGATGGTTTATATCAGGGATTACTGGATTTAGGTTTAATTGATTAATCCGGGCAAAGTGCGGTTTGCGGACCGCACTTTCGGCAGGATTGCGCAAAATTTAAACGTTCTGGCCGCTTTTCGCCAATCTCGCCGATTATTTGTTAAATCAGGATTGCGTCATGCGGTTAATCGGTGCAATATAACGCCCATTGTCAATTGCGCCAACGGGCGAGGAAAGAAGTCACGCAATGGGGTCAGTACAGAAAAAATTTACGCCGTTTTTAGAGTTTAACCGCGAACAGTGGGCGGCGTTGCGTAAATCTGCGCCACTGACCTTAACCCAGCAAGATCTAGAGCCGTTACTTGGTTTTAATGAAGAGCTTTCCTTAGAAGAAGTCAGCACCATCTATTTGCCGCTGACCCGTCTGGTCAACTATTACATCGAAGAAAATCTGCGTCGCCAAACGGTGTTGCACCGCTTCTTAGGGGTTGAAACACCGAAAGTACCGTATATCATCAGTATTGCCGGCAGCGTGGCGGTCGGCAAAAGCACCTCGGCGCGGATTTTGCAGTCGCTACTCAGCCACTGGCCAAAGAAACGTACAGTGGATTTGATTACCACCGACGGTTTTCTCTATCCGTTGGCGAAGTTGCAGCAAGACAATCTGTTGCAGAAAAAAGGCTTTCCGGTTTCTTATGACACGCAGCGTTTGATCCGCTTTATTTCGGATATTAAATCCGGCAAACGTAATGTGAAAGCGCCAATTTATTCGCATTTAACCTATGATATTGTGCCGAATCAGTACAATGTGATCGATCAACCGGATATTTTGATTCTGGAAGGGCTGAATGTGTTACAAACCAGTGCCAATCACGGACGCAAGCCGGATCGACTGTTCGTGTCGGATTTTGTCGATTTTTCGATTTTTGTCGACGCCAAAGAATCGCTGTTGAAAAACTGGTACACCAAGCGTTTTCTCACTTTCCGCCAAGGGGCGTTCAGTGATCCGAATTCTTATTTTCATCATTATTCTTCTTTGTCCGAGCAAGAAGCGGTTGCCACCGCACAGCATATTTGGGAGACGATTAACGGATTGAATTTAAAACAAAATATCCTGCCGAGTAGTGAGCGAGCCAATCTGATTTTGGTCAAGGGCGCGAATCATGCGATCGAATGCGTGAAATTGAGGAAGTAGGAAACCGCACTTTTATTGGTTATACTGATGTTCTCTGTTTCTATTCGGTGAGCGTTTATGACCCCATTTCTTGAATTACAAGGTGTTACCTTTCAGGCACAGCAATTGCTGCGTTATCCCGACTCTCAAATAGCAGCTAACCAAGTCACGTTTTTGCAAGGCCCGAGCGGCAGTGGCAAAAGTACCTTATTGCGTTTGATTAATGCCATTGAATCGCCGAGCAGTGGCACGATTCGCTATCAAGGGCAAGATATTGCGCAGCTCGACAGTGTGCAATTACGCCGCGAACTGTTATTGGTGAATCAACGTTTGTTTTTGTTTGCGCAGTCGATTCGGCAAAATTTCCAACTGTTCTACGATTATTTAGACAAATCCCCGCCGGAAGACGCGCAAATCAAAACCTTTTTGCAGCTTTGTTGTGCGGATTTCGCCTTAGAGACCTCGTGTAATGTGTTGTCCGGCGGCGAGCAGCAACGGGTGTTTCTTGCCTTGGCCTTGAGTTTACAACCGAAATTATTGATGTTGGACGAACCCACGTCCGCATTGGATGAAGCCTTGGCGGAACAGGTGCTCGGCGATATTCTGGCTTATTGCCGCAAACAGGGGATTACGGTGCTGGCGATCAGTCATGATCAGCAGTTGGTGCAGCGCCATGCCGATCAAATTATTCCGATTAGCAAGGATTAAGTGATGAATGATGTGAGTATGAATTTACTGAATTTCAGTTTGGTCTATTTATTACTGCTGGTGGTGTTGTATGTGATGAAGAAGAATCATATTCGGCAGTCCAAGTTGTTGTTAATCGCCAGTGTGCGCATGACGTTACAACTCATTATTGCCGGTTGGGTGTTGACCTATATCTTTGGTCACCCAAGTCCGATTTTCACCATGTTATATGTGGCGGCAATGGTGATTTTTGCCATTCATCGGGTGTTATCCAAAAATCCGAATTTGAACCGGCAATTTAAGCAGTCGATTGCGTTGGCAATGACGTTTTCCGGTTTAAGTATTATCGCTTTTTTTGTGGTAGTGGTGACGAATCAGCAACTGTTTAATCCGCAATATGTGATTCCGCTCGGCGGCATGATTATGGGCAATGCCATGACGGCGCTGAATTTGGGGATTAAGACCTTTCGTGAAAGTCTGCAATCCGAACGGGATAAGATTAACACCCTGTTAAATTTCGGAGTTACCCCGGAAAAAATTCTGTTGCCATATGTCAATCAGGCGGTCGAAACCGCACTTTTACCCACCTTGAATTCGATGTTGGGCATGGGCATTATCGCTTTGCCGGGCATGATGACCGGGCAGATTCTTTCCGGCACGCTGCCAAGCACGGCGGTGTTATACCAAATTGCGATTATGATTGCGATCTGTACCGCCGTCAGTTTATCTCTGTTTGCCGCGCTCTATTTCGGCCACCGCACGTTGTATAATCAACGTAATCAAATTCATCTGCCGCAATAATCTTTTGCAAGTAAAAACCCCAAACAGCGTGTTTGGGGTTTGGTTTGTATCTAGCCCATGATTTCGGCTTAATAAGCGGTTGCGTCCTTGACTTCGCGCATATCCGGCAATTGGTGGGCAATCCCTTTGTGACAGTCGATACAGGTGTTGCCGTCTTGAATCGCTTTGCTGTGCATTTTTGCCGCTACGGTTTTTTGTTGGCTGAAATCCATATTGTCGAAGTTGTGGCAGTTGCGGCACTCTTGCGAATCGTTGGCCTTCATCCGTTCCCACTCGCGTTCAGCCATATGTAAGCGACGGGAATTGAATTTCTCAATCGTGTCGGTGTAGCCCATCACGTGCGCATACACTTCACGGCTGGCTTGCAATTTACGAATCATTTTCGGCACGAATTCATGCGGCACATGGCAATCCGGACAAGTCGCTTTCACGCCGCTGCGGTTTTGGTAGTGCGCGGTGTGCAGATATTCCGGATAAACATCATTGCTGTGACAGCTGACGCAAAATTCTTCGGTGTTGGTTTGTTCCATGCCGTAATTGAAACCGACCCACGAGATAATGCCGGCAATAAACGCCACTACTAACAGGGTGCCGACTGCGATTTTACTTGGCGAGCGGAACCATTGCCAAAAGCGTTTGATCAGATTTTTTATCATATGTCCGCTCCTTATTTATCGCCGTAACCCGGTAATGGCTTAAATTCGTTCTCGATAATCGGCGCAACATCGGATTGCGAAATATGGCACTGAACACAGAAATAGCGGCGGGGCGACACTTCGCCACTGACGACGCCGTCACGGCTGGCGAAGTGAGTCGGGCTGATACGGGTTGCGCCGGTCACACGCGAAGCTTGTACGCTGTGGCAATTCAAACATTGGTTGATATTTTTAGTCACTTGATAATTTTTAGTGCTATGCGGCACCATAGGCGGTTGGTTGACGTAACTCAACGCCGCTAACTCGCTCTCTTTCGGTTGATTATGGAATGCCGGTGCCGTATTTTCCGGGGATGTGGCGAGATCTTTCCCTACCGGATAGACATCCTGTGCCAAGGCGGAACCGCACAGTCCACTTAACAATAAACCTGCCAATGCTAATACTTTAGTCTTTTTAATCATCGCTCACTCCTCGCATGATCAAATCTTGTGGTAAATTTAAAAACAGATTCAGGGCAGACATCAATACAACGTCCGCAACTGATACAATCTTTGGATAACACTAATAAATTTTGTTGTTTGCCCTCGTCTTTACTGCCGAAGAGCGGATTTCTTAATACTTGCGGTTCCGGACAAATGTTAAAGCAGTCCATGCAGCGATCACAGCGTTCGCGATCAATCACTTTAACCCGAATAACACCTTTGGCACCGATCACACCGTATGCCGCGCCAATCGGACAGAGGTGTCCGCACCAACCGTGTTCGACGATGAGTAAGTCAAACAGGAACAGTGCCAACAATAGCCAAACGGTTGCGCCGAAGCCATAAATCAAGGCGCGTCCCAGCGCGGCAACCGGGTTGATCCATTCCCACAACAACATGCCGCTGGCGGCACTGCCGATTAAAATCATCACTAAAATGCCGTAACGCAAAGAGCGATCCGGCTTGGCACTTTGGCGGATATTGAGTTTACGTCTTAACCAAGCGGCGCTGTCGGTCACCACATTTAGCGGGCAACACCAACCGCAAAAGACTTTACTGCCTAATACGGCATAAACCGCAATCACAATCAACCCACCCAAAAGTGCGGTCAACTGCGGCCAATATCCCGTTACCAAACTTTCCGCCATAATCAGCGGATCGGTTAAGGGAATCGTATCCAACAACATACTGCTGCTGTAGTTACCGTTTAAGATCCAAATCCCGAACCACGGACCGGACAAAAACATTGCCAAAATGCTCAGTTGCGACAAACGGCGCCAAAATAAAAAGCGGTTTGCTCGCCACCAGCCCCGTTTTTCGCGGGCTTCACGTCCTGCCAGATTAATCGCATTTGCCATTACGGATTCTCCGGTAATACGTTTTGTGGCAAGCCGTTTTCAGGCAGACGAGTCGGCAGCCTAATCATTTCGTCAGGCAATAATGAATGACCGACCTTCTCTTTCTCTTCCCAACCCAAGCGGTAATGCTGACCTAACATGCCTTTCGCCAAAGAGATCGGTAATACTTTAATCGCCGCTTCTTCCAAAACACAGGCTTGCTCACACTTGCCGCAGCCTGTGCAGGCATCGGAATGTACCGTCGGAATAAATTTGGCATGACGGTCACTGCGCTCATTGTGCTGCATTTCCAAGGTGATCGCTTTGTTAATCAGCGGACATACCCGATAACAGACATCGCAACGCAAGCCTTGCCAATTCAGACAAGTTTCATGATCAAGCAGTACCGACAATCCCATTCTGGAATCATCGATATTATCTTGGCTCGAATCCAACGCGCCGCTCGGACAGGCTTTGGCGCAAGGAATATCCTCACACATTTCACACGGTTTATCGCGTGCAATAAAGTAAGGCGTTCCGGCTTCCAACGGTGACAACAGCGAGGCAAGATGTAACATATCATACGGACAGGCTTGTACACATTGCCCGCAGCGGATACAAGCGGCAGCAAAATCTTTCTCATTTTCCAGTGCAAAAGGCGGTCGCAGTGCCACGCCTTCGCGTGCCAAGCTTTGCTGCTGTTGCAAACCCAGTAATAATCCGATAGCGGCCAGACCACCCGCGGTACGGGTGGTATCTTTTAAAAAGCGCCGGCGGTTCGGATTAAGTACGGGTTTACGGATCATGTTTCGACCTATTAGGCTTTAACCACTTTAACCGCACATTTTTTGAAGTCGGTTTCTTTGGAAATCGGATCGGTTGCATCTAAGGTCAACGCGTTTGCCAACTGCCCGACATCAAAGAACGTAGTATAAACTAAGCCGCGCGGCACTTTATTCCGCCCGCGGGTATCCAAGAACGACACCATTTCCCCGCGACGGGACACGACTTTAACTTTGTCGCCGTGACGCATACCGCGTGCTTGCGCATCCAACGGGTGCATATACACCAAGTTGTTCGGGAAAGAGCGGTGCAGTTCGGGCACGCGGCGAGTCATACTGCCGGTATGCCAGTGTTCCAGTACACGGCCGGTGGATAACCACAAGTCGTACTCTTGATCCGGGACTTCCGCAGGCGGTTCGTACGGTACGGCAAGAATAACCGCGCGTCCATCCGGTTGACCGTAGAAATTCACGCCCTCACCGGCTTTAACATACGGATCGTAACCTTCGCGGTAGCGCCATAAGGTTTCTTTGTTTTCCACCACCGGCCAGCGTAAGCCGCGCGCCTTGTGATAGACATCGAAATCCGCCAAGTCATGCGCATGACCGCGACCAAATGCCGCATATTCTTCAAACAAGCCTTTTTGCAAGTAGTAACCGAAATGACGGGATTCATCATTCAGCACGCTGTCGTCCCAGTCACTGATCGGGAATTTATCCACTTGTCCGTTGGTAAACAGGATTTCATATAACGTTTTACCACGATATTCCGGCATTTGCGCCAACAGCTCTTCTTCCCACACTTCTTCCACTTTGAAGTATTTGGCAAATTCTACCAATTGCCACAAGTCAGAACGGGAATCCCCGGTTTTCGGCACTTGTTGACGCCAGAATTGGGTGCGGCGCTCGGCGTTACCGTAAGCGCCTTCTTTTTCCACCCACATTGAGGTCGGTAGAATCAAGTCGGCAGACAGGGCGCTGGCGGTCGGATACGGGTCAGAAACAATGATGAAGTTTTCCGGATCACGCCAGCCCGGCAGACGATCTTCATTGATATTTGGGCCGGCTTGCATATTGTTGTTACACATTACCCACAACACGTTCATTTTACGGTCTTTTAGGGCGCGGTCTTGTGCAACCGCATGGTAACCGACTTTGTCGGAAATCGTGCCTTTCGGTAATTTCCATGCTTTTTCACAGATGTCACGGTGTTTCTCGTTAGTCACCACCATGTCGGCAGGCAAGCGGTGGGCAAAGGTGCCCACTTCACGCGCCGTACCACAAGCAGACGGTTGACCGGTCAAAGAGAACGGTCCGCAACCCGGCAGCGAGATTTTTCCGGTCAATAAATGCACGTTGTACATTAAATGGTTAACCCACACACCACGGGTGTGTTGGTTGAAGCCCATGGTCCAGAAAGAGACGATTTTCTTGTTCGGATCGGCATACAGTTTTGCCAAAGCTTCCAATTGATCTTTCGGCACGCCACTGATTTCATGCGCTTTTTCCAAGGTATATTCTGCAACCAGTTCTTTCAGCTCTTCGAAATTACTGTCATACATTTTACCACTGCCGGCGTTTTGCGCTTTTTGCTCCAGTGGATTCTCAGGACGCAGACCATAACCGATATCGGTCTCGCCTTTTTTGAATTTGGTGTGTTTATTGACGAAATCCCAATTGATGGCGTCATTTTGAATCAAATAGTTGATGATATAGTTCAGGATTGCCAGATCGCTTTGCGGCGTAAAGACTAAGCCGTAGTCCGCCAACTCAAAAGAGCGGTGTTCAAAGGTTGAGAGCACGAATACTTGGCTGTCTTGTTTGGTGAGACGGCGATCGGTGATCCGCGACCACAAAATCGGGTGCATTTCCGCCATATTCGAACCCCATAACACAAATGCATCGGCATGTTCGATATCATCGTAGCAACCCATCGGTTCATCAATTCCGAAAGTGCGCAAAAAGGCGACTGCTGCCGACGCCATGCAGTGGCGGGCATTCGGATCCACGTTGTTAGAGCGCAAACCGGCTTTAAACAATTTGTTCAGCGCATAACCTTCCCAAATCGTGGATTGACCGGAGGTGAAACAACCGACCGCATTGCGTCCGTTTTTGGCAATCGCGGCTTTAAATTTCTCTGCCATGGTGCTGAACGCCATGTCCCAACTGACCGGCGCAAATTCACCGTGTTTGTCATATTGACCGTTGGTCATACGCAACATTGGCTGGGTCAGGCGGTCTTTACCGTACATGATTTTCGGCAGGAAGTAGCCCTTGATACAGTTCAAACCGCGATTCACTTCGGAATCCGGGTCGCCTTGCGAAGCAACCACGCGTCCGTTTTGCGTGCCGACCAGTACGCTACAGCCGGTGCCGCAGAAGCGACAAACCGCTTTATCCCATTTTATTGAATTATCCGCAGCAGCAACATTGACCACCGGAATGCTCAACCCGGCAGCCATGGTTGCCGCAGTTGCGGCGTTGGCTTTCATAAATTCACGACGACTTAGATTCATCTGTTCCCCCACGATTGATTAATCTTGAGCTTGTTGGTGATACACCAAAGAAAGAGCCAACACACCGGAAATATTGCGTGCCGCCTCCATACGTTCTAATAAAACGCCCTGGTTGTGTGACTCCATGACCACCACCAGTTTGCCTGCATTTTCATCAACTGCACTGACATCGGTATATTCCAGCTGTTGTAACGCATTTTTCACAGTACTCATATCTTGCGGACGGCACTGTACGACAACACCGCAAACGTGCCATTCATTTGCATTTTCGCAGGCGGACGCCTCGTTGGTTACAACAGTATTCATTTTCAATTCCCGAAAATTGTAGCTTTTACGGCATTCGGATAAGACGTAAAGCAATTGACATAAATTCAACGTTAAGATTATCCATGCTTTCTGTATAGCCTTAATGCCTCTAAAGAGGTATTTTCATGCTTAATTCAGGAATTGTTGACTTATATCAAGTTACATTCGGCAAAATTATAGTTATATTGTTTTTTATATAACGGATTTGGGCAGAATATAGCACTTGCTTTTTCCCTAACTCATCAGTAGATTTAGTTTATCTTCCACCCAACTTAAAATCTTATGTCTTTCTTCCATTTTAATGCCGCCGCCGCGATGTTGGTTTTTCTGATTATTCTCGGTTATTTCAGCCATAATAATTCAATCATTATTTCTGCCGCCGTACTGTTGGTTATGCAGCAAACCCCGCTAGAACAGTATATTCCATGGTTGGAAAAATACGGGTTATATCTCGGCATTACCATTCTGACTATCGGTGTGCTCAGTCCGTTGGTGTCAGGCAAAATCAAGTTGGAGAATCTCGGCGGCTTACTATTGAATTGGAAAATGATTTTGGCGATTGTGGTCGGGATTTTTGTTGCTTGGCTCGGCGGACGCGGCGTCAGTTTGATGACATCGCAACCGTCGATTATCACCGGCTTGTTAATCGGCACCATTGTCGGCGTCGCTTTTTTTAAAGGCGTGCCGGTCGGTCCGTTGATTGCGGCGGGAATGCTGTCGTTGATTCTGAATCGTTTAGGATGATGTCTACCGCACTTTCGGTTTGACGGGACGGTTTAAAAAACGCCGGCTCTCAATTTTTATTTCTTGAACTGCGTCACAAAAATCACTAGAATGAACGTTCATTCATTTTAGGGGCTTTTGTTTAATGCGACATTCTGAAATTGGGACGGCACAGCAAATTTTGTTGGCGACGGAAATGTTAATGGCCGAGCAAGGGTTGCACGCGCTATCCATGCAAAAGATTGCCAAGGCTGCGGGCATTTCGGTCGGTACGATTTATATTTATTTCAAAAATAAAGATGAATTATTAAGAGAATTGGCCAAATACCTGTTTGCCCGCGTCGATGAGCTGTTGGCTAAAAATCTCGATCCGCAAGCGCCGCTTTTCGATCAATACCGCCAAATGTGGTGGAACTTCTGGAATTTTTTTAATCAGAACCCTCAAATTTTAAAGAATTTTTATCAATATACTACGCTTCCCGGCTTTAATGAACAGGTTAAACGCTATCGCGAAGGGCATGGCTATTGGAATAATTTTGTCAAACTGGGGCAAAAGCAACGGATTGTAAGTCATTTACCGACGGATGTGCTGTTTGCCCTCGGTTTAGAGAGTGCCTTCAAGTTGGCGTTTCGGCAAACGCATTACGCCGAAGTGTATTCTGATGATGTATTGGAAGCCGTCATTAACAAAACATGGCAATCTATTTGCAACTAATTTTATTCTCTTCTTAATCACTTACGGAGTTTTTTATGTCAGACGTTCAAAATAACAAACCGAAGAAATCACGTGCTTTCGTGATGAAATTGGTACTTTTGCTTGTTATTCTGGCTTTTGCTGCCGTTATCGGCTTACAAATGATGAAATCGCGCGGGATGGCGGCGTATTTTGCCAATATGCCGGAACCGATCAATCCGGTCACGGTCACCACTCTGCAAACCCAACAATGGACTCCGGCAATTGAAGCCACCGGGATTATCCGTCCGAATCAAGGGGCAATGCTGAGTTCACAAGCGGCGGGAACGGTGAAAACGATTTTTGTCGAAGCCGGGCAACAGGTGAAAAAAGGCGATTTGTTGATTGAACTGGATTCCGATGTAGAAAAAGCCAATTTAGCGGCTTATCAGGCGCAATTGACTTCGGTGCAGGCAAATTACCAACGCTATGTCACCTTGTTCCGCAGCAAGAGTGTTTCGCAAAGCGATTTGGACAATGCCGAATCGAGCTATAAAGCCTTGGTTGCCAACATTGAATCGGCGAAAGCGACGATTGCCCGCCGTCAGATTTACGCCCCGTTTGATGGTATTGCCGGGATTGTGCAAGTGAATGTCGGCGAATACGTTACCAATGGTCAGGCGATGGTGCGGGTGGAAGACATCAGCACCGCCAAAATTGATTTTTCTATCGGACAAAACAATCTGGAAAACCTGTTTATCGGGCAAAAAGTGACCGCAGTAGTGGATGCCTTTGCCGGAGAGACTTTTGCCGCCAAGATTTCGGCAATCGAACCGGCGATTACCTCTACCAGCGGCTTGATTGACTTGCAAGCGACGGTGGAAGACAGCCGTGACAAACTGTTATCCGGAATGTTTGCCCGGGTGCGCGTCGCCTTGACGACCGAGTATGATCAGTTGGTGTTGCCGCAAGTGGCGATAGCTTACAATATGTACGGCGAAAGTGTGTATCGTTTAACCGCACTTTCCGATGAAGATAAAGAAAAATATGCCGGCAATAAAAATTTGGACAAAATGTACCGGGCGTATTTGGTCACGGTCAAAACCTTGGATCGCAGCGGCATTTATTCCCATCTGGAAAAAGGGCCGTTACAGTTCGGCGATATTATCGTGACCGGCGGTCAACAACGTTTGAGTAACGGCAGTTTGGTGGTGGTTTCCGATAAAGCGGGAATCGGCACGACCCAACCGGCAGAAACACCGAAACTTTAAGCGGCAAGATAGGAAACTACATAGGAAAACACAATGCGTTTTACAGATATTTTTATTCGCCGTCCGGTCTTGGCTGCCGCAATCAGCATTCTGATTGTGATTCTGGGGTTACAGGCGGTTTCCAAGCTGACGGTACGCGAATATCCCAAAATGACCACCACGGTGATCAATGTCAGCACCACCTATGCCGGTGCCGACGCCAGCCTGATTCAGGCATTCGTGACCTCGCAATTGGAAGAGGCGATTGCGCAGGCGGATAATATTGATTATATGTCGTCCTCCAGCAGCCAAAGCTCTTCCAATATTACGGTGAAGATGAAGCTGAATACCGATCCGAACGGCGCGTTGGCGGATGTGTTGGCGAAAGTGAACTCGGTGCGTTCCGCTTTGCCGAGTGATATTGATGATCCGACGATTACCTCGTCCACCGGCGGCTCGGGCATGATGTATGTCAGTTTCACTTCGGAACAGTTAGATTCAAGTCAGGTCACCGACTATATCCAACGAGTGGTGAAACCGCAGTTTTTTACCGTGCCCGGCGTGGCAAAAGTGGATGTCTTCGGCGGCACGCAATATGCCATGCGGATTTGGCTCGATCCGGAAAAAATGGCGGTTCTCGGTTTATCTGCGCCGACGGTAATGAGCGCGCTTTCCAGTAATAACGTGCAAACGGCGGCAGGTAACACCAACGGTTGGTATACCGTCGTGAAAAATAAAGTGAATACCACGACGACGGATATCCAACAGTTAAAAAATCTGGTGATCCGCGCCGACGGCGATAAGTTAGTGCATTTGGGGGATATTGCCACGGTAGAACTGGATAAAGAGCGTGATAGCGCGCGCGCGGTTGCCAATGGCGAAAATGCGGTGGTGTTGTCTATCGAACCCGCCTCTAGCGCCAACCCATTGACAGTAATAGAAAATATTTATCCATTATTAGAAACCATTGAAAAAAACCTGCCGCCGAGTATCCAATCGAAAGTGCTGTATGACCGCACGATTGCGATTAACAGCTCGATTGATGAAGTGGTGAAAACCATTCTGGAAGCAACGTTGATCGTACTGGTGGTGATCACCATGTTCCTCGGTTCTTTCCGCGCGATGATCGTGCCGGTGGTGACCATTCCGATTTCACTGATCGGGGTCATCATGCTGTTGCAGGCATTTGATTTCTCGATCAACCTGATGACCTTGCTGGCAATGATTCTTGCCATCGGCTTGGTGGTAGATGACGCCATCGTGGTGTTGGAAAATGTTGACCGACATATCAAACTGGGAGAAACCCCTTTCCGAGCGGCGATTATCGGAACGCGTGAAATTGCCGTGCCGGTTATTTCGATGACAATCGCTTTGTGTGCGGTGTACTCGCCGATGGCGTTAATGGACGGGATCACCGGAACCCTGTTTAAAGAATTCGCCTTGACCCTTGCCGGAGCCGTGTTGATCTCCGGAGTGATCGCGTTGACCTTATCACCGATGATGTGCGCGCATTTGTTGAAAGCCCATGCCGACCCGAGTAAATTGGAGCAATGCGTTGAAGGCTTCCTGCATAAGCTGACCGAAAGCTACCGCACTTTGCTTGCGCTGACCATGGCAAACCGTTTCTGGGTGCTGGGTTTCGCGGCGATTATTTTTGCGACGTTACCGGTGTTGTTCGGTTCATTATCCAGTGAATTGACGCCGAACGAAGATAAAGGCGCATTATTGGCGATCGGCACCACTTCCGCCAATAAGAATCTGGATTATGTACAGGATTCGATGGCAGCGTATGAAACCCTGCTGAAAGAGACCCCGGAAATTCAATTCTCGCAAGTGATTTCCGGCGTGCCGAGTTCGAATAACGCCTTGGCAATCGCCACCTTGATCGATTGGAACGAGCGCACGCGTAGTCAGGCGGAAATTATGGCGGATTTGAATAACCGTGCCAAAAACATCCCTGAAATTTCGGTCACCGGTTTCCCATTCCCGGAAATCGACACCGGCGAGCAGGGCATGCCGGTTTCTTTCGTGATCACCACCCCGAACAGCTATGAAGATTTGGTGTTGATCGCCCAATCGGTGTGGGAAGCGGCGCAACAGTCAGGGCAATTTATTTTCAGCAATCTGGATTTAAGTTTTGATACCGCCGAAATGAACATGCGTATTGATATGGATAAAGCCAATTCTTATGGCATTACCATGAGCCAAATCAGTACCACACTCGGCAGTTTCTTGTCCGGTGCGACCATTACCCGGGTTGATATCGAAGGGCGGGCTTACCGGATTATTTCCGGGGTGGAACGTAAAAAACGCCTCAATCCGGAGTCGATGAACAACTATTTCTTAACCGCACATGACGGACGTTCGGTGCCGCTAAACAGCTTGGTCAGTTTGGAATTAAAAACCCAGCCGCTAACCCTGCCGCGTTTTAACCAGCTGAATTCCGCCGTTATCAGCGGTGTACCGACCGGTTCGCTGGGCGATGCCGTCAACTGGTTCCAAACCACGGCGGCAGAGATGTTGCCGCACGGTTATACCTATGATTTCCGCGGGGAATCGCGCCAATTGGTACAAGAAGGCAGCTCGCTCGGCACCACTTTCGGCTTGGCGGTGATTATCATCTTCTTGGTGTTGGCGATTCAATTCGAATCGGTGCGTGACCCGTTGGTGATCATGGTGTCTGTGCCGTTGGCAATCAGTGGCGCGTTGTTGGCGCTGAATTTACTCAGCTTCTTAGGCACGGTGGGAACCACCTTGAATATCTATTCCGAAGTCGGATTGATTACGCTGGTCGGCTTGATCACCAAACACGGGATTTTGATGTGTGAGGTGGCGAAAGAAGAGCAGTTATTGCACGGCAAAAACCGAATCGAGGCGATTTCCGAAGCGGCACGTATTCGTTTGCGTCCGATTCTGATGACCACCGCCGCGATGATCGCCGGTTTGATTCCGTTGTTGTATGCCTCCGGTGCAGGCGCGGTGTCGCGTTTCAGTATCGGGGTGGTGATTATTTCCGGTCTTGCGGTCGGAACACTGTTCACCTTGTTTGTATTGCCGGTGATTTATACCTTTATCGCCAGTCAACATAAACCGCTGCCGGAATTTGACGAAAACCAACCGGTTATCGAAGATCACGGACAATTGGATCAACAACATTAATACGTGATCTGGAAAAGGAGCTGCAATTGCGGCTCCTTTTTTGTTGGTTTGAAGAATTGCGCTTGACTAAATCGATCCGCCTGCTACAAATAGTATTGTCTGATTTAACCAATAAAATAGGGGAAATTATTATGCCGCAAACAAGCAAGACGACGGACAGCGCAATAAAACGGGATTGGCTGCAAAAAATCGAATATATCGGCAACAAACTGCCGGATATAACCATGCTGTTTATCTATGCTTTGGTTATTTGCTGGTTGTTGTCTTGGGGGTTGTCTTACTTGGATTTCGATTATATCAATCCGGTGACCAAACAACCGCTGGTTATCGTCAATCTGTTCCAACCGACGGAAATTCTGGCTTTCTTTACGGCGCTCACTAAAAATTTCGTCAATTTCCCGCCGCTGGGGATTACGATTGTGGCGACCATCGGGATCGGGATCGCCGAAGCGAGCGGTTTTATCAATGTCGGCTTAAGCCGTGCCTTAAATATCATTCCGCAAAAAATCGTGACGCCGGCGGTGATTACGGTGGCTGTGTTCGCCCATATCGTAGCGGATTCGGCGTATGTGATTTTAATGCCGGTCGCGGCATTGGTGTTTTATTCGGTCGGTAAACACCCGTTGTCCGGTATTGCCGCCTCGTTTGCCGGATTAGCCGGTGGCTTTTCCGCCAGTTTTACCCCGTCGATTATCGATCCGATTATGCAGAGCTTTACCCAAAATGCGGCGCGGATTATCGATCCGACCTATGAAGTGAATATCTTAGCCAACTATTTTTTAAGTTTCGGCAGCACCTTTTTTGTGATCGGCGTTTGTTGGTACATCACCGATAACATTATCGATCCCCGTTTGAAAAGAACGATGCCGCTGGATAACGATTTAGACAATCGGCACACCGAAATTCAACCGCCGTCGCCGTTGGATCTGAAAGCGTTCCGCTGGGCAAGTGCGGTTTTTGTGTTGCTTGCGGCCGGTCTGTTCTTTGCCGCCGCACCGCAGGATTCGTTGCTGCGTTCGCCTGAAGGTTCGCTGACCAGCCCGAGCGCCCCGATTATGCAGATGATCGTGCCGTTGTTATTGCTGTTTTTTGCCGTGCCGTCGCTGATTCACGGCGTGATCGCCAAAACCTTCAGCGACACGCGCACCGTCACCAAATCGATGGAAAAAATCACCTATACGCTGGTGCCGTTTATCGTCTTTTCCTTTTTTTGCGCACAGTTTCTCTACTCTTTCAACCGTTCGGGGATCGGCACGTTAATCGCCTTGTCGGGGGCGGAATTTTTGAAGTCGCTGCAAATGCCGTCGGCAATTACGATTTTCGGCGTATTACTCCTGACCGCACTTTTAAATATCATCATCACCTCCGCCACCTCGAAATGGGCGATTTTATCTTCGATTCTGGTGCCGATGTTAATGTCGGTCAATATCTCGCCTGAATTGACGCAGGCGGCTTTCCGTATCAGTGATTCGGTGGTCAACGTGTCAACGCCGATGTTTGCTTTTTATCCGTTGTTAATTTCATATTGCCAACGTTATTGTAAAAATACCGGGGTCGGCACGCTGTGTTCGATGATGATTCCTTATACCATCGGTTTATTTATCGTCTTGACACTGGTGCTGTATCTCTACTGGTGGCTGGGCATTCCGCTCGGCTTTGACAGTGGCTACAGCTACCCGAAAGCATAGGAGGAAAGTATGCAACAGCAATTAGTCGAACGTTTTTTCCGTTATTTGGCGATCAGCAGCCAAAGCAATGCCGCCGTTGCCGGCGTGCCCAGTTCGGACGGGCAGTGGCAAATGGCGCAATTACTCGCCGAAGAGCTGAAACAGCTCGGTTTAAGCAAGGTGGAAATCGATCAACACGCTAACGTGACCGCACTTTTGCCCGGCAGCGTGCCGAATGCCACGCCTATCGGTTTTGTGGCGCATATGGACACCGTTGATGTGGCGCTTTCGCCGGCGATCTCGCCGCAAATCCGTGTCTTCGACGGCGCAGACATTC
This sequence comes from Testudinibacter sp. P80/BLE/0925, assembly GCF_053570785.1. The sequence goes on along the minus strand of NZ_CM131636.1, from coordinate 556,588 downwards.
TGTTAAACGAACAGCACAACATTTGGCTGAAAGTCGCGGAACACCCTGAAATTCAAGCCTATTTGGGGCAAGAGATTATTTTCAGCGACGGCACCAGCGTGCTGGGCGCGGATAATAAAGCGGCGATCGCCAACATTATGACCGCACTTTCGCTTATTCGGCAACGGAATATCGCCACCGGCGATATTTATATAGCCTTTGTGCCTGACGAGGAAATCGGCTTGCGCGGTGCGAAATTACTGGATTTAAGCCGCTTTAAACCGGATTTCGCCTACACGATTGATTGCTGTGAATTGGGCGAAGTGGTGTATGAAAACTTCAATGCCGCCGCGGCTAAGATTGTGATTAACGGTATCAGCGCTCACCCGATGTCCGCCAAAGGGGTGATGGTCAACCCGATTTTGGTCGCCCATGATTTAATCAGTCAATTTGACCGCCAACAAACGCCGGAATGCACCGAACAGAAAGAGGGGTATTGGTGGTTTAATCAATTTGAAGCCAATCAAAGCCGCGCCGAGTTACAAATCGCGATCCGGGATTTTGATCAACGCGCGTTTGAACGACGCAAGGCGTTTATTACGCAAGCGGTGGAAAAGACAAAACGGCAATATCCGCAAATTACGATCGCGTGCACGATCAACGATATTTACGGCAATATCGCCAACACCTTAAGCGACGATCGGCGCTCGATCGATTTGTTATTCAGCGCCATGCAGCAGCTCGGCATTGCCGCCAAAGTCACCCCAATGCGCGGCGGCACCGACGGCGCAGCCTTATCGGTCAAAGGCATAACCACCCCGAACTATTTTACCGGCGCGCATAATTTCCATTCCAAATTCGAATTTCTACCGCTGCCGTCGTTTGTCAAATCCTGCGAATTGACCTTGCAGCTGATCAAACAGGCGGCGGGCGGATAAGCCGCCGCTAAAAGTGCGGTCGCAAAACGGAATAACGGCGCGGATTATTCCGTTTTCTTTTGTCGCCGGAATGGGCTGATTTGTCGAGAAAATTTCACAAAAAAAGCGGTTCGGTGATAAACTAACGCACAATTTGAATTATCTTTGAACAGACTTGAATTCATAACCGAATCGACACAGCAGTAGTGAGAGAACAGCAATGACGGATAACAAGAAAAAGGGCGGTTTTTGGTCTTGGTTGGGCTTGGGCAAAAAAGAGCAACAAGAACAGCAGCAAGCCGAGCAAGAGCGGTCAGCGCAAGCGGAACAAGTGCGGTTAGCGCAGGAACAAGCAGCACGGGAAGCGCAGGAACAAGCAGCACGGGAAGCGGCAGCGCAAGCGGAACAAGAGCGGTTGGCGCAGGAACAGGCAGCACGGGAAGCGGCAGCGCAAGCAGAACAAGTGCGGTTGGCGCAGGAACAGGCGCAACAGGAAGCGGCAGCGCAAGCGGAACAAGTGCGGTTAGCGCAAGAACAGGCGCAACAGGAAGCGGCAGCGCAAGCGGAACAAGTGCGGTTAGCGCAGGAACAGGCGGAGCGGGAAGCGGCAGCGCAAGCAGAACAAGTGCGGTTGGCGCAGGAACAGGCGCAACGGGAAGCGGCGGCACAAGCGGAACAAGTGCGGTTGGCGCAGGAACAGGCGGAGCGGGAAGCACCGCCAAAAGAACAGGAAAAACCGAGTGAAGGCGGTTTTTTCAGTCGTTTGTTGAAAGGCTTGGTGAAAACCAAACAGAATTTGGGGGCGGGTTTCCGTAATCTGTTTGTCGGTAAAAAAATCGACGATGAACTGTTTGAAGAGTTGGAAGAGCAATTGTTGATTGCCGATATCGGTATGCCGACCACCACGAAAATTATCCATAACTTGACCCAGCACGCCTCGAAAAAAGAGTTGGGTGACGCTGAACAGCTGTACCAAAAATTGAAAGAGGAAATGGCGGCGATTCTACAACCGGTTGCGCAACCGTTAGTCATCACTGATAAAAAACCATTTGTGATTTTAATGGTCGGGGTGAACGGGGTCGGCAAAACCACCACCATCGGCAAATTGGCGCGTCAGTTACAATCGGAAGGCAAATCGGTGATGTTGGCGGCAGGCGACACCTTCCGTGCCGCAGCGGTGGAGCAGTTGCAAGTCTGGGGCGAGCGCAACAATATTCCGGTGGTGGCACAAAGCAGCGGTTCCGATTCCGCCTCGGTGATTTTTGATGCCATCGAATCGGCAAAAGCGAAAAATATTGATGTGTTGCTGGCGGATACCGCCGGACGGTTACAAAATAAAAACCACTTAATGGACGAATTGAAAAAAATCGTACGTGTCATGCAGAAGCTCGATCCGCAAGCGCCGCACGAAATTATGCTGACGTTGGATGCAGGTACCGGACAAAATGCCATCAGCCAAGCCAAACTGTTTAACGAAGCGGTCGGCTTAACCGGAATCAGCCTGACTAAATTGGACGGCACCGCCAAAGGCGGCGTGATTTTTGCGATTGCCGATCAATTTAACGTGCCGATCCGCTATATCGGCGTGGGCGAAAAAATCGATGACTTGCGCCCGTTTGAGGCGCAGCAATTTATTGACGCACTGTTTAGTCATGAGAGTGAATAACGCATAAAAGAGAGAAAACATGATCCGTTTTTTAAATGTAAGCAAAGCCTATTTGGGCGGCAAACAGGCGTTACAAGGGCTGACTTTCCATCTGCCGGTCGGCAGCATGAGTTACCTGACCGGGCACTCCGGCGCCGGTAAAAGCACGCTGTTGAAATTGATTATGGGCATTGAGCGTGCCAACGGCGGCAACGTGTTTTTTAACGGACATGATATTACCCGTATCAGCGCCGAGCAGATTCCGTTTTTGCGTCGTCAAATCGGCATGGTACACCAAGATTACCGCCTGCTGACCGACCGCTCGGTGCTGGAAAACGTGTCGTTACCCTTGATTATCAGCGGTATGCACCCGAACGAAATCAAACGCCGTGCGTCGGCGGCATTGGATAAAGTCGGTTTATTACACCGCGCCAACCATTTGCCGTTACATCTGTCCGGCGGCGAGCAGCAACGGGTGGATATTGCGCGTGCGGTGGTGAATCGTCCGCAACTGCTGCTGGCGGATGAACCGACCGGTAATCTGGATAAAGCCTTATCGCAGGAAATTTTCCGTTTGTTTGAAGAATTTAACCGTATCGGCGTCACCGTGCTGATTGCCACCCACGATCATGCGATTATCCAACAACACCCGAAACCGACCCTTGTGCTGGAACAAGGGCATTTGCGCGCATTTCAATAGAGGGCAACAGTATGAGTTCACGTCGTTTACAAGCGCCTTTTTGGATGCAAATCCAATATGTATTGAAGTCGGTGTTCGCCGATTTGTGGTTGAAACGGGTCGGCACTTTGCTGACCGTATTGGTGATTGCGGTTTCGCTCACCATTCCGACCATCAGCTATCTGTTGTGGAAAAATACCAAGCAAGCGGCAACCGAATTTTACCCGGAATCGCAGATCAGCGTGTATTTGGATAAAACCTTGAGCGAAACCGACGCCAATTTGGTAGCGGACAAATTGCGCCGGCAAAACGGCGTCGCCTCACTCAGTTATATTTCGCGCCAACAGAGTTTGGAGGAGTTCCGCGCTTGGTCAGGCTTTGGTACCGAGCTCGAATTATTGGACGATAACCCGTTGCCGGCGGTGGTGATGGTCACGCCGACAGAGGAATATCAACAGGCGAATAAACTGACGGATCTGCGTATGAACCTGACTAAAGTGAAAGGGGTGGACGAAGTGCGGTTAGACAGCGACTGGCTGGAAAAATTGGGCGCCATCACTTGGCTGGCGGGGCGGATTGCGGTGGTTTGCACCCTGTTGATGTTGCTGGCAGTGATCTTGGTGATCGGCAACAGTATCCGTTCCGATGTGTACAGCAGCCGCGCCAATATCGAAGTCACCAAACTGCTTGGCGCCACCGAACATTTTGTGCTGCGTCCGTTTTTATACACCGGCTTAATCTACGGCATTATCGGCGGTATTTTGGCGGCGTTGTTAAGTGCAATCACCATCGCCTATTTTTCTACGGCGATTGCCTATGTCGCCGATATTTTTGCGGTGAAATATGAATTGAACGGAATCAATTTGATTGAAACCCTGTTTATCATCATGCTGGCGGCGTTCACCGGCTGGTGCGGCGCTTGGATTGCGGCGAAGAAACATATCAACCGTTTGGACGAGGGGCGTTAGTTGCCCCTTTTATCTTGTTTAACCGCACTTTACTCTGGCTGAAAAAATAATGTCACAACAAACTTTCCAACAAGTCGTCGAACTGCTGAATCAACAGCAAGCGCGTTACCGCGTGGTTGAACACCCTACTGCCGGCAAATCGGAAGAAGTGGCGAAGATTCGCGGCACCGAACTCGGACAGGGCGCAAAAGCGTTGGTGTGTACCTTAAAAGGTAACGGAGTGAAACAGACGGTCTTGGCAATCCTGCCGGCGGATCGGCAAGCGGATCTGGCAAAAATTGCCGCTGCGTTCGGTGCGCATAAAGCCGCGTTATCCAGCCCGGCGGAAGTGATGAGCTTGACCGACTGCGTGTTCGGCGCCATTCCGCCGTTCAGCTTTCATCCGAAGTTGGCATTAATCGCCGATCCTTCTCTCGCCGAACGTTATTCCGAATTGGCATTTAACGCCGGAACCCTAGAACGTTCGATTATTTTGTATACCGAAGACTATTTTCGGATTGCCCAACCTCAATTAGCCCGGTTTATTCGCCTCACTGGCTAGAGGGATCAATGGCGCTATCGGCGGCGTTCCGTCAGAATAGATGAAAACAACCACCGCACTTTGATGTTTCTCGGTGGCGGTGGTTGTTTCCATGCAAGGTTAACGTGCGGTTATTGCAACTGGTCCAATATCGTTTGGTAATCGCTGTTGTGCAGCGGCATATAACCGGTGAAGTGCAACCAGGTGCGCAGATTGCCGTAGTAATGTTGCAAGAACGGTTTTAAATCTTGCTTATCCTTTAACGACGCATTGTTGACATACAAATACAACCGACGGGTTAAAGGCTGATAGCTGCCGTCGGCGGCGGTTTGCAGCGACGGGGCGACCGCGCCGTTACCGTTGTCGATCGCCAATAGTTTCAATTCCTGCCAATGGCGGTGATAGGCGCCGATACCGAAAAACGCGAGTGCGTTCGGATCGTTGGCGATTTTCCCCACCAACTCCTCTTCATTTTCCGACGCGCTGTAGTCGCTGCGGCTGACCCCGGCTTCATCGGTGATTTTATCGGTGAAATAGTCGTAGGTGCCTGAGGCCTGTCCGCGACCATATAAAGCCAGCGGTTTGTCCGGAAAACCTGACCGCACTTGGTTCCAGTTGGTTATCTTGCCTTCGGCGGCTTTCTGCCAGATGGTTTTCAGTTCGGCGACACTCAAATCGTTCGCCCAATCGTTTTTCAGATGCGTGACCACGGCAATGGTGTCCACGGCAAGCGGAAGTGCGGTATAGGCAATGCCGTTTTGTGCGCACAACGCTTTTTCCTGGTCGTTAATCGGACGGGAGGCATCGTTAATATCGCTTTTGCCGCTGCAAAACAGTTGAAAACCGGCGCCGCTGCCGGAGAATTTCACCGAGATACTGGCGTTTTTGTTTTTACGCAGAAAACGTTCGGCGGCTTCTTTAGTAATTGGGTAGACGGTGCTGGAACCGTCAATAATCAACGTATCGGCGCCAATTTCAACATTGCCGGTTTTATCATTGTCGCAACCGACGCTTGCCAACACGGCGGCGGCAAGAGTGAATGCCGTGAATACCTTGCTTTTATGCATAACAAACCTCGTTTAGCCTTTTTTTCTTTTTTCAGCCATAAAACTTTCCCAAAAGGTTTTCAGGCTGCTGTATTTGGTTTCGACCGCATTGAAATAGGTTTCCACCTCATCAATGATTTCATGCTGGCTGTCTTCGATATCCGCTTGCAATTTGCTTTCCAAATCGGCCAATGCTTGTTTTAATTCCCGAATTTTCTGTTCTTTTTCACGAATGGTTTGCAGTGTCATAATCTGTTTCCTTATAAAAGTTGTCCAATGCCGATGATCAGGAGTGGAATGGCAAAGAAAACCCCAAACATATAAGCAAACACATACATTTTATTCTTTAACCCCCATTCGGCGAGGGTGGTTGCCATAATAACCGGTACTTGGCGCAATAACGGCAAAACGTAAATCAGACCGATCCCGAACACATTGAACAGCAAGTGAACCAATGCGATCTGCAAGGCGACTTGCGCCGCCGGACCGGAAATGGCGGTGGCGGCCAAAAGTGCGGTCACGGTGGTGCCGATATTGGTGCCGAGGGTGAACGGATAAACCTGTTTCAGGGTGAACACGCCGGTGCCCGCCATCGGTACGATCAGTGCGGTGGTGGTGGAAGAGGATTGCACCATCACGGTGATTAATGTGCCCGACAACATACCGGAAACCGGGCCGCGTCCGACCGCGGCGTTCAGCACGTCTTTTGCCTTGCCGACCATCACTTTACGTAACACTTTGCCGATTTGGCTGACCACAAACAGAATCAGCACCACGCCCAGTACAATCAGCAATAATCCGGACCAGATCCCCGGCAACCAACCGGTCAACAGTTTTAACAGGTTATCAGCCGGCGCCAGCAGGGTTTTCATAAAATTCATGCCGCTCATGCTCATGTTGCTGTCGGAAACAAACAGCCGTGCCAGATAAGCAGACGCTTTTTGCAACGGTTGGAACAGCAATTCCAGCGGCAATAAAACCGCCACCGCGAGAATGTTAAAACTGTCGTGTACCGTGGCGGCGGAGAACGCTCGACGGAATTCATCGGCACTCTTAATATGCCCAAGGCTGACAATGGTACTGGTCAACGAGGTGCCGATATTCGCCCCCATCACCATCGGAATCGCCATGCTGACCGGCAAGCCGCCGGCAACCATGCCGACGATAATCGAGGTTACGGTGCTGGAGCTTTGAATCAGCGCAGTGGTGACGATACCGACAATCAGCGCGACAAATGGATTCGAGGCAAAGCTAAATAATTCTTTGGCATTGCTGCCGGTGGCGATTTTAAAACCACTGCCGATAGCACCGACGGCGGCTAAAAGTAAATAAATTAGGATAGCGACCAATAACCAGGCTTGCCAGTTTTTGGAGGAGGCGCCGGGTAACGTATGCGCTGCGGTTTGAACGGTATTCATAAGTTGTCATCTTCAAGCTGTTTAAAGTCGCGCAAAGTGTAGCAAAGAAATATGACAGTTTTATGACAGTGACGGCTGAAATGGCGTTCGGCTGCGGTTGGCGGATAGGGGATAGTTCAATTATGGTCAATTTAACAGTGGGTTAAGGCGTGATGCGGCAGTGGTCATATATTTTGCCTGAAAGCGATTTTTATGCCTAAATATTGCTGGTCGAGCACTTGTGGCGTTTCGGCAGTGTATTGCCGCTGATCATAAATGCTGGCAAAACACGCGCGGATTTCTGCCGCCCGTGCTGCGCAGTCTTTGCCGATAAATTGATCGGCATAGCCGATTATCTCGGCAGACAGTTTAAACGGAATTTGGCTTTCCGTCAGCTGGAAATGCAGCTCACCGCGCACGTCGCTGGCTTTGCCGCTGAGTGCCAAATCAATTGCCTGTGCGCCAGCTTGCCCAAATTCAAACTGTGCCAGTTGCGCATTGGCAAAAGACGAGAAGAAAAAACCGGATTTTTCTAAAATAGTATCATCCAGTTTTTGATGTGCCAGATCGGTCAGTTGTGGAAAACGGGGCAAATTGCCAAGTATGATCGTTTTATTATGCTCGAAATCAAACTCGGTACGATTGATAGGGATTTCCAACCGCAATAACGGCAGATTATCTTCATCAATCACATAACCGTCGCTGCGCTCTTCCAAATCAATAAAATAAAGCCGATAAAAATCATCAATATATTGGCGTGGTACACGATAGGTCAGCACAAGGTCAAGGAAAAGCGCGTTGCCACCGTTGGCATAATCCAAATCGCGCCAATTCTCGTCCAAGGTAAAATAACCGGACAACAAGCCTTCGGCTAGCGGCAAGGAATAAGATTGTTGTTGCAATTGGATCGTCAGCATGGGCGGTCTCAAGCGAAAATTAGCAACAGCCAGGTTACACACATGATCGCTAACGCCATCGTCACCGCCGCCGAGCCGAGATCTTTGGCTCTGCCGGACAGTTCGTGGTACTCCGTGCCGACCCGATCGACCACCGATTCAATCGCGCTGTTAAGCAGCTCTACCGTCAGCACCAACAGCACCGAGCCGATCATCAATGCCCATTCGACCGCACTTTTGCCCAGCCAAAATGCCGCCGGAATCAATACCGCCGCCATGATGAGTTCATGCTGAAAGGCGGTTTCCGTCACCGCTTGTTTTAAGCCCTTGATCGAATAGCCGGTGGCTTTGATTAAATGGGTGAAGCCTTTATGTTTTTGCACGTTTGTTCCTTTTTTATTTTTATCTATTTTGCGTAAGTATAATGCGATTTTATTAGCTGAAAATGAGGGGATTTATCTGCCCCCTAAAAAATATTCCTTTTATCCTAGCACGGCAAAACTGTACTAGGTTATGCAGCCTACGGCTGAGTCAGCCGCTTTAGGGCTGTCAGAGCGGTAAAACCGCTCATCAATGCCTAACCGATTGCGACTGTAAGTCGCTGTCGGATTTAACGACTAACTAGACAACCGCCGTGCCTCAACCACGTCGTTAATCCGCAGCAGCGAGGCGAGGATTCGTCCGAGCATATCGACATTGCCCAGTTCGATTTCCATATCGATGGTGGCGGTCATGTTTTTCACATCGCTTTTACTCGACACCCGATGTACGCTGACTTTTTCGTTGGCGAGTACGGTGGTGATGTCGCGCAGCAAGCCGGTGCGGTCGTTGGCGACCACGCGGATCACCAGGTTAAATTTGGTGTGGTAACTTTCGCCCCAAATCGCTTCCACCACCCGCTCAGGACAGGCTTCTTGCAGGTTCAGCACCTGATCGCAATCGGCACGGTGAATCGAAATGCCGCGCCCTTGGGTGATATAACCCAAAATAGGATCACCCGGAATCGGCTGACAACAGCGTGCAATATGGTGCATTAAGTTGCCGACTCCTTCGACCACAATCTGCCCTTTATTGCCGCCGGTTTTGGTTTGTTGCTTGTTTTCCACCTGACGCAGGATATGCTCATCGACTTCCTCCGCCGTCGGGCGCAACAGTTTGCCTTGTAAGTAATTGCTCAGTTGATTGAGGCGAATATCACCGTTGCCGATACCGGCGTATAAATCATCAAGCTGTTTCAAGTTATAGCGCGGTAAGGCATATTCTTCGATCTGCTTGTAATTTAAGCCCAACTTCGCCATTTCCGCTTCTAACTGCTCTTTGCCGAGCGGAATGTTTTTCTCGCGATCTTGGCGTTTAAACCATGCCTGAATTTTGGAACGTACCCGGTTAATGGTAACGAAACCGGTGTTCGGATTCAGCCAATCGCGGCTTGGGTTCGGGTTCTTTTGGGTCAGGATTTCAACCTTGTCGCCCATTTGCAATTTATAGGTGAACGGCACGATTTTATCCGCCACTTTCGCGCCGATACAACGGTGTCCGACTTCGCTGTGAATGGTGTAAGCAAAATCGAGCGGGGTTGAGCCGGCCGGCAGATCGACAATGTCCCCTTGCGGCGTGAAGACGTAAATCCGATCATCAAAAATTTTGCTGCGGGTTTCCTCCACCATATCGCCGGACTGGCTGAGATCATGTTGCCACGCCAATACCTGCCGCAACCAGGTGATTTTCTGCTCGTAACCGGCACGTCCGCCGGTGCTGCCTTCTTTGTATTTCCAATGCGCCGCCACGCCCAATTCGGCATCGTCGTGCATTTGTTGGGTGCGGATTTGCACCTCAATCGCTTTGCCGCCCTCGCCCAGCACCACGGTGTGAATCGACTGGTAGCCGTTCGGCTTCGGGTGGGCGACATAATCGTCAAATTCCGCCGGAATATGTTTAAAATGGCTGTGGACAATGCCAAGTGCGGTATAACAATCTTCCAATTTATCCACAATGATCCGCACCGCCCGAATATCAAACAGTTGCTCGAACGGCAGATTTTTCTTCTGCATTTTTTTCCAAATGCTGTAGATGTGTTTCGGGCGTCCGTACACCTGCGCCCTGTGCGGCAGTTCGGCTTGCAGATCGCGTTCAATCACCGCCACGAAATCCTGGATATAGGCTTCGCGATCGCGCCGTTTTTCCTGTAACAGTTTGGCGATTTTGCGGTAATTATCGGGATCAAGATAGCGGAAACAGTAGTCTTCCAATTCCCATTTCAATTGCCCAATGCCCAAGCGGTTGGCAAGCGGGGCATAGATATTGCTGCATTCGCGCGCCGCCAATATTTTTTCCGGTTCGGAGATAAAGTTGTTTTCTTCGCGCAGAAACGCCACCCGTTCCGCCAGCTTAATCACCACACAGCGGAAATCATCGACCATCGCCAGCAACATACGGCGCACGTTATCCACCTGCAAATGGCTGCCCGACTGGCTGGCGCTGAGTTGGCGGATACCGTCCATATCGACCACGCCTTTCACCAGCTTGCGAATGTCGTTGCCGAAATCCTCTTTGATTTGGTCGTAATTCAGTACCCGACGGCGCACCAACGGGAATAACATCGCCGCCAGCAGGCTGTCGTGATCCATATTCAAACCGCTCAACACTTCGACCATTTCGCTGGCGGCATACAGCAGGTATTGCCGTTCATTGGCTTCCAATTGTTGTAGTTTACTGTCGTTATAATGCCACGTTTCGATTAACGTTTGACGTACATCAGGCGCGAGCGGCAGGCGTTCGCACCAATCTTCAACCACAAATTGCGCCGGTGTCAGCAAATGTGAGGCTCGTATTGCGACCATGCTTTTCCCTTCTCAACTATTATCTCGACGATTATCAACCAACCCGACTAAATAAGGTGATCGACTCCAAATGGGCAGTGTGCGGAAACATATCAATCGCCGCACTTTTTTCAATCCGATAGCCCTGCTGCGACAGATATTCGCTGTCGCGCACCAGCGTCGCCGGATTGCAGGAAACATACAGAATTTTCTCCGCCTGCAATGCGCACAAGTGCGGTAACGCAAACAGCGCCCCGCTGCGCGGCGGATCAAGCAGCACTTTGTTAAAACGGCGCACCGCCCAGGCTTGATCGGCAAAAGTGCGGTCTAAATCCGTTTGGTAAAATTCCACGTTCTCCACTTGATTGGCGGCGGCGTTGGCTTGCGCCTGCGCGACCATCTCCGCGACGCCTTCAATCCCGACCGCACTTGCTACTTTAGAGGCTAACGGCAGGGTAAAGTTTCCCATCCCGCAAAATAAATCCAACACCTGATCTTGCGGCTTCAAATCGAGCCAGTCAAGTGCGGTATCCAGCATTTTTTGATTTAAGAGGCGGTTTACTTGAATAAAATCACGCACCGCAAACGCCAGTTGTTGCCCGTTTGCCAAGCGGTAATACGGCGTGTCGCCATGCCAATGCTGAATGTCATTTTCCTGTTCGCAGACAAACAGTTGTAACTGCCGCTCGCTGGCAAATTGCAGTAACCGCACTTTATCCTCGGCACGCACTTGCCCCAAATGGCGCAATAACATCGCCACGCCGTTATCGGCGGCGACCAGTTCGATATGCCCTAATTGGGCTTTTGCCTGCCATTGCGGCAGCCATGTTTGCAATGCCGCCAACACCGCATTCAAGTGCGGTTCGGCAACGGCGCAATTTCGAATCGGCACAATCGCTTTTGACCGACGCCGGCGCAAACCGAGCATCAGGGTTTTAGTTTTTTTATCGAACAAAATGCTCAAGCGCAAACGGCGGCGATAGCCCCATTCTTCCGCTTGTAGCAGCGGCTGAAAGGCAATCTGCGGCTGCAAACGGCTTAAACGTTGCTGCAACGCCTGTTGTTTCACCTGCCTCTGCAAATCGAGCGGAATATGCTGCATTTGGCAACCGCCGCATTCGGCATAATAACCGCACTTTGGTTCGATCCGCTGTTCCGAGCGTTGTAAGATTTTCTGCGTGACGGCGTGTCCGTATTGGCGTTTTTCCTCCGACACCCGCACTTCCACCTTTTCCTGTGGCAAAGCATTTTCCACAAACCAGGTTTTGCCCTCAACCCGCGCCACGCCGAAACCTTGATAATCGAGGCTGTCGATCGTCAGGATTTTCTTCTTCGGCTGGGGGATTTTTTTGCGTTCAGTATAAAAAAGTGCCATTGCGGAATATGTTCAGGTTAATCCAAATTAGGCGTTATTATAAAAGCGAAACGGCGGAAAGCGAAATAGTCTGTTGGGATAAGTTATAACATTTATGTTGTCAGTGAAGCGAAAAAAACCGCACTTTGTATTGTGTGATCGGCAAAGTGCGGTTGAGATCACTCAATGCATTTAAGCATTCAAAATTTGTTTGATTTCCGCGATACTTAAATGGAATTGGCGCGGGCATTTGTGCCACACATCCAGCATTTTGCTGTATTTATCCCACATCGGCGTTTGTGCGTCGCAGCCGTTCGGGCAGTGGATTAATTCACGGTATTTTTTATCGTTTTCGGCAATGAAGCCTAAATAATTGATGTATTTTTTCTCACGGATACCGCAATAGCCTAAGAATTTGAGACGGTGCGGCGTCAGATCTTCGGTGTGGTGCAGGTTGTTGTAGGACACTTGCAGCGCTTGGTACATTTCCAAGGTATTGATCACGGCTTTACATTCTTCTTCGCTCAGGTCGCTGAATTGAGCGTATAACTCTTTTAATTCCAGTTTGTAACCGCCTTTGATGATACTTTGATAGCGGTGGTATTTGGCGGCATTGTCTTTGTCGAGTAACGCCATTAATTCATATTGATTCACCAGAATCAGGCGCTGGGTCAGGGTCATTTCCATATCATATTCCTTCTATTGAATGGCTGAATGTCGAATAGGGTTAATCAATCTCTTTGAGTTCATCTTCGGATAAGGTTTCTTTAAGTTCCGAGCCTTGTTTGCCGTCGCTGACTTTAAATTCCAGATTCTGGAAATAGGCTTCGCGCACGGTGAGATAACTGTCTTGCGATTGCTCTAACAGCACATCTTGACTGAGCAGATTGGCACGCTTATCCACCGCTTGGATCCCGGTTTTTACTAAAGTCCAAGGTCCGAGCAAGGATAATACCGGGTAGGTGTGATCGACCAAACCGCCCAAATCTTGGCGTGGCGTTGCCGGGCCATACAGCGGCACCATCACATAAGCGCCGGTGCCGACGCCGTAGCTGCCGAGCATGTCGCCGAACGAGCGTGAACCGTCGGTTTGCAAGCCGTCGATCGCGCTGGCGATATCCATAAAGCCGGCTAAACCGAATACCGAGTTGATCCAGAAACGGTTAAAATGCACCATTGCTTTGTTGAACTCGCCTTCAAGCAGGCGGTTGACGAAGCTGGCGGGTTCATCCAAGTTGTTGGCGGCATTGACCAGTGCGGTTTTCGCCGGTTGCGGCACATACTCTTTCCAGCCGGTGGCGATCGGTTTCAGCAAATAGGGATCGGCAACATGATAGTTGAAATCCCACATGCTGCGGTTAAAGCCTTCCAACGGGTCTTGCCGCTGTCCGGTCGTTTCATCAATACTTGAGCAGGCGCTCAGTGCCGTTGCCATCAGCAGTGGCAGCCATAATTTCGCGGCAATGGATTTTTTCATCTTACGATCCTGTTTTCAGATTTAACGTTTTCATTTTAACAACTTTAAGATCAAAGCACAGCATTATTTATTGCAATTTTGAGCTGGGTCAACTTGCCCAAAAGTGAATTTTTATGCATAATATTGCATTATTTTTCAAAAATAAGTCGCTGGATCAATTATTGGGCTTGAATTGTCGCGGTGGCTCAATTACAATAATTTGCTCATTTCTGCTACACTTCCGCTGTGATTCGTACAGGGCTTCGTAAATAGAGAGTAACGAGCATAATATGGGCAAGCCCGATATTGACCCCAAGATTGAACATAAACAGGATTATCCCGGGAGAAATTCATGTCTGAACCAGCCATCTTAGTCTTAGCGGACGGCTCAATTTTCCACGGCACTTCCATTGGCTATCCAGGCCATACCATCGGCGAAGTGGTTTTTAATACATCCATGACGGGTTATCAAGAGATTCTGACCGATCCGTCCTACAGCAAACAAATTGTCACCCTCACCTATCCGCATATCGGCAACACCGGCGTGAATCAAGAAGACTGCGAATCGGACAAGGTTTATGTTTCCGGCTTGGTGATCCGCGATTTACCCTTGATTCACAGTAATTTCCGTAGCGAACAAAACCTATCCGATTATTTAACCGCCAATAAAATCACGGCGATTGCCGATATTGATACCCGCCGTTTGACCCGTTTGTTGCGTGATAAAGGCGCGCAAGCCGGCTGTATTATGGCAGGGGAAATTGACGAAGCCAAAGCGTTGCAACTGGCGAAAAGCTTCGGCAGCATGGCGGGCAAGGATTTAGCGCAGGAAGTGACTTGCGATAACGTCTATCGCTGGGAACAGGGCGAATGGAAATTGGGACAAGGCTTCAGCCGTAAAAACGCGGGGCGTTACCATGTGGTTGCCTACGATTTCGGGGTGAAACACAATATTTTACGTATGCTCGCCGAACGCGGCTGCCAAATCACCGTAGTACCGGCGAAAACCAGTGCGCAAGAGGTGCTGGCGTTAAATCCGGACGGCATTTTCCTCTCCAACGGGCCGGGCGATCCGGAGCCGTGCGATTATGCGATCAGCGCCATTCAACAGCTGTTAGCCAGTAAAAAACCGATTTTCGGTATCTGCTTAGGACATCAACTGCTCGGCTTGGCGGTGGGCGGCAAAACCAAAAAAATGACCTTCGGACACCACGGCGCCAACCATCCGGTGCAAAATCTTGCCACCGAGCAAGTATATATCACCAGCCAAAACCACGGTTTTGAAGTGGACGAAGCCAGTTTGCCGGACAATGTGACCGTGACCCACCGCTCTTTGTTCGACAATTCGGTGCAAGGGATTGAATTGACCACCCAATCGGCGTTTTCTTTCCAGGGACACCCTGAGGCAAGCCCGGGGCCGCACGATGTCGCCGAACTGTTCGACAAATTTGTACATGAAATGGAAGTGGTGCGCCACACCCATACGCCGCAGGTTGTGGTTTAAGCAGGAATATAACCATGAAAACCTATGCTTATCAGTTGGTTAATGTGTTTGCCGAAAGCCATTTCGATGGCAATCCGTTGGTGGTGTTCCCGCAAGCGGACGGACTGAATCAGCAGCAAATGCAACTGATTGCCCGTCAATTTAATTTGTCGGAAACGGTATTTATACAACGCAGCGATAGGCAAAGTGCGGTCAGAAAACTGAAAATTTTTACCCCTGAGTATGAAATGCCGTTTGCCGGACACCCGACCATCGGCGCGGCATTTGTGTTACAACAGCAGCTGGGATTGTCTGACAACTATCAGCTACAAACCGAGGCAGGCTTAGTCAGGCTGCAACATCAAACCGATAACATCACTTTTGCTTTAAGTAACGGTGCGCAGTTAAAGCCGTCGGCATTAGACAAAGCCTGCTGTGCCGAGATGTTAGGCTTACAACAGAATGATATTGCCGCCGAACCGGTTTGGGTGAATACCGGCACGGAACAACTACTGTTGCGATTAAATTCGGCGCAAGCGGTGGCAAATTGCCGTATCAATACCGCACTTTTCCTGCAAAAAGCCGTATCACAAAGTGGGGAAGCGCAGTTGTATGTGTGGTTTGAACAGCAGAATAACGTCAAAGTGCGGTTGTTCTTTTCCGCACACGGCGAAGTGCGCGAAGATCCGGGCACGGGTTCTGCCGCCGCTAACTTGGGCGGTTGGGCGCTTCACAACCAACGCACGCCGTTAAGTTGGCAGATCATGCAAGGCGATGAAATCGGACGACCGAACCGGCTGAGTTTAACTGTGAACGAACAACAGACGATTTATGTCGGCGGCAAGGTAATCCCCGTCGGACAAGGTGAATTTTGGGTTCCTGAAGATTAACGAGAATATTAGCAAGAGAAAAAACTATGCCAAAACGTACGGACATAAACACAATTTTGATTATTGGCGCGGGTCCGATTGTGATCGGGCAGGCGTGTGAGTTTGACTATTCAGGGGCGCAGGCGTGTAAGGCGTTGCGTGAAGAAGGTTATAAAGTGGTGTTGGTGAACTCCAATCCGGCGACCATTATGACCGATCCGAATATGGCGGACGTGACCTATATCGAGCCGATCACCTGGCAAACGGTGGAAAAAATTATTGCCAAAGAGCGCCCGGACGCGATTCTGCCGACCATGGGCGGGCAGACCGCACTTAACTGTGCGTTGGATTTGTCGAAACACGGCGTGTTGGCAAAATATAATGTCGAGCTGATCGGCGCGAAAGAAGATGCGATTGATAAAGCGGAAGATCGCGGTCGCTTTAAAGAGGCGATGACCAAAATCGGTTTGAATACGCCGAAATCCTTTGTTTGCCACAGCGTTGAAGAGGCGTGGAAAGCGCAGGCGGAAGTCGGCTTCCCGACTCTGATTCGTCCGTCGTTTACCATGGGCGGTTCAGGCGGCGGGATTGCCTATAACAAAGACGAATTCAACGCGATTTGCGAACGCGGTTTTGATGCCTCGCCGACTCACGAACTGCTGATCGAACAATCGGTGTTGGGCTGGAAAGAGTATGAAATGGAAGTGGTGCGAGACCAAGCGGACAACTGCATTATCATCTGCTCGATTGAAAACTTCGACCCGATGGGCGTGCATACCGGCGACTCCATCACCGTTGCCCCGGCGCAAACCTTGACCGACAAAGAGTATCAAATTATGCGTAACGCTTCGTTGGCGGTGTTGCGTGAAATCGGCGTGGATACCGGCGGTTCGAACGTGCAATTTGCGATCAACCCTGAAAACGGCGAAATGATCGTGATTGAAATGAATCCGCGCGTCAGCCGTTCTTCCGCCCTTGCCTCGAAAGCGACCGGTTTCCCGATTGCTAAAGTGGCGGCGAAACTGGCGGTTGGTTACACCTTAAATGAACTGCGCAACGATATCACCGGCGGTTTAATTCCGGCTTCGTTTGAGCCGTCGATTGACTATGTGGTGACCAAAGTTCCCCGTTTTGCCTTTGAAAAATTCCCCAAAGCGGATAATCGCCTCACCACTCAGATGAAATCGGTGGGCGAAGTGATGGCGATGGGGCGCACCTTCCAAGAGTCGTTGCAAAAAGCCCTGCGCGGTTTGGAGACCGGTATTTGCGGTTTCAATCTGAAAACCGAAGATATGGAAAAATTGCGGACCGAATTATCCAATCCGGGCCCTGAACGGATTCTGTACGTTGCCGATGCGTTCGGTATCGGTTGGGATTTGGCAGATGTGTATCACTATTCCAAAATCGATCCGTGGTTCTTGGTGCAAATTCGTGATTTGGTGCAGGAAGAACTGGCACTGGAGAAAAAAACGCTGGCGGATCTGGATTACGCCGAGCTGCGCCGTTTGAAACGCAAAGGTTTTGCCGATAAGCGTATCGCGCAGTTAGTGCAATGCAGTGAGAAAGCGGTACGCGATTTACGCCATCAGCTTAATCTCCACCCGGTGTATAAACGGGTTGATACCTGTGCCGCCGAGTTCGCTTCCGATACCGCCTATCTCTATTCTTGCTATGAAGAAGAGTGCGAAGCCAATCCGAGCGACCGCAAGAAAATTATGATTCTAGGCGGCGGTCCGAACCGAATCGGACAAGGGATTGAGTTTGATTACTGCTGCGTACACGCCGCCCTTGCGCTGCGTGAATCCGGCTTCGAAACCATTATGGTGAACTGTAACCCGGAAACGGTTTCGACCGATTTCGACACCTCTGACCGCCTCTATTTCGAGCCGTTGACCTTGGAAGAAGTGCTGGAAATTATCCACATTGAAAAACCGCATGGCGTGATCGTGCATTACGGCGGGCAAACTCCGCTGAAATTGGCGAATGCGTTACACGAAAACGGCGTGCATATCATCGGTACATCGGCTGATAGCATTGACGCCGCGGAAGACCGTGAGCGTTTCCAACAGGTGCTGAATAGCCTGAACCTGAAACAGCCGCCGAATCGCACCGCGCGTAACAGCGAAGAAGCGCTGAAACTGGCAAACGAAGTCGGTTATCCGCTGGTGGTGCGCCCGTCGTATGTCTTGGGCGGACGTGCAATGCAAATCGTGTATAACGATGAAGAGTTGCAAACCTATATGCGCGAAGCGGTGCGTGTGTCCGATGATAGCCCGATTCTGCTCGATCACTTCTTGAATGACGCGATTGAAGTCGATGTGGATTGTATCTGCGACGGCGAAGAGGTGGTGATCGGCGGCATTATGCAGCATATCGAACAAGCCGGTATCCACAGCGGCGACTCGGCGTGTTCCCTGCCGCCGTATTCGCTGAGTGCGGAAATCCAAGATGAAATCCGTCGTCAAACGGCGGCAATGGCGTTTGAGCTGCAAGTGGTCGGCTTGATGAACGTGCAGTTTGCGGTACAAAAAGACACCATTTATGTGTTGGAAGTCAATCCGCGTGCCTCGCGCACCGTGCCGTTCGTGAGCAAAGCCACCGGCGTACCTTTGGCGAAAATCGCCGCACGGGTGATGGCAGGTATCAGCTTGAAACAGCAGTTCGTGAGCAAAGAAGTGATCCCGAATTTGTATTCGGTCAAAGAAGCGGTGTTCCCGTTCATTAAATTCCCGGGCGTGGATACCATTTTAGGACCGGAAATGCGCTCGACCGGCGAAGTGATGGGCGTGGGCAAAACTTTCTCCGAAGCATTCTTGAAAGCGCAAATCGGTGCCGGCGAACGCTTGCCGAAACTGGGTAAAATCTTCTTATCGGTGGAAAATGCCGATAAACCGAAATTGGTCAACATCGCCAAACGCCTGCAGGACCTGGGCTACGGCTTATGTTCGACCTTAGGCACGGCAAAATTCCTACGCGAACACGGTATCGGCGTGCAGATCGTCAACAAAGTGCGCGAAGGCCGCCCGCACATTGTCGACGCAATCAAAAACGGTGAAATCGCGATGGTGATCAACACCGTCGGCAGTATGCCGGAATCGGTTGCCGACAGCCATTCCATCCGTAGCAACTCACTGCAACAACGCATTCCGGTGTACACCACCATCGCCGGCGCGGAAGCGATCAGCCAAGGGCTGAAAAGTCTGAACGATACCGAAGTTTATCGTTTGCAGGAGATGAATTAATACGCAATAAGAAAGTGAAAGTGCGGTCTGAACCGCACTTGATGTCGAGATAAAACTAAATAATCCTTGAAAACTGTTGCCGTTTCGCCAATTGGCGTGAGTAGGTGTCGAAGCAGAGGCAGATGTTGCGAATCAGTAAGCGTCCTTTGGCGGAAACGACAAGTGCGCTGTCGCCAAGGATCAGCAAACCGTCTTCCGCCAACGGTTTTAACAATGCCAAATCTTCGGAAAAATGGCGTTTGAAATCAATACCGTACTGCTGTTCCAGTGGCGCGTAATCCAAACGGAAGTTGCAGATCAAGGCTTTAATCACATCGCGGCGCAGGCAGTCTTCTCGGCTCATGGCGAAACCTTTGTGCAGCGCGTTTTGGTGATCTTCCACGTCGGCGTAATACTGTTTCAGCTCTTTTTGGTTTTGCGCATAATGATCGCCCATTAAGCTGATTGCCGACACGCCCAAGCCGAGCAAGTCCGCTTCTTCCTGCGTGGTGTAGCCTTGGAAATTGCGGTGCAGCACGCCGTTTTGTTGCGCGATTGCCAATTCGTCGTCCGGTTTGGCGAAGTGATCCATGCCGATAAAGCGGTAGCCTGCGCCGGTCAGGGTTTCAATGGTTTTTTGCAAAATGGTTAATTTGCTGTTCGGCGGCGGCAGGGTGTCGTCTTTGATTTTATGCTGTCCGGCAAAACGCGACGGCAAATGGGCGTAGTTAAACACGCTCATGCGATCCGGATTCAGTTCGCTAACCCGTTTTAGCGTCGCCATAAAACTCTCGACCGTTTGGAACGGCAAGCCGTAAATCAAGTCGATATTGGTCGAGGTGAAGCCCAACTCGCGCGCTTTTTTCATTAGTGAGAAAATAAACTCTTCGTCTTGAATACGGTTGATTGCCGCTTGCACGTCTTTGTTAAAATCCTGAATACCCATGCTGATACGGTTAAAACCGATTTGGCGCAGGTGATCCAGCATCGACAGCTCGATTTCACGCGGATCCATTTCAATGCTGATTTCCGCTTCCGGCGAAATGCGGAAATGATCGCGCAACATCTGCATTAAACGGGAAGATTGGGCTTCGCTTAAATAGGTCGGGGTGCCGCCGCCCCAGTGAATTTGGGTCACGGTGCGCGCCGTAAATAATGCGGCGCGCGCTTTGACTTCTTTTTCCAAATAATCCAGATAAATATCCGCTTTATGCTGATGACGGGTGATGACCTTGTTACAGGCGCAGAAATAGCAAAGTTTGTGACAAAACGGAATATGCACATACAGCGACAAAGGGCGCTCAGGGTAACGGCTCGCCGCCTGTAAAAAATCCTGTTCGCTATAGCCATCGTTAAACTCAAGTGCGGTCGGATACGACGTATAACGCGGACCGGACTGGTTATATTTTTGAATCAGATTGAGATCCCACTCGATTTCAGACATTCGGTTTCCTATTTTTGTATTTCCAGATCACTCAACAATTGGCGCAGTTCTAATTTTATTTTGCTTTCTAATTCGACTTCGCTGCTTTCACGGGTTAAATCCAAGCGCATACGCTGGTTTTTCGGCAAGGCTCGGCGGGCTTCGTGGGTCGGCATATCCATCACCACTTGATACAGCTGCTGCATGGCGTGGTATTTTTCGAGCGCATTTGGCATTAGTCCCGGCAGCAGCGCGTTTAAGCGGATGACACCTTCGGATAAATTACAGTCGTCATTCAACATCGCCTTGGCGATAATTTGCACGCTGTCAAAGGTGAAATCTTTGCGTTTTTGCCGTGCGGCGGCAATTTTTTGTTTCTGCTTGCGTAATGCCAACAGCAGCCAAGCGGCATAACTTGCCAAGCCGACAATGATGGCAATGGCGATCAGCAATAAAATCAATGACCAGTTCATTAGCGGAATTTATTAATATCAATAGTGTTGAAAGTGCGGTACAGCGCGTCATCGCTGTCCTCGTCTTCTTCCTCGCTCAAGCCCAATTCTTGCATTAGCTGCGCAATGCGGCTTAAACACTCATCAACAAATTGTTGATCTTTAACGGAAAGGATTTTGCCTGCATCGAGTTGATCCAGCAACTCGTTCAAGCATTCGTTGTTTTCCAGCTGCTCCAACTCCAACATCGGATCGATTTTCTTGACTTCAGTCGGTTCAGGTTTGATCGGCGTAATCACTTTGCCTTTTTCCGGCTTATTCACCATTTCGATGATCAACGGAATTTTTTTACGGCTGCCGACGCGCGGATCGCCTTTGACCGCACTTTGCTTGTGATTATTGCTTTCCGCCGCACTGTGGCGCGAGCCGGCACTCAAGCCTTTGCGTTTTTTCTTGCGTTTTTCTTCACGCGCCAACACGTCCAGCTCATAACGAGTCGGTTTGCGTCCCTTTTTGGCTTTCACTTGTGCCGCGACGGGTTTGGCGTCGGTTTTGCGCACCGGCATTACGTCGCTGATTTTACGGGTTTTCTTCTGGCGAGCCATGTCGTTCTCTTACTCTATTCTTGGGGTTTGTGATTATTCACGAAAATTAAGCGCAAATTGTACCATTCATACCGCACTTTCACACGGAATTAAATCAGCTAAATGCAGAAATTGCCATGAGCTATTAAAGACAAAACCGCACTTTATGAGCCAAAGTGCGGTTGAGATGATTGACAAAGGTCGCTGATAAGGCAGTGTAGGGGCAGATTATATATCCGCCCGAGATTGTTGACAAACTGACTTCTCTCCCTCCGCGGGCGGAGGGAGCACCGTTTTTCGTAAGAAAAATGGGGAGGGAGGTGTAATATGAAAATGCAACATATTTATTTTTAAAATGATTTATGCCTCCCTCCGTCCTTCGGACATCTCTCTTCGTATACGGAGGGAGGGAAATTATTAGAGAAAGAGACTTTGTCATCAGCTTGGGGCGGATATATAATCCGCCCCTGCTTTTATCATAAAAATCAAATTATTTAGTCTTTGTCAGCGATACTAAACCGCACTTTATAAACCAAAGTGCGGTTGAGAGCGGAGGGGTTAAAGTAAAATGCTGCCGATAACCGCAATGCCGAAGCCGACAAAGCCGATGAGGGTTTCCATCACGGTCCAGGTTTTCAAGGTGGTTTTGGTGTCCATTTCCAAGAAGCGGCTGACCAACCAGAAACCGGAGTCATTCACATGGGAGAACGCGGTCGCGCCGGAGGCAATGGCGATTACGATAAAACATAAATCGAACGCGCTTAAGCCGGTGGTCGCGGCAACGGTCGGGGCAATCAAGGCGGAGGCGGTGGTTAGCGCAACGGTTGCCGAGCCTTGCGCCACGCGCAATGCCAAGGCAATGATAAAGGCGGCGACAATCACCGGCATGCCGGTATCGGACAACATTTCCGCCAAAACATCACCGATACCGCTGGCACGCAACACGCCGCCGAACATACCGCCGGCGCCGGTGACCAACACGATGGCACAAATCGGACCAAGCGCATTATCACAGATTTTCTCGATTTGCTCGTAGCTGCGTTGTCCTTTGAGTAACAAAATCGACACGATTAAGGTGATCAACAGTGCAATCGGGGTTTTACCCAAGAAGCGTAAGGTTTGCACCCACAATTCCGCACCGTCCACCACTTTGGTGACAGTGAGGGTGTTTAGTACGGTATCCAGCATAATCAAAAACAGCGGCAGCAATAAAATCAGCAACACCTTTTTGAAGCTCGGCGGATTGAGAGGGGCGGTTTCATTAATCGCATTGGCATTTAAAAAGGCTTTTGGCAGATCCAAATGCATTTTTTTGCCTAAAAACGTACCGTATAAATAGGCGGCGATATACCAAGTCGGAATCGCACACACCAAGCCGACCAGCACCAATAAGCCCATATTGGCACCCAGCAAATCCCCGGACGCGACCGGCCCCGGGTGCGGCGGCAGAAAGGCGTGCATAACGGCAAACGCACCGGCAGCCGGAAACGCATAACGGAACAGCGAGCCGCCGAATTGTTTCGCCACGCTGAAAATAATCGGCAACATCACCACCAAACCGGCATCGAAAAAGATTGGAAAACCGAATAGCAATGAGGCGACACCCAACGCCATCGGCGCATTTTTTTCACCGAATTTATTAATCAACGTATCGGCTAACACTTTTGCACCGCCGGTGATCTCCAACAGGCGACCGATCATCGCACCCAAGCCCACCAACAGCGCCACCGAGGCTAATGTGCCGCCGAAGCCGCCCAACATCGTCGGCAGAATTTTATCCACCGGAATGCCGGTGGCAAGCGCGGTCAGCAAGCTGACGATAATCAGCGCAACAAACGCATGAACTTTGAATTTAATAATCAGGATCAGCAATAACAAAATTGCCGCAAGCATGGTAAAAATCAGCATAGTCATATCCTTTTAAACGGTTAATTACGAGGACAAGCCACTTTCTATGAACGTTATCACTAAAAGTTACCGATAACATATATTTTAACCCAAGTGCGGTAAAGGGATATTTAGTAGAAAAGTGAAAATTTGCGATCTACTTCAAAAATCTAGCCTTGAAATAGGTTTTCTTTTCTGAAGAGAGGAGATAAAACGTGATTTAGATCACTATATTGATTGTTACAGGTAACTATTTTATGCAATTTAAGGTATGTTAAAAAATAAAAACGATTGAAGGAGTCCACTTATGGCATTGACAGAGCAAAAACAGGGCAAAAGTTTTATCTTGATGGGGGTGTCCAGCACCGGCAAAACCTCAATCGGCACGGCACTGGCGCAACGCTTGGGGATTAAATTGATTGACGGTGATGATCTGCACCCGCGTGCCAACATTCTTAAAATGGGGGCAGGGCAGCCGCTTAACGACGATGATCGCGCGCCGTGGTTGGAACGGATTCGCGATGCGGCGTTCAGTTTGGAGCAAAAAAGCGAAATCGGGATTATCGTCTGCTCGGCACTGAAAAAACAGTATCGTGATTTAATCCGTGACGGTAACGAACATGTCAAATTCCTGTTTCTGCAAGGGAATTTCGATTTAGTGCTGCAACGCATGCAACAACGCAAAGGGCATTACATGAAAACCGAGATGCTGAAAAGCCAGTTCGACACCTTGGAAGTGCCGCAACAAGACGAACCCGATGTCATCCCTATCGACATCGACGGCTCGTTTGAGGACGTGGTGGCGCGCTGCGAAAGGGCGTTGAAGCCGTTGTTGTAGTGAAAACATGGGGAAAAATGCCGAGTGTGATTCGGCATTTAGATCAAGTTGGTTAGGCTAAAAAACGTCCTATCACTTGTCCGCCGACTAAAATCCATGTCATTAATAATGAGCAGAAAAATGCGCCGAGATAAATATATCCGGTTTTTAAATAGCACCAGTTATTAATCAATAATAAGACGATAAATTGCGGAATAATCACGGCTAACATCATCATCCAACGTCCGCCGAATTGTGGTAGTCCGATTAAATCGAATCCCGGTCCTATTTGCATAAAATTAGGAATGAAATGGAATAACCAAAGCATGATTAATCCACTAACTGCGATAAATATGGATTTTAATGTCCATATTAATAACGTTGAAGTAAAGCTATTATACGTTTTTGATTTCATTTGAACGTTTAATATCAGTCCGTTATATACATAGAAAAATAATAGAATTGGCAGCCAATAAATTAAAAATAAATTAAACCGTTCCGGTGTGAGTGGTTTTAAAAACGGCCATAAAAAGCGTAATTCCACGCCCCAATACCAATAAACAAAAGAAGCCAACAGATATAACCAACCGATTAAGATGATACTCAGTGTAAAAAAGCGTGTGATAATAGTTTTGGTCGGAATACCGCGCTGACGGCTAAAAATGCCGAATTCGGCTTGAAGTGCGGTAGAAAAGTGCGGGTTGGATTTTCGCCAAAGCAGGAAAAACGCGATATTTAATACCGCACTTAGCGTAAGCCAAGTAATAATGCCATTGCCCATTTCTAGCGGCATGAACGGTAATATTGCAGCCAATGGTTCGTTTGCTCCGCCCCACTGTGTTAATAAGGGATAAAGAATAATGGTTAAGAGGATATTCAAGGCTGCAAATAGCCGCCATGTTTTAGGATTAACCGCTGTTTTGTCGCTGACGGCTTGTGTTATATGAGAAAAATAGGTTGTTTTTAATAATCCGCTGGCAAGAAATAAAGCGGAAATCAGCGCGGAAAAAAGTGCGGTTAAACCGGCAAACTCTTTATACCAATAGGTTTGTTTTTCACTGTCAAGCCAATGGGTTTTATCGCCATTTTGTAATGTAGCATTAAACCATTCGATTGCCTTGCGATTACTCTCTTCGGCAATCATCACGCCAAGATGCGTTCCCTTGACTAAATCCACTCTTCTGGCACTGCCATCTTGAAAATTGCCGTAAGTATGCGCCCATTTTAACGGTACGCCTTCCGGCTGTGAAAATACCGTTTGCCGATTTTTATTATTAATCAGCTCGCTGACAGGAAACTCTCTTTCGCGATAGCCGCCGATTTCTTCATAAAGCCCTTGTGTTAAAAGGTAATTATTAATGGTTGGATCACCGCCGTTGCTACTTAAGCCATTGACTGCTTTATGATCGGGATTCAGTTTTGCCACGCGGATAGCATTCAGCGCGCCAGTGGAGTGTCCAAAAATACCCAGTGCATTTTGATCCACAAATGGCAGTGATTTTAGATATTGATAGCCATTATTCGAACCACTCATTGTTTTGTTACTTGCCGGTAAAGTGGTTGAGAAACCGTGTCCGAACTGATCGATTGCCAAGATAACAAATCCGCGTTTGGCTAATTCCAATGCGCCAAATGTACTGGTCGCCTCTTTATCGCTTTGATAACCATGCAGGGCGAGCAATCCGGGCGCAGGGGTTTCTGCGGTGGCGGTGATCGGACGGTATAATTTTACCGCCATCGGTTGCATTTCTTCCGTCATAATGCTGAATGTCTGCACGTCAATACGTCCGAAATCCTTTTCGATCAATGACGCAAAATAGGCACTGCCAAAAGACAGTAATGCGAATAAGAGCGCAAAATAAAGGTTTTTAGTTTTCATCATCGCCTCCAATTTCGGCAAGAATAGTCACTTGCGCGCTGTCAATGCCTTTTACCAGCAGTGGCAAGGCAAAAATCCGCCGTAGATTTTGGGGGTTAAGTGCAGCTAATTTCATATCTTCGATAATACAAATAAAATGCGAACTGAACATGCCGAGCATAATTTGATGGGCTTTTACTCCATGCTCAGGATTTGATGGCGAAGCAAGGGAAATAAAATCAAAACCGATAGCTTTTAAATTCGGCGCATAGTCAATTAAATATTGCGCGCAATTAATACTCACGGCACAGCCTCTAGCCGCATAAATTTGTGGTGAAGAAGCGCGGATTTTTTCTAATCCGGTGCGAATAATTAAACAATCCGCTTGCTGAATTTGAGTTAAATAAGGTGTGAGATCTTCTGGCTCAATTAAATCGGCTTCTTTTTTAGGCAGATCGATTAACAGTGGTTTCTCATAAATAAATTGCTCCAATGGTAATTCAGAGATAGTTTTTCCATTTGGATTAAAATGATTGGGTGCATCAAAATGTGTACCAAAATGGTTAAATAAATGAATTTTGGAACTGTTGTAAACATCACCGTTATTGATATTCGTGCAGGTTTCAAGCGTCATCGTCGGTTCTCCGGGAAATCCCGGATCATGGATATCGAGTGGGTGAGATAATAATTGATATGGCATAAATCACTCCTTTAATTTAGTTCGGCATTTTTTGCCGTAAAAGCCAAAGGTTCGCTTCCGGGCTATTAAATACCGCGTCCCATGTGTTGTGGGGATTATTATTCAAAATGCCGTTATCGTAGGCCTTATTAAAACTGAATTCGGTATAACGGACGTGTGGGTTTTTAAGTTGTTGGTGAAGAATTTGATAGTTAATCCGAGAACCGGCAACCGGGGAAACTTTATCTTCTTTGCTGTGAAAAAACCAAATCGGGGTGTTGGCGAGTGAGGCTAGATTTTCTACGGTTGCGTTGCCGTCGATCCATTCGACGGAATAAGCTTCGCGTCCGCTCATCAGTAATGCGGCGGCAAAAAAGTGCGGTCTATCAAGCAGTAGGTAGAGTGCGCCCTCGGCACCGCGTGATAAGCCGACCAAATAAATCCGCGCAGGATTGATCTGCGGATTCTCTTGGAGTGTTTTATCGATCATCGCCAACAGTAATGCACGACGATTTTCCGTCTGCCAATGTACGCCGCCGCGTTGTCCTTTTTGTACGTCATCAAAGGGGTCGAAAACGCCGGCATATTGCGGCGCAAGGACAAAGCCGTCTTCATAGTTTAAGGTTGAAATCGCGCCTGCGCTGGAGAGGAGCTGTGCCGTATTATCCGTTCCTAGTTGCCCGGAGCCATGTAGAAAAATCGTCAAAGGATATTTTTTCTGATCGGATATTGGTTGGGGAGAATACAGTCGATAATGCAGATTATTTTTAGGGTCGTTTAAATAGACTTGATTGGCGGCGAATTGATCGATAAGCAGATTTTTAACGTTTTGTGGTGCGGCCGTTACCTTGACCGTTTCAGGCGCAAGGGTTTTGCCATTGGTTAATTTGAGCAAACCTTGCCGCTGAATCACATATTCCAACCGCTCTTGATAAAATTGCGGTATGCGGTTGCTTTGTACGATTTCACGCTGCGTAATTTCTTGCTGTTCATTTTTGGCACGGAATGACATCGGTTCGCTATTTTCGGTTTTTAGCGAATATAAATCGGCATTTTTATCCCATTTATTGAGTTCAAGAATCAGATATTTTCCGGCATTGGGTCTAAGTGCGGGTTCCGGTCTATCGTTACTATAAGCTCGGAGGATTTGCCGAGTCCCTTGAGTTTGATTATCCAACCGCACTTCGACTTGATAAAGATCTTGTAACTCATCGCCACTCAGCAAGTTATCCTCATACTCCAAGCTAATTGCGCTGATTTTTTGTCCTTTGGCGCTGACTTCGGTGATTAAGGTCGCCTGAACGGATTTGGTTTGTTGCGGTTGATCCGGCGTTGTATCTGCGCTGACATAGGGTGAAACGATGAGAGAGAATAAAGCAATAAAAAGAGATTTAAACATGGCAACCATCCTGATAAGAGAGATTAAAAACGCAAACGGGTAATCAAATGATTACCCGTTTAAAGTGTGGCTTAAAGTTTCCTGTTTTGTGTTTGGACGTAAACGAGAATCAGCGCTAGTACACCCAGCGGGAAGACTAAGTCGAAGATTGAACCGTCTTGTCCCCAAACCAAGTTGGATAAAATCACGGCTGTTCCGCCAATTGCCCAAGCGATAGTGGTCGGGATAGACCAGACAATCATTTGTTTTTTCACATCGTTGATACCCATCATCCGGTTTACTACCCAGAACAGACTGTCATTGAAATAACCGAAGAACAGCGAGCCCATGGTGGCGGCTTGAGCGGCAAGCAACATATTGACACCTGGAATTTCCATTAAGATCGGAGCGGAAATCGAAGCGGCGGTGATCATCGCAACCGTACCCGAACCTTGGATAAAGCGGACTAAAGTCGAAACGATAAACGGAATTAAAATTGGCGAGATCGGCAAATTAGCCACTTGTTCCGCTAATTGTTGACCCGCACCGCTGTCGCGTAATACCGCACCCAATGCACCGCCGGCACCGGTCACCAGTAAAATAATCCCTGCGGTTTTCACCCCTTCTTCTAAGTGAAGTGCGGTGGTATTTTTGTCGGCATTTGGCAATAATGCATAGATTGAGACCAAAACACTCAGGGCTAAGGCGATGATCGGGCTGCCGACAAAGGCGATCACTTGATAAAGGGTTGAATCTAAAATCCAAGCAAATTGCGCTTGTTTTGCCATTAAATCGACAATCGCTTTAATAAAGATCAAGACGATAGGTAACACGATCGGTAGCATGGAAATGCCTAAGCCCGGTAGGTTTTTCTTCTCTCTGCTTTCGATATAGCTGTCGTATTTTTCTTTTAATTCTTCATCGGTGAAAGCTTGTTGGTTAAAGTCCGGATATTTTTTATCCAACCATTTGGCATACAGGACGATACCGATAACAGCCGGAATAGCGAATACCATGCCGATTAACAGCATTGCGCCGATATCGACACCGAATAGTCCGGCGACACCTAACGGACCGGGGGTTGGCGGCACGGTATGGTGGGTGACCACTAGACCTCCAGCCAAGGCGACCCCTAAGGTCAAGAGCGAACGTTTACCATTTTTTGCCAACGCTTTGGCGACCGGGTATAAAATGACGAAAGCGGAATCAACGAAAATCGGAATGCTGACCACATAACCAGTGATGGCTAATGCCCACTCTTCTTTTTTCTTGCCTAAGAATTTAATAAAGCTGTATGCCATTTTTTCGGCGGCGCCGGATACTTCTAAAATACTGCCCATCATCACGCCGAGACCAATTACGATCCCGATACTGCCGAGCGTGCCCCCAAAACCTTTGGAAATCACCCCCAACGTTTCGGTGGCATTCAACCCGCCGACGATCCCGGCAATTGCGGAGGCAATCAGCATCGCGATAAAGGCATGGACGCGGGTTCTTAAGACTAAATAAACCAGTACGGCAACGGCAACAATAAGACCAATAATGGGAATCGGTAATCCAAACATAGGGTTATCTCCTATAAGTCATGCTGAATAAATTGATGGATAACATCGCTAAAGTTGTTATCGACATAAAAGCCTAATTTCGCCGCTTGGCTGCAATCAATGCGCGCCGGCCAACTGGCGACAATATCATTAATTTTTTTATCAAATTGGAATTCGATTTTTTCTAAAACGGCTTCTCCTTTAATCGCGGCAAGATCGCGTAACATGGACTCAACGCTGACGGTAAAGCCCGGTAGATTGATGACATGCCAGTCTCGTGAGGTCAATGGCGGTAACGTCAGGGCATGGATAAAATTGCGGATCACGGTATTCGGGCTTGAGATCCACAGCAGTAATTCTTTTGCCACCGGACAAACGGAATGTTCTCCGTTCAGTGGTTCGCGGATAATGCCACTGACAAATGACGAAGCGGCTTTATTTGGCTTGCCCGGACGAATACAGATTGTCGGCAAACGTACCGCAATGCCATCGACAAACCCCTTACGGCTGTAATCATTGATTAACAGTTCACACATCGATTTCTGTGTGCCGTAAGTGGATTGTGGCGTGACGGCGGTGCTGTTGCTGATCACGTCAGGCAAATCACCGCCGTAAACCGCTAAAGAGCTGGAGAATATAAAACGGATTTTCGAATTAACCCTGCGGCAGGCTTCCAACAGATTTTTAGTGGCGAGGAAATTGATTTCATAGCCTAAATCCGGATCTTCTTCGGCGTGGCTGCTGACAATCGCCGCCAAGTGGAATACCGCACTTGTGTCTTGGGTAATGATTTCATTTAAACCGTCAGGATGGCGCAAGTCCATTTTAATGCTGCGAACGCGGCTGTCATTATTCGGAATAACCGGTTCGTTCACATCAACTAAAATCAGTTCTTGAATTTGAATCGAATGTTGTTGCAACAACATGTTGGCAAGCCGTTGCCCTAAAAAGCCCTGACCGCCGGTAATTACAATTTTCATTTTTGAACCCCCATTATTTATACTGTTCGAACCAAGACAAACCCTCGGTGGTCACGCCACGCGGGTTATATTCACAACCGACCCAACCGTCGTAACCGATTTCGTCCAGTTTGGCGAAGAGGTGTCGGTAGTTGATTTCGCCTTCGTCAGGTTCGTGGCGATCCGGCACGGAGGCAATTTGCACGTGGGCGAATTTGCCGTTTAAGCGCTCGGTTAAACGGGTCAGGTTGCCGTCCACATTTTGTGCGTGGAAGTAATCCAACTGCACGAACACGTTGTCGCGATCAATCAGCTCGACCAGCTCCAACGTCTGGAATTGACTGGCGGTCAGATAGTTCGGTTTGACTTGCGGGCTGAGGGCTTCCAATAAAATTTTGATGCCGTGCGGTTTGAATTTATCGGCGGCATAGCGTACGTTGTCGATAAAGGTTTGTTTGTATTTGGCATAATTTTCGCCCGGCGGGACGACGCCGGACATAATATGCACATTCGGGCAGTCGAGTGCCAACGCATACTCCAATGCCAGATCAATATCGCGCCGGCTGTCGGCTTCGCGTCCCGGAATGGCGGAAACGCCCCACTCGCCGGCTTGCACATCACCGGCGGCAGTATTGAACAGCACTTGTTGCAAGCCGTTTTGTTGCAGTTTGGCTTTTAACGTTTCTTTCGGATATTCATAGGGAAACAGGTATTCGACATACTTGAAACCGGCTTGTGCCGCCGCCTCGAAACGATCAAGAAACGGCAGTTCGGTAAACATCATGGATAAATTTGCAGCAAACTTAGGCATCTTATTTTCCTCTGTTTTTCAAATCATTAACTTCGTCATCCGTCAGATAACGGACGTTTTGCCCTTTTAACAGGAACAGCAGTTTGGCGGTTTCTTCCAATTCTTCGCTGTTATCCACTGCGTCGAATAAATCTTCACCACAGACCACCACACCGTGGTTGGCAAGCAGGAACGCTTTGCCGTCCAGCGCTCTTGCGCTTAATTCGCGTGCGATTTCCGGCGAGCCGGGGCGGTAGTAAGGAATCACCGCCAGTTTGCCGACCCGCATTACATAGTAGGGGGTGAAGGCTTTGATGGCGTTGTCGCTGTCTAAACCGTCCAAGCAGGAAAGTGCGGTCAGGTAAGTGGAATGCAGATGGACAATGGCGTTGCATTCGGGGTTGCGTTGGTACATCGCCAAGTGAAACACCGATTCTTTCGAGGGTTTTTTGCCTTCCAGTAAGTTGCCGTCGCTATCCAGCACGGATAAATCTTCCGCCTTTAAACGCCCTAACGACGAGCCGGTCGGGGTCACTAAAAAACGGTTACCACTCAGGCGCACGGAAATATTGCCGGCACCGCCGACGCTATAACCGCGTTCATATAATGAACGAGCCAGTTGCACCAACTCCTGTTTTAGCTGTTGTTCAGATGAAAGTGCGGTCATACAAACATCTCCTGCGCATAGGCAAAAAAGTTTTCACTGCCGAAGTTGCCGGATTTCAGCGCCAGGAAAATCTCTTCATCCAGCGCTTTGAGCCAAGGCACGCCCGGCGCGATTTGTTTGCCGATATGGAAACCGTCAAAGCCGAGTTGTTGCACCACAATGCTCGAGGTTTCACCGCCGGCGGTAATGAAGTTTTTAACCCCGTGTTGTTTTAATTTGCGAGCCAACTGGGCGAAAGTTTGCTCAATCGCATGGCTGGCGTTGTCTGCGCCGAATTGTTGCTGAATCGCTTTTAATTCTTGCGGCGGCACAGTCGCATACACCATCGGTGCATGGGCGTCGTCCAAATGCGCAAGCACCCATTGGCATAATTCCTCGGCATAGTTCGGATTATTCAAACTCTGTTCCACCTCAAGCAAACGGTGGGCGGCCTGTGATTGGTAAGCGGCAACCTGTTTATTGGTCATGACGGAGCAAGAGCCGGACAGAATCACACTTTTGGCTTTGCTTGGCAAAAGTGCGGTTTTTGCCGCTTGTGTCGCCTTTGTTTTGCTTTTATGCGCCGCCATATATGCCGCCAAGCCCGATCCGCCGGTCACCAGTTTGAAATCGTCAACCGCCTCCGCCAACACCGCCAGCTGCGAATTGTCAGTTGCATCGACCACGGCGTAGCGGCAGCCTTGCTGTTTGAGTTGTTCGAAACAATGTCTGACCTTTTCTGCGCCTTGAATCACCTCGGCATAGCTGACCAAGCCAGTTTTGCCGCTGGCTTGTCCGTCCATCAAACGCACTAAATTGGCGTCGGTCATCGGGGTGATCGGGTGGTTTTGCATGCCGGATTCATTTAACAAGGTTTGTCCGACAAACAGATAGCCGTTAAAAATGGTTCTGTCGTTAATCGGCAACGCCGGGCTGATCACGGTGAAATCGGTATCAAGTGCGGTTAATAGCGCATCGGTGACCGGACCGATATTGCCTTTGGCGGTGCTGTCAAAGGTGGAGCAATATTTAAAATAGAACTGGGTCGCCCCGTTGTTTTGTAGCCAGTTCAGGGCTTGTAACGATTGTTGTACCGCCTCGATCGCCGGATTGGAACGGGATTTGAGGCTAATGACCACGGCGTCAACCGCACTTTGCAATGCTCGTTGCGGCACGCCGTTCATTTGCACCGTACGCAGCCCGTTTTCGACTAAGAAACTGGCAATATCGCTTGCGCCGGTAAAATCATCTGCAATCACACCTAACATCATTATTTCTCCTCTTGTTGCGGCAAGGTGATACCGTCGAAAATTTTGATCACGGCGCTGTCGTCCTCTTTGCCGTAACCGGCGTTGCTGGCGGAGGTGAACATATTAAATGCGGTGCTGGCAAGCGGCAGCGGGAAGCGCAGCGATTTGGCGGTGTCGGTGACCAGCCCTAAATCTTTGACGAAGATATCGACCATCGAGAGCGGGCTATAATCGCCGTCCACCACGTGTTTCATACGGTTTTCGAACATCCAAGAATTACCGGCGGCGTTGGTGACCACGTCATACATTAAGTCCAACGGAATGCCGGCGCGAGCCGCCAGTGCCATGGCCTCCGCACCGGCGGCAATATGCACGCCGGCTAACAGTTGGTGAATAATTTTCACCGTCGCACCCAAGCCGATTTCTTCGCCGATGTTATACACTTTGCCCGCGACCGCACTTAGCACCGGTTGCAACTTCTCAAAAGCGGCAACTGAGCCGGAAGCCATCACGGTCATCTCGCCTTGCGCCGCTTTTGCCGCGCCACCGGAGACCGGAGCGTCCAACATCACCAGATTTAATTCTGTTAATTTTTGTGAGATCTGTTTGGCGTCTTGTGCAGATATGGTAGAAGACACCATCACCGCCGTACCGGGTTTAAGTTTGGCGGCAAGCCCGTTTTCGCCGAATAAGACAGCTTTGACTTGGGCGGCATTGACCACCAGCAGCAATACTGCGTCCAGTTTGTGAGCAAATTGATCGGCATTAGCCGCCGTCTCTTTTGCCCCTGCTTGTTTTAGTTTTTCCAATAAAACAGGGTTTAAATCAATGCCATAAGTATCTAAACCGGCTTTGACGCAAGAAAGGGCTGCGCCCATGCCCATTGCGCCGAGACCGACGACTGCAACTGAATAGCTCATAAAAAATCTCCGTTCAATTTAACGTTAATAGTCATTTGGTTAGCGTATAATGCCTGAATTAGGAAAGGAAAACTGCGATGGGGATCACAAATATTCACAATTAATGTTATTTATTGTGAATATTTGGGTTTTTTAAATCAATATTTGGATTTGTTACCTATAAAGTGTTATTATTTCACGAAAATTCACAATAAATTGAAAGGATTCATACATGATTCCGGCAGAAAGACAAAAGCGAATTTTGACCTTGCTGACTGAACACGATTTAATCAGCATTGCCGAACTGGTCGAGATTATGCAGGTGTCGCATATGACCGTGCGGCGGGATATTCAAAAATTGGAAGAGCAAGGCAAAGTGGTGTCGGTGTCGGGCGGGGTGCAGTTGTTGCAACGTTTGTTTATCGAGCCGACCCACGATGATAAATCCCTCTTGTTTCAAGCGCAAAAACAGGCAATCGGTACGCAGGCACTGCAATTTTTGGGCGGCAGCAAAACCATCTATCTCGATGCCGGCACAACCACCCTGGAGATTGCCTATCAACTTGCGCAACGCGAGGATTTGTTGGTGATCACCAATGATTTTGTGATCGCCCACTTTCTGATTAAAGAGGGCAAATGCGATTTGATCCACACCGGCGGTTATGTGTGCAAAGAAAACTATTCTTCCGTCGGCGAGCTGTCGGCACAGTTTTTGCGTAATATTTCGATTGATGTGGCGTTTATTTCGACTTCATCTTGGAATTTGAAAGGCTTAACCACGCCTGATGAGAAAAAACTGGCGGTGAAACGGGCGATTGTCGAGTCGAGTAAGAAAAATATTTTGGTCACCGACGCCTCAAAATACGGCAAAGTGGCGACCTTTTGGATTTATGGTTTAGATGTGTTCGATACCATTATCACTGACCGCACTTTACTCGAAAGCGTGCAAAAAAATATTCAGAATTTGAATATCGAGCTGGTGTTGGCATAGAAAATCGCTATCGGTTTTGTTGCCGATAGCGATGGCTAAAACCGCACTTTGAGGCAATTTAGCTGCCAATCAAACGATACAGATCGGTATCTTTACGATCCAAATAGTGGAGCGATTGGATACGGCGGATAGTGCGCGAGCGTCCGCGGATCAGCAGGGTTTCGGTGGTGGCGATATTGCCTTTGCGGTGAATGCCTTTCAACAAATCGCCGTTGGTGATACCGGTGGCGGAGAAAATCAGATTGTCGTCGCGCACGATCTCTTCCAGTTGCAATACTTTATTCACTTCCACGCCCATCGCTTCACAGCGCGCGATTTCTTGTGCGGCAAGCGCACGGTTTTCTTCGCTGTCGCCTTTCACTTGGTTGCGCGGCAGCAACCGCACTTGCATGTCACCGCCCAAGGCGCGGATTGCCGCACCGGCAACCACCCCTTCCGGCGCCCCGCCGATGGCGTACAGCATATCGACGTTGTTATCCGGCAGGCAACATAAAATCGACGCGGCGACATCACCATCCGGAATCGCCAACACTTTCACGCCCATTTGCTGCATTTTGGCAATGGTTTCTCGGTGGCGCGGTTTGTCGAGGGTGATCACGGTCAGTTGTGACAGCAGTTTCCCCAGTTTGGAGGCGACGCGGCGCAGGTTTTGCTCCAGCGGCAGATTGAGGTCGATCATGCCTTTCACTTCCGGCCCGACCACCAGTTTTTCCATATACATATCAGGTGCTTGCAAGAAAGTGTTTTCGCCGCCGGCGGCAAGCACGGACAGCGCATTGGCTTGCCCCATTGCGGTCATGCGTGTGCCCTCGATCGGATCGACGGCAATCGAAATGGCGTCGCCGCTGCCGTTACCGACTTTTTCACCGATATACAACATCGGGGCTTCGTCGATTTCGCCTTCGCCGATCACAATTTCACCATTGATATCAATTTGGTTGAGCATAATGCGCATGGCTTTTACCGCGGCTTCGTCGGCGGCGTCTTTATTGCCGCGCCCTAACCAAGCAAATCCGGCAAGGGCGGCGGCTTCGGTAACGCGGGAGAATTCGATTGCAAGGGATCTTTTCATTTTGTGTGACCTATATTCATTCGTTGAGGGTGAAAGTTGAAATGTAGCCGATGGATTGGTGATCCACACAAAACGGTATTTTAGCATAAATTCCGTTGGCTTGCGGGAATTGATTGGGCGAATTCGTAAAAAATGCCCTGCTTGTCAATTTCTATGTGAAATCTGTAGCCAACTAGGCTAGAATAGCTAAAATTTCATTTGGCAATTATTACTTATTAAGGATTTACTATGTCTTTCGAACTTCTAGAACAACTCGATGAAAAAATTAAACAAGCTGTGGAAACCATTCAATTACAACAATTGGAAATTGAAGAATTGAAAGGCAAGCAGGATAATACGCAAAATGAATTGAATCATTTGCGTGCTGAGCGTGATTCG
Source organism: Testudinibacter sp. P80/BLE/0925 (assembly GCF_053570785.1). The sequence continues at coordinate 519,732 of NZ_CM131636.1, read as the reverse complement.
GTTGCCGGTGAAAACGAGCACTTGAAAAACGAATTAAATAATTGGAAAGAAAGAATCAGTTCGTTGTTAGGCAAAATTGATAACATCTGATTCAGCCGACCGCACTTATTGTTTCAAAGCCGAGATCCTGTTCTCGGCTTTTCTATTTTCACTCCTTTTTTGATAGAAATCACACTCCATATTGAGCATTTATTTAATTTGATAAAATAATGTGATCTAGCCCCTGATTTTTGATTTTTCCGGTTGTATCTTGTTTACGCTTGTGCCAAGCTTAATATCCAAGCACATTAACATGTTAAAAATATAAAAAAGATAAGATTACGTTATATTTTTTACTTAAATGTTAAGTTCATTTGCAGTTTTTTTCTCGACATCAAATAAAGATTTTGATGTCTGATATGATCGAAATGGAGATAAGACATGAGTGTTTTGCTAGATACGGTGACTATAGAAGCGTTGTTGGGCGGCAGACATGCGGATCCTTTTTCCGTATTGGGAATGCACGAAACGGATAACGGGATTGAAGTGCGGGTATTGATGCCGGACGCCTCCAGCATTTCGATCATCGACAAAGAAAGTCAGCAAGAGATCGTCGAAATGGAGCGTTTGCACGACGACGGTTTTTTTGCGGCGGTGATTCCGAAGCGGCATGACTTTTTCACTTATCAATTAAATGTCTTCTGGGGCAATGAAAACCAAATTTTAGAAGATCCTTACCGTTTCCGCCCGATTTTATCCGATTTGGATAATTGGTTGCTTGCCGAAGGAACCCATTACCGTCCGTATGAAAAACTGGGCGCGCATTTCACCGAAATCGAAGGCGTTGCCGGGGTGAATTTCATTCTGTGGGCGCCGAATGCCAAGCGGGTTTCCGTAGTCGGCGATTTCAACTTCTGGGACGGACGCCGTCATCCAATGCGTTTCCACCCTGAAAACGGCTTGTGGGAAATTTTTATCCCGCAAGTGGCGCTCGGCAGCCTGTATAAATATGAATTGTTAGATGCGAACGAAACCCTGCGCTTAAAAGCCGATCCTTACGCTTTCGCCTCCCAACTGCGCCCGGACACCGCTTCACAAGTCAGTGCCTTGCCGGATATTGTGCCGATGACCGAGGCACGCAAAAAAGCCAATGCCTTTGACGCGCCGATTTCGATTTATGAGGTACATCTCGGTTCATGGCGGCGCAATTTGGAAAATAATTTCTGGCTGAATTATGATGAAATCGCCGATCAATTGATCCCGTATGTGAAAGAAATGGGCTTCACGCATATTGAATTAATGCCGATTAACGAATTCCCGTTTGACGGTTCGTGGGGCTATCAGCCACTCGGCTTGTATTCCCCGACCAGCCGTTTCGGCAATCCGCAGCAGTTGCGTTCGTTTATCCAAAAAGCACATGATGCGGGCATTAATGTGATTCTGGATTGGGTGCCGGGGCATTTTCCAAGCGATACCCACGGCTTGGCGTATTTTGACGGCACCGCACTTTACGAACACGCCGATCCGAAAGAGGGCTACCACCAAGATTGGAACACGCTGATTTATAACTACGGGCGCAATGAAGTGAAAAACTTCCTCTCCGGCAACGGGCTGTATTGGCTGGAACGTTTCGGTGTCGACGCATTACGGGTTGATGCGGTGGCGTCGATGATTTACCGTGATTACAGCCGTAAAGAGGGCGAGTGGATTCCGAATCAATACGGCGGGCGGGAGAATCTGGAAGCGATTGAATTTTTAAAACACACCAACTACGTGATCGGCAATGAGATTGACGGCTGTATAGCGATCGCGGAAGAATCGACCGCATTCCCGGGCATTACCAATCCGCCGGAAATGGGCGGTTTAGGTTTCCACTATAAATGGAATATGGGCTGGATGAACGATACGTTATCCTATATGAAGCTCGATCCGGTCTATCGTCAGCACCACCATAACCAATTGACTTTCGGTATGTTGTACAACTACACCGAAAATTTTATTTTACCGTTGTCGCACGATGAAGTGGTGCACGGCAAAGGTTCGCTGTTAGATAAAATGCCGGGCGACACATGGCAGAAATTTGCCAATCTGCGCGCTTATTACGGCTATATGTGGGGACATCCGGGCAAAAAATTACTGTTTATGGGCTCCGAATTTGCGCAAGGACGCGAATGGGATTACCAAGAAAGTCTCGATTGGTTCTTGTTGGATGACCAAAACGGCGGCGGTTGGCACAGTGGCGTACAAAAACTGGTGAAAGACCTGAACCATTTCTATCAACAAACCCCGGCAATGCACCAGTTGGATTTCGATCCGCAGGGCTTTGAATGGTTGGTGGTCGATGATTGCCAAAACTCGGTATTCGCCTTTGCCCGGCGTGATCGCGACGGCAATGAAGTGATTGTGGTCAGCAACTTCACCCCGGTGCCGCGTGAACATTACCGTATCGGCGTCAGCCAAGCGGGCGTCTATCATGAAGTGCTGAACACCGACTCCGATTTCTATCACGGTTCGAATGTCGGCAACGGCGGGGCGTTACACAGCGAAGCGATTGCTGCGCATAATAAAGCGCAATCGATTTCCCTGACAGTGCCGCCATTGGCAACGATTTACTTACAGCGTCAGCGCTAGGATGGACGGTAGTAACGGGGTGTTGACGGCATGATTGGCAGAGTGAAAAAAGGCATGGCGCAGCCAATGGGGGCGTCGTTACAGATGATCGACGGCGTAAACGGCGTGAATTTTGCGCTGTTTTCCGAACATGCCGATTTGGTTGAATTGTGCCTGTTTTCGTATAAAGGTAAAGAACACCGTTTCAAAATGCAGCAAGACGCCGACCATATTTGGAGTTTATGGTTGGCGGGCATTGATGTCGGGATCAAGTATGGCTTCCGTGTCTATGGCGAGAGTCAACCGCACTTGGGACGATATTTTAATCCGCAAAAACTCTTATTGGATCCTTATGCGAAGGCGGTGGATCGCAAACCGCACTTTGCCACGGAAGAACAAGCTCAATTATTTGATTTGACAAATGATTTGGATAATGCCGAGGTGGCGCCGAAGGCGATTGTGCTTGATTCCGCGTTTGATTGGCAAGAAGACCGCTCACCGAATTACACCTGGGCGGAAACGATTATTTACGAACTGCACGTGAAAGGCTTCAGCCAACTTAACCCTGCGGTTCCATCGGCATTACGCGGCAGTTATGCCGGTTTGGCACATCCGGCATCTTTGGATTATCTGAAAAAATTAGGCGTGACCACGCTTGAATTAATGCCGGTGGCGTTTCACGCCGATGAGCGGCATTTGCAGCAACGCGGTTTATCCAATTATTGGGGCTATAACGTGTTGGCGCCTTTTGCCGTTGACGACGGTTATTGGTCGGGACGCAACGGCACAACCCCGGCGAGTGAATTCAAGCAGATGGTCAAGAGTTTGCACCAAGCGGGGTTTGAGGTCATTCTGGACGTGGTATTTAACCACACCGCCGATTCGGATTTGGCGCAACCGACCCTTAGCCAGCGCGGCTTGGATAATGCCAACTATTATTGGCTGACCGAAAACGGCGATTACCATAATTGGAGCGGCTGCGGCAACGTCTTGAACCTGACGAATGCCAACACTTTGCAATGGGTGCATGACTGCTTGCGTTATTGGGTGCAGGAATGTCATGTGGACGGTTTCCGTTTTGATTTGGCAACCATTATCGGACGTGAGCCGGAATTCAACCGGCAGGCGCAAATTTTCCAACGCATTGCCAATGATCCGGTTTTAAAAGATAAAAAATATATCGCCGAACCGTGGGATATCGGGTGGGGCGGTTACCAACTGGGCAACTTCCCGGATTATTTTGCCGAATGGAATGACCGTTTCCGTGATGATATGCGCCGTTTTTGGCTGCGCAATGAGGGCAACACGGGCGGGTTTGCCCAGCGGTTTTGCGCCTCTTCGGATATTTTTCAACATGATCACAAACTGCCAAGCGCTTCGATTAATTATATTTGTTCCCATGACGGTTTCACCCTCAACGATTTAGTCAGCTATCAGCATAAACACAACCGGGCAAACGGCGAAGAAAACCGCGACGGACACGGGGAAAATTTCAGCCATAATTTTGGCGTTGAAGGCGAAACGGATCAGCCGGCGGTGCTGCAACAGCGCCAAGCGGCGGTGCGAGCGCTACTGGCGAGCGCACTTTTGGCTAACGGCACGCCGATGTTAATGGCAGGCGACGAAACCGGGCATTCGCAGCAGGGCAATAACAATGCTTATTGCCAAGATAACGAGATCACGTGGATTGATTGGAGCAAACAAGACCGGGATTTGTTGGCTTACACCCAAGCCTTAATTGCATTCAGAAAGCAGATAACCGCACTTTCACGACACGACACTTGGTGGAATGACGATCAAGTGCGGTGGTGGAATTGCCACGGCGAACCAATGAGCGTCGCCGATTGGCAAGATCCGCACAGTATCGGTTTTCAAATCGAATTGGAACAGCGTTGGCTACTGATGGTGAATCGTGGCGTAATGCAATCTTTCCATCTGCCGCCCTGTTCTGCAGGCGAGGGCGAATGGGAACATAAACTCACCTCAGCTTGCCGTCGGGGTGGAAATGACAGGGAGGTCATAATGGCTCAGCCGGGAATTTATATTTTCTCTCGCAGAGGATAGTTTCTCTATCGAGTAGATTTCAGTTTATTTTCATATTTAGGAGAACATTATGGACGATATTTTAAAGAACTCACCTAGCATGATTCGGATTACCGATGATACCCTTGTGCTGATTTTGGCCGGCGGACGAGGTTCTCGCTTACACGAACTGACGGATAAACGCGCTAAACCGGCGGTGTATTTTGGTGGTTCTTGCCGAATTATCGACTTCGCCCTGTCTAACTGTATCAATTCCCATTTGAATCGTATCGGGGTGGTCACCCAATATATGGCGCATTCCCTGTTGCGTCACTTACAGCACAGTTGGTCTTTCCTGCCGCGTGAGCGCAATGAGTTTGTCGATATGTTGCCGGCACGGCAACAGCTGGATGACAGCACTTGGTATCGCGGCACTGCCGACGCGGTGTATCAAAACGGCGCGATTATGCGTGATCACTACAAACCGAAATACGTTCTCATCCTTGCCGGGGATCACATTTATAAAATGAACTATGCGCAAATGCTGTTGGATCACGTTTCCAGCGGGGCGAAGTGTACTGTCGGTTGTATCGAAGTGGAAAAAGAGAAAGCCCATGAATTCGGCGTAATGGGGGTGAATGAAAATCTGCAAGTTACCGATTTCATTGAAAAACCGAAAAATCCGCCGACCATGCAGGGCAAACCGGACACCTCGTTGGCATCAATGGGAATTTATGTGTTTGATGCCGATTATTTGTATGACATTTTGGATCGCGAATTTGCGAAGCCGGAATCCAGTCATGACTTTGGTAAAGACATCATTCCGCAAGCTTTGAAAGAAGGTGTGTTGTATGCGCATCCGTTCAGCCGCTCTTGCATGGGGCGCAATCCGCAAGGCGAAATCTACTGGCGTGATGTCGGTACGCTCGATGCGTTGTGGGAAGCCAATATCGACTTGGTCACCGAACATCCGCAACTGGATCTGTTCGATCAACGCTGGCCGATCCGCTCCACGCCGAAACAAACGTTCCCGTCAAAATTCTTCTATAAAAACTTACGCAAATCGCGTGCGTTGGATAATTCTTTGGTCGGCGGCGGCTGTTTGGTAAATGACGCGGTGATCAGCAATTCGGTGTTGTTTGACAACGTCAGCGTGCGTGAAGGCGCAAACGTGGAATATTCGGTGATCTTACCTGAGGTGACGATTGGCAAAAATGTAACGATTAAAAATGCGATTATTGACCGCCACAGTGTGATTCCGGACGGTATGGAAATCGGGGTGGATATGGCGCTTGACGCCAAGCGCTTCCGTGTCAGCAGTACCGGTAAAGTGGTGTTGGTGACATCGAAGATGTTGAATAAATTGAAAAAAGAAGAAGAGTAACCGTTTTTTCTTCTCTCTATGACGAAGGAAACATAAATTGAAATCATCTCCGCTCAGCGCAGAGATGATTTTCTATTGTTAGCAGAAGATAAAATACAGGATAGCAGCCCATGAAAATTTTACACGTTTGTTCCGAGCTTTACCCGTTATTGAAAACCGGCGGTTTAGCCGATGTAACCGGCGCCTTACCCTTTGCGCAACAGCAAAACGGCGATGACGTACGCGTTTTGATGCCGGCATATCCGGCGGTGGTTGCCGGTTTACCGCAAAGCGGTGTCGTCGGCACCTTTGATACTTTTGCCGGTGAAGTGACCTTGCGTTACACCGATTACAACGGTTTGGGCATTTATTTGATCGACGCACCGCACTTGTATCAGCGCGAAGGCAATCCGTATCATGATCCGCACTACAATGATTACGGCGACAATTATCTGCGTTTTGCCTTGCTGGGTTGGTTCGGCGCGGAATTGGGCGACAAGCTGGATAGCTGGTGGAAAGCCGATGTGGTGCACGCCCATGACTGGCACGCCGGGATGGCGTGCGCCTATTTGTATGCCAAAGGCAGACCGGCAAAATCGGTGTTCACCATTCATAATTTAGCCTATCAGGGGCAATTTCATTATCGGCATCTGGCTGAAATCGGCTTGCCGCCGGAGATGTTTAATGTTAACGGGGTCGAATTAAACGGGCAAATTTCTTATTTGAAAGCCGGTTTGTATTACGCCGATCACGTTACCGCCGTCAGCCCGACCTATGCCCAAGAAATCACAACCGCGGAATATGCCTATGGATTGGAAGGTTTGCTCAACACCTTGCAACAGCAAGGCAAGTTGAGCGGGGTGTTGAATGGCGTGGATTATACCATTTGGAATCCGGAATCGGATTCGCACCTGCCCGCCAACTACAAACTGAAAAGCATGGCCGGCAAAACCCGTTGCAAAACCGAGTTGCAAAAGGTATTTCGGTTGCCGGAAGACAAAAATGCCTTACTCTTTGTGATGGTGACCCGCCTGACGGCGCAAAAAGGCGTGGATTTGTTATTACAGGCGCTACCGCAAGTGCTAACCGAAGGCGTGCAGTTTATTTTGTTGGGTTCCGGCGACAGTCAATATGAACAGGCGTTTTCACAACTGGAATTGCAATACCCGCAACAGGTTAGCATCGAAATCGGTTATAACGAAAAATTATCCCATTTGGTGATTGCCGGCGGCGATGTCATTCTCGTGCCGAGCCGCTTTGAACCTTGTGGCTTAACGCAGCTATATGGGTTAAAATACGGCACGCTGCCATTAGTGCGAGCGACCGGGGGGCTGGCGGATACCGTGGTGGACAGCGATAAAGAAACAATCAAAGTGCGGTCGGCAACCGGATTTGTATTTGGCGAAGCGTCAGTGGACGGTTTAGTGGACGCATTTGAACGGGCAAAAGTGCTATGGAAAGCCAAACCGCAGTGGTACAAAGTGCGGATTAACAGTATGGAAGCTGATTTTAGTTGGCGATTGGCAGCGGAACAATATTCTGCCATCTATCACCGTCTTTTTAATGTATAAATAGTTATCGGGTAAAAGCAGGAAACCTTATGAATCATATTGTTACACCAAACGGCACACTGCCGAGTGTGGAAAGTTTTAAAGAAACAATTGTGCAAAAACTTATTTACGCAATTGGGCGCGACCCGGGCGTCGCCAGTCAGCGCGACTGGTTAAACGCAACCTTGTATGCGGTGCGCAATTTGGTGGCAGAGAATTGGCTGAAAACCCAGCGAGCCACCCAATCGCAAGATGCCCGGCGGGTATATTATCTGTCAATGGAATTTTTGATGGGGCGTACCTTGTCCAATGCCATGATGTCGGAAGGCGTTTATGATATCGTGCGCGAAGCCTTAGAACAGCTGGGCTTGGATTTGGAAGAGATTATCGAAAAAGAAGTGGATCCGGGCTTAGGCAACGGCGGTTTAGGGCGCCTGGCAGCCTGCTTTTTAGATTCTATCGCAACCTTAAATTATCCGGGAATGGGCTACGGTATCCGTTATGAATACGGGATGTTCCGCCAAAAAATCGTGGACGGACAACAAATCGAACGCCCCGACGCCTGGTTGGAAAAAGGCGTGCCGTGGGAGTTTATCCGCCCGACCAAACGTTATAAAGTCGAATTCGGCGGGCGTATCTATCAGGAAAACGGCAAATGGCGTTGGGTGGATACCTCGCAAATTATTGCGCTAGGTTACGATCAAATTATCCCCGGTTATGAAACCGATATGGCGAACAGTTTGCGTTTATGGGCGGCTAATGCCGGCGATGTGTTCGATTTAACCAAATTTAATCAAGGCGATTATTTTGCGGCAATGGAGCGGCAAAACCGCTCGGAAAACGTATCACGCGTATTGTATCCGGATGATTCCACCTATTGCGGACGCGAACTGCGTTTACGTCAGGAATATTTTTTGGTTTCCGCCTCCTTGCAAGATATTATCAGACGCCATCAATGGCAGCATAAAACACTGGAAACCTTAGCCGACAAAGTGGCGATTCACCTTAACGATACCCACCCGGTATTGGCAATTCCCGAATTAATGCGCATTTTGATCGATAAAGAAGGATTCAGTTGGCAAAAAGCGTGGGATATTACCTGCAAAGTGTTCTCTTATACCAACCACACCTTGATGAGTGAAGCGCTGGAAACCTGGCCGGTGGATATGATGGGCGCGATTCTGCCGCGTCATTTGCAGATTATTCTGGAGATTAACGAGTATTTCCTGAATAGTATCAAAGCGTACACCGAAAAAGATCCGGATTTAATCCGCCGCGTCTCTTTGATTGACGAAAACGACGGGCGCAAAGTCCGCATGGCGTGGCTTGCCGTGGTGGCTTCGCATAAAATCAACGGGGTGGCGAAACTGCATTCCGACTTAATGGTCAAATCCATTTTTGCCGATTTCGCCAAAATCTATCCTGAACGTTTCTGCAATATGACCAACGGTATTACGCCTCGCCGCTGGATTGGCGTGGCTAACCCGGGCTTGTCATCGGTATTCGACAAATATATCGGCAAAGGTTGGCGTAAAGATCTCAGCGAACTGGAACAGCTGAAACAGTATTCGGATTTCCCGAAATTTATGGACGAAGTGCGGTCGGTGAAAAAAGCCAACAAAGTCAAATTGGCAAACTACATCGCACACAATCTGAATATCGTGGTTAATCCCGACGCGCTGTTCGACGTGCAAATCAAACGGATTCACGAATATAAACGCCAGCACTTAAACCTGTTGCACATCATCGCACGTTACAACGAGATTCTGCGTAATCCGGAAAAAGACTGGACGCCGCGGGTGTTCATCATCGCCGGTAAAGCGGCTTCGGCGTACTATGCGGCAAAACAGATTATCCGTTTAATCAACGATGTTGCCAACGTGATCAACAACGATATGCGCGTGCATGATAAGTTGAAACTGGTGTTTATCCCGAACTACAGCGTCAGCCTTGCGCAGTTGATTATTCCGGCCGCCGATGTGTCCGAACAAATTTCATTGGCGGGTACGGAAGCCTCCGGCACCAGTAATATGAAATTCGCCCTCAACGGCGCTTTAACCATTGGGACGCTCGACGGCGCAAACGTGGAAATTTTGCAAAATGTGGGCGCAGACAACATCTTTATCTTCGGCAACACGGTAGAGCAAGTGGAAGCGTTACGCCATCAAGGCTACCATCCGTCGACTTATTACGAAAACGATCCGCAACTGAGAGAAGCAATGCAACAGGTCACCAGCGGCGCATTCAGCCCGAACGAACCGAGCCGTTATCAATCGTTCTCGCCGTTCAGCGACTACTACCAAGCCTTTGCCGATTTCCGTAGCTATGTGGATACGCAACAACAGATCGATGAGGTTTATAAAGACCAAAACCTTTGGGTTGCCAAAGCGATTCAAAATATCGTCAATATGAGCTACTTCTCATCAGACCGCACCATCAAAGAATATGCGGATCAAATCTGGCACTTGCAACCGGTGAAGCTGTAAAGTGCGGTTTCCCGTTGAAATAACCCTGAGCCTGGCAATTGCCAGGCTTTTTTGTGGGCGAGAGCTTAGAATCAAGTGTGGTTAACCTTCAAAGCGTAACGTTGGTTAACGCCGGTAATACGCAGTAAATGAGGCTTTATCAATGGTGTGGGCGTTCACCAAAAAGCCGCCAAGTGCGGTGGTGGTGTCTTGGTTTACATCGAGTTTCGCCACATTCAGTGCGTGGACGGTGAAAATATAACGGTGCGCTTTGTCACCTTCAGGCGGGCAAACGCCGCCCCAGCCGTGGTAGCCGTAATCGGTTTTCAGTTGGAATGCGCCTGCCGGTAAAGTGCTGCTGTCAATCGCACCGGCATTGGCGGTAAGCTCATTGACTTGTGCCGGAATATTGACGACGTACCAATGCCAAAAACCCGAGCCGGTCGGCGCATCAGGATCATACACCGACAGCGCAAAACTTTTTGTGCCTTGCGGTGCGTTTTTCCAATTCAGTTGCGGCGATTGGTTATCGCCTTGGCAACCGAAGCCATTGAATTCAAAGGTTGGGGGAATATTCTGTTCCGCTTGCAGTTGCGGACTACTCAGTTGAAACGGCTGACGGTCGCCAGCAAATGCGTTTGCTGCGCTGAATGCCAGCAGTGAAGCGGCGGTTAATGTGATTTTCAGTGATTGCATAAAATACCTTCTGATATGGTTAAAGTGCGGTGATTATCCGCCAAAAAAGGCAATCGGCTTATGCGCGGCAGTTCAGATTTTAGCCCTATTCAGCCAATCCGTGCGTTTTGATTTGCGAAGGCAAAATGGCGAAGTGTTGTTTAAATGCGGCGCTGAAACGGCTTTGCGATTGGTACCCGCAGCGAGAGGCAATCTCGGCGAGGCTGTCTTCCGTGCCGAGAATCAAGGAAAGTGCGGTGTCGAGCCGTAGTGCCTGTAGCCATTGGCGGAAAGCCGTATTTTCTTGCTGTAAACGGCGTTTCAGCGTGCTTTCGCTCATATGAAATCTGTCGGCAATCTCGCTGAGTGTCCAGTGGCGGCTGAGATCCTGTTCGACCAACGCCTGCATTTTATCCGTCCAACTGAGTTTTTCCGCCGGCGGAAACACAAACTGATGTTCGGCAAGTTGCAATAACAGTTCCAAGGTGCGGTGCCGTTTTAATGTTGGGCTGAGTTGCGGATCGCGCAAACCGTCCCAAGTGCGTTGAAAGCAATCGCTGAGTGCCGGGGTATAAATGCGCTGCCGTATTTGAGGCCCAAGCGTTTTAAATTGCGGGTAGAGTTGATAAAACAGCGCAATCGTTTGCGGGGAAAGGTGAATGATATTCGAGCGGTAATCGGTTTGCAAAGTGCGGTTAATCATTTCCCAACGACTGTCTTTCAATAATACAAACAGTTCATTCTGTCCGATTTGACGTAGAACGCCCTGTTGTAACAGCACTTTCTGACCGCACTTGACCTGCCCGATCATGTGCTGGCGGATTTGCACGCGGCGCAGATGATGGCTTTTATCCGATGAAAGGGAAAAGGCAGAACAGCGGTCCATCATGCGCCTACAATAATTTCACCAGTCGGTTCAAATCGCTTTGAATTGCGCCGGCGGTCATGGCGGGGCCGGAGCTTGGCCCGTGAATGATCAGCGGTTTATCGCGATACCATTGGCTGCGGATAATGAACAGATTTTCCCCCGGCAGGGTTTGGCTGAGCGGATCGTCAGGATCAAGTTCTTCCAAACCGATGGTGGATTGCCCGTTGGCGTGGAAACGGGCGACGTAGCGCAGGCTCAAACCGTCTTCCTGTGCGTTCAGATACCGCTCTTCGAGAGTTTGGTTTAATGGGGCGAGTGATTCAAAAAATTCATTGAGCGAAAGTTGTTCGGCGTTGCCGTCTAACAAGGATTCCACTTTAATCTTTTGCGGATCAATGTCATAACCGGCACTGCGCGCCGCAATCAACAGCTTGCGCATTGCGTCGGTGCCGCTCAGATCTTCGCGCGGGTTGCGCTCGCTCAAGCCCTGTTGCCATGCCTGTTCGATCAGCTCGGCAAAGGTGTGGAGATGTTGATCGTATTGATAAAACAGCCAGGTCATGGTGTCGGAAAACGTGCCTTCAATCGACAGAATGGTGTCGCCGCTCTCGACTAAATCGCGCAAAATGGTGTTAATCGGCAGACCGCGCCCGATGGTAGCGTTGTACAGCCAATGGCTGCCCGATTGTTGAAACGCATTTTGCAGTTCATGGAATTGCGCCAACGGAAATGCCGCGCCGCGCTTATTGGCGCTGATGACATGAAAACCGTGTTTGGCAAAATTGAGATAATGCTTGGCGACTTCATCACTGGCAGTGATATCGAGCACAACCAATTCATCAAACGGATGGGCGCTCATCCAATTCAGCAACTGTTTTGGTTCCAGCTCTTGCGCCTGTTGTTCAAATGCCTCATCTAACGTGCGGTTTTGTAATGAAGGGAGTAAACCTTGGTAACTGAGCCAACCTTTGGTGCTGGATACCAGCCCGATTAAGGTGAAATTAAATTTACTGCGCGCCGACAAGGCTTCCCGCTGTTGGCGATAGAGATCGATCCAGGTTTTTGCGATGGTGCCGTTGCCCAGCACCACCAAACCGACGGTTTTGTGCGGGCGGAACAGATCATCGTGCACATTACGCAATAAGTCGCGCCCGACCGTTTGGCGCAAGATGGCAACGACGCTGATTTGATCCGGCGATTGCCAGATAAATTCCAACGGCTGGGTTTTCAACATTTGCAGAAAACGCATCATTTGCAAGGAATTGCGGCAGACCCCGTAGCCGACAATCGCCAACAGTGCCAAATCATAACGGATGGATGACGAATCGACCATCAGCGGCAACTGTTTGAATTGAATATAAACATTATCAATATACTCGATTGGATAAGCTAATTTGACGGTTCGCTGTTGCCGATCGAGGTGTTGTGCTAACGGTGTAAGCTGTTGTGTTGCTATCCATTGTTGGCATTGTTGTTGCCATTGTTCGAACTCTTGGTTTGGCGGCACGACCAATTCAATCAAACCGATTTGGTTGTGATGGGTGACGATTTTGCCGTGCTCGCTGGCGGATAGGGCGTGTTCGATTCGGGTTGAGCCGTGTTCCGGTTGTAAACTGCTGCGTAACAATAACGTCATCTGGTGGCTTTTGACCGGTTGCAGGGTACGGGCGTGCAAAACCGGGGCTGCCAAGCGCGCCAGTTCGGTGGCTTCGTCCACCCGCAGGAAACTCAGCAGATTGGCATTATTGATTTGGTGCGGATCGGCGCTGTAAACCCCGGCAACATCACTCCAGATCGTGACTTTATTCACATCGGCCAACGCCGCAATTTGGGTTGCCGAGTAATCCGAACCATTGCGTCCCAACAGCACGGTTTCTTTTGCCCGGTTTTGACAGATAAAGCCGGTGATAACCAACCGTTTGCCCCCGGCTTGTGCCAAGTGCGGTTGCAACCGTAGTCGGCTGCGTTCAAAATCCACTTGCGGCAACCGCGCTCTTTCGGCATATAAAAACAGGCGTGAATCCAAATAATGGTTTTCCAGCCCCAGTTGGTTTAAATAAGCGCTGACCAGTCTTGCGGTCCAAATTTCGCCGTGTCCGACCACTTCGGCATAGATGGCGTCACTGAGCGGTTTATCCAGCAGGGAAGAGAGGGATAAAATATCTTCTAAAAACTGTTGTGAAACGCTTTCGGGGTGGTTGAGCAGCCGGTTGGTTTGGGTCAGATAATGGAATTTGATTTTTTGCAGTTGCTGATTGGCACTGACCGGATCATCCGCCGACAGTGTTATCCATTGAATCAGATTATCGGTCAGTTTGCCCATCGCCGACACCACGATTAAATCTTGCGGCTGGGTATGCTGTTTAATGATGTTGGCAACGTTACGGATATGTTCGGCATCCGCCAAGCTGCTGCCACCGAATTTATGCATTTCTCTCGTCGAGCTGACTACCATAATTCTCTCGCAATCGGTTGTTCTGATTTTAGCGTAGTTTATCAGTTTTCTGCCGCTATCAAAATAAGCGTATTTTATTTTTAGCAGTCTTTACGTCCAGATTGTTATTTTCGTGATTTTTGTTAAAATAGCCAAAGTTTTTATAAGGATTTTTAAAAGGATTCAATATGGCGGAGTGGAACGGCAAATATATCAGCCCTTATGCGGAACACGGCAAAAAAAGCGAACAGGTGAAAAAAATCACGGTGTCGATTCCGATTAAAGTGTTGGAAATTCTCACCAACGAACGCACCCGCCGCCAAATCCGCAATTTGCGCCACGCCACCAACAGCGAATTGCTGTGCGAAGCCTTTCTGCATGCGTTTACCGGACAACCGTTGCCGACCGATCAGGATTTGATGAAAGAGCGCAGCGATGAGATTCCGGAAGCTGCCAAAGCGTTAATGCGCGAGTGCGGTATTGATCCGGAGACATGGGAATATTAGGCAATCACACTAAAAAAGCGCGTCAATGGATATGCTTCAGGCTAATGACAAAGTCTCTTGCTCTAATTATTTCCCTCCCTCCGCATGCGGAGGGAGAGAAGTCAGTTTGTCAGCAATCTCAAGCGCGTCAATGGACGTGCTTTTCATATGAGCATTAATGACATTACGGCAATTCGCCGCTTTTGCGTTTGTCGATGAAGTCTTTGGTTTCACGCACAATCACGCCGGACAGGAACAACAACGCAATCAGGTTCGGAATCGCCATTAAGCCGTTGAATACGTCCGCGGCTGACCAAACCAAATCTAGTTGCAACACTGCGCCCGCCATCACCGTTGCCACGTAGACGATACGGTATAGGTTGACATATTTATCACCGAACAGATAAGCCGCGCATTTTTCACCGTAGTAACACCAACCGAGAATGGTGGAATAGGCGAAGAAAATCAGCCCGAAGGTGACGATCCAGCCGCCCGGTCCCGGCAGCATTTTATTGAAGGTCAGGGTGGTCAATGCCGCACCGCTTTGCCCGTCGCTATATAAACCGCCCATCACTAATACAATGCCGGTGATACTGCACACGATAATCGTATCTAAGAAGGTGCCGGTCATCGATACCAACGCTTGGCGCACCGGATGATCGGTTTTGGCGGCTGCGGCGGCAATCGGCGCCGATCCCATCCCCGCCTCATTGGAAAATACGCCGCGCGCCACCCCGTAACGCACCGCATTGCCCAAAATCGCCCCGCCGACGGCGTTCGCGCCGAAAGCATGGTCGATAATGGTGGAGAGTGCCGGCATAAACAGTTCGGCATTGACGATAATGATTGCCAAACCGCCGAGAATATAGGAAATCGCCATAAACGGCACGATAATCGACGAGGCGCGGGCGATACTTTTAATCCCGCCCAATACCACAATAGCGGTCAGCAAGGTCAAGATTACGCCGGTCACGGCGGTATTCACCCCGAATGAAGTGTGAATCGCATTGGCGACCGAGTTGGATTGCACCGAACTGCCGATACCGAACGAGGCAATCGTACCGAACAAGGCAAACAGCAACGCCAGCCATTTCAGCTTCATGCCGCGTTCGATGTAATACATCGGACCGCCGGACATTTCGCCTTTATCATTGACGATCCGATATTTAACCGCCAACACGCCCTCGCCGTATTTGGTCGCCATGCCGAAAATCGCGGTCAACCACATCCAAAACACCGCGCCCGGTCCGCCGCTGACAACGGCGGTGGCAACGCCGGCGATATTACCCGTGCCGATGGTGGCGGAAAGTGCGGTCATCAGCGCGCCGAAATGGGAAATATCGCCGTGATGATCGCTGCCGTCCTCTTTTTTCGGGTGGGGGCTAAACGCTTGTTTCAAGGCAAACGGCAATAAACGGAACTGTAAAAAAATCAGACGGAGGCTGAGGTAAATCCCGGTACCGACCAACAACGCCAGCATATAAGGCCCCCAGACATAATCGCTGAGGGCATTAAAGAAATCTTGAACAGATTGCATAGTGTTTTCCGAATAATAAAAGGCTGAAAATTAGCGTAACGGCTGTAATTGTAGGGTTTGCTGCGTTTGAAGCACGCGGAACAGCAGATCGATATTCGGATGTTTGCCCGGATTCCGTTCGGCGTCGGCAACGTGTTCGGCAAACCAAATCAAGCCTTGTCGCGCCGCTTGCGGATGAAGCTGTTGCGCAAAGTGTTCCGCCAAGGCGTTGTACAGCCGCAGCGATCCCAATTTACCGGCAATCGCCGGAATATGGTGAATTACGTCGCCCGCGGCATTCAACACGTTTAAACCGCTTAAATTTTCGACGCGCGGCATGGTTGCCAAATAATCTTGAAATGTCATAACAGTTCCTTATAAATCAAAATGAAAAAAGCGTTAATTTGCGCTATCAGCCTAACGGACGCACGGAAATCTCACCGATATGAAAACGCTGTAATTGCCCGTCGGCGGTTTGCAGCAATAATTCGCCGCTGTCGCTATCAATCCCTTGCCCAATCCCGTGTAATTCCGTATTCGGCAGCAGCAGTTTGATCGGTTTTTGGTAAAAATGATCGTATTGTTGCCAACGTTGTAAATAGGGGGTGACGCCGTGTTGTTCCACTTGCAGCAAAACGTGCTGTAAATTGTTGGCGAGGGTGGCGACCAGTTGGTTGCGTTCAATCCGAACCGCACTTTCGTTTAAATTCGCCCAAGCCTGTTCAATTGCCGCGCCGTCGGCTGGGCGCATACTCAAATTTAAGCCGATCCCCATCACCAACGCCTGTTTTTGTGCGGCGAAGGCACGGCTTTCAATCAAAATGCCGCCCAGTTTGCGCCCGTCAAAATAAATATCGTTCGGCCATTTGATACTGATATTCTCCACGCCCAATTCGCTTAGGGTGTCGGCAAGACAGATCCCGATGACTAAACTGAGCGCTTGCAAACGCTCGGCAGGCTGCCGGAAGTGCCACAGCAAGGAGAAATAGAGATTTTGCGCAAACGGCGAATGCCATTGGCGCCCGCGCCGTCCGCGTCCGGCGGTTTGCCTTTCGGCGGTGCAAATCGTCCCCGACGGCAAGGTTTTGCGCTGCAATAAAAATTCATTGGTGGAATCCACGCTGCGCAGCACCAATGCCGTTCCGTAAGTCAACCTGCGGTTGATTGCGGCTTGATCGAGTAAATTCAACGGTTCGGACAGTTGGTAAACCTGATCTGCCGAGCACCTAACGTTTAAGCCCCAAGTTTGCAGCTGGTGCAATACTGCCGCCCGTTGCGGTGCGTTCATCGCCGGCAGCAAGTGCGGTTTGCCGTCCGCGAGTAAGGTTAAAACCGATTCGAGTTGCGCTTGTTCCGTCATTTAGCCGATTGCCTGTTCGCTGTCGATCTCACCGTCGGCATTGAAAAACCGCACTTCCGCTTGCAATGCCACCTGAAATTTGGCTGACACCTGTTGCCGCACATGGCGCGCCAGTTGTAACACATCATTTGGCGTGGCATTGTTGCGGTTAATTAGCACCAACGCTTGCTGCTGGTGCACCGCCGCGCCGCCGATTTGACAGCCTTTCAAGCCGCATTGGTCGATCAGCCAACCGGCTGCCAGTTTGACCGTGCCGTCCGCTTGCGCAAACGCCGGCATATTCGGATAATCGGCAAGCAATTGTTGGTATTGCGCTCGGCTGACACTTGGATTTTTAAAGAAGCTGCCGGCATTGCCGAATTCGTTCGGATCAGGCAGTTTACTGCGCCGCACTCGACACACTTCGTTATAGATTTGTTTTGCGCTGACGGTTTGCGAATCCAATTGGGCAAGGGAACCGTATTGCAGTTGCGGCCGCCAGTTTTTAGCCAACTTTAAGCCGATTGCCACGATAGCGTAATCCCGCTGGTAAGGCGCGTGCTTGAAAATACTGTCGCGGTAGCCGAAGCCGCATTCTTCACGGCGGAAACGCCGGATTTGACCGCACTTCAGATCTAACACGTCGACATAATCGCACACATCATCAAATTCCACCCCGTACGCGCCGATATTTTGAATCGGCGCAGTGCCGGCACAACCGGGGATCAACGCCAGATTTTCCAGCCCGTTGTAACCCCGTTCGACGCAAAAAGTGACTAAATTATGCCAGTTTTCGCCGCCGTTAACGTGCAGATAATGAAAGTGTTCATCTTGCTTGTGCTGAATGCCTTCAATCCGGTTCAGCAGCACGACACCGTTAAAATCGGCTAGGAATAAGACGTTGCTGCCTTGTCCTAACAGCAGGCGAGGTTGATCGGCATAGGTTTGCCAAACTTGTTGCAATTGCCCGACGGAGCGGATTTCAATAATCGCGTTGGCTTGTAGCGATAGTGAAAAAGTGTGAAACGGTTGTAAACTTTGCATAATTTTTTAGGGGTAACCAATGAATTTGTTTAGTTTACCGATCAAATCGAGATGAGCAATCAGAAATTTAGCAAAATCGGATTTGCCTTGTCGCTGTTTCCGTCGGAAGTGATTATAATAAAAACAATTCTAAACCAAGAAAGGTTGAAAACGTGCATAAATACCGCGGCGAACTGATTTTATTGCTGGTCAGCATACTGGCGGCATCCGGTTGGCTATTTTCCAAATATGCCTTGCAAGAGCTGCCGCCGGCGGGATTTATCAGCGTGCGTTTTCTTGCGGCGGCGTCGCTGTTTCTGCCGCTTGCCTACCCGCAATTGCGCCGTTTGTCACGCCGACAACTGAAAAGTGCGGTCACGGTCGGTGCGGCGTTTAGCCTGAATTTGTTTTTGTGGGTGCAGGGCATGAGCTATACCGAAAACATGGGCGAGGGTGCGTTTATCGTCAGTTTGTCGATGTTGTTGGCGCCGTTGATGTCATGGCTGATTTTCCGCCATCGCCCGCAACGGATGTTCTGGTTCTGTCTGCCGCTTGCCGCCGCCGGGTTGTTTTTATTAGCTTCGGGCAGTGGGTTGCATTTGTCGCTCGGCAATGCGCTGTTCTTGTTGTCGTCCACCGTGGCGGCGACCTCGTTTGTACTGAACAGCCAATTTTCCAGAACCGTGCCGGTGTTGCCGCTCACCACCATCCAATTGGCCATGGTCGGTATTTTTTGCGGGATCTTTTCTCTCTTATTCGAAAGCTGGCAATTTCCGATTAGCGGCAGCACTTGGGGCTGGGTTGCCATTAGCGCGGTGTTCGCCACCTCGTTCCGGTTTTTGCTGCAAGTGATCGGGCAAAAACACAGCCAAATCACCAATGCCGCGATTATCATGATCTTAGAACCGGTCTGGACACTGCTGTTAAGTATCAGTTTACTCGGCGAAATCCTTACTTGGCAAAAAGCCCTCGGCTGCGGTTTAATCCTGACCGCACTTTTCGCCTACCGCCTGCAACCGCAGTTTCGTTACCGTCAATTATTATGGCAGCAGAAAAAGCGGCGTAAAAGCAAACGGCGTTAACAAACCGGCTTATCTGCCGAATGAGCCGAATATCAGATTATTTCAGAACCGATTGTATAGCGCCAATATGGAACGATATTGATGACCATCTTGATTGACCCGGACTTGCTCGAGCTTGAACCGCACTTTGCGTCTGATCCAGCGCAAAAACAGTGGTGCGTCTATTTTTTGTTATGTCAAAACAATGCGTTGTATTGCGGTATCAGTAATCAGCCGAAAGTGCGGTTTCACGTGCATTTGAGCGGCAAAGGCGCAAAATTTACCCGTATGCATCCACCGCTGGAAATGCGTTTGATTTATCACGGCTTATCGCGTGCCGACGCCAGTCGCTTAGAAGCGAAAATCAAGCGTTTAAAGACGGAACAAAAACGGCAATTGTGGGATAGGCTGGCAAAAAGAAAGGCGGAAAATTTCCGCCCTTGAGTTTGTTTGTGACACTAATCGAATTAGTGCTTATGTTTACCGCCGCAGCAGCCTTCGTGGCCGTGGTGGTGTCCGTGATGATCGTGCTCATGTCCGTGGTGATCATGGTTGTGTCCGCAACCGCAGCCGTGACCTTCTTCGTCACTGTCGTGTCCGCCGCAGCAACCGCCGCCTTCGGCGTGGATATGACCGTGGGCGATCTCTTCCAAGGTCGCTTCGCGGGCGGCAACGATTTCCACGTTAAACAGTAATTCCTGACCGGCTAACATATGGTTGCCGTCAACCACGACATAATCGTCGCCCACTTCGGTAATCACCACCGGCAACGGACCGATGTCGGTATCAGCGATAAAACGCATGCCGACTTCCAAATCGTCAACGCCGACAAACACATCTTTCGGTACGCGTTGCACCATATTATCGTTGTATGCGCCGTAACCTTCTTCCGGTTTCACCCGTACTTCCAGTTTTTCACCGACTTCACGGCCTTCAAGGGCGTTTTCCAAGCCGATCACTAAGTTATTGTGTCCTTGCAGATACTCTAACGGTTGATTTGCCGGCGCTTCATCGACTAACACCCCATCTTCAGTACGAACTTGATATGCGATACTGACTACAACATTTTTTGCAATTTTCATCGGCTACTCCGCCTTAATTAATGGATAAAAGAGATAGAAAGCAGGATTATACGCTAACCCTGCCGATAAGTTAATGGACGTTATTCATTTATCAGATCAATAGAGGCGTTCAGCTGAATTTTCAAGTCCGCCACGCCGCTTTGCACCTGCATGGGTTCGGCTTCGCTGCTGGCAAAGACGGCTTTGCGTTCATAATAGATTGTTTGCTGGTCGTTACCGGATTCATTCACACTGCTAATGTCTAAATTAGCCACACGATAACTTTTGGCAGACAAATTTTTACTGATCAACTCGGCTTTTTGTTTAAACGCTTGTAACACTTCTTCGGTTAGCGCTTGCTCTAATGCCAGTTTCCGTGTTTGGGAGACGGTGAAATTGGTGTTTTGCACCGCCAGCTGTTCGCCGGTGGCGGCGATTAATTCGGAAAGTGCGGTAAAATCTTGGCTTTCCAAGGTGATTTCCGCGTAATCCGTCCAGCCGCTCGGTTTGCCCTGTTTATCGTAATTGATATAGGTGCGGCGGTTAGTCATGCCGGTTTGAATATTGCGTTTTTTGGCTTCTTCTACTGCCAGATTCAGCTTTTGTGTGACGGTTTCGCTGATCGCTTTTAAGGTTTTGCCCGACTCCTGCGCATACAGCACCACCTGCATCGTGTCGCGTTCGACTTGGCGCAACACTTCGACATTGAAATTCACCCGTTGCGGTTCGTGGTCTTTGTCAGCGGCAGCCTGTGTCGGAAGTGCGGTTGCCAATAAGAACATACCGCTGCCAAGTAGGGTTTTCAGCTGTTTTTTCATCTTTTGCGTTCCTTATTTAGACCTGTAACCAAAAAGTTACCGGCCCGTCATTGGTTAAACTGACCTGCATATCGGCGGCGAAAATGCCGGTTGCAGTGCGGATCTGGGCGCGACATTGCTCGCTGAAATAAGCGTAGAGCTGTTCCGCCGATTGCGGCGCAGCGCCGTTGGAAAAGCTCGGGCGCAGGCCTTTGTGGGTGTCGGCCGCCAATGTAAACTGAGACACCACTAACACGCTGCCGTTCACTTGTTTGACGTTTAAATTCATTTTGCCGTTGTCATCGGCAAAGACGCGATAGGCTAGGACTTTCTCCAGTAACTTATCCGCTTTTGCCTGATCGTCTTCTTTTTCGACCCCGAGCAGCACCAATAAGCCATGCCCGATTTCACCGACAGTTTGATTTTCGACGGTGACGGCGGCACGGGTAACACGTTGAATTAACGCAATCATTTTTCATTTCCCGCTTGGGGCGCAGCGGTTTTTGCCACCGCAGTGCTTTGCGCTTTACCCAGTTCTATTCTTTTGACCAGACGTTGCAAGTCGCCATGAAATTTTTGTTGTTTCTGCTGGTACTCTTTGTGTAGATCCAAATCGCCTTTTTTCACCAAATGGAAATCTTCCAACACCGCAGTAAGTTGGGCGCCGAGCAGGACAAAGGTCCAACTGAGCTGAATCCACAACAACAAAATCGGCAGGGTTGCCAAAGCGCCGTAAATCAATTGGTAAGAAGGGAACATGGTCATATACCAAGTGAAAGCGCGTCTGCCGAGGGTAAAAAAGACCGCCGCGACCAATGCGCCAATCATGGCGTAACGCAGGTTGACTTTGGTATTCGGCACCACGGTATAAATCAGGGTGAATGCCAGCCAAGTCAGCACAAACGGCACTAGGCTAAGCAGTTTCGTCCCGAGCGGCAGCACGCTGCCATGACTGAAAAATTGGATTGAGAAAATATAAGAGCTGATGATCAGGCTGACGGCAAGAAATAGCGGCCCCAGGGTGAGAATCATCCAGTAGATCGCAAACGAAAACAACAAGGTGCGTGAATTGGTGTTCGGCCAAATATCATTTAGGGTGTGATCGATCGAAGAAATCAACATCAAGGCAACCACAATCAAGCCGATAATCCCGACGCCGCTCATTTTGGTTGAATTGGTGACAAATTCATTCAGATACTGTTGTAAAATACCGCCGGTTTCCGGGGCGAAATTATCAAAAATCAAATTTTGAATTTGCCCGCTCACTTCCTGAAACACCGGGAAAGCGGAAAAAACCGCCAAAACGACGATCATCAACGGCACCAGTGCCAACATGGTACTATAGGTCAGATAACCCGCCGCCATCGTCAGTTTGTTTTGATTAAAGCGGTGCCAAAACAGTTTTAAAAAAAGCAACGTCTGGGAAAAAAAGTGTGCCATTTGATTATCCTTTGCTTAGTCAGACAGCCAATTACGCAAAATCTGCTCGCCGTATTCGCTAATAAACGATTCGGGATGAAACTGCACCCCGTAAATCGGCAAAGTGCGGTGCTGCATTGCCATCAGCGTGCCGTCTTGGTCGACCGCCGTTGCCTGTAAGCAACTCGGCAGGCTGTCGTTTTTCACCGCCCAAGAGTGATACAGTCCTATCTTAAAGGATTGCGGCAGATTTTTAAACAGTAACGAATCCGCGGTTTGGCGCAAAACCGCACTTCGTCCGTGGCGGATCTGCGGCAGGTTATACAGCTCGCCGCCAAAAAACTGGCATAAGGTTTGGTGCCCCAAACACACGCCGAGAATGGATTTTTGCCGGTGATAACGTTGTAACATCGCAAACAACTGCGGATACGCCGACGGTACATCCGGACCGGGCGAAATCAACAGATGGCTAAATTGCGCCACCGCGTCTAAATCCACGTTTTCGGTATCACACACTTGCATTTCCACCTCAAGCCTGCGCAGCAGATCGACCAGATTGTAGGTGAAGGAATCGTGGTTGTTGATGATCAGTAGCATGGTTATCCTTATAACTTGTTAATCAAGCCGAAAATCAGGGTGTAGATTTTTCCAATGGCGTTGTAAAACAACCTTATGTTGCTCGTCCATCGGTAAATGAACCAATTGATTGCGCCATTGTTGCCGTGCCAGTTGCAAAACATCGCGTAAATGGACTTGAATTGCTTGCCACGGCGCGCCGATCCGCTTTGTCCACTGTTCAAAATGTGAAAAATTGAGTTGATACCAATTTTTTTCTTTCCCCAAATTCAACGCAATCTGTGCCTCTTGCGCAATATACGGCAGGGTGCAGACAATATCATACGCCGGTGCCAACCGCACTTGCCGTTCGGGATAAAACAAACTCCAATTTTTGATATGCGCATCGCCATTCGCCAACAAAATATTGACTAATAGACGGCGTGCCATTTGTTGTAATTCGGCTAAACCCTGTTCCGCATAGCGATAAATCACCGCACCGATTTGTTCATAATTGATTTTATTGTATTTATTATGCGGATACAGCTCGAAAATTTGCGCAAAGTCTTCACTGTGGATACGTTGCGGCTTATGCGCCAGTAAAGTGCGGTCAAAACGTTTGATTGCATAAGCATACTCTTCATTTTGTGCGAGCGCGATCTCGGGCAAGCCGTCTAAATCCGTGAGTGCAATTAATTGAATTTCAGGAATCACCACCCCGGCCAATTCGGCCAATTTCATCATACTGTATTCATTTTGCGGCACGGTACGACGTAGCGAAAACGGGGTTTTGATAATCCAATCATCTTCACCATGCAACTGATTTAGATAAAAACGCTTGTCCTGCTTGTGTCCGGAAAATTTCATCTGCACACCGGCAAGGGAAAATTTTTGTTGGTGCTGCGTTTGTAGTTCAATTTGTTCAGGTTGTTGTGTGCCGATTTTCGCCCATTGCGGCAATTCGTGGGTTAGCGGTGTCGCCACCAACGCACCGGGCAAGTTTTCACCTAATTGCGCAAGCAATGGAAATTCATTTTCAGGGGGAATTTTCAGACTTTGCGCAATCCAGTCACGCAAAATACCCTCGGGCAGCAGATTGGACAATAACGGCGTCATTCGATGGTGGTAGAGATGGCTCACATTGCTGGTAAAATAATCGGGACGAAGCCGTTGGGCAAGTGTGATCAGCGGTTGTTTTTCCGCTGGTAACAGTTGATATTCAGGGGCAAAAATCAGGCGGTTATGGTTACCAGCGTAATTGAGTAAAACACCGATTTGCGTTCCATGCAAGTGCAGGTTGAGGGCTTGTACTTTGCTCATGTTTCATCTCCCAATTCAGCTAAAAAAGCCGCTAATTTAGGTTCGGCAGCTTGGGTATGCTCAACGATCAGTTGTTGCAATGTCGTGCTGTCCAGTTTAGCGAGCTGCGCAAGTAAGCCGATTTTCTCTTTTTCTGCGATAAATAACTGCAAGTCGAAACCTTCTAAAATGCGCAGCAGTGTTGAGGCGCGCAGATCCTGACCGGCTTCAATCCGCTGATATTGTTGCTGGCTCATGCCGATTTTAAACAACATATCTTTCTGATTGATCCCGAGCTGTTCACGTCGCTGCTTTAAGACCGCACTTAGTTGATTTATGCTTTGCATATTATTTATGCCAAATAGTGAATGATTAATACTCAATTAGGTATTCGCTTTACTAAGCGATACCTAATTTGTACTATAGCATAAAACATTTTTTAAGTTGTAATTTTAATTTAAAACAACTTTTTTATTGTTTTATTCAATCCCTACCAGCTTATGCGTTTGTAAACTCAACTGCCACTTTGGGCGTTTGCCTGTCAGGGATTCAGGGCGTTGATTGAGTTCGCCCAGTTTGCGAATCGTATCCAGCAGGTTCATTTCGCCTTGTTGTTCGCAAGGGGAGAGATAATAGTGGCTTGCTTGAATTTGTCGTTCGATCTGTTCGCAAAACGGCAGGATTTCGCCGTCATTAACGATCCGCACTTCATCGGCAGAGGAGAGGCAACGTTGTTGGTATTTGTGCCGATACAGCAGTTTCGGGCTGGTGGCGATGTAGTCGATTTGCGGCGGAATCGGTTTTAAACCGTTAGTTTCGATTGCCAAAAAATAACCGTCGGTTTTCAGTTGATCGAGCAGTACGCTCAGTTTCGGCTGAATGGTCGGTTCACCACCGGTGATGATAATGTTAGTTGCCGAATATGACCGCACTTTTTGCAAAATCTGCGCCAAGCTCCAGCGTTCAAACTGGCTGTAGTTGGTGTCGCACCACGGGCAGGCAAGGTTGCATTTGCCGAAGCGGATAAAAATGCTTGGCATGCCGGTGTTGAACCCTTCCCCTTGCAGGCTTTCGAAGATTTCGACAATGTTGTAGTGGATTTCGCGCTTCATCAAACGTCCGTATATTCACAAAATGAGGTCGGTGTTTCCCATAGGCGGACGGCGGAAATCGGCAAACCGGCGTGTTGCAGGCGTTGAAAGATAAACTGTGACATCTGCTCGGCGGTGGTGCGGTAGGGCAGGGCGAACACTTTCGAATCCAATTCTTGCAACAACGCCGCCACCTTGCACTCTTTCGCGCTATTTTCATCAAAGATAAACGCATGATCCATCGGTTTGAGGATTAATTCGTCCACTACGTTTTTCAGATCACTGTAATCCATCACCATACCGCACTTTGCTTCATCGGTCAGCAGCGGCGCGCACAGTTCCACTTGCAGCTTATAGGTGTGTCCGTGCAGGTTTTTGCATTTGCCGTCGTGTCCGTCGAGCATGTGCGCCATATCGAAACTGAATTCTTTGCTGATTTTAAACATGGTTTGCCTCTTTTTCCGCCAGGTATTCATTCAACCCTTTTTCGCGCAATTTGCAGCTCGGGCACTCGTGGCAACCGCCTTCGATGCCGAGATAGCAGGTGTGGGTGTGTCGGCGGATATAGTCCAAACCGCCGAGCTGATCGGCTAATGCCCAAGTCTGTTTTTTGTCTAAATACATCAATGGTGTTTGGATATTGAAGTTGTAATCCATTGCCAGATTAAGGGTGACGTTCATCGATTTGACGAACACATCACGGCAGTCGGGGTAGCCGCTGAAATCGGTTTCGCATACGCCGGTGATGATATTGCGAATGCCCTGTCCTTTGGCGTAAATCGCGGCATAGAGTAAAAACAGGGCGTTGCGTCCATCGACAAAGGTATTCGGCATATCGTCGTTCTCTTCGATGACCGCACTTTGATCCATCAGCGCATTGGTGGTGATGGCTTTGATTACGCTGGTGTCGATCAGGGTTTGTTTCACGCCCAGATCCTGTGCGATCCATTGCGCTTTTTCCAGTTCAATCGCATGGCGTTGCCCGTATTGAAAGGTCACGGCTTCGACGTTTTCTTTGCCGTAGTGTTGAATTGCCTGTAGCAGGCAGGTGGTGGAATCTTGTCCGCCGGAGAAGATCACCAGTGCTTTTTGTTGCATCGCATTGTCCTAGTTTTTTTGCGTGGGAGGGTTACGAACCACGGTGGTTAAAGGGCAAGCATTTTACAGGATTTTAGCGGAGAAGCATACCGCACTTTGGTTTTTTCTCATTCATCTTAAAATCGCTATCGGGTTTCGCCGATGGAAACTTACTTTTTTATCACTATCGTTTTTTCGCCTCGCGGCGACCATACTTTTATACGCTACGCTCACCCTAATGAACTGCTTTTCTTCGCTTAGTGTGAACTTGCTTAACGGAAAATTTTTAATGCGCCCGCTACGCGGGCAAACTCGCTTCGCTCAAACAAAAAAATTTCCCTACAAATTTCACACATGCTCAGGCAGTTCACAAGGGAACCCAAAAACACGACGCAGAACACCAGATTTTAATTGCAACAGAAGTATTGTAAGGGAAGTGTAGGAGCGCATTGAATGCGCCCAGGATATAACGACTTAATTATAAATAAAAAAATCAAAGTGCGGTGCGGTTGGTTTTCAATTCCCCATCTGGAGTGCCTGAGCGTTTGCGTGAAGATTTCAAGGTCAATTTGTCGTGTCCGAAGCCTGCGTAGCAGGCAAGTTTACAAATTGACCGTAGAAATTAGCAAAGGCGAAGATTAGCACTACAATTGGGGTGTATTTTTTTGCTTACTTTTTTTGTACAAGCAAAAAAAGTAAGTCGCCATCGGCGAAACCCGATAGCTAACTTTTAGATAAATGAGAAAAAAGTACGGTCGCCGCGAGGCGAAATAGCGATAGTGATAAAAAAAGAAAATCGCCATCGGCGAACCCGATAGCGACTTTAAGATGAATGAGAAAAAACCAAAGTGCGGTTATAAAAAACAGCAATTATTCGTCCATATAACCCAAGCTCCGCAGTGCGCGTTCGTCGTCTGCCCAGCCGGATTTCACTTTCACCCACAGCTCTAAATGGACTTTGTTCTCAAACAGTTTCTCCATATCGGCGCGTGCTTCAATGCCAATGGTTTTGATTTTTTGCCCTTGATGGCCAATCACCATTTTTTTCTGCCCTTCGCGCTCGACCAAAATCAAACCGTTGATCTCATATGTGCCGCGCTCGTTGGTTTTAAATTGCTCGATTTCGACCGTAACCGAATACGGCAATTCCTCGCCCATAAAGCGCATTAATTTTTCCCGAATGATTTCCGAAGCCATAAAACGTTGCGAACGGTCGGTGATGTAATCTTCAGGGAAGTGATGAATACCCGGGCGTAACGTCTGTTGCACCAGTTTTTTCAGCTGATGGACATTGTTACCGCGCTGGGCGGAAATCGGCACGGTGGCTTTAAATTCAAACCGCTGATTCAACGCGGTGATAAACGGCAACATTTCGTCTTTGTCTTTCACGTTATCAATTTTGTTAATCACCAAAATCACCGGCGCTTTTGCCGCACGCAGTTTGTTCAGCACCATTTCGTCATCATCGGTCCAATGGGTGCCGTCCACCACGAAAAAAATCAGATCAACGTCGCCGATCGCGCTGCTGGCGGCTTTGTTCATCAGGCGGTTGATCGCGCGTTTTTCTTCGATGTGTAAGCCCGGCGTATCGACGTAAATCGCCTGATATGCGCCCTCGGTGTCGATACCGACAATGCGGTGGCGGGTGGTTTGCGCTTTGCGCGAGGTGATCGAAATTTTCTGTCCCAGCAGTTTATTCAGCAGGGTGGATTTGCCCACGTTCGGGCGGCCGACAATCGCGATAAAGCCGCAGTAGGTTTCGCCCGTCGTTTCGCTTGCGGCGGTTTGGTTTTGTAGGTCGGTGGTTATCTCTGTCATAGCATGCCTATTTGGTTAAATTAAGTTGTTGCAAAATGGCTTCTGCAGCGGCTTGTTCTGCCTTGCGCCGGCTTTGCCCCTGTCCGACCACGGTTTTATCCAGACTGCTGACCCGGCATTCGACTTTAAACAGTTGTTTGTGCGCCTCCCCTTGAATATCAATCACTTCATATTCCGGCAGCGGTTGGCGGTTGCCTTGCAGGTATTCCTGCAAGCGGGTTTTCGGGTCTTTTTGGTTGTCGCCCGGTTTAATCTCGGCGAGGAAGGTTTTATACCACGCGCGCACCACCGGCATAATCTTTTCCAGACCGCTGTCGAGGTACATTGCGCCGATAATCGCTTCCACGCCGTCGGATAAAATCGAATCACGGCGATAGCCGCCGCTCTTTAACTCGCCTTGCCCCAGGCGCAGATAGTTGCCCAATTCGAATTCGCGTGCCAAAATCGCCAGTGTTTTTTCACGCACCAAGGTGGCGCGCATACGGCTGAGATCGCCCTCATCGACTTTATCAAACTGCTTAAACAACGCTTCGCCAATGATAAAATTCAGAATCGAATCGCCTAAAAATTCCAAGCGCTCATTGTGTTTGCTATCGGCGCTACGGTGGGTCAGCGCCTGTTTCAACAACGTAAGATTGTTGAATTGATAGCCGATTTTGCCTTGTAATCTGTCCAGATGTTGTATCATGCCGCACCTTACTGAATTGAGGTGAACAGGCGTTCGGTGCGAATACCGCTCGGCCATTCATTGGCTTTTTTATCCAAGCTCAACCAAATCCAACTGGCTTTGCCGACCAAGGCTTTTTCCGGCACAAAGCCCCAAAAACGGCTATCATCGCTGTTATCGCGGTTGTCGCCCATCATAAAATATTCGCCTTCCGGCACAGTCCATTCGCCCGGCGGATTGCCCGGCTGTTTATAATATGCCGCATCCACATAAAAACGTACCGGATTGAGCAGAATTTGGTGGGTCACCGCACCTTTTTCGTTCATCTCGATTTGCGCATTGCCGTGATAGAAAAAGTCGGGGTTGGCTTTGGCATCGCTGTATTGATAGACTTCCGGCTCACACACCGCCGTACCGCACTTTGCCGGGGTGACGGTCAGCGCGCCGCTGGCTTGGTCATATTTGATATGATCGCCCGGTAAACCGACCACGCGTTTAATGTAATCCACCGTCGGTTGCGGTGGCGCTTTAAACACCACCACATCGCCGCGTTTTGGCTCGCCGACAGGGATTAAGGTATTTTGGAAAATCGGATCTTTCACGCCGTAAGCATATTTTTCCACAATCACGAAATCGCCGATCCGTAAACTCGGCTCCATTGAGCCGGACGGGATTTGGAACGGCTCGAACAGGAAAGAGCGCACCAACAGCACAATCGCCAACACCGGAAACAGCGAAGCGACAAACTCGCTGCCTTCGGAAATCGGCTCGACTTGGGCACGCTCTTCTTCGCTCAACGTTTTGCCGCTGCGTTGTTCCAAACGGGTGATTTGCCGTTGGCGTTTCGGCTCGACCGAAAAACGGTTATAACACCAGGTTGCACCGGCGATCAGGGTGAACACGATTAACAGAATGGAAAAAGTGTTCGGCAGTGCCAGATGATCCAGCACTTTCCATAATACATAGCCGCAGACTAACAGAATCGGCAGAAAAAATTTCGACATTCGCTTTCCTTATTTATCTTTGCCAACGTGTAAAATGGCTAAAAACGCCTCTTGCGGCACTTCCACATTGCCGAGGGACTTCATGCGTTTTTTACCCTCTTTTTGTTTCTGTAGCAGTTTTTTCTTACGGCTGACATCACCGCCGTAACACTTCGCCAACACGTTTTTACGCAACTGTTTCACCGTCGAACGGGCGATGATATGGTTGCCGATCGCCGCTTGAATCGCAATGTCAAATTGCTGACGCGGAATCAATTCTTTCATTTTTTCCACCAATTCGCGCCCGCGATACGGCGCATTGTCTTTATGTACGATTAACGCCAGCGCGTCGACCCGTTCGCCGTTAATCATAATATCCACCCGCACCATGTTTGCCGCTTGGAAACGCTTGAAGCTGTAATCCAACGAGGCATAACCGCGCGAGGTCGATTTCAGGCGGTCGAAGAAATCCAGCACCACTTCGCCCAACGGAATTTCATAAGTTAAAGCCACTTGGTTGCCGTGATAGACCATGTTGGTCTGCACGCCGCGCTTTTCGATACACAGCGTAATCACATTACCCAAATATTGCTGTGGCAACAGCATATTACATTCGGCAATCGGCTCGCGGATTTCGGCAATGTTGTTCAACGGCGGCAATTTTGCCGGGCTGTCAACGTGTTCAACCGTGCCGTCGGTCAGCTCCACTTCATACACAACCGTCGGCGCGGTGGTGATTAAATCCAGATCGTATTCCCGTTCCAACCGCTCTTGGATAATCTCCATATGCAGTAAGCCCAAGAAGCCACAGCGAAAACCGAAGCCAAGTGCGGTCGAGTTTTCCGGTTCGTAGAACAGCGAGGCGTCATTCAAGCTGAGTTTGCCCAGCGCGTCGCGGAACGCTTCGTAATCGTCGGAGCTGATCGGGAACAAACCGGCGTACACTTGCGGTTTGACTTTTTTAAAGCCCGGCAGCGGCAGTTCGGCGGATTTGTGTTGCAGGGTTAAGGTATCGCCGACCGGCGCACCCAAAATATCTTTGATACCGCACACAATCCAGCCCACTTCACCGCACTTCAGTTCGGTGGTATCGACCTGTTTCGGGGTGAAAATCCCCAAGCGATCCACGCCGTAGGAAATGCCGGTGCTCATCACTTTGATTTTGTCGTTTTTCTTCAATGTACCGTTTTTAATCCGCACCAACGACACCACGCCGAGATAGTTATCGAACCACGAGTCGATGATCAAGGCTTGCAACGGTGCGTTAGGATCGCCCTCAGGCGGTGGGATTTCTTTGACGATCACTTCCAGCACGTCTTCGATTCCCACGCCGGTTTTCGCCGAACAGCGCACCGCGTCGGCGGCTTCGATGCCGACGATATCTTCGATCTCTTCCGCCACGCGCTCCGGATCTGCCGCCGGTAAGTCGATTTTGTTTAAAATCGGCACAACATTCAGATCCATCTCAAGTGCGGTATAACAGTTCGCCAAGGTTTGCGCTTCCACGCCTTGCCCTGCGTCCACCACTAACAACGCGCCCTCACAGGCAGCAAGCGAACGTGATACTTCATAGGAAAAATCGACGTGGCCCGGGGTGTCGATAAAGTTCAATTGATAGGTTTCGCCGTCTTTGGCTTGATAGTTCAAGGTCACGCTTTGCGCTTTAATCGTGATCCCACGCTCACGCTCCAGATCCATTGAATCCAGAACCTGCTCCGCCATTTCGCGATCACTCAAGCCGCCGCAGGTTTGAATCAAACGGTCGGACAGGGTCGATTTGCCGTGGTCGATATGGGCGATAATGGAAAAGTTACGAATATTTTTCATCTAAAAAGGGTTCTCTATGCCAATTTTTATTTATCAGTTAATTGGCGGATTGTACCTGAATATTGGCTTGGGTGCTATAGACGTGATAGGCTAAACGCAAGGATTATTCGTCGAGCGGCGCAGATAGTCAAAGTGCGGTTCGGCATGGGGGAAACGAAAGGAGAACGCGATGAAACTGTTTATTTATCAGCATTGCCCGTTTTGTGTCAAAGCGGCGATGATTTTCGGCTTGAAGAACGTGGCGGTGGAAAAAGTGGTGTTGATGGAAGACGATATCGACACCCCGACACAAATGGTCGGGCGCAAAGTGGTGCCGATTCTGCAAAAAACCGACGGCAGTTTTATGCCGGAGAGTATGGATATTGTGTGCTATATCGATCAACTGGACGGCAAACCGCACTTGAGCGGCGCAACCAATCCAGCGATTAGCGACTGGTTAGAGACGGTGAAAAATCTGGTCTCGCCGTTGATTATCCCGCGCTTCACCCAAGCGCCGTTTGCTGAAATTGCAACGGAATCGGCGAGAGAACGCTATATCCAACGCATGACAAACTGGGTCGGCGATCTGGGGCAACTGCTTGCCGACACGCCGTTATATTTACAACAACTGCAACCGCACTTGCAAACATTAGCCACCTTGATTCAAAGCGAAAGTGCGGTCAACGGCGAGTTATCGGAAGATGATATTCACCTGTTCCCAACCTTGCGTTCCTTAACCGTTGTTAAGGATTTGGTGCTGCCGCAAAAAGTGCGGGCTTATGTGGAAACCATGGCGAAACAGAGTCAGGTGGAGTTGTTGGATAGCATGGCGGTTTAATGGGAAAGTGCGGTTAAACCGCACTTTGCCTTTAACCGATTGAACTATTGTTTCAACACATACGCCGAGGCGCGTTTGTGACCGAATTCGTCGGCTTCCAGATACACGCCTTGGATTTCCGGTTCGAAGCCCGGCAGCTCGTTGATACCTTGTTCCAGCGCTAAGAAGTAATCCAACACGGCACCGTCCCACACTTCGCCCGGGACGATACACAACACGCCCGGCGGGTATGGCAATGCGCCTTCGGCGGCGGTGCGCCCGCGAATTTCAGACAGCGGCACCAATTCCACTTGGTTGCGGATAAAGGCGTTGTGGCATTCGTCAGGGGTGATGTGCATTTTCGGCCAAGCGTCACGCAGGAACATTTGCTGTTGCAGTTCGTTTAAGCGGTGTTTGGCGTAGAAATCGTGCAGTTTTTGGCACAGATCTTTAATCCGCATTTTGCCGTATTGCGGATAGGCTTTTGCCAAGGTCGGCAGCATATCGATCACCGGCGTGTTGTCTTGAATATGCTCTTCAAAACGGGCGATATTGGCGACCAAATGTTGGAATTTCGCCATGGTTTCCGCCGGGGTTAATAAGAACAAAATCGAGTTCAAGTCGGCTTTTTCCGGAATCACCGAACGTTCGCGCAGGAAATGCGCCAAAATCGTTGCCGGGATACCGAACTCTTCATATTCGCCGGTTTCCATATTGATCCCCGGCGTGGTGAGTAACAATTTGCACGGGTCGATAAAATACTGCTCTTCGGCATAACCGTCGAAATCGTGCCAGCGTGCGTCTTTGGCGAATTGGAAGAAGCGGATATTGTTGGCAATATCTTCGGTTTTATGGTTTTCCCATGATTTGCCGTCCACCATCGGCGGCACGAACGGACGAATCAATTTACAGGTTTTCAGCAACATTTTGCGCACTTCCACGCTGCTGAGCACGCATTCCTGCCACATCCGTTTTCCGGCTTTGCCGGCGTGCATTTTGGCATTGACATCGAGCGAGGCGAACAGCGGATAGAACGGGCTGGTCGAGGCGTGCATCATAAAGGCGTTGTTGAACCGTTTATGGTTGCAATACCGCGTTTGCAGGCGGATATGGTTGTCTTTTTTATGGATTTGCGAAGCCTGCGAAAAACCGGCTTGCTGTTTATGCACCGATTGGGTCACCAAAATGCCCGGGTCGTTTTCGTTCAGTTCTAATAATAGCGGCGAACAATCACGCATCATCGGAATAAATTGTTCGTAACCGACCCACGCCGAGTCAAACAGAATGTAATCGCACAGATGTCCGATACGATCAACCACTTGGCGCGCGTTATAAATCGTGCCGTCGTAAGTGCCTAACTGAATTACCGCTAAACGGAACGGACGTTTGTCGTTGGCACGTTCCGGCGCGACTTTGGCGATTTGCGCGCGGATATCGGCTTCTTCAAAACAGTGTGACGGAATGCCGCCGATAAAGCCGTAGGCGTTGCGGGTGGTTTCCATATACACCGGTGTTGCGCCGCTGATGGTCAATGCGCCTTGGTGCACCGATTTATGGTTGTTGCGGTCAAACAGCACCAAATCGCCTTTCGTGACTAGTGCGCCGATTGCCACTTTGTTGGCGGACGAGGTACCGTTGAGGACGAAATAGGTTTTGTCGGCGTTAAACACCCGTGCCGCATGGGCTTGCGCTTGGAAAGCCGGGCCTTCGTGGATCAGCAAATCGCCCAAACGCACATCGGCATTACAGGAATCGGCGCGGAACAGGGTTTCGCCGAAATAGAGATAGAAGCGGCGACCGGACGGGTGTTTGCGGAAAAATTGTCCGCCTTGGTGTCCCGGACAGTCAAAGGCGGCGTTGCCGTAGTCGGTGTATTCTTTCAAGGCTTGGAAAAACGGCGGGTCAAGGGTGTCGATATAATCGGCGGCGGCGGCGTTGATCAACTGCCCGTTGTAGTATTTTTGGTCTTCCGCCAGCTCGATCACGCCGTACAGCTCGGTCAGCCACTTGTCCGGCACGGTTTCGCCGTATTCAATCGCGGCGAAAATCGGAATGGCAAACCCCAAAC
Source organism: Testudinibacter sp. P80/BLE/0925 (assembly GCF_053570785.1). The sequence continues at coordinate 484,884 of NZ_CM131636.1, read as the reverse complement.
GTTCCAGCTCTTCCCACACTTCGGGCAGATCGTTAATCGTGGTTACCACGGCACAGACATTGGTGAAATCGGTCATATCAATGTCCATAATTTTGTAGTCAGACAAAAAGGCGAATTCTGTGCCTTGACTGGCGGCAATTTTCATCGGCGTTTTCCTATCGGCAGACGAGTAATAAAAAGTGAAAAGTGCGGTGCTTTTCGTATCAATTTTGCAACGGCAAAACCCGCGCAAACGATAACAAATTTAGTCGGGGAGGGAAAGCCTGCAACGTGAAAAAAGCGGCAAAGTGCGGTATAAGAAATAATCAAATTATTTTACGGAAAGTGCTTGCAATCTGTGCGCTGATTCTATAGAATCTGCGGACTTTCGTAAGAGAGTCGTTTGGTGTAATCATTTATCAAACGAGTGACAGCCTGAGGTTGTTGCTGACAATGTTCCCGATAGGGGAGCTAAAATAGGCTTAATCGCACTTCATTTTCACGTTTATGCAGTAGGGAAATTGAGGTGTCGGTTTTTTGTTATCTAATTTTTAGAATGGAGCTCTGGTCTCATGCAGAACCAAAGAATCCGTATCCGTTTGAAAGCGTTTGATCATCGTTTGATCGATCAATCCACTGCGGAAATCGTAGAAACAGCTAAGCGCACAGGTGCTCAAGTTCGTGGTCCAATTCCATTACCGACCCGTAAAGAGCGTTTCACCGTATTGATTTCTCCGCACGTCAACAAAGACGCGCGTGACCAATACGAGATTCGTACTCATAAACGTTTGGTCGATATCGTTGAACCAACGGAGAAAACTGTTGACGCGCTTATGCGTTTAGATCTGGCTGCCGGCGTTGACGTGCAGATCAGCCTAGGTTAATTAGGGAATTATTTAAGAGGTTAATACAATGATTGGTTTAATCGGTCGTAAAGTTGGTATGACTCGCGTCTTCACAGAAGCCGGTGTGTCTATTCCAGTTACCGTAATCGAAATCGAAGCCAACCGTGTGACTCAAGTGAAAACCCTTGAAACAGATGGCTATTCTGCAGTTCAGGTTACTACTGGCTCTAAAAAAGCAAGTCGTGTAACTAAGCCAGAAGCAGGTCATTTCGTTAAAGCAGGTGTTGAAGCTGGTCGCGGTTTATGGGAATTCCGTACCGAAGGTGAAGAGTTCGCTTTGGGGCAGGAAATTAATGTTGATGTCTTCGCAGACGTTAAAAAAGTTGACGTAACAGGTACTTCTAAAGGTAAAGGTTTCGCCGGTACAGTAAAACGCTGGAACTTCCGTACTCAAGATGCTACCCACGGTAACTCTTTGTCTCACCGTGTTCCGGGATCTATTGGTCAAAACCAAACTCCGGGCCGTGTATTCAAAGGTAAAAAAATGGCAGGTCACTTAGGTGCTGAGCGTGTAACCGTTCAATCCCTGGAAGTGGTTCGCGTTGATGCTGAACGTAAATTATTATTGGTCAAAGGTGCCGTTCCAGGCGCGACCGGTAGTGATTTAATTGTTAAACCCGCTGTTAAAGCTAAAGCATAAGTCTAGGAGATAGGAATGGAATTAGTAACTAAAGATGCACAAAGTGCATTGACTGTTTCTGAAACTACCTTCGGACGTGAGTTTAACGAAGCGTTGGTACACCAAGTTGTTGTTGCTTATGCAGCAGGTGCTCGCCAAGGTACTCGTGCACAAAAAACTCGTGCTGAAGTAGCAGGTTCAGGCAAAAAACCATGGCGTCAAAAAGGTACGGGCCGTGCGCGTTCCGGTAACGTGAAAAGCCCTATCTGGCGTTCAGGTGGTGTGACATTTGCGGCTAAGCCACAAGATCACAGCCAAAAAGTGAACAAAAAAATGTATCGCGGTGCAATTAAGAGCATTCTTTCCGAATTGGTTCGTCAAGATCGTTTGATCGTGGTTGAAAAATTCGAAGTTGCCGCCCCGAAAACAAAAGTGTTGGTTCAAAAATTAAAAGAGATGGCACTGGAAGATGTGCTGATCATTACAGCGGCTTTAGATGAAAATCTCTTCTTGGCTGCACGCAACCTTTACAAAGTAGATGTGCGTGACGTTCAAGCGATTGATCCGGTAAGTCTGATTGCTTTCGAGAAAGTCGTTGTTACCGCTGAAGCTGTTAAGCAAATTGAGGAGATGTTAGCATGATTCTAGAAGAACGTTTGCTGAAAGTGCTGAAAGCACCTCACGTCTCTGAAAAAGCGACTAATAACGCTGAACAGTCAAATACGATTGTTTTCAAAGTAGCGAAAGACGCAAACAAAGTGGAAATTGCCAACGCAGTTGAAAACTTGTTTGAAGTGAAAGTCGATTCTGTCCGTACAGTGGTTGTTAAAGGTAAAACCAAACGTCACGGTGCGAAAACAGGTCGTCGTAGCGACTGGAAAAAAGCGTATGTAACCTTGCAAGAAGGCCAAAATTTGGACTTTCTTGACAGTGCAGAGTAATCAGAGGAGTAGAAAATAATGGCTATCGTTAAATGTAAGCCGACCTCCGCTGGTCGTCGTCACGTAGTTAAAATCGTTAACCCTGATCTACATAAGGGTAAACCTTATGCGCCACTTTTAGATACCAAATCTAAAACCGGTGGTCGTAACAACTTCGGACGTATCACTACCCGTCATATCGGTGGTGGTCACAAACAACATTACCGTATCGTGGACTTCAAACGTAACAAGTTAGATGTACCTGCGGTTGTTGAGCGTCTGGAATATGATCCGAATCGTTCTGCAAACATCGCATTGGTGTTATATAAAGACGGTGAACGCCGTTATATCTTAGCACCGAAAGGTTTGTCAGCAGGCGATCAAATCCAAGCGGGAACCCAAGCGCCAATTAAAGTGGGCAACGCATTACCAATGCGTAATATTCCGGTTGGTACAACTGTGCATAACGTAGAATTAAAACCGGGCAAAGGCGGTCAAATCGCCCGTTCTGCCGGTGCGTATGTGCAAATCATTGCTCGTGAAGGTAACTATGTAACTCTGCGTCTTCGTTCAGGCGAAATGCGTAAAGTGTTATCTGAATGTCAGGCAACTATCGGTGAAGTCGGAAACTCCGAGCACATGCTGCGCGTACTGGGTAAAGCCGGTGCGAACCGCTGGCGTGGTGTTCGCCCAACCGTTCGCGGTACGGCGATGAACCCGGTAGATCACCCTCATGGTGGTGGTGAAGGTCGTAACTTTGGTAAACACCCGGTAACACCTTGGGGCGTTCAAACCAAAGGTAAGAAAACTCGCCACAACAAACGTACTGATAAATATATCGTACGTCGCCGTGGTAAATAATTTTAATTAATAAAGAGGATAAGCCATGCCACGTTCTCTCAAGAAGGGTCCATTTATTGACCTACACTTGCTGAAGAAGGTAGAGAAAGCGGTGGAAAGCGGGGATAAAAAACCAATTAAAACTTGGTCCCGTCGTTCAATGATCATTCCATCAATGATCGGATTGACCATCGCCGTCCATAATGGTCGTCAGCACGTTCCTGTTTTTGTGTCCGATGAAATGATCGGCCACAAATTGGGTGAATTTGCCCCGACTCGTACTTACCGCGGTCATGCCGCTGATAAGAAAGCTAAGTAAGGAAGGAAGTAAAAGATGGAAACTATTGCAAAACATCGTTTCGCTCGCACTTCAGCTCAAAAAGCTCGCTTAGTTGCTGATTTAATTCGCGGTAAAAATGTTGCTCAAGCTCTGGAAATTTTGACTTTCACTAACAAAAAAGCTGCGGCTTTAGTGAAAAAAGTTTTAGAGTCTGCAATTGCGAACGCAGAGCACAATGACGGTGCAGATATCGATGATCTTAAAGTTGCTAAAATCTTCGTTGACGAAGGTCCAAGCATGAAGCGTGTGATGCCACGCGCTAAAGGTCGCGCAGATCGTATTTTAAAACGTACAAGCCACATCACTGTGGTTGTGTCTGACAAGTAGGAGAATAACAATGGGTCAAAAAGTACATCCTAATGGTATTCGCCTAGGAATTGTTAAACCTTGGAGTTCAACCTGGTTTGCGAATACAAAAGATTTCGCTGACAACTTGGAAGGCGATTTCAAAGTACGTAAATTCTTGAACAAAGAATTAGCTAACGCTTCTGTTGCCCGTATCGACATCGAGCGTCCGGCGAAGAGCATTCGTGTGACCATTCACACCGCTCGTCCGGGTATCGTTATCGGTAAAAAAGGCGAAGATGTTGAAAAATTGCGTAACAAACTGGCTGAAATCACTGGTGTGCCTGCGCAAATCAACATCACCGAAGTGAAAAAACCCGAACTGGATGCGCGTTTAGTCGCCGAAAGCATTGCTTCACAATTAGAGCGCCGTGTTATGTTCCGTCGTGCAATGAAAAAAGCCGTACAGAACGCAATGCGCTTAGGTGCTCAAGGGATCAAAGTTGAAGTAAGCGGTCGTTTGGGTGGTGCAGAGATTGCACGTTCTGAATGGTATCGTGAAGGTCGCGTGCCTTTGCATACATTACGTGCAGACATCGATTATAACACAGCGGAAGCTCATACCACTTACGGCGTTATCGGCGTAAAAGTATGGATTTTCAAAGGTGAGATTCTTGGTGGAATGGCTGCAGTTATGCAATCAGAACAACAACCTGAAGCGCAGCCGAAAAAAGCGCGCAAAGGTCGTAAGTAAGGAGATTGAATAAATGTTGCAACCAAAACGTACAAAATTCCGTAAAGTCCACAAAGGTCGTAACCGTGGCTTAGCGGCAGGTACCGACGTCAGTTTCGGTACATTCGGTCTGAAAGCAGTTGGTCGTGGTCGTTTGACCGCACGTCAAATCGAAGCGGCTCGCCGTGCGATGACCCGTGCTGTTAAACGTCAGGGTAAAATCTGGATTCGTGTATTCCCGGATAAACCAATTACTGAAAAACCATTGGAAGTCCGTATGGGTAAAGGTAAAGGTAACGTTGAGTACTGGGTAGCCTTAATCCAACCGGGTAAAGTGCTATATGAAATGGACGGTGTGTCTGAAGAAATCGCAAGAGAAGCCTTTGCATTAGCAGCGGCGAAATTGCCAATCAAGACCACATTCGTAACTAAAACGGTGATGTAATGAAAGCTCAAGAACTACGTACAAAAACTGTTGAAGAGCTGAATGCTGAATTGGTTAACTTGTTAGGTGAGCAATTCAAATTGCGTATGCAAGCAGCCACCGGTCAGCTTCAACAAACCCATCAGTTAAAACAAGTGCGCCGTAGTATTGCGCAAGTTAAAACTGTTCTAACCGAAAAGGCGGGTGAGTAATGACTGATAAAATTCGTACAGTGCAAGGTCGTGTTGTCAGTGACAAGATGGATAAATCTTTCACTATCGCAATCGAACGTATGGTTAAACATCCGCTTTATGGGAAGTTTATCCGTCGTACCACCAAATTGCACGTCCACGACGAAGCTAACGACGCTAACGTTGGTGATTTAGTAGAAATTCGCGAATGTCGCCCAATTTCTAAAACCAAATCATGGACTTTAGTTCGTGTGATTGAAAAAGCAGTAATCTAATTATTGTTTTGAATCCAAAATAGAAAACCGCACTTTCAAAGTGCGGTTTTTTATTGCCGTTTCTCCTGCCGCATAAGCCGATAAATCTTGGCGATAACACGAAAATCCAGTTGCTTTCCTTTTGACCGTTTGATACAATCCGCACCCTGTTTGCATTGGGTAAACAGGTTCGTCCCGAAAGGGTTTATTTTGATTTTAGCGGAGCACTAATATGATCCAAGAACAGACTATGCTGGACGTTGCTGATAATTCAGGCGCTCGCAGCGTAATGTGTATCAAGGTTCTAGGTGGCTCACACCGTCGTTACGCTGGTATTGGCGACATCATCAAAATTACTGTGAAAGAAGCAATTCCTCGCGGTAAAGTAAAAAAAGGTGATGTATTAAAGGCGGTTGTTGTGCGCACCAAGAAGGGTGTACGTCGCCCAGATGGTGCAGTTATTCGCTTCGATGGTAATGCCTGTGTTATTTTAAACAATAATACCGAGCAACCAATCGGTACACGTATTTTCGGACCAGTGACTCGTGAACTTCGCTCAGAGAAGTTTATGAAAATCATTTCATTGGCCCCGGAAGTAGTGTAAGGAGAGTGTCATGGCTGCAAAAATCCGTCAAAACGATGAAGTAATCATGCTAACCGGAAGCGCTGAAAAGGGCAAAGGCAAGCGTGGTAAAGTAACAAAAGTTATGCCTAACGGTAAAGTGATCGTTGAAGGTTTAAACATGGTTTCCAAACATGAGAAACCGGTTCCGGCTTTAGGTAAAGCCGGTGGCATTGTGAAGAAAGAAGCGGCAATCGACGTTTCTAACGTAGCAATCTACAACCCTACAACGAACAAAGCTGACCGCGTAGGATTCCGGTTTGAAGATGGCAAAAAAGTCCGTTTCTTCAAATCTACTGGTGAAACAATTAAATAATACTGGAGTATAGCGATGGCGAAACTGCATGATTATTACAGAGATACAGTAGTAAGCGAATTGAAAAATAAATTCGGCTACAAATCTGTCATGCAAGTCCCACGAGTCGAAAAGATAACCCTGAATATGGGTGTGGGTGAAGCTCTGACCGATAAAAAACTGTTAGATAACGCGGTAGCGAATCTGGCGGCAATCAGCGGTCAAAAACCTTTAATCACTAAAGCACGCAAATCCGTTGCAGGCTTTAAGATTCGTCAGGGATATCCAATCGGCTGCAAAGTGACCCTACGTGGCGAACGTATGTGGGAATTCTTTGAACGATTGATTTATATTGCGGTTCCTCGTGTCCGTGATTTCCGTGGTTTAAACGCGAAATCATTTGACGGCCGTGGAAACTACAGCATGGGTGTGCGTGAGCAAATCATCTTCCCTGAAATCGATTACGATAAAGTGGATCGTGTTCGTGGTTTGGATATTACTATCACAACGACTGCGAAGACAGATGAAGAAGGTCAAGCATTACTGGCTGCCTTTAACTTCCCATTCCGTAAATAAGGCAGGTTACAAATGGCTAAAGTATCAATGAAAATGCGCGATTTAAAGCGCGCTAAATTGGCTGAAAAATTCTATGCTCAACGTATCGAGCTGAAAGCAATTATTTCAGACGCAAATGCCTCCGACGAAGATCGTTGGAACGCGGTGTTGAAGTTACAAGCTTTACCACGCGATTCCAGCCCGTCTCGTCAGCGTAATCGTTGCCGCCAAACCGGTCGTCCGCACGGTGTGTTGCGTAAGTTCGGTTTGAGCCGTATTAAGGTCCGTGAAGCTGCTATGCGCGGTGAGATCCCGGGTCTTAAGAAAGCAAGCTGGTAATCAACCACTTTATTTTGGAATCATGGGAGTAAAGACACATGAGCATGCAAGATCCAATCGCAGATATGCTGACCCGTATTCGTAACGGTCAGTCTGCGAACAAAATCGCGGTCAATATGCCTTCGTCCAAGCTAAAAGTGGCTATCGCCAATGTGCTTGCAGAAGAAGGTTATGTTGAAAGCGTGAAAATTTCCGAAGGTGCTAAACCTGAACTGGAAATCACTTTGAAATATTTCCAAGGCAAACCTGTTGTAGAAAGTATCCAACGTATCAGCCGTCCCGGTCTGCGTATCTATAAACGTAAAGACGAGTTACCAAGTGTAATGGGTGGGTTAGGTATCGCTGTCGTTTCTACATCTAAAGGTGTGATGACTGACCGTGCCGCGCGTAAAGCCGGTTTAGGCGGTGAGATCATCTGTTACGTAGCTTAATAGAGAGGTAGGAAGATGTCTCGTGTTGCTAAAGCACCCGTTAATATTCCTGCCGGCGTTGAGGTAAAACTTAACGGCCAGCTATTAACGGTAAAAGGTAAGAATGGTGAGTTATCTCGTACCATTCACAATGAAGTTGAAGTTAAACAAGAAGATGGTGCGTTGACTTTTGTTCCTCGTAACGAAGGCAAAAGCGCAAATGCACAATCCGGTACAACTCGCGCGCTTGTTAACGCAATGGTTATCGGTGTTACTGAAGGCTTCACTAAGAAGTTAAGATTGGTGGGTGTAGGTTACAGAGCTCAAATTAAAGGCAACAGCATTGCTTTAAGTTTAGGTTTCTCTCACCCGGTTGAGCACGCATTGCCGGCAGGTATCAAAGCGGAATGCCCGTCACAAACTGAAATCGTTTTGACCGGTGCAGACAAACAGCTTATTGGTCAAGTTGCAGCAGACATTCGTGCTTATCGCCGTCCTGAGCCTTACAAAGGCAAAGGGGTACGTTATGATGATGAAGTCGTACGTACCAAAGAGGCTAAGAAAAAATAATAAGGTAACACTATGGATAAGAAATTGGCTCGTATCCGTCGTGCAACTCGCGCACGTCATGCGATGAGAGAACAAGGAGTAACCCGTTTGGTTATTCACCGCACTCCTCGTCACATTTATGCGCAAGTTATTGCACCTAACGGTTCAGAAGTACTTGCCGCTGCTTCAACTGTTGAAAAAGTCATTAGTGAGCAAGTGAAATACACCGGTAATAAAGATGCTGCTGCAGTAGTAGGTAAAGCTGTTGCTGAAAGAGCGTTGGCTAAAGGCGTACAATCCGTTGCCTTTGACCGTTCCGGTTTTAAATATCATGGTCGTGTGCAAGCATTGGCCGATGCGGCTCGTGAAGCTGGTCTACAGTTCTAATAGAGGAATTTGAGATGTCAAACATCGAAAAACAAGCTGGTGAACTGCAAGAGAAGCTAATCGCGGTAAACCGTGTATCTAAAACAGTTAAAGGTGGTCGTATTTTCAGCTTCGCTGCATTGACAGTGGTAGGTGATGGTAACGGTCGCGTAGGTTTTGGTTACGGTAAAGCCCGTGAAGTTCCGGCAGCGATCCAAAAAGCGATGGAAAAAGCCCGTCGCAATATGGTTAATGTAGCGATTACAGAAGGTACTTTACAGCACCCTGTCAAGGGCGCTCACACTGGTTCACGCGTATTTATGCAACCAGCCAGTGAAGGTACCGGGATTATCGCAGGCGGTGCGATGCGTGCAGTATTAGAAGTTGCTGGCGTGCGTAACGTATTGTCTAAAGCATACGGTTCAACCAACCCAATTAACGTTGTCCGTGCAACTATTGATGCATTGGCAAATATGAAATCACCAGAAATGGTTGCTGCGAAACGCAGTAAAACCGTTGATGAAATTTTGGGGTAATTGATCATGGCAAAAACTATCAAAGTAACACAAACCCGTAGCTCAATCGGTCGTTTACCGAAACACAAAGCTACGCTTCGTGGTCTTGGTCTTCGCCGTATCAACCACACAGTCGAGTTAATCGATACGCCGGCTGTCCGTGGGATGATCAACCAAGTTTCATACATGGTTAAAGTAGAGGAGTAAGAGAATGCGTTTAAATACTCTGTCTCCGGCTGATGGAGCTAAAAAAAGTGCTAAACGTCTTGGACGTGGTATTGGTTCCGGTTTAGGTAAAACAGGTGGTCGCGGTCACAAAGGACAAAAATCCCGTAACAACGGTGGTGGCGTTCGTCGTGGCTTCGAAGGTGGTCAAATGCCTTTATACCGTCGTTTACCGAAATTCGGTTTCACTTCACAAAAAGCACTGGTTTCGGCTGAAATTCGTTTGAATGATTTAGCGAAAGTAGACGGCGAAGTGACCTTAGAGTCATTGAAAGCCGCGAATATTATTTCAAATAATATTCAATTCGCTAAAGTTATTCTTGCCGGTGAAGTTAAAAGTGCGGTAGTTGTACGCGGTTTGCGTGTAACTCAAGGTGCTAAAGCAGCAATCGAAGCTGCTGGCGGCTCAGTTGAGGAATAATTAATCAATGGCAAAACAACCAGGTTATCAAGCAAAAAGTACCCAAGGGGGTACAGGTGAACTGAAAAGAAGATTACTGTTTCTGTTAGGCGCATTAATCGTATTTCGCATAGGTTCATTTATTCCGGTTCCTGGTATTGATGCCGCTGTATTAGCTCAGTTGATCAATCAACAACAAGGTACCATCATCGACATGTTTAACATGTTCTCAGGTGGTGCCTTGAGCCGTGCTTCAGTCTTTGCGTTAGGGATCATGCCGTATATCTCGGCATCGATCATTATCCAGTTATTAACTGCGGTACATCCTGCGCTGGCAGAATTGAAGAAAGAAGGGGAAGCCGGTCGTCGTAAAATCAGCAAATACACACGTTATTCAACGTTGGTATTGGCAACGATTCAGGCGATTGGTATTTCTACCGGCTTGCCGAGTATGATTCCGGGATTAGTTCCAAACCTTGGTTTGGGCTTTTATATCACTGCGGTCGTGAGTTTGGTCACCGGCACCATGTTCCTGATGTGGTTGGGCGAACAAATTACCGAACGGGGAATCGGAAATGGGATTTCTTTAATTATCTTTGCAGGTATTGTCGCCGGATTGCCTTCTGCCATTGGTCAAACCATTGAGCAGGCGCGCCAAGGACAAATGAATGTACTGGTATTATTGTTGATTGCAGTTATTGTCTTTGCTGTGACTTATTTTGTTATCTTCGTAGAAAGAGGACAAAGAAGAATCGTCGTAAACTATGCCAAACGCCAACAAGGCCGTCATATGTTAGCGGCGCAAAGTTCGCACTTACCGCTTAAAGTCAATATGGCAGGGGTTATCCCGGCTATTTTTGCTTCAAGTATCATTTTGTTCCCGGCCACGCTAACCCAGTGGTTCGGACAAGGTGCTAACATGGAGTGGTTGTCGAATTTATCGTTGTTGCTAGCGCCGGGCGAGCCGATTTATTTGGTGCTGTATGCGGTGGCAATTATTTTCTTCAGTTTCTTCTACACGGCAATGCAATATAATCCACGAGATACTGCGGATAATCTGAAAAGATCCGGTGCATTTATTCCGGGTATTAGACCAGGTGAACAAACGTCGCGTTATATTGACAAGATCATGACTCGTTTGACTTTGATTGGCGCATTATATATTACGTTTGTTTGTTTAGTGCCTTATATTATGACCTCCGCTTGGAACGTCCAGTTCTACTTCGGTGGAACCTCACTTCTCATCGTGGTTGTGGTAATTATGGATTTCATCGCACAGGTTCAAAGTCACTTGATGTCGACGCAATATGAATCTGCGCTGAAGAAAGCAAACCTTAAAGGGTTCGGGCAGTAATCGCCCATAAGACAAAAGGGAAAAGCAATGAAAGTTCGTGCTTCCGTAAAAAAAATGTGTCGTAACTGCAAAGTGATCAAGCGTGACGGTATCGTTCGTGTGATTTGCAGTGATCCGCGTCACAAGCAACGTCAAGGTTAATCTCTAATTTTCCTTGCAAAGAATAAGCTGGGCAGTTATACTGCTCAGCTCATTTCGTCCTTGATATACTGTTTGAGTATCCTGAAACGGGCTTTTCAAGATCAGTATATCAATTAACTTTAAATAAATAGGAGTGCATAGTGGCCCGTATTGCAGGCATTAACATTCCTGATCACAAACATGCTGTAATTGCGTTAACTGCAATCTACGGAATCGGTAAAACCCGTTCAAAAGCCATCTGTGCTTCTGCCGGTATTGCCGAAGATGTAAAGATCAGAGAATTGTCTGAAGAGCAGATCGATATTCTGCGTGACGAAGTTGGTAAATTTACCGTTGAAGGTGATTTGCGTCGTGAAGTAACTTTGAACATCAAACGTCTGTTAGACTTAGGATGTTACCGTGGTTTACGTCATCGTCGTAGTTTGCCAGTACATGGTCAACGTACTAAAACAAATGCGCGTACCCGTAAGGGTCCTCGTAAGCCGATCAAGAAATAATCGGGGTAAATGATAATGGCTAAAACACCAGTTCGTGCACGTAAGCGTGTAAAAAAACAAGTCGTAGATGGCGTGGCACATATCCATGCATCTTTCAATAACACAATCGTTACCATTACAGACCGTCAAGGTAATGCTTTAGCATGGGCTACAGCAGGTGGTTCAGGTTTCCGTGGTTCGCGTAAATCTACCCCGTTCGCTGCACAGGTTGCTGCTGAGCGTTGCGCCGAGATCGTAAAAGAATTCGGTTTGAAAAATTTGGAAGTTATGGTTAAGGGCCCGGGCCCTGGTCGTGAATCAACAATTCGTGCGTTGAATGCTGCGGGTTTCCGTATCACCAACATTACTGATGTGACTCCGATTCCACATAACGGTTGTCGTCCACCGAAAAAACGTCGTGTTTAATGGCGTTATAGGATAGTTGGAGAAAGAAAATGGCAAGATATTTGGGTCCTAAACTCAAGCTAAGCCGTCGTGAAGGTACTGACTTATTCCTTAAGTCCGGTGTCCGCGCGATTGAATCAAAATGTAAATTAGATACCGCACCTGGTCAACACGGTGCTCGTAAAGCGCGTTTATCCGATTACGGTAGTCAATTACGTGAGAAGCAAAAGGTTCGCCGTATGTACGGTATCTTAGAGCGTCAATTCCGTAATTACTACAAAGAAGCTAACCGCTTAAAAGGTAATACCGGTGAAAACTTGTTGGTATTATTGGAAGGTCGTTTGGATAACGTTGTTTACCGTATGGGATTTGCGGCAACGCGTGCTGAAGCTCGCCAATTAGTGAGTCACAAAGCAGTTGTTGTGAATGGTCGTGTGGTTAATATTCCATCGTTCCAAGTTTCTGTTGAAGATGTCGTTGCTATTCGTGAAAAATCGAAAAAACAAGCACGTATTAAAGCATCATTAGAATTAGCAGAGCAAAGAGAAAAACCAACATGGTTGGAAGTTGATGCTGCTAAAATGGAAGGCGTATTCAAACGTATTCCTGAACGTTCTGATTTATCAGCAGACATTAACGAACATCTGATCGTTGAGCTTTATTCTAAATAATAGAGCTTAGAAGCAAAGAGAGGATAAAATGCAGGGTTCTGTGACAGAATTTTTAAAGCCACATTTAGTCGATATCGAGCAATTAAGCCCGACGCACGCTAAAGTGACCTTAGAACCGTTAGAACGTGGTTTCGGCCACACATTAGGTAATGCGTTACGTCGTATTCTGTTGTCATCTATGCCGGGTTGCGGCGTAACTGAAGTGGAAATCGACGGTGTGTTACATGAGTACAGCAGTAAAGAAGGCGTTCAAGAAGATATTCTAGAAGTGCTTCTGAACTTAAAAGGTCTAGCGGTTAAAGTACAGAATAAGGACGATGTGTTCCTGACGCTGAGCAAATCTGGAATCGGACCTGTTGTTGCTGGCGATATCACCCATGATGGAGATGTTGAGATTGTTAATCCGGAACATGTGATTTGTCATTTGACTGATGCCAATGCATCAATTAATATGCGCATTCGCGTGCAGCGTGGTCGCGGCTATGTGCCTGCCTCTGCGCGCAAACATGTTCAAGACGAAGATCGTCCGATTGGTCGCCTATTGGTTGACGCTTGTTACAGCCCGGTAGATCGCATTTCTTATAATGTTGAAGCTGCCCGTGTTGAACAGCGTACCGATTTGGATAAATTGGTTATCGAAATGGAAACCAACGGCACTATCGATCCGGAAGAAGCGATTCGTCGTGCAGCGACAATTCTAGCAGAGCAACTTGATGCATTCGTTGATTTGCGTGATATTCGTCAACCTGAAATTAAAGAAGAAAAACCGGAGTTCGATCCGATTCTTCTGCGTCCGGTGGACGATTTAGAGTTGACAGTTCGTTCTGCTAACTGTTTGAAAGCAGAAACAATTCACTATATCGGTGATTTAGTCCAACGCACTGAAGTGGAGCTGTTGAAAACCCCTAATCTTGGTAAGAAATCACTTACTGAAATTAAGGACGTGTTGGCTTCACGCGGACTATCACTGGGTATGCGCCTTGAAAATTGGCCTCCGGCAAGTATTGCTGAAGACTAATTTCGGTATGGATTAAGATTTTTCTGAGAAGGATAAGGTCATGCGCCATCGCAAGAGTGGTCGTCAACTAAACCGTAATAGCAGCCATCGCCAAGCGATGTTCCGTAATATGGCAGGTTCTTTAGTTCGTCATGAAATCATCAAGACGACTTTGCCTAAAGCGAAAGAATTACGTCGTGTAGTTGAACCGTTAATTACTTTAGCTAAAGCAGACAGCGTTGCAAACCGCCGTTTAGCTTTTGCTCGTACTCGCGACAACGAAATCGTTGCGAAATTATTTAATGAATTAGGTCCACGTTTTGCTCAACGTGCCGGTGGTTACACCCGCATTTTGAAATGTGGTTTCCGTGCAGGCGACAACGCGCCAATGGCTTACATTGAGTTGGTTGATCGTCCGGAAGTAGCGACTGAAGAAGCCGCTGCGGAATAATCATTATAAAAAATAAAAAGCTCACCGATTGGTGAGCTTTTTTGTTTTCTGCCTATATGAAACCGAAATGAAGGTTAGCGATCATCAACGCCTTGCAATAAGTATTCTCCATCCAGCGTAGCAAGGCTGCGGAAACCCACATTGACAACTTGATAACTCGTTTTATGAGCAAGTGCGGTATAGTCAAAGTTTTCATGGTGGTGTCCGTGAAAAATTTTTTTAACCCCCATTTTTTCGGCTAGCGCATTAAGCACTTGAAAACCCGACGGATGTGGTTTAGGGGCTTCATGGCAAATTAGAATATCCGCTTGTTGTTGCTCCAACTGCTCAATATCCGATAAAAAAATCGACGTGCGGTGGCGCAACGGTAAGCCGCCCTGCCAAATTTTATCCGATGGGCAATATTGGCAAAAATGGATCGGATCGAAGAACAGCGGTTTATTCGGCGGCATCCAGATCTGCCCGCGGAATACGCCGCCTAAACCGGCAATTTTTTGTCCTTGAATTTCGACTACCCGCCCGTGCAAATTGCGTTCTTTCCACGTGGTTCCCCATAAGGCTTGAAATGCGGCAACGGTTTTACTGTCGTGATTGCCGTGGATAAACCATAAATCGCAATGCTCCGATAGCCGTTCTAAGACAGCACCGTCGCTTAATTGCAGATCGCCTAAAATCACGAGGGCAACGTCCTGCTCTTGTTGCTGCAAAAAAGGGAAAAGATGTTCAAAACTGCCGTGCGGATCCCCGGCGAATAACAACATGGTTACAGCTCCCGTCCGTTATCATTTTGCAGCGTCGGCAAATCTTCCTCATTCAACACTTTTTCGACAATCTCTTTCGCCATATCGTAGCGCTCTAAATAGCTTGGCGATTCAATTTCAATATACGGCACTTTATATTTATCCAACAAGCGTTTGAGCAGATCTTGGAATTTTTGGCGCGATTTTTGATCGCCCAAACTGCGCAAGCCGTCGTCCACCCATTTGGTGTTGTTCGATAATAAAATGGTAATATCAAACGGATATTCCTTAATCATCGAATCTAAAAACGGGTGCGCTTTGCCTTCATATTGGATACAAAATGCCTGCGTAGTGATGAAATCGGTATCGATAATCGCGACTTTGTGCGCATGACGCACCGCATAATCAACATAGCGTAAATGCCCGATTGCCATTAACGGATAGTCGGAAAATTGCATTGCCTGTTCATCGCCGCCGAGCTGCTCAAACACATATTCACGCCCGTATTCCCAGGCTGAGGTGGTGTTAAATACCGTCGCCAGTTTATTCACCAATACACTTTTACCGCTGCTTTCGCCGCCTAAAATGGCAATGGTTTTGGCGAAAAACGGCCGCACCTCTTTCGGAATAAATTTCCAGTAATGGAAGGGATGGTTGCGGATTTTGGTTGCCGAAACATTGAAAAATTTCCGCTCCGGATCAACCAGATTGACCTGCAAGCCTAAATATTTCTCATACGGCTCTTGGTCTTGCGGTTCGCTGCTGAACACAATGGTTGGTGCAACGTTTTTCTGGTCAAACAACTGCTTAACCCGTCCAGCCCATGCTTCCCAGCCGTTGGGATAACTCGGCAAGCCGTCCTCAACCAAATGATGGATAAAAATATGCTTTTGCTGATATTTGAAAATCTGCTGCATCCAACGCAAACGATCTTGCGGGGTCGGCATTTTTTTCATTTTGCTGTCGTAAAACAGCTTCAGATCGCGCTCACTTTCGCTGCATACCACCACATGAATTTCATCGACCTTACTAAACGCTTCATAAATCATGTTGATATGCCCGGTATGCACCGGATAGAACTTACCGAAAATCACGCCGATTTTTTTATCTTCGACTTCGGTGATGTTCAACACTTTATGCAAGGCTTGCAGTTTAATCGCACTCGGATTTTTAATTTTGCCGCTGACCAATTGGTTAAAATAGGCGCGAGTCACCCCGGCTTGCTCGCACACCTCGGCGACTTTCAGGTTGAGTTGTTTGCGTTTTTGTTGCAGATAAGCAAAAGACATAAGCTGTTCTCTAATTATGGATTATTCGGCATTTTCTGCGGGCGGACTGGTTTCGGTAAGCGCTAACTTACTTTCTAACTCGTCTAAACGTTGTTCAAGTGCGGTCAGTTTCTCACGGGTGCGGATTAACACTTGGGTTTGCACCTCAAAATCTTCTTGTGTCACCACATCCAATTTAGCTAATTGCGCCTGAATCACCTGCTTCACTTTGGCTTCCATATCTTCACCAAAATTTTTAACGCCTTGCGGTAGCGCATCATGAATTTGTTGTGCGAATTGCTCTAGTTTTTTCGGGTTCAGCATGGTCTTGGTTCCTGAATAATGAATATTTCCCTATTGTACGAAATGGACTGATTAAAGGGAACTTTTTTATGTCAGCCGTTTTTTTCTCGATTGCTTTTGATAAACAGTAGGCACAGCATTTTTTTTCGTTATAATAAGCGGGCAATTCTCAGGGCGGGGTGCAATTCCCCACCGGTGGTAAGGGCGCGATTGTTTACACGACAACCGCACTTAAGCCCACGAGCGCCTGCTACGGCAGGGTCTAGCAGATTCGGTGCAAATCCGAAGCCGACAGTCACAGTCTGGATGGTAGAGAATAAGGGCTTTCCCGTTCCGGGAAACTCCGCTTTTTATTGTGATAAACCGCACTTTGATCTGCTGTATGTTGGTGTGGAGCGGCACAATGCCTCTATTTCGCCCTGATTCTGGTAGCGTATTCATTTACCTTATTTATTTAAAAAGGAATTTACCATGAGTCAGTCTTTACTCACCCAATTCGGCGACAGCCGACAACGTGTCCTTGCCGCAATCGAAGCCTTTAAGCAAGGCAACGGCGTTCTGGTTTTAGACGATGAAAATCGCGAAAACGAAGGCGATCTGATTTTCCCCGCCGAAACCATCACCACCGAACAAATGGCGAAGCTAATCCGTTACGGCAGTGGCATTGTTTGCTTATGTATTCCGCAAGAAACTTGCGATCGTTTGCAGTTACCGCCAATGGTAACGGAAAATACCAGCGTGAATAAAACCGCCTTCACCGTCACGATTGAAGCGGCGCAAGGGGTTTCGACCGGTGTTTCCGCGGCGGATCGGGTGACCACGGTTAAAGCCGCGATCAATCCAAGTGCGGTTGCGAGCGATTTGCATCGCCCCGGACATATTTTTCCGTTAAAATCACAGGCGAACGGCGTGTTGGCACGGCGTGGACATACTGAAGCCTCGGTAGATTTGGCAATCTTAGCCGGTTTTCAACCTGCCGGTGTGATTTGCGAGATTACCAATGATGACGGTACAATGGCACGGGCAACGGAAATCGTCGCCTTTGCCCAACAGCATGGCTATCCGGTGGTGACAATTGAAGATTTGGTTGCCTACCGCCTAAACCATGAACAGGCAACATCAGCCTAGGTGCTGATATTATCTTGAAAACTCATGCTTATTTTAAGGACTCAAGCAATGAAAAAACTTTCGGCTTTTTTTACTGCCGCGACCATGCTGTTTGCTGTCAGCAATGCAGCGAAAGCAGATAACGACACGGTTTATCTTTACACTTGGACCGAATACGTGCCAAGTGGATTATTGGATAACTTCACCAAAGAAACCGGGATTAAAGTGATTGTTTCCAGTTTGGAATCAAACGAAACCATGTATGCCCGTTTGAAAACCTTGGGCAAAAACGGTGGCTATGACGTGATTGCGCCGTCAAACTATTTTGTGTCTAAAATGCGTAAAGAAGGCATGTTGTTGCCGTTGGATCACAGCAAATTGCCGGTGTTAAAAGAGCTTGATCCGAATTTGCTGAATAAACCGTACGATCCGAACAACGAATATTCGCTGCCGCAAATTTTAGGCGCGCCGGGTATTGCGTACAACAGCGACGTGATTGATTCAACCAAAATCGCTTCATGGGGCGATTTGTGGAATCCGGAATATAAAGACAAATTACAACTGTTAGACGATGCGCGCGAAATCTTCAACCTTGCGTTGTTGAAACTGGGCGAAGATCCGAATACCACTGATCCGGAGGTGATCAAAAAAGCCTATGAAGAGTTATTGAAATTGCGTCCTAACGTGTTGGCGTTCAGTTCCGACAATCCGGCGAATGCCTTTGTTGCCGGGGAAGTGGATTTAGGTATGCTGTGGAACGGTTCAGCCTATATCGCCCGCAAAGACGGCGCACCGATCAATTTGCTATGGCCGAAAGAAGGTCCGGTATTATGGGTGGACACCTTAGCGATTCCAGCCACCGCACAGAATCCGGACGGCGCGCATAAGTTGATTAACTACCTGTTAAGCGCCGAAGTGGCGAAAGAGTTAGCCTTGGAAATCGGCTACCCGACCCCGAATCTGGAAGCGCAGAAATTGCTACCGGCGGAAATGGTCAACGACAGCTCGCTGTATCCACCGGCGGAAGTGCTGCAAAAAAGCTACTGGCAAGATGATGTCGGCGATGCAGCGATTATCTACGAAAACTACTATCAGCAGCTGAAAGTGGCGAAGTAAGAATCTGATTTAGACAAAGTGCGGTTTAACCGCACTTGAGATTGCAGACAAACTGACTTCTCTCCCTCCGCGTGCGGAGGGAGTACCATTTTTCGTAAGAAAAATGGGGAGGGGAATATGAAAATGCAACATATTCATTTTTAACATTCTTTATGCCTCCCTCCATCCTTCGGACACCTCCCTCCGTATACGGCGGGAGGGAAATGATTCGAGAAAGAGACTTTGTCATCAGCCTGAAGTGCGGTTTAACCTCACTTTTGTCTATTTGGCATAAGGCAATGTGATGTCGAAAAGCGAGCGTTTGTTTACCCTGTTACAGATTTTGCGCGGACATAAATACCCGCTCACCGGCGCGGTTTTGGCGGAAAAGCTGAATATCAGCCTGCGCACACTCTATCGTGATATTGACAGTTTGCGGGCGCAGGGGGCGGATATTGAGGGCGAGGCCGGAATCGGCTATCTGTTACGCAAGGAATTTGAACTGTCCAAGCTAATGTTGACGGAAAGCGAAATTGAGGCGTTAGTGCTGGGAATGCGTTGGGTGCACCGTTCCGCCGACAGCGAATTAAGCCAAGCGGCGAAGAACGGCTTAAGCAAAATCTCGGCACTGTTGCCGCCGCATTTGTCGCAACAACTGGAAAACAACGCCTTATTTATTGCGGTCAGCAACAATCCGCCCCCCTTTCTCGACGATGTTTTTATCAAACTGCGCCACGCTATTCAGCGCCAGCTGAAAGTCAAACTGACTTATCGCAATGAAAAACAAAAATATTCGCAGCGCATTATTTATCCGTTTGCAATCGGCTTTTTTGAGCAGGCGCAATTAGTCGCCGCATGGTGTGAGCTGCGCCAAGAGTTCCGCCATTTTCGCCCCGACCGAATCATTGCTATCGAATTGTGCGACGAACATTACCAACCTGACCGCACTTTGCTGCTGCAGCGTTGGCAAAAACGAGACGGCGACTGTACCCACCGCTAAATCACTGCTGACAGAAATTGTCATCCGGCTGAGGTATAGTGTCTTGGCAGTGAAATAACCCTCGAAACACAAGGAGCAAATAATGCAAACCCTGACCCTCTATACCCACCCGATGTCACGCGGCAGAACGGCGCGCTGGATGTTGGAAGAAACCGGCTTAGCGTATGAAACCGTGCTGTTTACCGATTTTAGCGGCGCAATGAAAGCGGCTGATTATCTGGCGATTAACCCGATGGGCAAAGTGCCGGCATTAAAACACGGCGACACCGTGATCACCGAATGTGCCGCAATTTGTGCTTATCTAGCCGATCTTTGCCCGCAAAAACAACTCGCCCCGACCTTGAATGATCCGCAACGCGGCGTGTATTACCGTTGGTTGTTTTTTGCCGCCGCCCCGTTGGAAGCCGCGATGATAGAAGTGGCATTGCAATTGAAACCGAAAGAGAGTGATCGCACCGCGTTGGGCTATGGCAGTTTGCCGTTGTGCCTGACCGCACTTGAACAGACATTAAGCCAACACGATTTTTTGTGCGGCAACCGTTTCAGTGCCGCGGATTTATATCTTGCCGAGCTATTGGATTTCGGCATTAATGCGGTTAAAGTCATTGAAGCAAACCCGGTTTTCACCGCCTATATCGCCCGCCAGCAAGCTCGCCCTGCTTATCTTCGCGCCAGCAAAATTGATGATGATCTGTTTGCGAAAATCCAAGCAAACGGGTAAATTGATTTATCGGGCGGTTTGAACCGCACTTTTGTTTTTATGTTTTATTTCAGGGGGCAACATGATCCAAGCGCGTTGGTCGAATTCATTACAAAGTGCGGTTTATCAAGACGGGTTAGCCGTGCGAATCGCGGTGTTTGTTGAGGAGCAGGGCTTCTCGATGGAGATCGAAATTGATGACGTTGAAGCAGATTGTGAGTATCTGACGCTCTATTCCGCTGATAATCAGCCGCTCGCCACCGCACGGATCTATCCTTATGCCGATGGCGTCTATAAATTACAACGGATTGCGGTGTTGCAATCGCAACGCGGCAAGGCGTTGGGCGAACGCTTGATGGCGGAAATGGAACGGCGTGCGCAGGCGCAGGGCGTGAAACGCTTGATTTTAGGCGCGCAGGATTCGGCAATCGGCTTTTATCAAAAGTGCGGTTACCAAGTCTATGGCGACGGCTACGACGAAGAAGGCGTGCCGCACCATATGATGGAAAAACGGCTTTAAGCGCGATGGCGCACTTCAATCACCAAGCAGCGTTGGCTGAGTTCGGCGATCAGTTGATTGAGGGTATCAATACTGTCTTTATCCAAATTTGCGTCCCATTCATCAAGCAGCAACATGCGAACGGCATGCTTGTCGCTGTTTAAGTCGTCCGCCAATTCGTGCAAATTGCGTTTTAGGGTTTGCCCTGTGGACAGCGCAGTGTTATCGGCGAACAGCAATTCGTGCTGTGCCGGCAGATAATAGGCTTGCTCGCCCAGTTGCTGTTTTAGCCAACAGAGATAGCTGGATTTACCGCAGCCGTTTGCGCCGCGCAAGGTAATCCGACCGCACTTGAGGGCATGGTTCGGCAAAGTCGCAAGGCTAAATTCGCCGTCGCAATTTTGCGCTTGCGCCTGCAATTTATCCCATTGAATGCGCCCGTTGAGGCTGTTTTGCGGCACGGCAACCGCACTTTGCAAGCCTTGCAGTTTCGCTTTCATGCCCGACCAACCGGTTGCCACCGAAATCAAGATATCGGTATATTGTAAAATCAGCACCTGCCGCGGCAAGGTCGCCACCAGCACCGCCAAAAGTGCGGTGTCGTTTTGGTGTTGATAAAACAGAATCGCCGTCCACGCCAGCACCGGGCTCATCATCAGCAACATACCCAACGACGAGGCAAGATGATTCCAGCCACGATTGCTGACTGCGGTTTTCAGTGCTTCGTTTTGATTTTGTTGCAACGCCTGATTGAAATAGTGTTGATTGTAACGGTTGCCGAGCAGCACGTTATCCCACGCCAGCGACAGCGTGCGCTGCAATTTCGTGCGCCCTTGCTGCGCCGCTTGCCCGCGCTGATAAATCCGTTGTTTAAAAGCAAATACCGCCAACGCCGCTAACAGCACGCCGAGCAGATAGGAGAGCATTATCGACGGGGCTAAAATCCACGCCAACACCGCAATATTAAAACTGACATTCAGCAACAGCGACACGCCGTCAAACAGAAAACGGTAGCTTTCATCGATCGTCAAAAATCCCTCAGAGGCGATAAACGGCAACCGTTGATCTTTCAGCGTGCGATCATTGCGCAAACCGGCTTGATTGTTGAAGTTTTTTTGAAAAAGTGCGGTGTAGCGATTGAGCGCAGTGAATTTGGCTTTTTCCAACAGCATTGCGGCGAAACTCGCCGGTAGATAGACGATCGTCAGCGACAGAATAAACAGTACAAAGTAAACGCCGAACGCCCCGCCAACGCTGATGTTCTCCGCCACTTTCGCAATCCAATAGGTCGATGACGCAACAATCATTTGCTGCACCAACAATAGCAACAACGCCCAACGAAACGCGGCGTTATTCAATAAACGGAAAGCAAAGTGCGGTTGTGGCATGGTTTACCTAAGGATATTTAACAGCGGAATATCGAAAAATATTAGAGAAAAATCAAGTTAAAGGCAATTTTTGTACAATAATAAAATAGCGAAGTGTGAGTGTGATCGTTAAAACCAGCGTATAATCTTTGGATTGAATTAACTTTTAAGTTATACTTGTCAAAAAAAGACAGGATATTGATATGTTTGAACTACAGTTTCACTCGGAGGCGGTAGCGGAAATAACCGCACTTGAGCCGGTTATGATTGAGCTTGCATTAAAACGTTTAGGAGAACTGAGCCATGAAAATTAAACCGATTGCATACCAAGAATTAAAAGCGAATTTACTCGCTGATCCGGAGGTCAATACCATTTATCAAACCGAAAAACGTGCTGATGAGTTACAAGCGTTATTGCAACAAATGCGGGCTAAGGCAGGGTTAAATAGCCGACAAGTGGCTGAACGCATGGGCATTTCGCAGCCGGCAGTCAGCAAATTGGAGCGCAATGCCAGCCGTGCCAGCGTGAATAGTTTACAGCGTTATGCACAGGCTTGCGGTGTAAATTTAACCTTTAATTTCTCTTAACCCCGCCCCTTGCGCACCCAATAACGATAAGGGGTTTGTGCGGTTTCGCTGTGCAGCAGGGTGTGATCCATAAACTGGCAAAAGCTGGGAATATCGCGGGTGGTGGCGGGGTCGTCCGCCAACAGCAGCACCACCTCGCCGTCTTGGCGATGGCGAATGCTTTTGCGCAGCAACATCACCGGTTCCGGGCAGCGCAATCCGACGGTATCGAGGGTTTCATCAATTGCAATCTCATTAATTTCCACTTGGTTCATAAATTCTTGCTTATTTGTTGGATTTAGGCGATATAATACCGCAGATAACGCAATTTTAGGAGTTTTTGATGTCGAATTCGCAACAGGCGCTTTTTCAACGGCACTTGCACGGCTTGCAAACGCTGGTGCGGGAGATTTTACACGGCAACCGCTTGGACGGGATTTGGATTCACGCCGGTGAAGAACGTTACCATTTTCTCGACGATCAAACCAAACCGTTTAAAATCAATCCATTGTTTAATTATTTTGTGCCGCACACCAGTGCGGTCGGTAGCTGGTTATATCTCGACGGCGTGAACAAACCGCACTTGTATTTTTACCAACCCGATGATTATTGGTATCTGCACGAAGCTGCACCGCAGGCATTTTGGACGGACGAATTTGACTGGACGATTCTGAAACACGCCGACGAGATCAAAACCTATTTTAGCCACCTTGACCGCACTTTATATCTGGGCGAGGAAGAGGCATTGGCGCAAGCGTTCGGTTTTAGTCAAATTAATCTGCAAAAAGCCCTGAATTACTTGCATTATCAACGCAGTATCAAAAGCGAGTATGAGCTGGATTGCTTGCAACGGGCGCAATTTGCCGCCTTAAAAGGACATCAGGCAGCACAAGCGGCTTTCTTCGACGGTCAATCGGAATTTGAGATTAACCTAGAATATCTGCGCGCCAGCGGACAGTCGGACTCGAATGTGCCGTATGCCAACATCGTGGCGATAAACCACCACAGTGCGGTGCTGCACTACACCCGATTACAACAAACCAAGCCGCAAACGCAACGTAGTTTTTTGCTTGACGCCGGCGCGAGCTATCTCGGTTATGCCTCGGATATTACCCGCAGTTACAGTTTCAATCCGAATGATGAATTTGCCGATTTGGTGCGCACGTTGGAGCAGCACAAACTGGCGATTATCGCACAAATGCAGGTTGGTTATAATTATCTTAGCTACCACACCATAATGCAGCAACGGATTGCCGAAACCTTGTGGGAATTTGACTTGGTGAAACTGCCGGCGGAACAGATTTTTGAAGCGGGGATTAACCGCACTTTCTTCCCGCACGGCTTGGGGCATTTTCTCGGTTTGCAGGTGCATGATGTCGCCGGTTTTCAACAAAATCGGCGCGGCACGCATAAAGCGCCGCCCGAGGTTTATCCGAGTTTGCGCTGCACCCGCACCTTAGAGCCGAACATGGTGTTGACGGTCGAGCCGGGATTGTATTTTATTCCGCTGTTGCTTGAACAATGGCGTCATCATGCGTTGGCGGGCAAATTTAACTGGCAGAAGATCGAACAGTTGCTTGCCTACGGCGGCGTGCGTACCGAAGATAATATTGTGATCACCGCCAATGGCGCGAACAACCTGACGCAAAACGCGCTGACCGCACTTGGCAACAGATAGCCGATTATGCGTTACCTGATTCCGGCGGCGGGCGTCGAATTTAGCGAAGAAATTAAAAAAAGCCGTTTCATCACCTATCTGCAAGCGACAGAGGGATTGGAACAGGCGAAAGCGTTTTGGCAACAACTGAAACAGCAACACCCGAACGCACGCCATCATTGTTGGGCGACGGTTGCCGGGCGACCGAACGATTCGCAGCAATTGGGTTTTTCCGACGACGGCGAACCGTCCGGCACGGCAGGCAAGCCGATGTTGAATATCTTGCTCGGCAGCGGTATTGGCGAAATCAGTGCGGTGGTGGTGCGTTATTACGGCGGCATTCAACTTGGCACCGGCGGGCTGGTGCGGGCTTACGGCAACGGCGTGCAGCAGGCGTTGAAATTGCTGAACACGATAGAAAAAATCGAACGCCAAGTCTTTGCGCTCAGTTGCGATTACGGGCAAATCAATTTGGTGCAGCAATTGCTGAAGCTGCACCAAGTCGAAATTATCGAACAACAGTTCGCCCAGCGGATTGAATTACAGCTTGGCATTAGCGCAGAACAGTTTGCCGAATTCAGCCGTGCGTTGAATGATCGCAGCGGTGGCAGTTTGCGCCTGCTGGCTTTAACTTAAAGGAACGACAACCCCGTGCATATCCAGTCTATTATTCGTATCGTCGGCATTTTGGTGATGTGTTTCTCGCTCACTATGCTTGTCCCTGCCTTGATTGCTTTGCTTTACAGCGACGGCGGCGGCCGTGCCTTTGTCGAAACCTTTTTTATCACGTTAGCCGTGGGCGCATTGCTGTGGTGGGCGACACATAACCATAAACACGAATTGCGTTCGCGTGAGGGATTTTTAATTGTGGTGCTGTTTTGGGTGGTGCTGGGCAGTGTCGGTTCGTTACCGTTCATGTTATTTGAACACCCGCAACTGAATGTTGCCAATGCGTTTTTCGAATCCTTTTCCGGCTTAACCACCACCGGCGCAACGGTGATTGTCGGCTTGGACAGCTTGCCGAAGGCGATTTTATTTTACCGCCAAATGCTGCAATGGCTCGGCGGCATGGGGATCATCGTGTTGGCAATTGCGATTATTCCGTTGTTGGGTATCGGCGGCATGCAGCTTTACCGTGCCGAAATGCCGGGGCCGCTGAAAGAGCAAAAAATGCGCCCGCGTATCGCCGAAACTGCCAAGGCGTTATGGGTGATTTATTCTACCTTGACTTTGTTATGCGCACTGGCTTATTGGTTGGCGGGTATGGACGTGTTCGACGCCATCAGCCACAGTTTTTCGACGATTTCGATCGGCGGTTTCTCGACCCACGATGCCAGCATGGGCTACTTTAACAGCACGGCGATTAACTTGATTGCCGCGCTATTTTTATTTATTTCCGGCTGTAACTTTGCGCTGCATTTTTCCGCTTATTTTGAGTTGGGCAAAAGCAATATTTTCAAACTCTATTTCACCGATCCCGAATTTAAAGCCTTTCTGTTTATCCAACTGGCGTTGGTGACGATTTGCACCGTCGCTTTAATCGGTTATAACCATTTTTCCGGTTACGGCGAAGCGTTGGAACACGCCATTTTTCAGTCGTTGTCGATTTCCACCACCGCCGGGTTCACCACCTCCTCGTTCGACAGTTGGCCTTCGTTTTTACCGATGTTGCTGTTGATGACCTCGTTTATCGGCGGTTGCGCCGGTTCGACCGGCGGCGGTTTGAAAGTGATTCGGGTACTGTTACTGTTGGTGCAAGGCAAACGCGAGATGAACCGTTTAGTACACCCGAATATTGTGCAGCCGATTAAATTGGGTAACCGCGTGCTGTCCGAACGGGTGATTCAAGGCATTTGGGCGTTTTTTTCCGCCTATCTGCTGATTTTTGTGATCTGCTTATTGGCGGTTATCGCCTGCGGTGTCGACAGTTTTGATGCCTTTAATGCGGTGGTGGCTTGCTTAAACAATCTCGGTCCGGGCTTGGGCAGTATCAGCAGCAACTTCGTTGCAATCCCCGACAGCGCAAAATGGATTTTAACCTTCGCCATGATCTGCGGGCGGTTGGAAGTGTTTACCTTATTGGTGTTGTTTACCCCGGTGTTTTGGAAAAGTTAATCGAGAGCCTAAAATGAAAACCTTAATTATTTATTCGAGTGTCGATGGGCAAACCCATAAAATTGCGCAAGCGATTGCCGCCGAAATCAAAAACCAGAATCGGAATCGGAATCAAAGTGCGGTGGTGGATTTAGTGGCACTCGCCGCAGCCGAGCAGCGGGATTTGGCGCAGTACGATCGGATTATCATCGGCGCGTCGATTCGTTACGGGCATTTTAACAAGGCGTTAGAGCCGTATATCGCCCGCCATGCGGCGTTATTAAATGCGAAAAAAACCGCCTTTTACAGCGTGAATTTAACCGCGCGCAAAGCGGATAAAAATACCCCTGAGACCAACGCCTACACCCGTAAATTATTGCAACGGATCGACTGGCAACCGAGCCAAAGTGCGGTTTTCGCCGGTGCGTTGCGTTATCCGCAATACCGTTTTTTTGACCGTTTTATGATCCGTTTGATTATGAAAATCACCGGCGGCGAAACCGACACCAGCAAAGAGGTGGAATATACCGATTGGGCGAAGGTGGCGGCGTTTGCTAAAGGATTAGACGCTTTAGGAGTTGAAGATGGAATATGATTCGGTAGATAAAAAAATACGACGTTCCCGTTGCATAGAAATTCTTAAATTTTGGTATAAGATCGAATTTTTTATTCCTTTCGATTTACAAAGGACGGTGCTGGAAGCCAGTGACGCCGAAAGGACGATACATTGTTTTTCGCAAGCCGATTTACAGTCGTCAGAAATTCGATTGTGGCAAGCTAATACCGCGCAAGACGGTTATAAAATTACTGGATACGAAATCTATTTTGGGATTTTTGATAAATACGAGCTGTCAAAAATAACGCAAAAAGTGGTCTCTGAAGAGCTGGGGTTAGAAAACGAGCTTTTTGAAGAGGAACGGCTGGATCTTGAGGGAAAAACGTGTTTTGCAAAATTGAAGTTGAATCAAGAAGGTGAATTGCTTCTGGATGATATTGCTGTTTCGGCAGCTCCTTGGGCACTGGGGCAAATTCAGAAAGGCGGGCTAAGCGGATTATCATCTGAGCAATTTGATTATGATTTGGATCAACTTAAATTAAAGCTGGTTAATTTTCAGTACGACTATTTACAGCGTGCGACAGAGGAAAATCAACAAAAAGGCTTATCCGGTCTGGATTTATTATCTTTACAAACACTTTTTTATCAATGGGCGGATTATCAACCTCACTTGAGCAACCAAGATTCAATGACGATCGTTATTCGAGCCTTGATGACGCCGATTAAAAAATCGGATTCTGCCACCGCCACCGCTCTTAGTGATAGCAATAATAATAGAGAACAGCAAGAAGAAGACCTTGATACCCAAGAAAATTTAATTAATATTTTTAATAGTTTTTATATTAAAGAGCTTAAGAGCGTTATTATGGCATTGAAAAATGGCGAAAGTTGTTCTGTGTTAGAGGAGTATCTGACGCCATTGAGTAAAGCGCAGCGGATTGATTTGTATCAGCTTGAAGGACAAAAGCAAATTGCGGAGAGATTACGTCCGCGTTATCTCAATGCCGGACATTGGCCGGATTGCCCGACGCATAGAATGAGTTTAATGCAGCAATTTGCGATTAACAGTATTTTTACGCAACTGAAGCAAAGCGGAATATTTTCAGTCAATGGGCCGCCCGGAACCGGTAAAACGACACTGTTGCGCGATATTATGGCAGAGAATATTGTCCGTCGGGCCCATGAATTAGCGCAGTTTAATCGTGTTGTCGATACTTTTTCCGGAAAGCGGCAAGTCGATTTTCACGGTGGCAAATGTGTGACGATTTCATTATTAAAAGAGTCACTGACCGGCTTTGAAATGGTTGTTGCCTCGTCAAATAATACGGCTGTCGAAAATATTTCTAAAGACTTACCCAAAGCAAAATCGCTGGGGATGTGGAAAATTAGTGAGGATAGCAATAATTTATCTGAACATGCTCAATCCAACGAAGCACCGCTAACCTATTTGCAAACAGTTGCCCATAATATTGCGGCTAAAAACAATAAGGGTGGTTATAATCAGCTTTCGGATGAAGAGTTGCCTTGGGGATTGATTGCATGTTCGCTCGGAAATAAAACCAACCGGCAGAATTTTGTGAATAAATTCTTTTTTGATGGCGAAGGTAGCCTTGATTCAACCGCTAAAGGGTATGATTGCAATAAACATCAATCGATATGGCATTGGCGTCGAGATTATGCTAAGAAAAAAGGAATATCTTTTGCTCAAGCAAGAAGCGATTTTTTAGCGATAGAAGCTGAAGTGAGTACATTAATTCAACAACTCGATCACTATGCCCAACTGCGTATTGAGTTAGATGGTCAAACTGAAGTTGATTTTATTCGGCAAATTTTGCAACAAGAGAAGAGCGCCAAAAAACAGTTAAGTGAGGTAGAAAATAACCTGTTGCAAGTGGAACAGCGCAGGGAAATCATTAGCGCTGAATTACGTTTGTTGATAAAAGAGAAAAACGCAATTGAGCAAATCCGACCTAATTGGTGGTGGTTGAAAAAGATTTTTAAATCTAATGATTGCATTCACTACATCGCGGTGTTGAACGAGAAGAAAGAAAAGTTGCAGATATGCAACGAGCAGGAGATCCAGTTAGAAAAAGAATGGCTTAGTTTAAAAAAGAGTCAGCATTCAGCCTTGCTTCATTATCAAACGCTACGGCGGCAGTTAGTAGAAAGACGGAAATTATGGCAGGTCAAAATGCAGGAATTGGAACAGTATCGGCATACTTTTCCGGAGGCCGAAGCGCCGTTTGACAGCTGCGCGTTAGAGCAAGATAAATGGCAGATTCAGGGAGTATGGTTTGATAAAAGAGTAAATATCAAACGCTCGCAACTTTTTAAAGCCGCCTTACAATTACATGAAGCTTGGTTAGCAGAGGTCACACAACAAGGGAATGGTTTTGCAGGAAATCTTCTGGCAATACAAGATTTTTTATCCGGTAAACATATATTGAAAACGGAAAATATCCTGCCGATTTGGCAAAGTTTATTTATGATAATCCCTGTTATTTCCAGTACTTTTGCCTCATTTTTTACTCAATTCAGAGGGCTGGGGGCAAAAAGTCTCGGCTGGCTGTTTATTGACGAAGCCGGGCAAGCAATACCGCAGGCTGCTGTCGGCGCACTATGGCGTAGTCAAAGAGCCGTTGTAGTCGGTGATCCGTTGCAAATTGAACCTGTATTTACCGTTCCGACTAAATTAATCGAAGCGATAGCTCAAATTTCCAACCAAGATATCACCAGGCAGGTGGCTCCGCATAAAATATCAGTGCAGTACTTGGCTGATATGGCGAATCAATATGGAGTCAGTCTTGATGATGATTGGCTTGGCTGTCCGCTAAGAGTTCATCGCCGCTGTGTCGATCCGATGTTTTCGATCGCCAATCAGATTGCTTATCAAGGCAAAATGGTCTTTTTCGAACCGATAGATCGACTGAAACGGTTGCCGCCGAAAGGAAGTTTGGATTTAGGAAACAGCGCCTGGGTTGATATTGGCGGTGCGGCTAATAATAAGCAATCGGTTAAAGAGCAGATTGAACTGGTATTTGAAGCCGTTGTAATTTTATATAATAAATTGAATGAGCTGCCGCCAATTTACATTATTTCTCCTTTCAAACAGATTCAAGCGGAATTGGTTAAGAAAATGGTAAATCATGACGAATGGAGCCATTGCCATTCGTTAATAAGGGAAGCGCCGTTGAAATCGACCTTGAAAAAATGGTGCGGTAGCCGTATAGGAACTGTGCATACTTTTCAAGGCAAAGAAGAAAGTATTGTATGGCTGGTGCTTGGCTGTGATGAGCTCAATCTTTGTGCGGCGGGTTGGGCGGCAAGCAAACCTAATTTATTAAATGTGGCTTTAACCCGTGCTAAGCACCGCTTTTTTATGATCGGTGACATGACAATATGGGGCAATCTGCCATTTTTCACGGAAGCGAATAGCCTATTACCTAAAATAACGGCAAAAAAATTCTTAGACAATGTGTCAACGTGTTTGGACAGTAAGGTATAAAACGTCATTTTTTGCCCGTGACGCCTTATCAAGATTGCTATTTTTTAGATATGCAACCGATAAATCACCTGATTACTCGAACCGCGCCACAGCAGTTTCGGATCGGCGAGGCTCTGCTCGAATTTGCCGTCGATCAACACATCCACATAACCCACCAACGCCTTTTGCTCGGGGCTGAGTTCTTGCAAACGATAACCCGTCCACAACCAAATATCCTTGCCCAAACACTCGCGTTTAATCCGTTGCACCAACGGCAAAAGTGCGGTCAGGTTTCTCGGGTGCAACGGATCGCCGCCGCTCAGGCTCAAGCCTTGCCGCTTGATCCGTGTGTCTTGTAAATCGGCAATAATCTGATCTTCCATCGCTTGATCGAACGGCACTCCGGCACAGAACGACCAGCTTTTTTGGTTGTAACAGCCCTTGCATTGGTGTTCGCACCCTGCGACAAACAGGGTGCAGCGCGTGCCTTCGCCGTTGACCACATCAACCGGATAATATTGCAGATAATTCATGTTCAGACCGTACTTTTATAGGTGTTTCACCCGCCGTTTCACCTCTTCCTGCTTGCCGCTGTTGAACGGACGCGCGTCGGGACTGCCGAGATAGCCGCACACCCGACGGGTCACCGACACCGTGTTACTGTCGTGATTGCCGCAGGACGGGCAGGTGAAGCCTTTGCTGGTGCAGTCGAATTCGCCTTTGTAACCGCAGCCGTAGCACTCGTCAATCGGCGTATTGGTGCCGTAATACGGCACGCGCGAATAGCTGTAATCCCACACGTCCTCCAACGCTTTCAGGTTGTGTTGCAGATTCGGGTATTCGCCGTAGCAGATAAAACCGCCGTTGGCGATTGGCGGATATGCCATTTCAAAATCCAGTTTATCGTACGGATTGACTTTCTTCTCCACGTCCAAATGGAAACTGTTAGTGTAATAACCTTTGTCGGTTACGCCCTCGATAATGCCAAAGGTTTTGCTGTCGAGGCGGCAGAAACGGTCGCACAGATTTTCACTTGGGGTGGAATACAGGCTAAAGGCATAGCCGGTTTCTTGTTTCCACGTTTCGACCGCACTTCGCAGGTGTTGCACGATCGCCAACCCTTTTTGCCACAGACTTTGTTGATCATAAATATGGCTGCCGAACAGCGCATTGATGGTTTCGTGAATGCCGATATACCCGAGCGAAATCGAGGCTCTGCCGTTTTTGAAAATATCGGCGACACAATCATCGGCGTTTAAACGCACGCCGCACGCGCCCTCCATATATAAAATCGGCGCAACCCGCGCTTTGGTTTGTTGCAAGCGCGCAATCCGCGTCATCAGCGCTTTTTTAGCAATGGCGAGGCGCTGATCCAACAATTGATAAAACCGCACTTCGTCACCTTGCGCTTCCAGCGCAATACGCGGCAGGTTCAAACTGACGACGCCGAGATTATTGCGCCCCTCGTGGATTTCCTGTTGATCCTGTTCATATTTGCCTAAAAAGCTGCGGCAGCCCATCGGCGCTTTGAACGAACCGGTGACTTGCACCACTTGATCGTAATTCAAAATATCGGGGTACATGCGTTGCGTGGCGCATTCCAGTGCCAGTTGTTTAATGTCGTAATTCGGATCCGTCGGATGTAAATTTAGCCCTTGTTTTAAGGTAAACACCAGTTTCGGGAAAATGGCGGTTTTATGATTTTTGCCTAAACCGCGAATTCGGTTTTGCAAAATCGCCTGCTGAATCAGACGTGATTGCCAACTTGTGCCCAAGCCGAAACCGAAGGTCACAAACGGGGTTTGCCCGTTGGCGGTGTGCAGGGTGTTGACTTCGTATTCCAACGATTGAAAGGCGTCAAAACACTCTTTTTGCAAGCGTGCTTTGGCGTAGCCTTCCGCATCGGCAATTTGCCATTCTGCCGCCACCACCAAATGTTTTTCATAACTTTTCTGCACATAAGGCGCAAGCACTTCATCAATCCGATTGATGGTTGTGCCGCCGTAAATATGGCTTGCCACCTGCGCGATAATCTGTGCGGTGACGGCGGTGGCGGTGGTGATCGATTTCGGGGTTTCAATCTCGGCATTACCCATTTTAAAGCCCTGCTCGAGCATGCCTTGCAGATCAACCAACATGCAGTTGAACATCGGGAAGAACGGCGCGTAATCCAAATCGTGATAATGAATTTCGCCTTTTTCGTGTGCCGCCACCACATCGGCGGGCAAGAGATAGCGTTTGGCGTAATGTTTTGCCACGATACCCGCCAGTAGATCGCGCTGGGTCGGGATCACTTTGGCGTCTTTATTGGCGTTTTCATTCAGGATTTCCAGATTGCTTTGCTCAATCAACCCCTCGATCTCTTGCGTCAATTGGCTACGTTTCTCGCGCGCCAAATCGCGGTCGTGGCGGTATTCGATATAGGCACGCGCAATTTGAGGATATTGGCTGCGCATTAGTTTTTCTTCGACAATCGCTTGAATATGCGCAATATCAATCTGCTTTTGATAATGGCTGAAAATCTGCTGGCAAACTTCATTGCTGATATGCGAACAAAACGCCTCGTTGTTGATACCGCAAGCAACCGCCGCCTTACGAATCGCCTGTAAAATCCGCTCCGCCACAAACGGCGTGCTGGCACCGTCGCGTTTGATGACCTGTAACCCTGACATAAAAGCCCCTTATATTGATTAAATCAAAAAGCTAAAACACTATATATAGATGTTTTATTATTTGAAAGCACTATATCTTGAAAATTTGATCTGTGTCAAATAAAAATGCTTCTCAAAAATTAAGGGGTGATTTGTATGGGAAATAAGAAAGCAAAGAATAAAGTGCGGTTTTACGCATTAAGCAAGGCTTGTACCACATCAGGAATGATTTTCGGTTCAGGAATAAAAACTTGTTTATGCCGATTTAATTCGCCTTTTTCCAACACAATGCTACTTTTGGCGACTTTGAATTGTTTGCTGAGGAATTTTAACAGGTGCGCGTTGGCTTGTCCGTCAATCGGCGGGGCGGTGATGGTGATTTTCAGCTCGTCGTCGTGTAGCCCGACCAGCTGATCTCTGCTCGCTTTGGGTTGCAGCAAAATTTTCAGCCGCAATCCGTTTGGGTGTGTTTCAACCGCCGCCATCGGTTATGCAAGCAGCCACAAGGCGCCGAAGAGATCCATCAGCAACTTGTTGCCGAAAATCAGGATAAACGCCAACGCCATCACCGAGAAATCGATCATGCCGGTATTCGGCAGAATGCGGCGAATCGGGGCTAGCAGCGGCTCAGTGATACGGTACAGTTGGTATTCCAGCGGGTGATTGCCTTGCGAAAACCAGCTCATTACCGCACGGATCAAAATCGCCCAAAAGATAATCTCGCCAAACGCCTTAATCATCGCCAATACACCGATCAGTGCGAACTGCGGCAAACTGGCGCCGTCAAAACCGCCGGTTAATAGCGGATATTTCAGCATATTCAGCACAAAAGCGAATGCTAACGCAGCAAAATCAATATTCTTGCGCGTTGGGATCAATTTGCGTAACGGCGCCAACACCGGCTGCGTCAGTTTCACCACGACTTGCGACAGCGGATTGTAAAAATCCACCTGACAATATTGGAACCACGCGCGCAATATCAGAATAAAGGTATATAGCCCCGCCACGGTCTGCACTAAAAATTGTAATGTGTTCATGATTATCCTTCAAAAAATAGCAAAAGTGCGGTCTGAAAACCGCACTTTAATAGATAAGATCAAATTTCAATAATTCAAGGCGCAATTACTGAATCGGATAATCCCACCAGATATCGAACAGTTCGCTGGTTTCGATTTGTTGCAGGTTGTTTGCGCTGAGCCAGTTTTGTACCAACGTGCGGTGTGAATCGTCGCAGTTGCCGACTTTTTCCAAACAAACCAACCCTTCCCAATGTAGGTAGCCGCTGCCTTCGTAGGCTAAGCCGTGTGGCTTGATCACTTCGTCGATAAAACGATCCAAAGTGGCGTCGATTTCTTCAACCGAAGTGTTGTCGGCGAATTGCCAGCGGACAACAAAGCCTAACTCTTGGAATTCGGCAAGGTGCATTTTTTTGCGCTGTCTGCGGTTACGCTGAATAGCCATACTATTTTCCTTTTTTAGTTGATAATGAATAAAGTTTATTTAACGATAAATAAAATACAGATCCCAAACCCCGTGTCCCAGTTTTTGTCCGCGCTGTTCGAACTTGGTCAACGGGCGGAAATCCGGACGCGGGATATAATCGTTCGTTGCCGATTGGTTATGCAATTCATCGCTGTGTTGCAGGGTTTCCAGCATATGCTCGGCATAATTCTGCCAATCGGTCGCCATGTGAATAAAGCCACCGCACTTCAGCTTTTGTTGTATCAAGCGGATAAATTCCGGCTGCACGATCCGACGTTTATGGTGTTTGCTTTTTTGCCACGGATCAGGGAAAAACAATTGTAATCCGCCTAAGCTGTGATCGGCAATACTGTCGCGCAAAATTTCCATCGCGTCGTGGCAAATTACGCGCAAATTCGTCACCTTTTCCTGCACCGCCAATGCCACGCAGGCACCGACGCCCGGAGTATGCACTTCAATTCCGAGATAATTGCGATCCGGATTATTTTTCGCCATTTCCACCAACGACGTTCCCATGCCGAAGCCGATTTCCAACACCACCGGATTATCATTGCCGTAAATCGCGCTGAAATCGAACGGCGTGGCTTGATATTCCAAGCCGAAATCCGCCCAATGGTTGTTCATCGCATTTTTCTGATAATCGCTCAAACGCCCGGTGCGCAGCACAAAGCTACGCACTTTGCGCATATAACGCCCGTCGGCGGTAAATTCCGCGGTTTCGACCGTTTTGCGCTTCTGATCGGCAAAGGTGGTTTGCGGTTGTGTAACTTTTGACATGATAACGAAATAAGATCCCTTTCTATTTGATAGGCGCATTATGCAAATATCTGTGGGGATTACAACTGTTTTCGCTATTTCTTTGGCAATCAAGGGTGATCAGAGCCTGATTTCTTACGTTAAATAGACAAAGCTTGACGTAATCCTTGTTAGAATGCGCACCACCTCAGTTAAGCAAATAAGAATAGGATGTATTTATTTTTGATTTGAGGCTTAACCTGCGGAATATTTCATTAACATGATGATAAGAGAAATAACATGATGAAAAGTATTTATAATAAAACAGCAATTACCCTTTTCCTATCCGCTTTTTTAGTTGCTTGTGGCGGCGGCGGTGGATCGTCTGCGGCTGATACGACTCCAATTGCTTCCAATTTGGTTGAAAATTCAGGTTCAAATTCAGGCTCTGCAAGTTCATCTGAGCAAACTGAACTGGCGGCTTTA
Source organism: Testudinibacter sp. P80/BLE/0925 (assembly GCF_053570785.1). Next base: position 448,832 of record NZ_CM131636.1, on the reverse strand, counting down.
AAAGAGAAAGAGATTCGTAGCCAAGCATCAAATAAGCAGCAATCTGAAAACACTGCGTCAGAAAATACAAGTACAAATCAGGTTAATACTGGCGTATCTGAAGATAAAGAAGAAGAGCCAAAAGATAAACCAGAGGATCAAGTTCCTCCGGCGGTAGATCCTGTACAACCACAACCACAACCACAACCACAACCACAAGTGATACCTACTTATGATGGGCAATTAGTCATGATTAAGTATGGTTATGGCTTTTCAGCATGGGAAGGTGAAAGAAAAGGATATTATGAAGTTAAATTAGATAATAATAAATTTGAAACGGTCAAAACCTCAGAAACACCATCAACTATTACTATTGTAGATGGTGATAATAATACAAAAGTACTTTCTTTAGCAGATGTTGGTTATTATGGTTATATTGCAACAGATAATGAGGTCGCTGCAGGGGATGTATGGAGGGACGCTACTCAGCGTGCTCGTGAATTTGATATGTTTTATGGCTATAATAGTGATAAAAAAGATACAGTTGCTCCATCGGTCAGTATGAATTATGAAGGCAAGTTCCTTTATTCGACGAACACTAATGATTTTGCTAGTGCTGAAGCAAATTTGAGTTTAACTTATAATGCAACCACAAAAGGCATGAGTGGTACAATTCAAAGTAATGATACTGGCGGTGGTCAGCTATTTTTAGACTTGGCTGGATCGGATGTTACTGAACCTGATTTTACATTGCAAGCGACTGTAAATAAAAAGCAAAATCAATATGATCTAATTACTAAAGACGGTGAGTTAAAAGGTGATTTCTTAGATAAGGGTAAATTTATTGTTGGAAAAGGAAGCTCCAATGATAATGGGGCTGAGTGGCGAGGTGTTTTCGGCGCAGAAGGAACGCCACAATAGTCTCAAGCAATCAATATGTTACCGAACCGCACTTCAACGTGCGGTTTTTTCTATCCTTTCAATCGCTTTCCTTGCTGCCAAACGCCCTCTAAAATCGGTTCGCCAATCTCTAGCGGAAAGTTTTTCGGCAGCCGTTGCTGACATTGTTCAACCGCACTTTGATAGTTTGTAGCAACTTCGTGCAATATTTCTTCGACGAGTAGCGGGCGCAAACCTGCCAGTCTGCCGGTTTCGAGAAAATGGCGGATTTGGATTTTATCCCATAAATAGTGTTTGTTTTTTCCGTGCCATGCCATTGCCATTTTGATTTTTTGCCGTTGTAAGCCTTGCGGTTTTAACAGTGGAAACGCAGAGATGACATCATAAAACGGCGTTAGACGGTAGCGGTTATCTTTTTCCAAAAACAGACTGTAGTTTTTCGCATGTCCGTCAATCGCCGCCATCAACCAAAAGATAATCTGTGCTTTAAAAAAGCGCAGACGATCTTCAAGACTGTCTGCCGAGCCTTTTAACAATTCGAGAATGGATAAGATACTCGGTCCGCCGTCCGCTTCGTATTTTAACGCAGGGGCAATTGCCAAGGCTTGACACATATCTTCCTGCGGCAAGCGCACTAACCAACGTCCTGAAGCCGCCCAGCGGCGATCAAAACGTTCAACCGACAACACTTTGCAATCGTCAAAATACAAAATTTCCGCATTGGCGACGGGCAAGCCAAAGGCTGTCAACAGTTGCAAACAAAGCCATTCATTTTCGCAACTGTCGGATAAATCAAGCTGTCCTTGCCCGACAATACCGATCGGCAATTTCATAATATGGCTGGTCGGCGTGGTGTTGAGCGGCTTGCACCATTGGTTGTGATGATATAAAAGTGCGGTTTTTTCCTGCGCACCGGCAAGGGAAATCCGAAAATCTTGGTGTGCATTATCCATTCCCAACGGTGAAAATTGGTAGTTTTTTAATAATGCCGCAATATCCGTTTCACTTAACGGCACGGCGTCGATTTTCCTGACCGAATAAGGGCGTTTTCCTTGCGGATAAAGCTGAATTGCGCCAACACAGTCATGCCCAATGGCACCGAGTAAATCAAACGGGTGTTTGGTGGCAACTTGGAAACGCTGTTGAATACGTGAACGGATTTGTTCATTATCAGGCAATAAATTATCGAAAAAATTATAGACGGGGCTACCTTTATAGACTTTTTCCGATAACGGCAGCGACAACGAAATCGGACGCGCCTTAGCGTGGTTTAACCAAGTGGATTCGTATTGAAATTGGCTTGCGCCGTCGCGGCTTTTTGTCCACAGCCCGACTTCAATACCGTTCATCGCAATCGTCAAGCGGTTCATCACCAATCCTCGTCATCAAAATCAGGGGTCGGCTCTTGCACTTGATCACTTGTCGGGGTTGCGGTTTTATTACGTGGCGATAGCGTGATTTCTAGTTCTAACGCCGACAGCAAATTAAACAAGGTATCGACTTTGCTGCGTTCAGGCTGGTTTTCAAAAGCGGAAACCGTCGCTTGCTTCACGCCGGCGAGCAAAGCGACTTGCGATTGCGACAACTTATTCTGATAGCGAAATTCTTTTAAGGCATGCGCTAACATTTTTGCGGTGGTAATTGCCATGATTTATCCTCTTTAGCAGATATTTAATAAAATAACCGCTAAAAAGGATAAAGTCAAGTTTATCCTTATATAGGGATAAATAAAGAGGTTTCTCTACCGCACTTTTTCATCTTTAATCACTAAAGTGTGGTTAGCCGATTAGGTTCGCATTAAGCGTAAGCCATTTCCCACCACCAGTAAACTGGTGCCGACATCAGCGAACACCGCCATCCACATTGTGCCTAGCCCGGCAAGCGTTAAAACAAAGAAGAGGAGTTTAACCGCAAGGGCGAAGCTGATGTTTTGCTTCAGAATGGTGTGGGTATTTTTTGATAAACGGATAAATTCAGGGATTTTGCGCAAATCATCGTCCATTAAGGCAACATCAGCGGTTTCAAGTGCGGTATCCGTTCCCATTGCGCCCATGGCAAAACCAATATCTGCACGGGCAAGGGCGGGCGCGTCATTAATGCCGTCGCCGACCATGCCGATTTTTTGCTGTTTAGCTTGTTGTTCAACCGCACGTTGTATCACCTTTAATTTATCTTCAGGCAATTGATTGCCAAGGGCTTGATCAATGCCGACTTGTGCCGCAATCGTATTGGCGGTGTGTTGATTGTCACCGGTCAGCATTAGCGTTTTTACGCCTAAGTTGTGTAGTTCGGCAATGGCTTGGCAGCTGCTTTTTTTCACGGTATCAGCAACGGCAAATAGCGCCAACACTTGTTTGTTATCCGCTAATAGCACCACGCTGTTACCCTGTTTTTCCAATAGCTCGATTTGGCTTTGTAGCTCGTTCGTGGCTTGTTTGCGTTCTTCGATTAAGTGAATATTGCCCAGCACATAGTCCGTGCCGTTAATTTGCCCTTGTACGCCGCGTCCCAAAAGTGCGGTGAAATTGTCCACATCGGCTAATGCTGGATTTTGTTCATTGCCAGCAGTTGTAATCGCCTGTGAAACCGGGTGATCGGAATGAGCGGCAAGGCTGGCGGCAAGGCGTTGTGCTTCCGTCAATGGCATGGCGGCAAGTGCGGTCATTTCGGTTTGTACCGGTTTGCCGTGGGTTAAAGTTCCGGTTTTATCCAACGCCAAGGTTTTTAATAACCGCCCTTGTTCTAAATAAACGCCGCCTTTAATCAAAATCCCTTTGCGCGCCGCCGCTGCCAAGCCGCTGACCACTGTGACCGGCGTGGAAATGACCAAGGCGCAAGGGCAGGCGATCACCAATAAAACCAATGTCTTATAAATCCATTCAAACCAAGCGCCAGCCATAAATAGCGGCGGAATGATGGCAACCAACAATGCAATCACCAGCACCGCAGGGGTATAAATTTGCGCGAAGCGATCGACAATGCGTTGTGTCGGCGCTTTCACACTTTGCGCCTCTTCCACCGCATGGATAATGCGGGCTAGGGTCGAGTTGTTTGCGGCGGCGGTGACTCGGTATTCAAACGAACCGCTTTGGTTGATCGTGCCGGCGAATACCTGATCACCCACCGTTTTATTCAGCGGCAGACTTTCGCCGGTAATCGGCGCTTGGTTGACCGCACTTTGCCCCCAGGTGATCGTGCCGTCGAGGGCGATTCGTTCACCCGGTTTTACCCGTACAATATTGCCCACAGCCACGTTCTGCGCTGTAATCTCTTGCCACGAACCGTCAGCTTGTTGTACGGTGGCGGTTTCGGGGGCGAGCGCCATTAATTCGCCAATTGCATTTCGGGCACGCTCAAGGGACTTGGCTTCGATCATTTCTGCCAAAGCAAACAATACCATCACCATCGCCGCTTCCGCCCATTGTCCAATCAGCAAGCCGCCGGTTACGGCAATGCTCATCAAGGCGTTGATATTTAAACTGCCGCAGCGAATCGACCACAAGCCTTTTTTGTAAGTTTCCAATCCGCACAACAACACCGCTGTCACCGCCAAGATTGCCCCAATCCCATTAGCCCAAGTGGGCAAGCCAAACCAAGTTACGGCTTCTGCACCTAATGCCGATACGCCAGCTATCGCCAGTGGCAATAGCGGTTTTTGCGGTTCGACGGTTTGGGCTGGTTTGCCGTCGCTATCCGGCAATTCAGGCTCAAAACCAAGGGCGCGGATTGCGGCTAATATCTTCGGCAAATCATGTTCGCCGTGGGTGACGCGCAACATTCGTTGGATTAGATTGAATTCCAACGCGTGTACTTCTGCCATTGCGCCTAATTTTTTGCGAATCATGCCTTCTTCGGTCGGGCAGTCCATTTGCTTGATCCGCATGGTGGTTTGTACCCCGCCTGCGACCGTTTTGGCTTGCGCCAACTCGGCAAAGTGCGGTTGTGCCGATTGATGACGTTGCTGAGAGCAGCAGCCTGACATAATCTTTTCCTTCAATCGTACGGTTGTTGTATGATATTAAACACCCTGTAGCAGCTACAGGGTCAAGCGGGGGAAAAAATGAAAATCGGGGATTTGGCTAAACAAACCGGCTGTGCGGTGGAAACCATTCGTTATTACGAACGGGAGGGATTAATGCCGGCGGCACCGCGCAACCGCCTGAATAACTACCGTGAATACGGCACGCGACATTTGGAGCGCTTGGTGTTTATCCGCCGTTGCCGCGCTTTAGAAATGACACAGGATGAAATTCGTGAATTGCTACAAGCCAAAGCCGACTCCAATGCCAGTTGCGCTTCGATTAATGATTTGATTGATCGGCATTTGCTGCACGTTAAAGCACGGATTGCGGAGTTACGCGCGTTGGAAGCGCAATTAGGCGAATTGCGCAGCCAATGCGGCGAAGTGCACCGTATGCAGGATTGCGGAATTTTGAAAGGATTGGAACGGCTGAATTGCGCTGACGTTGCCCATTCGGTTAGTCGTGCGCATAAGGTGTGTGGTAATCGATAGTATCGGGCATGGTAACATCTGACATTAATTGAAAAAACACATTCTGACGAAAATGCAACGCTGCGGAAGTGTGATTTTCATGGCGTTGTGAGTGCAGTTGCGGTAAAGTGCGGTTTTTTGATTCGCAATAGAGCCGTTATGTTAGCCCAATCTTCAATTCATGCCCCTTTCGCACGTGCGGTACTCGACTGGTACCGGCAATACGGACGCAAAGATTTGCCGTGGCAGCGTAATAAAACCCTATATCAAGTTTGGTTGTCGGAAGTGATGTTGCAACAAACCCAAGTGGCGACCGTGATCCCCTATTTCGAACGCTTTACGGCGACTTTTCCGACGGTGACGGCATTGGCAGATGCGGCGATTGATGAAGTGCTACACCTCTGGACGGGCTTGGGTTATTACGCGCGGGCGCGCAATTTGCATAAAGCGGCGCAGGTGATCCGCGATCAACATCACGGACAATTTCCAACCGATTTTGAACAAGTGTGGCAGTTGCCCGGGGTTGGGCGTAGCACCGCCGGTGCGATTTTATCTTCTTGCCTGAATGCGCCTTATCCGATTCTGGACGGCAATGTGAAACGCGTATTGGCGCGCCATTTTGCCGTAGACGGCTGGGCGGGAGAGAAAAAAGTCAGCGACCGACTGTGGCAATATAGCGAGCAAGTCACCCCGAACGAGCAAGTGGCGGATTTTAATCAGGCGATGATGGATCTGGGCGCGATGGTGTGTACCCGTTCGAAACCCAAGTGCGGTCTGTGCCCGCTGCAAGTTAGTTGTGTCGCCAATCGGCAACAGAATTGGCAGGCTTATCCGGGCAAAAAGCCGAAAAAAAGCTTGCCGGAAAAACAGGCGTATTTCTTATTGTTGCGGGACGGCAATCAGGTGTTATTACAGCAGCGCCCGCCGCAAGGCTTGTGGGGCGGACTGTATTGTTTCCCGCAGTTTGAACAGAAAGCGGATTTGCTTGCCTATTTACAGCAACAGGATATTCGGGATTACCGACAATGGACCGCTTTTCGCCACACGTTCAGCCATTTTCACTTGGATATCGTACCGATTTATGCGGAGAAAACCGCACTTCGGATGAATGACCGCCCCCGATCATACCCTTTGTCAGAAAAAGTGGCGGAAAGCCAACCGGAATACCGCACGGATATACCCGAAACAAAGAATTATTGGTATAATTTTCAATCACCGCCAAAAATCGGTTTGGCGACACCAATGAAAAATTTATTATTACAATTGCAGGCAATGCAACCAAGGCAGAAATAATTTGTCTAATTAATGATCTAATGTAAAAAAGTAAAAAGGACTAGCAAATGGCACGAACAGTTTATTGCGAATATTTGAAACAGGAAGCCGACGGGCTGGATTTTCAGCTTTATCCCGGTGAACTGGGCAAGCGGATCTTCGATTCGATCAGCAAGCAGGCATGGGGCGAATGGATGAAAAAACAGACCATGTTAGTCAATGAGAAAAAACTGAATATGATGAACGTTGAACATCGTCAGCTACTGGAAAGCGAAATGGTCAATTTCCTGTTTGAAGGCAAAGACGTTCATATCGAAGGCTATGTTCCCCCAAGTCAATAAGCGGCGAGTTGAAGGTTTACCCATGAAAAAATATTTACTGGTGCTGTTGATCCCTTTTTTAGTGGCGTGTGGCTCTTCCTCCAAAAAAAGCAGTGGAATTGATTATGACGACGCTTTTGCCAAAGATTTACGGGGGTTGGATATTCTGACCGGGCAGTTTTCGCATAACATTGATCGCAAATGGGGAGTGAACGAACTGTTGGTGGCGAGCCGTAAGGATTATGTCAAATACACCGACCAATATAACACCCGCAGCCATATCAGTTTTGACGAAGGCAAGATCACCATTGAAACCCAGGGAATGGACGCATATCGCCTGAAAAAATCCATTGTGCATACCTTGATGATGGGTTCGGACGCCAACGGAATTGATCTGTTTGCCGACGGTGATGCGCCAATCAGCTCACGTCCGTTTTTAGCCGGACAGGTGGTGGATCACCGTGGCGCGACGATTAGCAATCTCGACAGCGCCAATGCTTTTGCCAATCATTTATTGCAAAATAGCCTGCAAACCCGGCGCTTGAGTAACGGGCAGTTGGTAGAATATGTCACCATTCCGATGATCGCCAACCATATCAACGTACGCGCGCAAAAATATGTGCCGTTCGTGCGCCGCGCCGCGCGTCATTATAATATTGACGAAAGCCTGATTTTGGCGATTATGCAAACCGAATCGAGCTTCAATCCGTATGCGATCAGTTATGCCAATGCAATCGGTTTAATGCAGGTGGTGCCGCATACTGCCGGACGTGATATTTTTCAGATTATGAAGAAAATGCCGGGACAGCCGAGCAAAGAATATTTGTTTGATCCGCACAAAAACATTGATGCCGGTGTCGCCTATTTGTCTTTGTTGCAAAATAACTACCTTGCCGGGATCACCGATCCGTCTTCTAAACGCTATGCGATGATTTCCGCGTATAACAGCGGTGCAGGGGCGGTGTTGCGCGTGTTTGATCAGGACAAAACCATGGCGATAGAAAAGATCAATCGCTTACTTCCCGAGCAAGTGTACCGCACTTTGACCACCCGACATCCGTCTGCTCAGGCGCGTAATTATCTGGTGAAAGTGGATTCGGCGCAAAAGAAATATCGCGTGCGTGCTAATTAATAATCAGTTTACGGATTAAAAACAGACACTTTGCACACAAAGCATGCAAACGAATGGGGCGATGAAAGTTTTTTTAAAATAGAGGTTGACTTGAAAACGAAAAAAACGTTTAATACGCACCACTGATGAGTTGCCTCGATAGCTCAGTCGGTAGAGCAGGGGATTGAAAATCCCCGTGTCGGTGGTTCGATTCCGCCTCGAGGCACCACTTTTCCTCCTTAGTTCAGTCGGTAGAACGGCGGACTGTTAATCCGTATGTCGCTGGTTCAAGTCCAGCAGGAGGAGCCATTATTTACGACCCGTTGAGTTTACTCAGCGGGTTTTTTCTTGTCTGAATTTCAATGCCGCTGAGAGCCAGCCATAAAAAACCGCACTTTGAAAGTGCGGTTTGGCTGCAACATAAATAATGCGGTTATGGCTAATTGCTCAATCCCAACAGCGCGTTGCTGATTTCATTGTCGTTATAGAACTTGGTGACGACATCTTGGAAAGAGCGGTTGATGATTTTCTGAATGCCTTCGTTATTCACGCCGAATACGCCCTCTTGCGAGTTGGTCGCGCCGAAACTTTTCGAGAATGTGCCTTTCGCGCCTTGAACTTCCACCACGATATTCACTTTGCTGTCAATTTTATATTTCAGATTGCCTTCGCTCACTTGCGCGCCGAAATCGGTAATACGCACAATCACATTGCTGTTTGAAGCAGATCCGCCGGCGATACGGAAGCCTTTGCTATTCAGACCTTGCTGCACCACTTGTTGAAACAGCTGTGCTACTTCCGGGCTGGCAATCAGGTGTTGTACGTTGCCGCCGGAGGTGTAACTGGCAACGGTTGAGCTGGCGCGTTGGTCTTGGGTGACCACATTGGCAACAACCCGTTGGTTGGCGGTGTTAAATTGAGCGCTTGGCGCCGGCGGGGTGAAGGTCAGGGTGTTATTTTGGGTTTGGCAACCGCTCAGTAACACCGCACTTCCCAATAGCAATGCGGAGGAAAGGGTTTTTAGCGAGGATTTTTTCATGTTATCTCCTTAAATATCAAATTTAAAATATCAGGCGAGAATTATTGTTGCAAACTCACGTAATAAAGTATAGCGTTAGACCGCAAAAATTATGCTTTTATTCACATTTCAGCTTAGGAATTTTATGGATCAGCAACAGATTGCCGCACTTTTACAACAAGCCTTGCAACCGGATTATCTTGAGGTGCTAAACGAAAGCCATATGCACAGTTCGGGCAAAGGGGCAAATTCGCATTTTAAAGTGATTATTGCTGCTTCGGATTTCGAAACGCTGCGTGCCGTGGTGCGTCATCAAAAAATTTATCAACTTATCAATCCGCAACAGAACGGGATTCATGCCTTGGCTATTCACGCGTATACCCCGCAAGAGTGGTCGAAAAAACAGCGGCAGGTTATTTCTTCCCCGAACTGCATGGGGCATGGCGATTAACTCTTTGTAGGTAAAATAGTAACAATCCTGCTACATTCGGGTATAAAAAGTGTGATCAGATCAAAAAAAGTCGTGGTTAAAGTGGAATTTTAGCGGCTTAATTGGTTACAATAAGTCGTTTTTATTATCAAAAAATTAACCATCAAAAATGACGGGAAGCAAGGCGAAGCATTTGGATAAGCAGCCTGTTGTCTTTTTTGATATTTTCCGGAATTTGAGTTTTAAATTTTATGTTTGAGTGGTAAGTGTTTAGCTGTTGTGGGATTCCCATGTTTAGACCTTTCCCCATTCATTGCTCAAAAAGAGGTTGCCGATACCGCGTTTTCAGAACGTAAGATTGGCAATTGTGATGTAAACCTAACTAAAAAGTAGTGCTAACAATATGATTACAATTAAGAAAGGCTTGGATCTTCCAATTTCAGGGAAACCGGCACAGGTAATCCAGAATGGTCCTGCCATTACTGAAGTTGCGGTGCTTGGCGAAGATTATGTAGGTATGCGTCCGTCGATGAGTGTTCGCGAGGGTGATGTTGTCAAGAAAGGACAGGTGCTTTTCTCTGATAAGAAAAACCCGGGTGTGGTCTTTACTGCACCGGCAAGCGGCACTGTCACGGCGATTAATCGTGGCGCCAAGCGTGTATTACAATCGGTTGTAATTAAGGTTGAAGGTAATGAGCAAATTACGTTTAACAAATACGATCGTCAACAACTGTCGTCATTAACCGATGAACAAGTACGTGAAAATTTGCTGCAATCCGGTCTTTGGACGGCATTGCGTACACGTCCGTTCAGCAAATCGCCGGCTACGGATGCCGTACCTGCCGCGATTTTTGTGAATGCCATGGATACCAATCCGTTGGCGGCAGATCCTGTGGTGATCATTAACGAGCAAGCGCAAGCATTCCAAGACGGTCTGTTGGTGCTCAGCCGCTTGAATAATGAAAAACTGTATGTGTGTAAAGCTGCCGGGACGCAAATTACCCTTCCGCAAATTGCCAAGCTGCAAACCGAAGAGTTTAGCGGTCCGCATCCCGCCGGATTAAGCGGTACGCATATCCACTTTCTTGAGCCGGTTAGTGCAACCAAATCCGTTTGGTATTTGAATTACCAAGATGTGATTGCCATTGGCAAACTGTTTACCAGCGGTGAATTGTCGGTTGAGCGTGTTGTCGCTCTCGGCGGTCCGCAAGTGAAAAATCCCGGGTTAGTGCGCACCTGTTTAGGGGCGAACCTTTCACAATTGACAGCCAATGAACTGCAAGACGGTGAAAACCGTGTGATTTCAGGTTCGGTATTAAATGGTACAACTGCGGTCGGTCCACATAATTATTTGGGACGTTATGCATTACAAGTTTCCGTGATTGCCGAAGGACGCGAGAAAGAGTTTATCGGCTGGATTATGCCGGGCGCAGATAAATTCTCAATCACCCGTACCGTGTTGGGACATTTTGGTAAAAAATTGTTTAACTTAACTTCGGCCGTGAACGGCGGACACCGTGCGATGGTGCCGATCGGTGCTTATGAGCGCGTAATGCCGTTGGATATTATTCCGACCTTGTTACTGCGTGATTTAAGTGCCGGCGATACTGACGGTGCGCAAGCGTTAGGTTGTTTGGAACTGGATGAAGAAGATCTGGCACTTTGCACCTTTGTTTGTCCGGGCAAAAATGAATATGGTCCAATCTTGCGCGCGGCGTTAGATAAGATCGAGAAGGAAGGTTAAAATGGGTTTAAAACATCTTTTAGAGAAAATCGAACCTGCGTTTTTGCCGGGTGGAAAATATGAAAAGTGGTATGCGCTGTATGAAGCAACCGCCACGTTTTTATATACACCGGGAACGGTAACCAGTAAATCTTCCCACGTACGTGATGCAATCGATTCAAAACGTATGATGGTATTAGTCTGGTTAGCGCTGTTTCCGGCGATGTTCTACGGTATGTACAACGTGGGCGCGCAATCATTATTGGCATTAGGCAGTTTGGCCTCACCTGAGGTGTTTGCGCAAAATGTGGCGCAAAATATTGCCAATGACTGGCACTTTGCTTTGGCGGATATGTTCGGGGTATTATCGCCGGATGCGGGCGTCATCGCCAAAATCGTACTGGGTGCAATTTTCTTCCTGCCAATCTATGCCGTAGTGTTTTTGGTAGGTGGTTTCTGGGAAGTATTATTCGCCATGATCCGTAAGCATGAAATCAACGAAGGCTTCTTTGTCACCTCAATCCTGTTGGCATTAATCGTTCCGCCAACGTTACCGTTATGGCAAGCGGCACTGGCAACCACTTTTGGGGTTGTTGTGGCGAAAGAAGTGTTCGGCGGTGTGGGTAAAAACTTTATGAACCCGGCGCTGGCGGGGCGTGCATTCCTATTCTTCGCTTATCCGGCGCAAATTTCCGGTGACGCAGTGTGGGTTGCCGCCGACGGTTTCACCGGCGCAACCGCACTTTCGCAATGGAATATGGGTGGCGAAAGTGGTTTGATTAACAATGTTACGCAACAACCAATCACTTGGATGGATGCTTTCATCGGTAACATTCCGGGATCGATTGGGGAAGTATCAACCCTAATGCTGATTTTAGGCGGCGCATTCATTATTTTCGCCCGTATCGCTTCTTGGCGTATCGTTGCCGGTGTGATGATCGGGATGATTGCGATGTCAACGCTTTTCAACGTCATTGGTTCTGACAGCAATCCGATGTTTGCAATGCCGTGGCATTGGCATTTGGTGCTGGGCGGCTTCGCCTTGGGGATGTTCTTTATGGCGACGGATCCGGTATCGGCCTCTTTCACGAATAAAGGAAAGTGGTGGTACGGCGCATTAATCGGCGTAATGTGCGTGTTAATCCGTGTGGTTAACCCGGCATATCCGGAAGGCATGATGTTAGCGATTCTATTTGCTAATTTGTTTGCACCGTTATTTGACTACTTGGTAGTTCAAGCAAATATCAAACGTAGGAGAGCTCGCAATGTTTAAGAAAGACAGTTTTGCAGGCACGATTCTGGTTATTCTTCTCGTCAGCTTAGTCTGTTCGATTATTGTTGCCGGCTCTGCGGTGAGCTTGAAACCGGTGCAGGAAGAACAAAAATTACTGGATAAACAAAAAAATATCCTTAGCGTAGCCGGTTTGTTAAAACCGGGAATCAATATTAAGCAGGTTTATGCGAAAAATATTGAGCCGCGTTTGGTTGATTTGAATACAGGCGAATACGTACCTGAACAAGCCGGATTTGACGCGGCTGCGGCGGCTAAGAACCCGCAAACCAGCATTGCCCTGCCGGCCGAAGAAGATTTGGCGAAGATTCGTCGCCGTGCCAATTTGGCAGAAATTTATTTGGTGAAAAATGATCAAGGACGAGTGGAAAAAATCGTACTGCCGATTTACGGCTCGGGTCTTTGGTCGGTGATGTACGGCTTTATGGCGATTCAGCCGGATGGCAATACGATTGACGGTATCACTTATTATCAACACGGGGAAACCCCGGGCTTGGGCGGTGAAATTGAGAATCCAGGCTGGCAGGCTCAATTCCCGGGCAAGAAAATTTATGATGCCCAAGGGCAAGAGGCGTTATTTGTTGCCAAAGGTGGTTCGGCCAATAAAGAACACGGAATTGATGCGTTATCCGGCGCCACGCTAACAGCGAACGGTGTCGACGCCAGTTTCAAATTCTGGTTTGGTAAAAACGGCTTCGGCCCGTTCCTGAAAAAACTTAGAGCAGGAGAATTAAACAATGGCTGAGTTAAAAGGTAGAAAAGGCTTATTGTTATCCCCTATCTTGGATAACAACCCAATTGCGTTACAAATCCTCGGGATCTGTTCTGCGCTGGCGGTGACAACCAAGTTGGAAACGGCTGTGGTAATGGCGATTGCAGTGGTATTTGTTACTGCGTTTTCCAGTTTCTTTATTTCTTGCATTCGCAATTTCATTCCGAACAGCGTGCGGATTATCGTACAAATGGCGATCATTGCCTCTTTGGTTATCTTGGTTGACCAAATTTTGCGCGCTTACGCTTATGATATTTCCAAACAGCTCTCGGTATTCGTCGGTTTGATTATCACCAACTGTATCGTTATGGGACGTGCGGAAGCGTTTGCGATGAAAGAAAGCCCGATTGACAGCTTCTTGGACGGGGTCGGTAACGGTTTGGGCTACGGTGCGATTTTAATCGTGGTGGCGTTCTTGCGTGAACTGATCGGTTCCGGAAAATTGTTCGGCGTAACGATTTTGGAAACCATCAATAACGGCGGCTGGTATCAGCCGAACGGTTTGTTCCTGTTGGCGCCAAGCGCATTCTTTATTATCGGTTTCGTGATTTGGTTATTAAGAACCTACAAACCGGAACAAGTGGAGAGTAAATAAGCATGGAACATTATATCAGTCTTTTTGTGCGTTCGATTTTTATCGAAAACATGGCACTGGCTTTCTTCCTTGGAATGTGTACTTTCCTTGCGGTATCGAAAAAAGTATCGACCTCTTTCGGTTTGGGGATCGCCGTTATCGTGGTATTGGGTATCGCAGTACCGACCAATAACATCGTGTATAACCTGATCTTGAAAGACGGTGCTTTGATTGAAGGCGTGGATCTCAGTTTCCTTAACTTTATCACCTTTATCGGTGTGATCGCTGCGTTGGTACAAATTCTGGAAATGATTTTAGATAAATACTTTCCGGCCTTGTACAACGCCTTGGGGATCTTCCTGCCGTTGATTACCGTAAACTGCGCAATCTTCGGCGGCGTATCTTTCATGGTACAGCGTGATTACAACTTTGCCGAATCAGTTGTGTACGGTATTGGTGCAGGTACGGGTTGGATGTTGGCAATCGTAGCGTTAGCCGGCTTAACAGAAAAAATGAAGTATTCCGACGTGCCGAAAGGCTTGCGTGGATTGGGAATCACATTTATTACTGTTGGCCTGATGGCGCTTGGCTTCATGTCATTCTCCGGCATTCAGTTGTAAAGAGAGGAATAGCAGATGGAAATCATTTTAGGTATCGCAATGTTTACCGTGATTGTTTTGGTTTTGGTGGTGCTGATTTTGTTCGCCAAGTCAAAACTGGTCAACTCCGGTGACATTACTATCGGGATCAACGAGGATCCGAGCAAAGCGATTAAACTGCCTGCGGGCGGTAAGCTGTTGGGCGCACTGGCGAGCGAAGGCATTTTCTTGTCTTCCGCTTGCGGCGGCGGCGGCTCTTGCGGTCAATGCAAGGTTAAAGTATTACACGGCGGCGGTGATATTCTGCCAACCGAACTTTCCCATATCAGTAAAAAAGAAGCCAAAGAAGGCTGGCGCTTATCTTGCCAAGTCAATGTCAAAAGCGACATGGAAGTGGAAGTCGAGCCGGAAATCTTCGGTGTGAAAAAATGGGAATGTACCGTTATTTCAAACGATAACAAAGCGACTTTTATCAAAGAATTGAAACTTGCCATTCCGGAAGGGGAAGAAGTTCCGTTCCGTGCCGGCGGTTACATTCAGATTGAAGCCGAGCCACATACCGTAAATTATAAAGACTTCGATATTCCGGAAGAATACCATGAAGACTGGGATAAATTTAACTTATGGCGTTATGTGTCGAAAGTCGACGAGCCGATTATCCGTGCTTATTCCATGGCATCTTATCCGGAAGAAAAAGGCATTATCATGTTGAACGTGCGGATTGCGACACCGCCGCCAAAACAACCTGATGCACCGCCAGGGCAAATGTCTTCTTACATTTGGTCATTGAAAGCGGGTGATAAAGTGACGATTTCCGGACCATTCGGCGAATTCTTCGCTAAAGATACCGATGCGGAAATGGTGTTTATCGGTGGTGGTGCCGGTATGGCGCCAATGCGTTCGCATATCTTTGATCAGTTAAAACGCCTGCATTCAAAACGTAAAATGTCGTTCTGGTATGGCGCACGTTCTAAACGCGAAATGTTCTACGTGGAAGATTTCGACACCCTGCAAGCGGAAAACGACAACTTTAAATGGCATGTAGCCTTGTCTGATCCGTTGCCGGAAGATCATTGGGACGGCTACACCGGCTTTATTCACAACGTATTGTATGAAAACTATCTGAAAGACCACGAAGCGCCGGAAGATTGTGAATACTATATGTGTGGGCCTCCGGTGATGAATGCCGCGGTAATCGGTATGTTGAAAAACCTAGGGGTTGAAGACGAAAACATCCTGTTGGATGACTTCGGTGGTTAATGGAATCACATTCAGAGATAGAAAATGATTTTAAAACAATCAATTAACTGGCTGGCCCGGCTCGGGCTAGCCTTTTTTATTAGTATCAGTGTTGCCGCCTGCGGTGATAAAACAACGGAAGTGGCTTTCAATGGTAAAACCATGGGCACCACTTACAGCGTCAAATATTTGGCTGACAGCAGCAAAAACTTGCCGGAAGCGCAAGCGGTGCAGCAAGCCATTGACCGCACTTTGCAAGAAGTGAACCGGCAAATGTCGACTTACCAGAAAGATTCGGAAATCTCCCGATTTAATCGGTTGCAACCGGTTGAAGGTGCATTTCCTATTTCAGCGGAATTTGGCAAGGTGGTTGCCGAAGCAATCCGTTTACACCAATTAACCGACGGAGCATTGGATATTACCGTCGGACCTTTGGTGAACTTATGGGGCTTCGGACCGGAAAACCGCCCGGAAAAGATTCCGACCGATCAGGAAATCGAGGCACGGCGCGCTTGGGTCGGTTTGGATAAATTAATCCTACAGCAGCAAGACGGGCAATATCGGTTAAGTAAAAGCATTCCGAATCTGTATATCGACCTATCGTCAATTGCCAAAGGCTTCGGCGTGGATCAATTGGCGGAATATCTGGAATCGCTCGGCGTGACGGATTATCTGGTTGAAATCGGCGGGGAAATCCGTGCCAAAGGGCGGAATAAAGCGAATAAAGCATGGCAAATTGCGATTGAAAAACCGGAATTTGACGGTTCAAGAGCGGTACAGTTGATCATTGGTTTGCAAGACATGGCAATGGCAACCTCCGGCGATTATCGTAACTATTTTGAACGGGACGGCGTACGTTTTTCCCATGAGATTGACCCGCATAGCGGCAAACCAATTCAACATAATTTAGTCTCGGTGACGGTGCTCGATCCGTCCAGTATGACCGCCGACGGCTTGGCGACGGGATTGTTTGTTTTGGGCAGCGACAAGGCATTGGCGGTTGCCGAAAAAAATAATCTGGCGATTTACTTGATTATCAAGACAAATAACGGTTTTGAGACTAAAATGTCATCGGCATTTAAACGGCTCACGGCGCAATAACCGTCAGCATAGGATTAGGAATGAAGTTATGAACGTATTTTTTATCACCTTCGGTATTTTTCTTGTGGTGATTCTAGCGATGTCAATCGGCTATTGGGTTAAACGCAAGTCTATCCATGGCAGTTGCGGCGGTATTGCCACCCTTGGCTTGGAAAAAGTGTGCGATTGTCCGGAACCTTGCGATAACCGTAAAGCCAAAATGGCAGCCGAAGCGCGAAAACAAAAATTAGAGCAACAAGAGCGAATTATCTAGTCGCCTATTGGTCGGGCGATCTCGTCCGACCAACCGATTATCTTGTAATATCAAACAATTGGATTTGTAATGACCTTGATTTCAGCAACATTTGAGAAATTAAATCCTCTCGGCAACGCAAAAAAAGCAGCGAATGCCACCAAAAAAGTCATCGTCGGAATGTCCGGCGGCGTCGATTCGTCGGTTTCCGCCTATATCCTGCAACAGCAAGGCTATCAGGTGGAAGGCTTATTTATGAAAAACTGGGAAGAGGACGACGACAGCGATTATTGTACTGCGGCAGCAGACTTGGCGGATGCGCAGGCGGTCTGCGACAAGTTGGGCATTCACTTACATAAGATCAATTTTGCCGCGGAATACTGGGATAATGTATTTGAACATTTTTTAGTCGAATACAAAGCGGGACGTACGCCGAACCCGGATATTCTGTGTAACAAAGAGATCAAATTCAAAGCCTTTTTGGAATATGCCGCGGAAGATTTAGGCGCGGATTATATTGCCACCGGGCATTATGTGCGCCGTTCCTTTGTCGATGAAAGTGCGGTCGGTGCTAAGGTGCAACTGCTGCGCGGTTTGGACAGCAACAAAGACCAAAGCTATTTTCTTTATACCCTGAGCCACCAACAAGTGGCGCAAAGTCTGTTCCCGGTCGGCGAACTGGAAAAACCGGTGGTACGCCAAATTGCGGAAGAGCTGGGGCTGATCACTGCCAAGAAAAAAGATTCGACCGGAATTTGCTTTATCGGCGAACGTAAATTCAAGGACTTTTTGGCTCGCTATCTGCCGGCACAGCCGGGTGAAATCCGCACTCTTGACGGTGAAGTGATCGGACGCCATGACGGTTTGATGTATCACACCCTCGGACAGCGAAAAGGCTTGCGCATTGGCGGGGTGAAAGGCAAAGACGAGAATGCGTGGTATGTGGTCGAGAAAGACCTAGTTAACAACGTGTTAGTTGTGGCGCAAGGGCTGGATAATTCCGCGTTATTGTCGAACGGCTTGATTGCCCAACAGTTGGATTGGGTCTCGCGCGAACCTATTCGTCAAGCGTTGCGCTGCACGGTGAAAACCCGCTATCGGCAAGATGATATTGCCTGTGAAATCCTGCCGCTTGACGACGGCAAGATCGAAGTGCGGTTTGACCAACCGCAAATCGCCGTCACCCCGGGGCAATCCGCCGTGTTCTATCAAGGCGAAGTTTGCTTAGGCGGCGGCATTATCGAAAGTACGGTTAAATGAGTGATAACCGAATGGCAACCGCACTTTCAGCCTTGACGATTCGCCCAATGCAAACGGACGATTGCGCACCGGTTGCCGAATTGTGGCACAACACACCCGGCATGGGCATGAGTGCGGTTGATGACAACGAACAAGCCGTCAGCGCTTTCCTTGCCTTTAATCCCGATCTGAATTTTGTTGCCGAGCAAGATAAACAACTGCTCGGCGTCATCATGTGCGGCTACGACGGTCGCCGTGCTACGATTTATCATATGGCGGTGGCGCAAAATCAGCAAGGCAAAGGGATTGGTAGCGCACTGCTGCATAAATTGGAACAGCAACTGCGCAGTAAAAATATCACCCGCGGGCGTTTGTTAGTGTTCGCCGACAACCAAAGCGGCAACGCTTTCTGGGCAAAGCAGGGTTGGACTTGGCAACAAAACTTGAATTATTATTCGAAAGATTTTAGCAAGCGCGCCTAATCCGAAGAATAATAGGCTCACATTGAATCCACACTAGACAGCTTAAAGGCAATGATAATTTGCCTTATGGCGATATTGTAAACTTTTAAAAATAGTGGAACAGTGTTATAGTTTCGCCAGTTTGATTGAGACTTCCGCACCGATATAAGGATGACATTTACCCACTATGGCAGACTACCACGATCTCACTCTCGCACTTGCCGGCGTTTGTCAGTCGGCGAAGTTGGTGCAGCAATTTTCTGAACGCGGCAGTGCGGATCAAGCGGCGTTTGCCGCTTCGTTGAATTCGCTTGTGAATACCGCGCCGAGTTCCACTTTAGATGTGTACGGTAATGATGTCGCCAATTTACGCTTAGGTTTAACTACGTTATTAGAACAAGTGTCCGGCGGCAAGGGTGAGTTGGATATGAATGTCGGGCGTTATTGGATGAGTTTGCTTGCGTTGGAAAGTAAGCTGGATAAAACCCCGCAAAGCAAACAATTGCTTGGTCATCGGATTCAAGGTTTAGCACGCCAATTACAACATCTTGATTTGCTCGACGAACAGATGATCGCCAGTATCGCCGATATTTATGTCGATGTGATCAGCCCGTTGGGGGCAAAAATCCAAGTCAAAGGCTCGCCGTTATATCTACAGCAAAGCGGTATCCAAAACCGCGTGCGTGCCACTTTATTATGTGGCATTCGTTCGGCGGTGTTGTGGCGGCAGCTCGGCGGTTCGCGCCTGAAATTGCTGTTCAGCCGCAATAAATATTACCAACATGCACAACAGCTTTATTCTTCCCTTTAATTTTACCATATGGAGCTTTCCCCAATGGAACTTACTGCTTTAACCGCACTTTCCCCGATCGACGGCCGTTATCAAGACAAAGCCGTTGGTTTACGTTCAATTTTCAGTGAATTCGGTTTGTTGAAATTCCGTGTGACGGTGGAAGTGCGTTGGTTGCAGAAATTGGCCGCAACCGCTGAAATTGCGGAAGTGGCAGTCTTGTCCGCGCAAGCCAACGACTATTTGAACCAAATCGTTGCCGGGTTTTCCCTTGCCGATGCGCAGCGGATTAAAGAAATCGAGCGCACCACCAACCATGATGTGAAAGCGGTGGAGTATTTCTTGAAAGAAAAATCCGAAGCCCTGCCCGAACTGGCGGCGGTGAGCGAGTTTATCCACTTTGCCTGTACTTCCGAAGATATCAATAATTTATCCCATGCGTTAATGTTAAAAACAGCGCGTGATGAGGTGATTTTACCGGCGTGGCAAAAACTGATTGACGAAATCAAAGGTTTGGCAGAACAATTTAAAACCATTCCGTTGTTGTCACGCACCCACGGGCAGCCGGCTTCGCCTTCAACGGTCGGCAAGGAGATGGCGAATGTGGTTTACCGTTTGCAGCGCCAGTTTAAACAACTGCAACAAACCGAGATTCTCGGCAAAATTAATGGTGCGGTCGGTAATTACAATGCGCATTTGTCGGCTTACCCGGAAATCGACTGGCATACATTCAGCCGAGAATTTGTCGAAAGTCTGGGCGTGAATTGGAATCCGTACACGACCCAAATCGAGCCGCATGATTATATTGCGGAAATGTTCGACAATATCGCCCGTTTCAACACCGTTATCATTGATTTTGACCGTGATATGTGGGGTTATATCGCCTTGAACCACTTTAAACAACGCACCATCGCCGGCGAAATCGGCTCGTCCACCATGCCGCACAAGGTCAATCCGATCGATTTTGAAAACTCGGAAGGTAACTTAGGCTTGGCAAATGCGGTGATGGCGCACTTGGGCGCAAAACTGCCGATTTCCCGTTGGCAACGCGATTTGACCGATTCGACTGTGCTGCGCAATTTGGGCGTCGGCTTGGGTTATACTTTGATTGCCTATGCCGCCACTAGCAAAGGGATCAGCAAACTGGAAGTCAACGAAGCGCACTTGCGTACCGAACTGGATCAAAACTGGGAAGTGCTTGCCGAGCCGATCCAAACAGTAATGCGTCGTTACGGGATTGAAAAACCGTATGAAAAATTGAAAGAGCTGACCCGCGGCAAACGGGTTGATGCCGCGGCAATGCAAACCTTTATTGACGGCTTGGCGATTCCCGAGACGGAAAAAGTGCGCTTGAAACAACTGACCCCGGCAAGCTATATCGGCGCGGCGGTGGAGTTGGTGGAAAAACTGTAATTCTATAAGTGCGGTTAAGCCAGACCGCACTGTTGGATTTTCTCGACAAAACGAAAAGATTGACGCTATAATTCATAGCGTTTACATTCACTATTTTAAAAAGGAATATAAAATGGGTTTAGAAAAAGTCCCTGCCGGTAAAGAACTGCCGGATGATATTTATGTTGTGATTGAAATTCCGGCAAACGCCGATCCGATTAAATACGAAGTGGATAAAGAGTCCGGCGCGGTGTTCGTTGATCGCTTTATGGCGACGGCAATGTTTTATCCGGCGAACTATGGTTATATCAACAACACCTTGTCATTAGACGGTGACCCGGTTGATGTATTAGTGCCAACCCCTTATCCGTTGATTCCGGGTTCGGTAATCCGTTGCCGTCCGGTCGGCGTATTGAAAATGACCGACGAATCCGGCGAAGATGCCAAATTGATCGCCGTGCCGCACAGCAAATTAAGCAAAGAATACGATCACATCCAAGACATCAATGATGTGCCGGCATTGCTGAAAGCACAAATTCAACATTTCTTCGAAAACTACAAAGCACTGGAAGCCGGTAAATGGGTGAAAGTGGACGGTTGGGAAGGCGTTGAAGCCGCCCGCGAAGAGATTAAAACCTCGTTTGAGCGTGCACAGAAATAACGTTGTTTCTTTCCCTTGTTACGGAAAGTGGGTTTATTGATCAGATACCGCTCTTGCAAAAGTGCGGTATTTTTTTAAATTGTGAGGAAGTGATGATGAGAAAGCAAATCAAAACATGGGCATTAACTGCCGTATTCTCCGTGGGTTTGGCAGCTTGTGCCGACACTCAAACCATTAACCAACAGGCGGCGAGCAGTTATACCCAAACCGTCAACGAAATGAAGCAACAAGGGGTGATTGATACCACGTCCAACACCGCAAAACGGATTAATACCGTGTTCCAGCGGATCAAGCCGTATGCGGAAAAAGCCAACGACACCGGCGTGCCGTTCCAATGGCAAATTACGGTGATGAAAAGCAATGAACTGAACGCGTGGGCGATGCCCGGCGGTAAAATGATGTTTTATACCGGTTTGGTCGATAAACTCAAATTAAATAATGATGAAATTGCGGTGGTGATGGGGCATGAAATGGCGCACGCCTTGAAAGAACACGGCAAACAAAAAGTGAATTTCAATATGGCGACCGGCTTATTGGGCAGTGTCGGCAGCGCGGTGTTGACCGCCACCACCGGCTATGATTTTAGCAGCGTAGTCGGTTTGACCCAAGAATACGGCTTGAACAAACCGTTCTCACGCGGCAATGAAACAGAAGCGGATGAAGTCGGCTTATTGCTGATGGCGGAAGCGGGTTACAATCCGGAAGCGTCGATCAAATTATGGCAAAAAATGAGTGCGGCCAGCGGCGGCTCCGGCGGTGCTTTAGAAGGTTTAATCTCTACTCACCCGACCAACGCCGATCGCGAAGCTAATCTGCGCCGTTTAATGCCGGAGGCGATGGCGGTATATAACAAAGCGAAAAAAGCGGGTTGATGAGTTGAATAAATGGCGTTTTGCTTTGCTGTCAGCGGCTAGCCTTGCTTTGGCTGGCTGCCTTAGCAGCCAAGATTTAAATCAAAAATCCGCAAAAAATTATCAGCGGATAGTCAATCAGATGGAGCTGTTCGGTATCGTTGAGCATGATTCGACAACCGCGGTGCAGGTGACGCACACTTTTTCCCGTTTGTTTCCGATCGCAGAGCAATATAATGAAAGTGGCCGGGCATTGGATTGGCAGATTGCGGTTTTTCGCAGCCCGGAAATCAGCGCTTGGACAATGCCCGGCGGGAAAATGGTTATTCACAGTGCGTTGGTAGATAAACTGCATTTAAGTGATGACGAACTGGCAATGATTCTGGCGCATGAAATGGTGCACGTGGTGAAAGAACACGGCAAAGAACAGGTGAATCTCGATCGGGCGACAGGTTTGCTTGGAATCTTCGGCGGCACCGTGGCTTCTACTGCGTTCAGTTATGTCGGTTCTGCTTTGGCTTGGGTGCCGGAATATGCCATCAGTAAACCATTTTCACGCAGTAGTGAGTTGGAGGCGGATCGATTAGGATTATTGATAATGGCTGAAGCCGGCTACAATCCACAACACGTGACTCGGCTATGGCAGAAGCTCTATGAGTTTTCTGCCGATGACGCCGGATTTTTACAGCAGTTGGTTTCCACTCACCCGAGCTATCAAGAACGGGAAGCGAACATTCAAAAAGTATTGCCACAAGCCTTGGCGCTTTATCAGCAACAAAGTGCGGTTAGCCGCACTTCGGACCGCTGATCAAGTCTATTGCTCAAATCATTTCCCTCCTCTCCCTCCCGATTTATTTCATGAATGGAGGGGGTTACCAAAGTGCGGTGATTAAGTGCGGTCGAGTAGGGAAAAACCAGGAAAACATGGTTTTTTGATCATAAAAAATCGGAATCTGATCGAGATTCCGATTTTTCAATTTAAGCGGCAATGATTACAGTTTTGTCACTAGCATCGCTTCCAATTTTTCTTGATCGGCGGCGAATTTGCGGATGCCGTCGGTCAGTTTTTCCACTGCCATCGGGTCGCTGTTGTGCTGCCAGTAGAATTCGGCTTCGGTCAATGGCTGCGGACGCTCTTTGACGTTGCCTTTGAATTCCAATTTGCGCACCAGCGGCTCATTGCTTTCTTGCAGCTCTTTTAACAAGCCCGGAGCGATAGTCAAGCGATCACAACCGGCAAGTTCGATAATTTCGCCGATATTGCGGAAACTGGCGCCCATCACGACGGTTTTATAATCGTATTTTTTGTAGTAATCGTAAATTTCGGTGACGGAAATCACGCCCGGATCTTCATGCGGTGCGTATGCTTTTTTGTCGCTGTTGGCTTTGTACCAGTCTAAAATTCGACCGACGAACGGGGAGATCAGGTAAACCCCGGCTTCGGCACAGGCGCGGGCTTGCGCTTGGGAGAATAATAGGGTCAGGTTACAGTTGATACCTTCTTTTTCCAACACTTCGGCGGCGCGGATCCCCTGCCAAGTGGAGGCGATTTTGATCAGAATACGATCATTGCTGATACCGGCTTGATTATACAGTTTGATCAGTTTGCGTGCTTTTTCAATGGTGGCGGCGGTGTCGTAAGACAGGCGTGCATCCACTTCGGTGGAGATACGTCCCGGCACGATTTTCAGAATTTCTAAGCCGATATTCACTGCTAATTTATCTTCGGCGTCGATCAATTGTTGTTTCTTGTCGTTGCTTTGTTGTTTGGCATAGGCAACGGCGTCGTCGATCAAGGGGACATATTGCGGCAGGGATGAGGCGCTCAGAATCAATGACGGATTGGTGGTCGCGTCTTGCGGCTGATAGGTTTTGATGGCTTCGATATCGCCGGTGTCGGCGACAACCACGGTGATTTTGCGTAATTCTTGTAATTGCGACATAGTTTTTCCTCGTTAGATTTAATTGACATGAAATGAATCGATAATTTTTATTCTACCCCCATTCCCTTGGGATGTTCCAATGATTTCTCCGATAGATCCTTTTTTTTCCACTATTACTAATAAAAATAGGATTTGTCGTCGGGTTCTCAACATTGCCGGCAGTTCAAATTTGCAACAACATTTGCTAACCCTGCGATTGTGATAAAAATATTCGCATGATCAATAGTTGGATTTCGAGTACAATCAGGGCAATTTCTCTGTTTTTAACGTATAGGTTACGGAATGAAAAAGAACAGCTATAGCCTGTTGGCGAGCCTTGTGGTGACGGCATTATACGGTACGTTGCACGGCACCGCGGCGCAAGCGGATTTAAGACAGCAATGTTTGCTGGGCGTACCGCACTTTAACGGTGAGCCGGTGCACGGCAATCCGAATGAATTGCCGGTATATATTGAAGCGGATCGCGGTGAAATGCGGCATGCGACCGAGGCGACCTACCAAGGTGATGTCGACATTAAGCAAGGCAACCGTCATTTGCAATCGCAACACGCCAAAATTACCACTCAGGGCAGCGGCGAGCAGTTGCAGCGTTTCGCCCATGTTGACGGGGAGTTGTCTTATCGTGACGAGCAGATCGATTTGAGCGGGCGCAATGCCAAGATCAATTTGAACAGTAAAGACAGCGATATTGAAGCGGTGGATTATCAGTTTGTCGGGCGGCAAGGGCGCGGCACGGCGGAACAAACGGAAATGCGCGAACGCTACCGCACTTTGCGCAATGCCTCTTTCACTTCCTGTTTGCCGAACGACAATGCGTGGTCAATTGAAGCGGACGAAATCCGGCAAGATTTGCAGGAAGAAGTGGCGGAGATGTGGGGCGCCCGCTTTAAAGTGTTGGGCGTGCCGATTTTGTATTCGCCGTATTGGCAGCTACCGATAGGCGACCGCCGCCGCAGCGGGTTGCTGATGCCGGAATTCAGTTCTTCTAGTCGAGATGGTTTTAGCTATGCCCAACCGATCTATTGGAATATTGCACCGAATTATGATGCGACGATAACGCCGAAATATATGTTTGATCGTGGGTTACAATTGCAAACGGAATTTCGCTATCTCACCCGATTGGGAACGGGAACGCTCGCCAGTGAATATTTGCATAAGGATCGGCTGAAAGAGTATCTCGGCGAGAATAAATCCCGTCATTTGTTCTTTTGGCAACATTCTGCGAGTTTTGGTGACAATTGGCGTGCGAATTTAGACTATACCCGGGTGAGTGATAAGCGCTATTTCAATGATTTTAGTTCGGTGTATGGCAACAGCACCGACGGTTATGCCAATCAACGCTTTACTGTGGGTTATTATCAGCCGAATTACAATCTGAGCGTGTCAGGGCGGCAATTCCAGATTTTTGACGAGACCGATATCGCTCCGTACCGTGCTTTGCCGCAAATTGATTTTAATTATTATCAAAACGGGTTGGCGGACGGTTGGTTGGATTTCGCCCTATATTCGCAGGCGGTGCGGTTTGATAATGACAGTAATTGGTTACCGAAGGCTTGGCGTTTCCATATTCAGCCCGAGTTGAACCTGCCATTGAGCAATGATTACGGCAGCTTGAATTTGCAAACCAAATTATACGCCACCCACTATCAGCAGACCAAAGGCAAAGGCGTTGGCGCAGAAGCGGTGGAGCGCAGTGTCAACCGCGTGTTGCCGCAATTCAAGGCGGATTTGCAAACCGTGCTGTTTAAGTCGCAAACTTTTCTGGACGGTTATAGTCAAACTTTAGAACCGCACGTGCAGTATTTGTACCGCCCGTATAAAAACCAGAGCAATATTGGCGCCAAGGATATTTATTCCAATTATTTAGGCTTGGGTTATGACAGCGCTTTGTTACAACAGGATTATTTTTCACTGTTCCGTGATCGCCGTTACAGCGGTTTGGATCGGATTGCTTCCGCCAATCAGGTCACGGTCGGTGGCACCACGCGTTTGTTTGACCAAAACGCCGATGAACGCTTTAATCTTTCGTTGGGGCAGATTTATTATTTAACGGCGTCGCGGATTGACGAGCGTTTAGACACCCGCACCAACCGCCACTCGTCGGCGTGGGCGTTGGAATCGAACTGGAAAATCAACCGTGCGTGGAATTGGCGCGGCAGTTACCAATATGATACCGACTTGAACAAAACCGCACTTGCCAATATGGTGTTGGAGTATAATCCGAGCGGCAATAATCTGGTGCAGTTGAATTATCGCTATGCCAGCCAAAGTTATATCGACCAAAACTTGCAAAGCGGTTCCAATTTGTATAATCAGGACATTAAGCAAGTCGGCGCAACCGTGGCGTGGGAGTTGGATGACAACTGGGCCGTGATCGGACGCTATTACCATGATGTGGCGCTGAATAAAGCGGTGGAACAGTACGGCGGGGTGCAATATAACACCTGTTGTTGGAGCGTCAGTGTCGGTGCACGCCGCTATTTGACCTCGGCGCGCAACGAGGTGAATTACAGCAGTGATAAGGTTTTTTATGACAACTCGTTCTCGATCAATTTTGAGATTCGGGGGTTAGGCAGCAATGACAGCAGCGGTTTGCGCAGTATGTTGCACAAAGGCATGTTGCCGTATGTGAAACCGTTCAGTTTAGAATAAATTAAAAACAAGGAAATCCATTACCCATGAAAAAATCGGCAATTTTATTGAGCGCATTGGTCAGCACGGCGGCATTGGCTTCAAATGCAACCATCCAGCAGAATTTATCCGCATTGGGCATGAGCAATATGCAAATTCAAGCCACCCCGTTAAAAGGAATTCAGTCGGTGGTGTCCGACCAAGGCATTTTTTATGTGTCTGACGACGGCAACTATATTTTGCGCGGCGATCTGTTTGAATTGAAAAACGGTGAATTGGTTAATTTAAGCGAAAAAATGCTGTTGGATAAATTAAATGGTTTTGCTGATCAGATGATCGTCTATCCGGCGAAAAATGAACAATACGTGGTCACGGTGTTTATGGACATCACCTGTCATTACTGCCATTTGCTGTATAGCAAGAAGAAAGAGTATAACGATTTAGGCATTACCCTGCGCTTCTTGGCATTCCCGCGCGGCGGCATGGATACACAAACTGCCGGGCAGATGGAAGCGATTTGGCAGGCGGCAGATCGTAACGAAGCCTTGGATCAAGCCGAAAACGGCAAACCGCCAAAAGCGCTGAAAACACCGGATATCGTGGCGCGGCATTATGCGTTGGGGCGCCAATACGGCGTGCGCGGCACTCCGACCATGGTAACCGACGGCGGTGAAGTGATTGGCGGCTATTTACCGCCGAAAGAGCTGCTGGCGGCTTTACAGGAAGCACAATAAACAAACGGGGCGAAGCCCCGTTATTTATCTGAACCGTTTTTTAATCAAGGCATTTTTAATCCCGTGAACAAAATCATTTGCCGCCGACAGCCACCGGTGATCTTGCCGTTGGCGGATCATCCGTTGCTTGACCGCCTTTTTTCCGCCCGTCATATTCAAGATAAACGACAACTCGACCGCACTTTACAGGCGATGTTGCCGCCGCAACAACTGAGCGGCACGCAAAGTGCGGTCAAGCTGTTGCTCGCCGCGCGCGAACAGCAGCAAAAAATCGTGATCGTCGGCGATTTTGATGCCGACGGCGCCACCAGTACCGCACTTGCGGTGTTGGCTTTGCGTCGGTTGGGATTCGGGCAGGTGGATTATCTGGTGCCGAACCGCTTTGAGCAGGGCTACGGGCTGAGTGTCGAGGTGGCAAAACTGGCGTTGGCAAAGCAGGTTGATTTGCTGATTACAGTGGATAACGGTATCTCGTCGCATGAGGGGGTGGCGTTTATTCAACGGCACGGCGCCAAGGTGATTATCACCGATCACCACTTGCCGCCAAGCGACTTGCCGGCGGCTGACGCGATTATCAATCCGAATCTGGCGGACTGCTGTTTTCCGTCCAAATCCCTTGCCGGGGTCGGGGTTACCTTTTATCTGATGTTGGCGCTGCGTGCCGCATTGCGTGACGGCGGGTATATCTGTGCGCAGGCGTTGCCGAATTTTGCCGAACTGCTCGATTTGGTGGCGCTGGGGACGATCGCCGATGTGGTGCCGCTCGATCAAAATAACCGTATTCTGGCTTATCAAGGGATTAATCGGATTCGTGCCCAACGTTGCCGCTACGGAATTCAAGCACTGGCGGAAATTGCCAAGCGTGATCTTAGTCGTTTTGTCGCCTCGGATTTGGGTTTTTCAATCGGACCACGCCTCAACGCCGCCGGACGTTTGGATAATATGAGCGTCGGCGTCGAACTGTTATTGGCGGAGGATATGCAGACCGCACGCCAACTGGCGTATGAGCTGGATGCGCTGAATCAAACCCGCAAAGAGATCGAACAGGGTATGAAGCTGCAAGCGTTGCAGATTTGCAGTGGTCTGAACGAGTTGGAAAACGATTTGCCGTGGGCGATTACGCTGTATCAGGCGGACTGGCACCAGGGGGTGTTGGGCATTCTGGCGTCACGGATTAAAGATCGTTTTCACCGCCCGGTAGTGGCGTTTGCACAAGATCAAGCCGGCATTTTGAAAGGCTCGGCGCGCTCGATTGAGGGGCTGCATATTCGCGACGCGTTGGAAAGGGTTGATCAGCGCTGTCCGGGCATGATTCTAAAATTTGGCGGTCATGCCATGGCGGCGGGATTAAGCATTGCCGAAGCGCATTTTGATGATTTTCGTCAAGCTTTCGCCGAGGTCGTGCAGCAAAGTTTAAATGCCGAACAACTCACCGGCGTGATTTGGAGCGACGGCGAATTGGCGCAAAGCGAGCTGACCTTGCACACCGCCGAACTGATCGCCGCCGCCGGACCTTGGGGGCAGGCATTTCCCGAGCCGGTATTCGATGGCGAATTTGAGGTGCTGCAACAACGCTTGGTCGGCGGACGGCATTTGAAAATGATGTTACAGCCGCCCGGCGGCTCATTGTTGTTGGATGCGATTGCGTTTAATGTGGATACGCAAATTTATCCCGATCATTCGTTGAAACGGATGAAAATCGCTTACCGTTTGGATATTAATGAATTTCGCGGTAACCGTCAGCTACAGTTAATGGTAGAATATCTGCAACCGCTGTAAAAATGGCGTAAAATAGTCAAGTGCGGTTTGGTATGTCAACGATTATGCCGCGTGTACAGTCGGATAAGCGCAAGCAAATTAACAAATGATAGTAGGTAGGGTGCTCCAAGTTATACCATGAAAACTGAAAAATTTTGGCTATTGTTGATAGGCGTCTTTTTTTCTTTGTTTTGTTCTCAGGCAGCGGCGCAAAGTGCGGTTGCCAACCCGTCCGTATCAGACGCCGAGACCGCTGCCGAACAAATGGCGCAAGCGGAAGCAGTGCAGCCAACGCCAAGTCCGGGCAGTGAATTTGCCTTTGAAGACGGTAAAGACTATTTTTCCTATACCATTCCAATTAAAGCCAACCCGCTAGACCATCGGATTGAAGTCCGACTGTTTTTCACTTATGAATGCGCCCATTGCCTGACCGCCTTTGATAATTTGAGCCTGTATCAGCGCTTGCATGACGAGCAGGTGCGCTTGATGTTGCAGCCGATCGCCACCGAAGAGGCGCTATTCGGTCCGAATGTGTATTACAGTTTGCGCAATCTTGATCGGCAAGGGTTGGCGGAGCTGCTGCTGTTCGACAGTGCCGAGCGGCAAGGTAGGAAATCGTTGGTCGCCGGCGAGAATTTATACCATTGGCTGATCAGCCATAATGTGGCGCTGGATCAGTTTTTAATGCAACTGAACTCGCAAGCGGTGGCGGCGAAAGCGAAGGAAGCGGTGGAATTGACCGAAAAATACGGGGTGTTCACCAGTCCGTTTGTGGTGATTGACGGGCAATATGTGCTGACCAGCAGCACCTTGTATAATGACGACTATACCTTTGCGGTGATGGATTTTTTAGTCTCACGCATTTTGCAGCAGCGGCAGTCTAACATGACGTTTACCGCAGAAAGCAAAAAAACAACCAATCAACCATAGCGAATGCAGAACAAAGGAACGAGCATGAAGATCGGAATTGTCGGCGCCATGGCGCAAGAAGTGGAAATTTTACGCAATAAAATGACGGAATTAAGCAACCGTGAAATTGCCGGTTGCACCTTGTATCAAGGCTACCTTGATGACCTGGAAGTGGCATTGATCCAATCCGGTATCGGTAAAACCGCGGCGGCAATGGCAACCACGATCTTAATCGCGCATGCGAAACCCGATTGCGTGATTAATACCGGTTCGGCAGGCGGGATCAGCGCAGAACTCAATATCGGTGATGTGATTATCTCCAACCAAACCGCTTACCACGATGCCGACGTGACTGCTTTTGGTTATGCCAAAGGGCAATTACCGGGCTGCCCGGCAACGTTTCCGTCGAATCAGGCGCTAATCGAATTGGCGGAAAAAGCGCTTCAGGCGCAGGGTAAAAGTGCGGTCAAAGGGTTGGTGTGCAGCGGCGACATGTTCTGTAACGGCGAACAGCAGATTGCGCGGATTAAAGCCGATTTTCCGCAGGCGATTGCAGTGGAAATGGAAGCGGCGGCAATTGCACAGGTCTGCCATGCGTTTGATCTGCCGTTTGTGGTGGTGCGTGCGGTGTCGGATGTCGCCGATAAAGCGTCCCATCTCTCGTTTGAAGAGTTTTTACCATTGGCGGCACAGCAATCATCGGCAATGGTGCTGGCGATGTTGGCGGAGCTGCAATAACCCCGCCGTTGGCGGTTGCTACTTTTTGCGGTTTTGGCGTAATTTTTTCAGCAGCGGCTGATAGTTTTCTTCTTGCTCTTGATAATCGAACACCGGCAGTGACAGATGGAAATAAATTGCCAACAACCGCAAACCGAAGCCTCCGATCAAGGTCAGAATGACCACCAGATTATGCGGTACGCCGAAATACGGCAGGGCATAATAAATTGCTGCCGAGAGTAGGGCGATACTGGCATACAGCTCTTTTTGAAACACTAACGGAATACGGTTGCACAGCAGATCGCGCAGCACGCCGCCAAAGGCGCCGGTGACCACCGCCGCAACCAAGGCGATAATAAAGCCATGTCCCATATCCAACGCCACTTGTGCGCCGATAATCGAAAATACAATCAGCCCCAACGCATCCAGCACCAAAAACACGGTGCGGAAATAGCGCATTAGGGGGGCGATAAACACGGTCAGCACCGCCGCACCGGCAACAATCATAATATATTCGGGGTGCGCCACCCAGCCGAGCGGATAATGCCCGAGCAGCATATCGCGGATCGAGCCGCCGCCGATTGCCGTCATGGAAGCGATAATAATCACGCCGAACAGATCCATTTTTTCACGTCCTGCCGCTAAGGCGCCGGTGATCGCTTCGGCGGTAATGCCGATAATATAGAGCACGGTTAATAACATAAAGCAAACTGTCTTAAGCAAATTAGGTAGCATAGCGTAAGCGGATTTTCACCGCAGATAAAGAAAAATTTGATATGGCAGGCATTTTTGTGATCAAAATCTTGTATAAACCGCACTTGAGTCTATGATGTAATCAAATTGTTATGAGAATGAAAGCAAGATGATTAAAAACAAAACCCGCGCCTATTTTTGGGCAACACTGGTGTTATCAGTCTCGTCCTTTTTGGTGTTTGCCAATTTGTACGTGGTGCAGCCGTTGTTGTCGCTGTTTGCCGCACGCTATGCGGTTTCGCTCAATCTGGCAAACTGGATCTTTGCCGCCGCGTCACTGGGCATGAGTCTGTGCCTGATTCCGTGGGCGCTGTTGGCGGATCGTTACGGGCGGCGTTTGGTGATGTTGCTGAGTTTGAGCCTGAGCGCGCTGTTTTCATTGTGCTTGCTGTTCAGTGATTCGGTGACGGCATGGATTGGTTTGCGTTTTTTGCAGGGCATTGCCTTGGCGGGGCTGCCGGCGGTGGCAATTGCCTATATCAGTGAAGAATTTGAAGCCAGTGCGGTGGTGCCTGCCGTCGGGATTTACATTGCCGCCAACTCACTGGGCGGGATCAGCGGGCGGATTCTGGGCGGGATCTTGGCGGAGATGTTCGGTTTGAATGCGCCGATGATATTTACCGCCTTGCTCACTCTCGGCGGCGCATTGCTGACCTATTTTTGTTTGCCGAAAGAGCGCTATTTTAGCCCGCAATCGTTGGCGTTTAAAAGCATGCTCGCCAATCTGTGCGGACATATTAAAAATCCGTTGTTGTGGCGTACTTTTCTGATTAGCGGCATTTGCTTCGGGATGTTCGTCAATATGTTCTCGGTGATCGGCTTGCGGCTGCAACAAGCGCCTTGGCTGCTGAATACGTTGCAGGTTTCGTTACTGTTTCTGTGTTACTTGAGCGGTACTTTTGCCGCTTCGATGGCAGGGCGTTTCAGCCGCCGATTTAGTGCGCCGCGCGGGATGTTGCTCGGTTGGTTGTTATTGATGAGCGGTATGTTGCTGCTGATCAGCAGTTCATTATGGATTTTGATAGCCGGGTTGCTGCTATGCAGTATCGGCTTTTTCTTTACCCACGCCCTTGCCAGCGCTTGGGTCGGCAAAAATGCCACTCACGCCCGCGCCTTGGCGTCGGCACTGTATCTTTCCAGTTATTATCTCGGCGCCAGTGTCGGCGGTAACTATTTATTGACAGTCTGGCAGCAGTTCGGTTGGCATTGGATCGCGCCCGCCGCGATGTTTTTGTTGTCGGGGGTGTTATGGTTGTTGAGCGGGATGTTTAAACCCCGTTAGCACAGCGCATTTAAAGCACTTTCTGCTATCCTGTATTTTAATCCGATTTGCTGATTTTCCGCCAAATCAGATTGCTAATCCCTTAAATAATCAGTAAACTCAAACACCTTATCTGAAAAGATAAGCCTGTTTTATAAATACAATGACAGTTTTTTATTTTATGTATTGGGTTAAAAATAGCATTTTATTTTGATTTAATGCCAAATCGAAGAAGTAATGCGTATAGTTTGTATAAAAAACCAAATATCATCGTCAAGTTTATTTGCCGGTTTGTTTGCTTTTTTAGACAGTGATTTTTAACCGAATTCAGCTTCTGGATAAAATTGATTAAAACCTTGGGAACAACATTATGACAAGCAACACAGAATTCATTCAAAGTGAAGAGATTTCCAATTGGAAAAGTAAATTACGCGCATTGGGGCCGGGCATTTTGATGGCGTCCGCCGCCGTCGGCGGCTCGCATTTAATCGCTTCGACCCAATCCGGTGCGATTTACGGCTGGCAGTTGGCAATCATCATTATTTTAGCCAACCTGTTTAAATATCCGTTTTTCCGTTTCGGCGCACAATATACCCTCGATTCCGGCAACACCCTGTTAGAAGGTTACCGCCAGCAAGGGCAGTTCTATCTGTGGATTTTTACCATTCTGAACGTGTTTGCTGCGGTGATCAACACCGCGGCGGTCGGGTTATTGTGTGCGGTAATCCTATCGTTCGTGCTGCCGTTCAGCGTGCCAATGCCGATTTTAAGCACCATTGTGCTGGGATTTAGTCTGTCATTATTACTGTTGGGCAAATATCGCGTTTTGGACGGTGTGTCTAAAATCATTATGATCAGCTTAACCTTGGCGACGGTTACTGCGGTGGTGATCGCCATGAGCCGCGGCGCGGTTGCGCCGGCGGATTATGTCAGCGCAACGCCGTGGAATTTGGGCGCGTTGGCATTTATCGTGGCGTTGATGGGCTGGATGCCGGCGCCGATTGAAATTTCTGCGATCAACTCAATGTGGGTGGTGGCGAAACGCCGTTTGACCAAAGTTTCTTACCGTGACGGTTTATTCGATTTCAATGTCGGTTATATCGGCACGGCGGTTCTGGCGATTGTGTTTTTGGCGTTAGGCGCCTTGGTGCAGCACGGCTCAGGCGTGGAAGTCGAGAAAGTCGGCGGACGCTATATTGCGCAATTGATCAATATGTATGCCGTGACTATCGGCGAATGGTCACGTATGTTGATTGCCTTTATCGCATTTGCGTGCATGTTCGGCACCACCATCACCGTCATCGACGGCTACAGCCGCACCAATGTGGAAGCGATCCGCTTGATTTTGAAGAAGCAGGAAACCCGCCAAGGTTTTTTGAACCTGTCAATGCTGTTCACTACCGTTGCGGGCTTGGTGGTGCTGTTCTTCTTTAACAACGCCTTGGCGCCGATGTTGCAATTTGCGATGATCGCCTCGTTCGTTTCCACGCCGATTTTCGCCACCTTGAATTTATTATTGGTTCTGAAAGGCGAACATAAAATCAGTAAAGGCTTATTTTGGTTATCGGTGATCGGCTTGATTTACCTGACCGCCTTTGCCCTATTGTTTATCGTACAGCAATTGGGCTTGTTAGGATAAAACCGCACTTTGCCTGACGATTGAAAGCAATGAAAAAGGATAGCCGTTTGGTTATCCTTTTTTCTTGTGATGAAAGACTATGATAATGTGCGGAATGCCAACGGCAGGTAACGGATCAAATCCCCGGCAATCATGCCTTCCTGACTGAGTGCCTGTGCTGCCAAATCGCCGGCATGCCCATGCAAGTAGACGCCGAGAATCGCACTTTGTTTCGGGCTGTAACCTTGTGCCAAAAGTGCGGTAATCACGCCGGTCAGCACATCGCCGCTGCCGCCGCTCGCCATGCCGGGGTTGCCGTTGCTGTTAAAGTGAATGCTGCCGTCGGGGCAGAAAATTGCGCTGTAGGCGCCTTTTAACACGATATAAACCCTGTGTTGTTGTGCAAAAGCGCGGCTTAAATCGAGTTTTTGCTGATCGTCTTTCCATTCGCCGATCCAACGCTGCCACTCTTTCGGGTGCGGGGTGAGAATGCTGTTGGGCGGAATCAGTTTTTGCGCGGCATGATCCTGACTTAACAGATTCAAGGCGTCGGCGTCCAATACCATCGGTTTATCCATTTGTTGCAGCAGTTGCAGCAGATAATATTGGGTCAACGGATCTTGCCCGATACCCGGTCCGATCCCGACCGCACCATAAGCGCGATAATGCGCGCTGCAACCGCTTAACACCGTTTCGCCGTGATTGATGATCGCCATCGCTTCCGGCACCGCACTTTGCAAAATCGGATAACCGCACTTCGGACTTTCCACGCTGACTAAGCCGGCGCCGGCACGTAAACACGCCTGAGTCGCTAATATTGCGGCACCGATTTTACCGTGGCTGCCGGCAATGATCAGCGCATGTCCGAAACTGCCTTTATGGCTGAAACGTTGACGCGGACGGTAAATCCGTTGGACATCGTGCAGCTCGGTGTAAAACAGTTCGCTGCTTTGGCGGGCAATCGCATCCGGCAACAAGCCGATCGGCAGCAGTACCATTTCGCCGCTATAATCCTGATTTTCCGGCAGTAATAACGGCAGTTTGGGAATTTGCAGACAGAGAGTGTAATCGGCGCGAATGATGGCTTGCTTGCTGAGATTGCCGTCAGTTCGGCAAGATAAACCCGACGGCAGATCGATACTGACGGTTGGCAGCTTGAGTTGGTTCAGGGTGTTAACCAATTCCGCGGCGAAACCGTGTAAAGTGCGGTTCAAGCCCGAGCCGAACAGTGCGTCAACCAAAATACCGCGGCAATCTTGCAAGCGGTTTAAGTCTTGGCTGTCTTGCAATAACGTTATTGCGACATCCAATTCCTGTAGCCGCTGTAAATTGGTTTGGCAGTCGGGCGAATAATGTTCATTCCCCAACAGAAAAACCCGCACGCTAAAGCCTTGCAGATAAAGTTGACGGGCAATCGCCAAGCCGTCACCGCCGTTATTGCCGTAGCCGCACAGAATGTTAAACATCAGCGTCGGATGGCGCGGAAAATGTTGAATCAGCCATTGGGAGCAGGCTTCGGCGGCTTGTTCCATCAGATTAATCGAGGAGATCGGTTTGTGTTGAATGGTATAAGCATCCACTTGCCGGATTTGTTGCGCATTTAAAATCTTCATCGACTGCCCCTTAAAACGGTAAGAGATTTAGTGTAGCCATCTCCATAAGTAAAAGCCAAGTGCGGTACACAGCAAAGCGCCAACGACATGGGCGGAGACGATGCCGAACCCGTTCAGCCATTTATCGCTCAACAGTTTTTCGATCACTTCCGCCGAGAAGGACGAGAAAGTGGTGAAGCTGCCGAGAAAACCGGTGATTAAAAACAGCCGCCATTCGGCACTGAGCGCCGGAAAACTGAAAAAGACGCCCATTAACACGCCGATCAGCAAACTGCCGAGGCAGTTGGCAAGCCATGTACCGAGCGCAATTTGGCTGAACAGCGGGTTGAGCCATAACGACAACAGCCAACGCGCCGTTGCGCCTAAACTCGCGCCGCCACACAGTAATAACAAGCTGTTCATCGCGTTTAGCTTTGGTACGGTTTGGTGGCGGCGAGACACGGATATTTTTCGTTCATCTGCTGCGCCCAGCGATCCAAGTGCGGTACGATTTCGCTTGGATTTACGCCGATAATACTCAGGCGGAAATGGAAGAAGTCGATCACGCATACCACATACAGCGTCGCAATGTTCAGTTCCGTGCCAAGCTGATCCAAGCGTTGCTCCAGATACTGCAACGAGCGGATATTGCGCTCAATCATTTGCCGATGGCGGCTGTGCCACCATTCCGCTTGATCGCGCAGCATGCGTTCGCCCAAGTACATCAGCGTATTTTCCATAATGCCGTCGGCAACCGCATGCAAATTCAGCACCTGCCAACGGTTTTCGCCCTGTGGAAACAGCGGCTGATTTTTGCCGAGACTGTCGATATATTCCGCAATTAACGTGCTGTTAAACAGCCAGTCGCCCTGATCGGTCTGCAATGCCGGAATGCGCCCGAGCGGATTGTCCTGATTGTGCGGCGATTCCGCTTTGGCGGCGACGGTGGCTTGCAGCTCAACCTGCTGTTCCAACTGGTGATGTGCAATCACCGACCGCACTTTGCGTACAAACGGGCTGGTGGTGGAGTACCAAAGTTTCATGTTCACCTCTTAAACCAAATTGAACAGCGCGCGCAAATAGCTGGCGACCGACTCGTCACGGTTCAAACCGATTTGCTGCAAGTGCGGTAACGCCTGTTTCACGCGCGGATCGGCATTGCCCATAATGCAACCGCGCCCGACTTCGTTCAGCATTTCCACGTCATTCATGCCGTCGCCGAAAGCGATACAATCGCCCAATTCATAGCTGCGATCCTGCAATAAATGCGCCAGCGCATTGGCTTTGGTTACGCCTTGGTTCATAATTTCCAAACAGATCGGGGTGGAATAGGTCATGCTGACTTGATCGCCATATTGCCGGCGGATGGTCTGTTCAATCGGGGCGAGATCGGCGGCGGTTTTGCCGATAAAAAACACTTTTTCCGTGCCTCTGCCGTGGTGGCGGGAAAAGTCGATCACCTCATAATCGAAACCGGAATCCTTATGGTATTTGCGTAGTTGGCGCAAATCGATATTGATAAACCAGCCCTCGTCCTGATAGGAATTCAGCACCACCCGCGTCGGATCAAATTCCAAATTCATCAATTCAAACGCGATATTTTCTTGCAGACTGTTGCTGTACAACAAGTTGCCGTGCAAATCGTGAATGCGCGCCCCGTTCGAGGTGATCATCGCCGCCCGTTCGGATTCGATTTTTTTCAAAATATGGGAGACGTCGGTGTGGTTGCGCCCGGAAGCCAGCACGATATCAATGCCTTGATCTTCAAGACGTTTAATGGTTTCGGCGCTGTAGTTGCCGACGATGTGTTGAGTGGTGAGCAGCGTGCCGTCCAGATCGGACACCACGGCGTGAAAAGTGCGGTTAAAAGCCATAGATTATCCTGCGAAAAATAAATGAAATCAGGGATTATCATAGCAAAGTGCGGTTCGCTTGTCTGATTATTTCGTTTTATTTGCCAATAGGATTGATTATTGCCGTTTATGGGTTATAGGTAGGTTAACACCCACCTCAGACTGATGACAAAGTCTCTTTCTCGAATCATTTCCCTCCCTCCGTATACGGAGGGAGGTGTCCGAAGGACGGAGGGAGGCATAAAGAATGTTAAAAATGAATATGTTGTATTTTCATATTCCCCCTCCCTCCCTCCCCATTTTTCTTGCGAAAAATGGTACTCCCTCCGCACGTGGAGGGAGAGAAGTTGGTGTGTCAGCAATCTCAGGTAGGTTAACACCCTCCTATGACACTATATTGGCATGAAGTGATTATGGTCGTTTACCAGAAAAAACTACGCCCCAGCGACTATCACGCTCATTGGCAGACGCCATTCCACCAATTTCTTGCGCATTTGTACCGTAAAATTTTCCTTGTAATTCCGCACTTGCGGTTTCAGCAGAAGAGGTTGCTTGACCCGAAAATCCATTTCCGACAATGTCTGCCGCAATGGCGATGGTGGCAACATCGTTTTTCAGTTCGCCGGACAGGGATTTTGAATCAAAATTCGCGACCAGATTTGTGCTGCCTTGGTAATAATCTTCGTCTAAATTCTCGTTATAAGGCAGGTATAATGAATGTCCTTGATAGCGGATAGAGCCTCTTGTCGGGATTTGTGTTTCAGAGGTTGGGTTGCCCGTGTAAAATAGATAAGCAGCGCCATTTTCCCCCTCATCATGTGCGCCAATTTTCACATTTTGCTGAGTGCCGCAACAAATGATGGTGCTTTTCTGTGCGGCACCACTACCGAGATTGAATGTTGACCAGCCAGCAGCATAAATGCCGCTATGTTCTAGTTGAATCGTAACGCCATCAACCGTAATCGCTTTTAAATCAGTTCCGCTGAGACTTTGTAGTTTGGAAGACGCTTCTGCTGAATAGGTATCTCCACTCGTAACCAAAACCTGCCCACTTACAGTCGCTGTCGCCGCATTATTTGTGTTTGAATTTGTTGGATTTGCTGTTCCGCCATTA
Source organism: Testudinibacter sp. P80/BLE/0925 (assembly GCF_053570785.1). Next base: position 409,502 of record NZ_CM131636.1, on the reverse strand, counting down.
TTAATCGCCACAGTTGAATTGGCATTATCGCCACTTCCCCCTCCGCTACCGCCGCAAGCCGTTAAGACAGCGACGCAAAGTGCGGTTAAGCTCATTTTGATAGATTGGTTAATCGGCATAGTTAATTCCTTATTGAAATAAATGAAAATAGAATTGTAAGCATGAAGCCTCTGAATTTTACATTTATCGCTCCGGCACTTCAAATGACTCATCATAAAAATATGATCACGCTCAAACTTATAAGGCGGAAAGAAAAATCGCTAACCGTATACCGTGTTAGCGATTTTTTAATTTGAGGGTTAACCGTTACGCCGACCGCACTTTGGCGTTTGCAATTGCTTCTGCCACGCGTTGCGGAGCGACGCCGCCTTTGGCGCAGCGTTTGTCGAGGCAGGATTGCAGCGATAAAATCGGGTACACGTCTTCGCCGAACACGGCATTGAAACGGTGGAATTCGTCAAGGCTGAGTTCTTCCAGCGCTTTTTGTTGCTGAATGGCATACACCACCGCTTCGCCGACGATATGGTGCGAATCACGGAATGGAATGCCTTTGGCGACCAGATAATCCGCCAGTTCGGTGGCGTTGGAATAGCCTTTCAACGCCGCTTCTTTGGTGCGCTCACGATTGACTTTAATGTCGTTCAACACCAAATCCGCCATATCTAAACAATCATGCCAAGTGTCCAAGGCGTCGAAAATGCCTTCTTTGTCTTCTTGCATATCTTTGTTATACGCCAACGGCAAGCCTTTGACCGTCATCAACATGCCGTTCAATGCGCCGACCACGCGCCCGGTTTTGCCGCGGATCAGCTCGCAAGCGTCAGGATTTTTCTTCTGCGGCATTAACGATGAGCCGGAAGTGACTTTATCCGACAATTCAATAAAATTGGCTTCGCCGCTGTTGAAGATAATCAAATCTTCGGCAAAACGCGATAAATGCACCATACTTAATGAGGCGACCGACAGCAGTTCGATAATATGATCGCGGTCGGAAACCGTATCCAAACTGTTGTGGGTGGCATAGGCAAAACCCAGATCTTGCGCCAGTTGTTCACGATCAATCGGATACGCCGTGCCGGCGAGTGCGCCGCAGCCGAGCGGGCAGCTGTTCATGCGTTGGTAAGCGTCTGCCAAACGGGAATAATCGCGTTCCAGCATTTCAAAATAGGCTAAACACCAATGGGCGAAAGTGACCGGCTGCGCCCGTTGCAAGTGGGTATAACCCGGCATAACCGCACTTTGATTGGCTTCGGCGGTGGCGACCAGTTTACGTTGCAACCGGCGGATCGATTTTTGCAACTCGGTGACTTGCTGTTTGCACCACAGTTTAATATCCAACGCCACTTGGTCGTTACGGCTGCGCCCGGTGTGCAGTTTTTTGCCCAAGTCGCCGATTTTTTCGATCAGCTTGCTTTCCACCCAACTGTGAATATCTTCGTGATCGTCTTGCAGGATAATCTGCGGATCAGCTGACACCACGGCGTGTAATTCTTGCAGTGCGTTTTCCAGTTGTTGCTGTTCGCTCGCTGTTAAAACACCGACCGCGGTCAGGGCTTTCGACCAGCCGATTGAACCTTCGATATCCTGTTCCGCCAAGCGGTAGTCGAACACCAGTGAATCGTTAAATTGCTTAAACCGTTGATCCGCCGCTTGCGTGAAGCGACCGCCCCAAAGTGCCATAAAATTTCCTTTTTGAATAACTATTGAATTACCGCAGATTGAGCTTGTGGCCAAGAATACACCCCTACATTCCCAATCTGCATTTTAACTGATGTTTACGGATTAATCCGTGTGCCCACAATTTCACCGCTTAAAAGTGCGGTCAGTTTGTCGGGGTGTTTCCAGTTGGCGATGTCCACACCGCGCCCTAAATCTTTCGCCGCTTCCAATGCCGCATTGACTTTGACGATCATGCCGTCGGTGATCACCTTGTCCGCAATCAACTGCGCGATTTGCGCGGCGTTGAGCTGTGGAATGCGCTGTTTATTCGCGTCTAACACGCCGTCCACGTCGGATAACATCACCAAATCGGCATCGATCAATTTGGCAATGGTGATCGCCGCTTGATCGGCGTTGACGTTCATCAACCGCCCTTGTCGATCCAAACCGATCGAGCTGATAATCGGCAGGAAATCCGCTTGCAGCAACTGTTGCAATAGGGTCGGATCATTTGCGCTGACATTGGCAACGTGTCCAAGTTCTTCGTCGAATTGCTGTGCGTCGGTCATATTGCCATCGCCCAAAAACAGACCGACAGCGTTAAGCTGCATAGTTAATGCCTTAGCCAGCAAGGTTTTATTGGCAATCCCTGCCAATGCGCCGACGATGACATCAATCTGATCGCTTGGGGTGATACGTAAACCGTTTTTTTTCTGCACCGGCAGATTGAGTTTTTTCATCAGATTATCCACCACAATTCCGCCGCCGTGCACAATCACGATTTGACGGTTATGCTGCCGGCGGTAGTGGCTAAGTGCGGTCAGCAGGTTATCCATCGCTTGCGGCGTATCGAGCAACACGCCGCCGACTTTTAAGACTAATGCTTTCATTAAAAGAGTCCTGTTGTTTCCGGGAAGTTATAACGAATATTGGCACATTGCACCGCTTGCGCCGACGCGCCTTTCAGCAGGTTGTCCTCTGCGCCGATAATAATAATGTGTTGATCTTTAACGGCAAAGGCAATATCACAGAACGGGGTGAATTCCACCTGTTTAATCGCCGGGAAATGGCGTCCGCATAAGCGCACCAACGGGCGACCTTGATAGGCTTGTTCAAACGCCGCTTGTACTTGCTCGGCGCTGACACCGGCTTTCAGTTTGGCGGTGATGGTTGCCAAAATGCCGCGTTTGAAATTGCCCAAGTGCGGGGTGAAAATCACTTCACAGCCCAAATGGGCGGCGATTTCCGGTTGATGACGGTGGTTAAACACGCCGTAGGCATTCAAGCTGACTTCGCAAAAACTGTTGGTCATGCTGGCTTTGCGCCCTGCGCCGCTCACGCCGCTGACGGCGTTAATCACCGGCAATTGTGTGCGATCAATCAGATCGTTTGCCAACAACGGTTTCAGGCTCAGTTGCGACACGGTCGGATAACAGCCGGCAACCGCGACTAAATCGGTCTGCTTGATTTGTTCGTGATTCCATTCCGCCAAGCCGTAAACCGCACTTTGCAACAGTTGCGGGTGCTGATGTTCGAAACCGTAATATTGGGTATAAAATTCGGCGTTGTTTACGCGATATGCACCCGATAAATCAAACACTTGGCAACCGGCATTTAAGAAAATCGGGGCGTAATCGTGGCTGACTTCGTGGGCAGTGGCGAGGAACACGGTATCAAACTGCTGCGCCAATTCGCCGATAGCGGCATTGTCGGCGGGCAACGGTTGCAGCGGCAAATCCACCAAGCTGCGCAACTGCGGATACAGGCTGGAAATCGGTTTATTGCCATCGGCACTGTGACTGGAAACGAACAAGCCGCTCAGTTCAAACTGCGGATGACGGTTTAAAATCAGGGCGAGTTCTGCGCCGGTGTAGCCGCTGGCGCCGACAATGATAGCTTTTAATTTTGACATAGGGTAGGCTAATCCTTATAACATGAAGAATGACAACGTTAAAGCTATTGTATGTGATTTATACACGATTTGCACCAAGCGTTAAATAAAGTTTAACAATGATTAATTATGCGATATTTTGCATAATTATTTAAATTAATCAACTATTATTCAGGAAAATATCATGCCGGTACCGCAATTTCTCGATTTATACCGCACTTTAATCCGTTTGCCGACCATCAGCAGTCTGGAGGCGGAACAGGATCAATCCAACCGCACTTTGATTGAAACATTGGCGGATTGGCTGGCAACATTGGGTTTTAACACCGAAATCATCGCCGTGGAAGGCGCCCGCAATAAATATAATTTATTGGCGACGTTCGGCGAGGGCGAAGGCGGATTGCTGTTGGCGGGGCACACCGACACCGTGCCGTTTGACGAGGGGCGCTGGACTTTTGATCCGTTCAAACTGACCGAACGAGACGGCAAGTTTTACGGCTTGGGTACGGCGGATATGAAAGGCTTTTTTGCCTTTATCGTCGATACCGTTGCCAATATGGATTTAAGTCGACTGAAAAAGCCGTTGCGCATTCTCGCCACCGCCGATGAAGAAACCACCATGCTCGGCGCACGCACGTTCGTCAAGCACGCCCACATTCGTCCCGATTGTGCGATTATCGGCGAACCGTCGTCGTTAAAACCGATTCGCGCCCATAAAGGCTACATGGGCAATGCGGTGCGCGTGGTCGGCAAGTCGGGGCATTCGAGCGATCCCGACAAGGGCATTAATGCGATTGAAATTATGCACGCGGCAACCGGCAAACTGCTTGATTTGCGCAATCACCTGCGCGAAAAATACCGCCACGACGGTTTTGTGATTCCCTATCCGACCCTGAATTTAGGCAATATTCACGGCGGCGACGCGCTCAATCGGATTTGTGCCTGCTGCGAGCTGCAATTTGATATTCGCCCGTTGCCGAATTTGGAATTGAAAGATTTAAACGAGATGATGCAACAGGCATTGCAACCGTTGATTGAGCGTTGGGGCGACCGCGTGACCCTGACCGCACTTTACGAACCGATTCCCGGCTATGAGTGCGAACACAGCGCGCAAGTGGTGCAAGTGGTGGAAAAACTGTTGGGCGAAAAAGCCGAAACCGTCAATTATTGCACCGAAGCGCCGTTTATTCAGCAACTTTGCCCGACATTGGTGCTCGGACCGGGTTCAATCGAACAGGCGCACCAGCCCGATGAGTTTTTAGAAAGCAAATATGTGCAGCCGACCCGGGATTTATTGACGAAGTTGATTGGGCATTTTTGCGGATAGTAGGGGCGCGGCGCATGGCGGATGAATAATGGCAAGCCATATTTTAATCCGTCTGGCGCAACCACGAGTCATCGCAATAGCTTGGAAACGCAAATGGAAGAATGAGATTATGCCCCAATCGACCGCACTTTCACCCCTTGATCGTCGCCGTCTGGCGGTGTTGAACCATCTTGTTGCCTACCATGGGTATCAGCATTGGTGGGAAAGCGATGACCGGTTGGCAGATTGGGTTGCGATGATTTTGATTCAGCAGACCACACAAGCCAACGCTGAAAAGGCGTTGGCAAATTTAACGGACGTGTTGAGTGTGGAGTGGCTGCATAAGGTGGCGCCGGACGAGCTGGAACAGCGGATTCGCCCCGCTGGATTTTTTAAACAGAAAGCGCGTTATCTGAAAAACCTGATGAGGTGGTTTGCCAAATTCAACTTCGATTTGAGTGCCTGCCAAGCGCTGGGCAACGACGCCTTACGCACCGAATTGCTACAGATTAAAGGTATCGGTTCGGAGACGGCGGATGTCATGTTGTTGTATATTTTCCAACGTAAAGTGTTTATCGCCGATCAATACGCCTTACGCCTATTCAAACGGCTTGGGCTGGGCGATTATCCTAATTATGACGCTATGCGCAAGGATTTCAACCATTTGACGGAGCACTGTTCACTCAAGCAATGCAAAGAATGGCACGCCTGTATTGATGTACACGGCAAAGCGTTTCGTTTGGATAAGAATTTTGACGAAAGTTTTTTGACTATGGCAGCCGCCATCGCAGTTGATACAACCGATTCCTGAAACCGGCGCCAACGGCAACACCGTGATCAAGCAAACCGCTGCCGTCTGAAAACGGCATTCTTGAAAATAAAGCGTCAGACGGCATTCTCCGAATACTCTCTTTCCAGTATCGCCACCAATTCATCAAACACCAGTTTACTCTGGGCAAGTCCAGCGTTTGCGGTGGGCGAAATCGTCAAATCGTTTTATAATGCCGGGCTAGAGCCGCCCTTGTATTATTACCGCGACAGCAACCAGAAAGAGATCGATTTACTCATCGAATATGACCGCACTTTATACCCGGTGGAAATCAAGCAAAGCGCTAGCCCGAATAAACAAATGTCGAAACATTTCAAGATGTTGAAGGAGCATATTTCCGGCAATGAGCTCACCGTCGCCCACGGCACGCTGATCAACCAATATCCCGACAAACTGTGGCTGGACACGGATTTGGTCACGCTGCCGCTGGGGTATTTGTAGCGCTTGGCTTTCAGACGGCCTCAAACAAGAGATTCCAATCTATTTACTGCTTGCGGTTGCCCGCGTAAATAAAATACAAGGCAAATCCGAGGCAAATGACCGCGAGCAGGCGCGGCAGGGAAAAGGCGATGGCGGGATTGTGAAACCAGCCGAAGGTGTCGATCAGCAAACTCATCGCCAGCTGCCCGAAAATCACCGCCACGGTGGCGACGGCGGTGCCGAGTTTGGCGACCACCAACACCATCACGGCGATGTAGACAATGCCCGGAAACGCGCCGGTCAGCTGCCATTTGGGCACGTCGAGCAGGGTCAGGCTGTATTTCGGTTCGAAAAACAGCACCAGCAGCCCGGTGACAATCGTGCCGAGTCCGAAATTCAAAAACGTGCCGGCGAACACGCCCACTTGCGTGCCCAGTTTGCCGTTGATACTGGCCTGTACCGCCAGCGCCACGCCGCCCAACACGGCAAAACACAACATCAGCAAGATCATCACAGCTCCCCCCACGCAATCAAACCGAGTGCCGCCAGGATAAAGCCGAGCGCAATCAGGCGTTGGCGGTTGAGCGGATGGTGTTTCGAGCCGAACAGGGCGTAATGGTCGTTAATCAGGCTTTGCGCAATCTGCCCCATCAGCACGCCGATCATGGTTACCGCCACACCGATAACCGGCGTTGCCAGCGTCAGCACCACCACATAAACCGGCCCCAGCACCCCGCCGCCCAACTGCCACCCCGGCTGGGCAAACAGCGACGGACGTCGGCGCGGGGCGAAAAACAACATCAGCAAAAAGCTGACGCAGGCGCCAATGCTGAAAATGCTGAAAGTCGCCCACAATTTGCCCACCTGCTGCCCCAACGGCCCGAGCAAACCCGCCTCCACCGCCAAACCGGCGCCCGCCAGCACCGTTGCCAAAATCCATATCAACTGCATATTTTTCCCTTGTAATAACCGATGATCGTCTTTTCCATCCACTTCAAGACAAAAACGCGCAAGACAATGCAAGCAGCACCGCAAGCGGGTTTGACGCGTATTCAAGTGAATGGAAAAGACGATCATTATTATATTGGTTCAAAATGCTTTATCAATCGGCAAAATTCGGCAATACTATCCAAAAATATGGATAATCAAGCGAGGAATCCCATGAACCCGATTCAAGCCATGCGCGCCTTTGTGCGTGTTGCCGAAAGCCTGTCGTTTCACCAATCGGCGCAACAGCTCGGCATTCCCCGTTCCACCTTAAGCAAGCAAATCAGCGACTTGGAGCAGCATTACGCCGTGAAACTGCTGCACCGCTCCACCCGCAGCGTCGGGCTGACCGTCGAAGGGCTGGCATTTTACCAACGGGCGCTACATTTGCTGGCGGAATTCGACGAACTGGAGCAACAGATGAAACACGGGCGGCAGGCGGTGCAGGGGCATTTGCGCGTGGATATGCCGATGATGTTTGCCGAGCGGCTGTTTATCCCCAAACTGCCCGACTTTTACGCCCGCTATCCCGACATCAAACTCACCCTCGGTATCAGCGACCGCACCGTCAATCTGGTCGAACAGAGCGTCGATTGCGTCATCCGTATCGGCGACGTGCGCAACGAATCGCTGATCGGGCGCCAGTTCGCCGAATTCGATTTCGTCACCTGCGCCGCCCGCACTTATTTGGCGCAATACGGCACGCCGCACACACCGCAAGCGCTGCAACAGCACCGTATCATCGGCTATTTTTCCGACAGCGACGGTATCAAACCGCTGCTGTTCGCACAGGCCGGCGGCAAACCCTACGCCGTGCGCGATTTTCATTACGCCGCCAACGGCGCCAACGGCATTCTGGAAATGATCCGCGCCGGCTTAGGCATCGGACAACAACTCAAAGCCCTCATCGCCCCGTGGCTGGCAAACGGCGAACTGCAAACCCTGCTCGACGACTACCGCCGCCCGCCCCTGCCCGCCTACCTGCTCACCCGCGACCGCCGCCAAAGCACCCGCTTGAAAGTGTTTGCCGACTGGGTGGCACAAACCTTCGGCGACAGCGGCAAGCCATAAAATTGCGCGGCAATAATGATGAGCTGACCGCAAAAGTGCGGTTCAGCCTTATGGTTTGTAGATGATTTCCACGCCTTGTTCGTCCTCTTCCGACCAATCGTCGTCCCAATCATCATTGTCATCAATACTGTGCGCCGCAATTTGTTGTTGATGGTAATCGTCCCATTTGAATTTCACCTCTTCGGCTTGGGTTTCGAGCTGTTTGACTTCACGCGGATTGTCTTCGATAAACTGCATAATATCGCGGCATAAAGCCCGGACATTTTTGCCGGTTACCGCTGAAATCAAATAATAATCCTCTTCCCAACCTAAACGCTGTACGATGTCGGCGGCTTTGGCTTGCGCCTCTTCATCACTGAGAATATCAATTTTATTGAACACCAACCAGCGCGGTTTTTCCGCCAAGGCTTCGCTGTATTGCAGCAGCTCGGATTCGATAATCGCAATGTTATCCGCCGGATCAGTTTGATCGATCGGCTCCAAATCGACTAAATGGATTAAAACACGGCAACGTTCCAAGTGTTTCAGGAAACGAATTCCCAAGCCTGCGCCGTCGGCCGCGCCTTCAATCAAGCCGGGAATATCGGCGATCACAAAACTACGGTTGGCGTCGACACGCGCCACGCCCAAACTCGGCACTAAGGTGGTGAACGGATAATCCGCCACTTTCGGTTTCGCTGCTGAAACTGCGCGGATAAAAGTCGATTTACCCGCATTCGGCAAACCTAACATACCGACATCGGCAAGCAACATCAATTCCAGTTGTAAATCGCGTTTTTCACCTGCTGTGCCGTTGGTTTTTTGCCGTGGGGTACGGTTGATCGAGGATTTAAAACGGGTGTTGCCCAAACCGTGATAACCGCCCTTTGCCACTAACATTTTCATGCCGTGTTGGGTTAAATCGCCGACCACTTCTTTGGTGTCATTATCAATCGCCCGCGTGCCGACCGGCACACGCAGGGTGATGTCTTTGCCGCGATGTCCGGTGCAATTGGCACTGCGTCCGTTTTCACCGCGTTGCGCCGCAAAGCGTTTTTCAAAGCGGTAATCGATCAGGGTATTTAAGTTTTCGTCGGCAATCAGATAAACATCGCCGCCGTCGCCGCCGTCGCCGCCGTCAGGACCGCCCTTCGGAATGTATTTTTCACGGCGGAAACTGACGCAGCCGTTGCCGCCGTCGCCGGCTTCAATGCGAATTAACGCTTCATCAATAAATTTCATTTTTTCTCCTGTTCGTCGCGCAAGTTATTGGCGGCGAAATAAAAATTTGTGTCCGATCGCAGAGCAGAGCGCACCGCTGACCACAATCATTGCCCCAAGATAGGATAACAAATTGAGTTCGGGCAAATCAAAACTTTGTGGCGCCAGCCGATGGGCGATTTCGGAAAACAGAATGGTAAACAGCGGTGTCAGCGTGATAATCGCGCTTACTTTGGATACATCCCAGCGGTTGACCGCCTCGGCATAAGCACCGTAAGCCACGACGGTATTCAAGCAACAGTATGCCAATAAAAACAATTCCAATAACGGCAGGCGTTCAACGCTGCCAATTTCGGTCAGTGGCGTAAACAAGACGGCGGAACCGGCGTAAAAAATCAGTAAAATCTGCTGCGAATTAAAACGGCGCAACATCAATTTTTGCGCCAAGCCGTAACCAACCCAAACCAATGCCGCCGACAGGCTGAATAACACGCCGATGGTATAAGTGGTTAAGCTGGTGAATAGCTCCGCCAAGCGTTCGTTAAAAAACAGCAGTAAGCCGAGCACTAACAATGCCGCACCGATCTTTTGCGTTACGCCGATCACTTCTTTTAAAAAAACCGCACTGGCGATCATCATCAAAAACGGCGAAACTTGGGCAATCACCTGTGTTACCGATGGCGATAGGTATTTCAGCGAGGTATTGAACAATAAGAAATTGCCGCCGAGCGCAAATACGCCAATCAGCGTCAGCCAACGAAAACGCGGACCGAGCAACAGCTTAAAGTGCGGTAATTTGCCCAAAAATGCCAATAACAGAAACAGCCCGACTGCCGCCGCGGCAAAGCGATACCAGACAATGGTGCTGATATCCATATAACGCACCAACGGTTTTAATGCCAGCGGCACAGTGCCCCAGCAAATTGCGGTGGTTAAGGCAAGAAGAAAACCGCTTAGCGGTCGGCTTGTCTGTTTCATTTGAACTCGATTGGCATGACTGGATTACATTGACGGATAAGCTGTTATTTTACTCGCTACAACCAGAATAGAAAGGAAAATCACAGCAATAAAAAACCCCGCCTTTAAGGTGCGGGGTTCTTAAACTCTGAAATTAAATTAGTCAGCGATAATACTTACGTATTTGCGATTTTTGTCGCCTTTCACTTCGAATTTAACTTTACCGTTTGCAGTGGCAAACAGAGTGTGGTCACGACCGATACCAACGTTGCTGCCTGCGTGGAATTTAGTACCACGTTGACGAACGATAATGCTACCGGCTAATACTGATTCACCGCCAAAGCGTTTAACACCAAGACGTTTACTTTCAGAGTCACGACCGTTGCGAGTGGAACCACCAGCTTTTTTATGAGCCATTTTCGATCTCCTCTAAATTAGGCACTGATACCAGTGATTTTCACTTCCGTGAACCACTGGCGGTGACCTTGTTGTTTACGACTGTGTTTACGACGACGGAACTTAACGATTTTAATTTTATCGCCACGACCGTGATTTACAACTTCAGCCACTACTTTGCCGCCATCAACTAATGGGGCACCAATTTTTACATCTTCACCGTTGACAACCATCAACACTGAATCGAATTCAACTGTTTCACCAGTTGCCACTTCAAGTTTTTCTAAACGAACTACTTGACCTTCGCTCACTCTGTGTTGTTTGCCGCCACTTTGGAAAACCGCGTACATAGAAAGAAACTCCGCTAAAAGTATGTGCCGAATAAACAAAAACTGTTTACTGAACCAGGCACAATCAAAATTCATATAAATAGGGTGCGAATTCTACGCAAAAATTCTGCCGATAGCAAGCAACTATTTTGGATCAGATTAAAAAATTTGATCCTGAGGTTGATCGGTGATCGAAAGCCTATTTAGCTCTTGCCGGAATTCAGGTACAATCAGCCCTCGAATAATCCTAATCTAACAAGTTTGCAGGCATGACAGAACAACAAATCCCGTTTGATCTTCACAAGATCCAAGCCCTTTGCGCCGAGGACATGGGCAAAGTCAATGACTTGATTCTGGCACAAATGAATTCCGATGTGGTGCTGATCAACCAGCTCGGGCACTATATTATCAGCGGCGGCGGCAAGCGGATCCGCCCGATGATCGCCGTACTGGCGGCGCGTGCGCTCGGCTATCGAGGTGCGGCACATATCACCGCGGCGACCTTTATCGAATTTATTCACACCGCCACCTTATTGCATGATGATGTGGTGGATGAATCGGATATGCGCCGCGGCAAAGAGACTGCCAATGCGCTATTCGGCAATGCGGCAAGCGTGTTGGTCGGCGATTTCATTTATACCCGCGCATTTCAGCTGATGACCGGCTTGGATTCGTTAAAGATCCTGAAGATCATGTCGGACGCAACCAATGTGATCGCCGAAGGCGAAGTGTTGCAACTGATGAACTGCAACGATCCGAATACCACCGAACAAAGTTATATGCAGGTGATTTACGGCAAAACCGCACGTTTGTTTGAAGCGGCGACCCAGTGCGCGGCGATTGTCAGTGGCGCGAATCAACAGATTGAACAGGCAATGCAGGATTACGGACGCTATCTCGGTACGGCATTCCAGTTGGTTGATGACGTGTTGGATTACAGCGCCGATCAACAGGCACTGGGTAAAAATATCGGTGACGATCTCGCCGAAGGCAAGCCGACCTTGCCCTTATTACACGCCATGCGGCATGGTGATTCCGAACAGCAAAGGATGATCCGCGCGGTGATCGAAAACGGCGACGGGCGCGATCAACTGCCGCAAGTTTTGGCGGCAATGCAACAACACGGCTCGTTAGATTATGCGATGCAAAAAGCACGCGAAGAAGCGCAAAAAGCGGTGACCGCACTTGCGCCTCTGGCTGAGAGTGATTACAAACAAGCCTTAATTGCGTTGGCGTATCTCTCCGTCGATCGCACTTATTAATAGCAAAATGATGACTGATTTAGATTTAAACATTGAAAGTGCGGTTAGCGAAACCGCAACAACCCCTGAAGCGTACGTTAACTCGGTGCGCGCCAAACGCCGTAAACAAAAAGAGAAAGCGCCGTTTGTACGCCCTCACTTGGCACTGCCGAACGGGCACAACAAGCTGTTGTTGCATTCCTGCTGCGCGCCTTGTTCCGGCGAAGTGATGGAAGCGATTTTAGCCTCGGGAATTGAATTTACCATTTATTTCTACAACCCGAATATCCACCCGCTAAAAGAGTATTTGATCCGCAAAGAAGAAAATATCCGTTTTGCGCAGAAATTCAATATTCCGTTTATCGACGCCGATTATGACCGCCAAAACTGGTTTGATCGCGCCAAAGGCATGGAGGACGAGCCGGAACGCGGCATTCGCTGCACCATGTGTTTCGATATGCGTTTTGAAAAAGCGGCGGAATACGCACACAAAAACGGCTTTCCGGTGTTCACCAGTTGCCTCGGCATTTCCCGTTGGAAAGACATGAATCAAATCAACGGCTGCGGACACCGTGCCGCAGAAAAATACGAGGATGTGGAATATTGGGATTACAACTGGCGCAAAGGCGGCGGCTCACAACGGATGATCGAAATCAGCAAACGCGAACGTTTTTACCAACAAGAATACTGCGGCTGCGTCTATTCTCTGCGCGACACCAACAAATGGCGTGAAGCCACAGGCAGACAAAAAATCGAAATCGGCAAACTGTATTATTCCGCCGATTAAATGACAATGACTTTACCTTAGGTAACAAAGGTCGTAAACTAACCAAATTCTTGTCAAGGATGACGGAATAAACACTTTATTATTCTATGAGGATTATTCAATGAAACGTTTTTATCAATTTTTTGCTTTTGTATTCGTTGCGCTGGCGGTTGTCGCCTGTGGTGACAAAAATGCCGATTTAAAAGCCGATTTACAAGCTTTTAATGCCGCTACCGAGCAAAATGGCAATCTGGCTGAAATTCAACAATTGCAATCTCAATTAATGGCTGCGGCAACACCGGAAGAGCAAGCGGTGATTTTCAATAAAATCGCGGATAAATACAAAGCGATTAAAGACAGCGTGACTGCATTAAACATCAAAACGGCCGACGCTAAAAGTTTGAAAGACAAATTTGTTTCCGGTTTTGATGATTTCATCAAATTAATGACGGACTCCGCCACTTATGTTGTGACCCCGCCAACCGCAGAACAACAACAAGCGTTGGTGGCTTTGCAACAACAAGCGACTCAGAAACTGATGGAAGCGGCACAAGGTGTCGAAACTTTAAAAGCTAAAGCAGAAGCGAAATAAGTTTCTCAACTGTCGATAAAGCCCCGCATTGCGGGGTTTTTTGTAGTAATGGAATATTGAGTTTAATATATTGGAAATCTTATGAAAAAGCTGAAAACATTATTACGCCATTTTCGTATTACCTTAGGCAAGTTAATTTTAGATAAAAGAAAAAAGGAATATACGGTTACAGATATCTTGCCGATAAAAAGCATTTTGTTTTTACGTCAAGATGGAAAAATCGGTGATTATATTGTGAGTTCTTTTGTTTTCCGCGAATTAAAAAAAGACAATCCTAATATAAAAATTGGTGTTGTTTGTAGTGATGATACATTTTTTTCCCGTAATACCAATATTGATCAGATTTATCGTGTAAAAAAGAAGAATATTTTTGATTACATTCGTGTTGCTTTGCAGATAAGAAAAGAAAAATATGACGCCTTGATTGACCCAACCATTTTTTTGCGTAATCGTGACTTATTATTAATTCGGCTAATTAATGCCAAAATTAATCTCGGTTATCAGAAACAAGACTATCAGTTGTTTAATTTAAATATGAATATCTCTGGGCAACATTTTGCCGATGTTTATGCCAATGCGTTGCGCTTGTTAGGGATTGAAAATATTAATCAACAATATGATGTGCCTTGCGATACGCAAAGTGAAAAAAATATTAGTGAATTTCTGCAGCAATATAAGACAATACCATTCATTGCAATCAATTGTTTTGGCGCTGCCAGTTCAAGAAAATTAAACCATACTAATATTACCGCATTATTAACGCAGCTAACCGCACTTTGCCCACAAAAAACGATAGCATTATTGACCTATCCACAAGTCACTGCGCAATTACAGTCTATTGCTGCGCAATACGATAATATTATTATTTATCAAGATACAAAAACGATTTTTGATTCCATTGCAATTATTCGACAGGCGGAATGGGTGATCTCACCTGATACTTCAATTGTGCATATTGCCAGTGGATTAAATAAAAAACTCATTGCTTTTTATCAAGATAAACAAAAAGATCCGATTAATTTTGCCCATTGGCATCCAAATAATCAGGCGGAAACACATATCTTATTTTATCCGGATAATATTAATCAAATTCAAATTGCTGATATTTCCGCAGATTGGTTCAAATAAGTAGGACGTGATGATGAAAAAAATTTTAGTAGTCAGAAATGATAAATTAGGTGATTTTATGTTGGCGTGGCCGAGTTTCGCCATGTTAAAAAAATCTATGCCGAATAGCCAAATTACCGCACTTGTGCCAACTTATACTGCGGATTTAGCGCGACTTTGTCCTTATATTGATGAGGTGATTATTGACGCAGGGAAAAATGGTGAGAAAACGGCGCAAAATCGAACCCTGCAAGCGGTGCGTGCACAGCGATTTGATGCGGTGATTAATCTGTTTTCGGATCGTTATAATGCGTTATTGGCATGGAAAGCAAAAATTCCCTATCGTTTAGCACCGGCAACCAAAATTATTCAATTTTTATATAATAAACGTATTAAGCAACGCCGCTCACAATCATTAAAGCCGGAATATCAATATAATTTGGATCTTATTCGCGCGTTCTTGCAGGATCAACATATCACCGCACTTGAGCCGCAAGCGCCTTATCTGACATTTTCCGTGCAGGAATTGGTGCAACAAAAGCAAAAATTAGTCGATTTACTGGGTTTAGTGCCAGATAAAAAATGGATTTTTGTACACGCCGGTACGGGTGGTTCGGCTAATAATTTAAATCTATCGCAATATGCCGAGATTATTCGGGAACTCGTTAAAAAACTACCTTGTCAGATTATTTTAACTGCGGGTCCGGGAGAGAAAGAAAAAGCAGAGCAACTGGCAGAATTGGCGCAACTTAGCCCGGAGCAGGTGAAAATTTATGCCAAAAATGATGGTTTGGTGGATTTTGCCCGCTCTTTGGCTTGTGCCGATCTGTTTATTGCCGGTTCAACGGGACCATTGCATTTAACTGCTGCCTTGAACGGTTTGACCGTCGGCTTTTTTCCGAGCAAGCGTTCGGCGAAAGCATTACGTTGGCAACCGATTAATCAATCCGAGCGCCATTTGGCATTCATGCCGACGAGCGGACAGATTGAAGCCAATGAAATGCAATCTATTCGTCCTTTAGATGTAGTTGCTGAGATCATTCCATTTGTACAAAAACATTGGCAATAGGACTAATTTTTTGTTTTAGTCTGGTTGCGAACCCATAAATCGGCATATTTGACAAAAGTCGAATGTGCCGATAGCATCGCTAATAAAAATCCCTGTTTCCCGTCCAAAAATCCGCGTTTGAGTAGATACATTTTGATAAAACAGGTGATGGCGTGAGTAATGCCTTGCGATAAACTGGCACGTTTTCCCGCTTGCTGTCGTTGTTCTGCCCAAGCCTGTGCATAAAATGCGGATTTGGTTAGATAATGATGTAAGTTTTCATAGGTATAATGGCGCAAATCCCCCGATAATTGCTCAATCGTAAAACCAGCCGGTTCGATCACTTTTTCATGAACTAACGAATCGTTATATTGTGTTGCCGAAGTGCGGTATAAGCGCAAAACCCAATCCGGATACCAGCCCGAATGGCGGATTTCACGCCCGAAAACTTCGCTGCAACGCCCGATTTGATATAAGACATTCGGTTTATCTGCGTTCACCGCCTGTTGAATCGCCTGCTGCAATTCAGGGGTGATACGTTCGTCGGCGTCTAACCATAACACATAATCGCTCGTAACATATTGCTGCGCCAGTTGGCGTTGTTTGCCGAAGCCTTGCCAATCAAGGTTCTGATAGAATTTATTAGTATAACGGCGGGCAATATTTTCAGTTTGATCCTGACTGCCCGAGTCTAAAATCACGATTTCATCAACCCAGCCTTTCACGGTATCCAAACAGGCGGCAAGGTGTTTTTCTTCATTTTTGACAATCAACGCAACGGCAAGAGTGTGTTTTGACATGGAAAATCCTTTATCTCAGATAGTTTGCGCTATATTAACAGAAGTTGGGAATAGGGTATAATCCCAGCTAACTTTATTATCGGAAAATACGCTATGATACGTTATGTTTACAGTCTGTTGCTCTATTTGCTTCAGCCCTTCGTCTTGCTGTTTACTCTTTACCGCAGCCGTAAAGCTCCTGCGTATCGGCAGCGGTTGAATGAGCGTTATGCTTTTTATTCGGCGAAGTACCGTAAGCCGCAGCCGAATGGGGTGTTAATTCATGCCGCTTCGGTTGGTGAAGTGATGGCGGCGCGTCCGTTGGTGAATGCGTTGTTAAACGATTATCCGCACTTGGCAATTACTTTAACCACTGTCACGCCGACCGGTTCTGAACGAGTGAAATCGACATTTGGCGATAAAGTCACGCATATTTATTTACCTTACGACACGCCGACAGCCATGAAACGCTTTTTCGATTTTGTGCAGCCAAAACTCTGTTTAGTGATGGAAACCGAATTATGGGCGAATTTTATCCATCAATCAGCCCGGCGCAATATTCCGTTTATCGTTGCCAATGCGCGCCTGTCCGCCCGTTCGGCGCGCCGCTATGGCAAAGTGAAAACGATTTTGCGCCCGATGTTGTCTGAAATTACGCATATTGCGGCACAAGACAGCATTAGTGCCAGCCGTTATTTAAGTTTGGATTACGACCAATCACATCTGACGGTGATGGGCAATTTAAAATATGATTTAAGCCTAAGTGCGGTATTGCAGCAACAAATTGCGCAATTGCGCCAAACATGGTTGCCGCACAAACGTCCGGTTTGGATTGCCGCCAGCACCCATCAGGGCGAAGATGAAATTGTGTTGGAAGCGCACCGCACTTTATTGCAACGCTACCCCGATTTATTGTTGCTGCTGGTGCCGCGCCATCCGGAACGTTTTCAAGCGGTGTACGAACTGATTGAAAAATCCGGGCTAAGTGCGGTGCGCCGTTCCGCACGGCAAGCCCCGATGGACAACACGCAAGTGGCGTTAATCGACAGCATGGGCGAGCTGATGTTGATGTACGGTATCAGCGATCTTGCTTTTGTCGGCGGCAGTTTGCTGCCGATTGGCGGACACAATCCGCTCGAACCGTTGGCGTTTAAACTGCCGGTGATCGCCGGCAAGCATACCTTTAATTTCCCCGAAGTCTTCGGCGAATTACGCCGTGTGCGTGGCGTGATCGAAATTGAGGCGCAGAGTGGGCTGCTGGCGGAAAGCGTTGCGCGTTTGCTGGCTGAACCGCAACGAGCGCGGCAATATGGCGAAGCCGGCTATCAAGTGTTAGTCAAAAACCGCGGCGCATTGGATCGCTTAATGTTATTATTGCGCCCTTATCTTGAAAAATAGGACGTTGAAAATGCAAACCACCGTGATTTATCCCGGCACATTTGACCCGATTACCAACGGGCATTTAGATATTATTGAACGCAGTGCGTTACTGTTCCCGAAAATCTTGGTGGCGGTGGCGGCGAGCCCGAGTAAAAAACCGCTGTTTGAGTTGGAACAGCGGATTGAGCTGGTGCGTCAATCGACGCAACATTTAACCAATGTCGAGGTGATCGGCTTTTCCGGCTTATTAGCCGATGTGATTAAGCAATATCAAGTGAAAGCGATTATTCGCGGCGTGCGTGCGGTGGCGGATTTTGAATATGAATTACAACTGTCGCATTTAAACCGTTTGCTGACCAACGGCGTGGAAAGCCTGTTCTTCCCACCGTCTGATCGCTGGTCGTATGTTTCCTCCACCATGATCCGCGAAATCAGCTTACACGGCGGCGACACCCAAGCCCTGGTGCCGCAAGTGGTTTATCAAGCATTGCAACAAAAGCGCGCTCAAGGTTAGCGGCTAAGTATTAGAAGTTATAACCGGTGAGCAGTTGTTGCCAATTCTGCTCACTGAATTGAATCCGCATTCTGCCGACTTCTTTGGCAAAAGAGCGGTGTAGCCGTTCCAAATTGCTTTGTTTCCAACTCGCGCCACTGAGAAAAGCGCATTTATCAAAATCAATCAGCCAGAATTTTTGTTGCCCGTGTTGCTGCTGTAGCAAAATATTGTGCGCATTCAGATCACGGTGGCACACTTGTAAATCGTGCATTTGCCGAATGAGTTCGCCGATCTCCTGCCATTGGCTGTCCGACAAGGTTTGTTGTTGCAGCACCGCCGTCAAATCCTGCGAATCGGCAATGCGTTCAATTAAAATATCGGCTTGATAACCGATGGTTTTTTTAATGGTGCGCGCGGCAATCGGCTGCGGCACGGGCAAGCCAGCCTTATGCAAACGGCGCAACATCTTGAATTCGCTAAAACTGCGGCTGTTTTTTAACGAACGGTCAAAATAGCGATCACGGTTAAATTTTGCCGACCAACCGCCGCGATAATAGTGGCGCAACGCCAAATTTTTACCGATGTCCAAATCTTGCGCCTGCAAAAACCAAGTGATACCACGCCCCTTTGCCTGCCCAATCACCCGCTGTTGTTGCTGCCAAAAGTGAATATCAAACAACTGTTCCGGCGTAAGTGCGGTTTCGACATTGAGTAAAAAGTAGTGGTTAGCGTGTTGCAGATAAGGCATGATGTCACCATTCAAGTAAGAAATGATCATTTTTCGATTTTACTTTAGAATAACGAAAATCCCAATTAAAAAATAAGTTAACCCTATGCAAACACAACCGCTTTTTAGCCAAACTTCAGCCCCGAAGAAAATCTGTATCTTGCGCCTGTCGGCGATAGGCGATGTCTGTAATGCGATTGCGATGGTGCAGCAGATTCAGCGGTACTACCCAAGCAGCGAAATCACTTGGATTGTCGGCAAAACCGAAGCGCAGCTGGTTTCGGTGCTGCCGAATATCAACACGGTGGTGTTTGATAAAAAAAGCGGTTGGCGCGGGGTATTGGCGGTTTGGCGGCAGTTGCAATCGCAGCATTTCGATGTTTTGCTGAATATGCAAACCGCACTTCGTGCCTCGGTGTTATCACTCGGGATTAAAGCGCGCTATAAAATCGGTTTCGCCAAACAGCGCGCGCGCGAGGGGCAGTGGCTGTTCACTAACCGCAAAATCAGTGAACCGAGCAAACCGCACGTTTTGGACGGATTTTTAGCCTTTGCGCGCGAAATCGGCGTGCCGCCGGGGCAGCTTAGTTGGGAGATTCCATTGAGCGAGGCGGATCAAACGTTTGCTGCTGAATTGCTTGATCCGCAACGCAAAAACCTGCTGATTTGCCCCTGTTCCAGTAAAGCGGAAAAGGATTGGACGGTCGAAGGCTATGTTGCGCTGGTACGTTACGCTGCCGAGCAGAATATTAACGTGATTCTCGCCGGTTCGCCTGCGCCACGTGAGATCGCCATGGCGGCTGAAATCGAGCAAAAGTGCGGTTTCGCCCTGACCAATGTGGTCGGCAAAACCTCGTTGTTGCAACTGTTGGCATTAATCGGCAAAGTGGATTTGCTGATTTCGCCCGATTCCGGCCCGGCACATATGGCAACCGCACAAGGCACGCCGGTGATCGGACTGTACGCCATTCATAATCCGCTGCGCACCGCACCCTATAACAATCTTGCCAATGTGGTGTCGGTGTACGAACAAAATATCCAAGCGCAATACGGCAAACCGTCCGCAGAACTGCCTTGGGCAACACGCGCCAAAGGCAAGGATTTAATGCGGCAGATTAAGGCGGAAGCGGTGATTGCGCAGATGAAAGGATTGTTGGGAATGAGTTGATAATCCCCCTTCTCCCCTTGTGGGAGAAGGGCAGATTATCGCGTCGTTCAGAAGCGATAATCAGGATGAGGGGGCTACATTGCGGTTTCTTTCACCCTCATCCGTCCTGCGGACACCTTCTCCCATCAAGGGAGAAGGGAACAGAGCAGTCCTTACCGTTATAACTTCTGACATCTCGGACAATAAAAACTATTCCGTTGCCCGATAACCGCACTTTCGATTTTGGTGCCGCAGGTCGGGCAAGGTTCGCCGGCTTTGCCGTAAACATACAGCTGTTGCGCAAAATAACCGGGGCGACCGTCCGGTTGGACAAAATCTTTCAAGGATGTGCCGCCTTGACGGATTGCGTCTTTTAATACCTGTTTCACCTGTTCGACCAACTGCGCACATTGCGCACGGGTTAATCGACTGGGCGGCGTGAGCGGGTGAATGCCGCACAGGAACAGGGTTTCATTGGCGTAAATATTGCCCACGCCGACCACCACCGCATTGTTCATCAAAAAGGATTTAATCGGCGTATTTTTGTTACGGCTTTTTTGCCAGAAATAGTCGGCGTTAAATTGCTCCGACAGCGGCTCGGGCCCGAGTTTGGCAAACAGCGGAAAACCGTCCAGCGTCTCCGTCCACAGCCATGCGCCAAAGCGGCGCGGATCGTTGTAGCGTAAAATTTTGCCATTGCCGAAGATAAATTCGAGGTGATCGTGTTTATCACGCACCGCACTTTCATCATCCATATCCACAATCCGCAGCGAACCGGACATGCCCAAATGCCCGATGATATAACCTTGTTCGGTTTCTAAAATCAGGTATTTGGCGCGCCGTTGCAAGCCGGTGACGCGCACGTTGTAAAACTCGCTCAGTTCCGGGCTGACTTCCCAACGCAATTTGCTGCGGTGGACGCGGATTTGCTCGATTGGCTGCCCCAACACAAACGGCGCAATGCCGCGCAGGGTGGTTTCGACTTCGGGTAATTCAGGCATGGTTGTTCTCTTTTTGGGTTCGAATGGGGTATTTTATCCAATTTTAACCGCACTTTCAGCACTTGTTTAAATAGGCGAGAGTGGTATAGTTTGCCTCTGTTTTTGAACCTGATTAATTGAGATTATGTTAGACATTGTATTATACGAACCGGAAATTCCGCAAAACAGCGGCAATATTATCCGATTATGTGCCAACTGCGGTTTTCGTTTGCACCTGATCGAGCCGCTAGGTTTTGCCTGGGACGACAAAAAACTGCGCCGTTCCGGATTGGATTACCACGAATTTGCCGAGATTAAAAAATACCCGTCATTTGAAACCTTTATGCAGCAAGCGCAGCCTAACCGCTTATTCGCCCTAACCACCAAAGGTTTTGCCAATCATGCGCAAGTGCGCTATCAGCTCGGCGATTTTTTAATGTTTGGTCCTGAAAGCCGCGGCATTCCGCGTCCGATTTTAGACAGTTTGCCGCAGCAACAGAAAATCCGCCTGCCGATGGTGGCGAACAGCCGCAGCATGAATTTATCCAATGCGGTGGCGGTGACGGTGTATGAAGCCTGGCGGCAATTGGGGTTTGAAAATGCAGTTAACCCCAATTTGGCGGGTTAAGAAGGCAATATGGAACAGTTATTACAAGGCTTTTTTGTCAGCGCCAGCCTGATCATCGCGATTGGCGCGCAAAATGCATTCGTGTTAAAACAAGGCTTGCTGAAACAAAATATTTTCTGGGTCGCGCTCACTTGTTTTCTGTGTGATTTTGTTTTGATTGGTATTGGCGTGCTGGGATTTGGCAGCTTAATCGGTCAAAACCCGAGCGCAACCTTAGCCTTGGCGGTGGTCGGCGCGCTGTTTTTATTGGTTTATGGTGCGCGCGCGTTTCGCAGTGCTTATCAAGGCACCAGCGGTTTAAGCCTCGACAAAACTGAGCGACCACCGCAAAGTGCGGTCAAAATCGTATTGATCACCCTTGGCTTAACCCTGCTCAATCCGCACGTCTATTTAGACACCGTGGTGATTATCGGCGGCATCGCCTCCACTTTGTTATTTGAGCAAAAATTGCAATTTCTACTCGGCGCGGTGTTTGCCTCCGGCTTATGGTTCTTCGGCTTGGGCTACGGCGCACGCCTGTTGATTCCGCTGTTCAAACGCCCGAAAACCTGGCGGGTGTTGGATTTCGCTATCGGCTGTATTATGTGGCTGATCGCCTTTAGCTTGGCGCGTTATGCCTTAGGATTATTATAAATTCAAGTGCGGTTGGCAATGGTCCTAAATTTCGGCCATTCAGAAACTCTATGGAGTCTTGTTCAGTGATGATTTCGCCACCTATATGTACATCGTCTGATTTGATCAAATAAACCACGGGATTAACTTTGTAATAACTGTTGGTTCATCCAGTATCTGCTATAGCTATCGAGATCCTAAGGCCTGTAATGTACCAGGGCAGTTTGAGCGTTTACTGTGATTAGTGAACGTTATTGATACTTTCACATGTGAAAGTTTTGGGGATATATGAGTGAATAAACAAAGGCCAGAGAACGATGCCCTGGCCTCTCAGTTTTTCTACAGTACGAACGTATGCAGGTGGGTTTTCGACATTAACCCCTCATAGTCACAAACTCTTCCGAGCCGGTCGGGTGAATGGCGACGGTGTTGTCGAAGTCGGCTTTGGTTGCGCCCATTTTGATGGCGACGGCAAAGCCTTGAATCATTTCGTCCACGCCGAAGCCGATGCCGTGCAAGCCGACGATTTTTTCGTCAGGACCGACGCAAACCAGTTTCATACGGCACGGTTGGCGGTGTTGGGTCACGGCGGTGTACATCGCCGTGAAAGAGGATTTATACACTTTCACATTGGCTTCGCCATATTGCGCAATCGCTTGCGGTTCGGTCAAACCGATGGTGCCGATTGGCGGGTGGCTAAACACCACGGTCGGGATCAGGTTGTAATCCAAATGTTCGTTCGGTTTATTGTTGAATAAACGCTCGGACAAACGGCGACCCGCCGCCACAGCCACCGGGGTTAATTCCACTGCGCCGGTGTTGTCGCCGACCGCATAAATGCCTTTGACATTGGTGTTTTGGAATTTATCCACCGTAATATAACCTTTGGCATTGGTTTCCACCCCTGCCGCGGCAAGATTAATGTTATCGGTCATCGGTTCTCGCCCGATAGCCCAAACCAAGGTATCGACAGTTTGCTCACGTCCGTCTTCCAGTTTCACGGTTAAACTGCCGTCGGCATTTTTCACGATTTCCTGCGGAATGGCGTGGGTGTGCAGGGTTGGGCCTTCGCTGGTCAACACTTCCAGCAAGGTTTCCACAATCAGCGGATCAAAATTGCGCAACGGTGCGTGTTGGCGCACAAACAGGTGGGTTTCCACGCCTAAGCTGTGCAGCACCCCGGCAAGTTCGATCGCGATATAACCTGCACCGACCACTGCCACGCGTTTCGGCAGTTGGTTTAACGCAAATACGCCGTCGGAATTGATACCGTATTCCGCCCCTTTGATGTTCGGCATAGACGGGCGACCACCGGTGGCAATCAAAATATGATCGGCAGTGATCCGTTCACCGTTGACTTCCACCGTGTTGCTGTTGACGAATTTGGCAAAACCCTGAATCACATCGACCTTGTTGTTGCCCAGCGCCCGCTCGTAGGACTGATGAATCCGTCCGATATAGGCTTGGCGGTTTTCAACCAATTTGGCAAAATCAAAGCCGTTCAATTTGACATCAAAGCCATAGTCCGGCGCATACAGGTTAATCGCCTCGGCGATTTGCGCCCCGTGCCACATCACTTTTTTCGGCACGCAACCGACGTTGACACAAGTGCCGCCGAGATATTTCGCTTCGATAATCGCACATTTTTTGCCGTAGCTCGCCGCACGGTTAATCGAAGCGATACCGCCGCTGCCGCCGCCGATTGCCAGATAATCGTAATGTTTGCTCATAATCCTTGTCCTTGTCAAAAACTGATAATAAATTGCGCCCATTCTGCCGAATACGCGCACGAAAAACCATTCAATAAAACTAATTATTTTGATTGTCGGTAACAATCTGCTCTTTTCCGCTTATTCCGGCGTGATCCAGTCCAGTTTCCACGCGCCGGTTTCCGGCGCAAGGGTGTTGGCTAAATACGGCAAGGTCGCTTTCATTTCCGCTTCCAATGTCCACGGCGGATTAATCACAATCATGCCGCTTGCCGTCATTCCGCGCTGATCGGAATCGGGGCGCACCGCCAGTTCGATCTGCAAAATTTTGCGAATGCCGCTCTGTTCCAAGCCGCGCACAATACGCTTAACGTGTTGACGCAGCACCACCGGATACCAAATCGCATAAGTGCCGGTGGCAAAGCGTTTGTAACCCTCTACAATCGCCTGCACCACCAATTCGTAATCCTCTTTCAATTCATACGGCGGATCGATCAGCACCAACCCGCGCCGCTCTTTCGGCGGCAGGGCGGCTTTCAGCTGCTGATAACCGTTGTCGCGCTTGGTGGTAACATTTTCATATTGTTTAAAATTATTGCGCAATAACGGAAAATCGCCCGGGTGCAGCTCGGTCAGCAAGGCGCGATCTTGCGGGCGCAATAAATTGGCGACAATCAGCGGCGAACCGGCATAATGGCGCAATTGCGCACCGTGATTGAGTTTTTTAATTTGCGCCACATAATCCGCCACTTCCGGCGGCAGATCGTCCCGGTGCCACAAACGGGCAATGCCGTCCAAATATTCCGCCGTTTTTTCCGCCTCATAGCCGGTCAGATTATAACGCCCGACCCCGGCATGGGTATCGAGGTAAAAAAAGCCTTTCTCTTTTTGTTGCAGCGCACGAATCATCCGCACCAGCACCAGGTGTTTCAGCACATCGGCGTGATTCCCGGCATGAAAGCTGTGGCGATAGCTCAGCATAGTTAGTCCTTTCCTATTTTTAAAATTGGCGACAGTTTACCGCACTTTGCGTGCTTTTTCTTTATTCTTCGCTTGAATTCAGGTAAAACATACCGCACTTTATTTAAAAACAATCGCAAATAAGAGAAATTATGAACAATCCATTATTAAATCAATGCGGTTTACCGCACTTTTCGCAAATTGAACCGCAACACATCGTGCCGGCGATTGAACAACTGATCGCCGAAGCTCGCCAAACCGTGGAACAGGTGCTGCAACAACCGCACTTTAGCTGGGACAATTTCGTGCAGCCGTTAAGCGAAGCCGGCGACCGTTTAGGGCGCGCTTGGTCGCCGGTCAGCCATTTAAATGCGGTGAAAAACAGCC
Source organism: Testudinibacter sp. P80/BLE/0925 (assembly GCF_053570785.1). The sequence goes on along the minus strand of NZ_CM131636.1, from coordinate 383,898 downwards.
CCGAACTGCGCGAAGCCTATCAAGCCTGCCTGCCGTTATTATCCGAATACAGCACCTGGATCGGGCAACATCAAGGGCTGTTCGCAGCGTATTCGCAGCTGAAAAACAGCGCCGAGTTCGCCGAGCTGTCGCTGTCACAGCAAAAATCGATTAACGACACCTTGCGTGATTTTGAACTGTCGGGCATTGCTTTGCCGCCGGAAAAACAACAACGCTACGGCGAAATCGTGGCGCGCTTGTCCGAACTCAGTTCGCAATTCAGCAACAATGTGCTCGACGCCACCATGGGCTGGGACAAAGTGATTAGCGACGAAAGTGAGCTGCAAGGCTTGCCGGAATCGGCATTGCAGGCGGCGAAAGCGGCGGCGCAAAGCAAAGAGCTGGACGGTTACCGTTTCACCTTGGAATTTCCAAGCTATCTGCCGGTGATGACCTATTGCGAAAACCGCACTTTGCGCGAAGAGATGTACCGCGCCTTCAACACCCGCGCTTCCGATCAAGGCCCGAACGCCGGCACGTGGGACAACAGCCCGTTAATCGAAGAGATTATGCAACTGCGCTTTGAACTGGCGCAACTGCTCGGTTTCGCCACTTACGCCGATTACTCCCTCGCCACCAAAATGGCGCAAAGCCCGCAGCAAGTATTGGATTTCTTAGAAAATTTGGCGGTCCGTGCCAAACCGCAAGGGGAAAAAGAGCTGGCGGAACTGACGGCGTACACTGCCGAAACCTTTGGGATCAGCGAGCTGGAGCCGTGGGATATTGCCTTTTACAGCGAGAAACAGAAACAACACCTGTTTGCGATCAACGATGAGGAACTGCGCCCGTATTTCCCTGAAAATCGGGTATTAAGCGGCTTGTTTGAGGTGGTAAACCGTATTTTTGGGATCACCGCAAAAGAGCGGTTTGATATTGATACCTGGCACGACGAAGTGCGGTTTTTCGAGCTGTATGACCGCAGCAACGAACTGCGCGGCAGCTTCTATCTGGATTTATACGCCCGTCCGCACAAACGCGGCGGCGCATGGATGGACGACTGTATCGGGCGCAAACGCCTAGCCAACGGCGAGATTCAAAAGCCGGTGGCGTATTTGGTGTGCAACTTTAACCGCCCGATTGGCGACAAACCGGCGTTATTCACCCACGACGAAGTCACCACCCTGTTCCACGAGTTCGGACACGGTATCCACCATATGCTGACTCTGATTGATGTCGGCGGCGTATCCGGTATTAACGGCGTGCCGTGGGACGCGGTCGAATTGCCGAGCCAGTTTATGGAAAACTGGTGTTGGGAAAAAGAGGCGTTGGATTTTATCTCCGGTCATTACCAAAGCAACGAACCGTTGCCGGCGGAAAAACTGACCCAACTACTGGCGGCGAAAAACTACCAAGCGGCGATGTTCGTGTTGCGCCAGTTGGAATTCGGGATTTTCGATTTCCGCCTGCATTATCAATATGACCCGAAGTGCGGAGCGCAAGTGTTGCAAACCCTGAAAACGGTGAAAGATCAAGTTTCGCTATTCAAAGCGATCGATTGGGTGCGCACCCCGCATTCGTTCAGCCACATCTTCGCCGGCGGCTACTCCGCCGGTTACTACAGCTATTTATGGGCAGAGGTGCTCTCCGCCGACGCATTTTCGCTGTTTGAAGAACAAGGCATTTTCAATCCGCAAACCGGACAAGCCTTTTTGGATCACATTCTCACCCGCGGCGGCTCGGAAGAACCGATGGAACTGTTCAAACGCTTCCGCGGCCGCGAACCGCAACTGGACGCGCTGTTAAGACATAAAGGCATTGCGGGCTAGACCGCACTTTTGCTTGGTAAGCCGCCAGCGGGGTTGCCGTTGGCGGTTTTTTGTTGCCGTAATTTCGCTTTACTGCCCTGCGACTGCGCACTTCCTAAGAAGATCAAAATCTAAATCACATAAAACAAGTGCGGTATCAGCGCCGGAAGGCTATAATCAGTGCACACCAAGATTGAGGTAATTTATGACAACAGCACAACACTTTGAACAATTTGACTTAGCGCCCGAACTGCTGAAAGCCCTGCGCGATAAAAACTATCAACGTCCGATGTTGATTCAGGCGGAGGTGATTCCGCACGCCTTGGAAGCGCGCGATATTCTCGGCTCTGCGCCGACCGGCACCGGCAAAACCGCCGCATTTTTATTGCCGGCAATTCAGCATTTATTGGATTTCCCACGCCGCAAACCGGGTGCGCCGCGCGTGTTAGTGCTGACCCCGACCCGTGAATTGGCAATGCAAGTGGCGGATCAAGCCAAAGAACTGGCGAAATACACCAACCTGAGTATCGCCACCATCACCGGCGGTGTCGCCTACCAAAATCACGGTGAGATTTTCAATAAAAATCAAGATATTGTGGTCGCCACTCCGGGGCGTTTGCTGCAATACATCAAAGAAGAAAACTTTGATTGCCGCGCGGTGGAAATCCTGATTTTCGACGAAGCGGACAGAATGCTGCAAATGGGCTTCGGGCAAGATGCGGAAACCATTTCCGCCGAAACCCGCTGGCGCAAACAAACCCTGCTGTTTTCCGCCACGTTGGAAGGCGAACTGCTGGCGGATTTTGCCGAGCGGATTTTAAATGAGCCGGTGCAAATCGACGCCGACCCAAGCCGGCGCGAACGCAAAAAAATCCAACAATGGATCTATCATGCCGACAGTAAAGAACATAAATTCAAGCTGTTGGCACGCTTAATCGACAATGAAAATGTCGAGCGCGGGATCGTATTTGTACGCAAACGCGAAGAGGTGCGCGAGCTGTCGGAGAACCTGCGTAAACGCGGCATTCGCAGCACCTATTTAGAGGGCGAAATGGCGCAAACCCAGCGTAACAACGCGATTGATAAACTGAAAAACGGCGTGGTGAATATTCTGGTTGCCACCGATGTCGCCTCGCGTGGGATTGACATTGACGACATCAGCCATATTTTCAATTACGATCTGCCGTACAGTGCCGACACCTATCTGCACCGTATCGGGCGCACCGCGCGCGCCGGCAAGAAAGGCAATGCGATTTCCTTGGTGGAAGGACACGATTATAAATTGTTGGGTAAAATCCGCCGTTATACCGACGAAGCCCTGAAATCGCGGATTGTCGAAGGGCTTGAACCGCGCACCAGTCCGCCGAAAGACGGCGATCAAAAGCGCGTCAGCAAAAAACAGAAAGCCCGTTTAAAAGAGAAAAAAGCCGAGAAACAACAAGAGAAGAAAAAGGTCAAACTGCGCCATCGCGACAGCAAAAACATCGGCAAACGGCGTAAACCAAGTGATTCGCAACGTGCCGTGGCAACTGAAAGTGCAGTAAGAGAGAAAAGTGCGGTCAAAACCAAATCCCAAGCGGACCAATAGGAGAAAAGCGCAATGCAATATCGGCAACTCGGCAACAGCGATCTGAACGTCAGTTTAATCTGTTTGGGCACGATGACCTTCGGCGAGCAAAACAGCGAAGCGGACGCACACCAACAGTTGGATTACGCGCTGGCACACGGAGTCAATTTTATTGATACCGCCGAGATGTATCCTGTGCCGCCAAGCGGCGAAACCTATGGGCGTACCGAGCAATATGTCGGCAGTTGGCTGGCGAAACAGCAGCGCGATAAGGTGATTGTCGCCAGTAAAATCGCCGGTCCGTCGCGCGCCAACGATAACCAAAACTATATTCGCGGCGGTTCGCGCTTTACTCAACAGCAGATTTTTGCCGCCTGTGACGCCAGTTTAAAACGGCTGCAAACCGATTATTTGGATCTGTATCAGCTGCATTGGCCGGAGCGGCAAGTGAACTATTTCGGGCAATTAGGGCTGACCGCACTTGATGAACCAGCGGATGTGACGCCGTTGCAAGAGAGTCTGGAAGCGCTGCAAACCTTGCAGCAACAAGGAAAAATCCGCCATTTCGGCTTATCCAACGAAACGCCGTGGGGCGTGATGGAGTGTTTGCGCCTACATCGCGAATTAAGCCTGCCACGCGTGCTATCGGTGCAAAATCCGTATAACCTGCTCAATCGCAGTTATGAAGTGGGTTTGAGCGAAATTTCGTTGCGCGAGCAGGTCGGTTTATTGGCGTATTCGCCGTTGGCATTCGGCTTACTCAGCGGCAAATACCGCACTTCGCCTTGGCCGGAAAAAGGACGTTTAACCCTGTTTGAACGTTTCCAACGTTACACAAAACCGCAAGCCTTTGCAGCGATCGAGCGTTACGCCGCGATTGCCGAGCAAGCCAACATCAGCCTGACCGCACTTTCACTGGCGTTTGTCAATCAACAGCCGTTTGTCGCCGGTAATATTATCGGTGCGACCACCCTTGAGCAGTTGGCGGAAAATATTGCCAGCGTGGACGTGCGGTTAAGCGAGGAAACACTGGCGCAAATCAATGCGGTGCATGCAGAAATCAGTAATCCTTGCCCTTAAGCCGCAAACCCGTGCCGCTTATTCCGGCACACCGCGCAACAGCGGATACTTCACAAAAGGCGCAACCGAAGTCGAAGCCGGCAAATCGTTAAACAGCAGAATAAACGGTTTCGGCGGAATCACTTTTTCGTTGCGCCACAAACTGCCCATACCGACCAGTTGAATATCACTCGGCAAATTGGCAATGCCTTGCCGCAACACGTTAATCGTATTTTTACGCGGGTGTCCGATCACAATCGCCATGCCGTGTTTGCGTGCATATTGAACGGATAAATTAAACTGGCGCTGCACATCCGCGTATTCGTCGCTGTCGTCCAAGAAAATATGCCGATCCAACGCCACCACCCCGTTTTCCCGCGCCACTTTGCTCGCCACGCTGCTGCCGATCGTGCGGCTGTCGAGGAAAAACAGGCTATGCTTAACCAGATTTTGCATTAAATGGCTCATCAACGTGCGGTCGGCAGTGGCGGCACTGCCCATATGGTTGTTCAAGCCGATTGCATAGGGCACGCGCTGACGGGCGTAATCCAGTTTTTCCGTCACCTCTGCCTGCGACATGCCCAAGCGCAAGCCCTCTTTTTCCAATTTCATCTTGGCTTTCGGCTGCATCGGCTGGTGAATCAAAATATCCCGCCCCTGCCGTTTTGCTTGCTCGGCACGCGCGGTGGCATTCGGCGCCGACGGAATAATCGCCACCGAAATCTCTTTCGGCAGGTTATAAATTTTTTGATCGTCGGCACGATAGCCGATGTCATCAATCACAATCGCCAAACGCGCCGCCAAGCCGCTGTCGGCAGACAGCAGTAACAACAAGCAAAGTGCGGTTTTGGATAATCTCCCCATCACTTCACCCAATTCAACGGATTCACCGGATTACCTTTGCGCCGGATTTCGAAATAGAGCGAGGGCTTGCCTTGTCCGCCGCTGCTGCCGACTTCGGCGATTTTCTGACCGTTCTTGACGTATTGTCCGTTTTGCACGCTTAAACGTTGGTTGTAGCCGTACAAACTCATATCGCCGGCACCGTGATCGACCACCACCACCAAGCCGTAGCCTTGCAGCCAATCGGCTAAAATGACGCGTCCGTCGGCGATGGCTTTGACTGCCGCGCCAGCACTACTGTTGATGACGATCCCTTTCCAGCGCAATTCCCCCATTTGCACCGAGCCGAAACGGTTGGCAATGCTGCCGCCGGTCGGCAAAGCATATTGTTTTTTGCCTGCGCCTAAACCGCTGGTTTTGCGCGTCAGGTTTCTTTCGTTCTCGGTCGGTTGATAAGGTTTATCGGTTTTTTTCGCTTGCTCGGCTTTTTTACGCTGGTAGGCGGCAAGTTCTTCCTGTTCGCGTTTTTTGGCGCGTTGTTGCGCTTGCGCAATCGAACGTTTCAGGCTGTTTTCATTTTCTTTCAACACGTCCAGGCGGTTTTCGCCTTGTTTAATCGAACGATCCAATTTGGTCAGGGTCGATTTCCGTTCGTTTTGCGTTTTTTGTAACGAAGCCTGTGATTGTTTCTGCTTAGTTAAAATCGCCTGTTGCTGTTTTTGCTGTTGCTGTGCATCGGTTTTTTGCGCTTCCAAATCCGCTTGGGTTTGTTTAATCGAATCGATCAACGCTATGCGAGAGCGGTTAAACTCTTGGTAATACGCCAACATCCGATCGCTGACCTGCGCCTTTTCCGACAGGATTTTCTCGATAACCGACGGATTCAGACCGGCACGGTATGCGGAATCCAACTGCTGCGCCAGTTTCTGCTTTTGCGCCGCTAACTGCTTTTCCAACTGTGCGATCTGCTTGTCGGTTTCGCGAATGCTACGCTGCAACTGCCCCAATTCCTGCTCGGTTTTGCGTAACTCGCCCAACACGTTGTTAATGCTGTTTTCCTGCTTTTTCAACTCTTGTTGCAGGCGGTTCTGCTCCTGACGCTGCTGCGACAGCTGTTGCTGCTGCCGCTTAATCTGCTGCTGAACCTTGGATAAATCTTGTTGATTGGCATAACTGTCCGGACTTATACCTGCGGCGATAAATCCGATCGCACATAAAAAAAACAGTAAATGTTTTTGAATCCCCTGCACTGACACCGACGGTCACTCCTGTTAAGTCTGGCAAATTCGAATCGGTAGCGGCTTCATCTGATTTTATTTTTCGTCATTCGACAAAACACCTACACGCCTCTAACAAAATTAACACATTTTAATCGCTTCTTGGCAAAAGATCAGCAATTCTTGCCAGAATATCGGCAAAGATCCGTCGCGACTATTTCAACTTATAGAAATATTTGCTATAAATGCCACACGCTTTTTAATTAAATCATAGGAGAACTTTTTTATGGAATTAGTCTTTATTCGTCACGGTTTCAGTGAGTGGAATGCCAAAAATTTATTCACCGGTTGGCGCGATGTGAACCTGACCGAGCGCGGTATCGAAGAAGCCAAAACCGCCGGTCAAAAATTGAAAGAAGCCGGTTTCGAATTCGATATCGCCTTCACTTCCGTATTAACCCGTGCGATTAAAACCTGTAATATCGTGCTGGAAGAATCCAACCAATTGTGGATTCCGCAAGTGAAAAACTGGCGTTTGAATGAGCGTCACTACGGTGAACTGCAAGGCTTGGACAAAAAAGCCACCGCTGAAAAATACGGCGACGAGCAAGTGCATATCTGGCGCCGCTCTTACGACACCTTGCCACCGTTATTGGCACAAGATGATCCGAACTCCGCCCATAATGATCGCCGTTATGCGCACCTGCCGAGCGACGTGGTGCCGGACGGTGAAAACCTGAAAGTGACCTTGGAGCGTGTGCTGCCGTTCTGGGAAGATCAAATCGCCCCGGCATTGTTAAGCGGTCAGCGTGTGTTAGTCACTGCACACGGTAACTCGCTGCGTGCCTTGGCAAAACACATCGAAGGCATTTCCGACGCGGATATTATGGATTTGGAAATCCCGACCGGTCAGCCGTTGGTGTATCAATTGGACGATAACTTAAAAGTGGTTAAAAAATACTATCTATAAGTTAACCGCCTAGCACGTTTCTAACCGCACTTGCCGATCTGATCGGTCAAAGTGCGGTTTTTTTGTATTCTTTGACCGCACTTTGCCATCGATCTGACAATATTTGTACAGTCTCACTTTAGTTTTGTTTGGTTAAGCGCCGAAGTGCGGTTATACTTGACTCTCTTTTTTAACACTATTTTTTACCGATCGAGATTTTAAATGGAAGATTTTATCCCTAGAGCTATCGAATTTGCCGGTAATCACACCATTATGATTGTCGCGTGGGTTGCCGTTTTTATCGGTGTTATCGTCACCTTTATTAAATCAGCGGCATCGCGCGTGAAAGTCATCGACAATGCGCAATTGACGCAACTGCTGAACAAAGAACACGGGATTGTGGTTGACGTGCGCAGCAACGATGAATTTCAACGCGGACACATTATCGGCAGCGTGCAAGCCTTGCCGACCGAAATCAAAAACAACACCGCAAGCATTTTGGAAAAACATAAAAACGTGCCGGTGATTGTGGTCGATACCAGCGGTTTGGGCAACGAAGCGATTGCCAACCAGTTATACAAAAACGGTTTCAGCCGAGCTTACAGCCTGAAAGAAGGCATTGGCGGCTGGCGTGCGGCAAATCTGCCGTTAGTTAAACACTAATTTCACTTTAACGATTCCAACTAAAGCAAGGGAGCTGAACATGGCTGACGAAAATACACAAGCGGCAAACACCGAAGAACAAGCGGTGCAACCGACCTTACAAATCCAACGTATTTATGTAAAAGATGTGTCGTTTGAAGCACCGAATCTACCGACCATTTTCCAACAAGAGTGGAAACCGCAACTGCAATTCAACTTAAACACCGAAACCGTTGAATTGGCGGAAGGTTTATACGAAGTCTGCTTGAATCTGACCGTAGAAACCACCCTGGAAGACAGCGGTGATGTGGCGTTTATCTGTGAAGTCAAACAAGCCGGTGTGTTCACCGTGTTAGGTTTGGAAGGCGTACAACTGGCGCACTGCCTGACCGCACAATGCCCGAATATGTTGTTCCCGTATGCACGCGAGCTGATTTCCAACTTGGTGAACCGCGGAACTTTCCCGGCACTGAACCTGTCGCCGGTCAACTTTGACGCGCTGTTTATGCAACAACTGGAAGCACAACAAGCCGAACTTGAAAACAGCGGCGAAGCAAAAAGCGAAACCACCCACTAAGACGGGATTTCGTTCAACTTTAGCAAAAATCGCAGGCAAATGTCTGCGATTTTGTTTTATTGCAACTTGAAATCATTGCATCGTCTATTTGCCGTCTGTATGATATTTATCAGACGTCGTAGATTACAGGGAGATTAACTATGCTCTTATCAAATCAATCTGTTTTAACAGAAAATGCTTCAAAACAAGCCTATCTTGCCCAACTCCAATCGGTTGAAGCGCAACGTGTGAAACTGCGTGCGCTGATCGACCAAGCCGAAGAAAGCGAATTTGAAGTATGGGAAAATATGGAAACGGATTTGGACGCCATTTTTCATGAATAAACGCCAACTTATTCGTTCCAATGCGGTTATTCAAGATCTTCATGAAATTGCCGAATACGGGCGACGTTATTTTTCTACCGAAACTAACAAAAAATTTAAAAACGGATTAATACAGACACTGAATATCCTGTGTGATTGCAATATGACGCTCGGAACAGCCAGAAATGACATTAAACCAAATTTATTAATGTTTCCTTATCAACGCTATAATTTGTATTTTTATCGCACAGAAACACAAATTATTTTATTACGGATCTTACGCAGTGAAGTCGATACGCTTGATCCATCAAATTTTCCTTTTTTCTAAATAATCAATAGCCATAAAATCAACATATTATAAAAAGCCAACATAGGAAAGAATATGACCACCGCACTAACCAACACTCCGATCACCGTTCTTGGCGCAGGTTCTTTCGGCACTTCGCTGGCGATTGCGTTTTCTCGTAACGGCTACCCGACTTACCTGTGGGGGCACGATAAACACCATCTGCAACGATTAGCCGAAGAACGGCAAAACCGTGAATTTCTACCGGATATCGCCTTTCCCGACTCGCTGATTATCGAACCGAGTTTATGCACTGCCATTCAAGCTTCGCGCGATATCTTATTAGTCGTGCCGAGCCATGTGTTCGGCGATGTGATCGCCCAAATTAAACCGCTGTTGCGCAACGACAGCCGCCTGATTTGGGCAACCAAAGGCTTGGAGCGGGATAGCGGACGCTTATTGCAAGCAGTGGTGAAAGAACAACTCGGCAGCCACTATCCGCTGGCGGTGTTGTCCGGCCCGACCTTTGCCAAAGAACTGGCAAACGGCTTGCCGACGGCAATCGCTTTGGCTTCAGACAATGCGCAATTCGCGCGTGAAGTGCAAACCCGCATTCATTGCAGCAAACATTTCCGTGTCTATATCAACAATGACATGATTGGCGTACAACTGGGCGGCGCCGTCAAAAACGTGATTGCGATTGGCGCCGGCATTTCCGATGGCATGGGCTTCGGTGCGAATGCGCGTACCGCACTGATCACCCGTGGCATTGCCGAAATCACCCGTTTGGGCTTATCCTTGGGCGCACAGCCGGAAACCTTTATGGGCATGGCCGGCTTGGGCGATTTGGTGTTGACCTGTACCGACAACCAATCGCGCAACCGCCGTTTCGGCTTAATGTTGGGACAAGGCTTCAGCGCACAACAAGCCTTGGATAATATCGGACAAGTGGTCGAAGGCTTCTACAACACCAAAGAAACTCACCTGCTGGCACAACGGCAAGGGATCGAAATGCCGATTACCGAACAGATTTATCAAGTGCTATTCTGCGGCAAAAACGCTCGCGACGCAGCGCTTGCCCTGCTAGGCCGTGAGCGTAAAGAAGAATATACAAGAGAATGATTATGACCGAAATGTCTCCGCAAAAACTGCTCGATTTATGGTTGTCAATCCGCAGCGAAGCCAAAGAACTGGTGGAAAATGAACCGATGTTGGCAAGTTTCTATCATGCCACCATTTTGAAGCATTACGATCTCGGTTTGGCACTCAGTTATATTCTGGCAAATAAACTGTCCAATCCGATTATGCCGGCGATTGCGCTGAAAGAGATTATCGAAGAAGCTTATCAACAGCACCCGGATTTAATCGCCTACGCCGCCTGTGATTTATTGGCGGTACGCGAGCGTGATCCGGCGGTCAACATGTGCTCCACGCCACTGCTATATCTGAAGGGCTACCACGCCCTGCAAAGCTACCGTATCACCCATTATTTGTGGCAAGCCGGCAGAACGGCACTGGCGATTTATCTGCAAAACCAGATTTCGGTTGCGTTTGATGTGGATATTCACCCCGCCGCGCGGATCGGCAAAGGCATTATGCTCGATCATGCCACGGGCATTGTGGTCGGCGAAACCGCGGTGATTGAAGATGATGTCTCGATTTTACAAGGCGTTACTCTCGGCGGCACAGGCAAAGAGTGCGGTGATCGCCACCCGAAAGTACGCGAAGGCGTGATGATCGGCGCAGGCGCAAAAATTCTCGGCAATATCGAAGTCGGACGCTTCGCCAAAATCGGCGCCGGATCAGTAGTGCTGCAAGCCGTACCGGAATACGCCACCGCCGCCGGCGTACCGGCGAAAATCATCGCCCAACACCAACAAACCAAACCCTCATTCGAAATGGATCAGTATTTTGCCGACAACGATCAGTTGGAATGTGAATTCCGTAATATTTAATTCGTCTTGGTAAACCAAAGTGCGGTTAAACCGCACTTGAGATTGCGGACAAACTTACTGCTCTCCCTCCGTGTGCGGAGGGAGTACCATTTTTCGCAAGAAAAATGGGGAGGGAGGAGTAATATGAAAATACAACATATTCATTTTTAAAATGATTTATGCCTCCCTCCGTCCTTCGGACACCTCCCTCCGTATACGGAGGGAGGGAAATGATTAGAGAAAGGGACTTTGTCATCAGCTTGAAGTGCGGCTAAACCGTACTTCCATTTTTCCCCTCTCTTTTTTGAAATTTGACTCGATTTTTATTCCAAATGTGACAAAGATCAAAATTTTGACTTAAAGATCGCTAATGCCTTGTTTTTTTAAACTGAGAAAGTTTAAGGATTTTTCTGTCTTTTGGGGTGCAGATCACCGCCAGCAACCGCACTTTGCATAAATGCGTGCTTATGCCAGCCAGTGTTTGACTAATTCATCGTCAATCACTTTGCGCGACCACAGACTGCCGAATTCCGGTTCGGGATATTTGCTGTGGTTGTAGGCAATCAATTTGACGAAATCAAAAGCGGCGTGCGGATAATCATTAATCAGCAATAAGGCAAAATCGCCGCCTTGCGACCAGCAGATTTGTAACTTGCGTGCTGTTTCTTTTTCGCTGACCGCACTTGCGTTATAAATGTGCAGCGAATCGACAATCGGCATGGCTTGGCGGGTATCCAAAGCATAAAAATAACCGGTTTCGCCGTCATCTTCAAAGATTACCGAGAGGTGATCATGTTGTTCCGATCCGGTGCCGACCTGCTTTGTTTGTCCGATAAACAGTTGATCTTCCAATGCTAAATAGAACATATATTGCCCTCCTCTTTTCGATAAAGAAAAAGGTTGTCTGAATCGCTTCAAACAACCTTTTCTTCATTTAGCTAAGGTAATAATTACGCTTGACCTTTCACTTCTTTCAAGCCGTTGAACGGGGCTTTCGCACCTAACGCTTCTTCGATACGGATTAATTGGTTGTATTTGGCAACACGGTCAGAACGGCTCATTGAACCGGTTTTGATTTGACCTGCTGCGGTACCGACCGCTAAATCGGCGATAGTCGCATCTTCGGTCTCGCCTGAACGGTGAGAGATAACCGCGGTGTAACCGGCATCTTTCGCCATTTTGATCGCCGCCAAGGTTTCGGTCAAAGAGCCGATTTGGTTGAATTTGATCAAGATGGAGTTGGCGATACCTTTGTCGATACCTTCTTTTAAGATTTTGGTGTTGGTTACGAACAGATCGTCACCGACCAATTGTACACGGTCGCCCAATACTTTAGTTTGGTAAGCAAAACCTTCCCAGTCGGATTCGTCTTGACCATCTTCGATAGAGACGATTGGGTATTGTTTGGTCAATTCTTCTAAGTAATGCGTGAACTCTTGAGAAGTGAAGGTTTTGCCTTCGCCTTTCATTTCGTAGTTGCCGGTTTCTTTGTTGTAGAACTCAGAAGAGGCGCAGTCCATCGCTAAGGTCACGTCTTTGCCTAACACATAACCGGCTTTTTCCACCGCTTCTTTGATGCATGCCAATGCGTCAGCGTTAGACGCCAGGTTAGGGGCGAAACCACCTTCGTCACCCACTGCCGTGTTCAAACCTTTGCCTTTCAATACTTTTGCTAAGTTGTGGAATACTTCCGCACCGATACGCAATGCTTCACGCAAGGTTTTCGCACCGACCGGTTGAATCATAAATTCTTGAATATCGACGTTGTTGTCAGCGTGTTCACCACCGTTGATGATGTTCATCATCGGTAAAGGCATGGAGTAAACGCCAGGGGTGCCGTTTAATTCGGCAATGTGTGCGTACAATGGCAAGCCTTTGGATGCCGCCGCGGCTTTCGCATTCGCCAATGATACCGCCAAAATGGCATTCGCGCCGAATTTGGATTTGTTGTCAGTACCGTCTAAATCGATCATGATTTGGTCGATTTCGGCTTGGTTTGTCGCATCTTTGCCGACAACCGCACTTGCAATCGGACCGTTTACCGCTTCAACCGCTTTCAACACGCCTTTACCCAAGAAACGCGATTTGTCGCCGTCACGCAGTTCCAACGCTTCGCGCGAACCGGTCGATGCACCTGATGGCGCAGCCGCTAAACCAACGAAGCCACCTTCCAAATGCACTTCTGCTTCAACCGTCGGATTTCCGCGAGAATCAATAATTTCACGACCAATTACTTTAACAATTTTTGCCATTGTATTTTCCTCTTGTGATTAAACTAAAATCAATACTAAAAAACTGTGTTATATACTAAAGGGATTTGTTTTATTTGTCTTGTAAAAAGTGCAGGAATGACGATTCCTGCACCGAATTATTTTTTTATTTTAACAAATTACTTACTTTTTCTGATGTTCTTTCGCAGCTTTAACAAATCCGCTAAATAAGCGGTGTCCGTCGCGCGGGGTTGAAGTGAATTCAGGGTGGAATTGCGCCGCGACGAACCACGGGTGGTTCGGGATTTCGATGATTTCCACCAATTTCTTATCCGCCGACAAACCGCTGACTTTCAAGCCCGCCGCTTCGATTTGCGGTAATAAATTGTTGTTCACTTCATAGCGGTGGCGGTGGCGTTCTTCGATGGTGTCTGCGCCGTAAATCTCGTGCGTTTTGGTGCCTTCGATCAAGTGGCAAAGTTGTGCCCCCAGGCGCATTGTGCCGCCCAGATCGGAGCTTTCGCTACGGGTTTCGACGTTGCCTTCGGCATCCTGCCATTCGGTAATCAAACCGACCACCGGATACGGCGTGTTTTTGTCAAATTCGGTCGAGTTGGCGTTGCTTAAACGTGCCACATTGCGCGCGTATTCAATCAGAGCGACCTGCATTCCCAGACAAATGCCCAAATACGGAATGTTGTTTTCACGTGCGTATTGGGCGGTCATGATTTTGCCTTCCACGCCACGATAGCCGAAGCCGCCCGGCACTAAAATGCCGTCCAAGCCTTTCAGCAGATCGGTGCCTTTGGATTCGATGTCTTGCGAGTCGATATATTTGATATGCACGCTTAAACGGTTGCTTAAACCTGCGTGTTTCAAGGCTTCGTTCACCGATTTGTATGCGTCCGGCAGTTCGATATATTTGCCGACCATGCCAATCGTGACGTCACCATTGCTTGGGTTGCTTTCGCGGTATAACACCTGTTCCCATTCGCTCAGATCCGCCTCCGGACAGTCGAAATGGAAACGTTGGCAGATATAGTCATCTAAGCCCTGTGATTTCAACATTGCCGGAATTTGGTAAATCGAGCTGACATCTTTCAGCGACACTACTGCTTTTTCCGGGACGTTACAGAATAAGGCAATTTTGGCGCGTTCATTCGCCGGAATGCTGCGATCGGAACGGCAAATCAGAATATCCGGTTGAATCCCGATGGAAAGTAACTCTTTCACCGAGTGTTGGGTCGGTTTGGTTTTCAATTCGCCTGCGGCGGCGATATACGGCACTAACGTCAGGTGCATAAATAAGGTGCGCTCGCGTCCGACTTGCACCGCCAATTGGCGTAAGGCTTCTAAGAACGGTAACGATTCAATATCACCGACCGTGCCGCCGACTTCGACAATCGCCACGTCATGATCGGCTGCGCCGTCAATCACGCGCGCTTTGATTTCGTTGGTGATATGCGGAATCACCTGAATGGTTGCGCCCAAATAGTCGCCGCGACGTTCTTTGCGTAACACTTCGGAATAGATTTTACCGGTGGTGAAATTGTTGCGCTTGGTCATTTTGGTGCGGATAAAGCGCTCGTAATGCCCTAAGTCTAAGTCGGTTTCCGCGCCGTCTTGGGTCACGAACACTTCACCGTGCTGAATTGGGCTCATTGTGCCCGGGTCGACGTTGATATAAGGGTCAAGTTTCATCATCGTGACGTTTAAGCCACGCGCTTCTAAAATTGCCGCAAGAGATGCCGCAGCAATACCTTTACCGAGGGAAGATACGACACCGCCCGTCACAAAAATATAATTGGTAGCCATTTGAAATCCAGTCTGTGAATGAGATGATTTTGAGATAAGAAAGTCTTATCAGGACGGGACAATAGTGTATAGCAAAGTGCGGTCAAACTCAAATATTCATTCCGCTTGCCTTTTGCACAAAAATCCGTATTATCACCGCTCTTTATACAATTTAAGCTTTATACAATTTATCATTTTATTTGGGTTCCCTCGCCCCCAAACACAACAAAAAGGTATTATTATGTTTTCAGCCTCTTCGCTTTTTAGCACACAACAAAAACGCAATGCGTTAATTATTCTTAGTTTTTTCCATATTTTGATTATCACCGCCAGCAATTATCTGGTGCAATACGCCTTTGAAGTGCGGTTGCCGTTCAGCGATTTCAGCTTTCACACCACGTGGGGGACGCTGACTTTCCCGTTTATCTTTTTAGCTACCGATCTGACCGTGCGCGTGTTCGGCGCAAAAGAGGCGCGCCAGATTATTTTTATGGTGATGATTCCGGCATTGATGATCAGCTATCTGGTTTCTACGCTGTTTGTCGACCAACAATTTCAAGGGCTGACCGCACTTGCGACCTTTAATCTGTTCGTCTTCCGCATAGCGATTGCCAGTTTTGCCGCTTATGTGTTCGGGCAACTGTTAGACGTGTTAGTATTCAATCGCTTACGCCAACTCAAAACCTGGTGGATTGCGCCGAGCTGTTCGATGACCTTCGGCAGTGCCTGCGATACGCTGATGTTCTTTGCGATCGCCTTTTATCAAAGCAGTGATCCGTTTATGGCGGAAAACTGGCTGACGCTCGGCTTTGTCGATTATTTGTTTAAATTGTTTATCGGTTTACTGTTTTTCGTACCTGCCTATGGCGTGGTGTTGAATGTTATTTTGAAAAAGTTGCAGCAATTGGTCGATCTCCGTCAGCCCAGTTTGAATTAATTTTTTATTTCTTTTTTGACTGATTTTTTAAGCCTAAGGACAACACAAATGGATTTAAGACACGCGATTGCCAAAAGTGCAATGAGCCCGTTTCAATGGGGGATTGTGCTGTTGGCGTTTTTATTAAACGTATTGGACGGTTTTGATGTGCTGGCAATGGCGTTTACCGCTTCTTCGATCAAAACGGAATTTAATTTAGACGGCGCGCAAGTGGGCTATTTACTCAGCGCAGGCTTGGTTGGCATGACCATCGGTTCGCTGTTTTTAGCCCCACTGGCGGATAAATTCGGGCGTCGTCCATTATTATTGGTCTCTGTGCTGTTATCCACCGTCGGTATGTTGTTGTCCGGTTTTGCCGGCGATCACTATCAATTAGCTGTTTGGCGTGTTATTACTGGCTTAGGTGTGGGCAGTATTTTAGCCTGTACCAACGTGATCGTCAGCGAATATTCTTCACGCAAATGGCACGGCTTGGCAATCAGCCTGTACGCCGCCGGTTTCGGTATCGGCGCAGTGTTAGGCGGCATGTCGGCACGTTTTTTACAAGCCGGTTACGGCTGGCAATCGGTATTTTTTGTCGGGGCGGCATTAACCGGCGCCTGCTTGCTGGTGATTTGGTCATTCCTGCCGGAATCGATCGACTTCTTGATGAGTAAAAAACCGAAAAACGCCCTTGGGCGGCTGCAAAAAATCGCCAAACGCTTAAAATTACAAGGCGATTGGACGTTAGAACAACAAACGCAAAGCCAACAACAACCGCGCGGTATTTTAGAACTGTTCTCACCAAATTATTTGAAAATTACTTTATTGGTATGGGCGGCATTTTTCACCATTATGTTCAGCTTTTATTTTATCAGCTCATGGACACCGGCGTTGTTGGAACAAGCCGGCATGTCGAAAAATGAAAGTATCAGCGTCGGCATGATGTTATCGCTCGGCGGTACTTGCGGCGCATTAACCTTCGGCTTATTCGCCAGCCGTTGGACGGCACGCCATATTCTGATCGTGTTTGGCGTTTTGGCAAGCATTGCGATTGTCGGCTTCGTGTTTTCCCTGCAAAGCGTCGGTTTTGCGTTTATATTGGGTGTGTTAATCGGCAGTTTGATTAACGGCTGTATCAGCGGTTTGTATATCCTTAACCCGAGTCTGTATCAAGCCGAAATCCGCAGCACCGGCGTGGGTTTCTCTATTGGTGTCGGACGCTTCGGCGCAATCTTCGCCCCTATCTTAGCCGGTTATCTGCTCGACGCAGGCTGGCAATCAAAAGATCTCTATCTTGGCGCCGCCGCCGTGATGTTGATTTCTACGCTGGCAGTGTATTGGTTAAAACCGAAAGCGACGGTGACTTCGCTTTAAGGCAGTTTAAAGCCGCTATCGGAGGAAGCCCCGATAGCGGCTTTTTTGTCAACCGCACTTTTATGTGAGTCGGTTATTTCTGTGGGAAACAGGATTTTTTCAGAATTTCTTCCACTTCAATATTGGTTGCATTGACGGTTTCGACTTTTCTGACGGTTAAAAAGCCGTTTTCTTCCGATTCCGGTTTTTGCCTGGCAAATTTATTGCTAATCGACCAACTGTAATTATCCACGCTGAACACGGTAGTTTCGCGATTGGATTTTTCGCCGTCATAATCCAAGGTTAAGATCTCTGTTCCCAATTTGACTTGCGCCACCGCAGTCGCTTCGCCAAAATGGTAACGGGCTTCGGCGCGTTGCTGATCAACTCCGGCTTCACACTGGTATTGCACCCATTTGGCGGCAAGCACCGGTTCTTGGTAGTCTTTCACGCGGATACCGCTGTCAGCGGTATTCGTTGAGCAGGCGGTTAATGCGGCTGCGCAGGCTGTAATCAGTAATCGTTTTTTCAACATATGCTAATCTCCGTTGTTGGTTGGGCATAGAATTATTTCTTGCCGGCAAACATGCCGCCCCAGTTATCATCGTTATTACCACTGTCCATCATCGCCCCCAGTTCTTCAGCCTGAGGACCAAAAAAATGACCGCTAACGTTAGCCGATTCTTTTTCTGTTGCCGCAAGTGCGGTTGCAGTAAATTGATTGCCGTTGATTTTGCCGTTCACAATTTCAATCGGGGTGACATAGTTGGCATCACCGGGGTTTACTTCGGTTATTTTATTGCCTTCTTTGATGATAGTGCCTGAGGAATCAAATTCGTGCACCCAATCATACTGTCGTTGTGTGCCGGATAATAATCTTCCGCTCAGTGTTTTTGCACCGAAATCAACACTGATATTGGCATTACCTAACACCTCGTTATAGCCCTTATCAATTATATAGCTATTATCAGCAATTTCTGTTGAAGGCAGATAAATTGCTTCGCCTTGATACGTTGCTGTTCCTGAGGGCATATTACCGATAGGCGTAACAAACCCATGATAGAGGTGTAATGCTACATCTTTTCCAGAGTCATCGACGGAGGCGAGGCGAACATATTGTAAATTATTACAACAGTAGTAATTATCATCTATATCGTTACTACTCTTTATGCTCCAAATACCGTCAGATTTACCGTTTAATGCCAAATCAAAGGTGCGTCCGGCAACGGTAATCGAATCTAAGCTGTTGGAATTCGGATTACCGAAAGAAGTTTGATCGTTTTCATCGGTAAAAATATATTGGCCGCCGGTTTGGGTTGGTAATCTCGTTTGGTTATTTGGAATGGAATTATCGATATTCGCATTTGAACTGCTACCACCACCGCCACCGGAACAAGCCGCCATGAATAAACTGATAAAAACGGTGTTGCTTAAATAAAATAAATTTTTTTTCATCTTAAACGCTCCATTGTTGTTAGGCAGTCTGGCTGTGTTAAAAATCGTTGTGCAACAAATCAGGAATGGTAGTGCTCACACGCATACAGCGTGTTGCTCATCAACATTGCCACCGTCATCGGGCCGACGCCGCCCGGCACCGGCGTGATAAAGCCGGCTTTTTCGGCGGCGGAGGCAAAATCCACATCACCGACTAAACCGTTTTCGGTACGGTTGATACCGACATCAATGACCACCGCGCCCGCTTTAATCCAGTCGCCCGGGATAAAGTGCGGTTTGCCGACGGCGACCACCAGAATATCCGCTTGGCGTACATGCTGTTCCAGATTTTTGGTAAAGCGGTGAGTTACCGTGACAGTGCAACCGGCAAGCAATAATTCCAGTGCCATCGGGCGACCGACGATATTGGAGGCGCCGACCACTACGGCGTGTTGTCCGTACAGATCAATCCCGGTTGTTTGTAACAGCTGGATAATACCGTAAGGGGTGCAAGCGCGTAGTAAAGGAATACGCTGGCACAAACGCCCGACATTGTAAGGGTGGAAACCGTCCACGTCTTTGCTTGGGGTAATCCGTTCAATCACTTTGGCGGAATCAATTTGCGCCGGTAACGGCAACTGCACCAAAATACCGTCGATACTTTCGTCAGTATTGAGCTGATCAATCAACGCCAGTAGTTCTTGTTCGCTGGTGTCGGAGGGCAAATCATAAGATTTGGAGTGAATACCGATTTCAGCGCAACTTTTACGTTTGCTGCCGACATACACTTGCGACGCCGGATCAGCCCCGACTAAAATCACCGCCAAACCCGGTGCGCGTTTGCCTTCGGCGAGCCGCCGGGTAATTTTTTCGGCAATTTCCGTTTTGATTTGTTTGGCAATTTGCGTGCCTGAAATAAGTTGCGCTGACATGGCCCGTCCTTTTAACGTGATAAAAATAAGCTAAAATCGTAAAAAAGCCATTTTGGCAGAAAAGTGCGGTTATTGTAAGCCTGAACCCGTCAAAAAATAAGCGACTAAACCAAAAAAAGCAAAAAACGATTGACGAAAAAATTCAGGCTTTTATAATGCACGCTACTTGTCGGCGAGTAGCGCAGCTTGGTAGCGCAACTGGTTTGGGACCAGTGGGTCGTAGGTTCAAATCCTATCTCGCCGACCACTTCTTTTTCTCCCATAATATCCAACTATAATGCGCCCTTAGCTCAGCTGGATAGAGCAACGGCCTTCTAAGCCGTAGGTCACAGGTTCGAATCCTGTAGGGCGTGCCATGAAATTTTATTTTTCACTAAAGAGCAGAAACTTCTTGTATTGCCAGAATAATCGTGTTCTAATGCGCCTCAGCTAAACGACAGTTTATTTAAGTTCGATATTTGTGGCACTTCCTTTAATAACAAATTTATTTTGTTTTCCTGAAAGTCTTTGAATACCAATCTCTATCTAAGTTCAAGTTACTAGCAACTCCCTTTGCGTTAAGCAAAATAAATTAAATTAAATTGATTATATTAAGGATGACATTATGTCTAAATTAACTGGTACCGTAAAATGGTTCAACTCAACTAAAGGCTTCGGTTTTATTACTCCGGCAGACGGCAGCAAAGATCTGTTCGTTCACTTTTCCGGAATTCTTGGTAATAACTACAGAACCTTGGAAGAAGGGGCTAAAGTTGAATTTAACGTACAAGATTCACAACGTGGCCCGGCTGCGGTAGAGGTTGCGCTGGTTTAAGCCTAACACACGTTACTGTTTTTAAACCCCGGTAGAATGATCTGCCGGGGTTTTTTATCGCCATCAAATCATGCGTTTAAGTTATTGTTTATGACAAGTTTTGTAAGTTAGTCGTTAACATTTGACTATCCAATTGTTATCGCAAGAAATAATCTGTGAGATCATTAACAGTTTAGCTTCATATGATTTGGCTAACATGACATGCTCCCTCTAAAATAGATCCATTGTTCATTATTGGGAATAGATTATGTCGGATTCACGTTATTATTCGCTTAAAAAATTAACCCTTTACCCGATTGCGTTGGCGAGACAGAGTAAGGTGATTCAATTTTTTCTTTCGGTTTTATTCGGTTTGGGCATGATGTATTGGTTGTCTGATCCGAGCTTCACCCGCACCCAAAACTTAGTGTTGTTATTGCTGTTTATGGCAATCGCACTTTGGATGACAGAAGCAATTCCGCCGTTTTCGGTCGGGATTTTGGTGATTGGTTATTTGGTGGTGGTGATGGGGACGGACGAAAATCAACACGCCATGCGCTATGTGCAAACTTGGTCCGACGGGGTGATTTGGTTGTTTTTGGGGGGATTTTTTCTTGCCGAGGGCATGAAAAAGACTCGCTTAGATGAGGCGTTATTAAAACAGCTGCTGCCAAAATTCGGTCAAAAACCGCACTTTATCTTGCTCGGGCTGATGGCGACCACAGCAGTGATTTCAATGTTGATGAGCAACACGGCGACCACGGCGATGATGATTGCCACGGTCAGCCCGATTTTTGCTTCGTTGGATAAAAAATCCAATTTCTCTAAAGCCTTGCTATTGGGCATTCCAACGGCGGCGTCGATCGGTGGAATGGGGACAATTATCGGTTCTGCGCCGAATGCGATTGCGGTCGGGGCATTGGAAGCGGTCGGAATCCAAATTTCATTTTTAGAGTGGATGATTATCGGAATTCCGATTGCCACTGTTCTGATTTACTTCTTTTGGAAAATCTTATTACGCCGTTACCGGATTAGCAAGGAAGCGATGAATATTCAATTTGCTTTGCCGGATAATACCGAAGAAGAGGGTGATCGTTTTGTGGCGAAAGAGTTACGCTTGCAAAAGATGATTATGATCTCGGTACTGGCGGTAACCCTGTTTTTCTGGCTAACCTCAAAATGGTTTTCGATTCCGATTGCCGCCGTATCCGGTATTCCGATTGTGGTGTTGACAATGTTAGGCGTATTGGACGCGGATGATGTGCGTAAATTACCGTGGGATACCTTGATGTTGGTCGCCGGTGGTTTAGCGCTGGGGATGGCAATTCAGGAGCAGGAACTTGCCAGCCATTTTGTCGATCAACTCAGCCATGTACAGATTAATTTCTATCTGTTGATGCTATTGTTTGGCTTTATTACGGTATTGCTGTCTAATTTCATGAGTAATACGGCGGCGACAACGATTTTAGTGCCGATTGCTTTATCTTTGATGAGTATTTCCAGCGGCAGTTTTAGCCCGGCCGTGTTGCCGTTGGTGATTGCGCTCAGCGCCTCTTGTGCCTTGTTGCTGCCGGTATCCACGCCGCCGAATGCGATTGCGTTCAGTACCGGCTTGATTAAGCAGGCAGAATTTAGGTTGGGCGGTGTTTCGATGGGTTTATTGGGGCCGTTGAGCAGTATTGTCTGGGTTTTGGTCGTTACGTCACTATTTAATTAGCGTTTCAAAAGCAAACCGCACTTTTGCATGCCCTGCACCCCAAAAGTTGGACGGCAAAACTAACTGACTAAGGTGCGGATTTTTATGATGAAATACAACCAAGCCTTTAAACAACACGCGGTTGAATTTTACGTCCGACATCATCAATCGCTTTCCGCGGTCTCCCGTTATTTTTGTTTATCCAAACAATCAGACGATGGGTTGCTCAATATTAATATCCGGGTATCTTTAATATTCAACGTTTCCATCGTTTCCATCGTTAGACGCAATCAAGAAACGCGCCATGTTTAAAATAAAACCATTCACGGCTCTACTCGCCACCGCACTTTTCACCTCTGCCTTCGCTAGTATCAAAAGCATTACCGCCCTCAGTGAACCCACGTCGTACGACAAAAAGTAACCGCTGCCGCCATCAAATCAGACACACTGCCCACCCAATTAAAAGCCCCTGTAACACCAATCTCGGCGTGGCGCACATCGGCACATGGGGAATTGCCTATCATATTGAAGGGATTAGAGATTGGCTGTATCGGCAGCGGAAGGAAAAGGGATTGGCATTAGAAAAATTATGCCGTCTGAAACTTGGCACAAGCAAAGTGCGGTTTTAGACGGCATTTACCTATCTCGTCAATTATCCGCCAAACACCATTTTCTCAAACCTTGCCACATACTCCGCCACTTGCGGTTTGCTTCTCAAATAATCGCCCACTGCCCAAGCAAAATCATTCGACAGCCAATTGGAAAACAGCCCTGCGATGGTTGCGTCAATCGTGGTCGGCGTATTGCCAAAGAAAAACGGCTTGTCGCCCAAATACGTCAGCACCGCCTCGATATCGCCAATGGCAAAGGCGTAAATCTGCGCCGCTGAATGGCGACCTATGCCGTGTCCGTGCATTTCGTTTCGCACGTTTTCACGCATGGCGGCGGCGATGACCGGTTTCATTTCGCTAGGCGCACCGCCTAATATTTGCTTCAGCAAAAAATCGTCGCCCGCAGGGTCAAGAAAACGTGCGTACACCCCCGCCCAATAGGTGCGCTCTTCCAACATCACCCGAAACGCACGCCCCACCGCGTGCTGCTCGACGCTCAAAGTGCGGTCAGCATTCAGCGAAAAATGCTCGCTCAAATAGGCTTTAATCAATTCGCTGTCGGCAATCAACGTCTCACCGTCTTGCAACACCGGCACTTTGCCTTTTGGCATTTGCGAAAAATCCGCCACATATTCAAGGCGGTAATCCACTCCAGCCAAGGCAAGCAGGGCTTCAGCTTTGTAAGCGAAAGGAGAAAATGAACGGCTTTTTACGTTGCCGGGAACGGTGAAAAGTTTAAGCATTTTGGTTGTCCTTTGGATGAAATTTCGGCTATGGTAAAAGGATTAATCTAATCCCAGCACTTTGCGACCGTTTACGCTGGCGATGTTAATCATTGCTTCGATATCCGGGAAGCGGCAGCCGGCGGCAAGCAGGCTGAGTTCTTGCCACATATCGCCTTCACATAACGGCACCATGTAGTCACAGATATTGTCCGTGCCGATTGCCACCGTAATGCCTTGCGGGATCATTTCATCGGCAGGAGTCAGGGCGTTGTGGAACGGCATGAGGTCTTCTTTACGGTTGCTGTCGATCCACGCCATCGGGCAGGCGATCATCATCAGTTGCGCTTCGCGCATTTTGGCATAAAGCTGATAGCGGTATTCTTTCGGGTGCGCGCCGATCGAAATGCCGTGAATGGCGGCGACGCGTCCCTGCATACCGTACTCGATGGTTTTGTCGCACAACATTTCCGTTTCTTTTTCGCGTGGGGTGTTGAATTGATCGACGTGAACGTGGCACATAATGCCGCGCGATTTTGCCGCGTCCATCAGAATATCAAACGCTTCTTCGCCGCGTCCGTGATCGAGTTCATCACGATACGGCAAGCCGCCGATCATATCGACCATATCCGCGCCGATGTCGAACCATTTGCGTGCGGTCGGCTCGATCACGCCTTTTAAGGTTTGGTTGGCAAATTTCAAAATAATGTCGTTTTTATACACTTCACGCGCGCGGTGGGCGGCGATAATGGCGCGATCTTCACACACCGGATCAATATCCACAAACGTACCGAATGCCGTCACCCCTTGTTGAATCATCATTTCAATCGCTTGGCAAAAACGGGCGTAGTAGTCGTCGATACTGGAATTGCGCTTCACTTCGTCCACCAAATCCCATTTTTGTTGTAGGTTGCAAGTGCGGTAAATATCAATTTTATCCGGGGTCATGGTGAATGCACGGTCGGCGTGCGCATGGGAATTAACCCAGCCGCCTTTTTTGATAATTTCATCGCGAATATAGGTATTAAAAGTACGAACGTGTTGCATTGCGGTTACTCCGTGAATGAGATGAAAAGGGAAGCGCACAGGAACGGAGGAGGCTGAATTTTAGACAAAAAAAATCCCCAATAGCTGAGGATTGATGATCAAATGAAAATAACGGCGGTAGGTTATGCGGGGATCGCATAACGGTGCTGATGAGTGGGCAAGTGCGGTTATGTTCAGATGATGTTTGCATGGTCCTAGTTCCTTGTTGGCACTAGAAGCGTAGTATAAATTGTTGTGCCGGGGAAATAAAGCGGTTTTTGCATTAGCGCGGGCTATCGATTTTTATAGCAAAAAGTTATAACTTAGAAAATGTAAGTATAGGCGGATTACGCGCAATCTATTATACTGTGCCCCTGAATTTTTGCTTTAAAACTAACAGAGATATAACAAAATGAAATTAAACAAAAAGCTCTTTTCAATTTTTGCGTTTGCCATTGCGGCGTTTGGTTTGAGTGCCTGTGACCAAGCGCAGCAAAGCGGTGTCAGTGAGAAAAAAGAAACCACATTGGCTGACACGTTGGCGATGACAAAAACATTGCGTGTCGGCACCGAAGGCACTTACCCTCCGTTCACGTTTCACGATAAAGACGGCAAATTGACCGGTTTTGATGTGGAAGTGACGCGTGAAGTCGCAAAACGCTTAGGTTTGCAAGTGGAATTTTTTGAAACCCAATGGGACGCGATGTTTGCCGGGTTGAATGCCAAACGCTTTGATATTATTGCCAATCAGGTCGATTTAACCAATCCGGAACGCCAACAAAAATATCTGTTATCCGAGCCGTATAACTTTGAGCGCTCGGTGGTCGTGACGCCAGCCGATGCGGACGATCTGACCGCACTTGCGCAAATTCAAGGCAAAAAATCGGCGCAAAGTATCAACAGCAGCTACTATGTATTGGCAAAAGAACACGGCGCGGAAATCCTGCCGGTGGAAGGCATGGCGCCGGCATTGGAGCTGGTGAAACAAAAACGTGCCGACATCACCTTAAACGGGCAGTTGGCGATTTTGGATTACCTGAAACAACAACCGAACGCCGGTTTGAAAATCGCATTTAAAGATGAGAATAAAATCGGCTCAGGTTTTGTATTCTTAAAAGGTAATGATGAAGTCGTCGCCGATTTCAACCGCACTTTGGGCGAAATGCGCCAGGACGGTAGCTTGAAAGCCTTGTCAATCCAATGGTTCGGCGATGACGTCACTGAATAATCTGTTGTCAGCCCTGCCGTTTTTAGATGAACAACAAGCGTCGATGTTAATCGACGCTTTTTGGCCGATGTTGCGCGGCGCAATTGCCAATACCATTCCGTTGACTTTGCTGTCGTTTTTGTTCGGCATGATCATTGCGTTCTTTATTGCGCTGATTCGAGTGATTCCGCGCACCAATCCGCTGTATTCGCTTGGTTATTATCTGGCACGGATTTATGTTTCCGCTATTCGCGGCACGCCATTGCTGGTACAGTTGTTTATTATTTTCTACGGTTTGCCGAATATCGGCGTCAAGCTTGATCCGTTTCCGTCGGCGGTGATCGCCTTTTCCTTAAATATCGGCGCCTACGCTTCGGAAACCATTCGTGCGGCGATTTTGTCGATTCCGAAAGGGCAATGGGAAGCGTCGTATTCTATTGGTATGAGCTATGCCCAGACTTTCCGTCGCAGCATTATGCCGCAGGCAATGCGCGTTTCCGTGCCGCCGCTGTCGAACAGCTTTATCAGTTTGGTGAAAGACACCTCGCTGGCTTCCACCGTATTGGTCACCGAACTGTTTCGTGAGGCGCAAAATATTGCCTCGACCACCTATGAATTCCTGTGGATTTACAGTGAAGCGGCGTTGATTTATTGGCTGATTTGCTTTGTACTATCGCTGGCACAAGGGCGACTGGAAAAACATTTTTCACGTTACGGATAAAATCATGTTACAGGTTAAAAATATCCATAAACAGTTTCACGGCAATGAAATTTTGAAAGGGATTGATTTGCAAGTGGAAAAAGGCGAAGTGATCGCGATTCTCGGCCCTTCCGGCTCGGGCAAAACCACCTTTTTACGTTGTTTGAACCTGTTGGAAACGCCGGATCAAGGCACATTGGCATTCAGTGACCGCACTTTGCAGATCGATTTTGCCCAGAAAATCAGTAAACAACAAACCTTGCAACTGCGCCGCCGCACGGCGATGGTGTTTCAACAGCACAATTTGTTTCCGCACCGCACCGTGATTGAAAATGTGATGGAAGGGCTGATTGTGGTGCAGAAAAAAGCCCCGACCCAAGCACGGCAGGAAGCCAAAACCTTGTTGGAAAAAGTCGGGTTAGGCGATAAACTGGATTTGTATCCGTCGCAACTGTCCGGCGGGCAGCAGCAACGGGTCGGTATCGCACGGGCGCTGGCAGTGCAGCCGGAAGTGATTTTGCTGGACGAACCGACTTCCGCCCTCGATCCCGAACTGGTCAACGAAGTGTTGCACACCTTGAAGTGGCTGGCGAAAGAGGGCTGGACGATGGTGATCGTCACCCACGAAATCCGCTTTGCGCAGGAAGTGGCGGATCGGGTGATTTTTATCGATCAAGGCAAGATTGTGGAGCAGGGTGAAGCAAAAGTGTTTTTCAGCCGCCCGCAACAGGAGCGCACCAAACAATTTTTGCAGCAGGTTGATCCGCAGGATTACCACGATTTTTGTATTTGATTTTTCGCATTAAAAAGGAAACCAACATGACAAACAAAACCTTACCGTTACACGCCGATACCGTCGGCAGTTATTTACGTAGCGAGGCTTGGAAAAAAGCACGTGCTGATTTTAATGCCGGCAAAATTAACCGCAGCGAATTGAACCTCTTGGAAGAACAAGAAGTGGCTAAACTGGTTGAAGCGCAGCTTGCCGCTGGTCTGCAAGTGATTACCGACGGGGAATTCCGCCGTTCTTGGTGGCATATCGACTTTCTGGAAGGATTAAACGGAATCGAAGGTTATGAACCGGAGCAGGCTTATCAATTCCACGGGGTGCAAGTGCGCCGTTACAATATCCGCAACTGTGGCAAGGTGTCATGGAATCCAGCACATCCGTTCCTTGAACATTTCAAATCGCTGAATCGTATCGTCAACGGGCGTGCGGTGGTGAAATTCACCATTCCAAGCCCGAACCAGTTAATGCACAAAAATGTGTTCAATCCGGAAATTTATGCGACGAAAGAAGCATTGGCGAAAGATGTGCAACAAGCCTATATCGACGCGATGTTGGCATTTTATGAAGCGGGTTGTCGCTATTTACAGTTCGATGATGTCTATTGGGGACATCTGTGCAACGATTCGAATGCGGACGATTTCGAGCAAAATAAAGCGATTGCATTGGCGAACGTGCAAGCGGTGTTGGCGCAGAAACCGGCGGATATGGCAATCACCACCCATGTTTGCCGCGGCAACTATAAATCCACTTATATGCTCAGTGGCGCGTACGATCCGATTGCCAAAGAATTGTTCGGACAAACCACGTTTGACGGTTATTTCTTGGAATATGACAATGAACGCTCCGGCGGCTTCGAGCCGTTGCAACACTTCAAAGGCAATAAAGGGCGGGTGGTGTTGGGCTTAATCACTTCCAAATTCCCGGAATTGGAAGATAAGCAACTGATCAAAGATCGCATCGCACAAGCGGCGCAATATGTCCCTTTGGAACAACTGGCGCTCAGCCCGCAATGCGGTTTTGCCTCCACCGAAGAGGGCAACCTGATGACCGAAGCGCAGCAATGGGCAAAAGTGCGGTTGGTGGAAGAAATTGCGCAAGAGGTGTGGGGCGAGGATTAATTGCCGGTATGAGGGGCTTTCGCCCCTCTAAAATAGGCTTAATCATTGGATATTATTGAGGAAAAAAATGAAAGACTCTATGTTGACAGACTTATTCCTCAATGAGCTTTGGCTGGAAAAAGGCTTGTCCGAAAATACCGTTGCTTCATACCGTTTGGATTTGACCGCACTTTGCACATGGTTGAATGCGCAGCAACTGACATTATTAACCCTCGATCATATCGACCTGCAAACCTTTCTTGGCGAACGGCTTGCCAAAGGCTATAAAGCCACCAGTTCGGCACGGATGTTGAGTGCACTGCGCAAACTGTTCCAATATCTGTACCGCGAAAAATACCGCAGTGATGATCCAACCGCACTTTTAACCTCGCCGAAACTGCCGTCGCGTTTGCCGAAATACCTTAGCGAAGCTCAAGTCACCGATTTGCTCAATGCGCCGACAACCGATGAGCCGTTGGAATTGCGCGATAAAGCGATGTTGGAATTGCTGTATGCCACCGGCTTACGCGTGACCGAATTGGTTAGCTTAAATGTGGACAATATCAGCCTCAATCAAGGCGTGGTGCGGGTGATCGGCAAGGGCAACAAAGAGCGGTTAGTCCCGATGGGCGAGGAAGCGAGTTACTGGATTCAAGAGTTTATTTTATATGGACGGCAGTTATTGTTGAAAGGGCAACGCTCCGATGTGCTGTTTCCCAGCTTGCGCGGTACGATGATGACCCGTCAGACCTTTTGGCACCGGATTAAACATTATGCGTTGCTGGCGCAAATTGATCAAAACGCCCTTTCACCGCACGTGTTACGCCACGCCTTCGCCACCCATCTGGTCAATCACGGTGCGGATTTACGGGTGGTGCAAATGCTGCTCGGACACAGCGATCTCTCCACCACCCAAATCTACACCCACGTCGCCAAAGAGCGGTTGAAGAAACTGCACCAACAGTTTCATCCGCGGGGGTAGAACAAGCTGGGGAGGAAGTGGAGAGTTTACTATCGCAATGACAGCTCATTAAAAATGCGATAGATTTTTTATTAAATGGTTTTTAACTTTTATAGATTGGGACGGCTTCCAATCTTAGAAACTAAATCAGCGGCACAAACGGCACATCAATACTGCAAGCAGTTAATAATGTAGTTAATACTAATAACGTGAAAAAACGTTTCATTTTAAATTCTCTGAGTTATTCAAGAAAAAAGCTGGCATTAACTGGCTCAGACTGCTGACAACGTCTCTTTCTCGAATAATTTCCCTCCCTCCGTATACGGAGGGAGGGAAGTCAGTTTATCAGCAATCTCAGCCGGTTTTAACCGACTTAATCTTGCTAATACCATTTACTCAACCGTCACCGACTGAATAATCACATCTTCTTTTGGTACATCTTGGTGGAAGCCGTGGTTGCCGGTTTTGACTTTGCGGATTTTTTCCACTACGTCCATGCCCTCAACCACTTCACCGAACACCGCATAGCCCCACTCTTGCACGACTTCGCGATCGTATAGGGTTTTGGCGCGGTAATCTAAGAAGTTATTATCGGCGACGTTGATAAAAAATTGTGCTGTGGCGGAGTGCGGATCGTTGGTGCGCGCCATGGCAATCGTGCCTTTTTTGTTGCTTAACCCGTTGCCGGCTTCATTTTGGATCGGCGCGTCGGTGGCTTTTTCTTTCATGCCGACTTGCATGCCGCCGCCTTGAATCATAAAGCCGTCGATCACGCGGTGGAAAATGGTGTTGTCATAAAAGCCTTTTTTGCAGTAATTTAAAAAGTTTTCGCTGGTAATTGGGGCTTTTTCAGTGTTTAATGCGATTTTTATGTCGCCAAAATTGGTGTGTAGCGTTACCATAATTGTTTCCTATAACGGTGATAAAAAGTCGCGTTATTATTCCACAAAAAATTCGATAAAAACAGCCAAATTACCGCCGCTGACGAAGTCAAAGTGCGGTCTAGAGAGTGAAATCATGTTAAAAATTTATAATACCTTAAAACGAGAGAAAGAAGTGTTTACCCCGATTGAGCCGAATAAAGTCGGGATGTATGTCTGCGGCGTGACCGTGTACGACTACTGCCATATCGGGCACGGGCGCACTTTCGTTTGTTTTGACATGATCGCGCGCTATTTGCGCTACAGTGGCTATCAACTGAATTATGTGCGTAACATCACCGATGTGGACGATAAAATCATCAAGCGTGCGTTGGAAAACAACGAAAGTTGCGAGCAGTTGGTCGATCGTATGGTGGTGGAAATGCACAATGATTTCAACGCGTTGAATATCCAAGCGCCGAACAGCGAACCGCGCGCCACGCACCATATTGCGGAAATTATTGCGATTGTACAAAAACTGATTGAACGCGGGCATGCTTATGTGGCGGATAACGGCGATGTGATGTTCTCTGTGCCGAGTTTTGCCAAATACGGTTTGCTGTCACGTCAAGATTTGGAGCAATTGCAAGCCGGCGCACGCATTGAGATTTCCGCGATTAAGCAGAATCCGATGGATTTTGTGCTGTGGAAAATGTCGAAACCGAATGAGCCGAGTTGGGCTTCACCGTGGGGCAACGGTCGCCCGGGCTGGCATATCGAATGTTCGGCGATGAACCATAAAGAATTAGGTGCGCATTTTGATATTCACGGTGGTGGCTCGGATTTGATGTTCCCGCACCACGAAAATGAAATTGCGCAATCCTGCTGTGCCCACGGCGATGATTATGTCAATTATTGGATTCACTCCGGCATGATTATGGTCGACAAAGAGAAAATGTCGAAATCGCTTGGCAATTTCTTCACTGTGCGTGAGGTGCTGAAACACTATAACGGCGAAAGTGTGCGTTATTTCCTGCTGACCGCCCACTACCGCAGTCAGTTGAATTACAGCGAAGAGAACCTGAACTTGGCGCATACCGCACTTGAACGTTTATACACCGCGTTGCGTGACACCGATCCAAGTGCGGTCGCCAGCGGCGGCGAAGCGTTTGTGGCGGCGTTCAACGAGGCGATGGACGATGATTTCAACACGCCGAATGCATTGTCGGTGCTGTTTGAACTGGCAAGGGCGGTCAATAAAGCCAAACAGGAACATCCAAGCCAAGCCGACGGTTTAGCCGCACGTTTGCGTGAATTGGGCGACGTATTGGGGATTTTATATCAACAACCGGAAGCGTTTTTGCAAGCCGGTTCCGACGATGGCGAAGTGGCTGAAATCGAAGCCCTGATTCGGCAACGCAACCAAGCGCGCGCCGATAAAAACTGGGCGGCGGCAGACGAAGCACGCAATAAACTGACGGCAATGGGGATTGTGTTGGAAGACGGCGCAAACGGCACGACATGGCGCAGAGCCTAATCTTATAACTGTTATCACCGTGCCATGTTTTCGTTTCAAACAGTTTACCGTCGCCCATGATCGTTGTGCGATGAAAGTGGGCACGGATAGCATTTTGCTTGGTGCGTGGGCGCAGATTGGGCAAGTGCGGTCGGTGTTGGATATGGGCTGTGGCAGCGGGTTGCTGGCATTAATGCTGGCGCAACGTTTGGCAAAAGAAAACGCAGACTATCAGATTACCGCACTTGAACTCGATCCGCAGGCGGCGCAACAAGCGCAGCAAAATGTTATCGAATCCCCGTGGGCGCAGCAGATTGCCGTGCTTAATCAAGATCTGTTTGCGTATGCGGAAGCGGCGCAACCGCACTTTGACCTGATTATTTCCAATCCGCCGTATTTTCATATCGGCGTCGATTGCCGTAATACGGAACGGCAAACCGCGCGTTACATGGCGGAAAACGGACATTTGGCGTGGCTGTTGGCGGCGCAAAACATGCTCAATCCTAACGGCAAAATCGCGTGGGTGTTGCCGTATGCAATGGCGCGGCATTTGCAGCAACAAGTCGCGCAGACCGCACTTTACTGTGCGAAATGGTGTGAGGTGATCACCAAGCAGGGCAAAGCGCCGCAGCGGGTTTTGCTGGAATTCAGATTATTCGATCGAAGTGCGGTTCAGGCACAAACTGAGCGTAGTGAAATTGTGATTTATCAGGCGGATAATCACTATCACCCGGATTTTATTGCGTTAACCAACGCCTTTTATTTGAAATTTTAGGGGAAAGCGTGTGCAGACGATAACGCCTGCACAGCGAAGTGATTAGGCGGTTTGCTGGGTTTTGACCATTCTCGCCCAGTTGTGGTAGCCGTAAATCGAGTTCCACAGATACATGATATACATCACCAATAACGGCAAACTGGTTTCGCCGTTTTTAATCCACATTGCCGTCCATAGGCTGACGGTTAGCAGATTGACCACAATCCACAACACCCACTGCTCACGGTAACGCAACACCATCAGAATTTGCGCCACGATCGAAACTACCACGGTTACGCCGTCCAATGCCGGCAAGGCACTGCCCAAGTTGTGCAGCAGTTGAATGTAGGCATAAGTTCCGATTACCGCGGCTGAAATCACAATTCCCCACTGTTTCAGGGTTAATGCCTTGGCGATCACTTCTTCGTATTGGTCGGTTTGTGCACTGGTTTTGATATGCATATGGCGGCGCCATACATAGAAACCGATAAATTGCACCGGCACATACACCAACAGATTCAGCATCATTTCGCCATATAATTTAAAGGTATAGGAAATATAGGCGTAGCAAGTCACACTGATAAAACCGAAAATATAATTACTGATTTTGCCCTTACTGACAAAGATGACGCATAAAATGCCGCTGATTGCGGCAATGGTAGCGATTATCGAATCGGGTTGGATAACGAAAATGGCGATTTGGATGCTTAAAAACAGAGCGATCCAGACGATTTCGAAATGGGTCCAACCGGAAAATAGTTCGTTTTTGGCTTTAGTTACAATACTCACGTTAATGGATTCCTAGATAAGCGAATGATTTTTGGAAATTATATATCACATCTTTACATAAGTAACCCGATTTTAGCTAAAATTTGGATAATATTCGCCAGCTTTTGCATTGGAATTGCGCTCTTTTAGATTAAAAAATCACTAAGCGAAATTTTTCTGATAAAAACGTTAAATAAATTGCCGGATTCCTCTATAATCAGCGCCTTTCAAATACAGGCAACAACATGGGTAATAAGGCGGACATGACAACCTTTGCGACAGGACAATTTGCGATAGGACAACGCTGGATCAGCGAAAGTGAAAACGGATTAGGGCTGGGTGTGGTGGTCGGTGTGGAGCAACGCACGGTCAGCCTGCTGTTTCCGGCGGCAAATGAACAACGGGTGTATGCCTTTGCTTCCGCACCGTTAACGCGCGTGCAGTTTACGCCGGGGGATAAAATCAAAAGCCACGAGGGTTGGCAGTTGCAGATTGAGCACATTGCGGAACAGCAAGGGGTGTTGAGCTATCACGGGATTCGTTTGGATAACGGCGAAAGTGCGGTATTGCGGGAAATGGAGCTGGATCACAATATCTCTTTCAGCAAGCCGCAAGAGCGGTTATTTGCCGCGCAAATTGATCGCAACGAGCATTTTAACCTGCGTTATCAAGCGCTTGTTCATCAACAGGCACAGTTCCAATCGCCGTTGCGTGGGCTGCGCGGCATTCGTGCCGGTTTGATCCCGCACCAGTTGCACATTGCCACCCAAGTCGGACATCGGATTGCGCCGCGCGTGTTGCTGGCGGACGAAGTCGGCTTGGGCAAAACCATTGAAGCCGGCATGATTTTGCAACAGCAACTGTTCAGCGGCAAGGTGGAGCGTGCGCTGATTTTGGTGCCGGAAAGCTTGCAACATCAATGGCTGGTGGAAATGCTGCGCCGTTTTAACCTTAATTTTTCGCTGTTTGACGAAGAACGTAGCCAAGATTTTGATCGGCGGAATAATGAAAGTGCGGTTGAGACGGCATTAGAAAATCCGTTTGATAGCGAAGCGTTGGTGATCTGTTCGCTCGATTGGCTGGTGCAACAGCCGCAACGTGCCGCGCAGTTGTGCCAAAGCGATTGGGATATGCTGATTGTCGATGAAGCGCACCATTTGCAATGGAGCGAAGCGCAACCGAGCCGTGAATATCAACTGGTCGAAACGCTGGCGCAACAGATTCCGTCAGTGCTGCTGCTGACCGCCACGCCGGAACAATTGGGGCAAGAGAGCCATTTTGCCCGATTGAAACTGCTCGATCCCGAGCGTTTTTACGATTACGCCGCATTTGTGCAAGAACAGCAACAATATCAACCGGTTGCCGACGCGGTCAATACCCTGTTAAATGACAACACGCTAAGTGCGGTTGAGCAAAACAGCATTGCCGAGCTATTGTCCGAGCAAGACGTTGAGCCGCTGTTTAAAATCATCAACGGCAAGCAATCGTCCTGCGAACAACAAACGGCGGCACGACAAGAGCTGATCAGCAATCTGATTGACCGTCACGGCACAAGCCGCGTGCTGTTTCGCAACACGCGCCAAGTGGTGAAAGGCTTCCCGAACCGCACTTTGCACCAAATCAAATTGGAACTGCCGAAGCAGTATCAAAACGCGCTCAAGGTGTGGAATATGTTGGGCGAAGAGGTCGCCGCCGACGTGCTGTTCTATCCGGAAATGCTGTTCCAAAAACTCAATCCGAGTGCGGCGTGGTGGGATTTTGATCCAAGGATTGAGTGGTTGATCACTTTCCTGAAAAATCGGCGTGAGGAAAAAATTCTGCTGATTTGCCAGCACGCCAATACTGCGATTCAGTTGGAGCAAATTTTGCGTGAGAAAGAGGGCATTCGCGCCGCGGTGTTCCACGAAAAAATGAGTATCATTGAGCGCGATAAAGCCGCCGCCTACTTTGCCCAAGCGGAAGAGGGCGCGCAGATTTTGCTCAGTTCGACCATCGGTTCGGAGGGGCGCAACTTCCAGTTCGCGTCCAATTTGGTGCTGTTTAATCTGCCGACCAATCCCGATTTATTGGAGCAGTGTATCGGGCGTTTGGATCGGATCGGGCAGCAACACGATATTCAAATTTATGTGCCGTTTTTTGCCGACAGCAGCCAACAATTGTTGGCGCAGTGGTACCACGACGGCTTGAATGCGTTTGAAGAAACCTGCCCGATGGGGGCGGCGATTTTCGCACAACAAAAAGTGCGCTTGCAGGCGTTTTTAACCGACGAAGCAGACGGCGACGATTTCGCCCAATTTGTTAAAACCACGCGCCAACAGCGCGAGCAACTGAAACTTGAGTTGGAACAAGGACGTGATCGTTTGTTGGAACTGAATTCCAACGGCGGCGAAAGCGCACAACAGCTTGCCGCCGAGATTGCCAACGATGACGCCAGCACCGATTTGATTCAATTCAGCCTCAGCCTGTTTGATATTATCGGCTTGGAGCAGGAAGATTTGGGCGAGAAAAGCATTGTCATTCACCCGACCGGGCACATGCTGGTGCCGGATTTCCCGGGCTTGAAAGAGGACGGCAGCACGGTAACCTTTGATCGCCGCTTGGCATTGGCGCGCGAAGAATTGGAATTTTTGACCTGGGATCACCCGATAATCCGCAACGGCATTGATTTGATTACCGCCGGCGACATCGGCAAAAGTGCGGTCTCGTTGCTGATTAACAAAGCGCTACCGGCTGGCACGCTGCTACTGGAACTAGTTTATGTGGTGGAAGTGCAAGCGCCGCCGGCGTTACAGCTCACCCGCTTCTTACCACCGACCCCGATTCGCTTGTTGCTCGACAGCAAAGGCAATGATTTGTCGGATAAAGTGGCGGTGAGTGCGTTACAAAAACAACTCAAGCCAATCGGCAAAAATATGGCGAACAAAGTGGTGAAAATGACGCGAAGTGCGGTTGAACATGCGTTGCAACGGGGCGACAATCTGATCGGCGCCAAAGCGCACGCCTTGATTGAAGAGGCAAAACGCAACGCCGAACAGCAACTGAACGGCGAATACCAACGCTTGACCGCACTTCAGGCAGTGAATAAAAATATCCGTCAGGACGAAGTGACCGCACTTGAGCAATTGCAACAGCAAGCGCTGCAACAGTTGCAACAAGCGAGCTGGCGCTTAGATTGCCTGCGCGTGATTGTCAGCAATAAGGAATAGCAACAAGGAACAACAATGGCATTGATTCATTACGATCCACCGACCGAGCCGTGGCTGGAGATTGTCTATCAAGACAACTATGTTGCCGCGATCAACAAACCGAGCGGTTTGCTTTCCGTACCGGGCAACCGCCCGGAATATCTCGACAGCGCCACCACGCGCGTGCGGCAAAAATTCGGTTTTGCCGAAGCGGTGCACCGTTTGGACATGGCGACCAGCGGCATTATTCTGTTCGCTTTGAGCAAAAAAGCCGAGCAAGAACTGAAACGCCAATTCCGCGATCGCGAAACCAAAAAGCACTATCAGGCGTTGGTGTGGGGACACCCCGAAGCCGACAGCGGTTTTATCAATCTGCCGCTGATTTGCGATTGGGAAAACCGTCCGCGCCAGAAAATCTGTTACGAGCGCGGCAAAAGAGCGGTCACCCATTATGAAGTGTTGGCGCGCTACCCGAACAACAGCGCACGGGTGCGCCTGACGCCGATCACCGGGCGCTCGCACCAGTTGCGCGTGCATATGCTGGCATTGGGACACCCGATTTTAGGCGATAAATTCTACGCCCACCCTGCCGCCAAAGCCCTTGCGCCGCGTTTGTGCCTGCACGCCGAATCGCTGACCGTCACTCATCCGATTAACGGCGAGCCGATAACCTTTGCGGTTGAAGCTGAGTTTTAGTTCTGCAAAGCGGGTAAAATTAGCTGAAATTATACTCAACTTGTATAATTATACATTGTGAGTATAATTTAGTATAATTTTATCCAGCCGGGGGGATTTATGCTGATTCGAGATCCACTTTATTTTCACCGCACGACATTGGCGGAAACACTGTTAGCCAACTTTAAATCGGGTATTTTTCATGCGCTCACGCTTTTTGCACCGCGCCGAATGGGAAAAACCCAGTTTTTGCTTAATGACGTCGCCCCGCTAGCAGAGATGCAAGGTTTCAGAGTGTTTTATCACAGTTTTATGGACAGCGATAATGACTTTCGTGCTTCTCTACAACTGTTTTCTGAAAATAAAAACAATAAGGTGAAAGGTTGGTTTTCTCAAATCAAAGGTATTTCGATTGCCGGCAGTGGCGTTGAGCTGGACAAGCAAACGGCGGCTGAGCCGATCAGTCAAATTATCGCGCGTTTGGCGGATGAGAAAAAACCGACCTTATTACTGCTCGATGAAATTCAAGAATTGGCGCGCGGTGTGAATAATAGCAATGTGGTCGGTTCGTTACGAACAGGGCTAGATTTATATCGCGATAAAATTAAAGTGATTTTTACCGGCTCATCTACCAATGATTTGCGCGTGATGTTTAATGACGGCAAAGCCCCGTTTTTTCACTTTTCGCATCAAATTGATTTTCCACCGTTGGGGCGTGATTTTTCCGATTTTTTAGCGGATATTTACCAGCAGAGAACAGAAGCATTCATCGACAAAACCGCACTTTATCAAATTTTTCTACGTCTGAACCAAACACCGATGTACTTGCGCCAGATTATTGAACGAATGATTATTAACCCCGCATTAACGCTTGAACAAGCCACTGAAATTCAGCTGACTCAAAGCGGCACCGGTGCCGATTACCACAAAGTGTGGCAAGCATTGACGGCATTGGATCAGCAATTATTATTAGTGATTGCAAAAGGCGAAACCGCACTTTATAGCGAACGTAACCGACATGAACTTGCAAGTAGATTGGGCGTGGCAGAGGTGAAAACCTCATCCATCCAGGGCAGCGTACGTAAGTTAGAAAATCGTGAATTGCTGACCAGAGATACTAAAAATAAGCAGTCTATCAATGAAAGTGCATTTAAAACATGGATTTTAGATCAATCGGTTAGTCAAAATTAGCTGAAATTATACTTAGAACGTATAATTATACTTTCACCATATAATTTGTACTAAAACCATATAAAGTGCGGTATTGCGTTGCAGTAACCGCACTTTCCCCGAAAAAATCATTTCCCTGATATGAAATCCTGCTATAATTCTGCTGTATAAATAAACAGTAAAACGTAAGCGAACGGCGGCAAAATGGATATTTCAGAATTATTGGACGGGTTGAACGACAAACAGCGTGAGGCGGTGGCTGCGCCGTTGGGTAATTATCTGGTGCTTGCCGGGGCGGGCAGCGGCAAAACTCGGGTGCTGACCCACCGTATTGCATGGTTGGTCGGGGTGGAGCACGCGCCGGAATCCTCGATTTTAGCGGTGACCTTCACCAATAAAGCCGCTGCGGAAATGCGCCATCGGATCAGCGCAACTTTGCAACGCGAGCAGTCGCAAGGGCTGTTCGGTATGTGGATCGGCACGTTTCACAGCATTGCCAACCGCCTGTTGCGCGCCCATTATCCCGATGCCAATCTGCCGCAAGATTTCCAAATTTTAGACTCGGAAGACCAAGTGCGGTTGCTGAAACGGCTGATGAAACTGCACAATTACGATGAAAAAAACTTTCCGCCAAAACAAGCCTGTTGGTATATTAATCACCAAAAAGATAACGGCTTGCGTCCGCACCAAATCGATGATCATAATGACCGTAGCGAACGTGAATGGATTCGGATTTACCAAATCTATCAAGATGCCTGTGATCGTGCCGGCTTGGTGGATTTTGCCGAATTGCTGCTGCGCGCTTATGAATTGTGGCTGAAAAAACCGCTGATTTTGCAACGCTATCAACAGCGTTTTCAGCATATTCTGGTTGATGAATTTCAAGACACCAACAACATTCAATATGCGTGGATCAAACTGCTCGCCGGCGAACAAGGCAAGGTGATGATTGTCGGCGATGACGATCAATCGATCTACGGCTGGCGCGGTGCGAAAATTGAAAATATCCAACGTTTCTTACAGGACTATCCGCAAGCACAAACCATTCGTTTGGAACAAAATTACCGTTCGACCGGCAATATTTTGCAAGCGGCGAATCAACTTATTGCCAATAACAGCGACCGTTTAGGTAAAAATTTATGGACTGACGGCGATCAGGGCGAGCCGGTTGGTATCTATTGTGCCTTTAACGAACTGGACGAAGCGCGTTTTGTGGTGTCGCAGATTAAACAATGGCAGCAAGACGGCGGCGATTACCATGATTGTGCGGTGTTGTATCGCAGCAACAGCCAGTCGCGCGTGCTGGAAGAGGCGTTATTACAGGCGCAAATTCCATATCGGATTTACGGCGGTATGCGCTTTTTTGAACGGCAGGAGATCAAAGATGCCTTGGCGTATCTACGCCTGATTGCCAACCGCAATGATGATGCGGCTTTTGAGCGGGTGGTGAATACGCCGCCGCGCGGCATCGGCGACCGTACGTTGGATACCTTGCGCCAGCTGACGCGCGAACGCCAAATCACGTTATGGCAAGCCACCAATTTGGCGATTGAAGAAAACAAATTGGCGGGCAGAGCCGCCACGGCGTTGCTGCGTTTTATGGAGTTAATCAGCGCACTGGAGCAGGACAGTTGTGAGATGCCGCTGTTTGCCCAGACGGATTTTGTGATTAAACATTCCGGTTTGTACCAAATGTATCAACAGGAAAAAGGCGAAAAGGGCGAAGTGCGGATCGAAAACTTGGAAGAGTTGGTTTCCGCCACCCGTGAATTTATCAAGCCGGACGAAGCGGACGAGATGACCGATTTAACCGCATTTTTAACCCACGCTTCGCTTGAAGCCGGCGAGGGGCAGGCGGATCGCCACCAACCGAGCGTGGAGATGATGACCCTGCATTCCGCCAAAGGCTTGGAGTTTCCGCGCGTGTTTATCGTCGGCATGGAAGAGGGCATTTTCCCCAGCCGCATGGCGTTGGAGGAGAGCGGTCGTTTGGAAGAAGAACGGCGCTTGGCGTATGTCGGTATCACCCGCGCCAAGCAGCAACTGACCATCAGCTACGCCGAAAGCCGCCGTTTATACGGCAAAGAAGAACGCCACATCGTTTCCCGTTTTGTCAGCGAACTGCCACCGGACTGTATCCGCGAAATCCGCCTGCGCGGCACGGTCACGCGCTCTTTCACGCAAAGTGCGGTCAGCCATTCAGGAATTAACCTGTTGAATCAAAGCGAATGGAAAATGGGACAAAAAGTCAACCACGCCAAATTCGGCAACGGCACGATTATCAACGTTGAAGGCAGCGATAACAACACCCGCTTACAAATCGCCTTTCAAAATCAAGGGATTAAATGGCTGATTGCGCATTTGGCGAAGTTGGAGAAGATTTAGTTATCGCGTAAGAATCGGTTAAGTTGTAGAATAAGTAAACAAATTGCAAAAAAGGAGTGCTTATGCAATTAACATTAGAACAGGAAAATGCATTGTTAGCTCGTTATATCGAAGTGAAACAGCAAGATACGCTGATTGAAACCAGTAGGGAAGCGATCAGAGAACTAGCGAATCAAAAGCGAGCGGCATATCGTCAGAACAAAAAAATTATTGATGAAGTTTTTTACGATGAAGTGGTAAACGCTTAATAAAAACCTTTTGGATTTTATGGCGTTGCTATCAGATGATACGCTAGTCTTTTTTGAAAAATCCTTAGATAAATATGAAATTGTCTTGAGCCCATTTTCGGTTGAGATTAATAGTTATGTTTCCATTCACTGTATTGTTGAAGGTGATATGGCAACAATTTTGTCATTTAATTATGGCAAATACACCAATCTAAACTATGGAGAAGCAAGGGCGGAATTGGAATTTATCCGAGCCTTGGAGGCTAAGTATTTTGAATCCAATTCCTATATTGAATTATCTCCGAAAAATCGCCTTAAATTATTTAAAATGTTTGCTTGATGAAGACTGTTCAAATTCCCTCGCCCGTTGTTCAAAGCGGCTGTTTTCGTCGCGTAGCAAGGTTTCGGCTTGTAGCTCCAGTTGGCGGCAGAGGTTGCTGACGCTGAACAGCAATTCTGCCAGCAGCTTGGCGGCGTGATCTTGATTGGTGGCGACCGCACTTTTGATTGCTGCCAGTTGTTGTTCGGCTTGGGCGATAGTTTGTGCAACGGTAGTGGGTTGATAACCCAATTTCTTGGCGCGTTTTTGCAGTTTTTCAGCCCGCAATAACGCCGGCAAGGCGTGCGGCACATCGTCCAGCAATGAGGTTTGCTGTTTGTCCAAACGCTCTTGCTTTTTTTTATTTTCCCAATTTTTTAAGGCTTCCGTGGCGCTGTCCGCCGAGATATCGCCGAACACATGCGGGTGGCGGCGGATCAGTTTTTCGCTCAGGGTTTCCACCACGTCGTTAAACTGAAAGCGTTGCTCTTCGTTGGCAAGCTGGCTGAGAAACACCACTTGCAGCAACAGATCGCCCAATTCTTCCTTTAATGCGCTAAAATCCTCGGTTTGAATCGCTTCCACTACTTCGTAACTCTCCTCCAGCAGATACGGCACAATGCTGCGGTAATCCTGTTCCAAATCCCACGGACAGCCCCCGTTAGGGTTACGCAGTTGAGCCATAATCTCGAGCAGTTGTTGAATCGGTGTCGTCATCGGATTTCCTTCTTTGTAATAAAAGTGCGGTCTGGGCGATCAGTATAACGCATAAAAAAACCGATTCCATCGCTGAAATCGGTTTCTTTTTCGTTATAGCAACGATTATTTCGTGCCCGGAATGCTGAAACGTTTGTTGAAACGTTCTACACGACCACCGGTGTCAACCACGCGTTGTTTACCAGTATAGAACGGGTGGCACACGCCGCACACGTCCAAGTTGATGTCACGTCCGATAGTAGAACGTGTTTTGATGACGTTACCGCAAGAACAGGTTGCAGTCACTTCTTTGTATTCAGGGTGGATACCTTGTTTCATAGAAAACCTCAGATTGAAGCCATATCGCTATCGGGAGCGTGCCCGACACCATATGTAGTTAATAATACGCGCAATGCGCAGTTGTTTTAAAGACGGCGGATTATACAGCATTAAGTGCGGTTAAGCAATAGCCGCGTCAGCGCGTTATTGTCAGGACAATATCGGCGAAAATCCGCTATACTACCGTTCTTTATTCATCTCACGAGTTTAAT
The DNA here is from genome assembly GCF_053570785.1 of Testudinibacter sp. P80/BLE/0925. The sequence continues at coordinate 341,387 of NZ_CM131636.1, read as the reverse complement.
GGCGTTATGCGTTTGATTCGAGTTGCGTTGGCAATTCCCTTGGCACGTTATTTTGATTATTTGGTTGATGACTCGGCGATTCTCGCGGTTGGCAGCCGTGTCGTGGTGCCGTTCGGACGGCAAAAACGGATTGGAATTGTGATCGACTTTCCGCAACAGAGCGAGGTCGCCGCCGCGCAGTTAAAACCGATTACGGCGGTATTAGATCGGCAATCGCTGTTTAGCGACGAATTATATTCGTTGCTGCAATGGGCGGCGAATTATTATCAAACCGGTTTGGGCGAGGTGCTGTTTCAGGCGTTGCCGGTCAAATTGCGCCAAGGCGAGGCGAATCAAAGAGCGGTCAGTGCCGTGTGGAAAATCACAGCACAAGGGCAAACCGCACTTGCCAACGGCGAGTTGAAACGCGCGAAAAAACAGCGACAGGCATTAGCGCAATTGGCGCAAAACGGCGAAACGGAGCAAGGCTCGACCGAGTTTGCCCGTGCGATTTATACGGCATTACAGGAAAAAGGGCTGATTCTTGCGCAACAACAGCCGTATCACGTTACGTGCTGGCAAACCGCACTTGCCGATGAAAATTGGCTGAATCAAGCGGATAAATTACGCCTGAACAAGCAACAAGCCTTAGCGGTGAGTGCAGTGAATTTTAGCGACGGTTTTCAAGCGTGGTTGTTGGATGGCGTCACCGGTTCGGGCAAAACCGAAGTGTATCTGCATTTAATGGAAAAGGTGTTGGCAGAGGGCAAACAGGTGCTGTTGCTGATTCCTGAAATCGGCTTAACCCCGCAGTTGGTACGCAGCGTGCAGAACCGGTTCAATCTGCCGATTGATGTGTTGCATTCCAATTTAAGCGACAGCCAACGCTTGTTGGCGTGGCAGCGTGCGCAAAGCGGCGAAAGTGCGGTGGTGGTCGGCACGCGATCCGCACTTTTCAGCCAATTCCAACGGCTCGGCTTGATTATTCTTGATGAAGAGCATGATCTTTCCTATAAACAGCAAGACTCCAGTTGGCGACATCATGCGCGCGATTTGGCGGTGATACGGGCGCGAAATAACGGCATTTCGATTGTGCTCGGCAGTGCCACGCCCAGTTTGGAAAGCTTGGCGAATGTGCAGAGCGGCAAATATCGCCATTTGGTGCTCAATCAGCGCGCGATGAACAGCAATGCCTTGAGCCATCGGGTGTTGGATCTTAAAAAACAACGGGTGGATCGCGGTTTATCCGAGCAATTATTACACTTAATGCGCCAACATTTGGAGAAAGGCAATCAAGTGTTGCTGTTTTTGAACCGACGCGGTTACGCACCGATTTTGTTGTGTCACGAGTGCGGTTGGATTGCCGAATGTGCGAGCTGCGAACGCCCTTATACTTACCATAAAAAACAAAACAGTCTGACTTGCCATCATTGCGAGCGCAAGGTGAAAGTGCCGCGCCAATGTCCGAAGTGCGGTTCGACCCATTTGATCACCGCAGGCGTAGGCACGGAGCAGTTGGAAAGCGCGCTGGCGGAGAAATTTCCGGAGTACGGCATTGCACGGATTGACCGCGACACCACTGCACGCAAAGGCGCAATGGAAACCCGGTTGCAACAGATTAAAACACGGCAACGACGGATTTTGATCGGCACGCAAATGTTGGCGAAAGGACACCATTTTCCCGATGTGACGTTGGTGGCGATGGTGAATATCGACGGCGCGCTTTTTTCGGAAGATTTCCGCAGCGAAGAACGTTTGGCGCAGTTGTATGTGCAAGTGGCGGGGCGTGCCGGACGTGGTGACAAAGCCGGCGAAGTGGTGCTGCAAACCCATTTTCCACAACATAGCCTGCTGCAAACCCTGTTACAACAAGGCTATGCCGAATTTGCCAAAAAGGCATTGCAGCAGCGGCAAAGTATCGGCTTGCCACCGTTTGCGGCGCAGGCGTTATTTCGAGTAAAAAGTAAAAACAGCCAAAGTGCGGTTGTGTACCTGCAACAAGTGGCGGCATTCTTTCAAGATTACAGCCAAAAACAGCCGCTTGACAGTTTGCAAATTCTCGGACCGATTGAAGCGTTGCAGGCGAAAAAAGCCGGGCAATACCAATGGCATTTATTGTTACAACACCCCTCAAGAGCGGTATTGCAGCATTGCCTGCAAGTCTTTTCCAGCCATAAACCGCAGTTGAATTTGGATCAAAACATCCGTTGCGTGCTGGATATTGATCCGCAGGATTTCAGTTAGGTAGAAAATAGAGGCTAGGATTTTGACATTTTTTTAAGTAAAATTGCTGTTTAATTGTGATAACGTTTAAATAAATAGGGAATTTCAGTGGTTCAGCGTGATTATGCCACTCGGGGCAGAGCGACATCAAAGAAAAAAGCCAATAAGGTGAATAAAGGGCTGCTGTTAGGCATTGCTTTTGCAATGGTAGCGATTTTTGCGGCTGGTTTGTATCTATTAAAAGAAAAATCGACAGAAAGCGGCGCGGTGGTTGCGACAGTCGATAAAGTTGAAGAAAACAAACCAAAAAGCACTTTGCCGAGCCGTCCCGAAGAGGTGTGGAGCTATATTCGTGATTTGGAAACGCGTGAAATTCCGATCGATAATAGCCCGAAAAGTTTGGATAAAGTGCAAAACTTAACCGAAGAACAGAAAAAGATTTTGCAGATGTTGGAGCGTGATGCCGAAGCCGCAGAAGCCGCAAAAAATGATAAAAATGTAGCAGTGCAGGCACAAGTGCAACAAACACTGAAGCATAATGAGCCGAATGCCACGATTGCGCCTCCGGTTGTGGTGGAAAAACCAAAAGCGCAAACGAATACCAAACCTGTAGAAAGTAAACCGGCAGAAGTGGTACAGGCAAAACCAAAACAAGAAAGCAGCGCAGCGCAGCAAACCAAGAAAACGGCTTCAACTGCGAAATTCGGCTTGCAATGTGGCGCATTTAAAAACCGTGAACAAGCAGAGAACTTGCAGGCACGTTTGGTGATGGCTGGTTTTGATGCGCGTGTCAGCAGTAGTTCGACCTTCAACCGTATTTTTATTGGGCCGATTGGCGATCGTGCCGCTGCCAATGCCACCTTGCAAAAAGCCAAGGGTGTAACGGAGTGTGTTGTGATCGGTATGTAACCGCACTTTATTATCAAAAATAGTCAGAAAAACGGTTGAAAGGATAAATTTCAACCGTTTTGTTTTAATTAACGTTTAAAAAAAGATCAAACGCAAAAAATAACGATCTTTTTGCAAAAAAGATCTTGCCAAAAAATTTTGCCGCCCTATAATGCGCTTCCACTGACGGCGACAACGCAAAACGGCGTGGCAAGTCGGTGAAAGTGAAGCGGTTAGTTTAAAAATCGCTTGACGAAAAAATGGGATTGTGTAGAATGACAATCCTTTCCTTGAAAAGAAGGAAACTGTTCTTTAACAATATATCAGACAATCTGTGTGGGCACTTGTGCAAGGCATTGGTAATTTAAAGATTTAAAAAACTAAAGTCTTAATGAGTGCTGATAGTAAATTCATAATTGAAACTTTTGTGGTTTCAACATTATAGTCAGAAATTCGTTGAGCGATTGAACTTGAATTGAAGAGTTTGATCATGGCTCAGATTGAACGCTGGCGGCAGGCTTAACACATGCAAGTCGAGCGGTAACGGGGGAGAGCTTGCTCTCTTGCCGACGAGCGGCGGACGGGTGAGTAATGCTTGGGAATCTGGCTTATGGAGGGGGATAACTACGGGAAACTGTAGCTAATACCGCGTAATGTCTTAGGACTAAAGGGTGGGACTTTCGAGCCGCCCGCCATAAGATGAGCCCAAGTGAGATTAGGTAGTTGGTGAGGTAAAGGCTCACCAAGCCGTCGATCTCTAACTGGTCTGAGAGGATGACCAGTCACACTGGGACTGAGACACGGCCCAGACTCCTACGGGAGGCAGCAGTGGGGAATATTGCGCAATGGGGGGAACCCTGACGCAGCCATGCCGCGTGAATGAAGAAGGCCTTCGGGTTGTAAAGTTCTTTCGGTGATGAGGAAGGTGTTTTGTTTAATAGACAGAGCAATTGACGTTAGTCACAGAAGAAGCACCGGCTAACTCCGTGCCAGCAGCCGCGGTAATACGGAGGGTGCGAGCGTTAATCGGAATAACTGGGCGTAAAGGGCACGCAGGCGGATAGATAAGTGAGATGTGAAATCCCCGAGCTTAACTTGGGAACAGCATTTCATACTGTTTATCTAGAGTTTTGTAGAGAGGGGTAGAATTCCACGTGTAGCGGTGAAATGCGTAGAGATGTGGAGGAATACCGGAGGCGAAGGCGGCCCCTTGGACAAAGACTGACGCTCATGTGCGAAAGCGTGGGGAGCAAACAGGATTAGATACCCTGGTAGTCCACGCTGTAAACGATGTCGATTTGGGGGTTGCCTGTATGGGTGGCTCTCGAAGCTAACGCGTTAAATCGACCGCCTGGGGAGTACGGCCGCAAGGTTAAAACTCAAATGAATTGACGGGGGCCCGCACAAGCGGTGGAGCATGTGGTTTAATTCGATGCAACGCGAAGAACCTTACCTACTCTTGACATCCTAAGAAGAGCTCAGAGATGAGCTTGTGCCTTCGGGAACTTAGAGACAGGTGCTGCATGGCTGTCGTCAGCTCGTGTTGTGAAATGTTGGGTTAAGTCCCGCAACGAGCGCAACCCTTATCCTTTGTTGCCAGCATGTAAAGATGGGAACTCAAAGGAGACTGCCGGTGACAAACCGGAGGAAGGTGGGGATGACGTCAAGTCATCATGGCCCTTACGAGTAGGGCTACACACGTGCTACAATGGCGTATACAGAGGGAGGCGAGAGTGCGAGCTTAAGCGAATCTCTTAAAGTGCGTCGTAGTCCGGATTGGAGTCTGCAACTCGACTCCATGAAGTCGGAATCGCTAGTAATCGCAAATCAGAATGTTGCGGTGAATACGTTCCCGGGCCTTGTACACACCGCCCGTCACACCATGGGAGTGGGTTGTACCAGAAGTAGATAGCTTAACCGGAAGGGGGGCGTTTACCACGGTATGATTCATGACTGGGGTGAAGTCGTAACAAGGTAACCGTAGGGGAACCTGCGGTTGGATCACCTCCTTATATATGACTGATGATTTTGTATAGGTGTTCACACAGATTGTTTGATAGATTTGAGAATAACGTGTTATGGTCGCGGTCCCCATCGTCTAGAGGCCTAGGACATCGCCCTTTCACGGCGGTAACCGGGGTTCGAATCCCCGTGGGGACGCCATAACACGATATTTTTGAATCGTATCGGTGAAAACCGATTTGTTCTTTAAAAATTTGGACACAAGCTAAAAACTGAAGAGAACTCAAGCGTTCGAGAGGACGTAAGAGCTGAGTATTCGAAAATCGAGCAATCGAGAATCGAATTGGGCTTGTTTGGTGAGAAAAGGCACTGAGCAGGTCAGCGTAGGGAAACTTACGCACGAGTCAATGGAAGACGGCTTTGGGAATGGAAAGCGGACTGAACGAAACGGGCACGAAAGTGGTTAGTTGAAATGAAAGTGCGGTCTGAAAATTCTTGAGGTTGTATGGTTAAGTGACTAAGCGTGCAGGGTGGATGCCTAGGCAGTCAGAGGCGAAGAAGGACGTGCTAATCTGCGAAAAGCGTGGAGGAGTTGATAAGAAGCGTTAATACTCCACGATATCCGAATGGGGAAACCCAGTAGATGAAGAATCTACTATTGTTAACTGAATCCATAGGTTAACAAGGCGAACCGGGAGAACTGAAACATCTCAGTACCCCGAGGAAAAGAAATCAATTGAGATTCCGTAAGTAGCGGCGAGCGAACACGGAGAAGCCGTTAGTGATAGTAAGTGAGTTAGGAGAATGAGTTGGGAAGCTCAATCGCAGAGGGTGATAATCCCGTATCCGAAGGCACAGTTACGGTACTAAGCTAACAGCAAGTAGGGCGGGACACGAGAAATCCTGTTTGAAGATGGGGGGACCATCCTCCAAGGCTAAATACTCCTGACTGACCGATAGTGAACCAGTACCGTGAGGGAAAGGCGAAAAGAACCCTGGTGAAGGGAGTGAAATAGAACCTGAAACCCTGTACGTACAAGCAGTGGGAGCCCTATCACTCAAGTGTATTGAGAGTGGTATAGAAAACGTTGAAATGCGGTTAACGTTTTGCGAAGCAAAACGGTCAACCCCAAAATCAATCAGGAAACTGATGATTAATCGGCGTGTGAAAGGGGCGTTTTACGAAGTAAAACGGCAATCCGAAAGCAGTATGCTTGAGGATAGGGTGACTGCGTACCTTTTGTATAATGGGTCAGCGACTTATATTGTGTAGCGAGGTTAACCGAATAGGGGAGCCGAAGGGAAACCGAGTCTTAACTGGGCGAAGAGTTGCACGATATAGACCCGAAACCCGGTGATCTAGCCATGGGCAGGTTGAAGGTTGGGTAACACTAACTGGAGGACCGAACCGACTACTGTTGAAAAAGTAGCGGATGACTTGTGGCTGGGGGTGAAAGGCCAATCAAACCGGGAGATAGCTGGTTCTCCCCGAAATCTATTTAGGTAGAGCCTTAGACGAATACCTTCGGGGGTAGAGCACTGTTTCGGCTAGGGGGTCATCCCGACTTACCAACCCGATGCAAACTGCGAATACCGAAGAGTACTATCTAGGAGACACACGGCGGGTGCTAACGTTCGTCGTGAAGAGGGAAACAACCCAGACCGCCAGCTAAGGTCCCAAAGTCTATGTTAAGTGGGAAACGAAGTGGGAAGGCTTAGACAGCTAGGATGTTGGCTTAGAAGCAGCCATCATTTAAAGAAAGCGTAATAGCTCACTAGTCGAGTCGGCCTGCGCGGAAGATGTAACGGGGCTAAAACATAGCACCGAAGCTGCGGCATTCAGATGACAGATTTCAGATGTCAGGAGACAGTATGGCAATCAAGTTTGAAGATTTGAAGGTGTTTCAACGCGCTTATAAAGTGTCGTTGGAAATTCATCAAGCGAGCTTGGATTTTCCTAAGATAGAGCAATATGCGTTAGGAGACCAAGTTAGACGGGCAAGCAAAAGCATTTGTGCAAATTTAGCCGAAGGTTTTGCAAGGCAACGTACTAAAGCGGATTTAAATCGATTTCTTAGCATGGCAATAGGCAGTGCTGATGAAATGCGAGTTTGGTTAAGATACTGTTATGACTTGAAATATGTAGATGAACAAGATTGGCAAAGATGGCGTAATGAATACGAAGAAATTGCGAAGATGTTACAAGGTTTTGGTAAAACACCGAAACCTGACGTCTGAAATCTGTCATCTGATTGGGTAGGGGAGCGTTGTGTAAGCGGAAGAAGGTGGCTCGAGAGGGCTGCTGGACGTATCACAAGTGCGAATGCTGACATAAGTAACGATAAAGGGGGTGAAAAACCCCCTCGCCGGAAGACCAAGGGTTCCTGTCCAACGTTAATCGGGGCAGGGTGAGTCGGCCCCTAAGGCGAGGCTGAAGAGCGTAGTCGATGGGAAACGGGTTAATATTCCCGTACTTGTGATAAGAGCGATGTGGGGACGGAGCAGGTTAGGTTATCCGGGTGACGGAAGTCCCGGTCCAAGCGTGTAGGATGGATGATTAGGCAAATCCGGTCATTTATATCAGAGGCGTGACGGGGAGACTCCACGGAGTCGAAGTAACCGATACCACACTTCCAGGAAAAGCCGCTAAGCTTATCTTATCATAAACCGTACTGAAAACCGACACAGGTGGTCAGGTAGAGAATACTCAGGCGCTTGAGAGAACTCGGGTGAAGGAACTAGGCAAAATAGCACCGTAACTTCGGGAGAAGGTGCGCTGACGGTAATTGAAGTCCTTAACGGATAGAGGTGAAGTCAGTCGAAGTGACCAGCTGGCTGCAACTGTTTATTAAAAACACAGCACTCTGCAAACACGAAAGTGGACGTATAGGGTGTGACGCCTGCCCGGTGCTGGAAGGTTAATTGATGATGTGAGAGCATTTGATCGAAGCCCCAGTAAACGGCGGCCGTAACTATAACGGTCCTAAGGTAGCGAAATTCCTTGTCGGGTAAGTTCCGACCTGCACGAATGGCGTAATGATGGCCAGGCTGTCTCCACCCGAGACTCAGTGAAATTGAAATCGCCGTGAAGATGCGGTGTACCCGCGGCTAGACGGAAAGACCCCGTGAACCTTTACTATAGCTTGACACTGAACATTGAATTTTGATGTGTAGGATAGGTGGGAGACAGAGAAGTATTAACGCCAGTTAATATGGAGTCGTTGTTGAAATACCACCCTTTAAGGTTTGATGTTCTAACACAGACTGCGGCACGCGGTCGTGGACAGTGTCTGGTGGGTAGTTTGACTGGGGCGGTCTCCTCCCAAAGCGTAACGGAGGAGTACGAAGGTTTGCTAATCACGGTCGGACATCGTGAGGTTAGTACAATGGTATAAGCAAGCTTGACTGCGAGACGGACATGTCGAGCAGGTGCGAAAGCAGGTCATAGTGATCCGGTGGTTCTGAATGGAAGGGCCATCGCTCAACGGATAAAAGGTACTCCGGGGATAACAGGCTGATACCGCCCAAGAGTTCATATCGACGGCGGTGTTTGGCACCTCGATGTCGGCTCATCACATCCTGGGGCTGAAGTAGGTCCCAAGGGTATGGCTGTTCGCCATTTAAAGTGGTACGCGAGCTGGGTTTAGAACGTCGTGAGACAGTTCGGTCCCTATCTGCCGTGGGCGTTGGAAAATTGAAAGGGGCTGCTCCTAGTACGAGAGGACCGGAGTGGACGCACCGCTGGTGTTCCCGTTGTTTCGCCAGAAGCATTGCGGGGTAGCTATGTGCGGAAGAGATAAGTGCTGAAAGCATCTAAGCACGAAACTTGCCTTGAGATGAGTTTTCCCAGTCTATAAGACTGTAAGGGTTGTTTAAGACGAAGACGTAGATAGGCGGGGTGTGTAAGTGTAGTGATACATTGAGCTAACCCGTACTAATTGCCCGAGAGGCTTAACCATACAACGCTCAAGGGTTTTACCCAAAAGCCGAGAGAAAGTTGTAAGAAAAGACAAGAGACGAAAGAGCGAAGTAAGAAGCTCGAGTAGGGCTCGAGGAGTTTGAATCAGATTAGCTTGTGACCGAATAGGAATAACAGCGAAAGAAACGCTGAAAGAATAAAAAATAGAGAACAAAACAAAGTAAGAAGAAGCAAAAACAATCAAGCCGAATTATTCCGGCGGCGATAGTGCGGTAGCACCACCTGATTCCATGCCGAACTCAGAAGTGAAATGCCGTAACGCCGATGGTAGTGTGGGGTCTCCCCATGTGAGAGTAGGACACCGCCGGATATTATATTAGAGAAGCAGAGCCCCTTGTAGCGATACAAGGGGTTTTTGTTTTGGGCGAAAAAAATCCTAAGACAAGAAAGCTAAGCAATACGAAGAAATACCCGTGCGGTTTGCAGTGAAGTTCAATGAGAAAAGTATGGCAACAGGCTGGATTTTGGTAATAATCAGCCTGAAAGTGCGGTCAAGCGCTCTTTGAAGAAAGATAGGTTCGTTATTTATATTTTTTACAGATATAAAAAACCACCTCGAATTGAGGTGGAAAGGGAAAGTAAAAAGGCAGGTCTTACTTCTTAGAAATATTATCAATAAAAGTTTTGCGCGGAGAGGATAATCCCAGCTTTTCGGCTTCATTCACCAGATTCATTGCTCTGTCAATATCGTTTTGTTTTAAGGCATTGCGAATGGCCGTATTGAAATAGCGCTCGGTTTCTTTTTCTACCGGCTTAGTTAATGTTGTGCCAGCAGCTTTGGCGGTGTTACCGATAGTTTGCGGCGTTGTAGACTTATCTTTGAAAGACGGCATTTGCATACCGATAAATTGCGCACTTTGTTTGCCGTCGACACGGATTTGAATTTTACCGTTACGGCTGTGTTGCGCCCGTAAATCGTCAATTGCCGGCGGCTGGTTGCCTCTGGCTTTGGCGTAAAGTTTTGCCGGGTGGGGAATCAAAGTACTGCCTTGCAAATCGTCAGCTGCGGTATAAACCAGCAGATAAATATAATCCTGATTCGGCGTCGGGGTTAGGTTGAGTTCGGTACTCAAGCGATTTGCTTGCAAACCGCTCTCGTGCTGCAATTTAAACACGGATGAAGGGTAGGTTGCGGCTAAATTGTAATTGGCATCTAACACCGCAACTGTCGGGACGAACAGCGCTTTATTGTCGGAAGAAAGAATGGTTGACTCTTGATTAGGGAAGTCGGTGATCGTGTTAATACGAATAGCTTTAAAACAAAACTACCGGCTAAACCATTTCTCACCATAGAAGAAGAACGTCATGCCGATAAACACGATCATTAAGCCGATAAGCTTCCAGATTGTCGCCGGGCGGATTGGCATTTGGATTAAACCGTAGTGATCGATTAACATTGCCATAATTAATTGCCCGATAATGATAAAAAACAGCATATTGCTCACCCCGACTTTCGGAGCAAGCATAATGGTGGTAAATACCACCAGGGCGCCTAGAGCGCCACCCGTCCATTTCCACCATGGTTGCTGTGGCAGGTTAATCCAAATTTCTGCCAGATTGGCTTTAGTGAGGGTGATTGCCAACAAAACCAAGGTGCCGGTGAAAAAAGAAATGAGCGCGGCGGCAACAGGTTGCCCGCCGACGGCTTTGCTGAGTTGGCTGTTGATTGCGGCTTGGCTGGCAAGCGCAACTCCGGCAATGAAAGCGACAAGATAGAAAAGCATATTGCCCTAAATTGCCTCTTCGTTTTCTTCGGCGGTACGAATACGAATTACGCGCTCGACATCATAAACAAAGATTTTACCGTCACCGATTTTGCCGGTCTGGGCGGTGTCGATAATGGCATGCACGCAAGCCTCGGCTTGCTCGTCGGCGATGACGATTTCCAATTTCACTTTGGGTAAAAAATCAACCATATACTCGGCACCGCGATACATTTCGGTGTGCCCTTTTTGTCGTCCGAAACCTTTGACTTCAGAGACCGTCATGCCGGTGATACCAACATCGGACAGGGCTTCGCGCACGTCATCGAGTTTGAACGGCTTAATAATCGCTTCAATTTTTTTCATCAGATTTCCTTAGTTCTTTTCACGACGTGCGGATTTCGGGCGGAAACTTGTAATCACATCCGGCACTGTATCAATATAAATTCCGTCGATCAACTGTAAGCAATACGGCACTGCGCTAAAAATCCCTTTAACCAGCACATTGCCGTGTTGATCTTTCACCCCTTCCAGTGTTTCTTTAATTGCTTTCGGCTGCCCCGGCAGGTTTAAAATTAACGATTGCTTGCGAATCACGCCCACTTGGCGCGAGAGAATCGCGGTCGGTACAAAATGCAGGCTGACTTGGCGCATTTGCTCGCCGAAACCCGGCATTTCGCGATCGGCAACGGCAAGGGTTGCGTCGGGCGTCACATCACGTTTTGCGGGGCCTGTGCCGCCGGTGGTTAAAACCAAATGGCAATGTTGCTGATCGACCAATTCAATCAATGTTTGCTCTATGATCGCTTGTTCATCGGGAATCAAACGGGTTTCAACTTCAAACGGATCGCATAACGCATTTTCCAGCCAGGTTTGTAATTCGGGAATGCCTTGATCCTGATAAACGCCCTGTGAGGCGCGATCCGAGACCGAAACCAAACCGATTTTTAATAATTTTTGCATAATAATTCTCTTTTGTATGAGGGACAGGCAGTTTATAGTGGGAAATATTATAGCGCGTTACTGAGCTTGTGAGAAAAATGAAGATAAATATTTTACTATTTGATGATTTTGAAACCTTGGATGTATTCGGACCAGTGGAAATCTTGGCACGCATTCCGAATGCGCAATTGAAATATTTCTCATTGAGTGGCGGACTGGTTCAAAGCCGACAAGGATATCAGATCGTGACGGAAAATATTACGGGTTTCGAACCCCGTGGTATTCTTTTAATTCCCGGCGGGCAAGGCACCCGTTTATTGGTAACAGACGCCTCATTTTTGGCGACATTAGCCCAGCTCGTCGAACAGTCGGAATATTGTCTGAGTGTGTGCACCGGTGCTGCTTTATTGGCGTGTACCGCACTTTTAGATCAGCATGCGGCAACGTCAAATAAGAAAGCATTGGCTTGGGTGAAGTCACTCAACCGGCAAGTGCTTTGGCGAGATAGCGCACGTTGGGTGGTTAGTGGCAAGTTCTACACCTCTTCAGGGGTATCTGCCGGAATGGATATGACGTTAGGATTTGTGCGCGATCGTTTCGGCGAAGCCATTGCGCAGAAAATTGCAACGGATATTGAATATATTTGGAATGCCGATCCGGAATATGATCCGTTTACGGATAAAGATGATTTGCGGCTAAAAATAGCAAAGCCGAATAATCACATTATTCGGCTATAAAATAGGTTATTCCGCGGCGGGTTGTTGTATTTTCAGCTCTTCAATCGCGTGGGTCATACTGCGTTGAATCAACGGCACGCGCTCATCGTCCGGCGGCAATTGGCGTAACATCATTTCCCACGACATCAACGCCATTTTGTAATCCTCTTTTTCAAAGGCGCTGAATGCCAACAGGCTGAGGGCTTGGATATTATTGTGATCTTGTTTGATCACTTCGCGCAGTAGCCTCTCGCCGCGCAATTTGTCGTTTTCATCTTGCGAGAACATCAGTACGCGCGCGTAACTGAGTTTGTATTCGTTGTTATCCGGCTTCAGTGCGGTGGCGCGTTGATAGCTGTCCAATGCCAGTTGCCCGTTGCCGGCCGCCATCGCAATTTGCCCCAGTAGCCACCAATTTTCATCGCTGTTCGGATTTTTTTGCAAATCGGCACGCAAGGCGATAATAAAGCGGTGCAATTCATCGGTGGTGAGCGGTTGCTCGCGTTCCTCCGCCAAGCGTTGTTGCAAGTGCGGTAATTCGGCGTGGGCTTGTTCTAACATCGCTTCCGAGTGCCACGAACCAACGCTGAAATAGGCGAGCAGTGCCATTGCCGCTAATGCCAGCGTTGCCGAGCTGAACCAGATTTTCCCGTTTTTCAACGCATTTGCGCTGACCGCACTTTGCTGCTGCGGAATATCGTTTAGCAACCGTTGTTGTAATTCATTTTCGCTCTGTTGCGGATCGTCCAACAAACCTTGTTCGTTGTCCTGTTGCAACTCTTGCAGGCGATCATAGTAGAACGCTTTGTTCAGATCCTGCTGTTGCACCGCACTTTGTGTATTTTGACTACGACGCAATAACGGGAAAAATGCCACTGCCGCCACCACGAGGGTCAGCAGTAAAAAACTTAACCACAGCACTATTTTTTCTCCTTATCGCTGTTCAAAATCGCCTCTAGTCTTTGTTGATCAAGGCGTTGCTGATCGGCATTGACCGCACTTGTGGCCGGCTTTTCCGCAGTCAAGTGCGGTTTACGCCGGAACAGCACAATCACGCCGAGTAATAATAACCCTGCCGGAATCAGCCACAGCAACAAGGTGGAGGCGGTGAGCGGTGGATCGTAAGTGACAAAATTGCCGTAACGCTGCACCATATAATCGACGATTTCGTCTTTGTTTTGCCCTTGCTGTAACAATTCATGCACTTTGGCGCGCATATCATTGGCAATGGTGGCATTTGAGTCGGCAATATTGTTGTTTTGACATTGCGGGCAGCGCAGTTGTTGGATTAATTGCTGGTAGGTCTGCTCCTGTTGCGGCGAGGCAAATTCATAGCTTTCAATCACCGCAAACGCCGGCAGGCTGAACAGCAGCAACGCAAGGATTTTTAAATATTGCACGCGCTATCTCCTTGTAATTGTTCAAATAAAGTTTTGAATCTATCCTGCCACACCGTTTCATTCATATCGCCGGCATAGCGGTAGCGAATAATCCCTTGGCAATCAATCAGAAAGGTTTCCGGCGCGCCGTACACGCCCAAATCCAAACCGAGCATACCTTTTTCGTCCAAAATATTATATTGGTAAGGATTGCCCAGATTTTTCAGCCATTGCACCGCTTTGTCCTGCTTATCCTTATAGTTGATACCGATAATGGTAATATCGCGTTTGGCAAGTTGGTTGAGGTATTGGTGTTCGGCGTAACAGGTCGGACACCAAGTCGCCCACACGTTTAATAGCAGCGGTTTGCCTTGTTGAAACAGTCCGTTGCCTTGCGTCGCTTGTTCGGTAAGCAACGACGGCAAGCTAAAGTGCGGTACGGCTTTGCCGACAAGGGCGGATTCCAAGGCTTTCGGATCGTCCCCGGCGGAATTGCGCGCCAATTGCCAAGCAAACACGATAACCAACGCTAAAAAGGCAAAGAGCGGTAGAAACAGTTTTTTATTCTTCATGCGTTACTCCCGATAGTTTACGATTGCCTTGGGTGATTCGGCTTAAGCGGTAACGGCGGTCAAACATCGACAACAAGCCGCCCAACGCCATAAACACGCCGCCAATCCAAATCCAACGGATAAACGGTTTGTAGTATAAACGTACCGCCCATGAATCATCTTCCAGGCGTTCACCGAGGGCGACGTAAATGTCACGGCTGAAGCCCCAGTCGATAGCCGCTTCGGTCATACTCATGCGGCTGACGGTGTAGAAGCGTTTTTCGGCGTGTAAAATGGTTTCCAGTTTATCGCGATGATAGACTTCGATCACCCCTTTTGCGCCCTCGTAGTTTGCGCCGTCATCTTTGACCACCCCTTGAAACACAAAACGGTAATCGGCAATTTGCGCGCTATCGCCGGTGTTCATGCGCACGTCGCGTTCCACACTGTAATTTTGGCTGAAGGCAATGCCAAATACCGTCATCGCCACGCCGACATGGGCGGCGATCATGCCCCAGTGGGAGCGCGACAGTTTGCTAATGCCTTTGAAAAACGTATGGCGATGGGTGGCGCGTTGCTGCATTTCGTATAGGCTTAAAACAAAAATCAACACTGCCATCATCGTGCCTAAAACCGCCGTGGTGGCAATGCGATCAAACAAAAAGTGCGGTAGCGCAAAACCTGCTACGATCATCAAGACGACGCTGATGATCACCGGTTTACGGATTACGCTAAATTGATCGCGCCGCCATTTGACCAGCGGTCCGATACCCAAAATAAACGAGAATGGAATCATCAAGATTAAGAACATTTGATCGAAGAACGGCGCACCGACCGAGATCGAGCCTAAACCGATCTGTTTATGTACCAACGGCAACAATGTGCCGATAAACACAATCGAAAGTGCGGTCATCAGCAATACATTGTTTAACAACAATAAATTTTCACGCGAATAACGTTCGTAGTGCGTGGTCGAGCGAATTTGGCTGCCTTTGACCGCATACAACGCCAATGAGCCGCCGATCACCACCACTAAATACGCCAAAATATATAAGCCGCGGGTCGGATCGGAAGCAAAAGCGTGCACCGAGACCAAAATCCCCGAGCGGACTAAGAATGTGCCTAACAAGCAGAGTGAAAATGCCAAGATCGCCAATAACACCGTCCATGCCTTAAAGCTGCCGCGTTTTTCGGTGACGGCGAGGGAGTGGATTAATGCCGTGCCGGCAATCCACGGCATGAGCGAGGCGTTTTCGACCGGATCCCAGAACCACCAGCCGCCCCAGCCCAGTTCGTAATACGCCCACCACGAACCCAGCACGATACCAAGGGTTAAAAACAGCCACGCCGCCAACGTCCAAGGACGCGACCAGCGCGCCCAAGCGGTGTCTAAATTGCCGCCCAACAATGCCGCAATCGCAAAGGCAAAGGCGACCGAAAAGCCGACATAGCCCATATACAGCAACGGTGGGTGGAAAATCAAACCGACATCTTGCAACAGGGGATTGAGTTCGCGTCCGTCCACCGGAAAATCCGGGAAAGTACGGTCGAACGGATTGGAGGTGAAGATGATAAACACCAAAAAGCCGATACTGATCAAGCCCATCACCGCCAACACGCGCGCAATCGCCTCCTGCGGCAAACTCTTGCTGAACACCGCAACCGCTGCGCCCCACAGCGACAGTAGCCAGATCCACAGTAACAGCGAGCCTTCGTGCGAGCCCCACACCGCCGATAAGCGGTAATGCAGCGGCAAGTTGGTATTCGAGTTATTGACGATATACTGCACGCTGAAATCATTGACCGCGAACAGATAAGACAGGGCGATAAAAGAAAAGGTCAGGCACAGGAACAGACTGAAGGTCATCGGTTTTGCCAATGCCATCAGCGTGCTATTATTTGTTGCGCAACCATAAGCGGGCAGCAGGGTTAGAAGTACGGCAATCGCCAAGCCCAAAGCCAAAGCGTAATTTCCCAGTTCGGCAATCATTTGTTTGCCTCGATTGTTTGCTGTAAATTTTGTTGGAATTTATCCAGACTTTGCTGATCGCGCTCCGACACACCTTTCAGATCGCCGTCGGATACGCCCATCGGTTGATGTACTTTCTGCATTTGCTGTTCCAACTCCGGCGGCACATAATTTTCATCGTGTTTGGCAAGCACCTCATGTGCTTTTAAGGTTTTTTCATCAATCAACACCCCTTGCGCCACGATACCTTGCCCTTCACGGAACAAATCCGGCAGAATGCCTTCGTATTCCACCGTCACCGACGGCCCGATGTCATTCAGGTCAAACCGCACTTTGAGGCTGTTGGGATCACGCACCACAGTGCCTTCCACCACCATACCGCCGATACGCAAGCGTTGTCCAGGCTGCGGGCGGGTGTCACTTTTATTGTCTTTGCCGTAAATCACTTCGGTCGGGGTGTAGAACAGATCGATATTTTGCCGCAAGGCGTACAACATCAAGCCGACGGCAACGGAGATACCCAATAATACTAACAATAACAGGCTTAAACGGGATTTGCGTCTCGGGTTCATGCTTGTTCTCCTTTGCGATTATTTGCTTCTTGCGCCAATCGCTGTTGGCGGGCTTGGCGTTGTTGTTCTTTGGCAACCCAAGTCAAAATCTGTTTTTTCTCGGCAAAACCGCTAATGATTAAGATTAACAGTGCCGCTACGGTGATACCGTAGCACAACCAAACATAGAAACCGTGCCCGCCCATATTAAAAAAATCAGACCAAGTTTGGAAAAATGGGGTCATTTTTTCTCTCCTTTTACAAACTGTTCAGCCAAAGCCAGCACCCAAGGGCGTTTTTGTTCTTCTTGTAACAATAAGTTGCGATAACGCACTATCGTCAGCCAAACGGATAAAAACAGGAAGCCGAAGATCGATAAAATCAACGGGATCAACATTTCAACCGCCATCGACGGTTTTTCAAATTTGGTGATGGTTGCGCCTTGGTGCAGGGTGTTCCACCATTCGACCGAGAAGTGGATAATCGGCAGATTGATCACGCCGACCACCGCCAAGATTGCCGCCGCTTTGGCGCCGTTACGGCGATCCTGAAACGCGGAATAGAGCGCTAAAATGCCTAAATATAAGAATAATAAAATCAGTTCGGCGGTCAGGCGCGCGTCCCACACCCACCATGTGCCCCAAGTCGGTTTGCCCCAAATTGCGCCGGTCACCAACGCTAAAAAGGTGAAAGTGGCGCCGACGGGCGCCATCGCGATCATGCCGAGATAAGCATGGCGGATTTGCCACACCAAACCGATGGCGCCGGCAATGGCGAGCGAGGCGTAAATCCCCATCGACCAAATCGCCGCCGGCACATGCGGATAGATCATGCGAAAGGCATTGCCTTGTTGGTAATCGGCAGGGGCGAAGCCCAGTCCCCAAATCCAACCGAGCGCCAGCAACAGCAGCGCAAGCACGCCGAAATAAGGCTGAAATTTGCCCAAGAGGTGATATTGGGTTTCCGCTTTCGCGTAAGGGTGTAACCATTTCCACATAGGTCATTTCACTCCATTTCTTTTTAATATTATTTAAAACAGATCAACAAATTAATCTAAACTAATACGCAACGCCGCCGCAATCGCAAACGGCGACAGCGAGACGGTGAGCGCCATAATTGCGCCTAAAATCGCCAGTTGCCCGCTGTAATTCAGGTTCAGCAGTGCGGCATCTAACACCGAGGCGGAGAAAATCAGCACCGGAATAATCAACGGCACGACCAATAAACTCAACAACACGCCGCCTTTGCGCAATGCCACCGTCAAGGCAACCCCGATGGCACCGATGGCGCTCAGGGTTGGCGTGCCGAGCAGCAGGGTGAGCACCAATGCCCACCACACCACCGCGTCCATCGACAGTAATAACGCGGCAATCGGCGACAGCAGCAACAGCGGAAGTGCGGTCAGCAGCCAATGCGCCACCACTTTGGCAAGCATTGACAGCGGCAACGGATAAGACAGCAGCATTAACTGTTCCAACGAACCGTCGCGGAAATCATCGGCAAACAGCCGCTCGAACGCCAGCAATGCCGACAGCAACGCCGCCACCCACACCACGCCCGGCCCGATACGCGCCAATAATTGCGGTTCAGGCCCGATCACCAACGGAAACAGGGTGATCACCAACAGGAAAAACCACAGCGGATTGAGCAGCTCGGCTTTTTTTTGCCACGCAATTTTCAGTTCCCGTTTGATAATACTGTAAAAAATCATACCGCACTTTTCCTTTCTCGTTATTCTCTTCGGCTGCTATTCGGTAAGCGCTTTAAACGGTTGCATAGGGAAAATCCGTAAACGCGGGCTGTTCACGCTTTGGTGACTGGTGAGCAGCACAATACCGCCTTGCTGACAATGTTGTTCAAAAAGTGCGGTCAGCTCGGCGCGCCCTTGTTTATCAATCGCGGTAAACGGCTCGTCCAAAATCCACAATGCGGCATTGCTCAGCCATAGGCGCGCCAACGCCACCCGTTTTTGTTGCCCGGCGGAAAGCTGATAAACCGCACTTTCCTCATAGCCGCCCAATCCGACATGGTACAACGCCTGCCAAATCAGTTCGTCATCTTGCTTACAGTTGCTGATTTGTTGGTAAAAACGCAAATTTTGATAGGGGGTTAATTCGCTTTTCACCCCGCTGGCGTGCCCCAAATATAGCAGTTGCGCTAAATAGGCTTCGCGCTGTTTAAAAATATCCTGCCGATTCCAAAAGATATTGCCGCAGATCGGTTGGGATAAGGTGGTTAAAATACGTAGCAAACTGGTTTTGCCGATCCCATTATGCCCTTCCAACTGAATCATCTCGCCGGCAGCAAAGCATGCCGATAAGCCTTCAAACAGCCGTCGCTCGCCGCGTTGACAGGCTAGATTGCTTAGTTCTAATTGGTTTTGCGCAAACATCAGACTCACTCGGAAACAATAAAAAACGGAACGCAAATTTTAGCATAAGTGATTGATTAGTGATAACAATCAATTTGATAAGATTCTACCTATTTAGGAGTATTTTTAATGTTGTTTTTTATTGTAATAACTTGATTTAAATACGGATTATTTTGATTTGATGATTTGCCGATTGTTTGATCTAACGCAAGTAAAAAAGCAAAGCCAAATGGAGGTTGATTATTCCGGGTAATGGAATCGAATTACGCTGTCGTTATGAACCTGCTGCAGCTTGCGCCATATTTTTATCGTTTGCCCGAAAGTCATAAAAAACCAGTTGTTAATTATTTGTAATAAAAGATTTTTCTTCCATTTTGCCGCCATGGCATATCAATAAACAAAAAAGGTGATATAGGCGGCAAAAATCATGTTCTGTGATTGTTGTTAGCGGACGGGAGCGTTAAAGTACCTTAGACGTTGTTAATAAAAAAAGGAGTGCCATCTATGAGTGAAAACAGTTTAAAAAAACTAATTGTCGGTACGATTTCATTAATTCTGGCGGTGATATTTTTTGGTGGTTTTGCCAAAGATGTGATGGGCGGGATTTTTGATTTCAGTAAATTAACCGGGCAATTTCCCGAGTGGTTAAAAACCAGCGGCGGCACCAGTGCCAAAGGCGGATTCCTTTTCGCACTCACCTTGGTGCCGAGTGTGATGTTAGCGTTGGGATTTGTCGCTATTTTTGAGCATTACGGCGCATTGGCGGCGGCTTCAAAATGGTTGAACCCAATCCTGAAACCGCTGATGGGGATTCCGGGCAATTGCTCGATTTCGTTGATTGCCAGTACGCAAAGCACCGATGCCGGCAGCTCGACCACCAAATTTTTACGCGATGAAAAAGAGATCACGCATAAGGAACTGCTGATTTTCGCCGCTTTCCAATTCAGTGCGGGCGCGTTATTGACCAACTTCTTGTCCTCTTTTGCGCCGGTGTTATTGATTCAGGATCAGGCGGGGCAAGTTGCGCCAGTCTCGATAGCGCTGTGTTTAGGCATTATTTTTATGTTTAAAATTTTCGGGGCGAACTTAATGCGGTTGTATGTGAAAAAATTTGTGAAAGATGATGAGGAATTATGATGAGCCAGACAACCAATCAAAATAAACTGATTACCGATATTTTTATCGAAGGTGCCAGAAAGGGCTGGAATATTGCAATCACCAGCACCATTCCAAACGTGTTAATGGCATTTGTGATTATTTACATCTTGAATGCGTCCGGCTTATTAAAACTGATCGGCGAGTATCTGGGTTTTATTATGCTGCCGTTGGGGTTGCCCGGCGAAGCGATTGCGGTATTTATGGCGGCATTCTTGAGTTGGGGCGGCGCAGCCGGGGTGTTGGTGGCGTTGGTTCAGGAAGGCGTGTTGAACGCACAGCATATTGCGATTCTGTTGCCGGGAATGGCGTTGGTCGGCTCAACCGTACAATATATGGGACGTATTTTGGGGGTATTGGGAGTGCCGGGCAAGCACTATTTGGTGCTGTTCGGCATTTGTATTATTAATGCCTATTTAGCCATGTTAGTGATGAATTTCTTGGTGTAATGCGGAGGCGTAAGATGATGAGAGAAGAAGATCTGGCTGGATTTCTGGCAGAGCTCAAACAATTGACCGATATTGAGAGCCCGAGTTTCCATCTTGATGGTGTTAACCAGGTTGCCGCTTGGTTTACGCAAAAGGCGCACGCGCAAGGATTGCGGTCAAAACCGATCCCGATGGCAAATGAAAGCGTCGCTAGCGGTTTGTTGATCAGTAATCAGCCCGAAGCGGAAAGGTTTGATATTCTGTTTCTTGCCCATATGGACACGGTTTTCCCTGTCGGTACGCTTGCGGGCACGCCGTTTACCCAAAGCGGTGATAGGGTGAATGCGCTTGGGGTGATTGATGATAAAGCCGGTGCGTTATTAGCGCTTTATGTGATCAAATCACTGGATCTTTCACGCTTGAATGTGGCGCTGTACCTGAATTCGCATGAAGAAATCGGCTCGCTGTATGCCAAGGAAAGTATCCGAGAATACGCAAAAAAATCACAATATTGTTTTGTGATGGAGCCGGCTCGGGCAGACGGTTCGCTGGTGGCGACCAGAAAAGGGGTGCTGACCTATCAGATCGAGTTCGACGGTGTTGCCGCCCATTCCGGCAATAATCCGCAACAAGGGCGTTCTGCCCTGGTTGAGGCGGCGAATTGTGTGGTGGCGTTGTCAAAATTAAGCGATTTTTCATTGGGGCATACTTTCAACAGCATTATCACCCATGGCGGAGTGGCGCAAAATATTGTGCCTGATTTTGCCGCATTAACGGTAGAAATGCGTTATCAATATCCGTCTTCATTGGACTTCTTTGAGCAGAAGCTGGAAAGTATTTTGGCTAACCCTTTGCAGCAAGGTACAACCGCACGCAAAACCTGTTTGAACCATGAAGCGCCGATGATTGATGAAGTGAATTTGCCTCGAATTAAGGCTGTTTTTGCTGAAGCAGGTCAAGAATTAGGCATGGATATCACTTGGGTTGATGCCAGCGGCGTGAGCGACGGCAATATAGCCTCGTCGGCTGGTTGTCCGACAATCGACGGTTTGGGGCCGACCGGCGGCAATATGCACGTGAAAAGTGAGTATATGCTTGCCAGTTCGGTCGTGCCGAAGTGCAATCTGATTTTGAATGTCATCCATAAACTTTTTGCGCGATAGGCGTTACATCGATATTGCATGGCAGCGGCGTTTAATCGTTATCACCGGTTAGGCAGGGGTTGTTTTATCAACCCCTTTTTAATGTGATCTTGATCACAGTCAGCAACTCAATGGTCTAAAAATGTGATATGAATCACATTATTGTAAGTGGTGTGTAAAAATATAATGTGATACGTATCACAAATTGAATTAATAAAATTTCGGTTTGTTTTCTAGGCGTGATACTTTTCCAAGCACGTAAAACGGGGAGTTTTACAACGGTGGTTTAATCATAACTCAGAGGTGAAAAATGCTATCAGCTGCTCTAAAAGTGAAAGTCCAAAGTTTTGGGCGCTTTCTATCGAACATGGTAATGCCGAATATCGGGGCATTTATCGCGTGGGGTTTCATTACCGCACTTTTCATTCCGACCGGTTGGGTTCCTAATGAAACCCTAGGTGCGTTGGTCGGTCCGATGATCACTTATTTGCTGCCATTATTAATCGGTTATACCGGCGGGAAATTGGTCGGCGGTGATCGTGGCGCCGTGGTCGGTGCGATTACCACCATGGGGGTAATCGTCGGTTCCGATATTCCGATGTTCTTGGGCGCGATGATTGCCGGCCCGTTGGGCGGTTATGCGATCAAGAAATTTGATAAATGGGTTGACGGCAAAATCAAGAGCGGTTTTGAGATGTTGGTCAACAACTTCTCTGCCGGGATTATCGGCATGCTGTGCTCATTATTGGCATTGGTGCTGATTGGACCGGCGGTTAAAGCCCTTTCTGTTGCCTTGGCGGCTGGGGTTGATGTGTTGGTCAACGCCGGTTTATTGCCATTGACTTCAATCTTTGTTGAACCGGCGAAAGTCTTGTTCTTGAACAATGCGATTAACCACGGCATTTTCACCCCGTTGGGGGTGCAACAATCCACCGAATTCGGTCAATCTATTTTCTTCCTGATTGAAGCCAATCCGGGCCCGGGTTTAGGAATCTTATTAGCCTATATTTTCTTTGGTCGCGGCAGTGCCAAACAAACTGCGGGCGGTGCGGCGATTATCCACTTTTTTGGCGGAATCCACGAAATTTATTTCCCGTATATCCTGATGAAACCACGTTTGATCTTAGCGGTAATTGCCGGTGGTATGGTTGGCGTATTGACCTTGGTTTTGTTTAACGCCGGCTTGCGTGCGCCTGCCTCACCAGGTTCCATCTTTGCGGTCTTGCTGATGACCCCGCCGCCGGCGTTTGTCGGTGTGATCACTTCGGTTATCGCCTCTTGCGCCACCTCGTTCGCCGTTGCCTCGGTTTTGTTGAAAACCGACAAGCAAGAAGGCGAAGGTGTTTCGCTGGAAGACGCAACGTCACAAATGAAAGCGATGAAAATGGGCAACGGTAAAACCGAATTGAGCGGTGCGGATTACAATACGTTGCAAACCATTTATGTTTCTTGCGACGCCGGTATGGGCTCCAGTGCGATGGGGGCGAGTATGCTGCGCAAAAAAGTGCAGGCGGCAGGTTTGGATATCCGTGTGGTCAACTGCGCAATCAATGATTTGCCGGCGGATGCACGCTTAGTGATTACCCATAAAGATTTGACTCTGCGAGCCAAACAACAAGTGCCGGAAGCGACCCATTTGTCATTAACCAACTTCTTGGACAATCCGTTCTATGACAGTTTGGTCAGTGATATCGTCGATAAATCCAGTGCTGCGCAAGCAGGTGTCGCTGAGCAAGCGGCAGAAGTTGAACAACCGCCGGCATTTAAACTACAAAAAGAGCAAATTTTCTTAGGCTTAAAAGCCGCAACGAAAGAAGAAGCGATTCGTTTTGCCGGCGAGCAGTTGGTGAAAGCCGGTTTTGCCAAACCGGATTACGTGCCGGCGATGTTCGAACGTGAAAAACTGGTTTCGACTTATCTGGGCGAAGGGGTTGCGGTGCCGCACGGTACGATTGAAGCCAAAGACGAAGTGATTAAAACCGGTATCGTGTTCTGTCAATATCCCGACGGGGTGCAGTTCACCGACGAGGAAGACGGTGTGGCAAAACTGGTGATTGGGATTGCGGCGAAAAATAACGAACACATTGCGGTGGTAACCTCTATCACCGGTGCGTTAGACAGCGAAGCGTCTATCGAACTGCTGACGACGACAACCGATGTGGAACAAGTGTTGGCGTTATTGAAATAATCAACCGAATAAAAGAGAGATGTTTCTGAATTCGTAACCAATATGCTTAGACAAAGTACGGGCGGATTATATATCAGTCCGTTTACGAAGTGCGGTTCGGGCGGATATATAATCCGTCCCTACTTTCCCCATATACCGAATGCGTTTTGGATTACTGAATAGTTTAGCCAGACATCTCTGCTTCTCTGTAAAAAAGGAAAGAAAAATGAAAGCATTACATTTTGGTGCCGGCAATATCGGACGCGGCTTTATCGGTAAGCTATTATCCGATTCCGGCATTCATGTGACTTTTGCCGACGTGAACGACGCGGTGATTGATTTATTGAACCGGCAACAAGCCTACGACGTAAAAATCGTCAGCGAACAGCAAAGCAACATTGAACGCGTTGCGCCGGTTGCGGCGATCAATTCCAAAAACAGCGATCAGCTCATCGAGAAATTCAACCAAGTGGATTTGGTCACCACAGCGGTTGGTCCGAACGTGTTAGCGATTATCTCTGCCACCATCGCCAAAGCGCTGGAAATCCGTTTCGCCGGTGGCAATAAACATTATCTGAACATCATCGCTTGCGAAAATATGGTGCGGGGTACTTCCTTCTTAAAACAAAAAGTGCTGGAGCAGCTCAATCCCGATTATCATACCGCACTTGAGCAATATGTCGGCTTTGTGGATTCGGCGGTGGATCGCATTGTGCCGCCGGTGGCGCCGAATGCGGAAAATCCGCTGTTGGTGACGGTGGAAGCGTTTAGCGAATGGATTGTCGATCAAACCCAATTCAAAGGCGACATTCCCAAGATTACGGGCATGGAGTTGACCGATAATTTAATGGCATTTGTCGAGCGCAAGTTGTTCACGTTGAACACCGGGCACGCGGTGACCGCCTATTTAGGCAAATTAAGCGGACACCATCTGATCCGCGAAGCGATTGAAGATGAAGCGATCAAACGGCAAGTGCGGTCGGTCATGCAGGAAAGCGGTGCGGTGTTGATTAAGCGCTACGGTTTTGAGCAAGAGAAACATTTTGCCTATATTGAAAAAATTCTGAAACGTTTTGCCAATCCGTATTTGCCGGACGATGTTGATCGCGTCGGACGCGAGCCGATCCGCAAACTCAGCCCGAATGATCGCTTGATCAAACCGCTGAACGGCACGATTGAATACGGCTTGCCGCATGATACGTTAGTGAAAGCCATTGCCGCCGCACTGCATTATCGCAACGAAAGTGATCCGCAGGCAGTTGAATTGCAGGCTTATATTGCGGATAATGGCGTGCTTCAGGCGATCCATCGCTATACCGGCTTGGGCGAAAGTGCGGTGGTGAACGCGATCGTCGCCAACTACCAACAATTAAGCAAAATCAAGGATTGATTATTTAACACTATGTCTCCGTCTCAAGAGCAGTTTGTTTACGAGCAGTTGAACGATATTCCCACCTTGCGTGGCATTATCACCGCCGCGGTAAATATTTTTGATAATGACGTGGAGCAACTAATGCAACGGGTTTTTCGCAAAACGGATTTTGCGGTGAAATCTGTGGTGGATTCGTTGCTCGGCAGCCAAGGTCCGTTAGCCGATCTCAGCGTGCGCCTGAAGGTGCTGCTGGGCTTGGGCGTGCTTGAGACTGAGGCATATCAGGATATTGAACGTTATTTGACACTCAAAGCGCGGTTGAATAACGAGAGCAAAGAGTATGCGTTTTCTTCTCCGCTGACATTGGATTTCTTACAGCAACTGGCTTCGGTGCAAGATAAAACCATGCTGCAAAAGTTGGAACAAGAGCTGCAATCCACCGCATTAAGCGTGCACGATAATAAAGATTCATTGTTGTTGCAGGTCAAAACCCTGCGTAGCGAAAAAATCCTGCGCTCCTACCTCCTGCTTTCGATCAATACGATCTGCGAACAGTTACAGATTGAAAGCCCGTTGTAACCGTTGGATAAATAATCACTTTTTAACTTGCAAATGGTAACCGGGAAAATAGCTCACCGCACTTTGACTTGCTCAATAATTAAAATCTGATCCGGCTCACATTCTGTAATAAATCCATTTTGGTTTTCTGGTTTTCTTCTCTAAAATGTATGCAAATCTTATCGAAACGTTTCGATAGCAAGAGAAAGCCAAAAAAGAAGGATTAATCATGAAAAAAACCGCACTGTTAAATGCGCAGCTGTCGCATTTGATCGCGACTCTCGGGCATACCGACAGTTTGACGATTTGCGATGCCGGGTTGCCGATTCCGTTTGAAGTCGAACGCGTGGATTTAGCCCTGACCGCCGGCGTACCGCACTTTTTGCAAACGGTTGCGGTGGTGACGCAAGAATTATTTGTCGAAAGTGCGGTATTGGCGGAAGAAATCAAAGCGAAAAATCCTGAGATTCATGACGCATTATTACAACAGCTCCAACAACTGGAACAGCAACAAGGCAACCAAATTGCGGTTGATTATGTCAGCCATGAAGAATTTAAGGCCTTGAGCAGCCAATCAAACGGCATTGTGCGCAGCGGCGAATGTTCGCCTTATGCCAACGTGATTCTCTATTCCGGCGTGCCGTTTTAGGGGCTGTTATGCAACAAGTCTTATTACAAATTCAAGGCATTGAAAAATCCTTTCCCGGGGTGAAAGCGTTGAATAACGCCTGCCTGAATGTCTATGCCGGACGGGTGATGGCGTTGATGGGGGAAAACGGCGCGGGCAAATCGACCCTGATGAAGGTGTTGACCGGCATTTACGGCAAAGACAGCGGCAGTATCGATTATCTCGGGCAAAAAGTGGCGTTCAGCGGCCCGAAAGCCTCGCAAGAAGCGGGAATCAGCATTATTCACCAAGAGTTGAACCTGATTAACAACCTGACGATTGCGGAAAATATTTTTCTCGGGCGTGAATTTCTCAACCGTTTCGGTGGTATCGACTGGGCGAAAATGTACCAAGAAGCGGACAAATTGCTGGCAAAGCTGAATGTGAAACACAGTAGCCGCACCTTGGCAGGCGAGTTGTCGATTGGCGAATTGCAGATGGTGGAAATCGCCAAAGCGCTCAGTTTTGAGTCGCGCGTAATTATTATGGACGAGCCGACCGACGCGCTGACTGACACCGAAACCGAATCATTATTCAATATTATCAAGGAATTAACCGCCGAAGGGCGCGGTATTGTCTATATTTCCCATCGGATTAAAGAGATTTTCGAGATTTGTGATGATGTAACCGTGTTGCGCGACGGGGAATTTATCGGCGAAAGTGCGGTGGCGGAGTTAAGCGAAGATCGTCTGATTGAAATGATGGTCGGGCGCAAATTGGAAGAGCGCTATCCGCATTTGGAAAAAGCCTACGGCGCAACCCGTTTAGAGGTGAAAAATTTGTCCGGCAGCGGCGTGCATGATGTCAGTTTCAAACTGCACGCCGGTGAAATTCTCGGCATTTCCGGTTTAATGGGGGCAGGGCGCAGCGAACTGATGAAGGTGATTTACGGCGCACTGCCGAAAACTGACGGCGAAGTGCGGTTGAACGGCAAGCCGATTGACAATCGCAGTGCGCAAGACGGTTTGAACAACGGCATTGTTTATATTTCGGAGGATCGCAAAGGCGACGGGCTGATTTTAGGCATGTCGGTGAAAGAGAATATGAGCTTGACCGCACTTCAGTATTTTTCGCAATACGGACACGTTAAAAAAGGGGCGGAATGCTTGGCGGTGGACGACTTTATTATGTTGTTCAACATCAAAACCCCAAGCCGCGAGCAGGAAGTCGGGCTGTTGTCGGGCGGCAATCAGCAAAAAGTGGCGATAGCCAAAGGCTTGATGACCCGTCCGCAAGTGCTGATTTTGGACGAACCGACGCGCGGGGTGGATGTCGGCGCGAAAAAAGAGATTTATCAACTGATTAATAAATTTAAAGACGAAGGCTTGAGCATTATTTTGGTTTCGTCGGAAATGCCGGAAGTGTTGGGCATGAGCGACCGCATTTTGGTGATGCGTGAAGGGGCAATCAGCGGCGAATTTATGCGCGATCAAGCAACGCAAGAGCAGTTGTTGGCGGCGGCAATCGGTAAAAATAGTCACAACTGATTTGAGGTAAAAACAGAAATGACAAGCATAACAAAAAAGAGCGGTTTTAATCTAAAAGGGTTTTTAATCGAACAGCGGTCGATCATTGCACTCTTGGTGCTGGTATTTATCGTTTCGTTGCTGAACCCGAATTTCTTCAGCACGGATAATATCTTAAATATTCTGCGCCAAACCTCGGTCAATGCGATTATCGCGGTTGGCATGACCTTTGTGATTTTGATTGCCGGGATTGACCTCTCGGTCGGTTCGGTGTTGGCATTGACCGGCGCTTTTGCCGCGACCATGGTCGGTTTGGATATTTCGATTTTTATCGTGGTGCCGGTGGTGCTGGTTGCCGGGATGTTGCTCGGCGGCGTGAGCGGTTTGATTGTCGCCAAAGGCAAGGTGCAGGCGTTTATTGCCACCTTAGTCACGATGACCTTATTGCGCGGTGTCACCATGGTTTACACCGACGGGCGCCCGGTCAGCACCGGTTTTTCCGACAGTGCCGATCAGTTCGCGTGGATTGGCACGGGCTATCTGTTCGGCATTCCTGTGCCAATTTGGATTATGGCGTTGGTGTTTGCCACGGCGTGGTACATTCTGCAACACACCCGTATGGGGCGTTACATCTACGCCTTGGGCGGCAACGAAGCGGCGACCAAATTGTCCGGCATTAACGTCACCAAAATTAAGCTGTTCGTGTTTGCGGCAAGCGGGTTATTAGCGGCATTGGCTGGCTTAATCGTGACTGCCCGTCTGTCTTCGGCACAACCGACCGCAGGGGTCAGCTATGAATTGGACGCGATTGCCGCGGTCGTGGTCGGCGGCACCAGCTTAATGGGCGGCAAAGGGCGCGTGATGGGGACGTTAATCGGCGCATTGATTATCGGCTTCTTAAATAACGCATTGAATATTTTGGATATTTCATCTTACTATCAGATGATTGCAAAAGCATTGGTTATTCTGGTGGCAGTGTTGGCGGATAACTATTTAGGCAGTAAAAAAGTTGGATAAATAATCAGTGGAAGAACAAGGACGTCGCGGCACAAGGACGTGCACTTCTATAGGTGTTAAATCAATGAACGAGGAAATGTTATGAAAAAATTAACCACAGTTGCATCGGCTTTAATCATGAGTTTGGCGGTCAGCGGCTCGGTGTTGGCAAAAGAAACGATCGCCTTGGCGGTTTCGACCTTGGACAATCCGTTTTTTGTGACCTTAAAAGACGGCGCGCAAAAAGAAGCGGATAAATTAGGCTACAATTTGGTGGTGTTGGATTCGCAAAACGATCCGGCGAAAGAACTGGCGAATGTGGAAGATTTACTGGTGCGTGGCGCGAAAGTGTTGTTGATTAACCCGACCGATTCCGAAGCGGTTGCCAATGCGGTGCTTCGCGCTAACAAGCAAGGCGTGCCGGTGATTACCTTAGACCGTGGCGCGGTAAAAGACGAAGTGGTCAGCCATATTGCGTCTGATAACGTTGCCGGTGGCAAGCTTGCCGGGGATTTCATCGCGGAAAAATTGGGCAAAGATGTGAAAGTGATCCAACTGGAAGGTATCGCCGGGACATCAGCGGCGCGTGAGCGTGGCGAAGGTTTTGCACAAGCGGTCGAGGCAAATGGCTTTGCGTTACTGGCAAGCCAACCGGCGGATTTTGACCGTACCAAAGGGCTGAATGTGATGGAAAACCTGTTGGCAAGCCAAAGTGCGGTGCAAGCGGTGTTCGCGCAAAACGATGAAATGGCATTGGGCGCCTTGAGAGCATTGCAAGCGGCGAAAAAAGACGTCTTGGTTGTGGGATTTGACGGCACCGATGACGCGGTGCGTGCGGTGGAGGCCGGTAAATTGGGCGCAACCATTGCGCAACAACCGGAAAAAATCGGCGAATTGGGTGTCGCAACGGCGGATCGCGTGCTGAAAGGCGAACCGGTCGAAACAATGATTCCAGTGCCGTTGAAAGTGGTGGCAAAATAATTTGCGGTGAAATCTGTTTCGAGTATTGATAGCGATTTTCTCCAATATGTTTCCCTCCCTCCGCATTTTTCTCATGAAAAATGGTACTCCCTCTGCCAGCGGAGGGAGATAATGTGATGTAAAGCAGGTAGTTTATGACACAAACACAAAAACTGGTCGTGCTGGGCAGCATTAACGCCGATCATGTGCTTGCCGTACCGCACTTTGTACAGCCGGGCGAAACCTTGGCAGGCAATGGTTATCACATTGCTTACGGCGGCAAAGGCGCAAATCAGGCGGTGGCGGCGGCACGTTTGGGCACGCCGACCGATTTTATCGCCTGTATCGGCGATGACACCCTGGGCGCGGCGATGAAAAACGCCTTCGCACAGGACGGGATTAATACCGAAAGCATTGTGACCGTTGCCGATGAAATGAGCGGGATTGCCATGATTCAGGTGGCGGCAAGCGGCGAAAACAGCATTGTGCTGGCAGCCGGGGCAAATGCCCATTTAGATCAGACGTTAGTGGCACAATTCGCCGATAAAATCGCACACGCCGACACACTGTTAATGCAGTTGGAAACCCCGTTAGAGGGCGTGCTGGCGGCGGCGAAAATCGCCAACGCCAACCAAACTCAGGTGGTTTTAAACCCTGCGCCGGCGCAGCCGTTGTCCGATGAATTGTTGGCTCTGGCGGATATGATCACCCCGAACGAAACCGAAACCGAGATCTTGACCGGGATTAAAGTCGATGATGAAGCCAGCGCCAAACAAGCCGCCGAGGTGTTTCACCAAAAAGGCATTGCCACGGTGTTGATCACCTTGGGAGCAAAAGGCGTATTTGTCAGCCAAAAGGGCGGTTTTAACGGCATAATCGCCGGTTTCCGCGTGCAGGCGGTTGATACCACTGCCGCCGGCGACACCTTTAACGCAGGCTTGCTGACCGCACTTTTAGAGGGAAAAGCCTTAAATGAGGCGGTACGTTTCGCCCACGCCGCTGCGGCAATTTCGGTGACACGCCATGGTGCGCAGCCGTCGATTCCGACACGGCAGGAAACCGAGCAATTTTTACAGGCGCAACTCTCAAATTAAGGAAAAACGATGGCGACGATGAAAGATATTGCCCGTTTGGCGCAGGTTTCGACCTCGACGGTATCGCACGTCATCAACAATTCACGCTTTGTCAGCGATGAAATCCGCGACAAAGTGATGGCGGTGGTGCAGCAGCTGAATTACACCCCGTCAGCCTTGGCGCGCAGTTTAAAAGTCAAAGAAACCAATACCTTGGGCATGTTGGTCACGGCAAGTTCCAATCCGTTTTTCGCCGAAGTGCTGCGCAGTGTCGAACGCTATTGCCACCGTCATCAATATAACCTGATTTTGTCCTACACCGACGGCGACAGCGAGCGGCTGCAACGTAACTTGGAAACCTTGATTCGCAAGCAAGTGGACGGCTTGATTTTGATGTGCGCCGAATCCCATTGGCAACTGAACGACGACATCAGCCAGCGATTACACCTGCCGATGGTGATGTTGGACTGGTGGCCGACCGCACTTAATGCGGATAAAGTGCACGAAAATTCGGAATACGGCGGTTATCTGGCGACAAAAACCTTGATTGAGGCAGGACACCGCGAGATTGCGATTATCACCGGCAGTTTTAAAAAATCCTTGGCATCAAATCGGCTGAAAGGCTACCAAGCCGCACTTTCAGAGGCTGGGATTGCGTTGCGCGATGAATGGATTATCGAAAGCCATTTTGATGTCGAGGGGGGCATTGAGAGTATGCAAAAATTGCTGCAACTGAATCCGCGCCCAAGTGCGGTTTTCGCCAGCTCCGACACTATCGCGATTGGCGCGTATCAAGCGGCATGGCGCGCCGGCCTCACCGTCGGCAAAGAGATTTCGATTATCGGCTACGACAATATTGAAATGGCGCAATATCTCTCCCCGCCGCTCACCACCATTCACCAATCAAAAAACAATCTTGCCAAGCAAGCGGTGGAAATGCTGTTGGCAAGAATCAAAAATCCCGATCAACCCCACCGCACATTAACCCTCGAACCGCACTTGATGTGGCGGGAGTCGGTGTTGGCGAAACCCACGTAACAATTATTGTACCAAGATAGAGCGACGTTTATCGGTTTTTAGTAGCGTGCGGTTGAGCGAGCCGCACTTGCTGTAAAGCACTTCGATTATCCGCTAAATACAGGCAATTTACCGATCATTGCCAATAGATGAAACAGGGCGACTAGCACGCCGAACAGAATGACCGAATAGCTCGTAATATTTCCGCCGATAACGGTAAATGCTTGCGGTTGGGGAGCGGTTTGGCGTGCTTTGCGGGCAAGTAGGGCTGGGATAATGCACGCCCAGATGGTCGCCACGGCGCCGGCATAGCCGATAACGACAACAAAACCAAAAGGGAATAAGATCGACATCAGCAGCGGCGGAAGAAAGGTGACGCTCCAAGTTTTGGTTCTGCCGATTTTGCTGTCGTCAAATTTGAAGAAATCCGCCAAGAAATCAAATAATCCTAAACCGACGCCAATAAAAGACGATAGGATCGCCGCCATTGAGAAAATATTAATGGCATGGGATACGCGCGTAGAGTCGATGACACTGCTTAAGGCAGTTAATAACACGTCGATATTGCCGCCTTGGGCAATCACCGGGATAAATTGTGCACGCGGTAAATGACCAAAAATACTAATCAACCAGACGGCATAAAAAAACAACGCAATGGCGGTACCGCCAAGAATGGCTTTTTGCGCTCGCTTTTCTTCAGCATAATAGATTCGCATTGAGGCAACGGAATGGTGGTAACCGAAGGACGTTAACGCCACCGGCAATAATGCCATCATATAGGGCAGGTATGTTCCGTTAGCATTGATGGAATCGAATAAAATACTGAGATCA
Source organism: Testudinibacter sp. P80/BLE/0925 (assembly GCF_053570785.1). The sequence continues at coordinate 308,342 of NZ_CM131636.1, read as the reverse complement.
ATTTGCGTCGACATCCCGGAAATACTAAAGATAAAACTTAAGATCATAAAGGCGATTAAAACGACGGAAACCCGACTGACGGCTTTGGTTGAGTACCAGACAATCGAGGAAAAAAACAGCACAAATAAGGTGGCGGACAAGGCGGGGTTGAGCTGCGATAATTGGCTGATAATCAATCCGGATGAGGTAGTGTAGGCATAGAGCAGAATACAACCGACAAAATAGACGGCAAGGTTATTGATAAAATTGACTTTTTCCCCTAATAAATTACGGGTCACCGTATCAAAAGAAACACGAATATCATAGTGTTGAAAAGCTTCTAACAGCAACCAGCCGGATAAGGTCATCATCACCATGGTGAGGGTGATGGCAAATAACGACCACAGTGTCCAAGCCCCGGCGCCGGCACTCGGCAAACCCAGCATTCCCGCGCCGACACAAACACTGGCGATGATACAAGCGCCGCCAAGTAAAGAAGGTTGTTTTTTCATAGTTATACTCCGTTATCGTACCAAAGTGCGGTCCTATATAAAACCGCACTTTGATAAACCATTATTAAGTGTTATCCACTTCTTTTAAACGCGCCGTAAAATGCCGTAATACTTTGGGTTCATACACGAAATCCAATCCTTTAATGGCATGAATGTTCTCTTTCACGTTGGCAAATGCTTCGATGATAAAATCCATATGGGTTTGGGTGTAGGTTGCCCGGGGAATGGTCAAACGCAATAGTTCGGCAGGGCAAGGGTGCTGTTTGCCGGTTTGCGGATCCCGCCCTAATAATAATGAACCAATCTCAACCGCCCGAATTCCCGCAACTTTATATAATTCGCAGGCGAGAGCGTGTGCCGGAAATTGTTCCGCCGGAATATGCGGTAACAATTTGCCCGCATCGACGAAAGCAGCGTGTCCGCCCGCCTGTTGGCAATGGATACCAATCGCTTCCAGTCCGTCAACCAAATATTGTACTTGCTGAATCCGGTACGCCAGCCACTCTTGCCGCATTCCGTCAACCAAACCGACTGCCAGCCGCTCCATCGCCCCGCCTTCCAAACCGCCGTAAGTCGGGAAGCCTTCTTGTACCACGCACAAGGTACGGCATTCGGTATAAACGTCTAACATCGAATCGTCTTTGAAGCAAAGCAGCCCGCCCATTTGCACCATCGCATCTTTTTTAGCGGACATGGCGAGAATATCGGCATACTTATACGATTCGTAGGTGATTTCTTCAATTGTCCAATCGGCATAACCGGTTTCCCGCTGTTGAATAAAATAGGCATTTTCGGCAAATCTGGCGGAATCCATCACCACCGGAATCGCATATTTTTGTGCAATGGCATATACCGCTTTTAAATTAGCGATTGAAACCGGTTGCCCGCCCGCTGAATTACAAGTGATGGTGCTGACAATATACGGAATATTTTCTGCGCCGATGGTCAAAATTGCCGATTCTAATTTGTCTAAATCAAAATTACCTTTGAAATCATCATAAATTTCCGTATTAAACGCATTATTATTATATACATTTTTCGCAACGCAGTGATTTAATTGGGTATGGCCCTGGGTGGTGTCAAAGAAATAATTGGAAAGTGCGGTCATTTTATCGCGCTTACCGCCTTTTTCTTGTTCGCATTTTTTTATTAACACCGGAATATAAATTTGTTCTGCTCCCCGTCCTTGGTGGGTCGGAATAGTATATTGATAGCCGAAAATGGTTTTGACCGCAGCAGACAACGCATGGAAACTCCGGCTGCCGCTGTAGGCTTCGTCGCCGCGGAACATGGCGGCCTGCATTTCTTGGGTGATGGCGCCGGTGCCGCTATCGGTCAGCAGATCGATAAAGACATCTTCGCTATCCAATAAAAAAGGGTTCATGCCGGCGGCTAAAATGGCTTGTTCACGATATTCCCGTGTTGTTGTTTTGACCGGTTCAATGACGCGGATACGGAACGGTTCGGGCAAATGTTTAAATTGATTCATAACAAAATCCTTATTTTTTGACAATAGAAAAGCGCTGGTTATTTATCTGAAAATAAATAACTGCTTTGATGTAAATATTGTGCAGTAAAATAATGGTACTGGCGCAGTGTTATTTTTACATGCGCAGTTTAACCATCTGATCTGAATTTATGGGAATGGATAGGCAAGTTTGTGGTCTTGATTAAACCAAGTGTGTAAGGTTAGATTTAAGAACTTCATTTTAATTTCCCCGTAAATTGTGAAAATTAGTCGAAATCAAAATGAAGTATTCATGAAATTTAAAAATTGTCACGTGAAAAAAATAAAGGATGCGAGAGGGATCACAAAATATTTTGACGCAGGCGGAACATAAATCCGCCTGTCTTATGGGAACGCGAAATTAAAATTACAGAATTAATTTGACAATCTTATCCGCCTGCACCCGTCGGAAACGGTTGAGCAGTTTTTTTACCTCACTAGGATAATCTTGCAGCCTTTCCAAGGCACGGTAGTGGTGAATCATGCCGGTGTGCTGGCGAATGGTGTTCAGTTCTTTTTGCAGTTGCGGTTGCAGTTGCTGTTTGGGATCCGAGATCAGCAAACCGTTTTCTGCGTCCAAGCGCCAAGCGCGCGGATTGAGGTTGTTGCCGGTTAATAAAATATATTGGTCGTCGACCCACACGCCTTTGAGGTGGTAAGAATTATCGCCGTCTTGCCACAAACGCACGCTGAGCAGCCCATTGCTGATCATCTTGTGGTGCTTTTTGCAGAAGTTGCGCAGGTTCATTTCATACAGATAAGGCAGTGCCGCCGACATGGTAAACGGCTTATCCGGTGGTGAATAGAAATCATTGGCGGTTTTGTCGCCGACGATGATTTCCACCTGTTTGCCTTCTTTTAATAATTGCCCTAATTGCAGGCGTAAGCTGCGTGGAAAATTAAAATAAGGCGTGCAAATCGTCAATTTTTGCCGTACAACCGCAAACAATGATTCGATCACGCCGTTTAGCGGATTGCCGTTGGCAAGACCGAAAATTGGGGTGATCAGTAATTGATCAGCTGCAAACGGTTGTGAATCCGTCAGTTGATAAGCAACGGACTGACTCAGCTTTTTGCGGTATTGGCGCAATTGCGGGCGGATGCTTTTATCTTTGCGTACCGTTTGATCCAGACGCTGTACCGCACTTTCATCGTAAATATGTTGTTGTAACAGCTCGACAAAACTGTCGGCTAATGCCGGATGGGTAATTTTTTGATAGCGGTCATAACGGTATTTATCCTGTTGGTGCAGATACACGTTGTTAATGCTGGCGCCGCTGTAAAGCACGGTGTCGTCAAATACCGAACCTTTGATATGCAGCACGCCGAACAGTTCGCGCGTATTGATCGGCACGCCGTAAATGGCGATATCATTTTCGGGATCTAGGGCGTATTTTTGCCGCTGTTCGGCATACCATTCGGCATTGGTTTGCTTATTTTCCGCGCCTAATAAGCCGCGCTGTGCGCGGTGGAAATCGACAAACACCTGCACATCCAGCGCGGGATTGCGTTGTTTGGCTTGGTATAGTTCGTGCAGCATTTCGTGCCCGGCTTCGTCATTCTGCCAGTAAAGTGCGGTAATATAGATACGTTTTTTTGCCGTTCGAATCAGTTGAATGAATTGTTGTTTATAGTCGGCCGCGGAATAGAGAATTTCCACGTTTTCCGCCTGTAGCGGCAAAAACGGCAGCGATTGTAACTGATTGAGCGACTGATAATATTTAGAATTCAGCATAGTTAGCAACATATAACAAAGAAATCGAATCATGTAGGATCGTGTCGGCGCAATCCGGCGCTAAACGTGAAAAATCCTAGTAAAGTGATTTAGTTTACCTGCGTTGTTCGCCTTTGAACAGGATTTTCCCAGAAGTTTGATTAAATCGGCAGAAAATTTGCTATAATCGGCAGCAGATCACATTTCTATGTTTCGCCCCGATTTCGACACCGGCTTTCGACATCAGAAATCCACTTCATCATCAATTTTATAGGCACTTCAATGAACGACAAATCCAGCCGTAAACCGGCATTTCAGCAACCTTCGTCCAGTAACCGTTTTTCCGACAAAGGCATAAAAGGCACATCAGATCGCAAACGGCAAGGCAGAAGCGGCGATGATGATCGTAACGCGCGCAGCGAGAGAAATCCCCGCAACGACAGAAGCGACAGAAATGAGAGAAATGACAAAAAAGGGCGTGGTTTCGGCGAAAACCGCACTTTTGAACGTTCGGCGCGCGCCGATCGTCGCAAAGGCGGATTTGAACGCAATGACGAGCGACGCGATGATCGCAAGCCGCGCGCGGCACGCCCAAGCCGTGAAAATCAAGACAATACCGCGCCGGCGTATGTGTGGGGCGAGCGCGAATTAAACGCCACCAAAGCCGGTAAGAATACCAGCGGCAATGTCAAAGTGATGATTAAAGGCGAAGTCAAAGGCGAGAAAAAAACCGGACCTCTGTCGCCGCGTGCACCGGAAAAAATCCGTAAAAATCGCAACGAGGAAATGAAAATTTACGGCGAAGCGGCGTGTATCGCGGTGTTCCGGCAACGCCCTGACAGCATTGTACGTTTGTGGGCGAATATCGACACCAGCCACCGTATCGGCAAACTCACCAGCTATTTGGCGACTCAGAAAAAAGCCTATCATATTGTCGAGAATGATGAGTTGGAATTGGTGAGCGGCAGTGAACATCACGGCGGTATCTGTTTATTGGTGAAAAAAGCCACGCCGATGACGCTGGACGGTTATCTCAAAAGCGAAAAACGGCAAGATTGCGTGTTGTTGTTAGACGGGCTGAACAATGCGCATAATATCGGCGGCGTGATTCGTACCGCCGCCTATTACGGCGTGAAAGGCATTGTGTGCGAAAGTGCGGATCAGCTCTATTCTGCGGCGGCGGCACGGGTTGCCGAGGGCGGTATGGAACAGATTTATGCGCTGGAAAGCCATAATACCGAGCTCGCCATTCAACAACTGAAAAGCGCGGGTTATCAAGTGCTTGCTTTGACGGCAAACAAGCAGGCTGAAGCCCTGAATAAATTGGTATTAGGTGATAAAGTGGCATTGGTGCTGCGTGAAACCGTGTCGGCGGAAAATAATCCGCTGGCGGATCATAATGTGGTGCTGTCGTTTGAAAATCCGTTAACCAGCGGTTTAAATGTGGCGGTCAACGCCGGTATTTTGTTGTCGCGCTGGTATTTCCGTTAATTATAATTTATCTGCGTGGTGCAGCAGCGCAAAGCGTTCCCATAATACATCATCGCTCTCGAGATGATCGGGATCGGTGATGATACAGTTATTAATCGGGCAGACTTTCTGACAGGTCGGCGTTTCGTAATGCCCGACGCATTCGGTACACAGGGCGGGATCAATTACGTAGATTTCCTCGCCCATGCTGATAGCCTGATTCGGGCATTCAGGTTCGCACATATCGCAATTGGTGCATTTTTCGGTGATCAGCAGTGCCATAAGTGGTATTCTCTCAAAGTCGTCCACGCCGTTAAAAGGCGGACGATTATAATCAAATGCGTTGAAAAAACCAACAATCCATTGTTTAATTTTAGTGAAAATAGAAAAGTATGCAGCTCAATTCAAGCAAAATCTCACAACTCGCCCTGTTTGTCGTCCTGTTTTTCGGCTTGATTTTAAGTGCCTTGTATGTGTCTTATCGGCAAAAATCGTCGATTGACGCAGTGTTGGAAACCGATTATGACGTTTCCATGCAACGGGATCCTATCGGACAAAATAAAACCGCCAAAACCGGCTACTATGCGTTGGTACTCTCTTGGTCGCCCGGCTATTGCCACAACCAACGCGCCAACCATGCCGGGGCGATTCCCAAAGAGGCGGCTTATCAATGCGACGGCGTACAAAAATTCGGCTGGGTGATTCATGGCTTATGGCCGCAGAGCGCCACCGCGCGTCGTGTGACCGATCACCCCCGCTTTTGCCAAGGGGATTTGGCACCGTTGGACGTGACGTTATTGGAACAATATTTGCCGCATTCACCGAGTTTGCGCTTATTGCAAGGGCAGTGGGAAAAACACGGCGCCTGTGCTTTTGCCGATGCGAAAAGTTATTTTGATAAGCAGCGGCAACTGTTCTTGACGCTGAAATTACCGGATTATGAATTGAAAAGGGCGGATTTGTTTACCTGGTTGCGCAAAAACAACCCGCACTTGGCAGGCAAATATTTAGGCAGCGGACGCGATGAACTGCAAATTTGTTATAGCTTGGATTGGACGGTGATTAACTGCCCGAAAATCCAATTCTAATGCCGTCAATTTTAAGAATTTGAGGCTGAAAGTACCACAGTTGCAACAGAAAGGTGATCGAACTGTTACAATTCGTTTTGAATTGCAGGAAAATGTAATCGGAGCCTGGTATGGCGCCGTTTTCGAAGTATAATCGGGTATTATTTCACAGAATAAAATTTTGCATTGTGGAGAGTGATTAAATTGTTATAATCAACTCTAGGCGTTATAGGATAAGTATTCATTAATTAACTAAAACAAGAGGATTTATTATGTCAGTAATTAAAATGACCGACTTGGATTTGGCAGGCAAACGTGTTCTGATTCGTTCCGATTTAAATGTGCCTGTTAAAGACGGTAAAGTCACTTCCGATGCCCGTATCAAAGCGTCGATTCCGACGATTGAGCTGGCGTTGAAGCAAGGTGCGAAAGTCATGGTGACTTCTCACTTCGGTCGTCCGACGGAAGGCGAATACAATGCGGAATATTCGCTGCAGCCGGTAGTTGATTATTTGAATGCGGCATTAGATGTACCGGTGCGTTTGGTGAAAGATTACTTGGACGGCGTTGATGTGGCTGCCAATGAATTGGTGGTGTTGGAAAATGTGCGCTTCAACAAAGGCGAAAAGAAAAATGAAGATGAACTTGCCCGAAAATATGCCGCACTGTGTGATGTATTCGTGATGGATGCATTCGGCACCGCACACCGCGCGCAAGGTTCAACCCACGGCGTGGCAAAATTTGCCCCGATCGCTTGTGCCGGCCCGTTGTTAGCCAATGAATTGGACGCATTGGGGAAAGCCTTGAAAACCCCTGCGCGCCCAATGGTGGCGATTGTTGGCGGTTCGAAAGTATCAACCAAATTAACCGTGTTGGATTCACTGTCTAAAATTGCCGACCAATTAATCGTCGGTGGCGGTATTTCTAATACTTTCGTTGCCGCTCAGGGCTTGAATGTGGGCAAATCCTTGTATGAAGCGGATCTCATTCCCGAAGCGCAACGTTTGTTGCAAACCTCTGAAATTCCACTACCGAGTGATGTCCGTGTCGCAACCGAGTTTTCTGAAACGGCGGCAGCGGTGGAAAAAAGCGTGACCGATGTGCAAGATAACGAGCAAATTCTAGATTTGGGCGATACATCGGCAGAAGTGTTGGCTGAAATTATCCGTAATGCCAAAACCATTTTGTGGAACGGTCCGGTCGGCGTGTTCGAATTCCCGAACTTCCGCAAAGGCACTGAAATTGTGGCAAAAGCGATTGCTGACAGCGACGCATTCTCGATTGCCGGCGGCGGTGATACTTTGGCGGCGATCGATCTGTTCGGTATTGCCGACAAAATTTCTTACATCTCAACCGGCGGCGGCGCCTTCTTAGAGTTCGTTGAAGGCAAAGTATTACCGGCGGTTGCGATTTTAGAAGAACGCGCGAAAGCATAAACCGCACTTTGTATTCTGTCTGTTATATTAATCCGATTTATCAACTTTGAGAGCCGTTACGGCTCTCGTTTACACATAGGAAATCTACCATGTCAAAATTATTAGATATTGTAAAACCGGGCGTTGTGACCGGCGATGATGTACAAAAAATCTTTGCTTATGCCAAAGAACACGGTTTTGCATTGCCGGCGGTAAACTGCGTCGGTACCGACTCTGTAAACGCAGTATTGGAAACCGCAGCACGCGTTAAAGCGCCTGTTATCGTGCAATTTTCCAACGGCGGGGCGCAATTCTATGCCGGTAAAGGCGTGAAACCGACTGACGGTTCCCGTCCGGATGTTTTAGGTGCGATTGCCGGTGCCAAACACGTACATCAGATGGCGGAACACTACGGCGTGCCGGTTATCCTGCACACCGACCACGCAGCGAAAAAATTGTTGCCTTGGATTGACGGCTTATTAGACGCGGGTGAAAAACACTTTGCCGAAACCGGCAAACCATTGTTCTCTTCGCACATGATTGATTTATCCGAAGAGCCAATGGAAGAAAACATGGCAATCTGCCGTGAATATTTGGCACGGATGTCAAAAATGGGCATGACCTTAGAGATCGAAATCGGGATCACCGGCGGCGAAGAGGACGGCGTGGATAACTCCGGCGTTGATGAGTCCAAACTTTATACCCAACCTGCCGAAGTGTTGTATGTTTACGACCAATTATATCCGGTCAGTCCGCGCTTCACCATTGCGGCGGCGTTCGGTAACGTGCACGGTGTTTACAAACCGGGCAACGTGAAATTAAAACCGTCTATCTTAGGCGCGTCACAAGAGTTCGTTTCTAAAGAGCGCAACTTGCCGGCGAAATCATTAGACTTCGTATTCCACGGCGGCTCCGGTTCTTCCACTGAAGAAATCCGCGAAGCGATCAGCTACGGCGCAGTGAAAATGAACATCGACACCGACACCCAGTGGGCAGCGTGGGAAGGGATTTTGAACTTCTACAAAGCCAACGAAGCTTATCTGCAAGGTCAATTAGGTAACCCTGAAGGCGAAGACGCACCAAACAAAAAATACTACGATCCGCGCGTTTGGTTGCGTAAATCGGAAGAATCCATGTCCAAACGCTTGGAACAATCTTTTGATGATCTAAATTGCCGTGATGTGCTGTAATCGCGCTAACCGCACTTGATAAAAAACACCGCCTTGGCGGTGTTTTTTTGTGGCTGGAAACCGGTGATGGCGGCTCGGATAAATATGGCTAAGATTCAAACCAAAGCGGTAACCGAATGGTGACGCGCAACCCGCCGAGCGGGCTTTTGCTTGCGGTGACCGTGCCTTTGTGCCGTTCCACCGAATTGGCGACGATCGATAAGCCTAATCCGGTGCCGCCGGTCGTGCGGGCACGGGCTTGGTCGGTGCGGTAAAACGGGCGGAAAATCTGTTGGTATTCGTGTTCCGCCACCCCTTCGCCGTTATCATCGACGATAATTTCCAGTTGTTCCCCATCAATGATATTACAACTCAGTCGGACTTGATTATGCGCATATTTAAAGGCGTTACGAATAATATTTTCCAAGGCGCTGGCAAGGGCGTCTTCGTTACCATTGATAAAATAATTTTCCGGATTCGGGATATTCTGCTGAAAGCTAAAGTCGAAATTGCGTTCACGGCTTTCAAATTTGGCGTCGTCAACCACTTCTTCCCAAATAAACGGTAAACTGAAAACTTCATGCTTAATATGCGAATTCATATGCTGGCGTGACAACGATAATAGTTGGTTCAGCATTTTTTCCATTCGTTCGGTTTCCGTGCCGATTCGGGCTAATTCATTACTGTCTCCCTGACGGCGGCGCAATAGGGACGCAGCCAGTTGTAAGCGGGTCAGCGGGGTGCGCAATTCGTGTGAAACGTCAAGCAACAGCCGTTGCTGTGAACTGATCATATCTTCCAGCGAGGTGACCATGTGGTTAAAGCTTTTGCCTACTTCGCGCAATTCTAACGAGCCTTGTTTTTCCAGAATCGGTCTGACCGCAAGATCCCCGGTGGAAATGGCATTGGCGGCACTGCGTAACTCTTTGATCGGTTGCGTCAGACTGAATATCAAACCGAGCAGCAACGGGGTACTGGTTGCCATCAGCAAAAACAGCATAATTAGCGGATGGTCAAAGAAGAAATTGGCGAATTCCCGCTGCGGATCCACCGATTCGAGGAAATAGAGCAGATAGGGTTCGCTGTCGGTAAACGGATAAGGCGAAATAAACGGTCCGACAATGTCGAGATTATAAAAACGGCGTTTTTGCGGAACCAGCGGATTATTGGAGCGGTTGACAAATTGATATAACTGGCTGCTTTCATTGTAATCCAGATAACCGATGATTTTGTTATAGTCATTCGGGTTAACGAGCACCGGTTTGCGTGGCAGCAGCGTAATATCAAAATGATCGTTTGTGAGTTTTTTTTCTTGGTATTGCAGATCGTGCAGAATGTTGCTTTTGATCAGTTTGATGACTTCGAATTGATAATTGTTGACTTCATCCGCGGAAAGTTCGCTGTAATTGCGCGCATCCATGGTGGGAATAAAGAAGGCGAATCCCATCAATACGAAAAAAGCCAACCAAATTAACCAAAATAAAAAGAAAATTTGTACATTAATTGAATTTAGAAGGCGGATAAACTTACGCAATATTTTCATCATAAATAGCTTGGAAACAAGTGATAGAGTACAAACCGCACTCTATCACTTGTTGCCTGCGGATTCACTATTTTTCGGTGACCAACAGATAACCTCTGCCACGTAATGTTTTGAACCATGGCAGGTTATCGGCACGTTCCGGCAGTTTTTTCCGCAAATTGGAGATATGCATATCAATTGCGCGGTCAAACGGCGTTAGGCGCTTGCCTAAAATTTCCAAACTCAGCAATTCGCGTGATAAAATTTGTCCCGGATTTTTCACTAAAATTTGCAACAAGGCAAATTCGGTGCCGGTCAGATCCAAATCGCGATCGTTATACAGCGCTTGCTGTCTGCCCGGATGTAAGGTAATGCCGCCGAAATCCAATTGCCTGTTATCTTCTTTGTCGGCATTGACGATTGAGCCCAAGGCGTTGGATTGGTTCTGGGTGCGGCGCAAAATCGCTTTGATTCGCGCAACCAACTCGCGATCATTAAACGGTTTCGCCAAATAATCGTCTGCGCCCAATTCTAACCCCAGCACGCGATCAATATCGTCACCGCGCGCAGTCAGCATTAATACCGGGGTCGAGAAATTTTTTCTGATTTGTTTTAATGTTTCGATGCCGTTGAGTACCGGCATCATAATATCTAATAAGATAATATCATGGCTGAAATTAAGCAGCTTGAGCGCTTCTTCGCCATTATAGGCTTGCTCAACTTCGAATCCCTCGATTTTTAGTACTTCAGCCAACAGCTCAGTGAGTTCAACATCGTCATCAACAAGGAGTATTTTGGACATGAAATGGTTTCCTTAATTTATCATTATAAGTTATTTAGAGTAGTTTACCTAAGACAGGTAAGATACATGAAAGTTCATCGCATTAATTTGAGGAAAAACAAAATTTATGCAAAATTTCCGCAGTAAAGCTCTTCCTTAAGTAAAATCCTAACGGTAATGCCTTAATTGGTTGCCCTTGCCGTCCATGAGCTGAGGTTAAGTCTCGTTTAGTTGCCCCTTTCGGACGCAATTGCAACACTTCACCGATCGACGCATTAATGCGGTGAATGTGCCCTAACACGATCAAATCCATCAATTCTTCCCAATCACGCGCCAAACGGGCTTCTTGTTCGGCGCTGGGCTGCCATAGAATCGGTTGCCCGACCCGCCGTTCGGCTAACGGAATCGCGCGTTCGCCTTCGACGGGTATCCACAACACTTTTTGCAGCTTATGCCGTACATGGCTGTTGTGCCAAACCACCCCGCTGTTTTGCGTGAGCGGCGCCAGACTGACAAAGGTGGTTTCTAACGGATAGCCCTGACGGTTGATCGGAATGGTTTTCAACTCAATCCCCAACTCGGCAAAATCCTGTTCGGCTTTACTGCCCGCTTGTGCGCCAAGTGCGGTTTCGATCAACATCCCGACCCAGCCCTTATTGCGTTTTAAATTTTCCGGCACCGGTAAATCCTGCTCTGCGGCAATGTCGGCAAAAGTCAAACCCGCCAAACGCAATGCTGCCTGTAGCAGTTGCTGTTCCGATTGTGGGGGATTACACGCTTCCGTTATGCTCATGTCGTCACTACCTTCGCTGCCAAAGGTTAGTATTGTAACGGTAAGCGGCGATGGACTCAAATAATCCTGCTTAAAAAATCGCCGGTGGTGTTTTAGCGCTGAAACCGCCGGCGGGAATTGCTGCGGGATATTTTTATCTTTTTGATTTAAAAGATAAAAAAGAATAAAGCGAAAGTGCGGTCTGTGTTTATCCCGTTTAATTCCTGATTCAGCCACAAATTTATCCACAGAAAAACTGAATAACTCGCAGGTTGTGAACAAACCGCACTTTTTGTTAACGACGGAAATAAATTGTTCACAAACTGGATCATAACTGATTTTTTTATCAACATCTCACAGGACGGTTTGGGCTGAAAGCTTGAAAAACCGCCGGCGGAAGGCGGATCCGGCGAACGATCGGCGATCGTCAGTATTGGAGCGCAGTTGCCGTAGCGATCCTGATGGACAAGCAACATTTCTTCCCATGATTGCACACAGAGTTATCCACAGACGGAGCGGTTTTTATCGGAAAATAGCGGCGTGCGCGCGCCTCGGAGACAGATGAAATGCAAAGTGCGGTTTGCCAAATACGGTTATGGTTGTATCACCGGCGATATTATGAAACAATCAATCCCATTTCAGACTTTTCAAGATGATGTAAGAGGATCGATAGTGATCGATTGCGATGGTTACCGCCCGAATGTAGGAATTATTATCTGTAATCAACAAGGGCAGGTGTTGTGGGCGAAACGGTGCGGACAGAACTCGTGGCAGTTTCCACAGGGTGGAATCAATGCGGGCGAAACACCGGAACAAGCCATGTACCGTGAGTTGTACGAAGAGGTCGGTTTAAGCCGACAGGATGTCAAAATCCTCTCCTTATCCAAAGGCTGGTTGCGCTATAAGTTGCCGAAACGCTTGGTGCGCAACGATAGCAACCCGGTTTGTATCGGGCAAAAACAGCGCTGGTTTTTATTAAAACTGATCGGCGATGAAAAAAATATCAATATGCAGGCGACGCCGACTCCGGAATTCGACGGTTGGCGTTGGGTCAGCTATTGGTATCCCGTCAGACAAGTCATTTCCTTTAAACGCGAAGTTTATCGTAAAGTAATGAAAGAATTCGCACCGACAGCGTTGTTTCAACAACCCAAAAGCAGTGTGAGCGGCAGCGCAAAACCGCGAGAATCCAACAAAAGCGAGCACGAGCGCGAACGGCACAATAATCACACCCGCTATCGAAAGAGTCCGCGTTATCAACGCAAAGAATACGAGCGCAAAAACCATGATAAAAAAATAGCGGTGCCGAAAGGGGAAGCGAGGGGAGAAAAAAGATGACGTTTTTTATTATTTGTTGTTTGTTAACCGGTGCCTTGGCGGGTTTTCTTGCCGGTTTATTCGGCATTGGCGGGGGCTTGGTGATTGTGCCGGTGCTGGTATATTTACTTCCTCAAATCGGCATTCCTGAGGCGCTGCTGATGAATGTGGCGTTAGGAACGTCCTTTGCCACGATTGTCATCACCGCATTTTCTTCGGCACAGCGCCACCACAAACTGGGAAACGTGCATTGGCAGGCAGCCAAATATCTGATTCCGGCATTGATGATTTCGGTTTTTATTGCCGGTTTGTTCGTCAGTTATCTGCCGAAATCGGTGACCAGTAAAATGTTTGCGGTCATGGTATTGTATCTGGCGATCAAAATGTTATTGTCGATCAAACACCAAACCGGTAATAAGCCGTTGAATGCGAAAAACGGCATTATCGGTGGTGTTTTGATTGGAACCGTATCCAGCTTTGCCGGTATTGCCGGCGGGGCGTTTATCGTGCCGTTTTTAAATGCGCGCGGTTTGGAGATGAAACAGGCGATTGGCACGTCTTCTTTTTGCGGTATGCTGTTAGGCATGTCTGGCATGATCAGTTTTGCGGTGAGCGGCTGGGGCGTTGAAGGGCTTCCGCCTTATTCCTTAGGTTATGTTTATCTGCCGGCAGTGCTGTTGATCACCACGGTATCCTTTTTTACGTCAAAATTCGGTGCGACGCTCACCACCACCTTGCCGGTGCCGACCTTGAAAAAAGCGTTCGCCCTTTGGTTGTGCTTGGTGGCAGTTAAAATGTTTATAGGTTAAACGATGAGTTCATATATTGTCTTTCCCCAAATTGATCCGGTGATTTTCAGTATCGGTCCGCTCGCCTTGCGTTGGTACGGTTTGATGTATCTGATCGGCTTTGTGTTTGCGCGTTGGCTGGCGGTGCGGCGCGCACGCCGGGCAAACAGCGGTTGGACGGTGGATCAGGTTGATTCGCTGCTGTTTAACGGTTTCCTCGGGGTGTTTTTAGGCGGGCGGATTGGCTATGTGTTGTTTTATCAATTCGAGCGCTTTGTGCAAGATCCCCTGTATTTATTCCGTATTTTAGACGGCGGCATGTCGTTTCACGGCGGTTTAATCGGCGTGATTGTGGCGATGGTGATCACCTCTCGTTTACAAAAACGCTCTTTTTGGCAAACTGCGGATTTTGTTGCGCCGTTGATTCCGTTCGGCTTGGGCATGGGGCGTATCGGCAATTTTATCAATGATGAATTGTGGGGCAGAGTGACCGATGTTTCTTGGGCGGTGCTGTTTCCGTCCGGCGGCTATTTGCCACGCCATCCGTCGCAATTGTACGAAGCCTTGTTAGAAGGCGTGGTACTGTTTTTTATTCTGAATTGGTTTATCCAAAAACCGCGTCCGGCGGGTTCGGTGGCAGGACTGTTCCTGTTTTTCTACGGCTTGTTCCGTTTTATCGTCGAATTCTTCCGCGAGCCGGACGAACATCTCGGACTGTTTTTAGGACAGCAAATTTCGATGGGGCAAATTTTATCAACGCCGATGATGTTGATCGGGCTGTTGATTGTGGTTTGGGCTTATCGGCGTGCCGCCGCGAAAAGTGCGGTTTAGAGGAGAAAAAATATGCGTCAGTATTTGGATTTATGCCAACGGATCGTCGATCACGGGGTTTGGGTCGGCAATGAACGCACCGGTAAGCGCTGCTTAACCGTGATTAATGCCGATTTGACTTATGATGTTGCGAATAACCAATTTCCGTTGATCACCACGCGCAAAAGTTATTGGAAAGCGGCGATTGCCGAATTTCTGGGGTATATCCGTGGCTATGACAACGCCGCCGATTTCCGTAAGCTCGGCACCAAAACCTGGGACGCCAATGCCAACGACAATCAAGTTTGGCTCAATAGCCCGCACCGTAAAGGTACGGACGATATGGGGCGGGTTTACGGCGTACAAGGCAGAAGCTGGCGCAAACCGGACGGTTCGCATTTGGATCAGCTGCGCAAAGTGGTGGATCACTTATCCGACGGGATTGATGATCGCGGCGAAATTATCACCTTCTACAATCCGGGCGAAATTGAGCTGGGCTGCCTGCGCCCGTGTATGCACACCCATACCTTTTCGCTCTTAGATGACAGGCTGTATCTCACCAGTTACCAACGTTCGTGCGATGTGCCGCTCGGCTTGAATTTCAACCAAATTCAGGTTTACACTTTTTTGGCGCTGATGGCGCAGATTACCGGCAAACAAGCAGGGCAGGCGTATCACAAAATCGTCAATGCGCATATTTATGAAGATCAACTGGAACTGATGAAAACGGTGCAATTGCAGCGCGAGCCGCTGCCGCTGCCGCAGTTGGAGATTAATCCGGCGATTAAAACC
The DNA here is from genome assembly GCF_053570785.1 of Testudinibacter sp. P80/BLE/0925. The sequence continues at coordinate 292,727 of NZ_CM131636.1, read as the reverse complement.
CTGCAAGATTTGGAAACCTGGGTCACGATGGAGGATTTCAAGGTGACGGGCTATCAGTCGCATCCGCCGATTCAATATCCGTTTTCGGTTTAATCCTCATTAAGGAAATGGCATTTTATTTGATTTAAGGTAAAACTGATCGGATAATAGCAAAGGAACTACGTTCGGCTTCCTTGGAAGCCGTTAATTAATCAACTACTTAGTAAGGACATCACATGGGATTATTTGATTTTGTCGGCAACATCGGTAAGAAAATTTTCGGCAAGGAAGAAGAAGCGTCAAGTGCGGTTACGCAACACATTAATGAAGATAACCCGGGCGTGGAAAACGTGGCGGTGACGGTTGAAAACGGCGTGGCGAAAATCGCAGGCACGGCAAAAGACGCCTCGGCCTTGGAAAAGGCGATTTTAATGGCGGGCAATATCGCCGGCATTACCAAAGTGGAAGCGGAAGGCGTCACCATTGCCAGCGGCGAACGTTTGGCTGCCGATGAGGAGTTTTATGTGATTGAAAAAGGCGATACGTTATGGAAAATCGCCGAAAAAGCCTACGGCAACGGCGCGAAATACACTAAAATCGTCGAAGCCAACAAAGAAGTGATCAAAGACGCGGATAAAATCTTCCCGGGACAAAAAATCCGTATTCCGAAAGGATTGTAATTTTTCAAAATCCGATTCGCCATGAATCGGATTTTTTGTTTGCACGCCGATGAAATAACCTAAGTGCGGTTTAAAAATTCGCCAATTATCCCGTTTTCTGCGCTTATAACTCGACTGATTCGGTCAGACTGGGTATAATCCCCTGTCTATTTTTTAAGTTCGGTGTTGATTGTTCATACGATTGAGATCAGCGGCGCCGAGAATATCTGATTTTTTGAGGTAAAAAATGCAATTTTCCGTAGAAACGACCCAAGGTCTTGAGCGCCGTATCACGATTACCGTTCCGGCTGAAACTATCGAGCAAAACGTTCGTGAAGAATTAAAAAGCGTAGCCAAAAATGCCCGTATCGACGGGTTCCGTAAAGGTAAAATTCCGCCGGCGATCATTGAAAAACGTTTCGGTGCTTCTGTGCGTCAAGATGTCTTGAGCGACGCAATGCAGCGCAGCTTCTTTGATGCGGTCATGCAGGATAAAATCAATTTTGCCGGTCGTCCGACATTTATGCCGGAACAATACGAATTAGGTCAGGATTTTAAATTCAGCGCAACGTTTGAAGTCTATCCGGAAGTACAATTGCAAGGTTTGGAAAATATTCAAGTTGAAAAACCGGTTGTGGAAATCAGCGACGCCGATATCGATAAGATGGTTGACGTGTTGCGTAAACAACAAGCGACTTGGAAAGAAAGTGCGGTTGCGGCCAAAGCCGATGATCGCGTGACCATCGATTTCGACGGTTCGGTTGACGGCGAAGCGTTTGAAGGCGGCAAAGCGGCGGATTTCGTATTGTTAATGGGACAAGGCCGTATGATCCCGGGCTTCGAAGACGGTATCGTTGGGCACAGCGCGGGCGAAACGTTCAGCATTGATGTAACCTTCCCGGAAGATTATCATGCGGAAAATCTGAAAGGTAAAGCGGCAAAATTCGACATCAACTTGAAAAAAGTGGAAGAGATGGAATTGCCGGAAGTAACCGAAGAGTTCGTACGGAAATTCGGTGCTAAAAACAAAACCGTTGCTGATTTGCGCGCTGAAATCAGCAAAAATATGCAGCGTGAATTGAACAATGCCTTGACCACTCGCGTGAAAAACCAAGTGATCGACGGTTTGTTGGCGAACAATAGCATTGATGTTCCGGCTGCGGCAGTGGATCAAGAAATCGAAGTGTTGCAACAACAAGCGGTACAACGTTTCGGCGGTCAAGCCCCGAAAGATTTCCAATTGCCACGTGAAATTTTCGAAGATCAAGCCCGCCGCCGCGTACAAGTCGGTTTATTGTTTGCCGAAGTGATTGCGTCTAACGAATTGAAAGTGGACGACGCGCGCGTGCAAGCGATGATCGAAGACATCGCCGCCGCTTACGAGCAACCGGCGGAAGTGATCGAATATTACCGCAACAACAAAGAGTTGATGAACAACTTGCGCAATGTGGTCTTGGAAGAACAAGCGGTTGACGCGGTATTGGCGAAAGCACAAGTGAGTGAAAAATCGGCTTCTTTCGACGAAATCATGAACCCACAACAAGCTTAATCGGCAAGTTGTTGTTTTGATTGTCAAAGTGCGGTTTATGACCGCACTTTTTGTTTTTCGGTCGGTTAAAAATCGGGATTAGCCTGTTTTTTAGGTGATTTTTCGGTAGAATGACAAAATTCTGTGTCAATTTTTAAGTAGAGGAAAAAATGAGTTTAGTCCCTATGGTGGTGGATCAAACATCACGCGGCGAAAGAGCCTATGACATTTACTCGCGTTTGTTAAAAGAACGGATTATTTTTTTAAGCGGGCAGGTGGAAGACAATATGGCAAACCTGATTGTCGCCCAGTTGCTGTATTTGGAGTCGGTCGATCCGGAAAAAGACATTAATCTGTACATCAATTCACCGGGCGGAGTCGTGACCGCCGGATTGGCGATTTACGACACCATGCAGTTTATCAAACCGGACGTGCGCACCCTGTGTATCGGACAAGCCTGTTCGATGGGCGCGTTTTTATTGGCGGGCGGTACCGCCGGCAAACGTTTTGCCCTGCCGCATTCGCGGGTGATGATCCACCAACCGTTGGGCGGTTATCGCGGACAGGCGTCGGATATTCAGATCCACGCACAAGAAATTTTGAAAATCCGCGACACTCTGAATCAGCGTCTGGCACAGCATACCGGACAACCGTTGGATAAAATTGAACGCGATACCGAGCGGGATAATTTTATGTCGGCACAAGAAGCCAAAAATTACGGCTTGGTGGACGAAGTATTAACGCAACGCATTTAATTGGATAACATTATGTCGAACGAGAAACAACATCATTGCTCTTTTTGCGGCAAAGAACAGCACGAAGTGGAAAAACTGATCGCCGGCGTTGCCGGCTACATTTGCAATGAATGTATCGAAGATTGCTACCATTTGCTGGAAAAAGACGAGCAAGAAAACGCTGCCGCTGAAAGTGCGGTTGAGCCGCTGCAAGACAAGCTGCCGACCCCGCACGAAATCCGCAAACATCTGGACGATTACGTGATCGGGCAGGATCATGCCAAAAAAGTGTTGGCGGTGGCGGTATATAACCACTATAAACGCTTACGCAGCGACATCAAAAGCGATGTCGAGCTGGGCAAAAGCAACATTCTGTTAATCGGTCCGACCGGCAGCGGAAAAACCTTGTTGGCGGAAACGTTGGCAAGAATGCTGAATGTGCCGTTTGCGATGGCGGACGCCACCACCTTGACCGAAGCCGGTTACGTCGGCGAAGATGTGGAGAATATCATTCAAAAATTGCTGCAACGCTGCGATTATAAAGTCGAGCAAGCCGAGCGCGGCATTGTTTATATCGATGAAATCGACAAAATCAGCCGCAAATCGGATAATCCGTCAATCACCCGCGATGTATCCGGCGAAGGCGTACAGCAGGCGTTGCTCAAACTGATTGAAGGCACCACTGCCTCGATTCCGCCGCAAGGAGGCAGAAAGCACCCGCAACAGGAATTTTTGCGCGTCGATACCTCGAAAATCCTGTTTATCTGCGGCGGCGCATTTGCCGGCTTGGATAAAGTGGTCGATCAACGTAACAATGTGAAGAGCGGTATCGGTTTCGGCGCCGAAGTGAAAGGCGAAAAAGACAAAGCCGGGATCAGCGAATTGTTGAAACAGGTGGAACCGGAGGATTTGATTAAATTCGGCTTGATTCCTGAATTTATCGGGCGCTTACCGGTGGTTGCCGCCCTGAGCGAACTGGATGAAGAAGCCTTGATTAAAATTCTGACCGAACCGAAAAATGCGCTGACCAAGCAATATCAGGCGCTGTTCCAACTGGAAGATGTCGATCTGGAATTCACTCAGGGCGCGTTGGTGGCAATGGCGAAAAAAGCCATGAAACGCAAAACCGGCGCCCGTGGTTTACGTTCGATTGTGGAAGCGGTGTTGCTGGATACGATGTATGATCTGCCGTCATTGCATAACCTGCAAAAAGTGCTGATTGATGAGGATGTTATTGCCAAACAACAGCCGCCGAAACTGGAGTATCGGCTGGAACAAGCCAGTTAGCAGCGGTTGAAGCAAGTGCGGTTTTCTACTCCAACGGAAAACCGCACTTTTATTTTAGCTGAGAAATTTTGATCAAAAGGGTAAATAATCCTTGAGATTTCCGCCGAATAACCCAATATAGAGTCCGTTAATTCCCATTTTAGCAACAAGAGAGATAAAGAATGCGTGCAGAACAAACCATACAAACCCATATCCCGGTGTTGCCGCTGCGTGACGTAGTGGTGTTTCCGTTTATGGTGATGCCGTTATTTGTGGGACGGGAAAAATCCATCCGTAGTTTGGAAAAAGCGATGGAAAGCGGCAAACAGTTGTTGCTGGTGGCGCAAAAGCAAGCGGAACAAGAGGATCCGAGCTACGACGATGTTTATTCCGTCGGGACACTGGCAAATATTATTCAATTGCTGAAATTGCCGGACGGTACGGTAAAAGTGCTGGTGGAAGGGCAAAAACGGGCGAAAATCCTCCAATTTCATGATGACGGGCTGCTGATGGCGGATATTGAGATTATCGACAGTGTGAGCGGCGATGAGCAGGAATTGGAAGTGATTCAAAACAGTGCGTTGGAAGAGTTTGATTCCTATGTGCAATTGAATAAAAAAGTCCAGCCGGAAGTGGTGAGCGCCCTACGCGGCATTGATGACTCCGAGCGTTTGAGCGATACCATGTCGGCGCATATGCCGATTGCCTTGGAAAACAAACAGAAATTGTTGGAAAAATACAATGTGGTTGAACGTTTCGAGTTGCTGATTGGCACCATGCAAAGCGAATTGGATATTTTGCAGGTGGAAAAACGGATTCGTGGTCGCGTTAAAAAACAAATGGAAAAAAGCCAACGCGATTACTATTTGAATGAACAGATTAAGGCCATTCAGAAAGAGCTGGGTGAACAAGACAATCATAACGATGAAATCGAACAATTACGCTTGAAAGTCGAAGAAGCCAGAATGCCGATTGAAGTGCGCGAGAAAGCCGAAGCCGAATTACAGAAATTGCGCATGATGTCGCCGATGTCGGCGGAAGCCACCGTGGTGCGCAGTTATGTCGAATGGTTGGTGCAAGTGCCGTGGCATAAACGCAGCAAGGTAAAAAAAGATTTGGCGCGCGCGCAAAAGGTGTTGGATTCCGATCATTACGGCTTAGAACGCGTGAAAGAGCGGATCTTGGAATACCTGGCGGTACAAAGCCGTTTAAATCAAGTCAAAGGTCCGATTTTGTGTTTGGTCGGCCCGCCGGGCGTGGGGAAAACCTCACTCGGACAGTCTATTGCCAATGCGACCGGGCGTAAATACGTGCGCATGGCGTTGGGCGGGGTGCGTGATGAAGCGGAAATTCGCGGACATCGTAAAACCTATATCGGCTCATTGCCGGGCAAACTGATCCAGAAAATGTGTAAAGTCGGGGTGAAAAACCCGCTGTTTTTGTTGGATGAAATCGACAAAATGGCGGCGGATATGCGTGGCGATCCGGCGTCGGCGTTGTTGGAAGTGTTAGATCCGGAACAAAATACCACGTTTAGCGATCACTATTTGGAAGTGGATTATGATTTGTCCGACGTGATGTTCGTTGCCACTTCAAACTCAATGAATATTCCGGCGCCGTTGTTGGATCGGATGGAAGTGATTCGCTTGTCGGGTTACACCGAAGACGAAAAACTCAATATTGCCACCCGCCATTTGGTTGCCAAACAAATGGAACGCAACGGTTTGAAGAAAGGCGAATTGAGCATTGAGGACAGCGCGATTCTCGGCATTATCCGCTTTTATACCCGTGAAGCGGGCGTGCGCTCACTAGAACGGGAAATTTCCAAAATTTGCCGCCGTGCGGTGAAAAATCTGTTATTGGACAAAACGCTGAAATCATTGGTGGTGAATGCCGACAATCTGCATGAGTATTTAGGGGTGAAGCGTTTTGAATACGGCAGGGCCGATACGGAAAATCGTGTGGGCGAAGTCACCGGTTTGGCGTGGACCGAAGTGGGCGGCGATCTGCTGACGATTGAAGCGGCTTCCGTCGCCGGCAAAGGTAAATTGAGCTATACCGGTTCATTGGGCGATGTCATGAAAGAATCAATTCAAGCCGCGATGACGGTGGTGCGTTCAAGAGCGGAACGTTTAGGTATCAATTCCGAGTTCCATGAAAAACGCGATATTCATATCCATGTGCCGGAAGGTGCCACACCGAAAGATGGACCGAGCGCGGGGATTGCAATGTGTACCGCACTTGTCTCCAGCCTGACCGGTAATCCGGTGCGCGCCGATGTGGCAATGACCGGGGAAATCACCCTGCGCGGCAAGGTGTTGCCGATTGGCGGTTTGAAAGAAAAACTGCTGGCGGCACATCGCGGCGGCATTAAATTGGTGCTGATTCCAAAAGATAACGTCAAAGATCTGGAAGAGATTCCGCAAAATGCCAAAGCGGATTTGGATATTCGCGCAGTCGAAACCATCGATGAGGTTTTATCGTTGGCGTTGCAAAATCCGGCGGAAGGCATTCAGTTGGTGACTCCGGCGGTGGCAGAAGTCAAAAAAGCGGTGGTTGCCGGTAAAAAACGCGGCGGCAAGCCGCAACCGTCACAAATCGTGAATTAATCCGTTTAATATCCGAAAAGCCAAATTCTGTCAGTTTTTGGCTTTTTATTTTTTATGTCAAATGGATGAAAAGCCGCGTACGGAGATAATCTATACGTGCATAACGGCGGGCTTTCGCCTATAATTCGGCAATATTTTAAGTTTAGCGACAGGAAAATACATTATGATGGAAAAACTGAGCGGCGGCGTAGGCGGCTGGTTATGGAAAATCATTTTCGGTTTAATTGCGATTTCGTTTGTGCTGGGCGGCGTGGGCACTTATTTAGGTTCGACGGTGAATAACGCGGCGGCAACGGTAAACGGCGAAGAAATTAGCCAGCAAACCTTTCAAAATGCCTATCAGCAACAAAACAGCCAATTCAGCCAAGAGATGGGCTCGCAATTTGCCTTGTTGATGGATTCGCCGGAATTTGAAACTAATTTCAGACGGGATGTGCTCAACGGCTTGATCGATGAAGCCCTGTTGGGACAATATTTGCAATCACTCGGTTTAGCGGTCAGCGATGAACAGATCAAGCGTGCGATTGTCAGCAGTCCGAACTTCCAAAAAGACGGCAAATTCGACAACGAAACCTATCAAAACTTCTTGCATTTTAACCGCATTAGTTCTGACTATTATGCGCAAACCTTGCGTGCGACCATTGCGATGCAACAGTTGCAAAACGGTATATTAGGTTCGGAAACCTTGAGCGAAGAACAGCTGAATCAAATGATTAAACAAATCTTCCAACAACGTGAAGTGCGGTTAACCGCTTTTCCTCTGGCGACGGAAGCGGCAAAACAACAGGTTAGCGAGCAAGAGATTGAACAGTATTATAATGCCAACAAAGCGGCATTTATGGTGCCGGAGTTGGTGAAAGTGGAATATATCGACATCGCGCGCCCTGACGTGGAAAAAAATATTCACGTCGGCGACGTCGAAGTGGCGCAATATTACCAAGACAATAAAGCCCAGTTTAGCGGACGCGGAAGCCAACATTTGGCGCATATCCAAGTTGCCGATCAAGCCTTGGCGCAAGATCTGGCACGGCAATTGCAAAACGGTGCGGATTTCGCCGATTTGGCAAAACAGTATTCGCAGGATAAATTATCGGCGGTCAATGGCGGCGATCTGAGTTGGGCAAATGACGGTTCATTCCCGGAAGCGTTCGAACAAGCGGCGTATGCCACCGAGATTGGCAATGTGAGCCAGCCGGTTAATGTCGATGGCGCTTACCATTTGATTAAAGTGTTAGAGCGGCGCCAAGGCGAAACCTTGCCGCTGGAACAAGTGAAAAGTCAAATTGTGGATACCATCCGCAATGAACTGACTTCGAGCGCGTTCTTCCGTTTGGAAAAACAAGCGGCGGAAAAAGCGTTTGAGAACCAATCTTCGTTGGTAGATGTGGAAAGTGCGGTCGGCAAGAAAGCGCAGCAGACCGATTATTTTTCGCGTCAAGACGTGCCGACCGCACTTAACTTCTCCAATGTGGTGTACAACATTTTCGATACCGATTTATTGCAAGGGGGCATGAATTCGGAAGCGATCAATGTCGGCGATCAGCATTCGGTGATTATACGTGTGATCGATCATAAAGCCGCAGGTACTAAAACCTTGGAAGAAGCTAAAGCCGATATTGAAACCTTGCTGAAACGGCAAAAAGCCGAAAATGTGTTGTTAACGCAAGTGAAAGCCTTGGCGGAACAATTCAACCAAGCGGAAAACAAACAAAATGTGAGTTTGCCGAACGGTATCAGTTTGGCAAGCAATGCGGAAACCGTTGTCTATGCTTCAATGCAAGATCCGCAATTACGCGAGGGCATTTTCTCGATGACAACCGCCGACGGCAAAGCGACGTATAAAGCGGTGCAGGACGGCAAAGGCGATGTCTATCTGGCGGAGTTAGTCAAAGTCAGCGACGGTGTGGCGGAAAACAATCAACAACGTGCGTTAGCGGCAAGTTATTTACAAGCCAAACAGCTGCAAACCTACAACAGTTTGATTCAATCATTGCGCAACCAAGCCGACATTGATATCAATCAGGACTTTATCCAACAGCGCGATCAGTTTTAAAAACCGCACTTTACAACATCAATCCCCGCTTTTTAGTGGGGATTGATGTTGCTGACAAACTTACTTCTCTCCCTCCGCGTGCGGAGGGAGGGAAATTATTCGAGAAAGAGACTTTGTTATCAGCCTGAATTCCCGCTTGTTAACGGGGATTTTTTCCAACAGACTTGCGCATTGTTGCGCTAATTCACTGGTAATTTCCGGTTGATTATGGTATAAAATGCGCCGTTATTCCGAACAGTCGGAATGGCATTATGATTAACTAAGACTTCACACACATATCATACACTGTCAGTCGGGGTGCCAAACGGTCGATGCGACAGGATATGTGGAGGCTAAACCCCAATTATATAAGGAATTATTATGGCACAAGTTTCAATGCGCGATATGCTGCAAGCAGGCGTACATTTCGGTCACCAAACCCGTTACTGGAATCCAAAAATGAAATCTTACATTTTCGGACCACGCAACGGCGTTCATATCATCAACTTGGAAAAAACCGTTCCGATGTTCAACGAAGCCTTGGTTGAGTTGACTCGCATTGCGGGCAACAACGGTAAAGTATTGTTTGTCGGTACCAAACGTGCGGCAACTGAAGCGGTAAAAGAAGCGGCATTAAGCTGTAACCAATACTTTGTAAACCACCGCTGGTTAGGTGGTATGCTGACTAACTGGAAAACCGTTCGTCAGTCAATCAAACGTTTAAAAGATTTGGAAGCGCAATCTCAAGACGGCACTTTTGAAAAATTAACCAAAAAAGAAGCGTTAATGCGTGCGCGTGAAATGGAAAAACTGGAATTAAGTTTAGGCGGAATCAAAAATATGTCCGGTTTGCCGGATGCGATTTTTGTTATCGCTGCCGATCACGAACACATTGCAATCAAAGAAGCCAACAACTTGGGTATTCCGGTATTTGCGGTTGTGGATACCAACACTAACCCGGATGGCGTGGATTACATTATCCCGGGTAACGATGATGCGGCGCGTGCGATTCAATTATACTTGAGCGCGGCAGCGGCGGCGGTCAACGAAGGTCGTGCGCAGTCTAACCCAACCGTAACAGAAGAAAGCTTTGTCGAAGCGGAAGCAGCCGTAGAAGCAGCAGCTGAATAATGTTATCGGTAATAAGGCTGTTTGCCCTTATTAACCACACAAATTAATTGGTTAGCAGGGGGCTTTATGTTCCCTGCTTTTTTATTCAAAGTGCGCTTGTTTTACAATAGGTTGCACGGACAAGAGGATTAAAAAATGGCTGATATTACAGCGGCATTGGTAAAAGAACTGCGTGAGCGTACCGGCGCAGGTATGATGGAATGTAAAAAAGCCTTGGTTGAAACCAATGGCGACATCGAATTAGCAATCGATAACATGCGTAAATCCGGTCAGGCGAAAGCGGCGAAAAAAGCCGGTCGTGTCGCGGCGGAAGGCGTTATCTTGGCGCGTGTCGACGGCGGTTACGGTGTGTTGGTTGAAATGAACTGCGAAACGGACTTCGTTGCCAAAGATGCCGGTTTCTTGGCATTGGCAAATAAAGTTGCCGACGCTGCATTGGCTGGCAAAATCACCGATGTCGACGTGTTGAAAGCGCAATTTGAAGAAGAGCGCGCGACACTGGTTGCGAAAATCGGTGAGAACATGAATATCCGCCGTGTGGCTGCCATCGGCGGCGATGTGGTTGGTTCTTACTTGCACGGTGCGAAAATCGGCGTATTGGTTGCGGCAACTAACGCAAACGAAGAATTGGTTAAACAAATCGCAATGCACGTTGCGGCAAGCCGTCCTGAATTCGTGAAACCGGAAGATGTATCTGCCGACGTTGTGGCTAAAGAGCGCGAAATCCAAGTGGCTATCGCCATGGAATCCGGTAAACCGCGTGAAATCGCAGAAAAAATGGTCGAAGGTCGTATGAAGAAATTCACCGGCGAAGTTTCTCTGACCGGTCAACCGTTTGTGATGGATCCGTCTAAATCTGTCGGCGAATTGTTGAAAGAAAAAGGTGCTGACGTTTCCGGCTTTATCCGTTTTGAAGTGGGTGAAGGAATCGAGAAAGTCGAAACCGACTTTGCTGCTGAAGTCGCAGCGATGCAAAAAGTATAATCAATCGAAAAGGCGAGGTAACTCGCCTTTTTAATGAATGTTATTCAGTCAAAAATGGTTATTAAATTATTGTACAATACGATAATTTCATCAGCATTTTAAACACAGCGAGGAACAGAAAATGAGCAAGCAACCGGCATATAAACGTGTGTTATTAAAATTAAGCGGTGAAGCCCTGCAAGGTGACGAAGGCTTCGGAATTGATGCGTCGGTGTTAGATCGCATGGCGTTGGAAATCAAAGAGCTGGTTGAGTTAGATGTACAAGTTGCTTTAGTTATCGGTGGCGGTAACTTATTCCGTGGCGCAAAACTGGCAAAAGCCGGTATGAACCGTGTGGTCGGCGACCATATGGGGATGTTGGCGACGGTGATGAACGGTTTGGCAATGCGTGATTCGCTGCACCGTGCCGATATCAATGCCAAGCTGATGTCGGCATTCCCGTTGAACGGCGTGTGTGATACCTATAGCTGGGCACAGGCGATCCGCTTGTTAAACCAAGGGCAGGTGGTGATTTTCTCCGCCGGTACCGGCAATCCGTTTTTTACCACCGATTCCGCCGCTTGTTTGCGTGGGATTGAAATCGAAGCGGATGCGGTGCTGAAAGCGACCAAGGTGGACGGTGTGTATGATTGTGATCCGGCAAAAAATCCCGATGCCAATTTATACCGCACTTTGAGCTATCAAGACGTGTTGGAAAAAGAGTTGCAAGTGATGGATTTGGCGGCGTTCACCCTCGCACGGGATCACAATATGCCGATCCGCGTGTTCAATATGAATAAACCGGGCGCGTTAAAACGCGTGATTCTAGGCGAGCCGGAAGGCACGTTAATTTGCCACGAATCTTGATTTGTCGGGCAGAATAGGTTAAAAATAGCCGTTTACGGAACATTGATAAAAAAGAAAGGAAAACAGCGTGATTAACGAAATTAAACAAGATGCCGAACAACGCATGGAAAAAAGCATTGAAGCCTTCAAGAGCCAAATTTCCAAAATCAGAACCGGACGTGCGCACCCGAGCCTGTTAGACGGCATTCAGGTGGAATACTACGGTTCGGCCACGCCGTTGCGCCAGCTTGCCAACGTGGTGGCGGAAGATGCGCGCACCTTAGCGGTGAGCGTGTTTGACCGCTCTTTGATTCAAGCGGTGGAGAAAGCGATTCTGACTTCGGATTTAGGTTTGAATCCGTCTTCCGCAGGTACGACTATTCGCGTGCCGTTGCCGCCATTGACCGAAGAACGCCGTCGTGATTTGACCAAAATCGTGCGCGGTGAAGCCGAGCAGGCGAAAGTGGCGGTGCGTAATATTCGCCGCGATGCCAATGATCAAATTAAGGCGTTGTTGAAAGACAAAGAGATCAGCGAAGATGATGAGCGCAAAGCACAGGACGTAATTCAAAAACTGACCGATGCCTATGTGAAGAAAGTCGATGAGGCGTTGGCAGAAAAAGAAAAAGAGCTGATGGAATTTTAATTCGGTTTAAGGCTTAATTTTCATCAAAGTGCGGTTGTCATAGGCTTGATAACCGCACTTTTGGTTTTGGCTATTTCTCAAACGATGGTATTTTGCTATCGTATTTCGCCGATGGCGACTTACTTTTCTTTGCTCGTGCAAAGAAAAGATAAGCAAAAGAAACACGCCCCTATTGTGCTGCTAATCCTCGCTTAGTGTGAATTTGCTTAACGGAAAATTTTTAATTCGCCCGCGTTGCGGGCAGACTCGCTTCGCTCAAACAAAAAAATTTCCCTACAAATTTCACACACGCTCGGGCAGCTCAGAAGGGGAAAATAAATGCAACGTTTTCAGCAACTAATCGATATGATTAGACTGCGACTATTTAATTCAATACGGTGATCTATGCAACAAAATATTGTGATTCTTGGTTCGACCGGTTCGATCGGTAAAAGCACGTTGTCGGTGATTGAACACAATCCTGAAAAATACCGCGCGTTTGCGTTGGTTGGCGGGCGCAATGCCGAGCTGATGGCACGGCAATGCCATGAATTTCAACCGCACTTTGCCGTGATGGCGGATAACGCCGCGGCGAAGCAGCTTAAACAGTGGTTAAGCGAAAGTGCGGTCAAAACAGAAGTGTTGAGCGGCGAGCAGGCGATTTGTGAAATTGCGGCACACCCTGAGGTGGACAGCGTGATGGCGGCGATTGTCGGTGCGGCAGGATTGCGTTCGACTTTGGCGGCAATTCAAGCCGGCAAGCGCGTGTTGCTGGCGAATAAAGAATCGTTGGTCACCTGCGGACAACTGTTTATTGATGAAGTGGCGAAATCAGGCGCAACCTTATTGCCGGTCGATAGCGAACATAACGCCATTTTCCAAGCCTTGCCACAGATTGAACAGCAACGGATCGGGCATTGCCGATTGCACGCAAGCGGTATTGATCGCATTATTCTGACCGGTTCGGGCGGGCCGTTTCGCCATACCGCACTTGCCGATTTTGCCGCGATCACGCCGGCGCAAGCGGTGGCGCACCCGAATTGGTCGATGGGGCATAAAATTTCGGTCGACTCCGCCACCATGATGAACAAAGGCTTGGAATATATCGAAGCCCGTTGGTTGTTTAACGCTTCCGCCGAGCAGATGGAAATTATTATCCATCCGCAGTCGATTATTCATTCGATGGTGCGTTACCGCGACGGCAGTGTGCTGGCTCAAATGGGCAACCCCGATATGCGCACCCCGATTGCACACAGCATGGCGTATCCTGACCGCACTTTTGCCGGCGTTGCGCCGTTAGATTTCTTTAAAATCAAAGAATTAACCTTTATCGAGCCGGATTATCAGCGTTATCCCAACTTAAAACTGGCAATCGACGGCTTTGCCGCCGGACAATATGCCACCACTGCGATGAATGCCGCCAACGAAATTGCGGTTGCGGCATTTTTGCAAGGGAAAATCCGTTTTAGCGAGATCGAGCGTGTTAATCGGCAAACGGTGGAACAATTTCCGGCTTCCGCAATCAAACAGATAGAGGATGTGTTTGACATCGATCGTCAGGCGCGTCGCTCGGCACAACAGTTGGTTCGGGAATTGATTTAACTTTTTTAGTTATTTCCGGCTTGTGATATAGTGAGTCGATTATTTTTAACGAGCTATTTTTAGCGGATCATTGACAGATAACAACATGAACGAAACGCCAAACTCAGTACAGTCGGCTAATTTGCCAAAACACGTTGCCATTATTATGGACGGCAACGGACGTTGGGCGAAAGAAAAGGGCAAATTGCGCCTGGTCGGGCATAGAAACGGGGTTAAGGCGGTGCGCAAAAGCGTCTCTTTTGCCGCGCGGCAAGGCATTCAATCACTGACGTTATATGCGTTCAGCAGCGAAAATTGGAACAGACCGCAAAGCGAAGTCAATGGTTTGATGGAGCTGTTTATGTTGGCGTTGAAACGGGAAGTCGGCAAGCTGCATAAAAATAACATCAAGTTGCAGATTTTGGGCGATGTCAGCCAATTCGGTGCGTCGTTACGGAAAAAAATTGCCGAAGCGCAAGCATTGACAGCCGATAACAGCGGTATGATTTTGAATATCGCCGCCAATTACGGCGGGCAGTGGGATATTGTGCAAGCGGCACAAGCGTTGGCGCAACAGGTCAAGTGCGGTCAATTGCAACCGGAACAGATTACGCCGAGTGTATTTGAGCAACAGTTGGTGACGGCGCAGCAGTCGCCGGTCGATTTGTTGATCCGCACCAGTGGCGAACAGCGAATCAGTAATTTCTTACTCTGGCAGGCGGCGTATGCCGAACTGTATTTTACCCCGGTGTTGTGGCCGGATTTTGACGAAGCGGAATTTGCCAAAGCCTTGAACGCCTTTCAACAGCGTGAGCGGCGCTTTGGCGGCAGTTGATTAAGAAACAATAGAACAGAAAAAGAGGATATTTGCGTGTTGAAACAGCGTATTTTATCGGCAGTCATTTTATTGGCATTGGTGATGGTCGCCTTGTTATGGTTTTCCCCTTATGCCTTTGCCTTAACCGTCGCGGCGATTGTGGTGTTGGGTGTGTGGGAATGGTGTCAATTTGCCAAACATAATAATGACATCTGGCGTTGGCTGATTACCGCACTTGCTGCTTGCGGTTTGTTTGTGGTGATTTTTTCCGCCCGCTACCAAATTAATGCCGGGATTATTTTAACCGCCAATACCGCATGGTTGTTGCTCGCTGCGTTAGTCTGGTGGGCGGTGGCATTTCTCCTCGTTGTCAGCTATCCCAACGCCAGCCAATATTGGCAGAAACCGCGTTTGTTACAGCTGATTTTCGGCTTTTTCACGCTAATGCCGTTCTTACTGGCGCTGTTGGCTTTGCGTTTGTACCATTATAACCAAAATCCGTATGAAGGCTTATTGCTGTTGCTGTATGTTTTAGTGTTGGTGTGGAGCACCGATACCGGTGCCTATTTTTGCGGCAAAGCCTTTGGCAAACATAAACTTGCGCCGAAAGTCTCGCCGGGCAAAACCTGGCAGGGAGCGATTGGCGGCGTGTTGACCGCACTTGTGGTCGGGGTGCTGTTTGTGCAATTGTCACCGGCGGATTTTGTGCTACGTGAACTTTCGTTGCCGCTGTTATTGGCGATCTCATTCGGCACGGTGGCGGTCTCGATTTTGGGCGATTTAACCGAAAGCATGTTTAAACGCCAAGCCGGAATCAAAGACAGCAGCCAGCTGATTCCGGGGCATGGCGGTGTGCTCGATCGGATTGACAGCCTGACCGCGGCACTGCCGTTTTTCTGTGCGCTGTTTTATTTTTGTCTATAAGGAAAAGTCTTGATGACATCATTGTGGTATCTGTTTGCGTTTTTGATTGCGATCAGCGTCTTGGTGTTTGTGCATGAGTACGGGCATTTTTGGGCGGCGCGTAAGTGCGGAATCAAGGTGTTGCGTTTTTCTATCGGTTTCGGCAAAGTGCTGTGGAGTAAAACCGATAAGCACGGTACGGAATTTGCTTTTTCGCTGATTCCGCTCGGCGGTTATGTCAAAATGCTCGACAGCAAGGCCGACGATGTGCCGCCGCAATTGAGCGCGCAAGATTACGGCAGCAAATCAGTGGCGCAGCGGGCGTTTGTGATCGCTGCCGGGCCACTGGCGAATTTCTTGTTTGCCATTGCCGTCTATTGGGTGATCTATTTGGTTGGCGTGCCGACAGTCAAGCCGGTGATCGGTTATGTCGAGCCGGATTCGATAGCAGCTAAAGCCGGTTTAGCGCCAAATATGCAAATCTTGGCAGTGGACGGCAAAGCGGTGCAGGACTGGACGAATGTCAATATGTTGCTGACCACCAAAGTCGGCACAAGTGCGGTCGAATTACGTGTTGCCGAATTTGGGCAACCGCAGCAGGCGGCACAACAGAAACGCCTGGATTTAACCGCATGGCAATACGAACCGCAGCAGCAAACCGCCTTTACCGCACTTGGCATCGTGCCGAAAAGCGGCGAAGTGAAGCTGATCGTCTCGAAAGTCAGTGAAAACTCACCGGCGCAGTTGGCGGGTTTGCAAGTCGGCGATCAGATTTTACAGGTTAACGGACAGGAAATCGCTTGGCGCGAATTGGTTGCTTTAATCCAAAGCAGTTTAGCACGCCCACTTGAATTTTTAATTGAACGGGCACCAAACCAAGCGCCGATTTTGTTGTCTATTACTCCGAGGGCAAATAAAGAAGGTCGTGCCGTGATCGGTTTCTCGCCGACTTTTGAGCCGTTGCCGCAAGAGTACCGCACCGAATTAAAATATGATATTCTAACCGCCTTGCAACAAGGATTTGAAAAAACGTTAGAATTAAGCACGGTGCTGATTAAGCTTTTAGGCAAATTACTCAGCGGCGATATTTCGTTGAGCAATATCGGCGGTCCGATTTCGATTGCGCAAGGCGCGGGGATTTCGCTGGACAGCGGTTTGGTTTATTACCTCGGTTTTATGGCATTGATTAGCGTAAACCTCGGGATTATGAATTTGTTTCCGTTGCCGGTGTTGGACGGCGGGCGTCTGCTGTTTTTGGCGGCTGAAGCGGTGCGCGGCCGTCCGCTGAGTGATCGGGTCATAGATTCGTTTTTCCGAATCGGCGCCGCACTACTGTTGGCGTTGACGCTTTTTGCGGTCTTTAATGATATTATACGTTTTATTTAATTTTACAGAGCTTATTGAACAGGAAAACCACCATGAAAAAACTTCTAATGACCGGTTTGCTTCTAAGTAGCGGCGGCGTATTGGCAGCGCCTTTTACCGTACAGGATATCCGTGTTGAAGGCACCGATCCGGTAACCGCCAATAATATTATCGCAGGGCTGCCGGTTAAAGTCGGACAACGTGCAACGGATCAGGATCTTTCCCAGATTGTCCGCAGTCTGTTTTTACGTGGTGGTTATGAAAATGTGGAGGCGCTGCGTGAGGGCAATGCTTTGGTATTGCGGATCCAAGCCCGTCCTTATATCAGCTCGTTGGACATTGAAGGCAACAAACAGATCCCGAAAGATGCGTTGGAAAGCAATTTGCGTGAGAATGGCATTGCCAAAGGCGAAATTTTGGAGCGTGACAAACTTGCCTCTTTCCGTCAGGAGCTGCTGAATTATTATCATTCCGTCGGTTATCCGAATGCGGAAGTCAATACGGTGGTCGATGATTTGGGACAAGGGCGTGCCGCACTGAAATTAGAAATCAAAGAAAATGATGCGGCGTTGGTCAAAGCGATTAATTTTAACGGTAATAATGACTTCAGTGACAGTAAATTATTGGATCAAATTGAAATTCAGCCGGATGTCTCTTGGTGGAACATTTTTTCCAGCAGCCGTTTTTCCGAACCGAAATACCAAAAAGACTTAACCGCTTTGCGTGATTTCTACCTGAACCAAGGCTATGCCAAATTCAGAATCGTGGATAGCGACGTGCAATACAGCGATGATAAAAAAGACATCACGCTTAATTTGACGCTGGACGAAGGCGAAAAATATACCATTAATGATGTGCGGATTATCGGTGATACCGCCGGTATGAGTGCGGATTTAAACCGGTTGCTAGTGAATATTAAGCGCGGCGAGCAATTCCGCGGCAATACGGTCAGAACCATTGAAGACGGCATTAAAAACACGTTAGGTGCGCGTGGCTATGCCAACCCGCAAATTAATATTCAGCCGGAATTTAATGATGCGGAACATACCGTTGATTTGATCGTGGTGGTGGATGCCGGTCGCCGTTATTATGTCCGCTCGGTGCGTTTTGAAGGCAACGATGTCAGCGCCGATTCTACTTTACGCCAAGAAATGCGCCAGCAGGAAGGGACTTGGTTGTCCACCGCGCTAATCGAGCAAGGCAAATACCGTTTGGAAAGAACCGGTTTTTATGAAACCGTGGAAACCGAAACCTTGGCGGTACCGGGGGTCGATGACCAACTGGATGTGTTATATAAAGTCAAAGAACGCAATACCGGCAGCATTAACTTCGGGATCGGTTTTGGTTCCGAGAGCGGTCTCAGTTATCAAGCCAGTGTGAAGCAAGACAACTTCTTGGGCATGGGGTCATCAGTCAGCTTGTCCGGGGTGAAAAACAAATATGCGACCAGTATCAATTTAGGCTATAACGAACCGTACTTCACCCGTGACGGCGTGAGTCTGGGCGGCAATGTTTTCTATGATACCTATGACTATAAAAACAGTGATACCACCGCGTCTTATGCGCGTACCAGTTATGGAATCAACGGTACGCTGGGCTTCCCGGTCAATGAAAACAATTCCTACTATTTAGGCGTTGGCTATGTGCACAATAAACTGAAAAACATGTATCCGGAATATAACCGTGCGCGTTATTTGCGTTCGATGGGCGTTGATGATTGGAAAATCAAGAGCGATGATTTTGAATTTAGCTTCGGTTGGAATTATAGCAGCCTGAACCGCGGTTTCTTACCGACCAGCGGTAGCCGCGCCAGTATCGGCGGGAAAGTGACCATTCCGGGATCGGATAACAAATATTATAAATTGAGTGCCGATTTCTCAACTTACCAACCGTTAAACTATGATCAAACTTGGGTTTTATCCGGCCGGGCAAGCCTGTCTTATGCCAACGGTTTTGGCGGTAAGAAATTACCGTTCTACCAAAATTACAGCGCCGGTGGTATCGGCAGCCTGCGTGGTTTTGCTTACGGTGCGGTCGGACCGCGTGCGATTTATAATACCCGGCCTGGCGCGGCGGTTAATGCGCCGGCCAGCAGTTATGACAATATCAACTATGATGTCGTCGGTGGTAATGCAATGGCGACCGCCAGTGTCGAATTGATTATGCCAACGCCGTTCGTCAGTGATAAAAACCAGAACTCGGTCAGAACATCGTTGTTTGTTGACGCAGCCAGTGTATGGAATACCGAGTGGAACAAAGATAAAGCCAAATTATTTACCCAAGGCAATGTGCCGCAACGTATTGTCGATTATAGTGATCCGAGCCGGGTACGGGCTTCTGCCGGGTTGGCGTTCCAATGGAACTCGCCAATCGGACCATTGGTATTCTCGTATGCCAAACCGCTCAAAAAATATGACGGCGATGAAATCGAACAATTCCAGTTCAGTATTGGCGGTAGTTTCTAAGCAGTAAATTAACTGGCAAATTTAGATAAATCGGCGGAGTATTCCGGTATTCCGCCAACATTAATCAATTAAGGATATCTCTCATGAAAAAAGCATTAAAAATCGCAGGTCTTTCTTTGGCATTGGCGTTCACTTCTTCTTTGGCAACGGCAGCGGAAAATATCGCCTTTATCAATTCAGCGTATTTGTTCCAAAATCACCCGGATCGTGATGCGGCGGCGGCGAAAATCGATGCGGAGCTGAAAGAGCCGGCAGAAAAATTACAAGCCAGTGAAAAAGCGATTGTGGCGAAAATCGAAGCGTTGCAAAAAGAAGCACCGAAATTGCGTGCTGCCGACATTCAAAAACGCGAAGATGAAATCAATAAAATGCGTGACGCTTATCAAAAACAAGCGGAAGAATTGCAAATCAAAAATGATGAATTGCAATATCAAGAGCGTGCCAAATTATTGGCGGGCATTCAAACCGCGACCAATGAAATCGCCGCCAAAGCCAATTACAGCTATGTGATCGATGCCAATGCCGTCGTTTATGCCGCGGCCGGTAAAGATATTACCGAAGAAGTGTTAAGAGCAATTAAACCGGCGGCTGCCGCTGAAGCCAAAAAATAATCCGGAGATTTATGGCACAGTACCTATTACAACAACTCGCCGCGCATGTCGGCGGGGAATTGCGCGGCAACCCTGAAAGTGCGGTAGAGAGTATCGCCGCCTTGAATAAAGCCGAGCCGAATCAGCTGAGTTTTATCTCAAATGCGAAATTTCGTGAGTTATTGGCAGATTCCAAAGCAGGCTGTCTATTGGTCAGCGCGCAGGACGTTGCTTTTTGTCATGCCGACAGTAATCTGATTATTGTCAAAGATCCTTATACCGCTTATGCCTTGATTGCGCAGCTAATGGACGCTACGCCGCGGGCGGCTAGCGGGATTAGCCAAAGTGCGGTAGTCTCGGCTTCGGCAGTGTTGGGCAAAAATGTGGCAATCGGTGCGCATGCCGTGATTGAGGATGGGGTCGAATTAGGCGATAATGTCGTGATCGGTGCAGGCTGCTTTATTGGTAAAAACAGTAAAATCGGTGCCGGTACCCAGCTGTGGGCGAATGTAACAATCTATCATGAAGTGGAAATCGGACAGGATTGTTTGATTCAGTCTTCCGCCGTTATCGGCAGCGACGGCTTCGGTTATGCCAATGATAAAGGCAAATGGATTAAAATTCCGCAGCGCGGGCAAGTGATTATCGGCAACCGGGTTGAAATCGGCGCCTGTACTTGTATCGATCGCGGCGCATTAGATGCCACGGTGATCGAAGATAATGTGATTATCGACAACCTGTGTCAAATCGCGCATAACGTGCACATCGGCACCGGAACGGCGGTTGCCGGCGGTGTGATTATGGCGGGCAGTTTGACCGTGGGGAAATACTGTTTAATCGGCGGTGCCAGCGTACTGAATGGACATATGGAAATTTGCGACGGGGTGACGGTGACCGGCATGGGCATGGTTATGCGCCCGATTACCGAACCGGGGGTTTATTCTTCCGGCATTCCGTTGCAAACCAATAAAGAGTGGCGTAAAACGGCGGCATTAACCATGAATATCAGTGAAATGAACCGGCGTTTAAAAGCATTGGAACGAAATCAAGGCAAATCATAAGCGATAACACAACATAATTTTGCCGTCCGTCGTTTGTGACGGCATGGGTACAATACTAAGGGAACTAAAATCGTGACAACTGAAAACAATCAAACCGATTCGCAGGCTAAAGAAGCGAAAATTGTCGATATTAATGAAATCATGCAGTTATTACCGCACCGCTATCCGTTTTTATTAGTGGATAGAGTGATTGATTTTGAGGAAGGCAAATGGCTGAAAGCCGTGAAGAATGTCACGGTCAATGAGCCTTGTTTTACCGGGCACTTTCCACAGAAACCGATTTTTCCGGGCGTATTGATTTTGGAAGCGATGGCACAGGCGACCGGCGTATTGGCATTCAAAACCCTTGAATTACCGAAAGACGAACTGTTTTATTTCGCCGCAATTGACAATGCCCGTTTCAAACGCCCGGTCGAGCCGGGTGATCAAATGATTTTGGAAGTGCACTTTATCAAAGAACGCCGTGGCGTCACCCGTTTTACCGGGGTCGCAACAGTAGACGGAAAAGTGGTGTGCGAAGCGGAATTGATGTGCGCGCGTCGTCCGATGTAAATTTATCAGCCTAAGTAGGATCGAAGATGATTAATCCAAGTGCGAAAATTCATAGCTCGGCTATTGTCGAAGAAGGCGCCAAAATCGGTGCCGATGTTATTGTAGGTCCTTTTTGTATTATCGGGGCGGATGTTGAAATCGGTGATCGTAGCGTGTTGCACTCCCACGTGGTGGTGCGCGGACACACCAAAATCGGGCGTGACAATCAGATATTCCAATTTGCCAGCATTGGCGAAGTGAATCAGGACTTGAAATATGCCGGAGAACCGACCAAAACCATTATCGGCGATCGTAATCGTATTCGCGAAAGCGTGACCATTCATCGCGGCACCGTGCAAGGCGGCGGGGTCACCCGTGTCGGCGATGACAATTTACTGATGATCAATACCCACATCGCCCACGATTGCCAAATTAAGAACCGTTGCATTTTGGCCAACAACGCCACGCTGGCGGGGCATGTTGAACTGGATGATTTTGTGATTGTCGGCGGCATGTCGGCAATTCACCAATTTGTGGTGATCGGCGCACACGTGATGTTAGGCGGTGGTTCGATGGTCAGTCAAGATGTGCCGCCGTATGTGATGGCACAAGGCAACCATGCACAGCCGTTCGGTGTCAATTTGGAAGGCTTGAAACGCCGTGGCTTCGATAAACCGGCAATGCACGCGATCCGTAATGTATATAAGCTGATCTATCGTAGCGGGAAAACGTTGGAAGAAGTCATTCCTGAAATTGAACGGATTGCCGAAACCGAAGCGGCAGTGAGCTTCTTCCTGTCGTTCTTTAAACGTTCGACCCGAGGGATTATTCGTTAGCCGAGGGTAAGGCATGGCGTCTGCTTACGCATTAACGTTCCCCGCGGGGGCTTAACAACCGATCATATAAACCGCACTTTGAGTTAAAGTGCGGTTATTTTTTAAGGAAAAAAACAATGCTGCCGGAAAAACACACACCATTGATTGCCTTAGTCGCCGGGGAGGTGTCGGGTGATATTCTCGGCGCAGGGTTAATCAAACAGCTGCGCCAAATTTATCCTAACGCCCGTTTTATAGGCATTGCCGGTGAGCAAATGAAAGCGCAAGGGGCGGAAAGCTATTTTGAGATGGAAGAGCTGGCGGTGATGGGCTTGGTGGAAGTGTTGAAACACCTGCCGCGTTTGCTGAAAATCCGTAAACAGTTGATTCAAAACCTCTTGGCGGCAAAACCGGATATTTTTATCGGCATTGACGCTCCGGATTTTAATCTCGGGGTGGAAAAAATCTTGAAGCAACACGGGATTAAAACCATTCATTATGTCAGCCCGTCGGTGTGGGCGTGGCGGCAAAGGCGGATTTTCAAAATCGCCAAAGCCACCAATTTGGTGCTGGCATTTTTACCGTTTGAAAAAGCCTTTTACGATCGCTTCAATGTGCCGTGCCGTTTTATCGGGCATACCATGGCGGACGCGATTCCCCTTGAAATCGACCATACACAAGCCTGCACACAGCTACAACTTGATCCAAGCCAGCGTTATTTGGCGATCTTGCCCGGCAGTCGTGGTTCGGAGTTGGAGTTTCTCAGCGAACCCTTTTTGCAAACCGCACTTTTACTTAAACAACGCTTTCCCGAGGTGCAATTTTTAGTGCCGCTGATTAACGCCAAACGCCGTGCGCAGTTTGAAAGCGTGAAACAACGCATTGCGCCAGAGTTGGAAATGCACTTGCTTGATGGACAGGCGCGATTAGCAATGCAAGCGGCGAGCGCAACCTTGCTCGCATCCGGCACGGCGGCGTTGGAGTGTATGCTGTGCAAATCGCCGATGGTGGTCGGTTATCGCATGAAACCACTGACTTATTGGCTGGCGCAACGTTTGGTGAAAACCAAGTATATTTCGCTACCGAATTTGTTGGCGGACGAGATGTTAGTGCCGGAGCTGATCCAAGACCAATGCAATCCGCAGCGTTTGACAGAGGAATTGGCGGTCTATTTTGACGATAGCGCAGCGGCACAACAGCGCACGTTGGCGTTAAAACAGCGGTTTGTCGAGTTACATCAACAAATCCGTTGTAATGCGGATCAACAAGCGGCACAAGCGGTGGTCGAGGTGTTAAATGGCACAGTTTGATTATCCGCAAAATGTCGGGTTGATCGCAGGCGTTGATGAAGTCGGGCGCGGACCGTTAATCGGTGCGGTGGTGACGGCGGCGGTGATTCTTGATCCGAATAAACCAATTGCCGGTTTAGCCGATTCGAAAAAATTATCCGAGAAAAAACGGCTGTTACTTGCCGAAGAAATCAAAGCTCATGCACTTGCTTGGGCGTTAGGCAGAGCCGAGCCGGAAGAGATCGATCAACTCAACATTCTACAAGCCAGCCTGCTTGCGATGCAAAGAGCGGTTGCGGCATTGCCGATCCAACCGCACTTTGTGTTGGTGGACGGCAACAAATTGCCAAAACTGGCAATGCCGACGCAAGCGGTGGTGAAGGGCGACAGTTTGGTGGCGGAGATCAGTGCCGCCTCGATTTTGGCAAAAGTAGCACGCGATCAGGAAATGGCAGCGTTGGATCAGCACTATCCGCATTATGGATTGGCACAACACAAAGGCTACCCGACCGCACTTCACCTTGAAAAACTGCAACAATATGGCGTTTTGCCGCAACACCGCAAAAGTTTTGCACCGGTGAGAAAACGGTTAGAGCAATAGATCTAAAGTAGGGGCGGATTGTATATCCGCCCGTTTACGAAGTGAGATATAAGCATTTAATCTATAATTGAAAAATGCAAAGTGCGGTTCGGGCGGATATACAATCCGCCCTTACTTTTCTCATTGAAATCAGCAGCATTTACTGCCGATAAGTACTCAAGAAGCGTTCGATTTTATTAATCGCATCTTCCAGTTGGGTGACATACGGCAGGGTGACGATGCGGAAGTGATCCGGTTGATGCCAGTTAAAACCGCGACCATGTACGATCAACACTTTTTCTTGGCGTAGCAGATCCAACACCATTTTTTCATCGTCATACAAATTGAATTTTTTCATATCCAATTTCGGGAACAGATAGAGTGCCCCCATCGGTTTGACGCAACTGACGCCCGGGATTTGGTTCAACATCTCATAGGCGAGATTACGTTGTTCCAGTAAGCGTCCGTTCGGTAAAATCAACTCATTAATGCTTTGATAACCGCCAAGTGCGGTTTGGATCGCATGTTGCATTGGCACGTTGGCACACAAGCGCATGGAAGCCATCATATCCAGCCCTTCGATATAACCCTTCGCCTTATCTTTCGGACCGTTTAAGATCATCCAGCCTTGGCGGAAGCCGCAACTGCGATAGGCTTTGGATAAGCTGTTAATGGTAATGGTCAATAAATCCGGCGCCAGGGCGGCGATATGGTGGTGTACCGCACCGTCGTAGAGAATTTTGTCATACACTTCGTCGG
Source organism: Testudinibacter sp. P80/BLE/0925 (assembly GCF_053570785.1). The sequence goes on along the minus strand of NZ_CM131636.1, from coordinate 267,598 downwards.
CAAAAATCAGCAAGTTGTGTTGGCGCGCCACTTCGGCGATGTCTAACAACACCGCTTTGCTATACACCGCACCGGTCGGGTTGTTCGGGTTAATCAACACAATCGCTTTGGTGCGCGAAGTCACTTTGCTTTTAATATCGTCGATATCCGGAAACCAATCCGCTTGTTCATCACAGAGATAATGCACCGCTTTACCGCCGGACAGGGTCACCGCCGCCGTCCACAGCGGATAATCCGGCATTGGCACCAGCACTTCGTCGCCGTCGTTCAGCAATGCCTGCATTGACATGGTGATCAATTCCGAACCGCCGTTGCCGATATAAACGTCGTTTACGGTTGTCTCTTTCACGCCTTTTGATTGGTAATATTGCACCACCGCTTTGCGTGCGGAGTACAGACCTTTCGATTCGCAATAACCTTGTGCGGTCGGCAGGTTGCGGATAATATCGACCAGCACTTCGTCCGGTGCGTCAAAGCCGAACGGTGCGGTGTTGCCGATATTCAGTTTTAAAATTTTGTGCCCTTCTTCTTCCAAGCGCACCGCTTCTTTGTGCACTTTGCCGCGAATGTCGTAACAGACGTGTTCCAATTTATCGGATTTCGGAAATATATCCATGTTGAACCTTTGATTTCAATAGCTGAATAGTGAATTTGTTTACTCTACGCCGATTTGCGAAAAATGAAAAGATTTCGGTCAATATTTCTTTTAAAGTGCGGTAGAATTACTGTTTTCGAGCTTGATAAGGCGGCTCGTTTTAAATGAAAAGGTCATTGAAGATAATGGACTGTTGGCAACAGCTAAAACAACAATTATTACAACGGTTGAACAATCACCACTTTACCTCCGCGGGATTAACGCAGTACCGCTTTTGTCTCCGCTTATCCCCGACTGACGGTAATCTGTTAGCGTGGTTGAAAGGGCAAACGCAGTATCCGCGCTTTTTTTGGCAGGCGCGCGGCGAGCAACGCCAAGCGGTTGCGCTTGGGCAAGTGCAAGCATTTAATCAGCTTGCGGCGGCACAGCAGTTTTTAACACAGCATTCGGAGCTGCCGTTACAGTTGGTCGGCGGCTTAACCTTCGAGGGGGACGCGCACTTTTATTTGCCGCGTTTATCTTTGCAACTTGAGGGCGAACAGCTGCAAATCACGTTGACCCTGACGGAAAAGGATACGCCAAGTGCGGTACGGGATTTTATTCACCGCTTGGATTCCGCCCGGCCGCTGCAAGCGATCAGCGCGCAGCTCAGTCTCAGCGAGCAAAGTTATAGCCAAGACCAATGGCAGGATCTGGTCGCACAATCGCTCTGTTATATCGAACAAGGGCGGTTTACCAAAGTGGTGTTGGCGCAACAAAAACAGTATCAGTTGAGCGAAAGCGTTGATCCGTGCGATTTATTGGCGCAAGCGTGCGCGCAGCAGGCGGATTGTTACTACTTTTTATGGGCGCAATCGCCGCAAGCCGCTTTCTTGGGGGTCAGCCCCGAACGGTTGTATCAACGGCAACAGCAGCAATTATCCACCGAAGCCTTAGCCGGAACGGCAGAGAGCGGCGGCGATCAGCAGCAAAATCGGCAACAGCAGCAATGGCTGTTACAAGACGGCAAAAATATTCATGAAAACTGGTTAGTGGTGGAAGATATTTGCGCCAAGTTGTCCAATTTAAGCCGGCATTTGGATATTGACCAGTTAAGCAGTCGCCGTTTGAATTATGTACAACATTTGGTGCGCAATATCGGCGCAAAATTGCACGCCGAGGTGAATGATCAGGCCTGTTTAAGTGCGATCCACCCGAGTGCGGCGGTCGGCGGCTTACCGTCGGCGGCGGCATTGGCATTTATCGCCGAACGGCAAAATTTCAAGCGTAACTGGTATGCCGGGACGCTCGGGCTGATGTCGTTGGCGCAGAGCGAATTTTGCGTGGCAATTCGCTCCGCTTTATTGACCAAAGACGTGCAGAATCAAGATAAAATTGCGATTTTCGCCGGCGCAGGTATTGTTGCCGGTTCTGTTCCCTTGCTAGAATGGCAAGAAATCGAAAGAAAAGCCGCCGGAATTCTCTCCCTGTTTCCGGCACAAGCAAGAGGTGAAAAATAAAAATGGCAAGTGCGGTTTTAAATCGCTGTTGGGCGAGAGTGGTATTAGAAAGTCTGGTACGAAATGGCGTGCAGCATATTTGCATTGCGCCCGGTTCGCGTTCCACGCCATTGACCTTGGAAGCGGTGCGTTTGGAAGACGGACAGCGCGTCACCTGCCACACCCATTTTGACGAACGGGGTTTAGGCTTTTTGGCGTTGGGTTTGGCGAAAGCGAGCAATGCGCCGGTGGCGGTTATCGTCACTTCCGGCACGGCCGCCGCCAATCTCTATCCGGCGATTATCGAAGCCACGCAAAGCGGACATAACCTGATTGTGCTGACCGCCGACCGCCCGCCGGAATTGATTGATTGCGGCGCTAATCAAGCGATTCGGCAGCAAGGGCTGTTTGCCGATTACCCGATTGCCAGCATTAATTTTCCGCGTCCGAGCGAAGATTATTCGATGGCATGGCTACTCAGCCGTATCGATCAGGCTTGTCAGCAACAGCGCCTTAATCATGGCGTGTTACATTTTAACCTGCCGTTTGCCGAGCCGCTCTATCTTGCCGATGAGAATGAAATTCAGCATTTCCCGGCGTTAGTCGAATTTAACCGTTGGGCGAGTAAAAAGCCGCGCTGGATTGAGTATGCCGAACAGCAAAGCGAGGTGTTAATCCATGAAAATTGGGATTATTGGCGCACCAAGCAAGGCGTGATTGTGGTCGGCAAGTTACCGCCGGAGCAAAGCATGGGCATTTCCGCTTGGGCGGCAACCATGGGCTGGATTATGATTACCGACATTCAATCCGGCTTGGAGGCGTCGTTGCCGTATGCCGATATTTGGCTGGCGAATGAAACCGTACAACAAAAATTATTGCGGGCGGAAATCGTGCTGCAATTCGGCAGTCAGATTATCAGCAAGCGCGTCAATCGCTTCCTCGAACAGTTTAAGGGCGAATATTGGCTGATCGAAGCCTCAACTAAAAATCTCGATCCCTATCATCATCAACACACCCGTTTTAATGTGAAGGTTCATCACTGGCTGCGTGCACACCCACCGTTACGCCAACGCCCGTGGTTGCTTGAGCCGCTGGCATTATCGCAATTTTGCGCCTCGTTTATCGAACAGCAAATCGGCGGCAATTTAAATGAAGCCTCGCTGGCGCACCATGTCAGCCGCGTGTTGCCAAGCAACGGCTCGCTGTTTTTAGGCAACAGCCTGTTTGTACGTTTGGTCGATGGCTTGTGCAAATTGCCGGAAGGTTATCCGGTCTATACCAACCGCGGTGCCAGCGGCATTGACGGCTTATTGGCAACGGCGGCAGGAGTTGCGATTGGCACGAACCAGCCGTTAGTGGCGATGATTGGTGATATTTCCACGTTATATGATCTCAACTCGCTTGTCTTATTTAAACAGGTGACACAGCCGACAATCCTGTTTGTGATTAACAATAACGGCGGGGCGATTTTTGATATGTTGCCGGTTGAGGCACAGGTCAAAGAGCAATTTTACCGTATGGGACACGGTTTGGATTTTTCACAGGCAGCGGCGATGTTCGGCATTAATTACAGCCGTCCTTACACTTGGGCGGATTTGACCTCGGTGCTGAAGCAGGCCTACGGACGCAAAGAAGCCACCGTGATTGAGATCAAAGCCAATCCGAACGACGGCAGCAATATTTATAAATCGCTGATCGAACAAATTGCCGGAGCGGCGATTGGCGGTTAAGCGCGACAATAAGCCGTGCCTGGTGTTTTTGCACGGCTTATTAGGCGATCGCCATGATTGGCACGCGGTGATTGAACGCTTACCGCACTTTCGCTGTGTCAGTTTGGATTTGCCGCTGCACGGTGCGGAAAAACAGACTAACGTCGCCGGTTTTCAACAAACTTGCGCTTATCTGGCGCAAAAAATACAAAGTGCGGTCGGCAATGAACCCTATTGGTTGGTCGGCTATTCCCTCGGCGGACGGCTTGCGTTGTACTATGCTTTACACTGTGCGTTGCAGGCAAATCGACAACGTGGCAACTTGCAAGGAGTGATTGTCGAGGGCGCAAATCTTGGGTTGAACAGCGAAGCGGAGCTGCAAGCACGCTGGTTGAGCGATCAGGCGTGGGCGCAACGCTTTGCGACCGAATCGCCAAGTGCGGTATTAAATGCTTGGTATCAACAGGCGGTTTTTAGCCATTTGAATGCGGCGCAACGGCAAGCCTTAATCGAAAAACGCGCGCCGAATTGCGGTGACAATATTGCTAAAATGCTGTTGGCGACCTCACTGGCGAAACAACCGAATTTAACGGCTAAAGTGCGGTCGAGTAGGTTGCCGATTCATTTTTTCTGTGGCGAACGCGATCAAAAATTTCGTACTCAAGCGGAACATAACCAATTAGACTTAACCTTAATTAAACAGGCGGGGCATAATGCTCACCTAGAAAATCCCGATGATTTCGCGGCAAAACTGACCGCACTTTTGATTTAGCATACTATTGAGATAAAGAGGAAAAACAATGTTATACCCAACAGAAGAATTTTTATACGCGCCGGTCGAATGGCAAGATTGCAGCAACGGTTACAGCGACATTTTGTATCACAAATCCACCGATGGTATCGCCAAAATCACGATTAACCGCCCGGAAGTGCGTAATGCGTTCCGTCCGCAAACGGTAAAAGAGATGATTACCGCCTTTGCCGACGCGCGTTTTGATGAAAAAATCGGGGTGATCGTGCTGACCGGGCAAGGCGAAAAAGCGTTCTGCGCCGGCGGCGATCAAAAAGTGCGTGGCGATTACGGCGGTTATAAAGACGAAGCCGGTGTTCATCACTTGAACGTGTTGGATTTCCAACGCGATATCCGCAGCTGCCCGAAACCGGTGGTGGCGATGGTGGCAGGCTATGCGATTGGCGGCGGGCATGTATTGCATATGCTGTGCGATTTAACCATCGCCGCCGAAAATGCCATGTTCGGGCAAACCGGACCGAAAGTCGGTTCGTTCGACGGCGGTTGGGGCGCCTCGTATATGGCACGTATCGTCGGGCAGAAAAAAGCGCGTGAAATTTGGTTTTTATGCCGTCAGTACAATGCGCAAGAAGCGTTGGATATGGGCTTAGTCAACACCGTTGTGCCATACGCCGACCTTGAGAAAGAGACCGTGCGTTGGTGTCGTGAAATGTTACAAAACAGCCCGATTGCGTTACGTTGCCTCAAAGCCGCGTTAAATGCCGACTGCGACGGACAAGCCGGTTTACAAGAGCTTGCCGGCAACGCCACCATGCTGTTCTACATGACCGAAGAAGGGCAAGAAGGGCGTAATGCCTTCAACCAAAAACGCGAGCCGGACTTCAGCAAATTTAAGCGTAATCCGTAATCTGACCTAAAATAAAGGACGAACTATGACAACTCGCAGTTATCAGCTTTACCGTTATCGTATTCCGGTTGATGCGCAGGTGGTATTGCGTAACCGTTTTTTGAAACAGCGGGAAGGCTTGTTGGTGCAGGTGAAGTGCGGTGTGCACGAAGGTTGGGGCGAGATTGCACCGTTGCCGGAATTCAGCCAAGAAACCTTGGAGCAGGCACAGGCGCAGACCGCACTTTGGTTGCGGCAATGGGACGAAGCGCGCAGCCGTAATCAAAAACTGCCGCTAGACGGCTTATATCCATCGGTGGCGTTCGGCTTAAGTTGTGCGTTGGCAGAGATGAAAGGCGAGTTGGGCGAGTCGGGCAATTATCAAGCCGCACCGCTATGTTACGGCGACCCCGACGAGTTGTACGAGCAACTGGAACAAATGCCGGGTGAAAAGGTGGCGAAAGTCAAAGTCGGTTTGTATGAAGCCAATCGTGACGGTTTGATTGCCGATATGCTGCTCGAAGCCGTACCGGATCTCAAATTGCGTCTTGATGCTAACCGCGCTTGGACGCCGGCAAAGGCGCAGCAGTTTGCTAAATACGTCAAAGCGGAACATCGCGCCCGAATTCAGTTTTTGGAAGAGCCGTGTAAAACCCAAGCGGAAAGCCGTCAATTTGCGGCTGAAACCGGGATTGCGATCGCGTGGGACGAAAGCGTGCGTGAAGCTGATTTTCAGGTCGTCGCCGAACCGCACTTGGCGGCGATCGTGATTAAACCGACCTTAGTCGGCTCATTGCAACGTTGTGTCGAACTGATTCGACAAGCGCAACAACAGGGGATTATGGCGGTGATCAGCTCCTCGATTGAATCCAGTTTCGGTTTGACGCAGTTGGCACGGATTGCGCAACAATATACGCCGACGGTGATTCCCGGTCTGGATACGTTGGATTTAATGGATTTCCAGTTGATCCGCCCTTGGCAAGGATCAACCCTGCCGTTGGTCGGTTTGGACAGCGAGTGGGTTGAAAAAATCGGATAAATAGCTATTATTAAAAAATTGTTATAATATGGCGATAGTCACCTTGTGAAATCATTTGCAAGGCGTAGGATAAGAGAACATGACGAAAAAAATTCTATTATTAAACGGTCCGAACCTGAATATGTTGGGTAAGCGCGAACCACAGCATTACGGCAGCTTGACGCTGGCGGATATTGAGCAGCAATTACAACAACAGGCGGCGCAAGCCGGATTGGAATTAGATTGTTTCCAAAGCAACAGCGAAGAAAAGCTGATTAATAAAATTCACCAAGCCTTTGAGCAAGCGGATTTTATCCTGATTAATCCGGCGGCGTTCACCCACACCAGCGTAGCGCTGCGCGACGCGTTGTTGGCGGTGAATATTCCGTTTGTTGAAATTCATCTGTCGAATGTGCACGCACGCGAACCGTTCCGTCATCATTCTTATCTGAGCGACAAGGCCGTCGGCGTAATTTGCGGTTTAGGCGCGCAAGGCTATCAATTCGGCTTGCAATTCGCACAACAATATTTGCTTGGCAAAAAATAGTAAAAAAGCCTGATTTGCGACAAATTTCAGGCAAAATGCAGATTTTTATCGCCAAAATGCCAGAATTCAGGTAATCTCTGCGTTTAATGTAAATCAATATAATGTTACGGCTCTGTTGCGGAGAAGATCTTGTCAATTGAGCGGTAATGTCACTTAAATTTCAATCAGCGGAATCAAAACATGGATATTCGTAAAATCAAAAAATTAATCGAATTAGTCGAAGAGTCGGGCATTATGGAAATCGAAATTTCCGAAGGGGAAGAATCGGTACGTATTAGCCGTGGTACCCCGGCGCCTGCTGCGGTTCAATATACGTTACCTGCGGCAGCGCCGGCAGCAGTCGCGCCAAGTGCGGTTGCCGCACCTGCAGCGCCAACCGCAGCGGCTCCGGCAGCAGCGGAAGTTTCCGGACATGCGGTACGTTCGCCGATGGTTGGTACTTTCTACCGTAGTCCTAGCCCGGAAGCCTCTCCGTTCGTAGAAGTGGGCAGCACGGTTAAAGTCGGTGACGCGCTGTGCATTGTGGAAGCAATGAAAATGATGAACCGTATCGAAGCGGATAAAGCCGGTGTGGTGAAAGCGATTTTAGTTAACGACGGTGAAGCCGTTGAGTTTGATCAATCGCTGATCATCATCGAATAAGTTGATGACCAAGCAAGGCTGACCGCACTTTGCGTTCAGTCGTTATAGCATATTAATGCGGAAACGGATAATCGTATGTTAGAAAAAGTTGTTATTGCCAACCGTGGCGAAATCGCCCTGCGTATTTTGCGCGCCTGTAAAGAGTTAGGCATTAAAACCGTTGCGGTGCATTCAACCGCAGACCGTGAATTAAAACACGTCTTGCTGGCAGATGAAACCATCTGTATCGGACCTGCGCCGTCGAGTAAAAGTTATTTGAATATTCCGGCGTTGATCGCTGCCGCCGAGGTGAGTGGCGCGGACGCCATTCACCCGGGCTATGGTTTCTTATCGGAAAATGCCGATTTTGCCGAACAAGTCGAACGTTCCGGTTTTGTGTTTATCGGACCGACTGCGGATGTGATTCGTTTAATGGGCGACAAAGTGTCGGCGATTAATGCGATGAAAGCCGCAGGCGTGCCGTGCGTGCCGGGTTCTGACGGACCGGTCGGCAATGATGTGAAGAAAAATAAAGAGATTGCCGAACGTATCGGTTATCCGGTGATTATTAAAGCTTCCGGCGGCGGCGGCGGGCGCGGTATGCGCGTGGTGCGTTCTGCCAATGAATTGGAAGAGTCGATTGCGATGACCAAATCGGAAGCGAAAGCGGCATTTAATAATGACGTGGTGTATATGGAAAAATATTTGGAAAATCCACGCCATGTGGAAATCCAGGTATTAGCCGACACCCACGGCAATGCGGTTTATCTTGCCGAACGCGATTGTTCCATGCAGCGCCGCCACCAAAAAGTGGTGGAAGAAGCGCCGGCACCGGGGATCAGCGAAGAACTGCGCCGCGACATCGGCAGCCGTTGTGCCAAAGCCTGTGTTGAAATCGGCTATCGCGGTGCCGGTACATTCGAGTTTTTATATGAAAACGGTGAATTCTATTTCATCGAAATGAACACCCGCATTCAGGTGGAGCACCCGGTCACCGAAATGATCACCGGAATTGACTTGGTGAAAGAGCAATTGCGCATTGCTTCCGGCTTGCCGCTATCGTTCACGCAAGACGATGTGAAGGTGAAAGGGCACGCGATTGAATGTCGGATCAATGCCGAAGATCCGCGTAACTTCCTGCCGTCTCCGGGTAAAGTCACCCGTTTGCATACCCCGGGCGGTTTCGGTATTCGCTGGGATTCGCATATCTATGACGGTTACACCGTACCACCGCACTACGATTCCATGATTGCCAAACTGATCAGCTACGGCGAAAATCGTGACGAAGCGATCAGTCGAATGCGCAATGCGTTGTCTGAGGTGATCATCGAAGGTTTAAAAACCAATATTCCGCTACATGAATTGATTATGGAAGATCCGAATTTCCAACAAGGTGGCACGAACATTCACTATCTTGAGAAAAAACTCGGTATGCACGATTAATTTTGTGATGAATATGTAACGTAGTAACAGTGTTTCCAAAAAACAGGAAGCACAGTTGCTACTTTTGCTATCGATGTCGGGCATTTTATACCTTGCCGGCAGTCTAAGAGTGGAATCAAACGATTCCACTTTTTTTCACTTTGATCTTGTTCTTCTCACGATGAGGTATTCAGATGACGTTGCAACAAAAGTATCGACAAGCCAGTAAAGAGGCCCGTTGGGCATTGGGTTTGACCGTATTATATGTGATTGGTTGGTGTCTGTGCGCCTATCTGCCGAGCGGCACGCATGGACCGATTGGTTTTCCGCTCTGGTTTGAGCTCGCCTGTATCTACCTGCCGGTGCTGTTTATCGTGGTGGCGTATTGGGTGATTCGTATTGTGTATCTGGATTTTGATTTGGATAATCATGCTGATAGCAGCGTGAAACAGGAGGTAAAATAATGAACTTAGGCATTATTTTACCACTGGTTATTTATCTGGCATTTGTGTTTGGCGCGGCGATTTATGCTTATGTGAAACGTAGCAAAGGGGATTTTCTGACCGAATATTATGTCGGCAACCGTTCGATGACGGGCTGGGTGTTGGCAATGACCACCGCCTCGACGTATGCCAGCGCCAGTTCATTTATCGGCGGACCGGGAGCTGCGTATAAGTTCGGTTTGGGCTGGGTACTGCTGGCGATGATTCAAGTGCCGGCGGTGTGGCTTGCCTTAGGTGCATTGGGCAAAAAATTCGCATTGTTATCGCGCGAAAGCAAGGCGCTCACCATCAACGATTTATTATTGCACCGTTACAAAAATAAATATCTGGTTTGGATCGCCTGCGTTGCGCTGTTAATCGCTTTTTTTGCGGCAATGACGGTGCAATTTATCGGCGGTGCCAGATTACTGGAAACGACAATCGGCATTAGCTACACCCAATCATTATTGATTTTTGCCCTAACGGTCGGCATTTACACCTTTATCGGCGGTTTCCGTGCGGTGGTGCTGACCGACACCATTCAAGGGACAGTGATGATTTTCGGCACGTTGATTTTATTGATTGCGGTGATTTATGCCGCCGGCGGAGTGGAAAGTGCGGTGGCGGCGTTGGCGGCGCAAGATCCGCAACTGGTCAGCCCGTATGGTCCGAATGAGATGTTGGATTTTCAGTTTATGGCATCGTTTTGGATTTTAGTCTGTTTCGGCGTGGTCGGCTTGCCGCATACGGCGGTGCGCTGTATGGCATTTAAAGACAGTAAAGCGTTACACGGCGGAATGTTCATCGGTACGATTGTGCTGACGATTATTATGTTGGGTATGCACTTGTCCGGCGCTCTTGGGCGCGCGATTTTACCGGAGTTGACGATTCCGGATCAGGTGATCCCGACGCTGATGTTGCAGGTATTGCCGCCGATTGTTGCCGGCATTTTCTTGGCTGCGCCGATGTCGGCGATTATGTCGACCATTGACGCGCAATTGATTCAATCGTCGGCGATCTTCGTGAAAGATATTTATCTGGCGGCAAAACCGGAAGCGGCACGGAACCAGCGTAAGATCGGAATATTTTCTTCAATGGCAACCTTGGTGCTGACCGCACTTTTAGTGTTGGCGGCGCTTAATCCGCCGGATATGATTATTTGGTTGAATTTATTTGCCTTTGGCGGCTTGGAAGCGGCATTTTTGTGGGTGATCGTGTTGGGTTTATATTGGGAAAAAGCCAATGCTTACGGTGCCATCGCCTCAATGACGGTCGGATTATTCAGTTATATCGGATTGACGACCGCTTCACTGAAATTACTCGGTTTTCATGCCATTGTGCCGTCGTTGGTGCTTGGCTTGATCGCCTTTCTAATCGCCAATAAAATAGGCGAAAAACAGTTTATTGCAATGCAAACAACAATGGAAAAAACAGATGGCTTGGGTACAAATTAGAATCAACAGTAACGACAAACAGGCGGAAGCGATCAGCGAAGTGTTGGAAGCGCTCGGCTCGGTGTCGGTCACCTTTGTCGATAGTCAGGATACGCCGGTGTTCGAACCGCTGCCGGGCGAAACCCGTTTGTGGGGCAACACCGATGTGATCGCCTTGTTTGACGCGGAAACCGATATGCAGCAAATTGCAGCGGAATTAACGGCACAGGGCATTTTAAACGACAGTGTCAGCCATAAAATCGAACAGATCGAAGACAAAGACTGGGAACGGGAGTGGATGGAAAATTTCCATCCAATGCAATTCGGCAAACGCTTATGGATCTGCCCGAGCTGGCGACCCGTGCCGGACGAAAGTGCGGTCAACGTAATGCTCGATCCGGGCTTGGCGTTTGGCACCGGCACGCACCCGACCACCGCACTTTGCCTGCAATGGCTGGACGGCTTGGATTTAAACGGCAAAACCGTCATCGACTTTGGTTGCGGTTCCGGCATTCTGGCTATTGCCACCTTGAAGTTAGGCGCGAAACAAGCAATCGGTATCGACATCGATCCGCAAGCCATCCTTGCCAGCCGTGATAATGCCGAACGCAACGGCGTAGCCGATCGCTTGCAGTTATTTCTCGCCAAAGATCAACCGAAAGATTTGCAAGCCGATGTAGTGGTGGCGAACATCTTAGCAGGCCCGCTGAAAGAACTCGCCGAACCGATTATCGCGTTACTCAAACCGAACGCAGATTTAGGGCTGTCCGGCATTCTCGCCAACCAAGCACAAGCCGTATGCGAAGCCTATCAAAGCCAAGTGCGGTTAGAACCCGTGGCGGAACAGGAAGAATGGTGTCGGATTACGGGGAATAAAATCGGTTAAGCTTTCATTTGAACTAAAATCGGCTGCTTGTCAATCGTTAAGCTGCCGATTGGTTTCGTTTTTCGAGATTATTTTCGCTGTTTTTTTAACCAGATCAAAAAAATGCAAAAAAACGCATTTTGGATAAAAAATGTACTTCCCTAATTGGTAAAAAGTGCGTATTATAGCCCCCCTTGTTCGATGACGGTTCTGTAACCGAATAAGCGCTCATCCCATATCACCTTGCCTGAGGGCGTTTTGTTTGGCATGAACCCTTATTTTTGCGGGATGTATTTTTGTGGTGGTGGTTGTTTGTGCGCATTGGAAAATTTCAATTAAAAAATCGCGTCTTATTAGCCCCCATGGCAGGGATAACCGATCAGCCGTTCAGACGACTTTGTGCCCGCTATCATGCCGGCATGAGTTACTCTGAAATGATGTCGGCGAATCGTGATGTTTGGCACACGGAAAAATCGCGTTTGCGTGTGGCACATCACGTAGAAATCGGAATTAATGCCGTGCAGATTGCAGGCAGTGATCCGTTGGAAATGGCACAGGCGGCGGCATTGAATGTGGAATGCGGCGCACAGTTGATTGATATCAATATGGGCTGTCCGGCTAAAAAGGTAAACCGTAAAATGGCGGGTTCGGCATTGTTACAATATCCTGATTTAGTCGAGAAAATTCTGCACGAAGTGGTGTCGGCGGTGGATGTTCCGGTCACGCTGAAAATTCGGACAGGGTGGGATAAAAGCAATAGAAATTGTGTTGAAATCGCCAAAATAGCGGAGCAAAGCGGGATTCAGGCCTTGACCGTGCATGGCAGAACCCGTAGTTGTTTATACGAAGGTGAAGCCGAGTATGAACATATTCGCGCGGTGAAACAACAGATTTCTATTCCGGTGATCGCCAATGGCGATGTGACATCACCGCAAAAAGCGAAATACGTTCTGGATTATACCGGAGCGGATGCCGTGATGGTTGGCCGGGGCGCACTCGGACAACCATGGCTGTTTCGACAGATTGAGGCTTTTTTGCAATCGGGTGAGCTGATGGCTGAACCGGATTTGGCAGAAAAGTGTCAGGTGGCACTCGAGCATATTCAAGGCTTGCACGATTTTTACGGCGAGCAGAAAGGCTATCGGGTTGCCCGTAAACACGTAGCTTGGTATTTGGATAACATCAAACCAGATTCTGCTTTTAAATGTACTTTCAATACGATTACTGATCCTCAGCGGCAGTTGAGCGTGTTGGAAGAGTTTCTTGACTCAATCCAATAGCGGATTGGGGTGATTTTTTTAGTTAAATGGAACACATAACAATGTTAGAACAACGTAGCAATTCCGAAGCATTAACCGTTTCAACCTTAAATGCACAATCTCAAATTACAAACAAACCATTAAGAGATTCCGTAAAACAAGCGTTGAAAAACTATTTGGCCCAATTAAACGGGCAAGATGTGAATGATCTTTATGAGTTGGTATTATCCGAAGTCGAACACCCGATGTTAGATATGGTGATGCAATACACCCGGGGCAACCAAACCCGTGCGGCAAATATGTTGGGTATCAATCGCGGCACGCTACGCAAAAAACTAAAAAAATACGGTATGGGTTGATGTTAGGTTTTTAAAATCAAGTTTAATAAGAACGGTCGCTGAAGGAATTTGGCGACCGTTTTTTATATCGGTGGCTGAGCGAAGTCGAAGCCACTTTTAAGCCCACTGATAGCGCAAGTTACAAACTTGTGCCATCAAGGTCATCTAATGATTGCAATTAAACAATAGAGGAATTTCGTATTCTTATCTATTTCTTAATGTCAGAAAATATTGATAGATTGCCATTACCGCCTTTTCGACTTTTGCTGCGTGTTCTTGTGTATCTTTGGCAGAAGGGTGATCATCTAAATTGAGATCATCGCCCTCAAAATAAGCGAATGAACGAATTAAATCATATTGCTCTTGGATTTTATTGGGTAAATTTCCCCAATCGGAGACTTTAGCACCAATAATATAGCCCGAACACCACGAATCCAAAATCACAAAATCATCAGTGCTTTCATCAAAATAAGCATAAAATAACGGGCTGTTTAAGCGTTGTATGACATCATTATAATGACGGAAAATTAAAGATAATAAGAGATTAAATGTATTTGCATCTGGTATGCTTTCTTGTGCATTTTCATCAAAAATAGCAGGTAACCATTGGTTTGGTGTCACTAATTCAGGGCTGGATAGCACTGCAGTAAGCAAGCCGTCTAATTCGCTTAAGCTTAAAATATTATAGCCATTTTCACGTTCCGAACCATATTCTAAAAGCAAGTTATCTAATAATGCTAATTCTTCATCTTCTAAAGATTCGTCTAATTGTGGCATAAAATTTTTCTCCGTTTCATTATTGGGTTATCATGCACAAGCGATCATTTTGCAACTACAATATTTTCAATCGCCTGTTTGGTAGTATTATTAAAAGAGCAATGTTTTCGGGTATTCTGATTTTGGCAGAATGGACAAGTTTTTTACTTATAATTTAAAAAAGTGCTTTAAAATTAATCGCTATAAGGCTTTAATGCACTTTTTAGCAATAATTTTTCTACTATACCAAAATAGAATATACTTATAAAGTAAATACGTTACAACAAGATCTAATTACTAGGCTGTCATTTTTAGGTATATCCTAAATTTTTAAGGAAATTATATATTTTTGTTGATTTTTATTTTAAATCGTTCTTGCATGATCTTTTTATATTCGAGATCATATTCATCATCTAAAAAATCTGAATCTCTATATAGACCCAATAAGGATGGCGGAACGAGAAATTCGATCCTCCTAGATAGTAAACTTTCAACAATGTTATATGGCTCTGAATCTTCATGATAATCTACAGCATAAAGCCCCCAACAATTATTAATGAAAGGATCAATCACATCATATATAAACTTTAGTGTTTCCAATGAAAAATCAGTATTAATAGGAGGGCTGCTATGTTGTATAGAATTTCTTAATTCACCAAATTTCTTATAAACTTTTTTATTGGGTAAGGGCATTCTAGTTGTAATCCATAGTCTTTCTGGTAATTCACTATATGTAATTGATTTGGCACTTTTAATAAGCTTGTAGTACAGATAATTCAGACCACATATAATTATCAGAGCTATAAAAAGCAGAATGATAGTTAGCATGTTGTAATGCGGCTAACCCTAAGTCTAACATATGTTTTGAAATTTTATCTAAATTCATATTTATTTCTCTTTAGAAAGTTTATCAAGCAGAAAATCAATCCATTTTTGAGAATATAAATATGAATCGTATCCATCCACGTAAGCGGAATACTCACTTCTAAAATTCTTAATTATACCTCTAGGTCTTGCATTATATTTTTTCCAACAATTGGTGTGATCGTTCATGTTGAACTTAGGGTATACTATTTTTATTGCCTCAACTACCCTTTTAGGTCTAAATTTGAATGGGAATTCAATTCCTTTTAGAAAACCAATAGCATTATCATATTGCATTCGTTTTTCATCAGATAGTTTATCTACATTTATAAACTCTATTGCTAGATCGGATGATTTTAAATGATTGATAATCTTAGGTATCAAAAAAACAGATATTCGATAATTCTGGCTATTTAGTATATCTTCATTTAATGTTCCCCTATAACCATCCATAAACTCTCTTATAGATTTATAAGTCTAGGTTTGAAATTCTTTCATTGCATTAATTTGTGATTGCTCGGAAACATTACTTAATTGCATTGCAATCGCTAGATTTGTTTTTAGTGCATATTCTTCGCCAAACTCGTTTACTAATAATGTTTCAAAATTATTTAGTGCTGCTTGGCACTCTCCACTGACAATAATATCTAGAGTAGGAAGTCCTCTATGTTCAATTTTATTTCTTAATAAAATTAAAAATTCTAAGTTGGCTTTTTCTGCTTTGCATCTATCTTGCCAATATTCTTTTAAACATTTATTTAATTTCCACGCTTTTTCTTGTCCATCTATTATCTTAAGATTGCCTTTATTATCTTTGTAAAAATAATTGATTCCAGTCTTTTCAAAAATAGCATGAAATAACGAAGTATAAGCAATAATTATATTTACTATAAATCCATGAGTCTTAAATTGTGTATATGGGTTATTATAAGTAGATACAGCTAGTAACGAAAATTCCCTTGCTTTTCCTAAAAGATTTCCATATTCTAGATCGTATATATTGATCGCATTTTTTTGAGAAGTTATTTTTCTAAATTGTTCTTTACTAATTAATTTAAGGTTATGAGATAGATAGTTTCTACTTGATTTTTCTATGTAATTGTACCATTTTTTGCTAAGATAAGTTTTGCATGTACTCGTTTTTAACCCTGAATATAAGGACAATTCATTTAAAGTGAATTCACTTTCTGATTTTTTTATCTAATAAGAAATCATAAGCTAAATCTATATTAGCATATCTATTATTCATAATTTAATCTTCCATTATTTAAATATAAAAAAGGACGAGCCAAAACTCATCCTTTTATTAATATCTATTTCAACACAACCCTCGCATTCCTAAACAACCGCATCCAAGCCCCATCTTCAGACCAGTCTTCCGGATACCAAGAGTTGCTGACTGCTCTAAATACGCGTTCCGGGTGTGGCATCATAATGGCGACGCGTCCGTTGCGGTTGCTAAGTGCGGTAATGCCGTCCACTGAGCCGTTCGGGTTGGCCGGGTAGGTTTCGGTTGGTTGCAGGTTATTGTCGATATATTGCGCGATGATGAGGTTTTGCTCACGCAACTGTGCCAATTGCTGATCATTTTTGAATTCAACCCGACCTTCGCCGTGGGAAACGGCGATTGGCATATGTGAGCCTGCCATGCCGTTGAACCACAACGAATTGCTGTCGTTGATACGTACCAACGCCGCGCGCGCTTCAAAACGTTCGGAGGTGTTGCGTACAAAGCGCGGCCATGCTTCCGTGCCGGGAATGATTTCGGCAAGGTTGGAGAGCATTTGGCAGCCGTTACATACGCCCAAGCTCAAGGTGTTTTCACGTTGGAAGAAGGCGGCGAATTGATCGCGAAGTGCGGTATTGAACAGAATGGATTTCGCCCAACCGCCGCCTGCGCCTAGTACATCGCCGTAAGAGAAGCCGCCGCAAGCGACCAAAGCGTTGAATGAATCGAGGCTGATACGTCCGCTCATCAGGTCGCTCATATGGACGTCAATCGAATCAAATCCGGCACGGTCAAACGCCGCTGCCATTTCAACATGGCTGTTTACTCCTTGTTCGCGCAACACCGCAATGCGTGGTTTTATGCCGGTGGCGATATAGGGCGCAGCGATGTCTTCGCTTGGATTGTAGCTTAATTGTGCCGACAAGCCTTTATTGTTCGGATCTTTCTTGGTGGAGAATTCTTGATCGGCGCAAGTCGGGTTGTCGCGCAGGCGTTGCATTTGGTGGGTCAGTTCCGCCCAGATACCACGCAGTTCATTGCGCGATTGCTGTAAGACGACTTCAGCGTCACGGCGGATAATAAATTCATCGCCGACGGTGACCGTGCCGAGATCATGGCTGACCGCACTTAACCCGTGTTGTGCCAAAGTGCGGTTTACGCTGTCTAAATCGGCGGTGCGAACTTGAATCACTGCGCCCAACTCTTCGTTAAACAGCACGTTTAAGTTGTCGTTGCCGAGGGCGGCGATATTCACATCAACCCCGCAATGACCGGCAAATGCCATTTCGGCAAGCGTTACAATCAAACCGCCGTCGGAACGGTCGTGGTAAGCCAGTAATTTATCGTCGGCAACCAGTTGTTGGATGGCGCCATAGAAGCCTTTCAGTTTGGCTGAATCAACCACATCGGCGGCGTTGTCGCCCAGTTGTTTATACACCTGCGCCAGTGCGGTTGCGCCCAAGCGGTTGTTGCCTTCGCCCAAGTCGATCAGCAAGAGACGGCTGTCGCCTTTGTCGGTTCTTAATTGCGGCGTAACGGTTTTGCGCACATCTTCCACCCGTGCAAAAGCACTGATCACTAAGGATAATGGCGCAGTGACTTGTTTGTTTTCGCCGTTTTCCTGCCAAGTGGTTTTCATCGACATTGAATCTTTACCGACCGGAATGGTTAAGCCCAATGCCGGACAGAGTTCTTCGCCGACCGCTTTCACCGCCGCATATAAACCGGCGTCTTCGCCTTTGTGTCCGGCGGCAGACATCCAGTTGGCGGAGAGTTTAATCCGTTTAATATCGCCAATCTGAGTGGCGGCGATATTGGTGATCGATTCGGCAACCGCCATGCGTGCCGACGCAGCGAAGTTCAATAACGCAATCGGCGCCCGTTCGCCGATGGACATCGCTTCGCCGTAGTAGCTGTCAAGGCTGGCGGTGGTCACGGCGCAGTCGGCAACCGGGATTTGCCACGGTCCGACCATCTGATCGCGCGCCACCATGCCGGTGACAGAGCGGTCGCCGATGGTGATTAAGAAGGTTTTTTCCGCGACTACCGGCAGGCGTAACACGCGGTGCAGTGCTTCACTGAGATTAATTGCTTGCGTGTCTAGCGCAGGATTTTTGACGACCGCACTTTGCACCTCGCGGATCATTTTCGGTGGTTTGCCGAGCAGCACATTTAACGGCATATCAATCGGTTTATTGTTGAAATGGCTGTCGCTGAGGGTCAAGTGCGGTTCAGCCACCGCTTCGCCGATCACCGCATAAGGCGCGCGTTCGCGTTGGCACAGTTGTTCGAACAGCGGCAATTGATCCGCTGCCACTGCCAACACATAGCGTTCTTGCGATTCGTTACACCAAATTTCCAACGGGCTCATGCCCGGTTCGTCACTCAGGATTTTGCGCAACTCAAAGTTGCCGCCGCGTCCGCCGTCATTGACCAATTCCGGCATCGCATTGGAGAGACCGCCTGCGCCGACATCGTGGATAAACAGAATCGGGTTGTCGTCGCCCAGCTGCCAGCAGCGGTCGATCACTTCTTGACAACGGCGTTCCATCTCCGGATTGTCGCGTTGCACCGAAGCAAAATCCAAATCTTCTTTCGATTTGCCTGAAGTCATCGAGGAAGCTGCACCGCCGCCCAAGCCGATATTCATCGCCGGGCCGCCGAGTACAATCAATTTTGCGCCGACCGGAATTTCGCCTTTGGCAACGTGTTCGCCACGGATATTGCCGATTCCGCCGGCAAGCATAATCGGTTTGTGATAACCGCGCACTTCCACCCCGTTAAAACTGTTCACTTTTTCTTCATAAGTGCGGAAATAGCCCAACAGCGCAGGGCGACCGAATTCATTGTTAAACGCCGCGCCGCCGAGCGGGGCCTCCAACATAATATCCAATGCCGACGCGATACGGTTCGGTTTGCTTAACGGATTTTCCCACGGCTGTTCAAAGTGCGGTACAAGTAAGTTGGACACCGAGAAACCGACCAAACCGGCTTTGGGTTTTGCACCGCGTCCGGTCGCGCCTTCATCGCGGATTTCACCGCCTGAACCGGTCGCCGCGCCCGGGAACGGGGAAATCGCAGTCGGGTGGTTGTGGGTTTCCACTTTCATTAAAATGTGCGCGTCTTCTTGATGATAGCGATATTTTCCGTCGCTGTCGGCAAAAAAACGCCCGACTTTCGAGCCTTCCATCACCGCCGCATTGTCTTTATACGCCGACAGCACAAAATCAGGGGTTTGCTCAAAGGTATTTTTAATCATCTTAAACAGTGATTTCGGCTGTTTCTCGCCGTCGATCACCCAATCGGCATTAAAAATTTTATGCCGGCAATGTTCGGAATTCGCTTGGGCAAACATATACAGTTCGATATCGACCGGATTGCGTTTCAGTTGGGTGAACTGTTCGAATAAATAGTCGATTTCATCTTCCGCCAATGCCAAACCTAAATTGAGATTGGCTTGTTCAAGTGCGGTTCTGCCGTGTTGCAGAATATCAACGGTGGTGAACGCTTTCGGTTCGGCGTGGCTGAACAGGGCTTGGGCATCTTGTGGAGTTTCGATCACCGTTTCCAGCATACGGTCATGTAAAAGTGCGGTCAGGGTTTGGGTTTGTTGTGCGGTGAGGGGGGAGGTGGTTTGAAGATAATATGCGAGACCGCGTTCGAGGCGTTTGACTTTCTCTAAGCCGGAATTATGCGCAATATCGCTGGCTTTGGAAGACCAAGAGGAGATTGTGCCGATTCGCGGGATCACGATAAAACAACTGCCGCTCGGTTCATGCTCCGCCAATGTCGGACCATAATGCAGCAACTGTTCTAACTGCTCGGTTTCCGTTGGCGTTAGTGCCTGTGTCAAATCGGCAAAGTGCAGATATTCGGCATAGCAATCGCTGACAGGCAGCTCGGCTTGGCGGAATCGGGTCATTAATTGGTTTAAGCGAAAATCAGAGAGAGCGGGAGAGCCGCGGAAAATTTGCATCATCGTCATTTACCGTATTTTACCGTAGGTGAAAGAGGGAGTTAAAAAATCGCCTATATTGTACAGGAAAGCATGTGCGAACGGAACAGATTTGGTTTTCTGCACAAGAACAGTTAAAATGCGTTATCTTAGACGGCGGCATTGGCGATAAAACGGAACGGTTATTTGAAAGGCTTAATACTACGCACGATTTTTGCAATCGGTTTATTGCTGTGGGCAATCGACATGGTTTTCCCGTGGCAAAAAATCATGTCGTCGGAGAAAAATCACTATGTGACGGTGTTGGAAAAAGGCGAGCTGGTGGTCGGTACGGTGAATAATCCGGTCTATTATTTTATCGGCAATGACCAAGCACAAGGCTTGGAATATGAATTGAGCGCGGCGTTTGCCGACTATCTGGGCGTGCGGTTGAAGGTTGTCAGCTTGGATAACAGCAGCCAATTGTTCGAGGCGTTAAAGCGCGGTCAGATTGATATGGCGGCGGCGGGTTTGCGTTATCAAAATGAAAAAAATGACGATTTTCAAACCGGTCCGGGTTATACCTCCGCCTCTTGGCAATTGGTGTATCGCATGGGTGAGGCGCGTCCGAAAAATTTTGCCGAAGTCGCCACCTCGATTTTGATTCCGTTTAATCAAGAATTGATCACCTTGTTACAGCAAAATAAAGCGCAGTTTTCAAACCTAAATTGGCAAGTGAATGAAAATCTGACCCAAGAAGAAATTTTGTTAATGGTGGCGGAAGGCAAACAGGATTATGCCATCGCCGCTTCGATTGATATCGCCTCGGCACAGCAGATTAAACCGCAATTAAAAGTGGCGTTTGATGTCAGTGAAGAGTCGAGTGTGCATTGGTATTTTTCCAAAAATACCTATAACGAATTGCAAGCGGCGTCATTGGAATTCATGCATACCGCACTTGAGAACGGCTTAGTGGCACGCCTAGAAGAAAAATATTTCAACCATATGCGTAATTTTGACTACGTTGATGCGCGCACTTATTTGAACGCGATCGAAAATGTGTTGCCGAAATATATTGATTATTTCAAACGTTATAGCGGTGAGTTGGAGTGGCACACGCTGGCGGCAATCGCTTATCAGGAATCCCATTGGAACGAAACCGCCACTTCGCCGACCGGCGTGCGTGGGATTATGATGTTGACCAAAGACACCGCCGAACGGATGAATGTGAAAGATCGCACCAATGCCGAACAAAGCATTCGCGGCGGGGCGGAGTATTTGCATATGTTAATGCGCCAAATCCCCAACACCGTGCGGCAGGAAGATAAAATTTGGTATGCGCTGGCGGCGTATAATATGGGCTTGGGGCATTTGCTGGACGTGCGCCGTCTCACCAAAGAATTGGGCGGCGATCCGGATAACTGGCTGGATGTGAAAAACAACCTGCCGCTGTTGGCGGAAAAGCGTTACTATTCCAAATTGAAATACGGTTATGCGCGCGGTTATGAAGCCTATGCTTATGTAGAAAATATCCGCCGTTATATGAGCAGCATTAGCAAGCATTACCGCCTGAAAGAGATTGAAAAAGCGATTGATCGCAAACTGACCCCGGCAGATACCAGTAATAACACACAAGAAAACGACTATGGGATTCCGCTAAGTTAAAAGGAGAATAATATGAGAAGAGCACGGGTATTTTTTAAACCGAAACGATCCCTTTCACTGCAAAACAACCACCGCCGCTTATTGCGTTTGCGTCGCCGTAAACATATCAAAGCGCGAATCGAAGAACGGCATTGGTTTCAGTTTTTGGTGGAGCAGGAGTAAACATGCCGAATGATTGCAATACGTTGAATTCAGAAGGAAAGAATATGTTGGATAATCCGATTTCTGAGGCGGATAAAACTTCGCGCCAAAAAGCCATTCAATTTGCGATTGATAATAATCGACTTGAGGGAATTGAAACCACTGCTGAAATGCTGAAACTATCGAATGAATGGATTAACGGACACATTACCTTTAATGCATTTAAGGAAAAAATGTATGAAGTACACGGGATCTGATCCCTATATTTATGCAAATGGCGTGCTGAGAAACCGATTTAATATACAAGATCAAGTCGAACTCGATATTAAAGAAAAGGCGATCAGCTATATTAATACCGCCTCTCTAGCGGAAAGCCCAATTAAAGGGCAATTTGATTTAGCGCATTTACAAGCAATTCATAAACATTTATTTCAAGATATTTACCCATGGGCAGGTGAAATTCGTGACGGCTACCTACAAAAAGGCGGTCAGGATTTTATAATAGGATACCGAATTGTGCCTGAAGCTAAAAAATTATTTCAGCAACTGAAACAGGAAAAATATTTAACGATAACAGCGGCAGAAAACATGGCGGCGCGATTAGCCTATTATTTAGGTGAAATTAATGCTATGCATCCATTTCGAGAAGGAAGTGGTCGAGTACAACGGATTTTTATTGCGCAACTCGCTAAAAATGCAGGCTATGATTTACATTTTAACGGTATAACACAAGAGCAAATGATTGAAGCCTCTAAGCAAGCCCACCGATTAAATTACTCGCCGTTGGAACAAATGATTGCGGAACGGTTAAGTTTACTTTCTGTTGAATAGAAATCCTCTGACTTGTTCCAAATCAGAGGATTTTTTATTTACAATGTCAATAAATGGCGGTTTTTCTCTAACGTGGCTTTGCCGATGCCGGAGACATCGCTCAGTTGATCAATACTGATAAAATTGCCGTTTTTCTCCCGATATTCGACAATCGCTTCCGCTTTTTTGGCGCCGATGCCTAACAAGCCTTTTTCTAACTCTTGCGCGGTGGCGCTGTTCAAATTGATTTTTGCCGCAACGGTTTCAACAGTTGTTACCGCACTTGGGGCAGCGGCTTTGGTTTTATCGGCGAAAGATGGGGCGCTGATCATCGTGCCCAATAATGCCAACAGTGATAATTTTTTAAGATTTGATTTTAAACTCAACATAAAATTTCCATTATAAAGAAAAGGTTAATCAATAAAAAACGCCGTCGTTCATATCGGACGACAGCGTTACTTTGCCTTTATTTCATGCTTATGCCGAGTTCGGCGGAAAACTTTCTGAATCCGGATCGCAAAATTAACCAAAAGTGCGGTCAAGTTCTTGCTTATTGCACTTCTTTAATGCGCAGCTCGCGCGGCACTTCAAACACCGTATTTTCTTCGCAGCCTTGTAAATCCTCCACGCTGTCAACGCCCAACTCACGCAGGCGGCTGACCACTGATTGCACCAACACCTCCGGTGCGGAAGCGCCGGCGGTAATGCCAATCACGTTGATGTTTTTTAACCAATTTGGATCAATATCATCGGCATCGTCAATCAGTTTTGCCGGCACGCCCATACGTGAAGCCAATTCGGCTAAGCGATTGGAATTGGACGAGTTTTTCGAACCGACCACCAGCACTAAATCCGATTGTTGCGCCAATTCGGCCACCGCATTCTGGCGATTGGTGGTGGCATAGCAAATGTCATTTTTGCGCGGACCTTGAATCGACGGGTATTTCCGTTTCAAATTGTCGATAATCGAACTGGTATCGTTAATCGAAAGGGTGGTTTGGGTCATAAAAGTTAAATCGTCAGTTTGATTCAGCGGCAGATTGGCAATATCCTCCACTGATTCCACCAAATAAATGCCGCCGTCTTGATTGTCATATTGTCCCATTGTGCCTTCGACTTCAGGGTGTCCCTGGTGTCCGATCAAAATCGCTTTGGTGCCTTTGCGGCTGGCGCGCGCCACCTGCATATGCACTTTGGTCACCAGCGGGCAAGTGGCGTCGAATACTTTCAACCCACGTTCTTTCGCCTCTTGCCGCACTTGTTGCGAGACACCGTGTGCGGAGAAAATCACGATTGCACCGTTCGGCACTTCGTCCAGCTCTTCCACGAATACTGCGCCACGCTCACGCAATCCGTTGACCACAAAGCGGTTATGCACCACTTCATGCCGCACATAAATCGGTGCGCCGTGAATTTCCAACGCCAGTTCGACAATACTGATGGCGCGATCGACGCCGGCACAGAAACCGCGCGGATTGGCTAAAATAATCTTCATTTTACATCCTCTTTGTCTTTCGGTTTCTCAGGATTGACGAAATAATCCAAAATCAACAAACCGGCGCCCAGTGTAATCGCAATATCGGCGAAATTGAAAATCGGGTAATGATAAATATCCCAATAAAAATCCAAGAAATCGACCACGAAACCGTGGTAAGTGCGGTCAACCATATTTGCCAAGGCGCCGCCGATAATCAGGGCATAACCGCTATTTGCCAGTTTTTTATTGAAATCGCTACGTGCCAACCAGTAAATTAACAGTGCCGAAATGCCCAACGCCAGCGCAATAAAAAAGTATTTCTGCCAACCGCCGTGATCGGCTAAAAAACTGAATGCCGCACCGTAGTTGCGCACATAGGTCAGGTTGAAGACCGGCAAAATGTTGATACTTTCATACAGTTGGAAGTTTTTTACCACGATCCATTTGCTCAGTAGATCGAGAATAAAGGCAACCGCACTTATCCATAAAAACGGCAATCCGCTTTTCTTTTTCATTGATGACACCTCTAAAATGGCAAAGACGCTTTTGCTGCATAAAGCGAACAAGCGTCTTGGGTTATCATGTTTATCGAAATACGCTATAGAGGGGCGGATTAACTATCCGCCCGAACCAAATTTTATATTTTTCCATTGCAGATTAAATGCTTATACCGCACTTCGTAAACGGGCGGATAGTTAATCCGCCCCTACTTTGTCTTATAAATCAATCTGATGTACTTTACGTTTACGTTACGCAAACTTGCGCACTTCGCCTTCGCCGGCAACGTTTTCCACACAGCGACCGCACAAATGCGGATGTGCCGGATTCAAGCCGATGGTGTCGGAGTAGTGCCAGCAGCGCGGGCATTTTTCCTGTGGTGAGCGGATCACTTTCACCGCCAAACCGTTCAATTCACCCACTTCGACATCGGCTTGCGCCAACGGTTTTACTTCGGCTTTCGAGGTAATCAATACAAAACGCAATTCGTCGCCCAACTGTTGCAGCAACGGTTGTAATTGTTCATCGGCATAAACGGTCACTTCCGCCTCCAATGCCGAACCGATCACCTTGTCATTACGCGCCAATTCTAGTACACGGTTGACTTCCGACCGCACTTTAACAATTTGCTGCCAGTAAGCGTCGTTCATTTGCGCTTGTGTATCCAAAGCGAATAAGCCGTCGTAAAACTCTTCGGTAAACACAAATTCGCCACGCTCGCCCGGCAGATATGACCAGACTTCATCGGCGGTAAACGACAGAATCGGCGCAATCCAGCGCACCGCCGCTTCGGCGATATGGTAAAGTGCGGTTTGGCAGCTACGGCGCGCGAGGCTGTCGGCTTTGGTGGTGTATTGGCGATCTTTGATAATATCCAAATAGAACGAGCCCATCTCGATTGAGAAGAAGCGCATTAAGCGTTGCACGACCAAATGGAATTGATAGCTGTCGTAGCTTTCCGCAATCTCTTGTTGCGCTTGCAATGCGCAATCCACCGCCCAGCGATCCAATGAGATCATCTCGTCCGCTTGCACCATGTCAGTCTTCGGATCAAAACCGTTCAGGTTTGCCAACAAGAACCGCATGGTGTTACGGATACGGCGATACATATCGGCGGTGCGCTTAAAGTGGTCGTCCGACACCGCAATTTCGCCGGTGTAATCGGTCGAGGCAACCCATAAACGCAGAATATCCGCACCGTAGGTGTTCATCACTTTTTGCGGCTCAATGATATTGCCGATCGATTTCGACATTTTGCGCCCTTGCGCGTCAACGGTGAAACCGTGGGTCAGCACTTGGCGATACGGCGCTTTATTATCGGTGGCGGTGGAGAGCATTAACGAGGACATAAACCAACCGCGATGTTGATCCGAACCTTCCAAATACATATCCGCCGGCTGCCCGTTGAATTCAGGACGTGCCGCAACCACCGTGGCATAAGTTGCGCCGGAATCGAACCACACGTCTAAGGTATCGGGCACACGGCTGTATTGATCGGCTTCGTCGCCCAACAATTCTTTCGGATCCAGATCCCACCACGCTTGAATACCGCGCTTTTCCACGCGTTTTGCGACTTCTTCCAACAATTCCAGCGAACGCGGGTGCAGTTCCTCGGTTTGTTTATGGATAAACAACGCCATCGGCACGCCCCAGGTGCGCTGACGGGAAATACACCAGTCAGGGCGGTTTGCCACCATGGTTTCGATCCGCGCTTGCCCCCAGTCGGGAATCCATTGCACGCCTTTGATTTCGTTGAGTGCCGCTTGGCGCAAACCTTGGGTTTCCATGCCGATAAACCATTGCGGCGTGGCACGGAAAATAATCGGGGTTTTGTGTCGCCAGCAATGCGGATAGCTGTGCGCAATTTTTTGCATTTTCAGCAACGCGCCGGTTTCTTGCAATTTTTCAATCACCACCGGGTTGGCTTTAAACACATTTAACCCGGCAAAAAATTCGGCTTTGTCGTTGAACGAACCGTCGTCATTGACTAAATTCACCATTTGAATGCCGTATTTTTGCGCCACATTGTAGTCGTCCAAACCGTGATCCGGCGCGGTGTGTACCAAGCCGGTACCAGCTTCGGTGGTAACGTGATCGCCCAAAATCAACGGCACGCTGTAGGCATAGAACGGGTGGTTAAAGCGCAGCAATTCCAACTCCGCGCCTTTTGCCTCGCCGACAACCGCATAATCGCTCATGCCTAATTCTTTGGCGACGCTTTCAACCAACTCCTTAACCAAGATTAAGCGTTCAGTTGTTTCACCGTTCACTTGCACGAGTTGATAAGTCAGTTCAGGATTGATCGAGATCGCTTTGTTTGACGGCAACGTCCACGGCGTGGTGGTCCAAATCACCGCGGAAATCGTGCCGTTACCGCCGGCGTTAAATTTCGCTGCGACCGCACTTTGATCTTCCGCGGCAAAACGCACATAGATTGACGGCGATTTGTGTTCTTCATATTCCACTTCCGCTTCCGCCAATGAGGAGGCGCAATCCAAACACCAATGCACCGGTTTATAGCCTTTGTACAGATGGCCGTTTTTAATCACCTTGCCTAAGGTGCGGATAATATTGGCTTCGGTGTCGAAATTCATGGTTAAGTAAGGATTATCCCAATCGCCTAAAACCCCGAAACGGATAAAGTCGGCTTTTTGTCCTTCCACTTGCGACGCGGCATATTTGCGGCACTCTTCACGGAATTGCGCCGCGCTAATTTTTTGATTCGGTTTCCCGACCAAGCCCTCGACTTTCAGTTCAATCGGCAAGCCGTGGCAATCCCAACCCGGGATATACGGCGAATCATAGCCAAGTGCGGTTTTGGATTTTATGATGATGTCTTTCAGAATTTTATTCACCGCATGTCCGATGTGCAGCGTGCCGTTGGCATAGGGAGGGCCGTCGTGCAGGATAAAACTTTTTTTGCCTTTCGCCGCTTGGCGGATTTTTTGATACAGCGCTTGCTGATACCAATTTTCCAACATTTTCGGCTCACGCTTTGCCAAATCCCCACGCATCGGAAACCCGGTTTCCGGCAGATTGAGGGTGTTTTTGTAATCAACTGTAGTTTCAGACATTGTGTATTCCATGTTTTTAAGCAAATAATCGCCACATTATACGCAAAGTGCGGTGGGTTTTCGATAGTTTTTGGATAAGTCGTTATAGAAAAAAAGCAGGGCTGGAAAACAAAAGTGCGGTTTTGCAACCGCACTTGAACTCACTCTTTCTTCATCATCTGCATGAGTGTACGATAATTATTACAGCCGGGTTGGTTTTGGTTATCGCAGGCTTTACGGTACCAGATTTCGGCTTGTTTGAAATCCTGGGTCACGCCGAGCCCCTCGCTATACATCACGCCCAGACTGTTTTGTGCCGGCGGACTATTTTGCTCGGCGGCTTTTTGCAGCCAGTGCACGGCTTGTGCATAATCGGCTTTCACGCCTTGTCCGGCGCGGTACATCAATCCGAGATTATATTGTGCCGCCGGGTAGCCTTGATCTGCCGCTTTTTGAAACCAACGTAGCGCTTGCGCATAATCTTGTGCGACCCCTTGTCCGTCATAGTACAGCAAACCAAGATTAAATTGCGCCAAGGTAAATTCCTTATCCGCGGCTTTTTGAAACCATTGCCGCGCTTGCTGATAATCCGGATTTCCAGCCTTCCCGTCACGGTACAGCACGCCGAGGTTATATTGTGCCAGGGTGAAATCTTGCGCAGCGGCTTTGTGATACCAGTACAACGCTTGCGGATAATTCGGGGGCATCGCTTGCACATCGCTATACAGCGAGGCGAGATTATACTGTGATTTGGCGTCGCCTTGTTCTGCCGCTTTTTGAAACCAATGCCGTGCGAGCGGGTAGTCCTGTTTAACGCCTTCGCCTTCGCGGTATAACACGGCGAGCGCATATTGCGCTTCAGCCAGATTTTGTTCGGCGGCTTTTTGCAGCCACTGTGCGGCGAGTGCATAATCTTGTTTAACTTTCAGATACAGGTAGGCAAGGTCAAATTGTGCTTTGGCATGGTTTTGCTCAGCCGCTTGTTGCAACCAATACAGCGCCTGAGAATAATCTTGTGGAACACCAATACCGTCACGTGATAGCTGCCCAAGCGCATATTGCGCCTCGGCGAAGTTTTGCTCGGCAGCTTTTTTAAACCACATGACCGCTTGCCGATCACTCTCTGTGCCGCTGTCAGACAGAAAATAGTGATCGCCCAGCTCAAATTGAGCTTGCGCATCGCCTTGCGCTGCACGGGTTTGCAACTGTGCCAATGATTTCGCTTGTGCGACTAACGGTAAACTTAATACTAAAGCCAAAAGTGCGGTATAAAAATATTTCAGCATAAATTCCTCATCCTAGATTAAACGTTTAATTTGAAGATGCGCAGTCTGATCGTGGGACGGTTGCGGATGTTGGCAACTTGATGGCGCCGACCGCACTTTGATCTTTAATAACCTTGTTCACGGAGTGTACGGTAATTATCACAGCCGCTCTGTTCACTGTTGCCACAAGCTTTAGCATACCATTGTTTTGCTTTAATAAAATCTTGTCTTACCCCTTGCCCATTACTATAGAGAACACCCAGATTATTTTGTGCCTGAGGATTGCCTTGTTCTGCTGCTTTTTGATACCACTGTATGGCTTGTCGGTAATCTTGTTTTACTCCCCGCCCATCATCATACATCATACCCAAATTATATTGGGCTGAAGAATGACCTTGTTCCGCTGCTTCTTGATACCATTTAACGGCTTTTTGATAATCCTGTATTATTTCCGATTGCTCATAGATAACGCCTAAATTATATTGTGCTACAATATCGCCTTGTTCCGCCGCTTTTTGATACAATTCAACAGCTTGGTGATCATCTCGCGTTACCCCTTGTCCATGGTTATACATAAAACCTAAATTATTTTGTGCATAAGCATGACCTTGTTCAGCTGCTTTTTGATACCATATTGCGGCTTGTTGGTAATTTTGTTCAACGCCTTCACCGGTATTATATATCACGCCTAAATTATATTGTGCATCGACATCGCCTTGTTCTGCTCGGACTTGCAATTGTTCAAACGATTCCGTTTGCGCGCTTAACGGTAAACTTAAGCATAAAGTCAAAAGTGCGGCATAAAAGTATTTCAGCATAAATTCCCCATTCAAGATTAAACGTTCAATTTGAAAAAATCTTTCGCAGTTTGTACATCATTGGCGATCTGTTGTTTCAACTGTTCAAAATCGGCGAATTTGATTTCGTTGCGCAGTTTATGCCGCAATACGACTTCGAGCGGTTCGCCGTAAATTGCGCGTTGAAAATCGAAGATATGCACTTCCAGTAGCGGGCGTGTGCCGCCATCGACGGTGGGGCGGTTGCCGATATTGGCAACGCCGAAATGCTGCTGACCGTACTTGTCGATAATTTCGACGGCGTACACCCCTTGAATCGGATTGACTTGGCGGTGCAGGTGGATATTGGCGGTGGGGAAGCCGATGGTGCGTCCCAATTTTTTGCCGTGCGCCACTCGTCCGCGAATGCTATAAGGTTTGCCTAACATTGTTTCCGCCAAAGCGAGATCATCATCGGCAAGGGCTTTGCGGATTAAGGTGCTGCTAATCCGTTGTGCGTGCAGCGCAAAACTATCGTTGTTTTCTACCGTGAAACCGAATTGTTTGCCTGCGTGTAGCAAGGTTTGGAAATTGCCTTGCCGTTGTGCGCCGAATTGGAAATCATCGCCGATACTGAGAAATTTGACTTGTAATTTATTGACCAAATAATCTTGAATAAAACGTTCGGCGGAGAGACTGGCAAAAGTGCGGTTAAAGCGAATGCACAGCACATAATCGATTGCGGCTTGTTGTAAAAACATGAGTTTATCACGCAAACGCATTAAGCGTGCCGGGGCATTTTCGGCGGAAAAAAATTCGTTCGGTTGCGGTTCGAACAACATCACCACCGTCGGCAAGCCCAGTTGCCGCGCTTTTTGTTTCAAGTGGGCGAGAATCTGTTGATGTCCCAAATGACAGCCGTCGAAATTGCCAATCGTCAGCGCACAGCCTTGTGGCAGTAAGGGTAAATTATAAATCCCACGGATTAATTGCATACGATATTCCAATCAAAAGATAGCCCGAAATTAATGGCGGAAATGCTGTTTGCGCACGCCGAACAGAGCCAATAAGATAAAATAAACCAACGCCGCGCCGAAGATCAACCAAGCCAACCAATGAATACGTTGAAATAAACCCATTGACGCCCATGCGTTCAGTGTCGGTGAGTAATAGAAAATAAATGCGCCCATGCCGAGTGCCGCCCCTAAAAGGCGCAGCGCAAAGATTACGGTGGTTTTGCTGAAATGGTACACACCGTCTTTTGCCAGCCCGTGATAGAGCAGATATGCATTCAGGGTGGAAGACATTGCCGAGGCAATCGCCAAGCCGACATAACCGAACGGAATCGCCAACAGGTTAAAGCCCATATTGCTCACCATCGCGATAATGCCATAGCGCACCGGCGTTTTGGTGTCTTGCCGGGCGTAGTAGCCGTTGGCGAGAATTTTGATCAACATATAACTCAGCAGTGCGCTGGTGAACGCCCATAACGAATACGAAGCGGCGATCACATCACTCAATAAAAAACTGCCGCGCATAAACAGCACCATTAACATCGGCTGCGCCAAAATCGCAATCCCGATTGCCGCCGGAATGCCGAGCAGCAAAATCATACGCACGCCCCAATCCATGGTATCACGGAAGGCTTGGCTCACGCCGAGTTGATCGGTATCTTTATTGACATGGTGGCGTGCCAGCGTTGGTAAAATCACCGTCGAAATCGCAATGCCGAACAAACCAAGCGGAAATTCAAGCAGGCGGTCGGAATAGTACAGCCAACTGATCGAACCGGTCATCAGAAAACTGGCGATAAAGGTGTCTAACAGTAGGTTGATTTGGCTGACCGACACCCCGAACAGCGCAGGAATCATCAAAGTGCGGATCTTCTTCACGCCCGGATCGTTCCACGCCCATTTCGGTTTCACCAGCATGTTGGCTTGTTTTAAAAATGGAATTTGGAATAAAAATTGCAGCAGACCGCCAAGGAAAATCCCGATTGCCAGTGCCATATCCGGGCTTTCCATCCGCGGCGCAAGCAAAAGTGCGGTGGCAATCATCGCAATATTGAGCAACACCGGCGAAAACGCCATCACGCCGAATTTGCCGAGGGTGTTTAAAATCGCCCCCGACAACGCAACCAGCGTGATAAACCATAAATAAGGAAAGGTAATTTTTAACAACAATGAAGCTTGTTCATATTTATAACCGTCCGCGCCGCCGTTGAGCCAATCCATGAACCAGCCTGTGCCGAAAATCGCCGCAATCACCGGCGAGCCGACCATCGCAATGACGGTGACAATCGCCACCAAGCCGCCGAGCGTGCCGTTCACTTTGGCGACAAATTCTTGCGTTTGGCTGAGATTACCCTCTTTGCGGTATTCCGCCAACACCGGAATAAAGGCTTGCGAAAACGCACCTTCGGCAAATAAACGGCGCAAAAAATTGGGGATACGGTTGGCAAATAAGAAAATATCGGCAGCCGCGCCGGCACCGAGCAAATTGGCGATCACCACGTCGCGGATTAAGCCGAGCACGCGCGACAACAGGGTCATGCTGCTGACGATGATGCCGGATTTCAATAACGGTTTACTCAAAACGGGATCTCTGATGTTGTGATAAGGGAATAGTTGTGGCTAATTGTATAGAAAATTTGTTTTTTAGCTATATTCCACACAAAAAAACTGCTAAAATCGCCCCCCTATGTGTGAAATAACGTGTTAGGTAGAGCGTGCGAAGTCGGGAATGATGACGAAAGCGGCTCTTTTGTCCGAACCCTGTTTTCGCTGTGGCTACAACCCTAAATCGTGTCTTGTTGCGGCAATACACGGCGATAACGAACAAAGTGCATATTACTATTTGGCAAACGCATATTGACAAACGCATAGAAAACAGGCATATTCTACGCCTTTATTTTTATGTCCATTTTTTACAGAAATTTTTGGGAGTTTGACCTTGGCTAATATCAAGTCAGCGAAAAAACGTGCGATTCAATCTGAAAAACGCCGTCAGCACAATGCAAGTCAACGTTCTATGATGCGTACTTACATCAAAAAAGCCTACGCAGCCGTAGCGACCGGTGACAAATCCGCAGCCGAAACCGCATTTGTCGAAATGCAAAAAGTGGTGGACAGAATGGCTTCTAAAGGCCTGATCCACGCGAACAAAGCTGCTAACCACAAATCTAAATTAGTTGCGCAAATCAAAAAATTAGCCGCTTAATTTAATTTGTCGTTAAACAGATTTTAAATAAAAACCGCACTTTGAATCGAAGTGCGGTTTTTTATCACCTCAGAATCACGACTAAGCTTTAAACCGTCGCCGTTTGGAATGGAAACGCTGTGCCGAACCCGGCTTGCTTTGTCCGCCGACCGCACTTTTGTTTTCTTGGGTGATAATCAGGATTTTCTGCCGTTTACGCAGGAAATAGTGAATGCTACTGGCGAACAGCGCCCCGGCTAAGAAGATGATAATCAATTCGCCATAAAGGTGATGGAATAGGGCGTTGATTTTATCTTGCGTGGTTTGCCCCCCGTATTGGGTATCGAACGTCACGCGCAGATAGCCGAGTAAGCCGCGCGTCGAGGAATGGATTGGTTCAACAATTTGTTGTGTATTGCCGTTTTCCTGATTGTCGGGATTGTCCAAGCCGATACGATCGCGAAAATTAACGTTGTTGCCGCTTTGCGCCAGAATCACGCCTTGTGCCGAATAAACCGTGGCATCGAGCACGAATTCTTGTAAGCGGAATTGATCCAAGCTTTCGCTCAGACTTTCCGGTTTCGCATTATTTGCCAACAACACCGACATCAGATTCGCCTGTTGCCGCACCAAGGTGTGCGACAGATAGGAGACTTGATTGACACTGGCGAGCTGCGAACCGACTTTAAATTGGTTCACGCCGTACAGAATCACGCTGGTAATCGCGCCGCAAGCCAAGATAATCATCAGCAATAGTACCGATTTGATGACCTTTTCTTTGTTTAAATAGACCAATGCCGCCTCTTATAAATGTTCAAATGCGTGAAATTATGCTATTAATACCGTTTGATAAGAACGGAGTATAGCATAGTAAAACAACTTGGAACGAGTATGCCGCAACACAATCTCAATACGATAACCGATTTTTGCACAAAATTACCGATCGCCTTGAACGGTGAAGCCGGCGCAGCAAGTGCGCTTCGACCGTTTGTGCTGTACGGAAAAACCTTAGACAAAACCAGCCTGTTCGCCTTTGCCGAGCAGATACAACAGCCGTTACTGCTGTGCGATGTTTGGCTGAGCGAGCAGACGCTGGCGGTGATCCTAAAAGGCGATTATCAATCAGAGTGGCGCAATATCGCCAATCAACTGGGCTGCGATCTCGCACCGTTAAACGGCGAAGTGCAGTTGCAAACGGCGGGTTTATTGGTAATGGATATGGATTCCACCGCGATTCAAATCGAATGTATTGATGAAATTGCCAAGCTGGCTGGCAGCGGCGAGTTGGTGTCGGCAATCACCGAACAGGCAATGCGCGGCGAATTGGATTTCGAGCAGAGCTTGCGCCGTCGGGTCGGCACATTGCAAGGCGCGCCGGAGCAGATTTTACAGCAAGTGCGGTCTACATTGCCGCTCATGCCGGGCTTGGAGCGGTTGTTGCAAGTGTTGCAACGGCACGGTTGGCGTATCGCAATTGCCTCAGGCGGCTTTACCTATTTTGCCGATTATTTAAAACAACGCTTAAAGCTGGACGCAGCGGTGTCCAATCAGCTGGAAATTATCGACGGCATATTGACCGGGCAAGTGATCGGGCAGGTGGTGGACGCAAACGTTAAAGCGCAAACCCTTAACCGTTTGCGTGAACAATTTGGTTTAAGCAAGCAACAGACCATTGCGATCGGCGACGGCGCAAATGATCTGCCGATGTTGGCGCAAGCCGGTTTGGGCATTGCGTTCCATGCCAAACCGAAAGTGCAGCGGCAGGCGCAAGTGGTGATTAATCACGGCGATTTGACCGCACTTTTGTTATTATTAGACGCCAATCAACGTTTGCAAACGTTATAAATATTAAAAACCATAAATTTGAGCATAAATTTGAGATTGAGGAGAAAGAGAGTATGCCTTCTTTTGATATAGTATCCGAGGTAACCGCACACGAAGTGCGCAATGCGGTGGAAAATGCCAACCGTGATTTGAGCAACCGCTGGGATTTCAAAAACGTACACGCCACGATAGAGCTGAATGAAAAAGAGGTCAAAATCAAAGTCAGCAGTGAGTCGGATTTTCAGGTCGAACAGTTGTTGGATATTTTGCGCAACGCCATGATTAAACGCGGTATCGAGCATAATTCGTTGGATATTGACGAACAGTTTGAGCACAGCGGCAAAATTTACAGCAAAGAAGTGAAAATCAAACAAGGGATTGAAAGCGAGATGGCGAAGAAAATCACCAAGTTGGTGAAAGACGCCAAAATCAAAGTGCAAACCCAAATTCAAGGCGATCAAGTGCGGGTGAGCGGCAAATCCCGCGATGACTTACAAGCGGTGATTCAACTGGTCAAAGGCGCGGAGTTGGGGCAACCGTTCCAATTTAATAATTTCCGCGATTAATTGGCGTTGCTCAATTCTTTATTCAGGAGGCAAAATGACAGAAGCAAAGAGTGCACCACAGAAAAAAAGCTGGTTTAAACGTGCATTGGATAAATACGACGCGTTTTGTAAAGAGGTGGGCGCGGATCAGGGCGGCGGTTGCCGTCGTTGTGTGCCGATCGTCAGACAAGATCCGGAATTAGAGAAGAAAACACCACCAAGCGAAAATAAATAGCTTGTTATTGTTTTACTATTGATAATAGCCCTGCTTTGGTTTGCTTTAACTGAAGCAGGTTTTTTTCTTATCTTGATCGCGCGATCTACAGTGTTTTTTGCGTACTGAGCGAAGATGATGTCCCTTGGTCAGAGGCGCTAAAAACAGAAACTCAAGCGAAGAACATGATTATTTGTCCGTTTCTTGCACTGCAGTCTGGGTAAATTGTGTTTTTTATCACATTTCTGGCATAAAACTATTCAATATTTTTTTACATTTCTTTCACTCGGCATAAATTCTGATAGAATGCCCGCACCCTAATATGTCCAATTTTTGAGGTGCTTACTATGTTATGGTTTTTTCTCTGCGTTGCCTTGTTGCTCGCTGGTTATTTCATCTACGGTTCGATTATTGAGCGTATCTTCAAAATCAATCCGTCCCGTGCCACCCCGGCACACCATATGGCTGACGGGTGCGATTATGTGCCGATGTCAAAGAAAAAAATTTGGTTGATCCAGTTGCTGAATATTGCCGGAACCGGGCCGATTTTCGGTCCGATTCTGGGGGCGTTATACGGTCCGGTGGCAATGTTGTGGATCGTTTTCGGTTGTATTTTCGCCGGTGCGGTGCATGATTATTTCTGCGGAATGCTCAGTATTCGTAACAAGGGCGCCAATATTCCGTTTTTAGCCGGAAAATACTTGGGACAGCCGATTAGACACTTTATGAATATCTTGGCAATTCTATTGCTGTTGTTGGTCGGCGTGGTGTTCGTGGCAAGCCCGGCATCGCTGTTAACCAACATTACCGGTGATATCCTGAATTCCGGTGCGGTTGGCGCAGGGGCGGTTAACGAAAGCGCCGGTACGAACAATGCGCAAATCTTGATGATTTGGACCGGTATTATTTTTGTTTACTACATCGTCGCGACGTTAGTGCCGATTGATAAAATTATTGGTCGTGTTTATCCGATTTTTGGTGCGTTGTTACTGTTTATGACCATCGGCATGCTGTTCGGTTTAATCTTCGAAGGTATTCCGTTCTTCAGAACGGTCGGTATGGATGTTGATTTTGGCACCTTCTTGCAAAACCTACATCCGAAAGAGCTGCCGATTTGGCCGTTATTGTTCATCACCATTGCCTGTGGTGCGATTTCCGGCTTTCATGCAACGCAATCTCCGTTAATGGCACGTTGTACCGAAAATGAAAAAGAAGGCCGTTTTATTTTCTATGGTGCGATGATTGGCGAAGGGGTGATTGCCTTAATCTGGTGTATGGTCGGTTTGAGTTTTTACGAATCTTCCGAAGCGATGAATGCGGCGATTGCCGCCGGTACGCCGTCGAAAGTGGTATATGACTCTGCAATCGGTATGCTGGGCGTATTCGGCGGTATTTTGGCGGTGTTAGGCGTGGTGATTCTGCCGATTACTTCCGGCGATACTGCTTTCCGTGCCGCACGTTTGTTGATTGCCGATTTCTTCCACATGGATCAACGCAATATAGCCAAACGGTTGATGATTGCGATTCCACTGTTTGCGGTCGGATTTATGGTATCAAAAGTTGACTTCTCCATCCTGTGGCGTTATTTCGGTTGGGCGAACCAAACCACGGCAACGGTGATGTTGTGGGTGGCTGCGGCGTACTTATACCGTTACAATAAATTCCACTGGGTATGTACCATTCCGGCGATCTTTATGACCACCGTTTGTTCGACCTTCCTTGCTTATGCGCCGATTGGCTTTGGCTTAGAATATCAAACGGCAGTCTATGTCGGCTTTGCAATTACCATTGCGGTTACCCTTGCCTTCTTCCTGATGTTAAAACCGATTGCCAACGGCGATCCGGATTCGGAAGTGGCTTAAAACTAAGCCAGATTAAAGAGCACAAAACCTTGTCATATTTTTGGCGAGGTTTTTTGGTATTGATTATTAGCGGGAAAACGGCTGGCTATTTTTAGGTTTAGGCTTTAGGCAAAAAAATACCGCACTTTGGTGTTGAACCGAAAGTGCGGTATGAATGGGGTGGCTTAACAGCGCAATTATTTAGCGATGTGAGCAACCAAGTCTAATACTTTGTTTGAATAACCGGTTTCGTTATCGTACCAAGAAACCAATTTCACGAAAGTGTCGGTTAATGCGATACCTGCATCCGCATCGAATACGGAAGTCAAGGCACAACCGTTAAAGTCGGTAGAAACAACGGCGTCTTCAGTGTAACCCAATACGCCTTTCAATTCGCCGTTGAAGGTTTTACCTTCGGCTGCGTCTTTGATTGCCGCTTTGATTTGCTCGTAAGAAGCTGGTTTTTCCAGGTTAACGGTCAAGTCAACAACAGACACGTTCGGTGTCGGAACACGGAACGCCATACCGGTCAGTTTGCCGTTTAATGCCGGCAATACTTTACCGACCGCTTTGGCGGCACCGGTTGAAGAAGGGATGATGTTTTGTGCCGCACCGCGACCGCCGCGCCAGTCTTTTGCAGAAGGGCCGTCAACGGTTTTTTGGGTTGCCGTGGTGGCGTGAACGGTGGTCATCAAACCGTCTTTGATACCGAAAGTTTCATGAATAACGCGAGCCAGAGGGGCTAAGCAGTTAGTGGTGCATGAAGCATTGGAAACGATATCTTGGCCAGCATATTCGCCGAAGTTTACGCCGCTAACGAACATTGGGGTGTTATCTTTTGACGGACCGGTTAAAACCACTTTTTTAGCGCCGGCAGTGATGTGTTTGCGTGCGGTTTCGTCAGTTAAGAATAAACCGGTCGCTTCAACCGCAATATCAACACCGATGTCGTTCCATTTCAGGTTCGCAGGATCA
Organism: Testudinibacter sp. P80/BLE/0925; assembly: GCF_053570785.1. The sequence goes on along the minus strand of NZ_CM131636.1, from coordinate 229,130 downwards.
CGTTCAGCGGTAACACGAATGGTTTTGCCGTTAACAATTAAGTTGCCGTCTTTCACTTCAACGCTACCGTCGAAACGACCGTGAGTAGAATCGTATTTCAACATATAAGCCATGTAATCAACGTCGATTAAGTCGTTGATACCAACAACTTCGATGTCATCGCGTTGTTGAGCTGCACGGAAAACGATACGACCGATACGGCCAAAACCATTAATACCAATTTTAATTGCCATGAGATTTTTACCCTTGATTAAGTTTAACAAAATTACTACATTTAGCTGCTATTTCGCCTAAAAACGTTACATTTTGTTTCATTTTCGTGCGTTATAGCGGTTTCATGTAACTCTGTGAAGTATATCACAGGTTTGCCTTGCTTCGAAACAACAAATTCTTGAGGCAAGTCAAGATAGCGAAAAAAATATAGCAGATAATGAATGTCGGGTATAGGGGCAGAAAATCGAGATATTTTGTTGTATTTTGTTTTAGAATGAGACGGAATTCAGGTTTCGATATTAACGGGGAAAAGGATGAAAACAAGAGCGCGGTTGAACGCCGAACAGCGGCGGGTTTGCCTCGAGCAAGGCACGGAATTGCCGTTTAGCGGGAAATTATTACGGCAGCAGGGTGTCGGGCTGTATCGTTGCTTATTATGCGATACACCGCTTTTTTTATCGGACACCAAATTTGATGCCGGTTGCGGTTGGCCGAGTTTTTACCAAACGGTGTCGGAACAGGCGATTCGCTATCTGGACGATTACAGTTTGGGGCGCCATCGCACGGAGATTCGCTGCGGCAACTGTGATTCGCATTTAGGGCATGTTTTTGACGACGGTCCGCCGCCGACCGGGTTACGTTTTTGTGTCAATTCGGTCTCGTTGGTTTTTGAAGATCGGCAAAGTGGCGAAATAATCGAAGGTTAGCGGCGGTAAAATGTGATTTAGCTAGCATTTTTCCACATCGGATTATAACAGCATTATCCTTTTTGCGTATCTTGATTACAATAGAGCTTAATGTCTTATCATATTTAAATTAAAAAGAAAGTTGGGATAACAACATGAATTACAGTCGTGCGATTTTGCGTAATTTTTTAGGAAAAACACCGGATTGGTATAAAGCGTGTATTTTGGGATTTTTGATTGTAAATCCGATCGTTTATTATGCGATCAGTCCCTTTTGGGCGGGTTGGTTGTTGGTTGCGGAATTTATCTTTACCTTGGCAATGGCGTTAAAGTGTTATCCGTTGCAAGCCGGAGGCTTGTTGGTCATCGAGGCTATTTTTATCGGCATGACCACGCCGAACCAAATTATGCACGAAGTGATGGCGAATATTGAAGTCTTGCTGCTGTTGATGTTTATGGTGGCGGGGATCTTCTTTATGAAGCAGTTGTTGTTGTTTATTTTCACTAAACTGTTATTAGGCATTCATTCCAAGTTGCGCCTTTCGCTGGCATTTTGCCTGTGCGCGGCTTTTTTATCGGCGTTTCTTGACGCTTTGACCGTGGTGGCGGTGATTATCAGCGTCGGCACCGGCTTCTATGCGGTTTATCACAAAGTGGCTTCCGGTTATACCTTCGATGATAATTCCGACGATATTTTCAACGATCAAAAAATTGATATGTCGCGTAATACCTTGGAGCAATTCCGCAGCTTTTTACGCAGTTTGATGATGCATGCCGGGATCGGTACCGCACTTGGCGGGGTGATGACCATGGTGGGCGAGCCGCAAAACTTGATTATTGCTGCTCAGGCAGACTGGGGCTTCGGTGAGTTTTTCGTGCGTATGCTGCCGGTGACGTTACCCGTTTTGTGTTGCGGTGCGTTGACTTGCGTGGCGTTGGAACGCTTCAAAGTGTTCGGTTACGGGCAACGTTTGCCGCAAAAAGTCTGGGTGGTGCTGGCGCGTTATGAACGGGAGCGGAGCCGAAAATTGACCGAACAGGATCGTGCCAAATTGTATGTCCAGGCATTGGTTGGGATCTGGTTGATTTGCGGTTTGGCATTCCATTTGGCGGCAGTCGGTTTAATCGGATTAAGCGTAATTATTTTGGCCACGGCATTTTGCGGTATCACCGAAGAGCATGCTTTGGGTAAGGCGTTCCAAGATGCGCTGCCGTTTGCTTCATTATTGGTGGTATTTTTCGCGGTAGTGTCGGTGATTATCGATCAAGGCTTGTTTCAACCGATTATCCAGTTTGTATTGCATGCCTCCGAAGAAACCCAGCTAGCGTTATTTTATATCTTTAACGGGCTATTATCTGCGATTTCTGATAACGTATTCGTCGGTACGGTGTATATCAATGAAGCTAAAGCGGCATTAATGGCAGGCACGATCTCCCAACAGCAGTTTGAGCTGATTGCGGTGGCGATTAACACCGGTACCAACCTGCCGTCGGTCGCAACGCCGAATGGACAAGCCGCTTTCTTATTCTTACTAACGTCTTCATTTGCACCGTTAATTCGTTTATCTTATGGACGAATGGTTTACATGGCATTACCTTATACTATCGTTTTATCGCTGGTTGGGTTAGTATCCGTAGAATTATTGTTGCCAAAATTGATGATTTGGTTTGAAAGTGTCGGCTGGATTGTTACAACATAAGAAGGAAAGCGAATGCTCAATTATTTAAAACAGGTTTCTCTTAGCCGCGGCAGCTGGTTTTTGTTATTGCTTTCGTGCCTGGCGTTTGAAGCAACGGGTTTATACTTTCAACACGGGATGAAGCTCGAACCTTGTGTAATGTGCATTTATGAACGGGTTGCATTTTTGGGGATTGCGCTCGCCGCATTAATCGGGATGTTGGCACCGCGCTTGTTGTTAATCCGTTTATTAGCATTGGCAATCGGTTTGTTCAGTGCGGTAAAAGGATTACTGTTAGCGTTGCAACACACCGACTATCAATTGGATCCGGCACCGTGGAACCAATGCCCGTTGATGGTGGAGTTTCCAACGACATTACCGTTGAATAAATGGTTGCCGCAAATGTTCGAAGCTTACGGTTCTTGCAGCGAATTGCAATGGTCATTTTTGGGCTTTGCCATGCCGCAGTGGTTAATTGTGATTTTTGCCGCTTATATTTTGCTGTTGGGATTAGTGCTGATCAGCCAAGTCAAGCCGACACGTTCACGCCAACGGACGCTGTTTAAATAAGCCGTTTCAAATCGGCGGCATATACAAAAGAGCGGTTATCTATCCATTCGGGTCGATAACCGCTCTTTGCGTTTTGCCGTTTGTTTTAATAACCTGAAATATTAAAATCCGGCGTGAATAAATTTTCTTTAATGCGTTTCACTTGTGTTTTTAATGTGCCGTCAGGATACAGCTCAAATTCACGCCAACCCGGCGGCATTGCCCCCAAACTGAAGTGATAGCTGTCGGATTTAAACTGAATGCAGGTCGATGGCGTGGTCAGAATGCGGTAGTTATTCCATTGGATATCCATTGCCTGATGAATATGCCCGCTGACAATCGCTTTGATCCGTTGATGTTGGTTCAGACAGCTTAAAAATTCGGAGGTGTTGCGCAGGTTATGTTGATCCAACCAAGCGGAACGGGTCGGCGCAATATGGTGATGTAGCACCACCACGCTGTACAAATCCGGATATTGTTCCAGTTTTGCCAGCAGCCAATCCAGTTGGTACTGGTTTAAATAGCCGTGCGGCACATTCAGCACCTGGCTGTCGAGCATGAGAATTTGCCAACGCTGGTTAACGATAATGTGTTTCAACGGAGAAATATAGTCGGACTGCCGATTGAGCACATCGACCATATGCGGCTGATAATCGTGATTGCCCGGAATCCAAAACACCGGTTTTTGCAGCCGTGTAATCTCCTCGCTGAAATAGCGGTATCCCTCCAAGCTGCTGTCTTGCACCAAATCCCCGGTAGCCAAGACAAACTCGAAGTTAAAGGGTGTTTGCTTAATTTCGGATAACACCGCAGCGAAACTATCAAAGGTATTAATCCCCAATAGCTCGGATTTTTTATCGGCAAACAGATGGGGATCGGTTACTTGAATAAACCGCACCGGCGTACTGTCCGAATGGTGTAAAAAAGTCGTTCTCAAAATATACCAACAAATTTTATAAAAAATAAAAATAATTTGTAACTGATAAGATACTGTTTTTGATAAAAATGTCAGTATTTTTATATTAAAAATGCTAGTAGGCGCACATTTTAGTGTAAACAAATGGCGAAAATATAGATATATATCACTTTTTATCGGGCTATAACCACTGTTTTTGCAAACGTTGATAATTCAGTTGCAGCCATTGTAATCCAATCACCGCAATACTGTTGTCGATTTGACCGTTTTCCACCCATTGATAGGCTTGTTCGCGGCTGACGACATGCACTTTGATGTCTTCATGTTCTTCCGCCAGCCCGTGCAAACCGCCGGCTTGAGCCGTATCGACTTTGCCGGCAAACAGATGAATACGCTCAAATACGCCGCCCGGGCTGTCCCACACGCTGAGCGCCGGTAACATTTGCTGAATAATCACGCCGGCTTCTTCTTGCGCTTCCCGGTGCGCCACTGCTAACGGTTGCTCGTTTTCCTCCACCATGCCGGCGATTAATTCCAACAGCCACGGTGATTGATTGCTTTCGGCAACATATGCCCCGATCCGCACTTGTTCGACCAACACCACCTGATCACGCAGCGGATCATAAGCAATCACCGCCGAGGCGGCGCCTTTATACAGCAATTCGCGGGTCACCGTACCGCTATAGCCGCCGGCAAACAGTTTGTGACGAAATTGAATTTTATACAGTTTGAAAAAACCGTCGTAAACCAAATCCTGTTGTTGGATTTCCAAATCGGCGGCGGAAAAATGTTCGATAGACATGCTAGGTTCCTTATCAGCTATAAAAGTGCGGTTTTGCCAGCCGCTAGTTTAACAAATTAACGGTTTTTTTTGCAGTGGCTTTTCGGTAAAATGAATGAACGATCATTTAGTGGAGAAGAAAAATGAAAAAAATGACATTGTTGTTGTCAGTGTTAACGTTAGGGCTGGCACAGCAGGCGGGGGCAGCCTCGCTGCTGGAGGCCTACGAACAGGCGAAAAACAGTGACCCGGTGGTGAAAAAAGCCTATGCCGACAGCCAACGGATTATCGAAGGAAAACATCAGGCGCAAGGAGCATTGTTGCCGCAACTGAGTGCCAATGCCAACTATGGCGCCAGCCGTTATGTCGACCACGGCACCCGGCATAACAGCGGCTATAACAACAGTTTCAGCCAGAACCGCACTTTTAGCGTCGGGTTGAATCTGAGACAAGCCTTATTCGATATGAGTTTGTGGCGCAATCTGTCATTGCAGGAAAAAACCGCGCAGCAGGCGGAAGTTGCTTATCAGGCGGCGCAGCAAAATTTATTGTATCGCGTGGCGACGGTATATGTTTCGGTGCTGAACAGTATCGAAACCCTGAATTCGGTGGAGGCGGAGAAAAAAGCGGTTTACAGCCAGCTCAGCGATACCAATAAGCTGTATCAGGTGGGTCTGGTGGCGATCACCGATGTGGACGAAGCCCAAGCGCAGTATGACAGCGTGATCGCCAATGAGATCATGGCGAAAAATGACGTCGATAACAGCGTCGAAGCCTTATATGAGATCACCGGGCAGTATCCGTCGGATATAAATAAGCTGAATACCAAAAAATTTAAAACCCAGACTTATGCCAATCCGCAGCAATACATTGCGCAGGGCGAACAACAAAATTTGACCTTAACCTATTACAAAATGGGCAAAGCGCTGGCGAAAGAGGGGATTAAAGTAGCGGAAAGCGCCTATTTACCGACGGTCAATTTGGTTGCCGGGCTAACCCATACCAATTCGCGCATGCCGATTGCCAGCAATTACGGCATTCCGGATCGCAATGTCGATCAAGCCACGATCGGGGTGGAAGTGGCGATACCGCTGTATACCGGCGGACAAACCAGCTCACGCGTGCGTCAGCAGCAACAGGCTTTTGTCAGCAGCGCCGAAGGCTTGGAATCGACTTATCGTGATCTGGTGCGCAATATCCGTTCAACCGTGAACAGCCTGAATGCGTCGTCCAGCTCGATCAAAGCCTATCGGCAATATGTGCGTTCATCGGAGAGTGCCTATCAGGCGACGTTGTCGGGTTATAATGCCGGCACTCGCACCATTTTGGACGTATTGACCAGCACCCGCACCCGCCATGAAGCGCAACGCCAACTGGCGTCGGCACGTTATAACTATTTATTGTTGGAATTGCAATTGCGCCAATTGGCAGGCACATTGAATGAAAGCGATTTAACCCGGCTGCATAAGATGTTAACGGTGAAAACCAAGCTGTAACGGTCGATGTTAATGCGAGATGAAACGCTGTCGGGCAAATTGCCCGGCATTTTTTAAATCAGCCAATATAACAAATTAATGCCTAGCACGCCGATCACCACACTCAACAGCATATTACGCCGCCAGATATAACTGGCTAATACGGCACTGAGCGCCAACAATTCGCGCACGCTGTCGAGCAACGCCGCTGAAAAATCGTTGGGAACCGTCAGGCTGCTGAACAGCAGAATCAGCATAATGCACAACGGTAAAGTGCGGTTCAAATGTTGCAGCCAGCCCAATTGCAGCCAACGTTGCGGCAAAAACAGCGGCAGGGCGCGGCAAGTGAAAATCGCCATTGCCATGCCGAACATGGTCAAAACGAATTGCCAATTACTCATGCTGTTCTCCTTGTTGTTGCAAGGCTAATTTATAACGTGCCAAAATCACTAAGATACTCACGAGAATCGCGGCTAACATCAGCCAATCCGCAGCAAACATTTTTGCAACCGCGAAGGCAATCAGCGCCAGGAAAATCGGAAAGATCTGGCGCGCTTGGCGATATTGTTCATAAGCCAAAATAATAAACAGGCAAGGCAGCGCAAACGACAAGTGCGGTATGCTATCGGCAAGTTCCGCACCGAGTAAGCCGCCTAACAGCGAAGCCGAGACCCAGTAAAACTGACATAAAAAATTGATTTGTGTCATCTGGATTGCACGGTTCGCCGGCGGCTGGGTGGAAACCAAGGCGTAGCTTTCGTCGGTGATCGAAAACGTGCCGTACCAACGCCGCCAACCGCGTTTCGGCAAATCGGCATGCAGTGCCAGCGTATAGAAAATTTGGCGCAGGCTAATCAGGAAGGTATTAATCACAATCGGAAAAAAGCCGGCGGCAGCGGCGAACAGCGGCAGCGCGGCATATTGCCCGGCGCCGGTGTAAACAAACACGCTCATCAGCACCACCAACCACAGCGGTAAACCCGCGCTGACACCGAGAATGCCGTAAGCAATGCCGGCGGCGTAATAGCCCATTGCAATCGGCAGGGTAAGTTTAATTAAGGCGCGCCAGCTTGTTACGGACGGGGCGGAAGATGTGCTGTTCATATCGGATAACGGATTGTTATTTTGTAAATAAGAGGCTAGTCTAAACAAAGCCAAGCAACTTGTCATTAATCAATTGGGGGAATGCATGCAAAAAGTTCAAAGTGCGGTCATCTGGGGCAATATCGCCGATCTGCCGTCAAGTGCGGTGTTGCGGCAATATCTGCCGCAGGCGTTTTTGCAGCGGGTAGAGACGGGCAATGCCCGTCGGCAACAGCGGCGGCAATGTAGTATTTTGGCACATTTTTTATTGGCAAAATTATTAGAACATGTTCAACAACCGCTTTCGTTATTGGAGCGGATTCAACGCACCGCCAGCGGTCGCCCCTATTTTACTGATATACCGCACTTGGATTTTAATATCAGCCATTCCGGCGATTGGGTGGCTGTGATATTGGCGATGGGAGAAAACGACAAAAGTGCGGTCGCGATTGATATCGAAAGTCCGCAAAAAGTGCGAAACTTTAACGGCTTGATCCGTTTTTATGCCGACACTGCCGAACAGCAGTGGTTTGCTGAGCAGCCGGATGCTGAAGCGGCGTTCTACCGCACTTGGTGCTTACGCGAAGCGGTGCTGAAATCGCAAGGGGTCGGCATTGTCAAACTGCGTTCGGTGATCCACCGCCCGGAAAGGTTGCAAATCGAATGCGCTTATGCACCGCCGGGCAAGTTGTTTTTTAGCGACGAATTGCCGTTTTATCTTGCTTATTTTTTACAACAAGATAATGAACCAGCGCCGCAACTTTTTGCTTGGCAACATGAGATGAATTTTGCTAACTTGACAAAACAGCGTATTTATCATGTAAATAAGGACAACATATGACAGCAAGCGAGAAAAACCGCCGTCCACTTGCAACGCGTAACAGCCGCTGGGCGCAGGCGTTCGCCAAAAAACTGGCGCAACGCAACAGCCCGACCCCGAATCAGATCTCCCTGCTGAGTATCGTATTTGCCTTACTCGGCGCATTATTGCTGGCGTTTTTACCCAATACTTTCGGCTTGATCCTGACCGCACTTTTGATCCAACTGCGCTTACTGTGCAATTTATTCGACGGCATGGTGGCGGTGGAAGGCGGTAAAAAAACCGCCAACGGCGCGTTGTATAATGAAATTCCCGATCGGGTGGCGGATTCGGTGTTGATTCTGGCACTCGGCTTTGCCGTCGGGCTGGCATGGCTCGGATGGTTGGGCGCGCTGTTGGCGGTGATTACCGCCTATATCCGTGTACTCGGCGGCTCGTTGGGATTGGAGCAACGTTTTAGCGGCCCAATGGCAAAACAGCAACGTATGGCGGTCTTAACCGCCGCTTGCCTGTTCGGCGCATTTGAATGGCTGCAATGGCAAAGCCAATATGTCTTATCCTTGGCATTACTGACGATTGTGCTCGGTTCATTGCTGACTTGCGTATTACGCACCCGTCGGATTTCTGCCGAATTGGCGCAACAAGCGAGGTCACAATGATTGCCAACTTATTAGCGGCACTAACCAAATTGCTGATCGGGGCGTATCCCTATTGGCGCAACAATCGCCCAAGTGCGCAGCAACGGCTCTATTTTGCCAATCACACCAGCCATTTAGACACGCTGGCGATTTGGTCGTCTTTCGCCGCGGAATATCGCGCCAAGATTCGCCCGGTGGCGGCGAAAGATTATTGGGATAAAAGCGGACTGCGCGGGCTGATTGCCAAACGCGCTTTGAATGCGGTGCTGATTGATCGCGAAGGCAAAAGCGATGATCCGCTGCAACCGTTGTATACCGCACTTGAGCAGGGCGATTCGTTGATTCTGTTTCCGGAGGGCACCCGTTCGCTGGAAAATGAACCGGCGGAATTTAAAGCCGGTTTGTACCATTTGAGCCAACGTTACCCGCAGTTGCAACTCGTGCCGGTCTATTTGGACAATACCCGGCGCAGCTTGCCGAAAGGCGCGTTTTTACCGCTGCCGTTCGGCTGTACGGTCACTTTTGGCGAGCCGTTGGCATGCGATCCGAATTGGGATAAAGCCGAATTTTTACGTCAAGCCAGACAAGCGGTGATTGCCTTATCGCAACCGCTGCTATCAGCAAAATAGGAGTTGACGATGTGGAATGTATTGATTGAAACGCTTAACCGTATTCCGGGCAAATTTTGGTGGGTGTTGGGCGGGATGTTGGCATTATTGCTGATCGCGACGCTGATCGGGCGTTGGCTGGCGTATAAAAAAAGCGGCGAGGTGATTGATAATCTGAATCATCGGATTAACGCGTGGTGGAGCATGGTGGCGATTTTGGTGCTGTGCTTTATCTTCGGCAAAGTGGCGACCTTGGTGTTATACGGCTTGCTCTCGTTTTTCGCGCTGCGCGAATTTATCACCCTAACCCCGACCCGCCGTGCCGATTATTGGGCGTTGGTGTTCTGTTTTTATGTCGCCATTCCGCTGCAATATTGGTTGATTGGTATCGAATGGTACGGGTTGTTCGTGATGTGCCTGCCGGTGTACGGCTTTTTGATTCTGCCGGCGATTCAGGCGTTATCCGGCGATACGCAGGCATTTTTCGAGCGCACCACCAAAATCCAGTGGGGCATGATGTTGACGGTTTATTGCCTCAGTTATGCGCCGGCACTGTTGCTGCTGCCGGATTTGGAATTCGAGGGGCAAGGTTTGCTGTTGTTGATGTACCTGTTAATCGTGGTGCAGTTAAGTGATGTATTTCAGTATGTGGTCGGCAAGCTGTTTGGTAAGCATAAACTGGCGCCGAAAGTCAGCCCGAGTAAAACCGTCGAGGGCTTGCTGGGCGGCGGCGCATTGGCGGTGGCGGTCGGTACCGCACTTTGGTGGATCACCCCGTTCAGTATCGGTTATGCGGCACTGTTTTCGTTGGTGATTGTGATTTGCGGCTTTCTCGGCGGTTTGTCGCTGTCGGCGGTCAAACGCAGCATGGGCGCCAAAGATTGGGGCGTGATGATTTCAGGGCACGGCGGCATTATGGATCGGATCGATTCGGTGCTGTTTGCCGCCCCGGTGTTTTTCCATTTGGTGCGTTATACCTATTTTTAAATTTTCATTTGAGCAACATAAAAGTGCGGTCAGATACAGATTGATCTGACCGCACTTCGGGCCGTTTAAAACGATAGCGGTGAAATTACATTTTCGGCATTTGTTTCAATGCTTCCAGTGCTTGTTCACACGCCATTTTTTGTGTGGCTAGCGGCATAGCGGCCATTTGCTTTTTACTTTCTTCCATTTGTTGTTTGATGGCGTCAGGTGCTTTTTCCACATATTCGTCAACCGCTTTGAAATATGCGTCACACTGCGGATCCAGATCGGCGGCATTGGCAGAAAAGGCAAATAGACCTAATACAGCGGCTAGCATGACTTTTTTCATAAAAAACTCCTCTTTTAAGAAATATTATAAGATAGCCATAACGATTGTTACGGCTACACTATTTTATCAAAATCACAAAGAATTGTTTTTTTTTACAAAAAATTACCCTTGCCGAAAAATTTTATTTAATGAACAGGGAATTCATGCGCTTAATAAACGCCGTCGGATTTTCCAACGTGCCGCGTTCGGACAGCATGGCTTGATCGAACAGCAGTTCAACCCATTCGCCGAATTGCGCTTCGTCGCTGGTGTCGGCGGTTTTCTTGACCAGTGCGTGCTCCGGATTCAGCTCAAAGGTATATTTTACTTCCGGCACCGGTTGCCCGGCGGCGGCGAACAGTTTTGCCATTTGCGTGGTCATTTGATCGTTGTCGGTCGAGACAATCGCCGGCGTATCGCTCAGGCGGTGAGTCAAGCGCACGTCTTTCACGCGCTCGCCCAAGTAGCCTTTTACGCGCTCGATAAATGAACCGAATTCTTCATCTTGCGCTTTGTAGCTCTCTTCCTGCTCTTTATCGGCTAAATCGCCCAGATCCAAGTCGGATTTGGTGACCGATTGCAGCGGCTTGCCGTCAAATTCGTTGAAGTAGCCCAACACCCATTCGTCGATACGGTCGGACAGTAACAATACTTCAATGCCTTTTTTATTGAACAGCTCCAAGTGCGGACTGTTTTTGGCGGCGATGTAGCTGTCGGCGGTGATATAGTAAATCGCTTTTTGCCCCTCTTTCATGCGCGCCACATAGTCTTCCAACGATACGGTTTGTTCGCTGCTGTCGTTGTGAGTGGAAGCGAAACGCAACAGTTTGGCGATCTCTTGTTGGTTGGCGTGATCTTCCGCCAAGCCCTCTTTCAGCACCAAACCGAATGCCTGCCAGAAGTTTTGGTATTTTTGTTTATCTTCGTCTTTCGCCAATTTTTCGATCATGCCTAAGGCGCGTTTGGTTAGGGCTTTACGCAACGCCGCAGTCACTTTGTTGTCTTGCAAAATCTCGCGCGACACGTTCAGCGGCAGATCGTTGGAATCGATCAAGCCTTTGACGAAACGCAGATAGTTCGGCATAAATTGCTCGGCATCGTCCATAATAAACACCCGTTGCACATACAATTTCAAGCCGTGTTTGTGTTCGCGGTTGAACAGATCCCAAGGGGCTTTTTCCGGCAGATACAATAGGCTGGTGTACTCTTGCTTACCTTCAACGCGGTTGTGCGCCCACAGCAGCGGATCGCTGAAATCGTGGCTGATGTGCTTATAGAATTCTTTGTATTCGTCGTCGCTGATGTCGGCTTTATTGCGTGTCCACAAGGCTTGCGCTTTGTTGATTTTTTCCCATTTCACGCCGGTTTCTTTGCCTTCGTCATCGAATTCTTTGACCAGCAATTCGACCGGCAAATCAATATGGTCGGAATACTTGCTGATGATTTGGCGCAAACGCCAGTCGTCCAAAAACGCTTTTTCGTCTTCACGCAAATGCAAGGTGATTTCGGTGCCGCGCTCGGCTTTTTCGATGTCGGCGACTTCATATTCGCCTTCGCCGGCAGACTGCCATAATACGCCTTGAACCGCACTTTCACCGGCGGCACGGCTTTTCACCGTGACTTTATCGGCAACGATAAACGCAGAGTAGAAGCCGACCCCGAATTGCCCGATCAGTTTGCTGTCTTTGGCTTGATCCGAGCCTAAGCTGCTTAAAAATTCTTTGGTGCCGGATTTGGCAATTGTGCCCAGATGGTCGATGATCTGTTCGCGGTTCATACCAATGCCGTTATCGCTGATGGTCAGCGTGCCTTTGTCTTTATCGGCGCTGACCCGCACTTTCAGATCGCCGTCGCCTTCGTATAATTCCGGCGCGGAAAGGGCTTTGAAGCGCAATTTATCCGCTGCGTCGGAGGCGTTGGAAATCAGTTCGCGCAAGAAAATTTCTTTATTGGAATAAAGGGAGTGAATCATCAGTTGCAGTAACTGTTTGACTTCAGATTGAAAACCACGGGTTTCTTGATTATTGCTCATTGTTGTTTCCTGTTTTTCTTTAGTTAAACAAAATTTGGTTAGGCTAGATATGGGAGCGGTTGGGGCGATTTCAAGGGGGTGAACCGCACTTTGGTTTTTTCTTATGCATCTTAAAGTTGCTATCGGGTTTCGCCGATGGCGACCGTACTTTTCTTTGCTTGTGCAAAGAAAAGTAGGCAAAAGAAAGCACACCCTAATGAACTGCTGATCTTCGCTTAGTGTGAATTTGCTTAACGGAAAATTTTTAATGCGCCCGCTACGCGGGCAAACTCGCTTCGCTCAAACAAAAAAATTTCCCTACAAATTTCACACCCGCTCAGGCAGTTCACAAGGGAACCCGAAAAACACGACGCAGAATACCAGATTTTAATTACTACAGAAGGTAGGGGCGCATTGAATGCGCCCAAGATATAACGACTTAATTATAAATAGAAAAATGAAAGTGCGGTGCGGTTGGTTTTAAATTCCCCATCTGGAGTGCCTGAGCGTTTGCGTGAAGATTTCAAGGTCAATTTGTCGTGTCCGAAGCCTGCGTAGCAGGCAAGTTTACAAATTGACCGTAGAAATTAGCAAAGGCGAAGATCAGCACTACAATTGGGGTGTATTTTTTTGCTTACTTTTTTTGGACAAGCAAAAAAAGTAAGTCGCCACAAGGCGAAAAAGCGATAGCGATAAAAAAATCAGTCGCCATCGGCGAAACCCGATAGCGATTTTTAGATGAATGAAAGTAACGAATACCAAAAGCAAAGTGCGGTTCAAACCAAGTCCAAACCGCACTTAGCGCAAATTTACTCTAACCGCCAACCGCCGTCTTGTTCAATATATAGCAGGCTGTTATGGAAACGCTTCAAGGTAGAGCGGTGTCCGACGCTGATGATGGTGCTGTGTGGCAACTCTTGCTGTAACAAACGATACATCGCGTCTTCCAAACCCTCGTCCATGCTGGCGCTGGCTTCGTCTAAAAAGATAATCTGCGGTTGGTTCAACAACAACCGTGCGAATGCCACCCGCTGTTGTTCGCCGAGGGATAAAATCTGCGTCCATTCATTGCGATCGGTCAATTTATCGCTTAAATGCGCTAATGCCACTTTTTGCAACACTGATTGTTCGTGTCGGTAATCTGATTTTTGCGGCGGCGTGTCGGGATAATACAGCGCGTCTAACAGACTGCCTTGCGGCAAATACGGTTTTTGTGACAGGAACAGCGCATTGCTTGGCGCGGCAATTTCGCCGTCGGCATATGCCCACAACCCGGCAAGCGTGCGCAACAAGGTGGTTTTACCGACGCCGGACGGCCCTTGAATCAGTAAATGGGTTTGCGGCGCAATGTCCAGATTCAACCCTTTGATCAACGGCGTATGCGCCGGTGTTTTCACCGTCAGGTTATTAACTTGCACATGGCTAGGGTGTTCGCTGATTGTCGGCATAGGCAGTTGTTCGGCGTTGTGCATTGCGCTGTTGAAGCCGGTTAAACGGTCAAGCGTGGCTTTATAAGCGGCGAACTCGTCATAGGAGGTGCGGAAAAACGACAGGCTGTCGTGCAATTTGCCGAACACATTGACCGTTTGCATTAAGTCACCGAGCGAAATCTGCTGGCTGAAAAAACGACCGGCTTGAATCAAAAACGGAAACACCACCGAGGTTTGGCTGACGATAAGGTTAAATCCGGAGAATTTCAGGCTGCGATACACGATTTGCCATACGTTACCAATGACTTTCTCGAACTGGCTGAACAAGGCGTTGCGTTCGCTTTTTTCACCGCCGTAAAAGGCAATGCTTTCCGCATACTCTTTTACCCGAATCAGTGAATAACGGTAATTCGCGTTGAGTTTTTCATTTAAAAAATTGAGCGCAATCAACGGTCGCCCTAATTTAAAGGCAAACAGCGAGGTGATTAACACATAGCCGAAGGCGACAAAGACCATGCCGTGCGGAATTTCCATGCCGGAAAGTGCAATCGGGCCGGAGAGTTTCCAGAGGAGAAGGGTAAAGGCGATAATCGAGGTGATCGCACTGATTAAGCCGGTGGAAAAACTGAGCGAGCTGGACACAAACGATTGGATATCCTGTTGAATCCGTTGATCGGGGTTGTCCAAGCGATTGTAGCTGTATTGCGTTTTGTAATAAGTGCGGTTTGTTGTCCAGCGTTCGACAAACGTGCGGTTCAGGGTGGTGCGCCAGTTAATGGTAAAACGTTGCGACAGGTAATAGTTGCTCAAAACCAGTACCACGTTGATGGTCGCTATCACGCCGAATACCGCCATCATCTGCCAAAAGAGCGGTGCATTCAAGTCTTGCAACGATCCGTACATGATATTGTACCAATTCGAGATCACGACGTTTAGGCGCACGCCCATCAGCGATAATAAAACGATCACCAAAAACAGCATAATGGCTTTGAGATTGGTTTTGGGATCAATGTAGTCGGCGGCCAGTTGCCAAAATTGTTTGCCCCAGCGGCTGGTTTTGATCAATAAAAACGCCAGTGCCGCTAAAAACAGGAGGCTGCCGATAAAAGCTTGCGCCAGCCAAACGGACGATTCAATAAGTTCTTGTTGCCAGTTCATAATAATTTCGATTTAACAATGGATAAGCATTTGATTCGCAAATAGCTAAAAAGTTTAACAACACACTCAAATTTTTAAATAAAAAATCTTAGTTTTGTTTCAAAAGTTTGCACTATAACAAATTTTTGCCATTTTAACCTAGGTATAATACACGCAGTTTATTTTTTAAATTTCAATAATAGGAGATGTTATGAGTGATATAGCTATCACGGTCAGCCTGCTTGCGCTGGTTGCCGTGATTGGATTGTGGTTGGGGCATTTAAAAATCCGGGGGATAGGAATCGGAATCGGCGGCGTGTTGTTCGGCGGCATTCTGGTCGGGCATTTTATCAAGCAATACGGCTTGAGCCTCGAATCGCACACCCTGCATTTTATTCAGGAATTCGGCTTGATTCTGTTTGTTTATACCATCGGGATTCAGGTCGGACCGGGCTTTTTTGCCTCTCTGCGCCAATCGGGATTAAAACTGAATCTGTTTGCGATGATGATTGTGTTGCTGGGGGCTGTATTGGTGGTGGCACTACATCTTGGTTTCGGCGTGGAATTACCGATTATTTTAGGGATCTATTCCGGCGCGGTGACCAACACGCCGTCGCTCGGTGCCGGGCAGCAGATTTTGGCGGAGCTGGGCATCACCAATATCACCGAAACCATGGGGATGGCATATGCGATCGCCTATCCGTTCGGGATTTGCGGTATTTTATTGGCGATTTGGCTGGTGCGTCTGTTTTTCAAAATCAAGATTGAGGAAGAACATCAGCAATTTGAAAAAGAATCAGGACACGATAAAGAGAGTTTGAGCAGCCTGAATGTGAAAATTACCAATCCGAATATCAGCGGCTTGAAAATTCGCGCCATTCCGGGCTTCGAGGCGAAAAACGTACTTTGCTCACGTTTAAAACGCGGCGCAGAATTGATTGTACCGCACGCGGATACCGAAGTGCAGGTGGGGGATTTAATGCATTTGGTCGGCGATATGCCGGATTTGCAACGGGTGCAGCTGGTGGTCGGGGAAGTGGTGAAAGAATCGCTGTCTACCCGTGGCACCGATTTGCGTTCGGTGCGGGTGGTGGTGACCAACGAAAATGCGTTGGGTAAGAGAATCCGTGATTTGAAAATCAAACAGAAATACGAAGTGGTGATTTCGCGTTTGAACCGTGCCGGGATCGAACTGGTGCCGACCAGCAACACCAGCCTGCAATTCGGGGACGTATTGAATCTGGTCGGGCGTTTGGATGCGATTGAAGCGGTGACGGCGGTGATCGGCAATGCGCAGCAAAAATTGCAACAGGTACAAATGCTGCCGGTGTTTATCGGCATTCTGTTAGGGGTGTTGGTCGGATCAATACCGATTTCACTGCCGGGTTTTCCGGTGGCGTTAAAATTGGGTTTGGCAGGCGGCCCGTTAGTCGTTGCTCTGATTTTGGCGCGTATCGGCAGTATCGGCAAACTGTACTGGTTTATGCCGCCGAGCGCCAACCTTGCCTTGCGTGAAATCGGCATTGTGCTGTTCCTCTCGGTGGTCGGAATCAAGGCCGGCGCGAACTTCATTGATACGCTTATCAGCGGCGACGGTATGGAATGGATGATGTTCGGTGCGGTTATCACTTTTGTTCCTTTGATGATCACCGGCGTTGTCGCCCGCGTGTACGGTAGAATGAACTACCTGACATTAAGCGGCTTACTCGCCGGTTCAATGACCGATCCGCCGGCGCTTGCCTTTGCCAACGGTATTAAAGAAGACAGCGGCGCGGCAGCACTCTCTTATGCCACGGTCTATCCTTTGGTGATGTTTATGCGGATCATGTCACCGCAAGTATTGGCGGTATTGCTGATGTTGTTTGTGGGATAACAGACAGTTGGGATAAAAAGAACAAGGTGTTGTCCTTTCAGGCTGATGACAAAGTCTCTTTCTCTAATCATTTCCCTCCCTCCGTATACGGAGGGAGGTGTCCGAAGGACGGAGGGAGGCATAAATGATTTTAAAAAGTAATATGTTGCATTTTCATATTGCCCCTCCCTCCCCATTTTTCTTGCGAAAAATGGTACTCCCTCCGCACGCGGAGGGAGAGAAGTCAGTTTGTCAGCAATCTCAAAGGACAACGTTGTTGTCCTTTTGTTTTTTTATCGCGGAGCAGATCACTTTTTGGCTACTATGCCGATTTAGCTCTGTTGTAGATAAACTAAAATGAGCAGATTGTCAGCGATACAAAAAATAAACCCCCACCATCGCTACCAAATATACAATCCCCGCCCATGCCAAATACGTCAGCCAAATTTTTTGTCGTTTGCCCTGTCGTACCAGGCTGAAGTTGAGCCAGGCGAATACCGGGGCGGAGACGAAGGAGGCGGTCATGGCGAAGGGGATCATTTTGCCGATGGCGCCGCTGAAAAACTGGATCACGATAAAGGCGGAAAGGGTGGTGAACAGCATGGAGTAGCGCAGGGCTTTGTCATGATGTGCACTGACCGCACTTGGGGCTGTGCTTTGGCGTAATAAAGCGACGGTTTGCTGGTTGCTGCGTGAGTAGCCGTCCACTGCAACGATGGTGGTGCCGTAAATGCAGATAAATGCCACCAACGCCATAAACCAGCGCGTCCATTCGCCGATACTGAGGGCGTACATCTCAACGAATTGGCGGATAAATTGTCCGCCTGCCAAGGTTGGGATCGGTTTGCCGTATTGCACCATTGCGCCCAGTGCCATAAACATCAAGGCGAGCAGGATGGTGACGAAATAGCCGCTGTTGAAATCGAGCAAGCGGCGTTGGCGGTAGTTCGGATCAAGGCGGCTTTTTTCCACCACCCATAACGAACTGGCGACACTCAATTCCATCGGTGCGGGCATCCAACCCATTAGAGCGATGAGAAACGGAATCGCGCCCAATGTCCAAGCCGAGGGGGCGGCGAAATCGGCACTGATTGCCAGGGCGCTGCGCCCGAAGGCAATTAATAATGCCAACAGCGTAATCAGCGACAGCAGTAACATAATGCTTTTGGAAACTTTATCCAAGCGCGGATATTGGCGCGAGAATAAAATTGCCAAAAAGCTGAACAGTACGATCAGATTTAAGCCGTTTAACGCCACCTCAAACGGGATCAACATGGTTAGCAGCACCGCCGATAACAGCGTGCCGCCGGCAACATTCACCATGGTGGCAAACAGATTGAACGCGAGAAACAGCCATAAATAGCCCTTGCCTTTTTCGGCGTAGCCCTGCAACACGCTTTTATTATTCAGCGCGCTGTAGTCAAAGGCGAAGCGGAAAAACGGATATTTCAACAGATTCACCGCGATGATAAACAAGGCAAGTTGATAGCCGTAATATGCGCCGGCTTGGGTGGAGGCGATGATATGCGAGCCGCCGACGCAGGACGATGCCATGATAATGCCAGGCCCAAATTGTTTGCTGAATGATTTCATTTAATCCCATGTCCTTGTAACTGCCGGATTGTGTGTTGTAAGTTTTGTGCTTGTGTGATTGCCGAAATGACCGCCACACCGTCCGCACCGGCTTGGCGGATCGAAAGTGCGGTTGCGCCGCTGATACCGCCGATCGCCACGAGCGGTTTTTCAATCCCCCGCTGCCGAATTTGTCGGATTAAATTTAAGCCGACCACGGCATTGGCGTCGGTTTTCGATTGGGTGGGGAAAATCGGCCCTACGCCGAAATAGTCCACCGCCCGTAATTCGGCATTCTCGATGGCTTGCTGCAAGGTATTGACCGATAATCCCAGTAATAACTTGCCTTGGCATTGTTCGATCACTTGTCGAACCGGGCGATCCGCCTGCCCGACGTGCACCCCGTCCGCTTGTAGCGCAAGTGCTAAATCCACATCATCATTCACAAAAAACGGCACATGATATTGTCGGCATAAATCACGGCATTGTGTTGCCAATTGGCGAATTTGCTGCGGATCTTGCAGTGAAAAGTTGCCTTTTTCACGAAATTGAAAACAACCGATACCGCGCTTTAAGGCTTGCTCCAAGCAGGCTAATAATGCTTGCGGCGGCGAGCCGCCTAAGTGACGGCAGTCTTGCGTACCGGCGATAAAATAGACGGCAAGCATTTGCTTAATGTTTGTCATTTTTTCCTTCAACGTAAGCCCCTTAACGCCGCCCTGCGATCGGCAGTGATGAAAATGCCCAATGGTTGGTCGGGCCGTGTCCGTGTCCGAGATTCAGCGGATGGGTGATTGCCGCGGTAATAAATTGCTTGGCGAGTTTGACGGCGATGGTCGGCGATTGCCCTTTTGCCAATTCGGCGGTAATGCAGGCGGAAAAGGTGCAGCCGGTGCCGTGGGTGTGCGGCGTGCGGTAGCGCGGGCTTTCGAGCGTGAAGCTGGCGCTCGGGGTAAACACCCAATCGCAACAGACCGCACTTTGCGAATGTTGGCTGTGTCCGCCTTTGATCACCACCGTTTTCACGCCCCATTCCTGCAGGTAGCGTGCCGCTTTTTCCGCACTTTTTGCGCCTAAAATCTCAATGCCGGTTAAGGCTTCGGCTTCGGGCAGATTGGGGGTGAGAATGTCAGCGAGTGGCAGCAAATGCTGCTTGAGTGCCGCGACCGCACTTTGCTGTAACAACGCCGCTCCGCCTTTGGCGATCATCACCGGATCAAGCACCAGATGTTGAAAGCGGTAACGGCGCAAACTCTCGGCGACCGCTTCAATAATCTCGGCTGTGCCAAGCATGCCCAATTTCACCGCCGAGATGTCGAAATCCTCGGCGACTGCTTGAATTTGCGCCTGAATGGTGGCGACCGGTATCGGGTGAATCGCGTGCACGCCTAAGGTATTTTGTGCGGTAATTGCGGTTACCGCACTTGTGCCGAATACGCCGCGCATTTGAAAGGTTTTCAAATCCGCCTGAATGCCTGCGCCGCCGCCGCTGTCGGAGCCGGCAATGGTTAAAGCTTGCGCAATATTAGACATAATCCGCCCTCGCCAGTTGTTGCACTTGCGCATTGTCCACTGCCGCCAGTTGATCTAAAAGTGCGGTATAGAATTGTCCGTGTTGCGATGGTTGTAAATTTTTTGCCGCCAGTTCGCCGGCAATGGCGTATGCGCTTGCCCCTTCGACCATCGCCTGAAAATCGTCTTGGGCGGCGACGGCTAAGAATGCACCGCAGACCGCACTTAACAGGCAGCCTGAGCCGGTAATGCGCGGAAACAGCGGCGTGCCGTTGCGAATATGCGCCACTTGTTTGCCGTCGCTAATCACATCAATTTCGCCGCTAATCATCGCCACGCAATGATACTGTTGTGCAATTTTGTTTGCGATAGAATCCAAATCTGCGTTGCCACTGCCGACATCCACCCCTTTGCTTTGCCAACTGACATTGGCGAGAAACGCCATTTCACCGGCATTGCCGCGAATGGCGCTGAAGCGGATTGCTTGCAGCAATTGCGCCACCGTTTGTTGGCGGAAGCGGGTTGCGCCCACGCCGACCGGATCAAGCACCACCGGAATGCCGTGGCGGTTCGCCGCTTTTCCGGCAAGCAACATCGCTTGCACCTGCCCGGCGGTCAGCGTGCCGATGTTAATCACCAAGGCATTGCAAATGCGCGGCAGTTCGTCCATTTCTTCGACCGCACTTGACATAATCGGCGAGGCGCCGAGTGCCAATAAACCATTGGCGACATAATTGGCGACAACAATGTTGGTGATATTGTGAATCAACGGGTTACGTTGGCGCAGTTGGCTGAGATAATCGGTGGTCAGCATAAATTAATCCTTCAGTTGTACGGCGTAATCGGCGAGTGTCGGCACGCTTTTGATTAAGCCTTGTCGTTGCATAAATTCCGCCATCTGCCGATAGCGGTTTTCGTCAAGGGCGCGCGGGCGCAGCGCCAAGCGCGGCAGGGTATCACGCCAAGCAAGGCGGTTGAGTTCGTTGTCTAACTCATTTGGTTTATAGCTGACAAAATCCTGCCATGCTTGATCAGGGTGGTTAATCAGATAGATCGTGGCTTGTTCAAGTGCGGTCAGAAAGGCACGCAATTTTTTGTCGGACAGCTTGTTTTTGTTGGCGACCAAAATCAGCTCGTCATAAGCCGGCACGCCGTGTTCTTCCGGATAAAACGCCAAACCCGGTTGTTTTTCCAGATCCATTTGGTTCAATTCAAAATTGCGGAATGCGCCGATCACCGCCTCGACTTGACCGCTGATCAGCGACGGCGACAATGACCAATTGACATTGATCATTTCAATATCTTTTTCGCTTAAACCGTATTTTGCCAACATCGCTTTCAGCAGACTGGTTTCAAAACCGCTGACCGAATAACCGATTTTTTTACCTTTCAGATCAGCGATGGATTTGATGTTGCTGCTTTGCAGCACCACCAAGCTGTTGAGCGGGGTCGCAACCAAGGTGCCGACGCGCACCAACGGCAAGCCTTCCGCCACTTGCATTTGCAGTTGCGGTTGGTAATCGACCGCCAAATCCGCTTGCCCGGCGGCAACCAGTTTCGGCGGCATTGAGGGATCGGCCGGTTCGATAATTTCAACCGTTAAATCGTGGGCGGCGAAATAGCCTTTCTGTTGCGCCACAATCAAAGCGGCATGATCGGGATTGACGAACCAATCCAGCAGCAGCGTGATTTTTTCTTTCGCCTGCAACGGCTGGCTCAAGAGTAAAAGTGCGGTCAGAGCGGTGAAAAAGGTTTTCATGGTGTTTTCCTGTTGTGAGTGTGTGAATTATCGTTAGCTAAGGTCTAATCCCATTTGCCAAAATGCCACTTCCATGCGGGTGGCGGTGGTGAAAATCTGTTGCACTTTGGCGCGTTGTTTCGCGGTTAAGTCGCGGCACAATTGGTTGAGCAATTCGCCTAATTGTGCGGCGGCTTGTTGGAAATCCGCGGCGGCGTAGTTGTCGATCCAGTCTTGATAGGGATTATTCGGCGGGCTGAGTTTCTGTTCCGCGATCCAACGGGCGATTTCGGCATAACCGAGCGCGCAAGGCGCAATCGCCGCATACAAATCCGCCAGACTGCCGTTAATGCCGCAATCCAACACATAACGGGTGTAGGCAACGCAAGCGGGGGATTCGGGCGTTTGCAATAATTCCTCTTCGGCAATGCCCCACTGACGGCAGAAGCCGATATGCAGTTGAATTTCTTGCAATAAAATGCTGATGGCATGATTGGCTTGCTGCATTTGTGCGAAGTTGTCGGACTTAAACAGACTCAACGCCAAGGCGCGGTTATATTGAAACAGATAGAGATAA
This sequence comes from Testudinibacter sp. P80/BLE/0925, assembly GCF_053570785.1. Next base: position 206,559 of record NZ_CM131636.1, on the reverse strand, counting down.
TCCTGTTTTAAGTAGTGCTGGAAACTGGCTTTCGGCAGTTCGCCGCGCGCCAATTGCAACACAAACGGATGTTGGGTGTACGCCAGCCAATGCGGTTGTGCCTGTTCGATTAAGTGTTGGGTGATGGTCATTTTTTCCTCTTTTTTTATGCTCGCTTTTTTATTTAGTTGAGTTGAGCCGCCCATGGAATAAAACGGCGTAACAGTCGGTCGACGACAAAATATAAGCTCAGCGCCATTAATATTAACAACAGCAGGGCGGCGAACATCAGATCGACCTGCATGCGTGCATTGGCGTGCAACATCAAATAGCCCAAACCTTTTGATGAACCGACCCATTCGCCGACCACAGCACCGATTGGCGCAACCGAAACCGCAATGCGCAAGCCTGACGCCAAGGCGGGCAATGCCGCCGGCAACCGCACTTTGAACAGCAACGGTAAACGTTTTATTTGCATACTGTGGGCTAAATCCAGCCACGCTTGCGGAGTGTTGCGCAAGCCGTCGTAACAGGCGGCGGTGACCGGAAAATAGATAATCAACACCGTCATCACGATTTTTGAAGCCATGCCGTAGCCGAACCACAGCACCAACAGCGGCGCAATCGCAAAGACCGGAATTGCCTGAGAAATCACCAGTAACGGCATTAAAAATGCAGAGATTGGGGCGGACAGTGACAACAACAGCGCAGAGCCTAAACCAAGCAAAAAACCGAGGGTTAAGCCGAGCAAAATCTCAAGTGCGGTAACTTGCGCGTGTTGCCACAGCAATGGGGCGTGGGTTTTCAGTTGTTGCGCGACCGCACTCGGCGCAGGCAATAGATAGTGCGGCAGTGCCAGCAGGCTGACCGCACTTTGCCACAACAACAGCAAAAGTGCGGTCAGCAGCAGGATTTTGGCGAGGGATTTCAGCTGCTTCACGGCGTTGTTCCCTCTAATAATTGCGCGATAAGCTGCTGTTGTAATTCGAGGCTGGCGGAATTGAGCGGGCGTGGTTTGCTTCCCGGCGGCGTAACAGCGTTGGTGAGCGATTGTGCGGTTTGCTGCAACACATAAATCTGATCCGCCAAACGCACCGCCTCTTGCGGATCGTGGGTGATTAACAGCACGGTTTTGTCTGCCAGCAGTTCACAGGCGAGATCTTGCAGTTGTAAACGGGTGACCGCATCCAATGCTGAAAACGGTTCGTCCATTAAAATCAGATCCGCCTGCTGCATTAAGCAACGTGCCAACGCCACACGCTGCCGCTGCCCGCCGGAGAGTTGATAGCAACGCTTGTGTTGGTGCTCCTGCATTTGTACCGCACGTAGCAACCGCTCGGCTTGTTGCCGGGTCGCTGCATTTTTCTTGCCTTGCAGATGGGCTTCCAGCTGCACGTTATCGACAATCGACAGCCACGGATAAAGCGAATCTTGTTGCGCCAGCCAGGCTAATTTTAGCGGACGGGCAAAGTGAATATTGCCTTGCCGAATGCTGTGCTGTTCCAATCCGGCAATCGCACGCAATAACGTGGATTTGCCCACGCCGGAACGCCCGAGCAGCACCGTCCATTTGCCGAGCGGCAGATCGAAATCAAAGTCATTGAACAACGACTGTTCGCCGAAAACTAAGGTTAAGCCGCGAATTTGCACCGCATTCATCGTGCGCACCACTAACGGCAATTAACGCAAGAAACGGGGGTTTACACAGAGAAAATCGGGAGAAAAAAGAGAAAGTGCGGTCTGATTGAACATCATCATAATAGTTTCCTACGTCAGCATTAACTGGATCAGGTTCACGGGTATCATCTCAGCCGCTTTCCATGTTTAAAAGCAGCACCCCGACTAGTGGACGTTTAATCTATAAAAATTATATCATCAGAACAACCGCTTTTTTTCAGAAGTTTGAACTGGATCAAATCTTATTTGAGAAATTTAATCGGATTGGCGGGATATTCTCTGCCGAATATCAGATTGATTTCACAATAAATTGGATCTAGCTCAAGATTTTGAATTTAATGATTTGCATTTCGTTTATTTGAGGCATATTGTTACCAGCGCATATTTTGGATCCTATATAATTTCAAGGATAAATATGTCTTTCAATGGATTAACAATAAAAATCATCAGAGGTTATATGAAAAAACTATCTCACTATCTTATTGTGCCGGCAGTATTACTATTATTGTCAGGTTGTGCGACGGAGTCATCCAGAACAATTGAAACTCCACGGGTGGCGTCCGCTCAAACGGTTTATCAAGGGGCAAAAGTGCCGGTTGCCATTGGGCAATTTGATAACCGTTCTGATTATCAAAATGGGATTTTCTCCGATGGCGTTGATCGCCTGGGTAGTCAGGCACAAACGATTTTGATGAGTGATTTGCAGCAGAGCGGGCGTTTCTCGGTTTTAGATCGCACAAATATGAATGCGATTAAGAATGAAGCAAAACTGAAAAAAATCAGCCAAAATATCAAGGGCGCACGTTATGTTATTACGGGCGATGTTACTGAATTTGGGCGTAAAACAACTGGCGATCACCAGCTATTCGGCATTTTAGGCAAAGGCAAATCACAAGTTGCTTATGCGAAAGTGAATTTAAATATTGTCGATGTGGAAACGTCAGAGGTGGTTTATTCTGCTCAGGGAGCTGGAGAATACAGCTTATCAAATCGCGAGGTGATCGGATTCGGAGGATCTGCCGGGTATGATTCTACGCTAAATGGAAAAGTATTGAGTCTGGCAATTCGCGAAGTCGTTGATAATTTGGCTCAAGGGCTGGAAAGCGGTGCTTGGAAGCCAAGTAAATAAGAGGTATTGTGATGACAATCTTCATGAAAATTGCATCGAAAACGGCTTTGGTGCTGGGAGCAGTATTGTTGACCGGTTGTGCTTCAAACAATGATATTTATGCTTGGCAAGGTAATGATTATAGCAAGAGTTTGTACGATTATTTGAATAGTAATGCCGCCGAAACAGAGCAAATTGCGACGTTGGAATCTATCGTTAACCGTGCGGAAAGTTCAGGTAAAAAAGTACCACCGGGATTGTATGCGCAGTTGGGGTTGCTGTATTCGAAACAAGGGGATTTGAATAAATCACAAATGTATTTTAATTTGGAAAAATCCACTTTTCCTGAAGCAGCGCAATATATAAACTTTTTACAAAACAATAAAGTAAGGGTGAAGTAATGAAAAAATTATGGATTCCTATCGTAGCATTGTCAGGGTTAATTTTATCCGGTTGTGCAGGCAACAGCGAGCCGTACGATTATTCTACTTTTTTAGAAAGTAAACCTCGTTCGATCTTAGTACTGATGCCGACCAATCAATCGACTGAAGTCAAGGCAGGAAGTGCGGTTTTAGCAAATACGGTCAAGCCATTGGCTGAAGCCGGATATTATGTTTTTCCGGTAGCCGTTGCAAATGAAACATTCCGTCATAATGGCGTATATGAAGGGCATGAAATTCAGCAGATTCCACACCGAAAATTACATGAAATTTTTGGTGCGGACAGTGCACTCTACATCAATGTGACAGATTATGGTTCGAGCTATGTGCTGATTGATAGCATAACGACGGTTAAAGTGGAAGGTAAGTTGATTGATTTGCGTAATGGCGCAACGCTATGGCGCGGGCAGGCAGTTGCTTCAAGCAGTGAGCAAGGCAATAATGGTGGTGGTAATGTAATCGCTATGTTAGTGGTTGCAGCAGTCAAGCAAGTTGTCAACACCGTCGCCGACCAAGGCTTTGATGTGTCAGTTTTGGCAACTCAACGCCTCCTCAATGGCGGCTATAACGGCGGATTATTATATGGACCTTATTCACCGCATTATGGTAAAGACCCACAGTTAAAATAGGATTAATTTGTCCTATGAAAAAACGATCTTGCCTAAAACAAGATCGTTTTTTTACCCAAAGAAATTACAGCATATGACGCAATTCTAAAGTATAATAACCGCCATTTTCTATCTACAATCAGCGATAAAACTATGAGTTCGACATTCAACGTAAAAACCTTTCAAGGTATGATTCTCGCCCTGCAAGAATACTGGGCAAACGTGGGCTGTACGGTGGTGCAACCTTTTGATATGGAAGTGGGGGCTGGCACATCGCACCCGATGACCTGTTTGCGTGCCTTAGGCCCTGAGCCGATGGCGTTTGCCTATGTGCAGCCGTCGCGTCGCCCGACCGACGGACGTTACGGCGAAAACCCGAATCGTTTGCAGCACTATTACCAATTCCAAGTGGTGATTAAACCGTCACCGGACAATATTCAAGAATTATATTTAGACAGCCTGAAAATGCTCGGTTTTGATCCGACCCAAAATGATATTCGTTTTGTGGAAGATAACTGGGAAAACCCGACGTTAGGCGCGTGGGGCTTGGGCTGGGAAGTGTGGTTGAACGGCATGGAAGTGACCCAATTCACCTATTTCCAACAAGTGGGCGGTTTGGAATGCAAACCGGTGACCGGTGAGATTACCTATGGTTTAGAGCGGTTGGCGATGTACATTCAAGGCGTAGACAGCGTGTATGACTTGGTGTGGTCGGACGGTCCGTTAGGCAAAACCACTTACGGCGACGTGTTCCACCAAAACGAAGTGGAGCAATCGACCTATAACTTTGAATACGCCAACACCGAATTTTTATTCTACTGCTTCGAGCAATATGAAAAAGAAGCGCAAGAGCTGTTAGCATTGGAAAAACCGTTGCCGTTACCGGCTTACGAACGCATTTTAAAAGCGGCGCACAGTTTTAACTTGCTCGACGCACGCAAAGCGATTTCCGTCACCGAACGCCAACGTTATATTTTACGCATTCGCGCTTTAACCAAAGGCGTTGCCGAAGCCTATTATGCTTCGCGTGAAGCCTTGGGTTTTCCGGGGTGTAAAAATAAGCGGCAATAAATAAGTAGGTAAATATGACTAAACCAGTTCTGTTTTTTGCACACCTTTGCCCTGATACCGAGCCTTTCATAGCGGAATTAAACGCCTTAAAGGTCGCGTATGAAAGTGTGAATATCTTTGAAAGTATGGCGAATTTTAAACGCTTTTTAAAACTGCGCGATAGTGACCGCACTTTTGATGAGGCGAAACAAAACGGTTATGTCGGCATTCCGGCGTTGCTGTTGGCAAACGGGGAAATTATCCTTGAACTCAATGAATTAAAACGCCGATTTGGTTAAGTCTATGAATTCACTGCAAACGACCAACCAGCAATTAATCCTCAATATTGCCGAGATTATCACCACTGCACGCCAACAAGTGCGGCAGGCGGTGAATGTCGCGATGGTGCAAAGCTATTGGGAAATCGGGCGTTTGATTGTGGAAGACGAACAACAAGGCGAACAACGCGCCCAATACGGCAAATATCTGTTGCAAGAGATTTCGCAACGTTTAACAGAGATGTTTGGTAAGGGGTTTGACGAACGTAATTTACGCAAAATGCGTCAATTTTATCTTACCTTTCCAATTCGGGACTCAGTGAGACCCGAATTAAGTTGGACACATTATCGCCGTTTAATTCGTGTAGAAAATGCTACTGCAAGACAATGGTATCTTAATGAAACGATTGAACATAATTGGTCAGTCAAAGCTTTAGACCGCCAAATCTCCGTTTTATATTACGAACGTTTATTGGCAAGCCAAAATAAAGCTTTGGTCACGCAAGAAGCGGAACAAAAAACCGAACCGTTAAAAGAAACCATTCAAGATTATCTGCGTGATCCTTATATTTTGGATTTCTTGAATTTGCAGGACAAAACCTATCAAGAAAATCAAATAGAACAGGCGATTATCAGTAACTTGCAAGATTTCCTATTGGAACTCGGTAAAGGTTTTGCCTTTGTCGAACGACAAAAGCGCGTACGATTTGATGATGAAGATTTTTATATCGATCTGGTTTTCTATAATTTCAAATTGAAATGTTTTTTATTGATTGATCTTAAAATCGGCAAATTAAAACATCAAGATATTGGGCAAATGGACACCTATGTGCGTTTATATGACGAGCAATTTAAAGGCGAAGATGACAACCCGACCATCGGCTTAGTCTTATGCAGCGAGCAGAGCGAAGCGGTGGCGAAATATTCGGTGCTTGCCGACAGAAAACAGATTTTCAGCTCAAAATATGTTGCGTATTTGCCAACCGAACAAGAACTGGAACGGCAATTGGCTTCTAGTGTCATGCAAGTGCGAGAAGCGGCGGCAGTTTATAAAATAAAATATTAATACATAGCGTGGTGATCCCACATTTAGAAAGAGAAATGAAGATGAAACAAAATTTCCTTGCCGAGATCGGCACAGAAGAGTTGCCACCGAAGGCACTTAAAAAATTAGCGACGGCGTTCGCCGACAATGTGGAAGCGGAGTTGAAGCAAGCGGGTCTTGCCTTTGATAACGTTGAATGGTTTGCTACGCCGCGTCGTTTGGCGGTGAAGGTGTTGGGTTTGGCGACTTCGCAGCCAAGCAAAGAAGTGGAAAAACGCGGGCCTGCGGTTGCGGCGGCGTTTGATAAGGAAGGCAAGCCGACCAAAGCGGCGGAAGGCTGGGCGCGCGGTTGTGGCATTAGCGTCGATCAAGCGGAGCGTATCGCCACCGATAAAGGCGAATGGTTGGTTTATCGTGCCGTGGTGGAAGGGCAGGCGACCAAAAATCTGCTGGTCGGTATGATTAGCAGCGCCTTGGCGAAATTGCCGATTCCAAAAACCATGCGTTGGGGCGATAAAAGCGAGCAGTTTGTGCGCCCGGTGCACACCGTCACTTTATTATTGGGCGATGAGCTGATTAACGGCGAAATTTTGGGGGTGGCAAGTGGTACGACTGTTCGCGGACACCGTTTTTTAGGCGAGCGTGAATTCCAAATCAGCCACGCGGATCAGTACCCTGCGCTGTTAGCGGAAAAAGGTTCGGTGATTGCCGATTTTAATCAGCGCAAAGCCTTGATTTTGGCAAAAGCACAAGAAAAAGCGACCGCACTTGGCGGTGTGGCAGATATTGAAGACGCTCTGCTTGATGAAGTCACTTCGTTGGTGGAATATCCGAATGTGTTAAGCGCCACCTTTGAAGAGCGCTTCTTGGCTGTGCCGGCGGAAGCCTTGGTTTACACCATGAAAGGCGACCAAAAGTATTTTCCAATCTATGATAAAAACGGCAAATTGCTACCGCACTTTATCTTTGTTTCCAATATCAATCCGCAAGATCCGACGGCGATCATCGAGGGCAACGAAAAAGTAGTGCGTCCACGTTTAACCGATGCGGAGTTTTTCTTTAAAACCGACTTAAAACAGCGTTTGGAAGACAACTTACCGCGCTTGGGAACCGTGTTGTTCCAACAGCAGTTAGGCACATTACGCGATAAAACCGCGCGTATCGAACAATTAAGCGGCATTATCGCGGCACAAATCGGTGCGGACGAAACCCAAGCGAAACGCGCCGGTTTGTTGTCAAAATGCGATTTGATGACCAACATGGTGTTTGAATTCACCGATACGCAAGGGGTGATGGGCATGCATTATGCCCGTCATGACGGCGAAGACGAAGCCGTGGCGGTGGCGTTGAACGAACAATATATGCCGCGTTTTGCCGGTGATGATTTACCACACAGCCTAGTGGCGTGTTCGGTGGCGTTGGCGGATAAATTGGATACTTTGAGCGGTATTTTCGGCATCGGACAACATCCGAAAGGCGACAAAGATCCGTTTGCCTTGCGCCGTGCCGCACTTGGCGTGTTGCGGATTATCGTTGAGAAAAAATTGCCGCTGGATTTGCAAACCTTAGTGCAAAGTGCGGTCGAATTGTACGGTGATAAATTAACTAACGCTAACGTGGTAACCGACGTGGTGGACTTTATGCTGGGTCGTTTCCGTGCGTGGTATCAAGACGAAGGTTTCAGCGTGGATGTGATCCAAGCGGTGTTGGCACGCCGTCCGACCAAACCTGCCGATTTCGACAAACGCGTGCGTGCGGTGGCGCATTTCCGCACCTTAGATTCCGCCGAAGCCCTCGCCGCCGCCAATAAACGGGTGAGCAATATTTTGGCGAAAGTGGAAGGCGAATTGCCTAACAGCGTAAACCGCACTTTGTGCCAAGATCCGGCGGAAACCGCACTTGCGGATCAGGTTGCCGAGTTACAGCAAAAATTGCAACCGTTATTTGCCAACGGTGACTATCAAACCGCACTTGAGCAACTTGCCGCGCTGCGCCGGCCGATCGATAACTTCTTCGATAACGTGATGGTGAATGCGGAAGATCCGGCGTTGCGTCACAACCGTTTGGCGTTGTTGCATAATTTGCGTGAGTTGTTCTTGCAAGTAGCGGATATTTCGTTGTTGCAATAATTGATTCTGATGTCAAAGGAAAGGGCTAACATTTGTTAGCCCTTTTTTGTCTCTTTTATTTTTGGCTTATTTTAATAAACCGGCGCTGTCAAGTGCCGCGCTGACAACCGGCTGTGCTTCTTCGCTTAACACGGTTAATGGTAAGCGTAAGAAGGGTTCGTTGATCAGTCCGATTTTGTAGCACGCCCATTTGACCGGGATCGGATTGGATTCGACGAACAGGTTTTTATGCAGCGCCATTAAGCGGTTGTTGATTTCATCGGCTTGGGCAAAGTCGCCTTTTAAGGCGAAGTGACACATTTTTGCCATATCGGCAGCGGCAACGTTGTTGGTGACGGAAATCACCCCTTCGCCGCCGGCTTTGATCGCCTCTAATCCGGTGGTGTCATCGCCGCTTAATACGATGAAATCTTTGCCGGCTAATTCTTTGATTTTGCTGACGCGGCTGACATCGCCGGTTGCCTCTTTAATGCCAACGATATTCGGGATTTTTGAGAGGCGTGCTACGGTTTCCGGTTTGAGATCGCTGCCGGTGCGCCCCGGTACGTTATATAAAATCTGTGGTAAATCGGTACTTTCGGCGATGGCTTTAAAGTGTTGGTACATCCCTTCTTGCGTCGGTTTGTTGTAGTAAGGCACAACCGATAAACAACCGGCAACACCGCTGCCGTGCAGTAATTTGGTCATGGTAATGGCTTCGCTGGTCGCGTTGGCACCGGTGCCGGCAATAATCGGAATGCGCCCTGCGGCATATTCGACGGTCTTCAGAATCACCTTAACATTTTCATCAATACTTAGGGTCGCAGATTCCCCGGTGGTGCCGACGGAAACAATCGCATCGGTTCCGGCTGCGATATGAAAGTTTACCAGCGCTTCCAACTCGGTGTAATTCACTTCGCCGGAACTGTCCATCGGAGTGATAAGCGCAACGATACTGCCTGAAAATAAAGGGTTACTGGCCGACATAAAACTTCTCCTGTGTGTTTCTTGTTGCTTTATTGATGAAATCGTTTGATTATTCTAGATTGCCAAATTTGTCGTAGTTTGCAAGTGGTTTTTTTATTTTCCGGCAGATAAATCAAAAAAAGTGAAAACGGCTTGATTTAATGGTAGTTTAAGTGCGGTATCCTTCGCTAATTTTGGAGAGTAAAGATGTTATCAATATTAAAGTGCGGTGTTGCGGCACCGAAATTTACCTTGGCGGATCAACGGGGCAATCAGGTCAGCTTGGATGATTTTACCGGAAGAAAAGTGTTATTGTATTTTTATCCGAAAGCACTGACGCCGGGCTGTACCACCCAAGCTTGCGATTTGCGTGACGCTAAGCGGCAGTTGGAGCAACTGGGAGTGGTTATTCTGGGCGTTAGTCCGGATCTGCCGGCAAAATTGCGTACTTTTGAAGAGAAAAAGGCGCTCAATTTCACTTTGTTGTCTGACCCTGATCATCAGGTTGCCGAGCAGTTCGGGGTGTGGGGCGAGAAACAATTTATGGGACGTCGCTATGACGGCATTCACCGGATCAGTTTTTTGATTGATGAAAATGGGATGATTGAGCAGGTGTTTGATAAATTTAAAACCAAAGATCATGCCCGGGTGGTGCTGGATTATTTGGCACGGTAAACCAAAAGTGCGGTTTACCGTGTTTAGGCGTTTAGCTTAAATCTGTCGGAATGTGGTAAATCTCTCCGCCTTTTCGTTTAAATTGTTGCGCCATTTCCGCGAGCCCCAGTTGCTGTTCCGCAGGGAGCGCTGCGGCATAATCCCTGACTTCCTGTGAAATTTTCATCGAACAGAATTTCGGCCCGCACATCGAGCAGAAATGGGCGACTTTGCCGGATTCTTGCGGCAGGGTTTCATCGTGATAGGCGCGGGCGGTTTCGGGGTCTAATGCCAGATTGAATTGATCTTGCCAACGGAATTCAAAGCGGGCTTTCGACATCGCATTATCCCGAATTTGCGCTGCCGGATGACCTTTGGCAAGATCGGCGGCATGGGCGGCAATTTTATAGGTGATTAACCCTTGTTTGACGTCGTCTTTATCAGGCAGGCCCAAATGCTCTTTCGGCGTGACATAACACAACATGGCACAGCCGAACCAACCGATCATGGCGGCACCAATTCCGGAAGTAAAATGATCGTAACCGGGAGCAATATCGGTGGTGAGTGGCCCGAGGGTATAGAATGGCGCTTGGTGGCAGTGTTCCAATTCCTCGGTCATATTACGCTGAATCATCTGCATCGGAATATGCCCAGGGCCTTCAATCATCACTTGTACATCATACTCCCACGCAATTTTCGTCAGCTCGCCTAAGGTGTAAAGCTCGGCGAATTGGGCTTCATCATTGGCGTCTTGAATCGAACCAGGACGCAAGCCGTCACCGAGCGAGAGCGAAACGTCATAAGCGGCGCAAATTTCGCAGATCGCACGGAAATGCGTATATAAAAAATTCTCTTGGTGGTGCGACAAACACCATTTCGCCATAATCGAGCCGCCGCGCGACACAATTCCGGTCAGGCGTTTGGCGGTCATCGGCACATAGCGCAGTAGCGTGCCGGCGTGAATGGTGAAGTAATCCACCCCTTGTTCCGCCTGTTCGATCAGCGTGTCTTTAAACACGTCCCAAGTTAGGTGTTCGGCAACGCCTTTCACTTTTTCCAATGCTTGATAGAGCGGCACCGTGCCGATCGGCACCGGGCTGTTGCGCAAAATCCATTCGCGGGTTTCGTGAATATTGCGCCCGGTCGAGAGATCCATCACCGTATCGGCTCCCCAACGCGTTGCCCAGACCAACTTTTCCACTTCTTCCTCAATTGAGGAGCTGACGGCTGAATTGCCGATATTGGCATTGACTTTCACCAGAAAATTGCGCCCGATAATCATCGGTTCGGATTCAGGGTGATTAATATTGCACGGAATAATCGCCCGTCCGGCGGCAACTTCCTGTCGGACAAATTCGGGGGTGATTGCGGATGGCAGGTTTGCGCCGAAGCCCTGTCCGGGATGTTGCTGCAAGAGCACCGCACTTTGAATCCGGGCGCGCCCCATGTTTTCCCGAATGGCGATAAATTCCATTTCGGGCGTAATAATGCCTCGGCGCGCATAATGCAGCTGAGTCACGGTTTTGCCTGTTTTCGCCCGCCGTGCCGAGCGTTGCCATTGGAAACGTAATTGATCCAAGGCGCTATCCTGCAAACGGGATTGGGTATATTCGGAACTGACCGAACCGAGCACTTCGCTATCTTGCCGTTCTTCAATCCACTGGCTACGCAAGGGATGAATGCCTTGGTTGATGTTGATCTCCGCGGTTTCATCGCCGTAAACGCCGGACGTATCGTAGACCGGAATCGGTTCGTTCGCTTCAAACTGCGGATTGTTTTTATCGCCGCCGAGAAAGGTCGGGCTCAGTTGGATTTCACGCATTGGCACTTGGATATCGGCACGAGAACCTTGCAGATAAATACGTTTTGAGCTGGGGTAATGCGTCCCCTTCAACTCGTTGATAAATTGCTGTGCCGCTGCTCGTTTTTGGCGGCGGCCGTTTTGTTGCAGAGATTGGGTGTCAGACATGGCAAATTCCTTTATATCAAATAATAAACAGAAGTGCTTGTCCGGAGCGGCAGAAAATAGGTGTGGAGCAAGATAGACCGCACTTTGATGTATGCGGCTTTCCCTATCTTGGAAAATCATCATGTTGAGTATTCGACGATTGACTTGTTCCCTTCGCAGGTCTTAACCCGAGCAGGTTCCACGGATCCCGATTTACGGTCTCAGCCAATAAGGATTGGCACTCCGACAAGAGGGGGCAGTATAGGGAAGCGGTTTTAAACCGGCAAGTAGCAATATGCAAAAATGTGATTTCAGCAAGGTTTTAGTTGGGATTATCGAAGAGGCGGTCAAAAAGGGGAAAGTGCGGTTTGAACCGCACTTGGGATGTGTTTTAATATTGTTCGCCCTCTTCATTCGACGGCCAGGCATTGACCACGGCTTTCACCAGTGTTGCCAGCGGGATGGCAAAAAATACGCCCCAAAACCCCCACAAACCGCCGAAAATCAATACCGCCAGAATAATCGTCAGCGGGTGCAAATTCACGGCTTCAGAGAACAGCACCGGCACTAACAGGTTGCCGTCCAGAATTTGGATGATGATATAGCCTAACATCAAATACCACAACGTCGGTGTTACGCCGTATTGCACCAATGCCACCAGCGCAATCGGAATAGTGATTAACACCGCGCCGACATAAGGCACTAACACCGATAGACCGACCCCAACCGCCAGCAGGAGTGGGTAGCGCAAGCCGAAAAAGAGGAATAGAATGTAGGTAAACACGCCCACAATTATGATTTCCACAAATTTACCGCGGATATAGTTGGAAATTTGGGTTTTCATTTCCAACCATACTTGCGAGGCTAAAGTGCGGTTACGCGGCATGAAACGCATAACACCTTGAATTAATTCATTTTTATCTTTAACTAAAAAGAATACCATTAACGGCACTAAAAACGCATAAATCCCGATAGTGACCAAACTCAATAATGAGGAAAGGGAGTAACGCAAGGCAGACTCGCCGAAAGCCAATAATTTGGTACGGACATTGCTGAACAAAGAATCCAACATCGGATAGTCAATCAGATCCGGGTAGTGTTCCGGCAGGGTCAGTAGCCAGACATGCAGTTGATTGATCATATTCGGCAAATCTTGTGCCAATGAGATGGTTTGTGTCCACAAACGCGGTACAACAACGATGGTGATAAACACGATTAGGGTGACAAACAGCAATAAGGTAATACTGACGGCCGCAATCCGCGGCAGTTTGAGTTTTTCGGATAGAAAGGCAATCGGTGCTTCCAGCAGATAAGCCAGCACCAAGGCAATCAACAGCGGCGCGATAATCCCGCTGAAAAAATAGATGGCAATAAAGAGGAAAAATAAAATGGCGAATAGCCCTAAGGCCTGTGGATCAGTAAAGCGGCGTTTATACCATTTTTGAAACATTTCCCACATGGTCATTTTCCTATGGTCAAGTAAATCAGACTTTTTGATTATAACAAGTTATTGACTTAAAGAAAGATTAAAACTATTTTCCAAGCGACAAAATTGATGAGGAGAAAACCATGAGCGTAAAAATCTTACACAATCCAAAATGTTCAAAAAGCCGGGAAACCTTGAAGTTATTAGAAGAACAAGGGATTCGGCCTGAAGTCGAATTATATTTGCAGAAGCATTACTCGGTCGCCGAGTTGCAGCAACTTCGCCGTCGATTGGGGATTAGTGATGTGCGCGAAATGATGCGGGTCAATGATGAACTGTACCGCACTTTAGGGCTGGATAATCCCGAATTTACCCAAGAGCAGCGTTTGGCGGCGATTGCGCAACATTCGTCATTACTGGAACGCCCGATTGTGATCAACGGCGAACAGGCGAGAATTGGGCGCCCGCCGCAAGCGGTGTTGGAAATCTTATAAATTTAAGCAGTGTTTGACGAACGGAATGGTGAGTTTGCGTTTTGCCTGTAGCGACGCTTGATCCAGCTGTTGCAGGGTGTCAAACAGGCTTTGGGTATCCCGTTCCAAACGTTTGAGCAAAAACAGCCCGACTTCGTCCGGCAGTTCCAAGCCGCGTAAGTAGGCGCGTTGTTGCAGGGCTTTCAGTTTTTGTATTTCATCAAGCGGTTGTAGTTTGTGGATTTCGCCCCAACTCAGACGGGAACGGAGATCATTGAGGGAAATGGCGAGGTTACGCGGCGAGCTGTCGCCGCTCAGAATCAAAATGGTGCGTTTTTGCTCTTTAATCCGGTTATATAAATCGAAAAGTGCGGTTTCCCACTTCGCTTGCCCGGCGATCAGTTGCAGATCATCAATGCAGACCAGATCTTGACTTTCCAAGTTATCCAACACATCAGGCGAAAGGTGCCTTGCGTGTTTGAGCGGAATAAAACTGGCGCTGGCGCCGCGATCAAACAGATAATGGCAGCAGGCTTTGAGCAAGTGCGTTCTGCCGCTGCCATTTTCACCGTACAGATAAAAAAATTGCTGTTGCCGCTGTTGCAGGTGATGACGCAACGATTCAAGCAACAGCCGGTTATTTTCCCCGCAGAAATTTTCCAGGGTCAAATCATCAAGCTGTTGAATCGGCAATGTCAGTTGGACTGCGGTTGTCAAACGTTCACCTGCTTTTGATTAGATAAGGGGTTCTTCCTTGGCTTTGGGTAAAACCAAGTTCATGATCACGGCAACAATGGCACATAAACTGATACCTTTGAGCGAAACTTCGCCGACATTTAACATCATACCGCCGATACCGAAAGTCATCACCACCGAGATAATGCACAGGTTGCGCGGTTCGGAGACATTGACTTGCGCTTTAATCAGCGTACTCATGCCGACCACGGCAATCGAGCCGAACACCAACATCATAATCCCGCCCATCACTATGGTCGGAATCGTGGACAGGAACGCGCCGACTTTGCCGCAGAACGAGATTGCAATCGCCCACACCGCCGCCCACGTCATGATATTCGGGTTAAAATTACGGGTCAGCATTACCGCGCCGGTCACTTCGGCATAAGTGGTATTTGGCGGCCCCCCTAAGAACGAGGCGGCGGAAGTGGCGATTCCGTCACCGAGTAAAGTGCGGTGCAATCCCGGCTGTTTCAAGAAATCTTTGCCGGTGACCGAGCTGATCGCCATAATACCGCCGACGTGTTCAATCGCCGGTGCAATCGCAATCGGTAGCAAATAGAGAATCGCTTCCAGCTTAAATTCCGGGGTGGTCAAGGTCGGCAGGCTGAACCAATCGGCTTTGGCAATGGCGCTGAAATCAACCAAGCCCATTGTTAACGCCAGAATATAACCGACGGTAATGCCGAACATAATGGGCACTAAGCGCATTAAGCCTTTGGTAAACACGGCGACGATGAGCGTGGTCAGCAAGGTTGCCATCGAAACCAAAACCGCTTGTTGATACGGGAAAATTTGTGAGCCGTCGCCGCCTTTGCCTAGCGCCATATTCACCGCTAACGGTGCCAGCCCCATACCGATAATCATGATAATCGGACCGACCACCACCGGCGGAAACACCCGCTGCAAAATGCCGGCGCCTTTTAATTTAACCAACGCACTTAATGCCACGTAAACCAAGCCTGCGCCCATCAAGCCGCCCATTGTCACCGGCAAGCCCCAAGTGGCGATACCGTATTGCATTGGCGCAATAAAGGCGAAAGAGGACGCGAGGAAAATCGGCACTTGGCGACGGGTACAGAGTTGGAATAATAACGTACCGACACCGGCAGTCAAAAGTGCGGTATTGCTGTCAAGTCCGACAATCAACGGCACTAGGACTAGCGCACCGAAAGCCACGAATAACATTTGCAGCCCGACGAACGCCTGCTTGATTTGGCTTTGTGCCGGCAGATCGTCATGTACCGGAATAGAATTTTGCATGATATTGATTCCGCTTAATTATTTGGTGCCGAAAATTTTATCACCGGCGTCGCCTAAGCCCGGAATGATATAACCTTGTTCGTTCAAGTGATCATCAATCGACGCGGTGTACAACTCGACGTCGGGATGGGCTTTTTCCAAGGCGGCAATCCCTTCCGGCGCAGCCACTAACACCAAAACTTTGATTGAACGGCAGCCTTTGGCTTTCAATAAGTCGATCGTCGCGACCATTGAACCGCCGGTGGCAAGCATTGGATCGACCACAATCGCCAACCGCTCTTCCAAATCCCCCGCCAGTTTTTGGAAATACGGCACCGGTTCGAGGGTTTCTTCATTACGGTACATGCCGACCACGCTGATACGCGCGCTTGGAATATGTTCTAACACGCCGTCCATCATCCCCAATCCGGCGCGCAGAATCGGCACAACCGTGACTTTTTTGCCTTTAATCCGCTCAACTTCGACCGGGCCGTTCCAACCGTCGATAATCACTTTTTCCGTTTCTAAATCGGCGGTGGCTTCATAGGTCAGCAGACTGCCGACCTCGGTGGCAAGTTGGCGAAAGTTTTTAGTATTGATTTCAGCGGCGCGCATTAAACCGAGTTTATGCTTGATGAGAGGGTGTTTGACTTGAACCAGTTTCATTTTCTGCTCCTTGCTTAGGTTCTGGTGACCTTTTGTTTATTTGTTAAATTTTAATAGATAGGTTAAAGAATTAATAGCTTTTTATATCAAGCCGCGTTAATTTTGCCGAATGTCCGCGAAAAAGCGGACGGCGTCGTGATACCTGAATTTAGCTATCGCCAATAATTAACCGGGCATGTTACAATTATCACCGTTTGAATTATGCACACCGTAAAGCGGTGCTGATTCTAACTATGTCTTTTAGCTAAACAACTGAAACAGGAACTCATCGTGGAAAAGAAATCATTAAGTTATAAAGATGCCGGCGTTGACATTAATGCAGGTAATGATTTGGTTGACAGAATTAAAGAAGATGTCAAACGAACCCGCCGTCCGGAAGTGATGGGCGGACTTGGTGGTTTTGGAGCCTTGTGTTCTATCCCGAGCAAATATAAAGAGCCGGTGCTGGTTTCAGGCACGGACGGCGTCGGCACAAAACTGCGTCTGGCGATTGATTTGAATAAACACGATACCATCGGTGTGGATTTGGTTGCGATGTGCGTCAACGATTTGGTGGTGCAAGGGGCGGAGCCGCTGTTTTTCCTTGATTATTATGCGACCGGCAAACTGGACGTGGATGTGGCGGCAGACGTGATTAAAGGCATTGCCGACGGTTGCGAACAGTCCGGCTGCGCTTTGGTCGGCGGCGAAACGGCGGAAATGCCGGGTATGTATCATGCGGGCGATTATGATCTGGCCGGTTTCTGTGTCGGCGTGGTGGAAAAAAGCGAGATTATCGATGCCAGCAAAGTGAAAGTTGGCGACAGCCTGATTGCGCTTGCTTCCAGCGGACCGCACTCTAACGGCTATTCGTTGATTCGCAAAGTGTTGGAAGTGAGCGGCGCAGACGCCGCAACCGAATTGCTCGACGGCAAACCATTGGCGGAACATCTGTTAGCGCCGACCAAAATTTATGTGAAATCGGTATTACAACTGATCAAACACGTTGACGTGCACGCTATTTCTCATTTGACCGGTGGCGGTTTCTGGGAAAATATTCCGCGCGTTTTGCCGGCGCACGTGAAAGCAGTGATTAATGAAAGCAGTTGGCAGTGGGATTCCATTTTCAATTGGCTGCAACAACAAGGCAATATTGATCGCCACGAAATGTACCGCACTTTTAACTGTGGCGTCGGGATGGTGATTGCCCTACCGCAAAACGACGTGGAAACCGCACTTGCCTTATTGCAACAAGCCGGCGAAAAAGCGTGGGTGATCGGACAGATTGAGGCGTTGGGCAGTGATGAAAGCCAACAAGTGGTTATGCCGGTCGTATGATCAGAATTGCAGTCTTAATTTCCGGTGACGGCAGCAATTTGCAGGCATTGCTCGATGCCTGCGCAAGCGGACGGATTAACGGCAAAATCGTGACCGTGGTCAGCAATAAAGCCGAGGCTTACGGCTTGCAACGGGCGCAACAGGCGGGAATTGAAAACCGCACTTTCTTGCGTAAAGCCTATGCCGATAATCAAGCCATGGATTTGGCGATTGCCGGCTATTTGCAGCAGCAACAAGTGGATTTAATCGTCTTGGCGGGTTATATGAAAATCCTCAGCCCGGCGTTTATCCGGCCGTTTGCCGATAGAATTCTGAATATCCACCCGTCGTTATTACCCAAATATCCTGGCTTGGATACCTATCGTCGAGCCATGGAAGCGGGCGAGCGGCAACACGGCACCACGGTGCATTTTGTGAATGAAGAAGTGGATGCCGGTGCGATTGTGCTACAAGCCAAAGTGCCGATTTTCAGCGATGATCAAGAGCAGGATGTGATTGATCGCGTGAAGGCGCAAGAATTGCAAATTTATCCGCTGGTGGTCGCTTGGTTTGCCGATGGGCGTTTGCGTTTGCAAGACGGCAAAGCCTATCTGGATCAGCAACAATTGCCTTCGGACGGCTATGCCGCCGATTAAATCTGTTTGGGACGAGGCTGAAATTGTTGAATAATTAAGCGATTGTCAGCTATTATCCCAATTAATGGGAATTTTTTTGCAAAAATAGGTTCTAAGCAACGTATCCTTTTACTGATGAGAATTGGAAGAACAATGAAATTGAACAAGATCAAAGCAAAATTTATCTGTAGCCTCATGTTTTTGGTAACGTGTATGTTGCCATTACAAGCGAGCGCAGCAGAAAAAGTCGTCGCAACAGTGAATGGTTATCCGATTCTGGCAAGCCAAGTCAAAAAAGAGCTGGGTAAAAAGGCGGATAATGCCGGCAACCGTCAAAAAGCCTTAGACGGCATTATTGATGATATTCTGGTGCAACAAGCGATTCGTGAATCCGGGGTGCGGATTAGCGGCGGGCAGGTTGATCAGGTGTTCCAAAGTATTGCCGACAGCAACGGGCTAACTTGGGGACAACTGTTAGATGTCTTGGAGTATCAAGGGGTTAATTATCACCAATACCGCAATCAAATTGCACATCAACTGTTGATGAACGAAGTGCGGCAACAAAATATCGGCAAAAGTATTGAAGTGACCCGCGAACAGGTTGAAGAACTCGGCAATAGCTTGCGACAACAGGCGCAAAAGCGCGGTAAAGTGCAAAAACACACCGCGACCGAATACCGCGTGCGCCATATTCTGTTAAAAACCAACCCGATTTTGACCGACGCTAAAGCCAAAGCGGAATTAAGCCGAATCCGTGCCGACATTCTCGCCAAGAAGACCAGCTTTGAAGCGGCGGCAAAAGCCAATTCCAAAGATTATTTATCCGGTGATAAAGGCGGTGATTTGGGCTTTGCCTTCCCGGAAATTTATGTGCCGGAATTTGCCAAAGTGGTGCGCAGTAGCAAACAAGGCGGGATTTCGCAACCGTTTAAAACCGAACACGGCTGGCATATTTTACAAGTGACGGAAACGCGCAAAGGTGATCGCACCGATGACTTCTACCGTCAAAAAGCCTACGAGCAAATCGTCAACAAACAAGCACAGGCGGAAGCGCGGGATTGGATCAGCGGCTTGCGCAAACGCGCCGAGATTAAAATCCTGGATTAATCTGACCGCACTTTTAAAAATCCCGCACTTGGCGGGATTTTTGTTTTATACTTAGCAACAATTTTCTTGTGAACAGACCAACGATTTATGAATTCAAAAAAACATTTAGGGCACACCGCGCGGAAACGCTTCGGGCAGAATTTCTTACACGATCAAAACGTGATTCAAGGGATCGTCGCGGCGATTTATCCGCAAAAAGATCAATATCTGGTCGAAATCGGACCGGGCTTGGGCGCATTGACCGAGCCGGTGGCGGAGCAGTTGGATCATTTAACCGTGATTGAACTTGACCGCGATCTTGCCGAACGTTTGCGCCATCATCCGTTTTTACACCAAAAACTGACCGTGATTGAACAAGATGTAATGCAGGTCGATTTTCGTCAACTGTTTGAGCAAGCCGGGCAAAAAGTGCGGGTGTTCGGCAACTTGCCGTATAACATTTCCACCCCGTTGATGTTCCACCTGTTCAACTACTACGACAGCATTCAAGATATGCACTTTATGTTGCAAAAAGAGGTGGTGAAACGCTTGTGTGCCGGACCGAACAGCAAAGCCTACGGGCGGTTAACCATTATGGCGCAATATTTCTGTCGGGTGATTCCGGTGTTGGAAGTACCGCCGAGCGCATTTAAACCGGCACCGAAAGTGGATTCGGCGGTGGTGCGTTTGATTCCGCACGCCAGCTTGCCACATCCGGTAAAAGATCTGTATTGGCTCAATCGGGTGTGCAGCCAAGCCTTTAACCAACGGCGCAAAACCTTGCGTAACGCACTTTCCACCCTGTTTAGCGCAGAGCAGTTGACCGCACTTGGGATTGATCAAAATGCGCGTGCGGAAAATCTGGCGCTTGCCGATTATGCCCGTTTAGCCGACTGGCTGGCGGACAATCCGCCGCAAGTCGAGCGTGGGCAAATTTCAGCGGACGAAGAATAGGAGCAAGTAATGGCAACCTATATCGTCGGTGATCTGCAAGGCTGTTTTGACGAACTGCAACTGCTGTTAGACAAAGTGCGGTTTGATCCGCAACGGGACGAGCTGTGGCTGGTCGGCGATTTGGTGGCTCGCGGTGATAAATCGTTAGAATGCTTGCGTTTTGTTAAATCATTGGGCGAAAGTGCCAAAACCGTATTAGGCAATCACGATCTACATCTGATCGCCACCGCACTTGGATTGAAATCGATTAAGAAAAAAGATCGGGTCGATACGATTTTTGCCGCCGACGATTTTGAAGAATTGATTGACTGGTTACGCCATCAGCCGTTACTGCGTCAGCACCCTAAGTATGGTTTTATTATGTGCCATGCCGGAATCAGCCCCGATTGGACTTTGCGCCGAGCCAAGAAAAGCGCGGCGGAAGTGGAGGCGGTGTTGCAACAGGGCGACTACCGCACGTTGATTAAAGAGATGTATGGCGAACAACCGGATCGTTGGAACAAGCAGCTGAAAGGGATAGAACGGCTGCGTTATATTATCAACGCCTTCACCCGCATGCGGTTCTGCTACGCCGATCACCGCCTTGATTTTGCTTGTAAAACCACGTTAGCCGAAGCGCCGCCGGATTTATTCCCGTGGTATGAGTTGGATAACGCCACTTATCAACAGCAACCGATTATCTTCGGACACTGGGCGAGCCTCGTCGGCGAAACCATGCCAAAAGGCATTTACGCCCTCGATTCCGGCTGTGTGTGGGGCAACTATATGACCCTGTTGCGTTGGGAAGATCAGCAGTTTTTTTATCAAAGAGCGGTTAAAAATTATCAGCAATTTTAGCTTACAAGGAATTAAGCTATTACAAAATGCCCCTTGTTTTTTTCGTTTAAATCTCGTATCTTTCCACAGTTCATTTTTGAGAATGAATATCTAAAAAAATGCTAAATCCATTTTAGCAACCTTTCAAAATTCGGAGAAAATATGAAAAAACTGTTTGCAAGTTTTGCGACGGGTTTTGCGGCGTTAAGTGTCTTACTTAGCCCGACAACGTTGTTCGCCAACACCACCTTTAAAATTAGTGCCATTCCTGATTATAACGCCACTGAAATGACCCGTTCATTCGATAGCTTTGCCGATTATTTAGGCAAAGAAACCGGATTAACCGTGCAATATGTGCCTGTCACAGATTATGCTGCGGTAGTGACCGCATTCCGCCGCGGGGAAATTGATTTAGTCTGGTTCGGCGGTTTAACCGGTGTGCAGGCGCGTGCACGAGTAGAAGGTGCTGAAGCTATCGCACAGCGTCCGCAAGATGAAACATTCCAGTCTGTGTTTATTAAACAAACCGCACTTGAAAATGTGAAAGACATCAAGGATGTGAAAGGTCACACTTTGGCTTTCGGTAGCGAAAGTTCGACATCCGGCCACTTAATGCCGCGTTTTTTCTTATCTGAAGCGGGTATCAATCCGGAAAAGGATTTAGACTCACAGCCTACTTACAGTGGTTCACATGATAAAACCTACGGTTTAGTGGAAGCGGGCAGTGTACAAATCGGTGCGGTAAATAAACAGTATTGGGACAAAATGGTGACAGAAGGCAAAGTAGATAGCAGCAAAGTGGCGTTATTTTATACTACGCCCGAATACTACGATTACAACTGGACCATCAATTTAGTCGATAAAAAATTCGGCGAAGGTACCAAAGAAAAAGTGAAAGCCGCATTATTAAAAGCCGATAACTCAAGTTCTGAGGTAATGAATTTACTTTCCGCTGAGAAGTTTATCGAAACAAATAATGACAACTACAACGATATTGAGAAAGTCGCAAAAGAGTTAAAGTTAATTAAATAATTTTATTCGACAGCGACCTACGGTCGCAATCGGTTAAGCATTGGGGAGAGGCTTTGCCTCTCTAAAGCAGCCGCAAAGCGGCTGATCTATGCGTAACCTAGTACGGCTTTGCCGTGCTAGGCTAAAAAAGCTCAATTTGAGCTTAAATAACATATTTAAAAGATCAATAGATCGCTAATGGCATATTTTAGGATATGCCATTAATACATTCCCACAAGGATTATTTATGTCTCAATATCTCCTTTCTTTACAAAATGTTGCCAAACATTTTAATGAAAAAATTGTATTAGACCAAGTCTCACTCAATATTCAAGCAGGTGAAATTATTGCGCTGGTCGGTCCAAGCGGATCGGGAAAATCAACCCTAATGAATGCGATTATGCGTTCCATCGAACTCTCAAGCGGCGCAATCTTCATTGATCATAAAAATATTCAGGATTATCGCAATAACAAAGAATATGCCCAAAAAGTCGGCATGTTACATCAGCAATACGACTTAGTGAAACAACTGGAAGTTGTACATAATGTGTTAGCCGGTCGATTGAATCATTGGGGGCTATGGCAATCTTTACTCTCTCTGATTAAACCGCAACAACGCCATATTGCCGAACAAGCCCTAAGTGCGGTGGGATTACAGGAAAAAATTAATCAACCGACCACAGAATTATCCGGTGGCGAACAACAGCGCGTTGCGATTGCGCGTTTATTGGTACAAAATCCCATGTTGATCTTAGCGGATGAACCGGTTTCCGCTCTTGATCCGGTGAATGCTCAAAATGTGTTGGCACTCTTAACAAAACTGGTGCGAAAACAAAATAAAACCCTGATTGCCAGTATGCATTCGGTGGAATATGCCAAAGCCTATTTTGATCGCATGATCGGCATTAAAGCAGGCAAAATCGTATTTGATCTGCAAACCAATCAAGTTACCCAACAACAACTTAATGCCTTATACGGATTAGTACAAGATGAAATTATCATTGACTGAACGCCGTAATTTTCTCACGTTAATGTTGTTGTTGGCATTTTTGTTGAGCCTGTTTGCCATTGATCATGAAAAAGGCATTATGCATTCCGGCGGTTGGACAACGCTGCAACGGCTATTTTCAAGTCTTCTTCAGCCTGATTTGTCGCCTGAATTATTAATATTAGCATTGCAATCCAGCCTGCTCACCTTTGCTTATGCGTTACTTACGCTTTCCTTAGCGTTAATTGGCGGATTTTTCTTAGCGATTTTTGCTTCCGGCGTATTACTTCCTTCAACATGCTTACAAACGGCTGCGAGAGCAATTCTCGGTTTTTTGCGGGCTATCCACGAACTGATTTGGGCATGGTTTTTTGTCGCCGCAGTGGGCTTAAATCCAATCGGTGCGGTCTTTGCGTTGGCAATTCCGTATTCCGGCTATCTCGGTAAAATTTTTGCGGATACCTTGCAAGCAGTGCCTTATAAACCTATCGCCGCTTTAAAACAAGCCGGAGCCACTCCGCGGCAATTACTGATTTACGGCTATTTGCCGCAAGCCTTGCCGATGATGTTGAGTTACACCATGTATCGCCTAGAATGTGCCATTCGTTCCTCTTCCGTGCTGTCGTTTGTGGGCTTGGGCGGTATCGGTATGCAAATTCAGCTTTCCTTGCAGGATTTACGCTATGATCAAGTCTGGACCTTTTTGATTTTCTTGGTCGCGCTGATCGTCTTGATTGATCGCTGGAGCTATGCGGTGAGAAAGAGAGTGAAATAATGAATAAATTATCACAACATGTTGATCGCCATTTTATAAAATATTCCTTTTGGGCGGTATTAGGCTTAATTGTTTGGTCTTGGCTGTATATTCTAAAAGATCAACCTAATGCGTTATCTGATCTCTTTCGCGCTGAAAACGGGGATTATTTAGTTGAATTTATGGAAGGCATGTTAGGGGTAGGCGAAGAAACACCGGCTTATCTTGATCCTGAAATGTGGCAAAAGGCGTTAGTGCTGACTTGGGAAACCTTTGTGATGAGCATTTTGGCGACGGGCATTGCCGCGATTGCTACGTTTATTTTAGTCTTGCCTTCCGCTCGCAATGTGGTACAGGGGAAATTAGGTTTTCAAGCCCATTGGTATCACAAAGTGGCTTATCATATTAGTCGTTTTTTCTTTTTGTTCAGTCGTGCCGTTCCTGAACTGATGTGGGCGATGATTTTAGTCTTTATCTTCAAACCCGGCATTGTGCCCGGCGCTTTGGCTCTCGCCATTCATAACCTCGGGGTATTAGGTAAATTATGTGGTGAAGTGATTGAAGAGATGGATGAAAAACCGATCCGTCATTTAGCCCAAAATGGGGCTTCACAACTGCAAATTCTGTTTTACGGGATTTATCCTAGTGTCATGCCGAGCTTTTTAAATTATATTTTATACCGCATGGAAAATATTATTCGCGCCACATTAATTGTGGGTTTTGTCGGGGCTAGCGGATTAGGCATGCAATTTAAGTTAGCCATGAGTTTTTTCCATTATTCCGAAATCACGCTGTATTTGTTGTGCTATCTGTTGTTAGTCTATGTCACCGATTTTTTATCGGCTTGGGCGAAGCGTTATATTGCGGCGAAAGGTTAGGATTTGTTTATAATTTGAGCTGTTACTATGCTTTTTCCTATGCTGTATTTTGCGCTGTTTTGCACCAAGCCAAGCGCAATAAATTCTGTTATTCTGCGCCATTCTAAGCTATTCTATATCCCATTTTCTATTTAACCGCAAAAGTGCGGTTTTTTGTGTTGATAAAAGGTAATTTCGCTATGCAAGAGCAATATCGTCCGGATCAGATTGAACCGAAAGTGCAGAATTATTGGTTGGATAACAAAGTGTTCGCCGCCAAGATTGATTTAAGCAAACAAAAATACTACTGCCTCTCGATGTTCCCTTATCCGTCAGGACGTTTACATATGGGACACGTGCGCAACTACACCATCGGCGACGTGGTGGCGCGCTATCAGCGGATGAACGGCAAAAATGTATTGCAGCCGATTGGCTGGGACGCATTCGGTATGCCGGCGGAAAATGCGGCGATCAAAAACAAAACCGCACCTGCACCTTGGACCTATGAAAATATTGCTTACATGAAACAGCAATTGAAAATGCTCGGCTTCGGTTATGATTGGGATCGTGAACTGACCACCTGCAAACCGGAATACTACAAATGGGAACAGTGGTTCTTCACCGAGCTGTATAAAAAGGGTTTAGTTTATAAAAAAACCTCAGTGGTGAACTGGTGTCCGAACGATGAAACCGTATTGGCGAATGAGCAGGTTGATGAAGGTCGCTGTTGGCGTTGCGACACCCCTGTGGTGCAAAAAGAGATTCCGCAGTGGTTTGTGAAAATCACCGAGTATGCCGAGCAATTATTGCAGGGTTTAGACGGCTTACCGCAGTGGCCGGATCAAGTGAAAAGTATGCAACGCAACTGGATCGGGCGTTCCGAGGGCGTGGAAATCATCTTCCAAGTTGCCGACAGTGATGACAGCGTGGCGGTTTACACCACGCGCCCTGATACCTTGTTCGGCGTGTCCTTTTTAGCGGTGGCAGCAGCGCACCCGTTGGCGGAAAAAGCGGCGTTGAATAATCCTGAATTGGCGCAGTTTATCGCTGAGAGCAAAAATGCCAAAGTTGCCGAAGCGGATCTCGCCACCATGGAAAAGAAAGGGATGGCGACCGGCTTGGAAGTGATTCACCCGTTAACCGGCAAAAAAGTACCGGTGTGGGTGGCGAATTTCGTGTTAATGCACTACGGCACGGGCGCAGTGATGGCTGTGCCGGCGCACGATCAACGCGATTATGAATTTGCGCAAAAATACGCTTTAGCGATTAACGCCGTGATTCGTCCGAGCGATGCCGAACAACCTGACATCAGCCAAGCAGCGTACACCGACTACGGCGTGTTGATCAACTCCGGTAAATTTGACGGTTTGGATTTTGAGCAGGCATTTAATGCGATTGCCGATGAACTGGAAAGTTTGAATGTCGGCAAACGTCAAGTGAATTACCGCTTACGCGATTGGGGCGTTTCCCGTCAGCGTTACTGGGGCGCCCCGATTCCGATGTTGACCTTGGAAAACGGTGAGGTTGTGCCGGTGCCAATGGACGATTTGCCGGTGATTCTGCCGGAAGATGTGGTGATGGATGGTGTGCAAAGCCCGATTAAAGCCGACCCGAACTGGGCGAAAACCACGTTTAACGGGCAGCCTGCGTTGCGTGAAACCGATACCTTCGACACCTTTATGGAATCGTCGTGGTACTACGCCCGTTACACCTGCCCGCAATACCAAGGCGGGATGCTAGACAGCGAAGAAGCGAATTATTGGCTGCCGGTCGATCAATATATCGGCGGCATTGAACACGCCACCATGCACTTGTTGTATTTCCGCTTCTATCACAAACTGCTGCGTGATGCGGGCTTACTGCAAGCGGATGAACCGGTGAACAAATTGTTGTGTCAAGGCATGGTGTTGGCGGACGCTTACTACTATATTTCCGAATCGAACGAACGTATCTGGGTATCGCCGACCGAAGTCACGGTCGAGCGCGATGACAAAGGTCGCATTAGCAAAGCGGTGGATAAAGACGGACATGAACTGGTGCACGCCGGTATGACCAAAATGTCCAAATCGAAAAACAACGGTATCGATCCGCAAGAAATGGTGGAAAAATACGGTGCGGACACCGTGCGCCTGTTTATGATGTTTGCGTCGCCGGCGGAAATGACCTTAGAATGGCAAGAGGCGAGCGTGGAAGGGGCGAACCGTTTCTTACGCCGCCTATGGAATTTGGTGTTTGAATATCAGAAAAATCCGGCAACGGCAGCCTTGGATTTGGCAGCATTAAGTGCGGATCAAAAATCATTGCGTCGCGATTTGCATAAAACCATCGCCAAAGTGAGCGATGATGTCGGTCGCCGCCAAACCTTTAACACCGCGATTGCGGCGATTATGGAGTTGATGAACAAATTGACCCGTGCGCCGTTAGCCAGCGAACAGGATCGCGCGGTGATGGCGGAAGCGCTAAGTGCGGTGGTGAGAATGTTGTATCCGATCACGCCGCATATCTGCTTTACCTTATGGCAAGCGCTGGGCAACAGCGATACCATCGATTTCGCACCGTGGGTGGAAGCGGATCAAGCGGCGATGATCGACGATGAAAAACTGATCGTGGTGCAAGTGAACGGCAAGGTGCGCGGCAAATTCACCGTGGCGGCCGACGCGGCGGAAGAGGCGATTAAACAAACCGCACTTGCCGATGATAACGTCGCGCGCCACTTGGACGGTTTGAATATCGTCAAAGTGATTTATGTGCCGGGCAAATTGTTGAGCTTCGTTGCAAAATAAGCCATGCTGACCGCACTTTTAGTCCAAGTGCGGTTTCTGATCATAAGGATTCAAATTATGCTGAAAAAAACCTATACCTTGTTACTGTGTTGTAGCGCACTTTTATTGAGTGCCTGCGGTTTTCAATTTGCCAACCAAGGCGGAATCGAAAAGGAATTCCGAACCATCAAGTTGCAAAGCGCCGAACCCTATGATTATCTGACACGTGAAGTGCGTAACCAATTACGTTTACATCAGGTCAAGATTGTGCAAAGCGGCGATGTACCGGAATTACGCATTAAAGAGCATACGCTCTCGTCCAATGTGGTTTCGGTATTTAAGCAGGGCAGAGAGGCGGAAAAGTTACTCAGTCTGAATCTGAATGCAACGATGTATGTGCCGGGGCGCGGCGAATTTCCGTTAAGCTTGCGCAACAGCCGCACATTTTTTGACGATTCCCGTGCAGCCTTGGCAAAATCCGCGGAAGAAGATGTGATTTACAATGATATGCGCAGCCAAGCGGCACGCCAACTGATTATTAAAATCATCAGTTTGCAAAAGCAATTGGACACGCCGTAGTGCCGTAAGCACACGCCATGAAAAGAATTCCAGCCGTTCAATTGAAAAACCAGCTAGCGCAAAGTCTTGCCCCGAGTTATCTGTTGCTCGGGCAAGATTTACTGTTATTGGACGAATCGCGCCAAGCTTTATTACAAGCCGCCAAAAAACAACAATTTGATGAGATCTTAACCCGAACGATTGATAACAACAGCGATTGGGATGAGATTTATCAACATTGCCAAGCACGCGGTCTGTTTTCTGAAAAATCGGTGCTTATTCTGACGCTGCCGGACAATCTCAGCCAAACGGTACAAAAAAAACTAGCCACCTTGGTTGAATTGTTACACCAAGATATTTTACTGATTCTGCAAGTGGCGAAGTTTAATCTGCAAACCGAAAAACAGGCATGGTTTACCGCACTTGAACAGTATGCCGGCGGGGCGATCGTGTTAGTGAACTGCCAAACTCCGACCGCCGAACAACTGCCGCAGTGGATCCGGCAGCGCGCCAAGGACGAAGCGTTACAGCTTGACAACGAAGCGGTGCAACTGTTGAGTTATAGCTATGAAAGCAACTTATTGGCACTGAAACAGCTGCTAAATTTGCTCAAATTGCGCTATCCCGAGGGCAAAATCAACTATCTTAAAGCCAAAACCTGTGTCGAGCAGGCTTCGGTCTTTACCCCTTATCAATGGTTAGACGCCATGCTGGAAGGCAAAACCAAAAGAGCAGTGCGGATTTTGCATGCGCTGCGGCAGGAAGAAATACAGCCGCTGATTTTATTACGCAGTGCACAAAAAGAGTTGATGACGATTTTACAGTTAAGCGGCGCAGAAAGTATGCTTAACAGCGCCGATCCATTACCGTTACATCAGTTACGGCAACAATTTGATCGTTTGCGGGTGTGGCAAAACCGCCGCCTGTTTTTCACCAAAGCAATGCAACGTATGAGCTACGCCGATCTGTTTCGTCTCTTGCAAAAACTGGCGGAGATCGAACGGGTGTTGAAACGCGATTTTGATGCCGATGTGTGGCCGATGTTTGAAGATTTCACCTTGGTTTTTTCCCACCATTAAACGACGGCAATTAGCGCTAGTCAGATGAAGCGACTTTGGTTAAAATACCATCAATTAAGATTGACACTATTTTCATTTTGCAAGGAGAAAACAATGAAAAAATTATTACTTCCCGTTTTATTCGCGGCGCTTGCCGCCTCAAGTGCGGTGCAGGCGGCACCGGCAGGACAGACCTTTGTCGGTCCGTCCGTGGGTTTGAATTTAGCGACGAACAAAGGCACCGCCAGCGGCGGCACCGAGGTTTCGTTTAAACGTTTTACTTCCCTTAATTTAATCGGCGATTACGGTTTTGATTACGGTAATGATTTTGTCGGTCTGCCTTATGCTTCAATCAAATTATTCGGCGATAAACTGGGGGAATCGGACACCTTGAATATCAGTAATTCTTCCCGCTCCAAGATTAAGCAGCGTGATCACTACGCACTGGGCTATGCGCAAGGCTACCGTATCACCCCGAATTTATTGGGATTCGGTAAAGTGAACTATAACTATTCCGAGATCAAATTTGAGAATTTGAATAACGACAAACGCAATTTTAAAGGATTTGGTTATGGCGCAGGCGTGCGTTATGCGTTGGATTCGGATATTGAGCTAGGCGTTGAATATCTTCGTTCCAACTTAAAACACGGCGATGATAAGCTTAAGTTGAACACCTTTGATTTTTCCGCCTCTTACCGTTTTTAGGTTAATACAAAACGTGTATTGATAGTCAACCCCGTCTTCAAAACGGGGTTTTTTGTTAACTGGATCACAAAAATGCAATTCAACTAAAACGTTTTAGTTAAAGTAATAGCGTAACTAAAACGTTTTAGTTAAAATCGCACACATTGTAATCAATGACTCGAACAAACAAGGAGAGAACGATGGATTTTCCAAAAATTGCCCAACAGGTAATCGAAAAACTGGGTGGGAAAGACAATATCAGCGCCTTGGCGCATTGTGCGACACGCTTACGGATCGTATTAAAGGACGAAAGTGCGGTCGATAAAGAAGCGATTGAGAATATTGACGGCGTGAAAGGACAATTTTCCGTTGCCGGACAATATCAGATTATCTTCGGTTCCGGCACCGTGAATAAAGTGCATGCGGAAATGAGCGAGCTGTTAGGCATGGGCGATATGACCAAAAGCGATGTCGCGGCGGCCGGAGCGCAAAACCAAAATCTGCTGCAACGCTTGGTAAAAGGCTTGGCTGACATCTTCGTACCGATTATCCCGGCGATCGTTGCCGGCGGTTTGTTGATGGGGCTTGCCAATGTGTTTATGGCAAAAGATCTGTTTGTTGAAGGGATGTCGTTAATTGATACCCATCCCGAACTGACCGATTTGGCAGCGATGATCAACACTTTCGCCAATGCGCCGTTCGTATTTCTGCCGATTCTGATTGCGTTTTCGGCGACGCGTAAATTCGGCGGCAACCCGTTCTTAGGGGCGGCGTTAGGGATGTTGTTGGTTCACCCGGATTTAGTCAATGGTTGGAACTATACCAGTGTGGTTGCCGAAGGTAAGCTTGCCTATTGGAATATCTTTGGTTTCGATATTGAACGCGTCGGTTATCAAGGTTCGGTATTGCCGGTATTGGTTGCGTCTTGGATTTTGGCAACCTTGGAAAAAGCGTTGCGTAAAGTCGTGCCGTCGGTGCTGGATAACTTGTTAACCCCGTTATTGGCGCTGTTTATTGCCGGCTTTTTAACGTTCAGTTTTGTCGGGCCAATCACCCGTGAAGCCGGTTTCTTATTGGGAGCCGGGTTAACTTGGTTATATGATACGGCGGGCTTTATCGGTGGCGCCCTGTTTGGTGCGTTGTATGCCCCGATTGTCATCACCGGTATGCACCAGACCTTTATTGCAATTGAAACGCAGTTGTTGGCAGATTTCGCCACGACCGGCGGTACTTTCATTTTCCCAATCGCAGCGATGTCGAATATCGCGCAAGGTGCGGCGTGTTTGGCGGTGTTTGTGATTATGAAAGATGTAAAAACCCGTGGGATCGCCTTGCCGTCAGGTATCAGTGCGCTGTTGGGAATCACTGAACCGGCGATGTTCGGGGTCAACTTACGCTACCGCTATCCGTTTATCGGCGCGATGATCGGGGCGGGGTGTGCCAGTGCATTCGTGGCGTTATTCAATGTCAAAGCCCAAGCGCTCGGCGCAGCCGGTTTACCGGGCATTATCTCGATTAAACCGAATGACATCAGTATGTACGTCATTGGGATGTTAATCTCTTTCGTGGTTGCATTTTCAGTTACGATTGTCTTGGGCAAACGCGCACAGAAAAAAGCCAAGTAACACGCGAACATTCGCTTAAAGAAAAGCCAACCAAACTCAAAGTGCGGTTGGTTTTTTATTATGTCGACGGCAAACGGCTGGCGAAGCCTGATAAAATATGCTAGTTTGACAAAAATTATTTTTAATAACCTAACGTGATAACACATTTATGAGTGACGAACAGACAACAAACGACAATCCGGAGCCGAGTTCGAAAAAAGGTTTTTTCCAGTCGCTATTCGGCGGCTTGTTTCAAGGCGAATTGAAAAACCGTGAAGCGTTGGTCGAAGTCATCCGCGATTCCGAACAGAATGAGCTGATTGATCAAGACACCCGCGAAATGATTGAAGGCGTGATGGAGATTTCCAAACTGCGGGTGCGTGATATTATGATTCCGCGGGCGCAAATTGTGTTTATCAACAAAGAGCAATCGCTGGATTCTTGTCTTGATGTGATTATCGAATCGGCGCACTCGCGCTTTCCGGTGGTGAGCGACGAACGTGATAACGTTGAAGGCGTGCTGTTGGCAAAAGATTTATTGCCGTTTTCACGTAGTAACGCCGAAGAGTTTGATATGTCGCTGATTCTGCGCCCGGCGGTGATTGTGCCGGAAAGCAAGCGCGTGGATCGGATGTTGAAAGAGTTCCGCTCCGAACGGTTTCATATGGCGATTGTGGTCGATGAATTCGGTGCAATTTCCGGCTTGGTGACAATTGAGGATATTCTTGAGCAGATTGTCGGCGATATTGAAGACGAATTTGACGAAGAAGAAGCGGCGGATATTCGCCAGCTTTCACGTCACACTTATTCGGTGTCCGCATTAACCGATATTGAAGATTTTAATGAAAAATTCGGTACTCATTTTGAATCGGAAGAAGTCGATACCATTGGCGGCGTGATTATGCAGGCTTTCGGCTATTTGCCGAGCCGGGATGAGGAGATTGAACTGGAAGGCGTGCAATTCAAAGTGGCGTCTGCCGACAGCCGTAAGATTATTCAATTACGGGTGCGGGTGCCGGATGAGATTATGCCGGATACTGATCAGACGGAAAATAGCTAAATGCGTATTTTGTTCTGCTCTCCGTTAGTGAAAATTATCCTCAGTTTGTTGCTGGGCGCCAGCGGTGTTTTTGCCTTTGCACCGTTCGATTTTTGGGGCATGGCGTATCTCAGTGTCGGTGGCTTGATTGTTCTTGCGACACAAACCTCGCGTAGAACCGCACTTTATACCACTTATTTCTGGGCGTTGGGTTTCTTTGCGTTTGGCATTAATTGGATCCACGTCAGTATCAATTTATTCGGCGGCGTACCGTTATTATTGAGCTATCTGGCGGTGCTGTTGCTTGCCGCATACTTAGCCTTATACCCGTTGCTGTTTACTTATCTGGTGCGGCGTTTTCAGGTGAAAAGCGCGGTGATCTTCGCCATTCTGTGGACATTTACCGAATTTTTGCGCGGTTGGGTGATGACCGGTTTTCCGTGGCTGCAATTCGGTTATTCGCAAATCGACAGCCCGTTTTTCGGCATAGCGCCGCTGTTTGGCGTGCAAGGATTAACCTTCTTTGTGGTGTGGATATCGGCGTTGTTTGTGACAAGCTTCAAGGCATGGAAAAGTCACGCGAAAGGTACAAGTGTCAGTGCATTGTTAGTGTTATTCGTCGTGGCTTCGGCGGCGTTTTATGCGGGGAAAAACCACGATCCGCAAATTCATCTCAGCACAATCAAACAAGACCCCAAAATACTGAAAGTCACCTTAGTGCAGGGAAACATTGAACAAAACCTCAAATGGGATCCGAATTATCTCAGCAATACGATTAAGATTTACCAAGATTTGATTGCACCGCACTTGGGCAAAAGCGATTTGATTATTCTGCCGGAGGCGGCGATTCCAACCTTGGAAAACCAAGTGCCGACCTTGCTACAGAATTGGCAAACGGCGGCACAACAAAGCGGCAGCGAGCTGATCGTCGGCACGGTTTACCATGACGTGCAAACGGATCGTTTTCATAATTCGGTAGTGGTATTAGGGAATCCGCAGCAGCCTTATAGTCTTGAAACCGACAACCGTTATAACAAACACCATTTGGTTCCGTTTGGCGAATATGTGCCGTTGGAAAGTCTGTTGCGCCCGCTGGGAACGATGTTTAATTTGCCGATGTCGAATTTCAAGCAAGGCGACTATTTGCAAGCGCCGCTAAAAGCCAAAGGACTGAGTTTGACCACGGCAATTTGCTATGAAATTACCTTGGGCGGCCAGTTACAGCAAAATCTGAAACAGAACGGAAAAACCGATTACATCTTAACGGTTTCGAATGACGCGTGGTTTGGGGATTCCATCGGACCTTGGCAGCATTTCCAGATGGCGCGAATGCGTGCGTTAGAAAACGGCAAACCGGTTATTCGCGCGACCAATACCGGGGTTACCGCCTTTATCGGAGCCCGCGGAGACGTGTTGGCGCAAGCGCCTCAATTTGAAGCGACGACCTTAACCTTTGATTTGACATTATCACAAGCAATAAACGCAACGCCTTATTTAATGCTCGGCGATAAACCGCTTTATATTATCTCGCTGGTATTGCTCATCTTGCATATGCTGACCGCACTTTTACGCCGCAAGCTGTTACAACGGGCTTGCGTCAGTAAAGAAGGGGACTAGGGAGAAAGGCGCTGTCTTATACTTATAATAAAGCGGCAGCGCTTTTTCGAGAAAAAGAGAGAGATTAACGGCTACGGAAAATAATGCGCCCTTTACTTAAATCGTAAGGTGTTAATTCCACGGTGACTTTATCGCCGGTTAAAATGCGGATATAGTTTTTACGCATTTTGCCTGAAATATGCGCCGTTACCACATGACCATTTTCCAATTCAACCCGAAACATGGTGTTTGGCAAGGTTTCCAAAATCGTGCCTTGCATCTCAATGCTATCTTCTTTAGCCATTCATTCCTCTGAAATTTTTAATCTTAAATACAGTCGACAGGCAACAACGAATACCGCACTTTTGTCGGTTATTTTAAGTTCGTTGCCGTTACAAAGCGCAGATTATACCCGTATCAACTGCATTCGAAAAGCGTTTATTTTTTATTAAATCACTTAGATAATAATAATTATTATTTGTAAAGTTGTATGGAGTTTTATTTAATAAAAAATGGTTTTTTAAATGAAATTCTTATAGAATAATCTAGACTTGTTCGTGGATAATCTATTAAGATCGCAAGATCGCAAGATCGCAAGATCGCAAGATCGCAAGATCGTAGATCATTCTCTATTCACATTTTGAAAGCAGGTATTTATGAAAATTCTAGTTACTGGTGGGGCTGGCTTTATCGGTTCTGCTGTGGTGCGTCATATCATTAATCATACCCATGATAGCGTTATCAATGTTGATAAATTAACTTATGCGGGTAATTTAGAATCGTTGGCAAACATTGCTGAAAATCCACGTTATGCCTTTGCACAAGTCGATATTTGTGACAAGACCGCACTTGAGCGCGTTTTCCGGCAGCATCAACCCGATGCGGTGATGCACCTTGCAGCAGAAAGCCACGTTGATCGTTCGATTGACGGTCCCGCCGCTTTCATTGAAACCAATATCGTCGGCACTTATACCTTGCTTGAAGTGGCGAGAGCCTATTGGAGCGGTCTTGATGAAACTCGCAAATCCGCGTTCCGCTTTCATCATATTTCCACCGATGAAGTGTATGGCGATTTAGAAGGCACGGACGATTTATTCACTGAAACAACGCCTTATGCCCCAAGCAGCCCCTATTCCGCTTCCAAAGCCTCAAGCGATCATTTGGTGCGTGCGTGGTTGCGCACTTACGGCTTCCCAACAATTGTGACTAACTGCTCTAACAATTATGGTCCTTTCCATTTTCCTGAAAAACTGATTCCATTGATGATCTTAAATGCGCTCGATGGTAAGCCGCTGCCGGTTTATGGTAATGGCATGCAAATTCGCGATTGGTTGTTTGTGGAAGATCACGCACGTGCACTGTATAAAGTGGTGACAGAGGGCGAGATTGGCGAAACCTACAACATTGGCGGACACAATGAAAAAGCCAATATTGAAGTAGTGAAAACCATTTGTAACTTATTAGAAGAACTTGTGCCTAATAAACCGCAAGGTGTAGCGCAGTATCAAGATTTAATCACCTACGTGACTGACCGCCCTGGACATGATGTGCGCTATGCGATTGACGCAGCCAAAATTGGGCGCGAGCTAGGCTGGCAACCACAGGAAACCTTTGAATCCGGCATTCGTAAAACCGTGGAATGGTATTTGAATAATAAGAAATGGTGGAGCCGAGTGTTAGATGGCTCTTATCAAGGTGAGCGTTTAGGGTTATCATCTTAAATTATTAAGGAGGTACATATGCAACAAATTATTCCGGTTTTAAGAAATGGCAATCAACGTATTATCATCTTGCCGATTGAATATGATGTGGATGAAATGTATTTATATAGTGATCATAAGGGAAGTTTGACACTATCCTCTCAACCTTTTAACCAAGATATTGCTCCATCAAACAATCGTCGAAATTTTGGTTTTATGAAAGGAAAAATTCAGATACCAGATAATTTTGATGAAATTTATTCAGATGAAATTGCTGAAATGTTTGAGGGAAAATATGAAAATTCTACTCGATAGTCATATTTTGATTTGGTATGCGCAAGGAAATATAAAGAAGCTAAAACCTGAAAGTATTGATTTATTAACAGATTTACAAAATGAATTGTATTTCAGTATTGTGAGCATTTGGGAAATTGCGATTAAGTCAAATTTAGATAAACCGCATTTTATTATTAACCCTTAAGAGCTTGTTTTACAATTAAAAGAGAATGGTTTCAAATTGCTACCATTGATTCCTGAACATATTTTTCATTTGAAACAATTGGAATATATTCATCGAGATCCCTTCGATAGAATGTTACTGGCACAGGCAGAGACAGAAAGCTTATATTTTATTACGGCAGATCAGACAATTTTAAAGTATGAAAAATCATTTTTACCTAATGCAAATATTTTAGCAGATTAATTGGGTATTTTATATGAAAGGGATTATTTTAGCCGGCGGTTCCGGCACGCGTTTATATCCGATTACCCGCGGCGTATCGAAACAACTATTGCCGGTTTACGATAAACCGATGATTTATTATCCGCTTTCGGTATTGATGTTAGCGGGTATTCGTGACGTTTTAATCATCACCACCCCGGAAGATAACGACAGTTTCAAACGTTTATTGGGCGACGGTAGTGATTTTGGCATTAATTTGCAATATGCGATTCAAGCCAGTCCCGACGGTTTGGCACAAGCATTTTTAATCGGCGAAGAATTTATAGACGGCGACAGTTGCTGTCTCGTGTTAGGTGATAATATCTTTTTCGGGCAATCATTCACACCGTTATTGCAAAGTGCGGTCGGCAAAGAAACCGGCGCAACCGTGTTTGCTTATCAAGTGAAAGATCCGGAACGTTTTGGCGTGGTCGAATTTGATAATAATTACAAAGCCTTATCAATTGAAGAAAAACCAACGCAACCG
The DNA here is from genome assembly GCF_053570785.1 of Testudinibacter sp. P80/BLE/0925. The sequence goes on along the minus strand of NZ_CM131636.1, from coordinate 169,550 downwards.
AAATCAGACTGGGCGGTGACCGGTTTATATTTTTATGACAACCGCGTGGTGGAATTCGCCAAACAGGTTAAACCTTCTGACCGTGGCGAACTGGAAATCACCTCGATTAATCAAATGTATCTGGAAGACGGCTCGCTCAATGTTCAATTGTTAGGACGTGGTTTTGCCTGGCTCGACACCGGCACGCACGAAAGCCTGCACGAAGCGGCTTCGTTTGTGCGCACGGTGCAACACATTCAAGATTTACAGGTGGCTTGTTTAGAAGAAATCGCATGGCGTAATGGCTGGCTGACCACAGCGCAAATATTGGAGCTAGCCAAACCGCTAAGTAAAAATGAATATGGGCAGTATTTAATTCGCTTAGTCAAGGATGGAAAATAATGGCAAAAATTTTAATCACAGGTAGCCGTGGGCAAGTGGGAAGCCACTTGGTTGAGCAACTCACAGGTAAGGCAGAAATTTTAGCGGTTGATCGTGAAGAATTAGATATTACCGACCGAAGTGCGGTATTCGAAACCGTCAAAACTTTTCAGCCCGATGTGATTATTAATGCCGCAGCACATACCGCGGTTGATCGTGCGGAAAGTGAAATTGAGCTCTCGCAAGCGATTAATGTTAATGGTCCAAAATATCTTGCCGAAGCCGCAAATGCAGTGAATGCCGCAATTTTACATATTTCTACGGATTATGTATTTGATGGGCAGGGCAGTGGTGAGTATCTCGAAACGGATCCCACCGATCCGCAAGGTGTCTACGGTAAAACCAAATTAGAGGGTGAAATTGCCGTTCAACAATACTGTGAAAAATCGATAATTCTACGCACTGCTTGGGTGTTTGGCGAACATGGTAATAACTTTGTGAAAACCATGCTACGCTTGGCAAAAGAGCGCGACACAATAGGTATAGTAGGTGATCAGATTGGCGGACCGACTTATGCCGGTGATATTGCCGCCACAGTGATTACTATAGCTAATAAAATTATTCATGATGAACAAGTAGAGTTCGGTGTTTATCACTATACTGGCAAGCCTTATGTGAGTTGGTTCGAATTTGCGCAAGCCATTTTTGCTGAAGCGGAACAGCAAGGTACTCTGGTGAAAAAACCTGCCTTGAATAGTATTACAACAGCGGATTATCCAACTCCCGCAAAACGCCCGGCAAATTCACGTTTAAATTTAGATAAAATTAACCGTACTTTTGGGATTAAACCAAGCGATTGGCAAAAGGCGTTAAAAAATATTAAAGCGTATGGCTAATTTTACTGGTATCTAAATTATGCTAAAAAAAGTTGAAAGATTAATAGATGAAATAAATAAAGTTCATCTTGCGTTTTCAGAAGATTATTTTGAAACCGAAAAAATTGAAAAGGTAAATTTAAAGCATACTTTTGATAAAGTACCGGTTGAGCATATTTTGGCTTACCGCCTGAATTTACACGAATCAATCAATGATTATCTTTATCGAGCCGATTTATATGATATTGCCTATTTTTATCGGGTAAAAACATCAGAATCTATCTTGGATAAAATTGAACGATTCAAACAACGTAGCGAAGGTTTTCCGGTTAACAGTATTTTGAATGATATTTTTGGCGCAAGAGTTATCGTGGATACTGATGATATAACGAAAATAATGGATAACTTAGATGTTTGGAAAGAAAAATATGGCTTAAAAAATTGGTATTTAAGAGATAAAGAGGAGTATATTGGTATCCATATTTACTTTAAAAATACCAGCAATTTCTATTATCCCTGGGAATTACAAGTTTGGGATAAAAAAGATGCGGAAAGAAATATTCAAAGTCATAGAAAATATAAACGAAATTTTGTGAAGCAAGGATCAAAATGAAAATTATTGAAACCACAATTCCTGATGTCAAACTGCTTGAACCACAAGTTTTTGGTGATGAGCGCGGCTTTTTTATGGAAACTTTTCGCGATGAGTGGTTTAAACAAAACATTTGCGACCGCACTTTTGTTCAAGAAAATCATTCGAAATCAGTAAAAGGTGTGCTGCGTGGTTTACATTACCAAACTGAGAATACGCAGGGTAAATTAGTGCGGGTTATTTTCGGTGAAGTTTTTGATGTTACCGTTGATTTACGTAAAAATTCACCAACGTTTGGCAAATGGATTGGTGAAATTTTATCGGCTGAAAATAAACGCCAACTCTGGGTGCCGGAAGGCTTTGCGCATGGCTTTTATGTGATGAGTGATGAAGCTGATATACATTATAAGTGTACGGATTACTATAACCCAAAAGCCGAATATTCTCTTTTGTGGAATGACCCAACAGTTGGAATTGAATGGCCGTTAGAGGGTGAACCGAGTTTGTCGCGAAAAGATCTTCTAGGTAATGAATTAAGCAAGGCGAAATTATTTTTATGCTAAAAAAATTAATAGATAAATTTAAACGGTTTTATGCTTTTGATGAACTGTTAAAGCAGTTGATCATAAGAGATATTAAACTTAAATATCGTAGAAGTTATTTAGGTTATTTATGGAGTATTCTAAATCCATTAATGTTGATGGTCGTATTAGTTATTGTATTTTCCAACTTATTTCGGTTTGATATTCCTAACTTCCCTGTTTACTTATTGACAGGACAAATATTATTTGGTTTTATGGCAGAGGCAACAAATATCTCTGTTTTATCAATCGTTGGCAATGCTTCATTAATCAAAAAAACATATGTTCCAAAATATATTTTTACAATTTCCAAAGTTGGAAGCTCTTTAGTTAACTTAATTTTTTCACTAGCAGCATTATTACTTGTCATGCTGATTACAGGAACTCCATGGTCTTGGGCTATTTTAGCTATTCCTATAATTTTATTGCAATTATTTATTTTCTGTCTCGGGTTAGGATTATTTCTTGCAGCAATAACAGTTTTTTTTCGAGATATACAGTATTTATGGGGCGTTTTTGTGACCATGTGGATGTATCTAACGCCAATATTTTATCCAATCACAATTATTCCGGAATCTTATAGATTAATATATACAACGATAAATCCAATGTATCAATATATAGAACAGTTTAGAGGTGTTATTTTATATGCAAAAATACCCGATTCTAGTACAATGCTATTAGGTAGTATTTTAGCACTTCTCATCTTATTTTTTGGGGCTTGGTATTTTAATAAACGACAGGATAGTTTTATTTTATATATATGAAAAATAGTGATACTGTTATTAAAGTGTGCAATGCCACAGTTCGCTTTAATAAATCAACAGAAAATTATAGTGGTTTAAAGGATTATGTAATAAAAATGCTAAAAGGGCAATTAATGTTTGAAGAGTTTCTGGCATTAAAAGACATTAATCTCGAAATAAAAAGAGGAGAGTCTTGGGGGCTGTTGGGCGTTAATGGATCGGGAAAATCCACATTGCTAAAATTGATTTGCGGTATTTTAACCCCTTACAAAGGTAGCGTTGAAGTAAATGGTACTATTGCCCCATTAATTGAACTAGGGGCTGGCTTTGATGGGGAGTTGACTGCTAAAGAAAATATCTTTCTAAATGGGGCACTACTGGGGTATAAAAAATCTTTTATGGAAAAGCATTTTGATGAAATTATTGATTTTGCTGAATTAGAAAATTTTATCGATACACCAATAAAAAACTTTTCATCGGGAATGGCATCGCGTTTAGGGTTTGCAATTGCAACAATTGTTAAACCAGATATTCTTATCGTTGATGAAGTATTGGCTGTAGGTGATGCAGCATTCCAAGAAAAATGTAAAATACGAATGAATAATATGTTGTCAGATGGAACAACATTGCTTTTTGTATCTCACTCTATAGAACAAGTAAATGAGTTATGTGAATATTCAGTTTTACTTCAGCATGGATCTATAATTGAGTCTGGAAGAAGTAATTATGTTTCTCAATTGTATAATGATTTAATAAAAATAGTCTAATTGAACTGAACTGAACTGAACTGAACTGAACTGAACTGAACTGAATAATACACGGGATGAAAATACTTTTTTAAAAAATAAAATTGATTTTTTACATAAAGTTATTAAAAGAATTGTTGGAGAATAATATGAAAATTTGGTTTTTAACATCTGAGTTTCCACCAAGTTTTGGTGGTGGTATATCTACTTATATTAAGCAAATTTGTTTAGGGCTATCTCAGCTTGAGCATGAGGTTACTGTAATAACTAGAGGTGACTCAGATGAAGTAGAGAATATTAATTCTAATTATCGTGTGCTTCGTTTTAAACATATGGAGCATCCTATTTACTCAGCTTTGGGATATTGGGCTGCCTTGTCATATCAAATTTCTGATGTTGTTGAAGGATTGATTAAAAAAGAAGGTAAACCAGATTTAATAGAAGTCCAAGAATATAATGCTTTAGGTTATTATCTTTTTCAACGCAGATTTGCCTTAGAGGATTGCTTTCAAAATTTAAAAATAGTTGTTCATATGCATACACCGATATTTGAACTAATGAAAATTAATCAAGAACCTAGATATAAGTTCTCAAATTATTGGATTGGGCAAATGGAAAAGTTTGCTATTAATAGTGCAGATGCGTTATTAACTCAAAGCCAATTTTTAGCCAAGAAAATTCGAGATGAATTAGATATTAAGAATTCGATAGAAATTATTCCATTACCATTTGATGAAATAAGAAGTAGTACTAAAAATATTGAATATGATTTTTTATATATAGGTAGGTTTGAATATAGGAAAGGTGTTGTTCAATTACTTAGTCATATTTCAAAAATGTGGGAAAATAATATAAAATTTAAGCTCTGCATGATTGGTGGAGATACATTCTTTTATCCTAAACAAGTATATTTGAAGAAATACTTACTGGAAAAATATTCTAAATGGATAGAATTGGGTTATTTGGTAGTTAAAGACAATATGCCACCAGAAAATCTACATCATGAAATTAGTCAATTGAATGTTGTTATTATACCATCCCTGTATGAAAACTATCCTTATACTTGTGTCACCTCAATGATGTTAGGGAAGCCTATTTTAGCATCTATAAGTGGTGGGCAAGCTGAAATGGTTGGTAATGATAGGACTGCTGGTTTTATATTTGATTGGGATAAGCAAAATTCTTTCGAAAATGAGTTGCAAAATTTCTTAAATTTAGACTTGAAAACTATTAAAGAGATGGGGGAAGCGGCTAGGAATAGAGTAATGGCATCATCTCTTTTGAGTAATAATTTAGCTGTTCGTATTTCTTTTTATCATAAAGTTATCGATAATGCTACGGAATTAAATTTTCCAGAACCTGAGTATATAAAACGATTAAAGCTTTCGACTCCAGTTTTAAAGAATTCATATAACAATAAGAAAATATCAATAATAATTCCTTACTATAATTTAGGAGAATATATAATTGAAACACTGGAGTCGGCTCTATCTTCTGATTTAGAGGATTTTGAAATTATTATTGTTAATGATGGTTCTACAGATTTAGACTCTTTGCAGAAGCTTGAGGATATTAAAAATAATTTTATTGGATATGATATAAGAGTTATAAATATTCAAAACTCAGGTTTAGCTAATGCTAGAAATGTTGGGGCAGTAAATGCAAAAGGAGAATATATTACATTTTTAGATGCAGATGATCTTGTCTATAAAGATTTCTATTCTAGCGCTATAAAAATACTGGATAGATTTACAAATATTTCATTTGTATACTCTTGGTTAGAGTATTTTGAAAATGGAAAAGGGGTATGGCCAACTTTTAATACAGAGTTGCCATTTATGTGTTGTGCAAACATGTTGTCAGCATTCTGTATTGTTCGTAAGAGTGACTTCTTAGAGTTCGGTCTTAATCATTCAAATATGGAGTATGGTATGGAGGATTATGATTCTTGGCTTGCGATGGTATCAAATGGTTGCATCGGTTTTTCTATCCCTAAAGTGTTGGTTAAGTATAGAGTTAGACATAATTCTATGTCCCGACAATTTAATAAAAATATGATTTTATATCTATATGATATTCTTTCTAAAAATAATAACCGACTCTATAAAGAATATGGTAATGAAATTTATAATCTAATTTCATCTAATGGTCCAGGTTATTTTTGGAATAATCCGACTTATGAATTACCACCTTTAGGAATTGCTAATGATAAACAAGACCTGTCAGGAATACAGTATAGTATACAAAATCTTCGCTATAAAAATGAGCTAATAAGAATTGCAGAAAGTAAAATAGGAAGTTTTTTATTACGAGCACTATTTAAATTAAAAATTAATAAACTGTTCTAAGAGGTGTTATGATTATTGGTAGAGGAATGCTTGCTAAAGCATTTAATAGTTATGTATCTACTGAAGATGTAATTATTTTTGCTAGTGGAGTATCTAATTCTAATGAAGAGAATTCATCATCTTTTACTCGAGAGAGAGAGCTGTTACGTCATACAATCAGAAATAATCCAGCGAGTCTAATTGTTTATTTTAGCACTTGTAGTATTTATGATTCGACACTGCAAAATTCAAAATATGTATTGCATAAATTATTGATGGAGCTCATACTACAAGATGAGTGTGATAGATATTTAATATTTAGATTACCACAAGTTGCAGGGAGGACAAAAAGTCCAACCATTATTAATTTTATTTATAATAAAATTAATAATGGAGAGGAGTTTAGCGTTTTTAGTAAAAGTAAAAGAAACATAATAGATGTTGATGATGTCTTTAAAATCGTTGATTATATTTTAAAAAAAATTTATTTATGAATTTAATAATAAATTTAGCCTCGCCACTATATACAGATATTCTTGAACTAGTATCGATTCTAGAAAGGTCTCTTAACAGAGAGGCATATTATAATATTGAAGATAAAGGTTCAAGCTATTATATTGATATTTCCCAATTAAATGATATTTATAGTACTCTCGGTATAGTTTTTGATGTGGATTATGTGTCCAAAACGATAAATAAATATTTTATTAAGTAAAGCACACTTCTTTTTTATTATTAATATTATTAGTAGGCTGTCATAATATCGATATTGAACAACAAATTATAAATGTTTTGAATCAAGATATTGTGCCGGATAGAATTATTATTTTAGATGATTGCTCATTAGATAATGTTATTTAAATCCTTGATTTGTGAAGGGATTTAAATAATGCAATTATAATTTCTAACTCATTTTAACAAGAATAAAATTAAAGTTGTTAAGAATTAATAGAAAAATTAGTAATATTTTTTCTTCTCAAAGATTAATGGATAATGTTTTTAAATATGATTAGATTATCTATAAAATTGTACCCAAGAAATATGTAACATAAAAAGCACATTATTGAATATTATTATTGATTTTCTTAATCATTAATTATATGGACACTAAAATCTATACACATATAATCAGCGGATTACATTGCTTACTTGATTTCTTCTATACTATAGCAAAAATCAACAAAGCGATAATATGAAAGGAGCTAGAAAGGTTTTTCTGGTTGGCATATGAAAAAAAATACACTCGTTAGTCATAGTGCTAAAAATCATAAAATTAAAATAAGGGCAATTATGTATAATATTGTCTTTTATTTTAAAGCTAGTAAAGCTGAATTGTATTATGGCTTAAAATACAATCAAGTTAAATTTAAACTTAAGGAATTAATATATAAAATTGGATTTTATTTAAAGCACAACCATTCAAAAATATATTATAATTTTTTTTTGCCGTTTAAATCAAGTTTGAAAGGAGTCTATTTTAAATATTTTGAAATTAAAAGTAGGTATATAAGGATAAAAAAAATTAATGAATATTTATTGGTTAATGAGTGGAATTTGAGTGTTAAAAATAATGGCTTAAGCAATACTCTAATTTCAATTATAGTCCCTAACTATAATTATGAGCAATATCTAACAGAAAGGCTTGATTCAATTTATATGCAAACACATAAAAATATTGAAGTCATTTTGTTAGACGCTCATTCTACAGATAACAGTCGTGATATTCTTCTCAAGTATAAGAATAAATATCCAGATATTACTACGACTATCTTTAGTGAGAAGAATGGTGGTGGTGTTTTTCAACAATGGGCTAAAGGATTAGCGCAAGCTAAAGGAAAATATATCTGGATAGCAGAAAGTGATGATTGGTGTGAGAAAGATTTCATTGAAAAACTTATTCCTGCTTTTAGTGATCAAGCTATAATGCTTGCTTTTGCTAAAAGTGATTTTATTCAAAATGGGATAAAAATTAATAGCACTGAACAGTATTTAAATGATATTGAATTGCCATGGTATCGTTCTTTTTCAATAAGTGCAAATGATTTGGTGAAAACTGCATTTTCTATTAAAAATATCATTCCAAATGTTAGCAGTGTCATTTTTAGAAATGTGGGAAAAATATCTGGTGAAATTTTTTCACAGTGGCACAATTTCAAATTGTGTGGTGATTGGTTATTTTATATAGATTTTATTAAGGGGGGGGCTGTTCATTATAGTACGGAGACGAAAAATTATTATAGAGTACATGAAAAAAGTACTTCTTTGAAAGTTCAAGGTTCCGAGCTATATTACGAAGAGCATGAAAAAATAGCGATTTTTTTAGAAAAAAACTATAAAATCCCTAAAAGTAGTCATGAAAAACATTTAAATGAGTTAGAGAAGCATTATGTTTCTTATTGTGGGGGAGATGATATTAAGGATGTATCAAACTGGTTTAATTTAAATAAGATCTATGATAATAAAAATGAAAGGCGACCTAATATCTTAATTTGTATTTTCTGCTTAGATATTGGTGGTGGCGAAACATTTCCTATATTTTTATCAAATGAATTAAAGCGGTTGAACTATCCGGTAACAGTTTTAGATTGCCAATTAAGTCATTCAAACGAGAAAGTAAGAGAGATGTTGGATCCGTCTATTCCTTTAGTTAGATTGTCGAATATGTCAGAGCTAAGAAAAATTATTGATACATTAAGCATAGATATAGTTAGTACTCACCATGGAAGTGTAGATGAGATAATTTCACATTTTGTGGATAAAAAAGATAAAACACCTAAGCATGTGATTACTTTGCATGGAATGTATGAAGCTATTGATAAGAATGATCTCCAGCGCCTCTTGAAAAGAGTCGAACAGAGCTGCTCTTCATTTATATATATAGCAGATAAAAATTTACCTCCTTTTATCGATAATAATTTTCCTAATATGGAAATATTCCATAAAATTGGAAATGGTTTACCTTATTATACTGGTAATAAATTAGATAGAAGTATTTTAGGTATTAGTGAAAATGCATTTATTGCATGCATTGTGAGCCGAGCTATTCCTGAAAAAGGTTGGATTCCTGCTATTGAAGCTGTGACTTTAGCTAGGATTAAGACAGGAAAGGATATACATTTAATATTAGTTGGCAGTGGCGAGGTATATGATAAGTTATTGGGTAAGGTACCTGAGTATATACATTTAGTTGGTTTTCAAAAAAATGTACGAGATTATTTTGCTACTGCAGATATTGGGTTGCTTCCATCAGAATTTCAAGGTGAAAGTTTCCCATTAGTTATTATTGAATGCTTATATTCAGGTAAGCCGATGGTAGCAAGTAATTTAGGAGAATCTAAAAATCAACTGAAAGATGAAGATTCTAATCTAGCTGGTATTATCTTTGATCTAAGAGATGGTAAAGTACAAATAGATGAGTTAGCTGATATAATTTCTGATTTAGTAATGGATAAAGAATTGTATAATAAATTACAAAGTAGAGTATTTTCAGCAAGTAAGAAGTTTTATATAGAGTCTATTGCTAAAGAATATTTAAAAGTATTTGATTACGCATTAAAAGAGAATATATAGATAATTTAATGCTTTTGGGGATTATGAATTAAATAAAATTACTTAGAATACAATAATCAACCTCCTAGAATCAGATGCGGTTGAATTCAAACTCGCCCAAGGCAAAAGTGGTTTGCGTGAGTTACCTATTGACTTTTGGAAAAACTATTCGGCGATGGCAAATACTTATGGTGGGAAGATTATTTTAGGCGTTCATAAAATTTATTGTTACAGGTATCGAGAATATCGAAAAAGTCAAAACTGATCTATCTGATAATGTCACTGATAAAATTACATTGCGCAGGGTTAACTTGTTGAAATTTATAATAGAAGATTCTAGTATTATGATTGCAAGGTTATCATTTTTGCTTGCCGTCGCGGAACGTGCTATTAAACGTGATATTGAAAAACTTAAATCAGAAAAGCGGTTTGAGCGTATGGAAAGTGATATTAATGGGCGATGGCTCATAAAATAATAAGGAATAATCCAACATGATATTGCCAAAAGCCGCTTTAGTTATTCCAACCTATAATGCCGGGAAGCTAGGTGAAAAATGTTTTGCTAAAATTCAGCGGCAAGGTGTTCAGCCTGATGTGTTGGTGATTGATTCAAACTCGGCGGATAACACCGTGGAATTAGCGACAAAGTGCGGTTTTGCAACACATCGTATTTCACAGACGGATTTTAACCATGGTGGAACGCGAAATTTAGCAGTATCATTATTTATTCAAGATTATGATATTGTGATTTTTATGACGCAAGATGCCATTTTAGTGACTGACAATGCGATTGAAAATTTGCTAAAAGCTTTTGATAATCCTAAAGTTGCTGCTGTTTATGGTCGTCAGTTGCCACACGATAATGCTAATCCGTTGGCGGCACACGCGCGTTTATTCAATTATCCTGAACAATCGGTGGAGAAAAGTCAGGAAGATATACCGCACTTAGGCATTAAAACGGCGTTTATCTCGAACTCTTTTGCTGCGTATCGATTATCTGTGTTTAATGAATTAGGCGGTTTTCCTGATAATACCATTTTAGCGGAAGATATGTATTTGGCGGCAAAAATGATTTTGGCTGGTTATAACGTTGTTTATTGTGCTGAAGCAACGGTTCAACATTCCCACAACTATACGCTTTTGCAAGAGTTCCAACGTTATTTTGATATTGGTGTCTTTCAAAAAAATGAAAGTTGGATTCAGAAAAAATTTGGAACGGCAAGTTCTGAGGGTAAAAAATTTGTTCTGTCGGAAATCCGTTATTTATGGAACAATGCCCCTTGGCTATTGCCAAAAGCAGCATTGGCGACCTTGATGAAGTGGCTTGGATTTAAATTGGGATTCGCTTGGCAAAAATTACCATTAGCGTGCTGTAAACAATTGAGTATGTATAAAACGTTTTGGAAATAAAAATGATAAATAACCCCAAATTAGCGCCTAAAATTAATAAACTGGCATTGATCAGTTGTGATTTTATTACATATTTTTTCGCAATTTCAGTGGCTTATTATCTCTCTCCATTGGATGATTTTTCAATGGAGCAATTGGAGTTTAATGGTTCGTTGACGCGCTTGGGGGCTTTCAGTTTAATGGCATTTATTATGGTTGGTTGGCTTTGGGTTATTCACCGTCATTATACTTATCGCAAACCTTTTTGGGATGAACTAAAAGATATTTATTCCACTCTCGCCGTTGTTTTGTTGATTAATCTTGCCCTGTTGGTATTTATTGAAAAATCCCCGTCATTGGATACCTGGTTATATATTTCTGTCATTTTGTTTATTTGTTTTCCGTTCGCTCGTTTTCTTTGTAAAAAAATACTTCGCTATTTAGGCACGTGGGATATGGCTTGTGTGATTATCGGTAATGCGGAGAATGCACGTAATGCTTATAGAGCGATTAGTAGTGAAGTTAGTTTGGGTTATAAAATCAAAGCGTTTATCGATCCTATCGGGCGGATTCCGGTGACGGTAGAAAAAGGCGGTTATATTACAGAGGAACAGTTTTTTTCTCATTTAGAACACTATCAAAAGATTTTTATTGCATTGGAAAATCATCAAAACGACATGATGGAATATTGGATGCGTAAACTCTCGAGAACGGGCTTTCGTAATATTTCGATTGTTCCACCTCTACATGGTATTCCGTTATATGGAGCGGAGGTTTCGCATTTTTTTGGTTATGAAGCGATTGTGTTGCGGATTCATAATAATTTAGCCAAAAGATCTTCACGTATCATAAAAAGGACGTTCGATATTATCGCCTCATTCTTTTTATTATTGATTGCAAGTCCTTTATTTGGTTATTTATTTCTGAAAATTCGACAAGATGGAGGCTGTGCAACCTATAGCCAGATTCGAATTGGACGGAATGGCAAACCTTTTCATTGTTATAAATTTCGTACTATGGTGATGAATTCAAGTGCAATATTACAGGAGCTGTTAGCCAGCGATCAAACGGCACGAGAGGAATGGGCGAAAAGTTTTAAATTAAAAAATGATCCGAGGATCACCAACGTCGGACAGTTCCTGCGGAAAACCAGCTTAGATGAGTTGCCGCAGTTATGGAATGTTTTAAAAGGCGAAATGAGTCTGGTCGGACCTCGCCCCGTGATTCGGCAGGAATTGAAATTTTATAAAGATGATGTGAGCTATTATTATATGGTGCGTCCGGGGATGTCAGGCTTGTGGCAAGTGAGTGGGCGCAGTGATACTGATTATAATACACGTGTATATTTGGATGCTTGGTATGTTAAAAATTGGTCGTTATGGAATGATATTGCCATATTAGCAAAAACAGCCAATGTGGTGGTTCGTGGCAAAGGCGCTTATTGAAATAAAATGAGCTTATTGAATAGAAAATAAAGCAATAAAAAGCACTCAACCGAGTGCTTTTTCGTTAATTAAATTAATTACTTATCTTGGCAACAGCCTTTGCCTGCCAATTTTTTCTCAAAGCGCGCATTGGCTTCGTCCCAGTTGACCACATTCCAGAATGCTTTGATGTAGTCCGGACGGCGGTTTTGGTATTTCAAGTAATAGGCGTGTTCCCACACGTCTAAGCCTAAAACCGGGTAGCCTTCCACACCGGCGATGTCTTTGCCCATTAATGGCGAGTCTTGGTTGGCAGTGGAAACCACGGCTAATTTACCGTCGTTAATTACTAACCACGCCCAGCCTGAGCCGAAACGGGTGGCTGCCGCTTTTTCAAATTCCGCTTGGAAAGCTTCGACGGAGCCGAAATCACGTACGATGGCGTCTTTCAAGGCGCCTTGTAAGGTTGTGCCTAATTTTAAGCCTTTCCAGAACAGAGAATGGTTGGCGTGCCCACCGGCATTGTTACGCAGAGCGGTGCGTTTGTCAGCAGGAATTTTGTCCAAGTTAGCAATCAATTCACCCGGGCATTTGTCTTGCCATTCAGGCAATGTTTCCAATACCGCATTGGCATTGTTCACATAGGCTTGGTGGTGTTTGGAATGGTGAATTTCCATGGTTTGTGCGTCAAAGTGCGGTTCTAATGCGTCGTAGGCATAAGGTAGTTCAGGTAGAGTATAAGCCATTTTCATTTCCTCATCAGTTGAATAAAAAGTAGTTGAATAAAAACTGCCAGTAAAGAAGGCTTTTCGTTAGGAAAAGCGGATTGAATTTCATCACTAGTGTAGCAAATAAATTGATCGAGATCATTAAATGTTTATTTTTTGTGACGGAAGGCTATAAAAAAAGAGCAAGGATTAACCCTGCTCTTTGGTGCTTTATTTATCATTTATTTAGCGTCATTCTTTAGCCGCATTCACTGCTGCTACTGCGACCATATTGATAATCCGGCGGACGGAGGCGACCGGGGTCAGAATATGGGCGGATTGGCGCAAGCCCATTAACATCGGACCGACGGTGATCGCCGTGGTTGCGGAGCGTAGTAAGTTATAGCCGATACGCGCCGCTTCCATATTCGGCATGACCAAGAGGTTGGCTGAGCCTTTAAGCGGGCTGTCCGGCATGATGTTCTGGCGCAGTTTTTCTGAAAGTGCAATATCGGCGTGCATTTCACCGTCAATAATCAAGTTCGGGTCGCGTTGTTTCACCAATTCTAGTACTTTGCGCATTTTGACCGCACTTGGGTGGTCGGAAGCGCCGTAGTTGGAATGGGAGATTAAGGCAACCTTAGGTTCAATCCCGAAACGGCTCACTTCGGCGGCTGCCATTAAAGTGATTTCGGCTAATTCTTCCGCATCCGGATCTTGGTTTACAAATGCGTCAGTCACGAATACGTTTCCGCTCGGCATTACCAGCCCGTTTACGGTGGCGGCGGTTTTCACCCCGTCTTTTAAGCCAATCACATTGCGAATGGCTTTCAGGTGATCGGCATAAGAACCGACCAACCCGCAGATCATGCCGTCGGCGTAGCCTAAACGGACTAACATCGCCGCAATGGTGGTTGGGTTGATACGAATTTCTTGTTTTGCCAATGCCGGGGTAATGCCGCGGCGTTTCATAATGTCATAATAGCCGGTCCAGCAGGTTTCATAGCGATCATCTTTTTCAATATTGATGATTTCGTAATCAACGCCTTCTTCCAAATGCAGTCCCAGTTGTTTGATTCGCTGATGAATCACGTCCGGACGACCGATTAGGATTGGCAATGCGATTTCCAAGGTGGCGATTTCTTGTACCGCATGCAATACGCGCGGTTCTTCGCCGTCTGACATAATGATCCGTTTTTTGTCTAAGCGGGCTTGGGCAAAAATCGGTTTCATGAACAAGTTGGTTTTGTATACGAATTGGGTCAATTTTTCGATATAGACGTTCATATCCTCAATCGGACGCAAGGCAACGCCGGAATCCATTGCCGCTTGTGCCACTGCCGGGGCGATTTTGATGATCAAGCGCGGATCGAACGGTTTTGGAATCAGGTATTCAGCACCAAATGCCACTTCTTGCTCGCCGTAAGCCGAGGTGACCACTTCGTTTTGTTCGGCGTGTGCCAATTCGGCAATCGCATGCACCGCAGCCAGTTTCATCTCTTCGTTAATGGTGGTTGCGCCCACGTCCAATGCGCCACGGAAAATAAACGGGAAGCAGAGTACGTTATTCACCTGATTCGGGAAGTCGGAGCGACCGGTGCAGACAATCGCGTCGGGACGTACTGCTTTGGCGACTGGTGGCAAAATTTCCGGATCGGGGTTTGCCAACGCTAAAATAATCGGGCTTGGTCCCATGCTTTTCACCATTTCTTGTGTCAAAGCACCGGCGGCGGAGCAGCCCAAGAAAATATCCGCGTTTGGAATCGCATCGGCAAGTGAGCGTGTGCCGTTATCGTCAATCGCATAGAATTGTTTGGTTTCGTCCATACGCTCGGCGTCTTCACGTTGTTTATAGATGACGCCTTTGGAATCGCACACGGTGATATGGTTTTTCTCCATGCCTAATGCACGCAGTAAATTCAAGCAGGCAATCGCGGAAGCACCGGCACCGGAAACCACCAGTTTGACGTTTTTGATGTCTTTATTGACCACGCGCAAGCCATTTATCACCGCCGCCGCACAGATAATCGCGGTGCCGTGTTGATCGTCGTGGAACACCGGAATTTGCATACGCTCACGCAATTTTTTCTCGATATAGAAACATTCCGGGGCTTTGATGTCTTCCAGATTGATCCCGCCGAAAGTCGGTTCCAATGAGGCGATGATATCCACGATTTTATCCGGATCGCGTTCGTCGATTTCAATATCGAATACATCGACTCCGGCGAATTTTTTAAACAACACGCCTTTGCCTTCCATCACCGGTTTACCGGCAAGAGCGCCGATATTGCCTAAACCTAACACCGCCGTCCCGTTGGAAATTACACCGACTAAATTGCCGCGCGCCGTGTATTTATAGGCGGCTAACGGATCCTGCTGAATTTCAAGACATGGAATGGCAACGCCCGGCGAGTAGGCTAATGCCAGATCGCGTTGGGTAGCAAGGGATTTGGTCGGGGTAACTTCAATTTTTCCCGGCACCGGAAATTCATGAAAGTCCAGAGCGGCTTGGCGGAGTTGTTTATCCATTCTTAGTGTCCTCAATAGAGATGGGTGAAAATACTTGATAATTTGCTAAAAGGTTATCAAACATTGAAAGATGTGTGAAATTATACGCTTTATTTTACTAAAGTTAAAAACCCATAAAGGAGTATGTGATACAGCCCACAGAATTTTTTTTATTTTGAAATTTAATCCGCTCTGTATCTTTAGCAGCAAACGGGTACAATAAACAATTTATTGGTAAAAAAGGTTTTTTATTGGTGCGTTTAGATAAGTTTTTAGCAGAGCAGACCGGCTTGAGCCGTTCACAAGTGACGAAAATGCTGCGCAGCGGTTCGGTTGAACGGAATCAAACGGTGGTAAAGTCGGGAGCAACCCAAATTTCCGTCAGCGATCAGATTCTGTTGGACGGCGAGTTACTGCAATGGTTGGAAAGCGGGCAATACCTGATGTTATATAAGCCGCAGGGTTATATTTGTTCCCATGACGACGGCGAATACCCGACGGTGTATCATTTTTTTGATTATCCGTTACGC
Source organism: Testudinibacter sp. P80/BLE/0925 (assembly GCF_053570785.1). The sequence continues at coordinate 153,216 of NZ_CM131636.1, read as the reverse complement.
AACAAACTGCATTCGGTCGGGCGTTTGGATGTGGATACCACCGGTTTGGTGCTGTTGACCGATGACGGACAATGGTCGCACCGGATCACCTCACCGAAATTCTATTGTGAAAAAACCTATTTGGTGACGCTTGCCGATCCGATTGAAAACCACTACCAAAGTGCGGTTGAGCAAGGGATTTTGTTGCGCGGTGAAAAATCACCGACCAAACCGGCAAAATTGGAAATCCTTGATGATTACAACCTTAATTTGACCATCAGCGAAGGGCGTTATCATCAGGTGAAACGGATGTTTGCCGCGCTCGGCAACAAAGTGGCTGCCTTACACCGTTGGCGGATTGGCAATGTGGTGTTGGATGAGAAGTTAGACGAGGGCGAATACCGCACTTTGACTCAAAATGAAATTGACGGATTGCGCGAACGCCCGTCGGAAAATGGATAGATTTATGCTACACACAGAAAAAATCAGACAAATAAAGAAAAGCCCTGTATTTGTCTTAATTTTAGGGATTTTGGCGATGTTGCCGCCGTTGGCGATTGATATGTACTTGCCTTCGTTTTTAGATATTGCCCGTGATCTCAAGGTTAACTCGGAAAAAGTCCAGAATACGTTGGCTTTATTTACGCTCGGTTTTGCCATCGGGCAATTGCTGTGGGGGCCGGTTGCCGATAGTTTTGGGCGCAAGTTGCCGATTTTGATCGGTACGCTGGTGTTTGCCGCCACCGCACTTTTCTTGACGCAGGTCGAGAATATCGAAAACTTCTTGCTACTCCGCTTTATTCAAGGCTTTTTCGGATCGGCTTCGGCGGTGGTCTTAGGCGCCCTGCTACGTGATTTGTTCTCGAAAAATTACTTTTCGAAAATGATGTCGATGATCATGCTGGTGTCGATGATTGCGCCATTGCTGGCGCCGTTTATCGGCGGTAATCTGGCGAAATTTTTCCACTGGCACTCGATATTCTATGTACTGACTTTTTTTGGCATTTTGAGTTGTGTTTTAGTGTTGTGGAAAATTCCGGAATCGCAACCGATAGAAAAACGTGTGCCGTTCAGCTTGAAAACGGTGTTGCGCAATTTTGCCTTATTAATTCGCGAAAAAGCCGTGGTCGGCTATGTCTTGGCGGGGGCGTTTTCTTTTGCCGGCATGTTCTCGTTTCTGACCTCCGGCTCGATCGTGTATATTGATATCTATCAGATTGCGCCGGAAAATTTCGGTTATTTCTTCATTATGAATATGTCGGTAATGATCCTATTTACCTCGATCAACGGGCGCATGGTAGTGAAAGTCGGGGCGGAAAAAATGCTGCGTTTCGGTTTGACCATGCAATTTTTAGCGGGCTGTTGGTTGTTGCTGGTGGCGGTGTTTGATCTCGGTTTCTGGCCGATGGCGTTGGGCATTGCGGCTTTTGTCGGTATGCTGTCGATTATCGGCTCTAATGCGATGGCCTCGATTCTGGATCGCTTTCCTCAGGTTGCCGGCACCGCAAATTCCTTAGCCGGCACGATTCGTTTTGGCACCGGGGCGATTGTCGGTTTCTTAATTTCACTGGTTCCGGTCACAAGTGCGGTACCGATGTTGTTGTCGATGTTTTTATGTACCCTGATTTCGGTGCTGAGCTACTATTTTCTGACCTATCGCGGATTGTCGAACACAGAATAAAATCCAAGTTGAATTAAACAAAGAAGGGCTGAACGCCGGATTAAGCGGTGTTCGGCTTTTTTATGCGCAATAGATGATAGAAACGGTTAGGCAGAAAAATTTAATAGGATTATCGTGAGCTTAAGGATTTTTATCATCAGAGGTGCTGAATAAAACAATATTTGGTGGAGATAGACGGGATCGAACCGACGACCTCTTGCATGCCATGCAAGCGCTCTCCCAACTGAGCTATATCCCCATATCAGAATGGATTTGATGAGCTGTTCATCAAAGTGCGGCTATATTAATAACCGCACTTGAATCTGTCAATCTGATTTATTGGCTTTATGGTTTAAATGCCTAAAATTAAATCAGTCGTGCTTAAGCCGCGTGAATATTTTGGATAAATTCAATCGCTTTTTGAATCCGCGCCAAGCTGCGTTCCCTGCCGATCCCGACAAGGGTGACGTCCAACGACGGCGATTGTCCGCTGCCGGTGACGGCAACGCGCAACGGCATACCGACTTTGCCCATGCCCAATTCGAGTTCGGCGGCGGTTTGCTCAATTGCGTGATGAATATCCGCCGCATTCCAGTCGCGAAGTGCGGTGAGTTTTTGCAATACTAAACTTAACGGCTCAACTGTTGTCGCTTTGAAATGTTTCTTGACCGCACTTTCATCAAATTGGCTAAAATCTTCGAAGAAATAACGGCTTGCCGCCGCCATTTCTTTTAAGGTTTTGCAACGCTCGCCAAGCATTTCGACCACGTTTGCCAAACTCGGACCATTGCTGGTGTCAATTTGCTGATCCTGCATATGCCATGCTAAGTAACCGGCGACTTTTTCCGCCGGTAATTCGCGGATATAGTGGTGGTTCAACCATAACAATTTATCGTGGTTAAACGAGCTTGCCGAGCGACTGACGGAAGTCAGGTTAAATAACGCCACCATTTCTTCACGGCTAAACACTTCCTGATCACCGTGTCCCCAACCCAAACGCACCAGGTAGTTGTTTAGCGCTTCCGGCAGATAGCCGTTGTCGCGGTATTCCATCACGCTGACTGCGCCGTGACGTTTGGAGAGTTTTTGCCCGTCCTCGCCTAAAATCATGGAAACGTGGGCATACACCGGCACAGGTGCGCCTAAGGCTTTGAGGATATTGATTTGACGCGGGGTGTTGTTGATATGATCTTCACCGCGTACTACGTGGGTGATACCCATATCCCAATCGTCCACCACCACACAGAAATTGTAGGTCGGCGCCCCGTCGGTGCGGCGGATAATCAGATCGTCCAATTCCTGATTGCTGATTTCAATTTTGCCGCGAATCGCGTCATCAAAGATAACCGAACCTTCGGTCGGATTTTTAAAGCGTACTACATGCGGTTCATCGGCGTGATGGTTGTGATCGTGCAAGCAATGGCGGTCATAGCGCGGTTTTTCTTTATTTTGTTCTTGCTGTTCGCGCAACGTTTCCAACCGCGCTTTGCTGCAATAGCAACGGTATGCCAAGCCTTGTTCCAACATTTGGTCGATCACTTGGTTATAACGGTCAAAACGTTGGGTTTGGTAATAAGGCCCGTGTTCCCAATGCATATCCAACCATTCCATCGCTTCCAGAATCGCATCGGTGGCGGCTTGGGTGGAACGTTCCAAATCGGTGTCTTCAATCCGTAATACAAATTCGCCTTGGTTGTGGCGGGCATACAACCAAGAGTAAAGTGCGGTGCGCGCGCCGCCGACGTGCAAAAAGCCGGTCGGACTCGGGGCGAAACGGGTTCTGACGTTGACATCGGGATTAAAATCGAAAAGCGGTTGAATATTCATCATTGACCTTATAGCTGGCTAAAAAACAATGGCGGTTATTGTAGCGGTCAAGTGGGCGTATGGGTAGATCAAATTGCATTGATATGTTTATTTTTACGACAATTAACGCGAAAAAAGGAAAAAATCATTGACTGAAAGCCAACACCAATTATAATGCTCGCTCACAACAAACGGGCGATTAGCTCAGTTGGGAGAGCACCTCCCTTACAAGGAGGGGGTCACTGGTTCGAGACCGGTATCGCCCACCACTTTTTTCAAGTGTCCGTTTGTTGTTATAAGTTTGACCTAGCGGGCGATTAGCTCAGTTGGGAGAGCACCTCCCTTACAAGGAGGGGGTCACTGGTTCGAGACCGGTATCGCCCACCACTTCCGCGCAAACTTATCCCATGATTTTAAGGCAATCTTAAGTGGGCGATTAGCTCAGTTGGGAGAGCACCTCCCTTACAAGGAGGGGGTCACTGGTTCGAGACCGGTATCGCCCACCACTTAAGACTTAAAATCACACCGCACTTAATCAGTTTCTGATTAGCGTCGGGCGATTAGCTCAGTTGGGAGAGCACCTCCCTTACAAGGAGGGGGTCACTGGTTCGAGACCGGTATCGCCCACCACTTTTCTTATTTCTAATCCGAAAAGAACACAAGACGAAAACAATCTAAAATAGTATAATATTTGATTATTGTTCTCATTATTCTATTTTATTATGCAATATCTGTTTTTGCCTTTGCGTATTTTAGCGTTTTCTGCACTCTTATTTGCTTTTTGTCGTTTACTGTTTATCGGCTTATACCCCGATTATTTTTTGAAATTAAACGTCACACAATTGCTGCACGCATTTGCGCAAGGCTTCCGTTTTGATATGCATATCAGTGTGATCGCACTGGCATTGGTATTGCTGATAACAGGGTTGCCTTTTCGTTTTGCTCAACGGAAAAGTATCTTAAAAACAGCAAGCTATATTGGTTTGCTAATTTTACTGTTGATGTTGACACTAACGCTGTTTGACTTGACCTATTTCGGTGAAGTTTACCGCCATCTCGGACAAGAATTGTTTCAAATCAGCGCAGATCTTGATGTGGTTTTAGAATTGGCATTTACCTCGCGCCTTGCTTATACGATTTCAGGGCTGATTCTGTTTGTTTTAACGGTTGTACTGTATAAAAAATACGTTATTAAGCCGATTGAAAAAAATCATTTTCCTCTGATTCAACCTATTTGGCTACGTCTTATTATTTACGTTGTATTTTTAGGGTTTTGCTTTTGGTTGGCACGAGGCATGATTACCCAAAGCCGCCCTATCGGTTATGCCGATGCGTTCCAAAATAATGCTTCCGCAGCCGAATCCAATCTAACCTTGAACAGTATTTTTGTGATTTGGAAAGAAGGAAAAAACCGTAAAAACAACACCGCATTAGATCTGTTGACAGATGATGAAGCACGGCAATGCGAAACGCGCTGCGTATCGGATTTTCAGTTCCGGGCAACCACGCCGGCAACACAGAAAAATGTGGTTTTTATTTTATTGGAAAGTTGGAGCTACGACTACATTGATGGTTTAAGTGGTAACAGTTATGGGGCAACACCGTTTATCGATTCGTTAATCCCCAAATCACAGGTGTGGGATAATTTCTATGCCGCTGGTCAGCGCAGTATTATAGGTATTCAAGCGGTGTTAACCTCAACCCCGGCTTTAAACAATTTCCCGACCTTAGGATTTGGGCTGGAATTAAACCGATTGAATAAACCGGCGGATATTTTGAATAAACATAACTACCGCACTTTGATGATGCAATCCTCAAACCGGCGTTCATTTAATATGGACGGCATTGCCAATATTTTAGGTTTTCAAGAATATTACGGCAAAGAGGATATTCCGCTGGTGCGCGAATATCCGCAGCCAACGCCAAAATTTGGCTGGGATTATGACAGTTTAATGTTTTTAAACCAAAAATTGAGTGAAACACAACAGGCGGATAAGCCGTTTTTCTCTTTTTTATTTACCGGTACAACCCATGAACCTTTTGCAGATCCAGGCAAAGCATTTCATCTTTATCCCCACGATAAACTGGGCGAAAACGGTTTTTTGAATACGTTACGCTACAGCGATTGGTCATTGCAACAATTTATGCAGGCGGCAGAAAAGCAGGCTTGGTATCAAAATACCATTTTTATTTTTAGTGCCGATCATGTGTTAAAGACAAATTCGGATCAATTACCGGAACAGTTTCATATTCCGTTGATCATCTATACTCCCGACGGCAGTTTAACGCCACTGCGGCATTCAGAATTGGCGACACAATACGATTTGTTGCCGACCATTATGGATCTCTTAGGTATTAACGATCCGATTAGCACCTTTGGGCAATCGTTAATTCAGCCTAATGAAAATAATTCGCCACTAATGCTGAATCGAGGAAATGTGATTGGTGTTCTCACTCAACATGGAAATGCGGTGTTGCAAGACAAACAACAGGTTGAATTAAGCAATTCATCGGCAATGCTACAAAATGAAATTCAGAAGTTAAAATGGAAAATTATTGGCGCAGAAAGAAAGTTAAAGAAAAATCAGTGGGTTGAATAAATCAAAGTTAAAACGGCATTCTTACTTATTGTGAGAATGCCGTTTTTCTTTATTTCGAATGCCGCTCTTTCAACTTACCAATTACGTCCGCCCAAGCCAGATCAGCGTCTTGCAACAGTACGGTTAAATGATAGGCTAAATCAGCCGCTTCACAAATGGTTTCATTGTGATCTTTCACCGTTGCCGCAAGTGCGGTTTCAACCCCTTCTTCGCCGACTTTCTGCGCAATGCGTTTTGTGCCGCGTGAATAGAGGAGGGCTGTATAAGAACTTGACGGATCTGCGCCTTTGCGAGCCGCGATTAAGCGTTCTAACTTGCTAAAGAAAATCCAATCCGGTTCGTTTTTATTGCTAAATTGGTGGAAACAGCTTTCCGCCCCGGTGTGGCAGGTTTTACCAATCGGATTGGCTAAAATCAATAACGTATCGTTATCGCAATCCAAACTCATATCCACCACATTCAGGAAATTGCCTGAAGTTTCACCCTTAGTCCATAAGCGTTGTTTGGTGCGTGAAAAAAAAGTCACTTTTTTCTCGTTCAAGGTTTTGGCTAACGCTTCCTGATTCATATAGCCCAGCATTAACACTTCGCAAGTGGTGGCGTTTTGCACGATCACCGGCAGCAGATTATCCACTTTTTGCCAGTCGATTTGTTGTAGATCTAACATTGTTTTATCCTATTATTTTTTACACTTAACGGCGCACTTCCACACCTTGCCGCGCAAGATAGGTTTTTAATTCGCCGATATTGATAATTTGCTTATGAAACACGCTTGCCGCAAGTGCGCCGTCTACATTGGCTTGCACAAAAGCGTCACGGAAATGTACCATTTCGCCGGCACCGCCCGAGGCAATCAACGGCACATGGCATATTGCACGCACCGCACTTAGCTGGGTTAAATCATAGCCTTGGCGTACGCCGTCTTGGTTCATCATATTCAACACGATTTCGCCTGCGCCGCGTTGTTGCACCTCTTGCACCCAGTCGAGCAACTGCCAGTTGGTTTGACGGGTGCGGGTTTCATCGCCGGTATATTGATTGACCCAATATTTGCCGCTGCTTTGCTCGAACCAACTGTCAATGCCGACCACAATCGCCTGTACCCCGAAACGATCCGCCAAACGGGAAATCAAATCCGGATCAGCCAACGCAGGGGAGTTAATGGAAATTTTATCCGCACCGAATGCAAACAGCTTTTCGGCATCGTCGATGGTTTTAATCCCCCCGGCGACACAAAACGGAATATCGATCACTTCCGCCACCCGCTCGACCCAGCTTTTGTCTACCGTACGACCGTCCGACGAGGCGGTAATATCGTAAAATACCAGTTCATCGGCACTTTCATAGGCGTAGCGTTTCGCCAACGGCACGATGTCGCCGATAATTTCGTGGTTGCGGAATTGCACGCCTTTCACCACCTGCCCGTCACGCACATCTAAACAAGGAATTATCCGTTTTGCCAACATTCGATTGCCTCCGCCACCGTAAATTTGCCTTCCAATAGGGCGCGTCCGATAATCACCCCGGCCACGCCCGTGCCTTTCAATGCTGCCACATCGGCAAGCGAACCGATACCGCCGGAGGATTGGAATTGAATGGTCGGATATTTGGCACAGATTTCGCGGTATAAATCCACGTTCGAACCTGCCAATGTACCGTCACGGGAAATATCGGTACATAAAACGTGTTGTAAACCGACCGATTGGTAATCTTCAATCAATTCCTCAAGCGACACACCGCTCGCTTCCTGCCAACCGCTAATCGCAATAATTTTCTCGCCGTTGGCAGCGATGTTGACATCTAACGCAAGTACAAATTTCTCGGCAGCGTATTTTTCAAACCAGCGTTTGACCATGTTGCGTTCTTTTACCGCGGTTGAGCCAATCACGACCCGATTCGCGCCCACCGCCAATAAATCCGCCACATCTTGTTCGCTACGAATACCGCCGCCCACTTGCACCGGGCAATTTGTCGCTTTGATAATCTTGCCGATTAACCCCGTTTGGCGTTTTGCCGGATTTTTTGCTCCGGTCAGATCCACCAAATGCAACTGTTCCGCCCCTTGTGCCACATAATCGGCAAAAAGTGCGGTCGGATTGGAGGAATAATTGGTCTGCTTGCCGTAATCCCCTTGATGTAAACGCACCACTTGCCCATCGATCAGGTCAAGGGCGGGGAGAATAATGGATTTTTTCATAGTATTTTCCTTATCCGACAGCGGCAAAGCCGCAATCGGTTACGCATAAGTCAGCCGCTTTGCGGCTGTTCCATATAAGTTAATGTTCTTTGCATACTGAGTGGCAAAGCCACTCAACTATGCGTAACCGCTTGCGACGTCAGTCGCTGGCGGAAACTAAGCTAGATTAGACATTCTCCACAAAATTCCGCAACAACTGCGCCCCGGCTTTGCCTGAACGTTCCGGGTGGAATTGTACGCCGTAAAAGTTTTTGTAGCCCAATGCGGTGGAGAACGCTACGCCGTAGTCGCAGCTGGCGATGGTGTTTTCGTTGGGCAAGACTGCATAGCTATGCACAAAATAAAAATGGCTGTCTTGTTCAATCTCCGCAAACAGCGGATGAGCCGCTTGATACCGCACTTGATTCCAGCCCATATGCGGCAAGGGTAAGCCGGTGTCGGGAATCAACTCGGTGCGTCCGCGCATTAATTCTAAGGTGGCTAAATTGCCTTCGCTGGAAAATTCGGTCATTAACTGCATGCCCAAACAGATACCCAGTACCGGTTGCGTTAGCTGTCGGATCGTTTCGATTAAATTGCGATCGGTTAGATTTTTCATCGCCGCAAGTGCGGTGCCGACTCCCGGCAACAGCAGTTTATCGGCTGCTTTGATTTCCGCTAAATCTCGGCTGATTTTCGCCTGATAGCCCAAACGATCAAACGCGAATTTTACCGAGGACAGATTGGCACAGCCAGTGTCGATAATAGTTATTCTTTGCACTAATTACTCCTAAAATACAACATGTTATTAGATAAATGAAAACTATCATTTTTATCTAATAAAATAAATTTCTTAAATCCTGATAAATCAGGTGCTTTAATAGTTCTAAATTTTGGTTCTTCAAATAAAGTATCAATTTTTAGAGATTTTTTCCTATGATTTTTCAGTAAAAAATCATAAAAATTAGGTGTATTGATATGTTCAGCAATCATCAAATATTCAATAGTAACTTTATTATTATCTATTGTAAGACAAGGGTATATTTCTCCATCACGAGATCCGATGGATGCACACATTGATGAATACTGTAAAAGAGGGAAAGAATCTTTCCATATTGATAAAATATTTTTAATTGCCTCTAATCTTATATTCGAAGACCATATGGTAATATACCCACTAACTATTCTTTCCCAAATTGGATCGCTTTTCGGGTATGGTTTTCCTGACCAATAATTAACTATATTTTCTATAGCGTTTGGTTTTAGACTATAGTTTTCATTTAGAATATGAGCAATCCAGTTAGAGTCAACCCTAGTTGATTTATTGGCAGCTACACCTACGTCAGCCAAATATTCATCAGAAAAATGTTTTCCCCAATTTTCATTTTCCCATATCCTAGCGACTGAATCGACTTCATCAAATACAAAAACACCTCTCAATCTAGATACACACTGAGGAAAAAATAACTTTCGTATATTATCTATATATATCTCACTTTGGATTCTATTGATGTTATTTGATATAAGCATATCAGACATCATTATTGACAGCATAGAATCTTTCGTATTTAATGTATCTACACTGCCAAAAAATCCGCGAGCTATATTCCAAGCCGAGACTGGATAATCATAATCAAGGTATATAAATCCTTCAAAATCTTCAGTGCCCAAATTATTCATTACAAATTTTTTCCTATTTTTAAAATAGCGAATAAGTTTATAAAAACTAAGTGTAGCGTTCTTAGTCTTAAAAATAATTCCATTACTCTTACTACAACACCCCTTTCGAGCTTGGCAACTGGTCGCTTTCAATTCGAATCGCTTGGCGTAAGGTTCTTCCGAAGGCTTTGAAAATCGCTTCCACTTGGTGGTGGGCGTTTTTGCCTTTGACACTTAAATGTAAGGTGCACGCCAGTGCGTAAGAGAGCGATATAAAGAAGTGTTCCGCCATTTCGGTGCTGAAATCGCCTACTTTATCGCGGGTGAATTTGGCTTTGAATTTCAGATATGGACGACCGGACAAGTCCATCGCGCATTCCGCTTTGCATTCGTCCATCGGCAGCACAAAACCGAAACGGGCAATGCCGCGTTTGTTGCCTAAGGCTTGTTTCAAGGCTTCGCCCAAGGCAAGTGCGGTATCTTCGATGGTGTGGTGATCGTCGATATGCAGATCGCCGTCCACCGTCACTTTCATGCGGAAACCGCCGTGGGTGGCGATTTGATCAAGCATGTGATCGAAAAAGCCTAAACCGGTTTTGATCTCGTTCATGCCTTGCTCGTCCAGCCACACTTCAACCCGAATATCGGTCTCTTTGGTGGTGCGCACAACGGCGGCATGGCGTGGTTTGAAGCCGGCTTTGCGAATGCGTTTTGCCAGAATTTTCTCGGCGATCAAATCCCAATTCAGTTTTTCAGGGTGATACTGCAAGCCGGCAATACCTAAGTTATCCGCCAGTTGCATATCGGTGGAACGATCGCCGATCACATAGCTGTGTTTCGGATCGAACAGCCCTTTATTGATATACTTTTTCAACAGCCCTAATTTCGGTTTACGGCATGCGCAGTTGTCTTCCGGGCGGTGGGGACAAATCAGCACCTCATCAAACTCAATTCCCTGCGAGCGGAACAGTTCCATCATCGCATTGTGCGGTTTGTCAAAATCGGCTTGTGGCAGCGACTCCGTGCCTAAGCCGTCTTGATTGCTCACCATCACGAAACGGAAGCCTTTATCGCGTAATTTGAGTAATGCCGGAATCACATTCGGCTCGAATTTCAGCTTTTCCAGCGTATCAATCTGGAAATCGGCTTTCGGCTCGTCAATCAAGGTACCGTCGCGGTCGATAAACAGAATTTTTTGTTGTGTCATGATGTTGTCCTTATTGTTTATTTTGATGAAATCGCCCGAATCGCCTCAACCATGCGGCGGTTTTCTTGTTCTGAACCGACGGTGATCCGAATGCAGTTGCTTAAGCCGAGAGCTTTATGTTGATCGCGTAAGATAATACCCTGATCCCATAAGGTTTTGAAGATGTGGTTGCCGTTATCGAATTTCACCAAAATATAGTTGGCTTCGCTGGCAAAGATTTTTTCGACGCACGCCAGTGATTGCAGCTCATTAATTAACCAAGTGCGGTATTCGACCACTTCCGCAACCCGTTGGCACATGGCGGTTAAGCCGCGGTTATCTAAGGCTTGGCAAGCCAGATCCGAAACCGGTACGGGGATTGGATACGGCGCGATCACTTTTTGTAATACATGAATCAATTCAGGATTTGCCAAGGTGAAACCGCAACGTAAACCGGCGAGGGCAAAGGCTTTGGATAAGGTGCGGATAATCGCCAAGTGCGGATAGTTCGCCAATTCATTGCTGAATGTCGCTTGCGGACAAAATTCGATATAGGCTTCATCGACCACCACAATCGCGCGATCACGGGTCATTTCCAATAAGGTTAATAAATCCTCACGCTTGACTAAATTGCCGGTCGGGTTATTCGGGCTACAGACGAAAATCACTTTGACTTGCTCAAGATTTTTTTCGATTTCGGCTAAATTCAATTGGAAATCGGCAGTCAGCGGCACGGTTTTGGTTTGAATGCCACAGGTTTCGGCACTCACCGCGTACATGCCGTAAGTCGGCGGACAATACAGCATCTTGTCGTCCGCTTCGCAAAAGGCACGGATAATCAGCTCAATGCTTTCGTCACCACCGCGGCTGACCAGCACATTTTCCGCCTGCAAACCGGCATAAGCGGCATAACGCGCCAGCAGTTGTTGCGGCTGTGATTCGGGATAGCGGTTAAAAGTGCGGTTCTGTAAATTAAGATCGGGCGAAGTCGCATATTCATTGGCATTCAGCCACACATCGCCCTTGCCGCCTAAGCGACGTGCCGATTGATAGGGCGTTAAGGCTTGAATATTTTTGCGTGCAAGTTGTGAAATTGTCATGGGGTTTCCTTAATCCTGTTCGTTGCTTTCTTTTAATAAAATAAAATGTTCGATTAATTTAATCATTAATTCTTTTTGTTCAGGCAAACTTTCTGCCACTAATAATGCTAAGGCAATCAGCGTGTTATCATTAATCAGTTGTTCAACCTGCTTGGCTAATAATGCCTGATTGAGCTGTAAATACCACAAAAACAAAAATGATCCGGTGCGTTTATTGCCGTCCGCCAATGCATGATTTTTTATCACAAAATAGAGCAAATGCGCGGCACGGCTGGCAACATTCGGATAAAACGGATCATCGCCAAAGCCTTGTTCAATACGGTTGCCATTTGTGCTTGTGATAGCCAAACGGTTTCATGATTGAATTTAACATCTACTTGAATTTGTTGATCTTTACTTGTATAAATCTGAATTTGGTTTGTCATCATTTTTCCCTAAAGACAACCGCACTTTGCGTTTATCTTTATCCCATCTTCGCCAAACGAATACTCACCGCTTGTTTATGTGCGTCCAGCTGCTCGGCGGCTGCCATTAATTCAACGGTTTTTGATAAATCTTTAAAGCCTTGCGGGGTGAGTTCTTGCACTGTCATACGTTTGCTGAAATCCGCTAAGCCAAGGCTTGAACTGGTGCGCGAGTAGCCGTAGGTCGGCAGCACATGGTTGGTGCCGCTGGCGTAGTCGCCCATGCTTTCGGGGGAGTATGCGCCTAAGAAAATCGAACCGGCGTTGTCCAACTGCGGTAATAAGGCGCGGGCGTTTTCCACTTGCACGATTAAATGTTCCGGTGCATAGGCGTTGCTGATTTGCACGCATTGCTGCAAATCGTCAGCGACGATGGTGCGGCTGTGGCGCAGGGCTTGGCGTGCGGTTTCGGCGCGCGACAAGCCGGCAAGCTGCCGTTCAATCGCAAGTGCGGTCTGTTCGGCTAAGGTTTTGCTTGGGGTGACCAAAATCACTTGGCTGTCTGCACCGTGTTCCGCTTGCGACAATAAGTCGCTTGCCACGAAATCAGGATCGGCAAATTCATCGGCAATCACCAACACTTCGGAAGGCCCTGCCTGCATATCAATCGCCGTGCCGAGTTGTGTGACTTGGCGTTTGGCTTCGGTCACAAAGGCGTTGCCCGGCCCGAAAATTTTATCGACTTTCGCCACGCTCTCCGTACCGAACGCCATCGCAAACACCGCCTGTGCGCCGCCCACCGCATAGATGGTTTCTATGCCGCACAGGTTGGCGGTATACAGAATTTCATCGGCAATCGGCGATGGCGTGCACAGTACCACTTTTTGACAACCTGCGATTTTTGCCGGAATGGAAAGCATTAGCACGGTAGAAAACAGCGGCGCAGAACCACCGGGAATATACAAACCGACTTTATTAATCGGGCGGGTCAGCACTTCGCATTTTACTCCGGCTTGGGTTTCCACTTCGATCACGCTCGGTTTCTGCGCTTGGTGAAATGCGTCGATATTGCGATACGCATTTTGAATCGCTTGTTTCAACTCATCAGGCACACGGCTGGCGGCTTGGGCGATCTGTTCGCTTGAAACGGTGAGCGTTTCCAACCGCACTTTGTCGAATTTTTCGGTCAACTCAAGTAAGGCGCTATCGCCGTTTTGCTGCACCTTGGTTTTAATCTCATTCACTGCCTGCTCGATACTGGCGGAATTGGTGATTGCAGGGCGTTCAAGTGCGGTAAGCTGTTCCGCTTGAGAAAGTTGATTCCAAATGATTGTATTCATTATTATGTCCTTATTAACCCATCATCTTCTCTATCGGCAACACCAAAATCGAGCTTGCGCCGACTTCTTTCAGTTGTTCCATGGTTTCCCAGAACAGGTTTTCTTGGCTGACGACATGCATTGCCACTTTGTCGTCATCGTGTGCCAGCGGCAGAATGGTCGGGTGTTCCACCCCCGGTAACAGTGCGGTGATTTCGTCCAGTTTGTCTTTCGGCGCGTGCAGCATAATGTATTTACTTTCGCTGGCTTGTTGCACCCCTTGAATTCGAGTCAGCAGTTTATTGACCAAGGCTTGTTTTTCTTCGCTTAACTCGGCGGCACGTTGGATTAAGCAGGCTTTGGATTGATAAATAATTTCCACTTCGCGCAAGCCGTTGGCTTCTAAGGTTGCGCCGGAAGAAACCAGATCACAAATCGCCGTGGCTAAACCGGCGGTCGGTGCCACTTCGACCGAACCGGTCAATAAACAGTTTTTAAACGGTACGCCTTCTTCCTGCATATAGCGTTTCAGCAAATTCGGGTAAGAGGTGGCGATACGCGCGTCGGTTAAATCTTGCACGCCGTTGTATGCCATGTCGCGCGGTACGGCGAGTGATAAGCGGCAACCGCCGAACTCAAGGCGTTTCAACATCTTGTATTGCACTTCGTCACCGGCAGACAACCGTCCCAACTCTTCTTCTTCCAATACGTTTTCGCCGATAATGCCCAAATCGACCACGCCGTCGAACACCAAGCCCGGAATATCGTCATCACGCACGCGCAGAATATCAATCGGCATATTTTCCGAATAGGCGATTAAGCGTTGTTCGTTCCAGTTGATTTTCACGCCGCACTGTTTCAGCAACGCTTGTGATTCTTTGCTTAAACGCCCGGATTTTTGCATAGCGATACGTAAACGTTTTTTATCCAACATAGTCAGTCCTTATTCATTCCAATTTTAAAATGCCTGTAAAAAAATAAACCCCTCGAAAGTATCCTTCCGAGGGGTCGTTATTGCTTTGCCGTACTTAACTCGGAAGAGGTTTATCTTCCAAGCAACACCAAACGCCTGAAAGAAGAATCAGGGGTGATGGTGATGAGCAGTACGGATTAAATTCATGTGTTTTGTTCCTTTAAAACAGATGTGGTTAACATACTGAATCCGCTTTTATTATGCAAGTATTATTTGCAAAAATTAGCGTTCCTTTGCCTTGGCGCTAAAAATCGCCAGTGTGAACTGGATCACCCAGCCGATTGAAAAGGCGAATAACAGCGTGGCGAAGCCGAGCGTGCCGCCGAGGAGAAAGCCGATCAGCGCAACCGCACTTTCCATGGCGGTGCGCACAATGCCGACTTTGAGTTTAAAACGTTGGCACAGTCCGACCATTAACCCGTCGCGCGGTCCGGAACCCATATGGCAGGTGAGATAAAACGCCGAACCGACGCCCATTAACAAAATGCCGAGCAAAGCGTAGGCAAAACGGGCAAGTGCGGTCTGCGGCGTAGCGAGGCTGGCGGCAACCGCGCCAAGGGCAATGGCGATCAACACGATATTCAGGATCGTACCCAAGCCGATTTTCAGCCGCAGCGGCAGCCACGCCAACATCACCACACAGCTGATGATAAACGAGGCGAAACCGACACTAACCCCGGTTTGCAATGCGATCCCCTGTGACAGAATCGTCCATGGCGCCGACCCTAAATCGGAGACCAACAGAAATCCTTCGCCCACGCCGACCAGCAATAGCGACAGGCATAACGGCACGAAACTGTGGAATTTCACTTCCCACAGCCGATTGGCGCTCCATTCGGTTTTCGGTAAAACCGCGTACTGTTTTTTCAAGGTTATTTCCGCTATGGCGAATGTTTAATTATTCTGAATTGTGACATGATCATGTTAAAAAGAAAATCATTACGGACGAAATAACTTTTCTGTCTTAGTTATATCAATTGGAGCTTGTCGGATTGTTGCTGAAAATAAACCGCACTTTGAGTCTAAGATCACAAATTTGAATAATAAATAAACAAAATTTGTTATCTTGCTCACAACATATCATTTTTTCACTTTATTTTTCTTGGGTAACGTTCAGAATTTAAACATAAGTTGAAAAACAAACAGGTGTTGATTATGCATCGCGAGCAACAAATTTTAGAACTGTTACGAAAAGATCCGTTAATGCCTCAACAACAACTTGCGGATATTTTAGGATTAAGCCGTTCGAGTGTTGCCGGCTATATAATGAACCTAATGCGCAAAGGGCAAATCAGAGGAAAAGGCTATATTCTTTCACCGCAACAGCGAGTCGTGACGATTGGCGGAACGAATATGGATATTGCCGGTTATCCACTCAATAATATTGTTTTCGCTGATTCTAATTTAGGCAAAATAAAATGCACTCCCGGGGGAGTCGGGCGTAATATCGCACAGAATATTGCTATGCTGGGGAAAGAATCTCATCTCATTTCAGTCGTTGGTGATGATTTATATGGGGAGACGGTATTGGAGCGAACGAAGCAGGCGGGCGCGCATGTCGATCGCTGTTATAAGTTGCATAACGAAACCACATCCACTTATTTATCGCTGTTGGATAAAAATGGCGAAATGGTGGTGGCGATTAATGATATGGACATTTTAACGCATTTAACCCCCGCTTTATTATCTTCACGCCTGGATTTTATCCAGCATGCCGATGTGATAGTCCTGGATTGTAATTTAATGGAAAAAACACTGGCATGGATCTTCAGCAACTGTGGGGATATTCCCATTTTTGTTGATCCGGTTTCGACCTTTAAGGCGATAAAAATCCGACATTGGCTCTCCCATGTTCATACGTTGAAGCCGAATCGTTTGGAAGCGGAAACCCTGAGCGGTATAGCGATAAAACATCGTGATGATGTGGCAAAAGTAGCGGAATGGTTTCATGAACAGGGCGTGATTCGCTTGGTATTGAGCATGGGCGCCGAGGGGGTTTATTTTAGCGAGCAATCGGGAATAGACGGTTGGTCGGCCCCATTGAAAGTGAACACGGTCAATGTGACCGGCGCCGGTGATGCAATGATGGCGGGATTGGCATGTTGCTGGTTGGAAAATATGACATTACAGGAAAGTGTACGTTACGCGCAGGGCTGTTCTGCAATGGCATTGTCTTCCGAATTTACTAACAATCCGAACCTATCGGATGATAGCGTTAAAAAACTCTTAGAGGTTCAATTATGAATAAATATCTTGATATTGCGCCAGAAGTGGCAACCGCGTTGGAAAACAAGGTACCGGTGGTGGCATTGGAGTCTACCATTATTTCACACGGCATGCCTTATCCACAAAATGTCGAAACCGCACTTGAAGTAGAAAACGTTATTCGTGAAAACGGCGCTGTCCCTGCGACGATAGCCGTTATTAAAGGGCGGTTAAAAGCAGGATTATCGCGTGATGAAATCGAACTGCTTGGTAAAGAAGGGCACGCCGTGGCAAAAGTCAGCCGTCGGGATTTGCCGTTTGTTATTGCTGCTGAGCAAAACGGCGCAACAACTGTCGCCGGAACGATGATTGTTGCGGCGTTAGCCGGTATTAAAATGTTTGCGACCGGAGGGATTGGCGGCGTTCATCGGGGAGCGGAACGCACCTTTGATATTTCGGCAGATTTGCAAGAATTGGCTCGAACCAATGTGGCGGTTATCTGTGCAGGTGCAAAGTCGATTCTGGATCTGGGAATGACAACGGAATATTTGGAAACATTCGGAGTGCCGTTAATCGGTTATCAAACAGATAAATTACCGGCATTTTATTCAAGGACAAGCCAGTATAATGTCAGTATCCGTTTAGATTCGGCAGAAGCAATCGCAAAAGCGCTAGACGCTAAATGGGCGGCGGGGTTGAATGGCGGTGTGGTGATAGCCAATCCGATTCCGGAGGCTTTCGCAATGCCGGAAGAGGAGATTAATACCGCTATTGATCAAGCCGTAAGGGAATCACTTGAGCAAGGGGTTGTCGGCAAAGACAGCACGCCGTTTTTGCTGGCGCGGGTGGCGGAACTGACCGGCGGCGAGAGTTTGAATTCGAATATTCAATTAGTGTTTCATAATGCCAAATTGGCTGCTCAGATTGCCGTTGATTATCATAACGTTGCGTTATAACACCTTTGTATATCAGAACCTTATCAGGTTGCCGTCCGTTATGACGGCGGCGGCCTGCGTTATCATTAACATAGATTCAAATAGGGGAAATTTATATGCTGGCGACAACACAAGATATTTTAAATACGGTAACTGCGGTCAATTTAACTTATCAGCAAAAATTAATGAGTCTGGCAAATATTGCCGAGCGCTTAATTGATCCGCGTGAGCTTTTAGGTTATAGCGAAGAAGAGTGGCATTATCTTGAAAACCAAATGATCTGCGACTTAAACGAAGGTTATGCGATTTATCGTCCTCGCTATATTTTGCCGGATTATTCGGTTTATCTTAAACAAGGCTGCCAATTCTTAGCCTTACCTATTCCCAAGACACTGGATGAGGTGTTAGACGGGTTACTGATTCTATATTCCCATGTGCCGTCTATTACCACGTTTCCGGTGTATATCGGGCGTTTGGACAGCCTGCTCGAGCCGTTTATGACGAATGAAACGGAAGATTATATTAAAATTAAACGCTTTTTAAATCATATCGATAAAACCGTACCGGACTCTTTTTGCCATGCCAACATCGGGCCTTATGAAACGACAGCCGGGCGTTTGATTTTACAGGCCGTGATTGAGCTGGAAAACACTACGCCGAATATGAGTATCCGCTACGATAAACGCAAAACCTCACGCGAATTTGCCGAATTGGCGGCAAAAGCCTGTTTATTGGTGTCAAAACCGTCGTTTGCCAATGATGTGTACTATATTCGGGATTTAGGCGAACAATATGGCATTGCCAGTTGTTATAACGCCTTGCCGGAGTGCGGCGGCGCATACACATTAACGCGTTTACGCCTCGGTACAATCGCCCGCACTTGCCGGACGGTTGCGGAATTTGTTCAGGGTTTACTGCCGAAGGTCGCCAACTTAGCGCTATCCATCATGGACAAACGCCATCAGTTTTTAGTGGAAAAAAGCGGCTTTTTTAAATCCAGCTTCTTGGTGAAGGAAGGGTTTATCCAACGCACCAATTTCACCGGCATGTTTGCGATTGTCGGCTTGGCGGATGCGGTGAATCACCTGTTGCAACAAGAAGGGCTGAACGAAACCTTCGGGCAGAGCGAGAGAGGAGACGTCATTGCAACCGCGATTATGGATTGTCTGAGCGAAGTCAATGGACAACATCGAGGGCTTTATGCGGAACGCACCGACGGACATTATTTGCTGCACGCGCAAGTGGGCGCTAGCAACCACGAAGAAGATAAGCGCAACACCCCGGCACACCGCATTAAAGTGGGGCAAGAGCCAACCTTATTGGCGCACTTGAAGCAATCCGCACCTTTCCACCGTTATTTCCCGTCAGGAACAGGGGATCTGTTTGCATTCGATCAAACCTACCTCGATCACCTTGATGCGGTAGTTGATATTATTGATGGCGCATTTGCCTTGAATTATCGCTATATCACCACCTATTTGAAAAATACGGATCTGATTCGTGTGACGGGTTATTTAGTGAAAAAAAGCGAAGTTGAACGCTTCCGCAAAGGGGAGGCGGTGCTGCGAGATACCACCTGGTTCGGTTCGGGCACGGATGACTGTGCGCAGGTCTTTGACCGACAATTGCGTGATCAAGGCGATGTGAATGCAGCCGGATAAAACAATAAAGTGCGGTTCTGCGCCCGATCAGACCGCACTTGGGCAAATTTTTGTGCCGTTGCAGCGGATTATTCCGTTTTCCAATGTCGAAGGTTCGGGAAATCGGATCAGTATTTTTTTACAGGGCTGTAAACTCAATTGTCTGTACTGCCATAATCCTGAAACCATCGCCAGATACAGCGCAGACAGCAGTTTGGTGAGTTTAGATTATTTATATCGGCAAGTGCGGTCGAGCATGCCGTTTATTCGCGGTGTCACGGTTTCCGGAGGCGAACCGACCATTCATCATCGCAAACTAGTGCCGTTTTTTCATGCGGTGCATGAACTCGGCTTGAGTTGTTATTTAGATTCCAGTGGCTTTTTTGATTTTGACATGACACAAGAGTTGATTGCGGTAACGGATAAATTTCTGTTCGATGTCAAAGGAATCGGCGCCGGATTACAAACGTTGTGTTTGGATCGCAAAAACCGCGCGGGGCTTGTGTCGCAACAAGCAGATTTAACCGTGCGAATCAAACCGGAAAATAGAGAACGCAACCTTAATAATCTTGTTCGTTTACTGCGGTTGGGCAAAGTCGAGGAGGTGAGAGTGGTACTGATTAAGGGCTATTTTGATCTATATGAATTATTGGCGCGAGTCGCTGCGTTACTGAAGCCCTACCCGGAGGTCTTGTTTAAACTGATACGGGTTCATGCGAAAGGAAGCCGGGATCCGTCAGCTATCGAACGTTTAATGCCAACGGCCGATGAGATGAATCATATGACAGCGTACGTAAAAGCCTTGGGTATAGAAAAAACGGTAGCAATTTATTGAACATGTGAAGTATGTTTTTTGTACGAATAGTTTGGAAAGGCTCCAATATAGTTGATTTAGATCTCATTATGAAAATTATTTTCAGACTTTTTTTAAAAAAGGGGTATAGTTGCAATCTTAAAAATTTGAAGCCGTTACTTTTAAAGAGCGGGCTGTTGTTTTTTATAGTGAAAATTTAACTATTTTTTTTAGTTTTTAATACAGAGGTTGATTATGGATTCACTACTCAGTATCGTCGGTATAGTTGTATTACTGGCAATTGCATTTTTGCTTTCGAATAATAAAAAAGCAATTAACTATCGTACCGTGTTGGGCGCATTGGCGATTCAAATCGGGATTGGCGCACTGATTCTTTATGTGCCGGCCGGACGTGATGCGCTGTTGGCGGCGGCACAAGGTGTTCAAAAAGTCATTAATTACGGCAATGACGGAATTGGCTTTTTATTCGGCGGTTTGGTCAGCGACAAAATGTTTGAAGTATTCGGCGGCGGCGGTTTCGTGTTTGCCTTGCGCGTGTTGCCGGCAATCATTTTCTTCGCCTCGTTAATCTCCGTTTTATATTACATTGGCGTTATGCAATGGGTGATTAAAATTATCGGTGGTTTCTTGCAAGTGGTGTTGAAAACGTCGAAAACCGAATCCATGTCGGCGGCGGCAAATATTTTCGTCGGGCAAACCGAAGCCCCATTAGTGGTGAAACCGTATATCGCCAAAATGACCGAATCCGAACTGTTTGCAATTATGTGCGGCGGCTTGGCGTCGGTTGCCGGAGCGGTGATGATCGGCTATGCGCAAATGGGCGTGCCGTTGCCATATTTGATTGCCGCTTCGTTTATGGCGGCACCGGGCGGTTTATTATTTGCCAAAATTTTATTTCCACAAACCGAAAAGCCGCATGATGACATTGATCATGATGGCTTAGAAGAAAAACCGGCTAACGTATTGGATGCGGCGGCAAGCGGCGCTTCTTCCGGGATGCAATTAGCGATGAATGTGGGGGCGATGTTGTTGGCATTTGTGGCATTAATCGCATTACTTAACGGTATTTTAGGCGGCGTTGGCGAGTGGATTGGCTTCACGGATCCGAATCATCCATTAACCTTGCAGATGATTTTAGGTTGGATTTTCCAACCGTTGGCTTATGTAATTGGTGTGCCGTGGAGTGAAGCGCAAGTCGCCGGTTCAATGATTGGGCAAAAATTAGTGATTAATGAGTTCGTCGCTTACCTTGATTTTGTTAAATATCTTGGTGCGGATGCCCCGGTGGTGTTGAATGAGAAAACCAAAGCAATTATTACTTTTGCGTTGTGTGGTTTCGCCAACTTCAGCTCGATTGCCATTTTAATCGGTGGTTTGGGAACAATGGCGCCAAACCGTCGCTCCGACGTGGCGCGTTTGGGGATTAAAGCGGTGATTGCCGGTTCGCTATCTAACTTAATGAGCGCCGCAATTGCCGGTTTGTTCATCGGTTTAACCGGTGCGGCATTAGTCGTCTAACTACCGCACTATTGGTTTTAATACGGAACACCACGCTTGGCGTGGTGTTTGTCATTCGATGACAGGGCGGTTTTAGCCCCGGTCATCTTTGCAGGAGTCACTATGACACAATTGAACGACATTAAAAAAACGGCAAAACTGGCGTTGAGCCTGATGGATCTGACCAGTTTAAACGACAACGATACCGACGAGGCGATCATCGCATTATGCCGTCAGGCGAAAACCAAATTCGGTTCGCCGGCGGCGGTTTGCGTTTACCCGCGCTTTGTTCCGATTGCGCGTAAAACCTTGCGGCAGTTGGGCTTGGCACAAGTCAAAATTGCTACGGTCACCAATTTTCCGCACGGTAATGATGATCTTGACATTGCGGTTGCCGAAACCAAAGCGGCAATTGCTTACGGCGCAGATGAAGTGGATGTGGTGTTTCCCTACCGCACTTTGATCAAAGGTGATGAAAAGTGCGGTTTTGAACTGGTCAGTGCGTGTAAAAAAATCTGTGCGGACAACAACGTGTTGTTGAAAGTGATTATCGAAAGCGGCGAATTACAAACTGCGGCGCTTATTCGCAAAGCCTCTGAAATTGCGATTCGAGCCGGTGCGGATTTTATCAAAACCTCAACCGGCAAAGTGCAAGTCAACGCCACTTTGGAATCGGCAGAACTCATGTTGCAAGCCATTGCCGATTTAAACGTGCAAGATCGAGTCGGCTTTAAAGCGGCGGGCGGTGTACGCACTGCACAAGATGCACAGCAATATTTGCAATTGGCCGCCCGCATTTTAGGCGGCGACCGGCTTAATCCCGCTCATTTCCGTTTTGGCGCTTCGGGTTTATTAAATGATTTATTAGGAACTTTAGGCGGGGAAAACCAGTCTAACTCTACAAGTCAATACTAAAAACAAGAGAAGAAGGAAAAGAAGATGAAAAGAACCTTTATTTTAATGATGGACTCTTTTGGTATCGGTGCCGCAGCAGACGCGGATAAATTCGGTGATGTCGGCTCGGATACATTAGGGCATATCGCGGAGCAATGCGCCGCCGGCAAAGCCGACAACGAACACCGCAGCGGTGCGTTGAAATTGCCGAATTTAACCAAATTGGGCTTGGCAATGGCTGCAAAAGAATCGACAGGCCGTGTGCCGGCAGGCATGGATGCGAACGCAGAGATTATCGGCGGGTATGCCTTCGCAAAAGAGATTTCTTCAGGCAAAGATACGCCGTCAGGGCATTGGGAAATCGCCGGAGTACCGGTGCTGTTTGATTGGGGCTATTTTAAAGATCATCAAAACAGCTTTCCGCAAGAATTACTTGATCGAATTGTGGCGAAGAGCGGTATTCCGGGCTATTTAGGCAACTGCCATTCGTCGGGGACGGTGGTGTTGGATGAATTAGGGGAAGAGCACATGAAAACCGGCAAACCGATTTTCTACACCTCGGCCGATTCCGTGTTTCAAATTGCCTGCCATGAGGAAACCTACGGCTTAGAAAAATTATATGAACTGTGTCATATCGTGCGTGAAGAATTGGAAGGCTATAATATCGGACGTGTGATCGCCCGTCCGTTTATCGGCGCAAAAGCGGGCGAGTTCAAACGTACCGGCAACCGCCATGATTATTCGGTATTGCCGCCGTCTGCGACCGTATTACAAAAATTGGTTGAGGAAAAACAAGGTGACGTGGTGTCTATCGGCAAAATCGCGGATATTTACGCTCACACCGGCATTACCGAAAAAGTGAAAGCCACCGGCTTGGAAGAGATTTACGACCGCACTATCGAACAAATCAAAGCCGCTGGCGATAACACTATCGTGTTCCCGAATTTCGTCAATTTTGATTCTGATTACGGACACCGCCGTGATGTCGCCGGTTATGCACAGGCATTGGAATACTTCGATTCGCGCTTGCCGGAAGTGTTGGCGTTGGTGCAAGAAGGCGATCTATTGATTATCACCGCCGATCACGGCTGTGATCCGACTTGGAGCGGCACCGATCACACCCGCGAACACATCCCGGTGTTGATGTACGGCAGTGAAGTACCGAAGGGTTTCTTGGGCAAACGCGAAACCTTTGCCGACATCGGACAAACCATTGCCGGCTATTTCGGCACATCGCCGATGGATTACGGCACAACAATGATTAACTTTCAAAAATAACGATTGATTAAAGAGGATATTATTATGGCTACACCACATATCAATGCCGTTGACGGCGCATTTGCCGACGTTGTTCTTATGCCGGGCGATCCGCTGCGGGCAAAATACATCGCCGAAACCTTTTTGGAAAACCCTCAAGAAGTGACCAATGTACGTAATATGTTGGGTTATACCGGCACTTACAAAGGACGTAAAATTTCGATTATGGGGCACGGCATGGGGATTCCGTCTTGCTCGATTTATGCCAAAGAACTGATCACCGAATACGGCGTGAAAAAAATTATTCGCGTCGGCTCATGCGGCGCAGTGCGCCATGACGTGAAAATTCGCGATGTGGTAATCGGCTTGGGGGCATGCACCGATTCCAAAGTCAACCGTATCCGCTTCAAAGACAACGATTTCGCCGCGATTGCCGATTATTCAATGGTCGCGGCGGCGGTGGAAGCGGCAAAGCAAAAAGGCGTGAAAGTGCAGGTCGGTAATTTGTTCTCTGCCGATCTGTTCTATACCCCGGATGTGGAAATGTTTGATTATATGGAAAAATACGGCATTTTAGGCGTGGAAATGGAAGCTGCAGGGATCTACGGTGTCGCCGCCGAATTCGGCGCCAAAGCGTTGACTATCTGCACCGTCTCCGACCATATCCGCACCCACGAACAAACCAGCGCCGAAGAACGCCAATTAACCTTCAATGAAATGATTGAAGTGGCGTTGGAATCGGTGTTGATCGGTGATCAACAGTAAAGTGCGGTTTAAGCTAGGTTAGCATTGAGCGAAGCGAAAGACAATAAATCTTGAGCGTCACTGTAATCGTATTTACCCCCTGACGTAAATGTCAGGGGAAATTTGAGTATCGTATTATATCGGCATATTTTGACGCAACACCGCATTAATCCGCGTTTGCCAGCCTTTTCCAGTGGCTTTGAATGCGGCTAAAATATCGCTGTCTAAGCGCAATTTAATAGCCTGCTTCGGATTATCTAGCCGTGGTCGCCCACGTTTGATCAGGTTTTCCCCTTGATATAAATCTGCACTTTGGAAAAAATCATCGCCGAGCTCTGGCGCATCATCAGGATCAATCCAAGTAGGATGTAAAACGTTGTTGTTCTCTTTCATTGGCTTTCCTCATTGAAATAATACGGCGATTCTTATCACGCCAAGTCCAAACGATCACCACGAGCCGTTCAGCGAGTGTGCCGATGGTGATATAGCGTATTTCCCCATAGTTTTGACGGGAATCTTCCGCCGTAAAATGTGTACCGTGAAAAACCTGCTCTGCGTGAGCGAAATCAAGCCCACGCTCTAGCAGAGTTTTCTGGCGTTTCAATTGATCATATTCAATCCCTGCCAAATTAATGTACCCCCATTAATTAATTAAATCAAGTGCTATGCAGTTTAATTCAGCAGCAATTTAATCAATACTACACGGACAGAAGTCTGGAATCTTGATCGCAAACTTCCTTGTTTCTAAGCCCCGCCGATTCAGGTAAAATGACGGCATTTTATTTGTGCATGTGTTTGTGAATAGGAAAAACATGAATTTTATCGGAAAAATTATCGGCTTTATTTTAGGCTACCGCTACGGTGGCTTTTTTGGCGCGCTTTTTGGGGCGGTGTTAGGGCATTTTGCGGATAAAAAAATCTACGAAATGGGCAGCGTCAGCTCCAGCTCGTTCGGGCGTACCTTGACTCGCCAGCAACTGTTTTTGAAAACCACCTTTGCCGTGATGGGGCATTTAAGCAAATCGAAAGGGCGGGTGACGGAAGACGATATTCAACTGGCGCAAAGCTTAATGAACCGTTTGAATCTTGATACTGAAGCGCGGCGCATGGCGCAAGACGCGTTCAATCAAGGCAAACAGGCGGATTTTCCGATTCGTCAGGTCATTCGCGAGTTTCGGGTTGGCTGTGGGCGCCGTCCTGATCTGTTGCGCATGTTTTTGGATATTCAAATTCAGACCGCACTTGCCGATAACCACTTGCATGACAGTGAAAAAGAGCTGTTGTTTGTGATTGCGCAAGAACTGGGCTTGTCGCAAATGCAGTTTGAACAGATGATGGCAATGATTTACGCCTCGCAACAATTTGCCAACGGCGGCTTTCAGCAACAGGACGGCTATCGGCAGCAAAGCGGCTATCAAGGCGGACAGCAATCTTACCGCACTTCGTCAGGCGCAAGCTTAGACGCGGCGTATCAGGTGATCGGCGTAACGGCAAACGATGATCAAACCACCGTCAAACGCGCTTACCGCAAATTGATGAACGAATACCACCCCGATAAACTGGTCGCCAAAGGCTTGCCGCCGGAAATGATGGAAATGGCAAAAGAGAAAGCTCAGAAAATCCAAGCGGCATATGACATGATCTGCAAGGCGAAAGGCTGGAAATAATGATGCCGCAGCGTAGTGCATTTCCGGTTGTGTTAGCCTTAATTGTCGCGCTAATAGCCGTTTGGTCTGGAATCGCCCCCTTTTCAAGAGCGGTGTGGTACGCGGAAGTCGCGCCGGTTTTTGTGGTATTTACGGCGTTAGTCATGACTTATTCACGTTTTCAATTCAGCAATATCGCGTATTTTTTAATGAGCTTGTGGCTGATTTTGCATTTAATCGGCGCACATTACACCTTTGAACTTGTGCCGTTCGAATGGGGCAGCCGCTTGCTGAGTGGTTGGTTCGGCGAAGATCGCAACCATTTTGATCGCGTGGCGCATTTTATCATCGGTTTTTATAGCTTCCCGATGGCAGAATGGCTGTTGCGTCGTAAGTTATGCGGACCGATTTTAGCCGGTTTCTTTGCGCTATTTTTTATTATGAGCGTTGCAGCCGCCTACGAATTGATCGAATGGCAATATTCGGTGATCGCCGGTGGCGACGAGGGCATTGCTTTTCTCGGCTCTCAGGGGGATGTGTGGGACGCGCAAAAAGATATGCTTGCCGACACGTTGGGCGCGCTGACCGCACTTGCGCTGTTCTACTTGTTGCGCACGGATAAAACGGTCTAATGCGCGTCATTCTAGCCCCGATGCAGGGCGTGCTCGATCCGTTTTTGCGCCATTTGCTGACCCAAGTGAATGATTACGATCTCTGCTTGTCGGAATTTGTGCGCGTGGTCGATCAACTGTTGCCGAAAAAAGCGTTTTATCGGTTGTGCCCTGAATTGCAACACGGCGGTTATACCCGCGCCGGTACACCGGTGCGGGTGCAGTTGTTGGGGCAGTTCCCCGAGTGGTTGGCGGAAAATGCGCAAAGAGCGGTTGAACTGGGGTCGCACGGGGTTGATTTGAATTGCGGTTGTCCGTCAAAAACCGTGAATAACAGCCAAGGCGGCGCTTCCTTATTGAAACAGCCGGAACTGATTTATCAAGCCACCAAAGCGATTCGGCAAGCGTTGGATAAATCGTACACCGTCAGTGTCAAAGTGCGGTTGGGCTGGGACAGCGATTCGGCGGCGTTTGAAATTGCCGACGCAGTACAGCAGGGCGGCGCAGATGAAATCACTATTCACGGGCGCACCAAAAGCGACGGTTACCGTGCCGAGCGGATTAACTGGCGGAAAATCGGCGAAATCCGTCAGCGCTTGCAGATTCCGGTGATCGCCAACGGGGAAGTTTGGAACTGGCAAGACGGGCAAGCCTGCTTGGCGGCGACCGGCTGCGATAGCTTGATGATCGGGCGCGGCGCGCTGAACATTCCCAATCTCAGCCGGGTGGTGAAGTTCAAGCATGACAAGCTGGCGTGGGCGCAGGTGTTGCAACTGCTACAACAATACGTTAATCTCGACAATCCGGCGGACAGCGGTTTTTACCATGTGGCGCGGATTAAACAATGGCTGCGTTATTTGGAAAAGGAATATCCGCAAGCGGCGCAACTGTTTCAAATCATTAAAACCGAACATGGCTACGGCGGTTTAAAAGCCGAAGTGGAACGCCAAACCGCACTTTGTATCAATAAGGAGAGCGATGATGACCCGTATTAATGTCGTGCCGGTCGGCGAGTTGTGCGATCAACATTTGCTGGCGGAACACCGCGAGTTGACCCGCATTCCGAATGCGATCGCCAAAGGCAAATACAATTTGACCGGGCAGCCCGAGGATTATAAATTAGGCACAGGACACGTTAAATTTTTTATGAACAAGCTCGCTTTTCTGCACAAACGCTATCACGCTTTGCACCAAGAATGCTTGGCGCGCGGCTTTAATGTCACCAATCGTTGGGCCGAGGATTTGCCAAGCGAACCGCACTTATGGCTCGATTACCAGCCAAGCGACAACGCCCTGCGCTTAAATCGAGCACGAATTGCGGAGCGTATGCCGCTGAAAGCGCGCTTCACCCCGCATAAAACCGCTTAAACGGGAGAGCCATGCAAATCGTCATCGCCTCGGTCAATCCGGTTAAAGTCAATGCAGTCAAAACCGCATTCAGCAAATTGTTTCCTGATCGCACTTTGCATTTTAAGGCTATGCCGTCGCAATCGGGCGTGGCGGAACAGCCGATGAGCATGACGGAAACCAAACAAGGTGCGTTCAATCGGGTGCGATTCTGTCAGCAACAGTTGCCAAACGCGGATTTTTATCTGGCGATTGAAGCCGGAATCGAGCGCTTTGATTACGGCGCGGCGACCTGTGCCTATGTCGTCATCAGCGACAAAGTGCGGTTTGCAGTCGGGCGCAGTGCCGAATTGCCGATTCCCGATTGTGTGTACAATCGACTCAATCCGGAAATGGAATTAGGCACGGTGATGGATCAGCTGTTCCAAACCGAAAACATCAAACAAAAAGGCGGCGCGATGAGCCTGCTGACCAACGGCAACGCCAGCCGCGAAAGCGTGTACGTGCAAGCGGTGATTTTGGCGATGGCGAAATTTTTGCATTTATCGCTTTTTGAGCCGTAAAATTCCTTGATAAGAATGCGGTTATTTTGCCTAGATAGGTGGAATTTAAGAAATTATTAGCATTTTTACGGAAAATATCGGTATAATGGCACCGCTTATACTCTTTGTCAGCGTGCGGCTATCAAAAATGATCTATTCAAGTTATATGAAAACCATTTTTTATCCCCATTTTATTCCCACCTCGATTGCAGATTATTTTTGCTAGTCGCAATAAAGAGATAAGTTCAAATTTACTTATTGATTTTTAAAAGGAAAATCTCGTGACTCCAATTGTTAAACAATTTAAATACGGTCAGCATACCGTAACTTTAGAAACCGGCGCGATGGCGCGTCAGGCAACTGCCGCAGTGATGGCGAGCATGGACGATACTTCGGTTTTGGTTACCGTGGTGGCGAAAAAAGACGTCAAAGAAGGGCAGGATTTCTTCCCGTTAACCGTAAACTATCAAGAGCGGACTTATGCGGCAGGTCGCATTCCGGGCGGATTTTTCCGTCGTGAAGGCCGCCCGTCCGAAGGCGAAACCTTAATCGCGCGTTTGATTGACCGTCCGATTCGCCCGTTGTTCCCGGAAGGCTTTTACAACGAAATTCAAATCGTGGCGACCGTGGTATCGGTTAATCCGCAAATCAGCCCGGATATCGTGGCGATGATCGGGGCTTCCGCCGCACTTTCGTTGTCCGGTGTGCCGTTCAATGGTCCAATCGGCGCGGCGCGCGTTGGCTTTATCAACGATCAATTCGTGTTGAACCCGACGATGGCGGAACAAAAACACAGTCGTTTGGATTTAGTGGTTGCCGGTACCGATAAAGCGGTATTAATGGTCGAATCCGAAGCGGATATTTTAACCGAAGAGCAAATGTTGGCCGCCGTGGTGTTCGGTCATCAACAACAGCAAGTGGTGGTGGAAAACATCAAACAATTCGTTGCCGAAGCAGGCAAGCCGCGTTGGGATTGGCAAGCGCCGGCGGTGAATACCGCACTTGTGGCACAAGTCAAAGCGTTAGCCGAAAGCCGTTTGGGCGAAGCCTACCGTATCACCGAAAAACAAGCGCGCTATGCACAAGTCGATGTGATTAAAGCGGAAGTGACCGCAGCGGTGTTGGCAAACAACCAAGATGAAAAAATCACCGAAAATACGATTGCCGATATTTTAGGCGCATTGGAAAGCGATGTGGTGCGCAGCCGCATTTTAGCCGGCGAGCCGCGTATCGACGGACGTAACGTAGATACCGTGCGTGCGTTGGATATTTGCACCGGCGTGTTGCCGCGTACTCACGGTTCGGCGATCTTCACCCGTGGCGAAACCCAAGCCTTGGCGGTTGCCACTTTAGGCACGGAACGTGACGCGCAAATCATCGACGATATCACCGGCGAACGCACTGATCACTTCCTGTTCCACTATAATTTCCCGCCGTATTCCGTCGGTGAAACCGGCATGATCGGCTCGCCGAAACGCCGTGAAATCGGTCATGGTCGCTTGGCGAAACGCGGCGTGATGGCGGTAATGCCGACCATCGAAGAATTCCCGTACGTAGTGCGTGTGGTGTCTGAAATCACCGAATCAAACGGTTCGTCTTCCATGGCGTCGGTGTGCGGCGCTTCGTTGGCGTTAATGGACGCAGGCGTGCCGATCAAATCAGCCGTTGCCGGGATCGCGATGGGCTTGGTGAAATCCGACGATAAATTCGTGGTGTTGTCCGATATTTTGGGTGATGAAGATCACTTGGGCGATATGGATTTCAAAGTCGCCGGTACCAAACAAGGTGTAACCGCGCTGCAAATGGATATCAAAATCGAAGGCATTACGGCAGAAATCATGCAAATTGCCTTGAACCAAGCCAAAGGTGCGAGAATGCACATTTTAGGCGTGATGGAACAGGCGATTTCTGCGCCGCGCGGTGATATTTCCGATTTCGCCCCGCGTATCCACACCATGAAGATTGATCCGAAGAAAATCAAAGATGTGATCGGTAAAGGCGGTGCGGTGATTCGTGCCCTGACCGAAGAAACCGGCACTTCGATTGATATTGCGGACGACGGTACGGTAAAAATCGCGGCTACCGATAATTTGGCGGCGAAAGCCGTTATGGCACGGATTGACGACATCGTAGCGGATGTGGAAGTGAACCGTGTTTATAGCGGTAAAGTCACCCGTATTGCAGACTTTGGCGCATTTGTTGCTATCGTTGGCAATAAAGAAGGGTTGGTACATATTTCTCAAATCGCCGAAGAGCGGGTTGAAAAAGTAACCGATTATTTGCAAGTCGGACAAGAAGTCGCAGTAAAAGTGGTGGAAATCGATCGTCAAGGCCGTATCCGTTTGACCATGCGCGATATTGCGGCACAAGACGAGGTACAAGTCGCTGTTGGGCAAGGTGACGACGAGTAATTCAACTCGTCATAAAATTTTCGGCTGTCTATCTATGGTTCATCTCCTAGGCAGCCTGACGATTTTATTTGGGGGCATATGATAATGAAAATGGCCGGAAAATTCGTTCATTACACAAAATCGTTTTGTGTGTTGACGTGTTTACTTGTTGCCGCTGCATGTTCTATGCGCCCGACTATTCCATTGGTTTCCGACAAGAATGTGACCCTTGCCGAGCAAAATCCGTTGCTGCATTTTGATCAGGAAGTGATGATTGCGCGGCTGGGGCAGGTGTTACTGGTCGGAAATTTGGATAAAGACGAACGGGCAGCTTTACACTTTGAGCGTGGTGTATTGTATGACAGTTTGGGCCTCTGGGGATTAGCCCGTTATGATTTCACCCAAGCCTTAATGCTTCAACCGAAATTAGCGCCGATTTATAATTATTTAGGCTTGTATTTGCTGTTGGATGGCGATTACGACGGTTCGCTAGATGCGTTCAATGCCGTATTGCATTTGGACGGCAACTACGAATATGCTTATTTGAATCGGGGGTTGAATTTCTATTATGTCGGTCGTCATGGGTTGGCCGAACGGGATTTTTTGACGTTTTATCAAGCGGATCCGAGTGATCCATACCGCACTTTGTGGCTGTATTTGAATGAATTGAAATATAAACCGCACGAAGCAAGACAAAATTTGGCGCAACGGGCCAAAGGGTTATCCAATGAATTTTGGGGAACCAATATTGTGCACTACTATTTGGGCGAATTGTCGTATGATGATTTACAGCAAAAAATTGACAGTTTTGCCGTGCCGTATTCGCCTCAATATGCTGAAATTTTAACAGAAACCTATTTTTATTTAGCAAAACAACAACTCAATCTGGGGAAGGTTGACGAAGCAACCGCTTTGTTTAAATTGGCTCTTGCCAATCAAGTATTTAACTTTGTTGAGTATCGTTTTGCCTTGTTTGAACTCTCGCGTTTACGCTTGAATGAGAGTGAAACACTCACGGTTGTACCTGATACGAACTAAGTTAAACGGTCTTGATTGGGATTGCCTGGCTTTCGCGCCAGTCATACGGCTTGCAACCGCGTTGCAAACCGCACTTCGCATTTGCGCCACAATCACGCCGCACTAGGCATTATTCTATCACGCAACAATTTTTATTATTTTATCGGCGGCGCGTCCGCTGTCTACTATTGAGTAAAATATGACTGAAACAACTTTAACATTTAATGATTTAGGTTTGCCTGAATCGCTTATTTCCGCTGTCACCGCTATGGGATTCGTCAATCCGTCCCCGATTCAGCAAATTTGCATACCGCACTTGCTAAACGGCCGTGATGTGCTGGGTATGGCGCAAACCGGCAGCGGCAAAACCGCTGCGTTCTCCTTGCCGTTATTGGCACAGATCGACGCCGACGTGCGCACGCCGCAAATGCTGGTGATGGCGCCGACCCGTGAATTGGCGATTCAGGTTGCCGATGCCTGTGAACAATTCAGCAAAAACATCAAAGGTTTGAACATTGTTACGCTGTACGGCGGACAACGCTATGACATTCAATTGCGTGCCTTGCGTAAAGGCTCGCAAGTGGTGGTCGGTACGCCGGGACGGATTTTGGATCATATCCGCCGCGGCACATTAAACTTATCCGAACTGCGTTTTATGGTGCTGGACGAAGCCGACGAAATGTTGCGCATGGGCTTTATCGACGATGTGGAAGAGGTGATGAGCAAATTGCCGGAACAGCACCAAACCGCACTTTTCTCCGCGACCATGCCGGAGCCGATTCGTCGCATTACCCGTCGCTTTATGCAAGATCCGCAAGAAGTGAAGATTCAGGCAACGCAACAAACGCTGCCGGATATCACCCAAAGCTGCTGGTATGTCAACGGCGTGCGCAAAAACGAAGCCTTGCTGCGTTTCTTGGAAGTGGAGGATTTTGACGCAGCGATTATTTTCGTGCGCACCAAAACCGCGACCTTGGATTTAGCCGAATTATTAGAAAAACACGGGCACAGTGCGGCGGCGTTGAACGGCGACATGACCCAGCAACTGCGTGAACAAACTTTGGATCGCTTGCGTAACAACCGCTTGGATATTCTGATTGCGACCGATGTTGCCGCACGCGGTTTGGACGTGGAGCGAATCAGCTTGGTGGTGAACTACGATATTCCGTTAGATGCGGAATCTTATGTACA
Organism: Testudinibacter sp. P80/BLE/0925; assembly: GCF_053570785.1. The sequence continues at coordinate 119,624 of NZ_CM131636.1, read as the reverse complement.
CCGTATCGGCCGTACCGGGCGTGCCGGGCGTGCCGGGCGTGCATTGTTGTTTGTCGAAGGGCGTGAAAGACACTTGTTGCGCAACGTAGAACGTTTGATCAAAAAACAGATCGACGAAGTGGATCTGCCGAATCATAAAACGTTGGAAGCCTGTCGCCGTGAGAAATTTAAACAAAAAATTTCCGCCCAGTTGGAACACCATGATTTGGAAAAATACCGTAACCTATTGGAAGATATGTTCACAGCCGATCAGGATCATGAAGATTTGGCCGCGGCGATGATGATGTTGCTGCAGGGCAAACAAAAATTGATTTTGCCTCCGGACGCGCCAATCAAACCGCGCCGTGAACGCCAAGAAAATTCGCGCTCAGCGGATCGCCGTGGACGTGATCGCGATGACCGTTTCGGCGATCGTCGCGACGAACGTTCCCGTCCGGCGCGCGAGCAGATGCCGATGGATTTATACCGTATCGAAGTCGGTCGTGCCGACGGCGTGGAAGTGAAGCATATCGTCGGTGCAATCGCCAACGAGGGCGACATTGACAGCCGTTATATCGGGCACATCAAACTGCATGACGATTATTCGACCATCGAACTGCCGAAAGATATGCCGAAAGAATTATTGCAACACTTCGGTAAAACCCGCGTGTTAAACAAACCGATGCAAATGCGTTTTGTGGAAGAAGTGAAAGGCGACGGTGGTTTCGGCGGGCGAGGCGAACGCAAAGGCGGTTTCGGACGTGGGCGTGATAGCCGCCGTGAAGGCGGATTCCGCGAGGGCGGACGTTCTGATTTCCGTTCAGGACGCGGCGACCGTTTCTCCGAGCGTAATGATCGCAGCGGCAAACCGGGTTTTGAGCGCAAACCACGCCGTAGCGGACGTAGAGAAGGATAATTTCTATATCAAGCAATCCCTTTGGGATTGCTTGAGCGCAGACAAAGATTAAAATACACAATTGATATTGTAAAAGTAGGGGCGGATTATATATCCGCCCGAATTGTACTCCGCATTTTCCCTTTATTAATTAAATGCTTATACCGCACTTCGTAAACGGGCGGATATATAATCCGCCCCTACTTTGCTTTATCATCAAACATCTTTGTTAATAAACTGTCAGCCCCACAACGGGGATGTTTTTTCATTGAGATCACCATGACCGCACTTGAACAAGATCAACATTTTATGCAGCGCGCATTGGCGTTAGCGGACTATGCCGAATCGCTGGGCGAAATTCCGGTGGGCGCAGTGTTGGTGGACGAAAACGGGCAGATTATCGCCGAAGGTTGGAATGCTTCTATTCTAAAGCATGATCCGACCGCGCACGCCGAAATCGAAGCGATTCGCAAAGCGGCAAGTGCGGTACGGAATTACCGCTTACTCAATACCACGTTGTATGTCACCCTTGAACCCTGCACCATGTGCGCCGGGGCAATTTTGCACAGCCGGATTAAGCGCTTGGTGTTCGGTGCACGTGATTATAAAACCGGCGCGGTCGGTTCACGTTTCCATTTTTTTGATGATTACAAAATGAACCACTTTCTGGAAATTACCGCCGGTGTATTGGAGCAAGAATGCAGCGCAAAACTGAGCGCGTTCTTTCAACGGCGACGGTTGGAAAAGAAAGCGGAAAAGCTAACCGGCTGATTTTTAATAGAAAAGTAGGGTCGGGTGTATATCCGCCCGAACCGCACTTTGTAAACGGGAGGATATATAATCTCCCCCCATCATTGTCTCATTTGAGCAACTTGAGTTATTCAAGTCGCTTTTTTATCGCTTATTCATCATCATCTTGCACTAATTGCTTCAATTGTGCGGCAACGTCGTAAATTTGAGCTTTGGCGGTGTCGAGTAACTCGTCGGTGCTTTCTTCGCTGACAAGGCTGATGACCATCGGTAAATTCATGCCGCTGTAGAGCGAAATGCGATCTAAATAACGCATGGCGATGTTGCAAGGTGTGCCGCCCATAATGTCGCACAGCACGACAATTTCGCCCGATGTCGTCTTGGCGAGTGCTTGTTCGAATTTCTGTTGAAAATCTTCACTGCCTTCGTGTGGGTATAAGGCAACGGTTTGCGCCCCGTCGATTTTGCCTAAAATCATTTCGGCCGTGCCTAACAGACCTTGTGCAAATTCACCGTGGCTGATTAAAATAATGTTCATAAAATTGTCCTCGTTATAGATTTTTTGTGGTTAATTGCTTGTAAATAGGCTCGGCAGAAAAGCGAAGTGCGGTCGGGCGTACGCCTTCGGTTTCAAACACGATAATCTCATTCTTGCCTTGTCGCAGATAAGGCGCAGGCAGGTAGAGATAGCAGGTCGGGCCTTCCGACCAGTATCGCCCTAAATTTTTGCCATTGACGATAATCACCCCTTTGCCTAATTCGCGGGTGTCGATAAAGCTGTCTTGCGGTTCGTCGTCAATCGTCAAGGTGAACTGATAAAATGACGGCGTGGCGGAGTTGGCTGAACCGCTGAAATCCAGTTGCTGCAACTTATTGAAATCAATGTAGTATTGTTGCCAATTGCTGTGAAAATGCAGATCCAACACTGCGCCGCCGCTGATCCCTTTACACTGTGTCGGCGCAAGCATTTTGCCGCCGTAATTGACCCGTCCCATATTTTCCACCAATAAATCCAACTGGAAGCGATCATTCGGGGTTTGCAGCATAATATCTGCGCCGATTTCATGTTGATATTGGGTGGCGACTTTTTGTTGATCGTTGAACACCTGTACCCGATCACGGGCTTGATAAATCCGCAGTTTCAGCTCGTCGCTATGGCTGTCGGCAAACGTGCGGTAGAGCATATAGCCGTGATAATGCCCCAATTGCTCCATATTTTGCGTGTAGAGGCTGTCGTGGCGGCAACTGATTTTGTCTAAGGTGCTAAACAGCGAAACTTCCTGTTGCAGCGGCAGATCGGCATAACGGCAAAAGTGCGGTAACAGCGGTTCACAAATCGGGCTGGCATCGGGATACTGTTTCAGCACTTGTTGCAGCAGATAAAATTTTTGTGACGGCTCGCCCCATTCGCGGATCGGCGCGTCGTAGTCGTAGGAGGTCACTTGCGGCAAATCGGTGTCGCCGCGCGCAGAACAGCCGTTCCAAAAACCGAAATTTGTGCCGCCTTGCAACATATAAAAGTTGATACTGGCACGGTCGAGCAGGGCTTTAGCGCAATCGGCAAGATCTTGTGCGTCGCGCGTAATCACCGGCTCTTTCCAACGGTTAAACCACCCGTCCCAAAATTCCATACACATTAATGGAAAAGTGCGGTTGTGGCGGCGGAAGTAGAGTTGTAATTGGTCTAAATTTTCATCGCTGCGTGAGCCGAAATTGCCGGTCGGCAGAATGCCGTCTTCAATCAGCGCACCGGCTTCCAGCGCGTTTTGCCACGCGCCGTCTGAGGTGAACAGCGGCACATCGACACCGTTATCGAGCATGATCTGTTTGATTGCGCGTAGGTAATCTTTATCGTTGCCGAACGAGCCGTATTCGTTTTCGATCTGCATCATAATGATATTGCCGCCGTGTGTGATTTGATACGGCGTAACCAGTGGCAGCAGGTGATCGAGATAGGTTTTGACCGGGATTAAAAATTCGGGGGTGTTGCTGCGCGGGCGCAAGTTCGGTATGTTCAGCAACCAAGCCGGCAAACCGCCGAATTCCCATTCGGCGCAGATATACGGCGACGGACGCAGAATCACATAGAGATCAAGCTGTTGCGCAGTTTGAATAAAACGGACCAGATCGGCGTTGTCGTCAAAATAGAATTGGTTCGGTTGCGGTTGGTGCAAATTCCATGCAACGTAGGTTTCGACAGTATTGCAGCCCATGGCTTTCAAATTGTAAAGCGTGCGATACCAATATTCCGGTACGATCCGAAAATAGTGCACCGCGCCGGAGATAATCTTAAACGGTTTGCCGTGCAGTAAAAAATCGTGTTCGCCAATTTGAAAGGGCATGCGTTACTCCTTATTGCTGATGTAGGTTTTGAATAATGGTTAAAATGGCGTTCATGTCTTTGCCGCTGTAGTCGGCGTTGGATTGATCAATCGGCAAGCGCGTTTCTTCATAAGCGATCACGCGCAGCCCCGCACTTTTAGCGGCGGCGATACCGTAATGGGAATCTTCGATCACAATCACCTTGCTTTTATCTACTTGTAATGTGGCAACGGTGTGGTTATAAATCGCCGGATCGGGCTTGCTGCGCGGAAAATGTTCACCGCTGACAATCAAGTCAAAGTGCGGTCGAATGCCGCATTCGTTTAAAACGTGTTCAATATGTTGTTGGCGTGAGGACGAGGCAACTGCCACTTTAATTTGGTTTTTGGCGGCAAAATCCAAAATATGGCGAATATCGTGACGCAGAATGTCGGGATAATATAAATTTTTCACGCTTTGCGCGCTGTATTCGCCCAGTTGCTGTTCGATTTCGGCTAAGGTCAGCCGATGATTAATCAATTCGGCAATGGTTTGGTATAAGTCTTGGTAAGATTTACCGACTAACACAGAGGTGTCGAGTCGGGCGCGTTCTTGCGGATCGTCGATAAACGAGCCGATGAACGCAGTTTGATTGGCGAAATCAATAAATTCGGAATCGACGATCACGCCGTCCATATCAAAAATAATTGCTTCTAACATTGTCGATTTCACTCGGTGAAAGGGTTATAAGGAAACGCAAAGCACAGGTTGCGGGGACTCTCGTTCGCTGTGCTTTGCCGGTTATTGTTATTTTTTGCTAGTGCTTTTGTGACCATTAGTGTGTCAAGCTGATTAACCTTTGGCTAAGATACCTAACCAAGACAGCAAGATACACAGCACGATAATGATCATAATCGCTTTATTCGAGGTCATTTTCTTACGTCCTAATAACCAGTAGATAAAGCCGACCACTAACGCAGGCACTAATCTTGGCAAAATCAGATCCAAGTTAGCTTGTGCCGACACCACTTTTTCACCGATGGTTGCCACATAAGGAACGGAAACGTTCACCATGGTGGCGCACATCACCCCGACAACGAACACCCCCAGTACCGTGGCGGCGTTGGTTAAGGCATTCAGTTTGTGCCCTAAGGTGGTGACAAGGCTGACCCCTTCGCGATAAGCGATTTTCAATTGCGCCCAGCGGAACACCATGGTGGCGATTGCCACCAGCACCCACAAGCCGACGCCCAACGGATTGCCGCCGATTGCCATGGTGGCGGCGATTGCCCCCATAATCGCAGGGACTAATGACCCGAAGATCGCATCACCGATGGCGGCGAACGGGCCCATTAAACCGGATTTGATCCCGGCAACCGCTTCAAGGGATTTCGTGCCTTGCTTTTCTTCTAATGCCAAGTCGATCCCTTTCACAATAGTGTTAAAGAACGGGCTGGTGTTGAAGAATTGGTTGTGCATGACCATCATTTTTTGCAGTTCAGGCGTGTTGTCGCCGTACATTTTGCGTAATTGCGGTAATAAAATCCACAGGTAACCGGAGCCTTGCATCCGCTCGTAGTTCCAACCGACTTGGTTGAATAACAAGTTGCGGATATTGATTTGGCGGAAGTCCGCATCGGTCAATTTGTAATTTTTCGGATTACCGACCGCAGTAGTTTGATTAGAGTTCGTCATCTTCAATTTCTCCTGTTGCAGAGGTGGATTTTTGCGTCTGTGCGGTATTATTGCTTTCGTTGACACTGCGTTGGTATGCAAGAATGGCGAAACCAAAACCGATAGCCGCCATGGCTAACATTGGTACGCTGTTGTAAGAGCGTCCTAATGCTGCCGGCAGTAAGCCGTCTAACGCATTGCCGATAGCAGCAATGTTGCCGAACAAGGTGATGAAGATAGCCGTTAAAGCGAAGCTTAAAATCAAGTAAGCAATGTGGCGTTTGGTTGGTAAGTAGCGTAACAAGATAGCAAAACCCAGTGCCGGTAACACGCCGCCGGCTAAGGTTAAACCGTCGGCGATGATTTTCAAAATACCGGTTTGCATGGCTTCTGCCAATTTCGCCACGAACGGACCGCCGAATACCAATGCCAAGAAGATCGGAAGCGCACGAGAGAGACCCCAAGCCAGCGCACCGAGCAGATAGTTGACGCTAATCGCCTTATACGCATGGTCTGTGATGTTTTTATCGATACGGTGTGCGAAGAATACGTTAGACATTCTCGCCAAAATATCGGTATAAACCATCAATGCCGCAATCGGTACAGCCAGCGAGGTTAAGGCTAAGGTCGGTTCCATGCCGACTGCAATGGAGAATGCGGTTGCGATAACGGTGCCTGAGTTGGCATCAATACGTGAAGCCCCGCCGAAAGTCCCCACACCCAACACCGTTAATTGCATTGCGCCGCCGATTAACAAACCGGTTGTCATATCGCCCATAATCAGACCGGTAATAAATCCGGCGAAAACAGGTGAGCCGGCACTGGAAACAATGGTTATTTCATCTAAAATTTGATAAAACGCATACAGCGTAATCAAAAGTATTTGCCACCATTCGATCATAGTCGTTACTCCTTATAAAAGTTTCATTAAGTCGATCTTTTCTTCATTGGGCACCATTTGAGCCGTTAAATGGATGCCTTTTGCAGAAAGTTGTTTGAAGACCTCGACGTCCGCATCAGTGATGTTGACTGACTTTTTGATCGAACGGGTTTGGTCTGTTTGGGACATATTGCCGACATTGATGTCTGTCAGCTCCACACCTTGCTCGACCAATCGAAGCAAAGTCTGTGGATTGCGTGTAATCAGCAAAACGCGTTGGGTGTCGTAACGCCCTTCGTTAATATTATTTGCTGCTTTTTCAACCGTGAGCACGCTGAGTTTCACCCCCGCAGGGCAAGCCAAGCGTAAACCTGCTTTATCAATATCATTATCGGCAGCGGTGTCGTCCACCACCATAATGCGTGAAATATTCAGGTACGAGGTCCATAAATTTGCGACTTGTCCGTGAATTAAGCGCCCGTCAATGCGGGTATGAATAATTGCCATAATGAACTCCTTTTTGTGCCTATTTTTTGTGTTGTTATAAAATCGTTATTCAATACCGTCGTTAAAATCGAATCGGCGTTGCATTTTGTTGTAAGACGGCATCCAATTCTTGAATATTTTTAATGCCTTCGGTTTTGAGCCACTCGATAGAGGCTTCTTTGCCTTGCGCTTTATAAAGTTTTGCACCGTCAGCCCAAGTGGCTCGGCCGCACAGCACGCCGTTGTAGTGTGAACCGGCTTGTTTGGCGAACACCAGCGTTTGTTGGAACAGTTCGGCGGAAACCCCCGCACTTAAGAAAATGAACGGCAAATCCGAAACCGCACTTTGCTCGGCAAAATAGGCTGCGGCTTCCTGTTGGCTGTATAACGCCTCGCCTTCGGCAAAACCTTCCACATATTTCATATTGACCGGCACTTCCACCTTGAATACGTCCACACCGTATTTCGGATCGGCATAGCTGCGCATGGCTTCGATCACTTTGCGCGGTTTCAGCTTGGCGTATTCTTTTTCATCTTCGGTATTGGCATCGTAGGTTAAAATCTCTAAGAACAGTGGCATTTCTTCTGCTTTGCATTCGGACGCAATCCGCTCGACAAAGGCTTTTTTGCGATCGTTAATGCAATCCGGTTCGTCAACATCCACATAGAGCAATAATTTGACTGCGTCAGCGCCTTTTTCTTTTAAACGCAGCACAGACACGTCGTCGATCAGATCGGGAAAGCGCCCGACGGCGGTTTTGTCATAGCCGGTTTTTTCATACGCCATCATCAAACCGGCCTCGGTATCACGCACGCCAGCCGCCGTCCAACCAAATTCAGGGTCAAGCAAAATTGACGAGGCATTCGGGGTTAAAATAGTGGAAACCAAACTTTTAAATTCACTGATTTGTTCGGGGGTGATGTCGTCTCCCAACATTCTTTTTAACGCGCCGCGTTGGTCGATGGCAAGCGCGCTGATCACACCTTGTGCGTTACAAATTTTTTTGAGTCGTTCTGTTCTTTTAGACATAATATCAATCCTTTAGATTCCGTCTTCTTCCTGTGTAGTATGAGTTTTACTGTGGGTTAATTCTTCGCTGAGTTTGACGATGCCTTGCTTGCCGCTGTTAACAGCCAGCTCGACTAACTCGGTAAACGTTAATTCGTCTTTTTCCATGGCACATTCAATTAACATTTGTAAGTTTGTGCCGGTAATGACTTCTTGGATCGGGAGTTGTTGTGCGACGAGCGAGGCGGTTCTGAATGGCGAGCCTCCGAGAATATCACAACAAAACAATACGCCGTCTTGATGTTCAAGCTGCGTAAGTGCGGTTAAAATTTCATCTTTGAGTTGAGCAGGACTTTTGCTTTCAGGGAAATCAATAAAGGCGAGATTTTCCTGTTCACCGATGATTTGGTTTAAGGCATATTGAATACCCGTAGCAAAACGACCGTGTCCCAGCACAATAATACTGATCATAAGGACTCCTTAAATCTGGTTGGGGTTACCCCCAACCAAGCCTGAGAGATTGTTTATTACAGGAAACCGGCAAAGCGTCCGATGATTCCTAAAGCAACGGTAAGGATAATCAGACGTAACGGAGACCAACCTTTTTTCACCAACCAGTACATCAAGATGGTGTAAACCAGTGGGAAGAAAGCTGGCATTAGTTTATCAATTACATCGGCTTGCACTTTAACCACGGCATCACCGGCAGTAATTTCCAAAGTGGTGTTAAAGCGGATATAGGTTGCGACCAATGCACCGATCACGGTCATCCCGACGATAGAAGCGGCATGTCCGACTTTCTTGGTATTGGCTTTAATCACCGGAATAGCGGCAACCCCCATGCGATAGGAGTAATGCGCTAAGCCGAAACGTAAACCGAAGTGAACGATATTAAATACCACGAAGAAGAAAATCGCCCCCATAATCGAGCCTTGTAATGCCAAGCTGGCACCGATCCCGCCGCAAATCGGTAGTAAGGTCAGCCAGAACATTGCATCACCGATTCCGCCTAACGGCGCACCGACCGCAATTTTGGTACTCTGGATACTGTTAACGTTCTGTTTGGAACGCTCCATAGCCAGAATGATCCCCATCACAAAAGTGACCAAGAACGGGTGGGTATTAAAGAACCCCAGATTCCCTTTCATCGACTTGGTTAAGTCGGCTTTATTGGTATGGATTTTTTTTAGTGATGGTGCAAGTCCGTACAACCAACCTGCCGCCTGCATTCTTTCATAGTTAAAAGAGGCTTGTAACAACAGCGAACGCCATGCCATCACGTTAATATCACGTTTGGTCAGTTCAGCACCGATAGTTTGATCTTCATAAACATCATCATTGAGTGCTGTTGTTTGAGTATTCAGTTTAGATTCCATCTTCAAACTCCTCTTTTTGAACTTTCACTTCGGCAGTTTCACTGCCTTTACGCATGTAGTCGATAATCGCCATGGCAGTTGCGGCAGCGGCGATGGCTAGGATTGGCAACTGTAACCAAGCGGCGGCAACGAAGCCTAAAATAAAATACGGGATATAGACGTTTTTCATCATGATTTTCATCAATACTGCAAACCCGATTGCCGGCATGATACCCCCGGCGACCCCTAAGCCGTCGATGACTTGTTTTGGCAACATTTCGATGATTTTTCCGGCGTGTTCCGCACCGAAATAAACCGGTAGGAAAGCACAGAAGAAGTAGAACGTACCGAGCACCAACAAACCGAAGTAGTTGACGTAATCAATGCCTTTCAGATTGGCGTCTTCCGCCATTTGGTCACAGCGCGACATCACGGCTGACATGATAGAAAATAGGAATGTGATCCCCATTTGCACTGCAATCGCAAACGGCACGGCGACCCCGACGGCAACGGTCGGATCGGTTTTGGTGGTAATCGCAAAAGTCGCACCAACCACGGTACCGATAATCACGTTTGGCGGTTGAGCTCCGGCGAGTGGTGCTAAGCCCATCCAGACCAATTCCAAGGTACCACCGACTAAAATACCGGTCTGTAAATCGCCAAGTACCAGACCGACAATCGGACCTAGTACAACCGGACGGTGGAAGTGGGTTAAGCCGTTATAGAGATCGAGACCTGCTATAAAAGCAATAATGCCAAGGATAATTGATTGTAGTAATCCAATTTCCATGAGTTGTCTCCTTACTTGAGTAATTTAAATAGATCAGTGGATTCCTCGGTTGGAACGCCTTGGATATAGCATTCCACCCCAAGTTGTTGCAGCTTTTTGAAAGCGGCGGCATCTTGTGGATCGACTGATACCGTTTTGTGGATTTGTTGTTTGCCTTCGGCAAAATGCATATTGCCGACATTGATTTTTTTCACCGGAACCCCGCCTTCGACCAATTTCAGGAAATCAGACGGACTGCGGCAGACCAACAGGATTTTTTGTCTGTCGGCGGCACGATGAATATTGTCAATTACTTTTTGTAATGGCCAGAAACGAACGTCAATTCCATCTGCCAGCACCATTTCCATTAAATTTTGTTGCATTTCGTCTGCCGCCACTTCATCATTGGCGACCAATACCAAATTGGCACCGGCAAAACCGACCCATTGCACCCCGACTTGCCCGTGAATCAGACGTTCATCAATTCGGCTTAATACGATATTTGGCATAACTTTCTCCTTATTGTTGTAAATTGATACATAAAGTGCGGTTAAGGCTTATACGGGTGAATAATCACACCTTGTACCACGCGGTTTACTTCACCGGTCGGACACGGGTTATCAGTGGTGTGTCCGGTAAGGTAAGAGCGATAGAATGAAAACATTTGTGCAAAGATGATATACGGAAAAGCAAGTGCCATATCCGATACCGCACTTAATGTGCCTAAACAAATTTGCTGCTCGGCAGGCAGGCGACTTTCCAGTTCGGCGGTTAAGACCACCAAGCGTTGTACTTTGCCGTCGCGCAGAATTTCATTACATAAATCAATATCATATTGACGGGTGTAAGGATTGTTGGAAAGATAGACAATCACCGTGGTTTTGCTGTTGATAATCGATTTCGGACCGTGACGGAAGCCCAGCGGCGTGTCATAAATCGCCACCACTTCGCCGGCGGTCAGTTCCAATAATTTCAAGGCCGACTCTTGCGATAAGCCTTTGAAACCGCCGCTGCCGAGATAGACAATCCGTTCAACCGCTTCGCCGGCTAAGGTTTTCACCTGCCAATGTTTGTCTTGGATAAAGCGTTCGGCGCAATCGGCGAGTTGTTGCACTTGCGCAAGGTCAAAGTGCGGTTGGAAAAAGATCAGCGCGGTTGCCAAGGTCATGCTGGAGAAACTCGAGGTCATGGCAAAGCCGTTATCATTGGTTTGTGGCGGTAACGCGAGCGCGTAGGCGTTGTCGGCTTGATAATTTTCTTGATACAGTTTGCCGTTTTGGTTGCAAGTGATGATTAAATGGTAGCTGTTCTCCACGAATTGATTCAGCAACTGCACCGCCGCCGCACTTTCCGGGCTGTTGCCGGAACGCGCAAAAGAAATCAATAACGTCGGCTGATCGTGTTTCAGATATTGGTACGGGTTGGAGACCAAATCGGTGGTGGCAATCGCCGTGGCTTGAAGTGCGCTCCATTGGTTAAAAAACGGTAACAATACTTCGCCGGAAAAAGCGGAAGTGCCGGCACCGGTTAAAATGAGGCGTAAGTTATCTTTGGCTAACAGTGGCGCCAAAAAATCATCAATGGCTTGCCGTTGTGAATCGATGATTGAGGCGGTTTGCCGCCAACAATCAGGTTGCTGACAAATTTCTTTTGCCGTCCATAAGGCATTAGCTTGTTCGAGGGATTCGCCGGCGATGCCCAAATAATCCATGTCTGACTCCTTATCAGTAAATAGAGAACGAATAAATTGCATTCGTTGGGTAAGGAGTCGAATTGACCGTTTGGCAATGCAAATACGTGTTGAAAATTTAAAACATGATTGGCATAGTTAATTGCTGTTGACTAAAATGACCCGCACACCCTGTTGTTGAAAGGCTTGCAAATAGTCGGGCGGAATGGCGTTATCGGTAATGAGAATATCAATTCCGGCAAACTTGCGAATCACATGAACACTGCGTTTACTGAATTTGCTTGAATCCGTCACCACGATAATCTGTGCCGAAATATTACACATCAAGCGGTTCAAATTGGCTTCCTGCTCATTATGCGTGGTAATTCCGACTTTCAGATCGTAACCGTCTACACCCAAAAATACTTTGTCAAAAACATAATTTTCCAAACTTTTTTCTGCGGAAATACCGGAAAAAGAGAGTGCGTTTTTTCTTAACGTGCCGCCGGGCATTCGCACCTGAACGCCGTCTGCCGCCGTCAGCTCCATTGCTACGTCTAAACCGCTGGTCATCACCACCACATCATTTAAGTGCCGCATATTTGCTGCGATTTCTTTGGTGGTAGTGCCGGAATCCAAGATAATCGAATCGCCGTCATTAATCAGTTTGGCCGCGGCTTGTCCGATCAGGCGTTTGATCTCGACGTGTTGGTTGCGTTTCTCTTTAATCGACAATTCGCCGATGATTCGGTTATTCGGCAAAGCGAAACCATGCGAACGCAATAGTAATCCTTGTTTTTGCAGATAACTGAGATCGCTGCGAATGGTGACGCTGGAAACCGCACAATGTTGTGCCAATGCTTCGACGCGAATACTGCCTTGAGCATTAACGATTTGTACAATTTGCGAACGTCTTTCCACAGTGCTTGTCATTTTCAACCCCTTACGAAAACAAACTTAATATTTCATTTGCTTTCGAATTGATTTTGAATGGCTTCATTTTTGGAGTAAAGCAAGATATTTTAAAATCAGAGAGCTATCACATTTTTTGTTTCATTACAGTTGATATTTGTGATGGTTATAACGATTTTGCGGCTGCTTTTATAAGGATAAACGGAATTGGAATATAGCAAATGAAAGCAAAAGAAAATTATTTCAAATAACTTATTAAATCCGGATAATGGGCGGCAAGTTGCCGCCATTTATGATTATCTATTTGTAATGAAAGGAGAAACTCGCCATTTTCGCTAATGTTTTCGCTGCGGATATGGTTTTGTTGATAGAGTAAGTGGCGGATTTTGCCCGCCGTCACCGGCAGCGACAGTTGCAAATGTAAAATTTGGTTTTCGAGCCGTTTTTGAATCGCTTGCCGTAGTAATTCAATTCCTTCTCCGTTCTGTGCAGAGAGATAGACCGCACTTGGCTTACCTTGATCGTCATAGTCGATATGCGGAGCGACATCTTCACATTGATCGATTTTATTGAACACCAATAAATAAGGTACGGTAGACGCCCCGATTTCTTCCAACACCGCATTGACGGCGTCGATATTTTCCTGACGGCGTTCATCGGAGGCGTCGATCACATGCAATAGCAGCGTGGCTTCGGTGGTTTCTTGCAGGGTAGATTTAAAAGCTTCGACTAAATCGTGCGGTAAATGGCGGATAAATCCGACGGTATCCGCCAGAATCGTAGTGCCGACATTTTCAATCTCCAACTTACGCAAGGTCGGATCAAGAGTAGCGAACAGTTGATCGGCTGCATAGACCTCGGCGCTGGTTAAGGCGTTGAACAAGGTTGATTTACCGGCATTGGTATAACCAACCAAGGATAAGGTCGGAATTTCGGCTTTTTGCCGGGTGCGACGGTTGAGATTGCGCTGTTGGCTGACTTTTGCCAGCTTGGATTGCAATTGCGCCAACCGCACTTTGATTAAACGGCGGTCGGTTTCGAGCTGGGTTTCGCCCGGACCGCGCAAACCGATCCCGCCCTTTTGTCGTTCTAAGTGGGTCCAACCGCGGATTAAGCGGGTGGAAATATGTTTCAGCTGTGCCAGTTCGACTTGCAGTTTGCCTTCGTGCGAACGGGCGCGTTGGGCGAAGATGTCAAGAATCAGGGTAGTGCGGTCAATGACGCGGCAGCCGCACAATTTTTCTATGTTACGGTTTTGTGCGGCGCTGAGAATATGGTTCACCAGTACGATATCGGCATTATGCAATTTGACCGCCTCCGCCACTTCTTCCGCTTTGCCTTGTCCGATAAAATATTTCGGTTGCGGCGCAGAACGCGCGGTGGTCAGCACTTCAATCACATCAACTTGCGCCGACGCGGCAAGTTGGCGGCATTCCTCGATGTTTTCCGGATCTTTTTGCTGTGAAAAAAAGACATGTACCAAAATCGCGCGCTCATTTTGCAACAACTGATCGCGGATATCTTTACGGCCTAAGCTCAGATCGAAAAGAGCGCTCTGCTGTTCGCTTGGAGCGCTGTCATTATCATATTCAGACAACGTGATTTCCTACAACCAGATTATTCGCTATCGCTAACGTCCGTTTTATTCTCACTGCTTTGCGCTTGAGAATTGTTATGGTGTGAAATCGCCCGTGCCGGCACCACGGTGGAAATCGCATGCTTGTACACCATTTGACTAACGGTATTTTTTAACAAAATAACAAATTGGTCAAATGATTCGATTTGTCCTTGCAGTTTGATCCCGTTGACCAAATAAATAGACACGGGAATGCGTTCACGACGAAGTGAGTTCAAGTAAGGATCTTGTAATGATTGTCCTTTTGCCATAATTGGATTCCTTATATTTTAGTTATGATGTTTTAGTTATAGTCTTACAAATTTTTAAGCAAAACCGGAAACGACCGCAGTATGTCTGTCCCTCTATTTCAATATAGCAACTTTATTTCCGAAAGTCACCCGTCTGCAAGAGGGCGGAGCCGCTTTCTTGCAAAATTTGCATAATTTTTTGTTTTGCTTGCGGAATTGCCAAACTGTCCAGCCAGTGAATCTCCGATTTCCAGCCCCTTAGCCAGGTTATTTGCCGTTTTGCCAGTTGGCGGGTGGCGCAAATGCCACGATAGATCATGTCGGCATGATCATAATCGCCGCGCAAATATTCCCACATTTGACGGTAGCCGACGCACCGAATGGAGGGAAGATCCGGATGCAGATCGCCACGTTGATAGAGCGACCGCACTTCCTGTTCAAAGCCTTGCATGATCATATTATGAAAGCGTTGTTCAATGCGCTGATGTAATACCGCACGATCTTGCGGCGCAATCGCAAATTGCATAATCCGATAGGGCAGGGCTTCGCCTTGGATTGCCGTCAGTTCGGTCATGCTTTTGCCACTGATATAATACACTTCCAAGGCGCGGTTAATCCGCTGCGGATCATTGGGGTGGATCCGTGCGGCTGCAATCGGATCAACTTGTTGCAGTTGTTGGTGCAGATATGCCCAGCCTTTTTCGGCGGCAACCGCTTCAATTTCAGACCGCACTTTGTCATCTGCCGACGGCAACGGTGATAACCCCTCAAGTAAGGCTTTGTAATACAACATAGTGCCGCCGACCAACAACGGAATTTTACCCTGTTGAGTGATCGATTGCATTTCGCGCAGTGCGTCATGACGGAAATCGGCGGCAGAATAACTTTCCGCCGGATCTTTAATGTCGATTAAGCGATGTGGCGCTAAAGCTAATTCCGCCGGGTTCGGTTTGGCGGTGCCGATATCCATGCCACGGTAAATCAATGCCGAATCGACACTAATCACCTCGAACGGCAACTGTTGGCGCAACTGAATCGCCAAGTCGGTTTTACCGGAGGCGGTCGGTCCCATGAGGAAAACAGCCAAAGGTTTGCGGTTGCTCATAGGGTATTTCCTAATCGATAAGGCTGTAGATCCAATGGCAGCAAGAGTTGTTTAAATTGCGCCGATTCGCTGTCGAGCAGCTGCTCTAAACGCGCGAATTCGGCATTGGCATCGGCTAAGGTTTGCAGTGGCGGCAAGGTTAAATTGTTGATTAAGTGCGTGAGGAAATCGTTAAATTTACTCAGGTTACTCTGATTGAGCAAGCCGACCAGACAGGCTTGCAGATTTTGCTGGCGCAACACTGACGGCACGGCACTCACGGTTAAGCGGCTTTTGCCGTGCTGTTGATACAGCGTGATTTCAAAGCCGCAACGGGCAAAGTGCGGTTGCCGTTGCGTCCAATGTTCGGCTTGGATCTGATCTAAATGCAACACCAACGGAATCAGTAGCGGCTGATGAGGGATTTTTTCTTGTTGTAGTTCTTGCGTTAATTTGCAGCGTTGCAACGCCGGCACTTGCACAAAATAGAGCCGTTGCTGCCGTTGCAATAATAACAGTTGCTCGTCCGCCAGCAAGGTTAACAGGCGCAAGTGCGGATTTTGCTGAATTTCCCATGACGGCGCGGGCTCTTGGATTGGCATAGGATTTGGATTCAACGTCGAATAGCTCACGGTTGCAGGTTGCAGCAACTGATGATATGCCTTGCCTTCTGCCGGGCGATAAGCCGGGCGTTCTGAAAAATCCCGCGGCGCATGATCACTCGCCGAAGTGCGGTTTGAACTTGCACTGACCGCACTTGCGCTTGGTGCCGGCGCAAAAATATTTTCCCCCGCTGCGGCACGATTAGGGGCTAGTGGCGATTGCATTTCCGTTTCGATAAAATCTAAGTTATCGGCCGTTGCCAACGCATTCAGTACGCCCTGATAGATAAAGTCATGTATTAAACGACTTTGGTGAAACCGCACTTCGTGTTTTGCCGGATGTACATTGACATCAACCTGTGTCGGATCAAGATCGATAAACAACACGAATGCCGGAAACGCCTCGCTGTGAATGTTATCGCCATAGGCTTGACGCACCGCATGGTTGATGGTTTTATCGCGCATCATACGCCCGTTGACATAACTGTAATTCAGATCGTTTTGCGCACGTAAAAAACGGGTGTTGGCGACCCAGCCGTAGAGGTGCAAATCGTTGTGCTGCCAGTTGATTTCCAATGCATTTTCGACAAAATCTTGTCCGCAAATCGCAGCCAAGCGTTTCAGTTTTTGCTGCGGACTGCCGGCTTTACGGTATTGGCGTACGATTTTGCCGTTGTGGGTTAAGGTGAAAGCCGCTTGTGATTTGACCAACGCAATGCGACGCACCACTTCGTCAATATGGCTGAATTCGGTTTTTTCGGTGCGCAAAAATTTGCGTCGTGCCGGCGTATTGAAAAACAGATTCGCCACTTCGACCGTGGTGCCGACAGGATGTGCCGCCGGCTGAATGGTGGTTTCCATCTCGCGTCCCTGTGCGAATACCTGCCAGGCTTCGGTTTGTTGCGGCGGTTTGGAGGTCAGGGTCAGGCGTGAGACCGAGCTGATACTGGCAAGGGCTTCGCCACGGAAACCGAGGCTTAAAATCGCTTCTAAATCTTCTAACGTGCTGATTTTACTGGTGGCGTGGCGTGATAAAGCGAGAGCTAACTCCGCTTTCGGAATGCCAAAACCGTTATCACGAATGCGGATTAAGCCTGCACCGCCTCGCTCGATGTCAATCTGAATGTCGTCCGCTCCGGCGTCAAGGCTGTTTTCCACCAGTTCTTTCACCACCGACGCAGGACGTTCCACCACCTCACCGGCGGCAATCTGGTTAGTCAGTTGTGGCGAAAGAATTTGAATCGGCATGCTGTTTAATCCCGTAATTTAATTTTTTGTCCGATACGGACATTGTCGTTTTTCAACTTATTTAAACGCTGTAATTCACGAATTTTGATATTGTATTTAATTGAGATTCCGCCCAGACTTTCTCCCGCTTTCACGGTGTGGAATTGCGGGGTGCTGCTCGCCTTATTACTTGCTTTGCCGCCGGCTTTATTGCTTTTAGCCGTGTTGCCCGCCCGGCCGGCGACCGCACTTGCCTCACCGCTTGTGTTGTAATAATCAATCAAACCGCGATAAATGGCATTGGCGATTTGGCGGCGGTAAGCGGCGGTTGCCAGTTTGCTTTCTTCTTCATGATTAGAAAGGAAACCGGTTTCCACCAACACCGACGGAATATCCGGCGAACGCAATACCCCGAGGCTGGCGTGTTGCGGCACGTTTTTGCTCAATTTGGCAAAGCTGCCGAAGCGTTTCAGAATGGCTTGCCCTAACTGATAACCGGCGCGTTGCGAATGCCCGAATTGCAGATCCAATACGGTTTGGTTCAAATATTTTTCATCGTGCGACGCCAAAACATTACCGGCGCCGCCCAATAATTCCGATTGTTTTTCATGATCTTCCAACCAACGCCCCATTTCGCTGCTGGCACGTTTATTTGACAGCACCCAAACCGAGGCGCCGCGTAGCGACGGTGATCCGTTGGAGTCGGCATGGATGGAGATTAAATAATTGGCTTTGTTCTTCCGCGCAATTTCCGAGCGGTTCGGCACCGAAATATAGTAATCGCCGGTGCGGGTCAATACACTTTTGAAACGGTGATCTTTATCCAATAGGGCTTTTAATTCTTTAGCAATTTGCAGGGTAACCACTTTTTCACGCAAGCCTAAACCGGTGCCGATTGCACCGGGATCTTTGCCGCCATGGCCGGCATCAATTGCGATGACTAACACGCCGGTACGGGCGGCGTTGCTTCTGGCAGCCGTTGCTTGATTTTTCGTGGTGGTGGCGGTTTTAACCGTCTCTTTCGCCACTTTTGCTGCGCTAGTGCCGGTTTTTGTTGCTGCGGTTTGACCGGCGGCATTATCGACCATCAGTGTAATTTTTTTACCGTTATTGTGGAATTTAAAACCGCTTTTTTGTTTGAGTTCTAATACCACCCGCAGGGTAGTGGAACGGGGCGGGTTGCTGGTGCGCAGATTGGCCACGACACTGTCGTTAATCTTTCTCGGCAACAACTTGGCGTGAGCTTGGCTGTTGGCAAAGTCAATCACCAAGCGTTCCGGATTTTGCAAGGCAAAATAGCTGTATTTGGTGGCGAGCGAAAAAGAAAACTCGATTTGCGTTTTTTTGTTTTCATTTTTCACATTCAGTGCGGTCAGGGTGCCCGCGTTGGCGGAAAAACTGATAAAGCCGAGTAAAAGTGTCAAAAAGTAAGTGATAAACAAAGCAAATTTTTTCATTCTGGCGTCTTTCGTCAAATCAAAACAGTTAAATATAAATTCGGTTATGCTGCTGCGTGCGCTTGGTTGCGTTAGTGCAATTGTGCCGCAATGCGTTCACCCATTTCGCTGTGCGCCGTGAGTTGCAGCTCACGTCCTTGTGCTAAATAGTTGAGTTGAATGGTTATGTCCGCCGCAGGAATCATGCCTTGCCCGCGCTCCGCCCATTCCAATAATGCCAAGCTGCCGGATTGAAAATAATCACGAATGCCCATAAACGCCAATTCTTCCGGATCGGCGAGGCGATACAGATCAAAGTGGTAAACATTCAAGGTCGGCAGAGGGTATTCTTCGACTAAAGTATAAGTCGGACTTTTGACATTACCGTTATGCCCCAGCGCCTGAATTATACCGCGGCTAAACGTGGTTTTGCCCGCACCTAAACCACCATATAAATAGACAACAAAGCCCTGTTTTTGTTCCATTGCATTATATTTGATCAAAAGCGCGCTCAGACGTGCGGCAAAGGCGAGCAATTGCGCTTCGTTTTCAAATTGGATTTGATATGGAGATGTTGCTAGTGGCGACATAATTCAACTTAATATAAACGGAATATCCAAACTAAAATCAGGCGCTAATGATAGAGGAATTTTGCTGTGAATGCACGGTTTTATCTGCATAGAAACCGCACTTTATAGTGCAATAAAAAGAGATAAACTAGGTAAACGATAAGGTTTGAGAATTTGGAGCGGGAAACGAGACTCGAACTCGCGACCCCAACCTTGGCAAGGTTGTGCTCTACCAACTGAGCTATTCCCGCATTTGAATGGTCTGACGTAATCAGTGGGGTGCATTATACAAAAATTTTTTTTGCCTGCAACCCCAAATAATAAAAAAAAGTTTGATTGTCGAAAATGACAGCAAAAAGCGTATGATTTTTAGCTTTGCGACGTATTTTTGTTCAAATCAATAAAATGTTCGCGGTAATAAGCGAGTTCGGCAATCGATTCCCGGATGTCATCGAGCGCCAAATGGGTATTCTGTTTTTTAAAACCGTCTAAAATTTCCGGTTTCCAGCGGCTTGCCAGTTCTTTCACGCTGCTGACATCGAGATAGCGGTAGTGAAAATAGTCGGCTAATTCCGGCATATATTTGAACAAAAAGCGCTTATCTTGCGCCACGCTGTTGCCGCAAATCGGCGAGCTGTTTTTCGGCACCCATTTTTTCAGAAAATCCAAGGTGCGCAATTCGGCGGCACGTTCGCTTAATTTGCTTTCTTTAACGCGCGAAACTAAGCCGTTGGCGGTATGGGTTTTGCTGCACCATTCGCTCATGGCGTTGAGTAAACTGTCCGGCTGGTGAACGGCAAGCACCGGTCCTTCGGCAAGTATATTCAGATCTTTATCGGTGACAATGGTGGCGATTTCAATGATTCGCTCTTTTTCCGGATCCAAACCGGTCATTTCAAGATCAATCCAGATCAGATTTTGTTTATCGAATGGCATAATATGCGGTATCCTAGTCGTTCAAAAATTATCTCATTTACGCGCTATTTTAGCGTAAAAACCAGCGGGAGTAAGGAAATTTTTTGAGTAAGCAAAAGTTAACAAAAAATCAGAAGCGCCGAATTCAATCTAACCAACAGAAAACGTTAAGTCATTATCAGCAGCGGAAAAAAGAAACGCGTGAGATTGAATGGCAGGATGACATGTTGGGCGAAATGCAAAGCGGAAGGGTGATTTCCCGTTATGCGCTGCATGCCGATATTGAAAACAGCGTAGGCGAGGTATTTCGCTGTAACTTGCGCCGCACCTTAAGTAATTTGGTGGTTGGTGATCGGGTGTTGTGGCGTGCCGGACATCAGCAATTGCAAGGGATCAGCGGCGTGGTGGAAGCGGTGCAGGAGCGTAAAAATGTGCTTTCCCGTCCGGATTATTATGACGGGATTAAACCGATTGCGGCGAATATCGATCAAATTTTTGTGGTTTCGGCGATGTTACCGCACTTTTCCGCCAATATTATCGATCGTTATTTGGTGGTGTGTGAAAGTTTGGGGATTGAGCCGATTTTGCTCTTGAACAAAATTGATTTATGTACAGCGGAAGAGCGTAGCGAAGCCGAGCAACTGTTTGATATTTACCGCACTTTGGGTTACCGCGTGCTGATGGTTTCTTCTTATAGTGGCGAAAATATGCGGCAGTTAGCCGACATGTTGCGTGATGGCTGTTCGATTTTCGTCGGACAATCCGGGGTGGGGAAATCCAGTTTACTCAATGCGTTGCAACCGCACTTGGCATTGCAGATCGGCGCTGTCAGTGAAAATTCCGGTTTAGGGCAACATACTACAACGGTTTCCCGTTTGATTCGCTTAACCGACGGCGGCGAAGTGATTGATTCGCCCGGTATCCGTGAGTTTGGCGTATGGCATTTGGACGCGACCACCATTACCAATGGTTACCGTGAATTTCAGGACTATCTTGGCGGCTGTAAATTCCGCGATTGCAAACATCTGGACGATCCGGGCTGTGTGTTGCGTGAGGCAGTGGAGCAGGGCAAAATTCACCCGCTACGTTTTGAAAATTACCACCGCCTGATTCTGGCGTTGGACGAAAATAAGGCGCAACGGCATTTTGTTACAAATTAATTTGCGTTAGGGCATGAAACCGTGGTGCAAAACCGTGATAGGCAAATGTCAAATCCGCTCATAAAATGTAAGATGCGGTTAAAAAATAAACTTTTTTAATTAAAAACTGTGCGATACATCATATTTTTTCCAGTTATGCCTTGATTATTTAGGCGGAATATTGATACTAACCCAAATAATTATTTTAGTCGGTAAAATAATTATTAAAAAATTGTGATAATCAGGGTTGTGCCCGTATTGAACTAGGGGCGCCGTGATTTGCTATGAATCATATTGATTTATATTCAGTGTTACTCAGATAAATAAGGAAATTACTTATGTACTCAAAAGACGTTACCATTACTGCTCCAAATGGCTTACATACTCGCCCGGCTGCACAGTTTGTCAAAGAAGCAAAAGCGTTTGCCTCCGATATTACAGTAACTTCCAACGGTAAAAGCTCCAGTGCGAAAAGCTTGTTCAAATTGCAAACCTTAGGTTTGGTGCAAGGCACCGTCATCACCATCAGTGCCGAAGGCGAAGACGAAGAAAAAGCGGTTGAGCATTTGGTTGCGCTGATCCCGACTTTAGAATAAATCAATTTAAGCTGATTCGATTGTCGGTGGTTATTGCCTGTCAAGACAGGTTATAATTTAAGCAAGCTAAAGCGAATAGAGCTCTATTCGCTTCACTATTTTTATTCAACAAAGGTTTTATTATGATTTCAGGTATTTTAGCGTCACCAGGGATTGTCTTCGGTAAGGCACTGGTTCTGAAAGAAGAAGAGATTGTTTTAAATACAAAATCCATCGCTGCATCTCAGGTTGAGGCTGAAATTCAGCGTTTCTATGACGGGCGTGAAAAAGCGGTCGAGCAGTTAACCGCGATTAAAGAGAAAGCCACCAGAACATTAGGTGAAGAAAAAGGTGCCATTTTTGACGGGCACTTGATGATTCTGGAAGATGAAGAGCTGGAAGACGAAATTCTGGCCCTGATCCGTGATGATTTGGTGACCGCCGATTTTGCCGCCGGTTCCGTGGTTGATCAGCAAGTGACCATGCTGTCTGAAATCGATGATGAATATCTGAAAGAAAGAGCGGGCGATATCCGCGATATTGGTAACCGTTTAATCAAAAATATTTTGGGTATGAATATTGTTGATCTGGGGGAAATCAACGAAGAAGTCATTCTGATTGCGAATGATTTGACCCCGTCTGAAACGGCACAATTAAATCTAGACAAAGTGCTGGGTTTTATCACCGACATCGGCGGGCGCACCTCACACACCTCAATCATGGCGCGTTCTTTGGAGTTACCGGCGATCGTCGGCACCAATGTGGCAACCAAACTGATCGTCAGCGGCGACACCTTGATTTTGGATGCGGTCAATAATGAGATTTTCATCAATCCGTCACAAGAAGAGTTAAACCGTATTATCGGCTTGCAACAGCAATTGGCGGAAGAAAAAGCCGAACTGGCAAAACTGAAAGATTTACCGGCGGTGACCTTAGACGGGCATAACGTCGAAGTGGTGGCGAACATTGGCACTATCCGCGATGTGGAAGGCGCACACCGTAACGGCGCGGAAGGCGTTGGTCTCTATCGTACCGAATTCCTGTTTATGGATCGTGATCAGTTGCCGAGCGAAGAAGAACAATTCCAAGCCTATAAAGAAGTGGTTGAGGCGATGGACGGTAAATTGGTGGTGTTGCGCACGATGGATATTGGTGGCGACAAAGAGTTGCCGTATTTGAATTTACCGAAAGAAATGAATCCATTCCTAGGCTGGCGTGCGATTCGTATTGCTTTAGACAAACGTGAAATCCTGAATGATCAGCTAAGAGCGGTCTTGCGGGCTTCCGCATTTGGCAAACTGGCGATAATGTTCCCGATGATTATTTCGGTGGAGGAAATTCGTACGCTGAAAGCGGTGGTTACGGAATTAAAACAAGCGTTGCGCAACGAAGGCAAAGCCTTTGACGAAAATATTCAAATCGGCGTGATGGTGGAAACGCCGTCTGCGGCGGTGAATGCCAAATTCTTGGCGAAAGAAGTGGATTTCTTCAGTATCGGCACCAATGACTTGACCCAATACACCTTGGCGGTTGATCGTGGTAATGAATTGATTTCACACCTGTATAATCCGATGACTCCGTCGGTGTTGAGCCTGATTAAACAAGTGATCGATGCGTCGCACGCGGAAGGCAAATGGACCGGGATGTGCGGCGAGTTAGCCGGGGATGAACACGCCACGTTATTGTTGCTCGGCATGGGGCTGGATGAATTCAGTATGAGCGCGATTTCAGTGCCGCGGATCAAAAAATTGATTCGTAATGTGAACTATGCGGACGTACAAAACTTGGCAAACGAGGTGTTGCAACAACCGACTGCGGCGGATATTCAAGCGAAAATTTCGGCTTTTTTAACCGAAAACGGTTTAAACTAGATACAAATTAAAAAATTTCGGGTAACATAACAGAGATTTTTGATGGATTAATGAGGAGATTTAAAATGGGTTTATTTGATAAACTATTTGGTTCAAAAGACAATAAAGGTGCGGAAGTTGAAATTTATGCGCCATTATCCGGTGAAATTGTCAACATTGAAGATGTGCCGGACGTTGTTTTTTCGGAAAAAATCGTTGGTGACGGGATCGCAATTCGTCCTACCGGTAATAAAATTGTCGCCCCAATCGACGGCGTGATTGGTAAAATTTTCGAAACCAACCACGCATTCTCAATGGAATCCAAAGAAGGCGTTGAGCTTTTCGTGCACTTCGGGATTGATACCGTAGAATTAAAAGGCGAAGGTTTCACTCGTATTGCCGAAGAGGGGCAAGATGTGAAAAAAGGCGATACCATCATTGAATTTGATTTGGCAGTATTAGAAGCCAAAGCAAAATCAGTGTTGACGCCGGTGGTGATCTCCAACATGGATGAAATCAGCAGTATTGAAAAAGCCAGCGGCCCGGTTGTATTAGGCGAAACCGTGATTTTGAAACTGAAAAAATAAAATTTTCTTCATGCTTTAAAAACCAGACCTACAGTCTGGTTTTTGTTTTTGTCTACTATGCCTCGCCTAGTAGATAAAATAAAACCGGAAAATATTTTTATTTTCCGGTTAAAAGTGCGGTTCAGTGTGGTTTATTCGAGTTCACCGCAAAAACGATAACCTTCCCCGTGGATAGTTGCGATGATTTCCGGCGTATCCGGGTGCGACTCAAAATGTTTGCGAATGCGGCGAATGGTGACGTCAACGGTTCTATCATGTGGTTTCAACTCGCGCCCGGTCATTTTTTTCAGTAAATCATCACGGGTTTGGATTTTCCCCGGATTTTCACAGAAATGCAGCAACGCACGGAATTCGCTGCGGGGTAACTTATTGCTTTCCCCTTCCGGCGAAATCAAGGTGCGGCTGTTAATATCCAGCGCCCAACCGTTGAAACGGTATTGTTCCACGTGTTCGTGCGAAATCGGTTGTTCTTTTTCGGACATGGTGCGTTGCAACAGATTTCTGGCACGAATTGCCAATTCTCTTGGATTAAACGGTTTGGTGATATAGTCGTCGGCACCGATTTCCAGTCCCAAAATTTTATCCACTTCATTATCGCGTCCGGTTAAGAACATCAGCGCGGTATTGGCGGTTTCACGCAATTCGCGTGCCAGCATTAAGCCATTTTTGCCGGGTAAATTAATATCCATCACCACCAGATTGACGCTGGTGCTGGACAGAATACTATGCATTTTATTACCGTCAGAAGCTTCCATCACTTCGTAACCTTCCGCCTCAAAAATGTTTTTTAGAGTATTTCTGGTAACGGCTTCATCTTCGACGATAAGAATTTTAGGAATACGCATTTATCTTTTACCTATAAAATCACAGGGTTATAAATCACCATTATTATATTGGTTTTCATGGCAATTAATTTTACTTTTAATAAACAAATAAAATATTCATTGCAGAATTGCAACCTAACTATAACATAAAGAATACGAAAAAAAGCATAATTCTGTTCTAAACTTTGACTTAGGTCATCCTTTAGAGGGAGTTTTTAGTGCGATAGGCTAAAAATAATGTGAAAAAATGCTTTTTACATTGTTTAAGTGTCGTATTAATGTTCTTTTGTTTTAAAAAATTTCACATCCGGATAACGTTCATGCGCCAAGTTTAAATTGACCATAGTCGGAGCAATGTAAGTTAAGTTATCGCTGCCGTCCAAGGCTAAATTCTGCTCGTTTTTGCGTTTAAATTCTTCGAATTTTTTCACGTCGTCGCATTCAACCCAGCGCGCGGTGGTGACATTGACCGTTTCGTAAATCGCTTCCACGTTATATTCGCTTTTCAGACGTGCAACCACCACATCAAACTGCAACACCCCGACCGCGCCGACAATCAGATCGTTGTTGGTGAGCGGACGGAACACCTGCACTGCGCCCTCTTCCGAAAGCTGCACCAAGCCTTTTAACAGCTGCTTTTGTTTCAGCGGATCGCGCAAGCGGATACGGCGGAACAGTTCCGGGGCGAAATTCGGAATGCCGCTGAATTTCAGCTTTTCACCCTGAGTGAAAGTATCGCCGATTTGAATTGTGCCGTGATTGTGCAAGCCGATAATATCGCCGGCATAGGCTTCTTCGGCATGAGTCCGGTCGCCCGCCATAAACGTGAGCGCGTCGGAAATCACCACATCTTTACCAATTCGGACGTGGTGCATTTTCATACCTTTTTCATATTTGCCCGACACGATACGCATAAAGGCAACACGGTCACGGTGTTTCGGATCCATGTTCGCTTGAATTTTAAATACAAAGCCCGTCAGTTTTTCTTCCGCCGGAGAGACATCGCGCAAATCGGAGTGGCGCGCTTGCGGGCGGGGTGCCCATTGGGTCAAGCCGTCCAACATATGATCGACGCCAAAGTTGCCAAGTGCGGTGCCGAAGAAGACCGGCGTCAGTTGCCCTTGCAAAAAGGCGTCCAGTTCAAACGGATTGGAGGCACCTTGCACCAATTCCAGTTCGTCACGTAATTGTTGCGCCAAATCATCGCCGACCGTGCTGTCTAATTCCGGATTATCCAACCCCTTAATCACCCGCACTTCTTGGATGGTGTGTCCTTGCCCGGTTTGATAGAGGTAGGTTTCGTCATTGTAGAGATGATAAACGCCTTTAAATAATTTACCGCAACCGATAGGCCAGGTGATCGGCGCACAATGGATATTCAATACGTTTTCCACTTCGTCTAACAGTTCCATCGGATCACGAATATCGCGGTCGAGTTTATTCATAAAGGTCAAAATCGGCGTGTCGCGCAAACGGGTGACTTCCATCAGTTTAATCGTGCGTTCCTCAACCCCTTTGGCGGAATCGATTACCATCAAACAGCTGTCCACTGCGGTCAACGTGCGGTAGGTATCTTCCGAGAAGTCTTCGTGTCCCGGGGTATCCAACAAATTGACCAAGCAATCGCGATACGGAAATTGCATTACCGAGGTGGTGATCGAAATCCCGCGTTGTTTTTCCATTTCCATCCAGTCGGATTTGGCGTGTTGGCTCGAGCCGCGCCCTTTGACCGTACCGGCGGTTTGAATCGCTTCACCGTACAGCAACACTTTTTCCGTAATCGTGGTTTTACCGGCATCGGGGTGGGAAATAATCGCGAAAGTGCGGCGTTTATCAATTTGTTGTGGATATTGGTTGACTGACATTGGTAATTTTATCTCGGGTTAATATTTTTATCGGCGCGTATTGTCGCTTATATAAAGGGCAAATTCAATCTTACACGCGAATTGGCGGTATTTAGTTTATTTTTTTATATGGCGCTTAATATAATCCGGTAACTCCGCCACCGAATCCAACACCGCCTCTGCCAATTTTTCGCCTTCGGCAGTCACCGTTTTTCCGCTGCGGACTAAAATAGTATGGGCTACACCGGCAGCGTTGCCCGCCATCAGATCCTCGATTTTGTCGCCGACCATAAAAGAGCGGTTAAGATCAATCTTCAGCTCGCTAGAGGCTTGCAACAACATGCCCGGTTTCGGTTTGCGGCAGTCGCAATCTTGGCGATATTCGCCCTGTCCGTCCGGCAGGTGGGGGCAATAATAAATGCCGTCGAAATCCACGCCGCGATCCGCCAGTGACCAATCGAACCACTCGGTCAGTTGCAGAAATTGATCTTCGCTGAAATAGCCGCGCGCAATGCCGGATTGATTGGTGACCAACACCAATAAATAGCCCATTTGTTTGAGTTCCAACAAGGCTTCAATACTGCCGTTGATAAATTCAAATTGATCGATTTGGTGGACATAACCGTGATCGACATTGAGGGTGCCGTCGCGATCGAGAAAAATGGCTTTTTGCATAAGAACCTTTAGTCTTTAGTGTAGTATAGTGGCGGAGCGGAATCGCCCGTTTATTGGCGGCGATTATAGCGCATAATCGTACTGAAATGCGGGAATAGCGTACTTTTATTGAATAAAATGCAGTAAAGTGTCTAGCTTATAACGAGTTGCTATAAAAAAGGGGCAACTAGCGGTTGACATGGCAATCTGGACGTCTAAAATAGCGAGGTAATTTATGACTTCAATCACAAAGGGCTTACATGATTAAGCTAAAAAACATTAACAAAATTTTTGAGGCGAACGGCAAAAAGCTGACCGCACTTGATAACGTCAATCTGGTGATCCCAAAGGGGCAGATCTGTGGCGTGATCGGTGCGTCGGGGGCGGGCAAAAGCACGCTGATCCGTTGCGCCAACTTGCTGGAGCAACCGACCAGTGGGCAGGTGTTTGTCGACGGGCAGGAATTGACCGCGATGAATACCGCGCAGTTAGTCGAGGCGCGCCGTCATATCGGCATGATTTTCCAGCATTTTAACCTGTTAAGTAACCGCACGGTATTTGGCAACGTGGCGTTGCCGTTAGAATTGAACGGCAGTGATCAAAGTGCGGTCACCCGGCGGGTGGACGAGTTATTAGAACTGGTCGGTCTAAGCGACAAGAAAAACGTTTATCCGAGTAATCTGTCCGGCGGGCAAAAACAGCGGGTGGCGATTGCGCGCGCGTTGGCTTCCGAGCCGAAAGTGCTGTTATGCGACGAAGCGACCAGCGCACTCGATCCGGCAACCACACAGTCGATTTTAAGCCTGTTGCAAGAAATCAACCAAAAATTGGGTTTAACCATACTGTTAATTACTCACGAAATGGAAGTGGTGAAGCAAATCTGTCATCAAGTGGTGGTGATTGATAAAGGGCAGTTAGTTGAATCGGGAAGTGTGAGCGAAGTGTTCTCCAACCCGAAAACCGAACTGGCAAAAAGCTTCATTCAATCCACGTTTCGAATTAATTTGCCGAAGCAGTATATGGAACAACTCTCGCCGTCGCCAAAAGGAGCGAATTCTTATCCGATTATCAAATTTGAATTTACCGGGCGCTCGGTTGACGCCCCGTTATTGTCGCAAACTTCGAAAAAATTCGGTGTGGATTTGAGTATTTTAGTCTCACAGATTGATTATATCGGCGGGGTGAAATTTGGCTTCACTATTGCCGAGGTGGAAGGGCCGGAAGACGCGATTACCGAGGCGAAAATTTATTTGATGGAACACAATGTCCGGGTAGAGGTGTTAGGCTATGTTTGATCGTTTAACACCACAAGTGTGGCAGATGATTTTGAATGCGACCGGCGAAACGTTATATATGGTATTTGCTTCTGGATTGTTGGCTGCACTTTTTGCTATTCCGCTTGGTGTGTTGTTATTTATCACCCGTCCGGGCGAAATTAAGCAAAATCCGAAGTTATATCGGAGTATCAGCATGGCGGTCAATATCGGACGGGCGATCCCGTTTGTGATTTTGCTGTTCTGGATTATTCCGTTCACCCGTGCCTTGGTCGGCTCGTCGATTGGTACTACGGCGGCGGTTGTGCCGTTAACCGTAGCGGCGATTCCGTTTGTGGCGCGTTTGGTCGAAGGCGCGCTGTTAGAGATTCCCGCAGGGCTGACCGAAGCCGCACGAGCCATGGGCGCCACCGATTTACAAATCATCAGCAAATTTTTATTGCCTGAGGCGCTGCCGGCGTTGATCAATGGAATAACGATCACGTTGGTGACCTTAGTGAACTATTCCGCGATGGCGGGCATTGTCGGCGGCGGCGGTTTGGGCGATGTGGCGATTCGCTATGGCTATCAAACCAATGTACCGGAAATTTTAACCACCGTAGTGGTTATCTTGGTGGCATTGGTGCAACTGA
Organism: Testudinibacter sp. P80/BLE/0925; assembly: GCF_053570785.1. The sequence continues at coordinate 89,867 of NZ_CM131636.1, read as the reverse complement.
TTCAATTTGTCGGCGATCGCTTAGTTCGTTATGTCGATCACCGTTAGGTTTTATTCATTACTCTTTACGAAAAAGGAAAATACCATGAAATTAAAAAATATTTTCACCTTGACCGCATTGGCTACTGCTGTTGCATTTTCCGGTTCAGCATTGGCTAAAGACGGCAAACTTAAAGTGGGCATTCAAACCGGTCCGGAATTCTCCGTTGCCGAAGTCGCAAAACAAGTGGCGAAAGATCAATTCGGTTTAGAGGTTGAACTTGTACCCTTTACCGACTATGTCACTCCGAACGTGGCATTGGAAGAAAAATCGATTGATGCGAACGCATTCCAACACAAACCGTATTTGGATGCGCAAGTGGAAGCGCGTGGTTTGAAAGGGTTGGTGATTGTCGGTAATACTTTCGTTTACCCGATTGCGGCATATTCTAAAAAAATCAGCAAACTTGATGAACTGAAAGACGGGGCAACCGTGGCGATTCCAAATGATCCGACTAACGGCGGACGTGCCTTGTTATTGTTACAAGCACAAGGGTTGCTGAAATTGAAAGAGGGTACGGGATTAACCCCGACCGCACTTGATATCGTTGACAATCCGAAAAAACTGAAAATTCGCGAATTAGAAGCACCGTTGTTACCACAAGTATTGCCGGAAGTGGATTTAGCGGTCATCAATAATACTTATGCCGGACAAGCAGGCTTGTTCCCAAGCACCGACGCGATTTTCGTGGAGGACAAAGATTCGCCGTATGTGAATATCATTGTGGCACGCGAAGACAACAAAGACGATCAAGATGTGGTAAACTTTGTCAAAGCTTATAATTCCGAAGCCGTGTATGAAAAAGCGAAAGCGGAGTTTAAAGACTCTGTGGTGAAGGGCTGGTAATTAACCTAATCCGCTCTACAATGAGTAAAGTAAATATATAATAGTATCAATAGGTTGATTGAGAGTTTCTCTTAATCAACCGATTTTTTTATAGAATGTGAAAAGAAAAATGACTGAATTAGCCACGCCGTATTATCTGATTGATAAAAGCAAATTACTGAAAAATATGCAGAAAATTGCCTATCTGCGTGAGCGTTCCGGGGCGAAAGCTTTGTTGGCGTTGAAATGTTTTGCCACCTGGGGCGTGTTTGATTTTATGCGTCAGTATATGGACGGCACAACCTCGTCTTCGTTGTATGAAGTGAAATTGGGACAGCGCAAATTCGGCGGCGAAACCCATGCCTATAGCGTGGCGTACAGCGACGCGGAAATTGCCGAGGTGGTTGCCAACGCGGATAAAATCATTTTCAATTCTATCAGCCAGTTACAGCGTTTTTCTCAACAAGCACAAGATATTCAGCGCGGTTTGCGCGTCAATCCGCGTGTCAGCGCCTCTGATTTTATCTTGGCGGATCCGGCGCGTCCGCACAGCCGTTTAGGCGAATGGGACATCAATAAAATTCGTGACGTACTGCCGCTGATTAACGGTTTTATGTTCCACAACAACTGTGAAAACGGCGATTTTGACCGATTTGATCAGATGTTAAAGCATATCGAAAACGAATTTGGCGAACTTCTGCAGCAAGTGGATTGGGTCAGCTTGGGCGGCGGCATTCATTTTACCAGTGAAGGGTATCCGCTCGATCAATTTGCCGACCGCCTAAAACAATTTGCCCAACGATACGGCGTGCAGGTGTATTTAGAACCGGGCGAAGCGGCGATCACCCTCAGCACCAGTCTGGAAGTGACGGTGTTGGATACCTTACATAACGGCAAAGATTTGGCGATTGTCGACAGCTCAATCGAAGCGCATATGTTGGATTTGCTGATTTATCGCCAAACCGCTAAGCTACAGCCGAATCAGGGCGATTATCACTATATGGTCTGTGGCAAATCTTGTCTTGCCGGCGATATTTTCGGCGAATATCGGTTTGAACAACCGTTGAAAATCGGCGATCGCCTGTCGTTCTGCGACGCCGCCGGTTATACCATGGTGAAAAAGAATTGGTTCAATGGCGTCAATATGCCGTCCATTGCCATGAAAGAATTGAATGGTGAGATTAAATTAATCAAACAATTCAATTTTGACGATTACGTTGACAGCTTGTCTTAACCGTTTTGCGTTATTGCAAGTGGTTTCAACGAATCAATCAGGTCTTGCCGAGTTGGCAAGATTAAACGTCATGCCGGTTATGACCGCACTTTGAAATCAAAAGTGCGGTGGTAATCTGACATTAAGGAGGATTATGCAAACATGAAAAAAAACATCTTAATTATCGGTGCCGGTGGTGTGGCTCAAGTCGTCGCACATAAATGCGCCCAACACAACGATATTTTAGGTTCTATCGCCATTGCTTCACGCGGCATTAGCAAATGCCAAGACATCGCCAACAGCGTGCGTGAAAAAAATGCCTTTAAAATTCCCGCTGAAATTGCCTGCTTTGAACTTGATGCGTTCAATATCGAAGCAACCAAATCGATCATCAAAGAAACAGAAGCACAAATCGTGATCAACGTCGGTTCGGCATTTCTCAATATGTCGGTGCTGCAAGCCTGTATCGAAACCGGCGCAGCTTATCTTGACACCGCAATCCACGAAGAACCGCATAAAATTTGTGAAACCCCACCGTGGTACAATAATTACGAATGGCAACGCCGTGAAATCTGTGCAAAGAATAAGATTACCGCTATTTTAGGTGTCGGTTTTGATCCGGGCGTGGTGAATGCCTATGCCGCCGTTGCGGTCAACGAGTGCTTAGATCAAACCGACAGCATTGATATTATTGATATTAATGCCGGCAGCCACGGGCGTTATTTCGCCACTAATTTTGATCCGGAAATCAATTTCCGTGAATTTACCGGGCAAGTCTGGAGTTGGCAAAACAGCCAATGGACCAGCAACCGAATGTTTGAAATCAAGCGGACGGACGACCTGCCGGTTGTCGGCCAGCAAACCTCGTATATGACAGGGCATGATGAAATTCACTCGCTGTCGCAAAACTTAAACGTGCCGAATATCCGTTTCTGGATGGGTTTCGGCGATCATTATATTAATGTATTTACCGTGCTGAAAAATTTAGGCTTATTGTCGGAACAGCCGGTGACCACCGCAGAAGGCTTGGAAGTGATCCCATTAAAAGTGGTGAAAGCGGTTCTGCCTGATCCCTCTTCACTGGCGCCGGATTACACCGGTAAAACCTGTATCGGCACGCTTGCCAAAGGTCGGAAAGACGGTAAGGAAAAAGAAGTCTTTCTCTACAACGTGGCGGATCATAAAGAAGCCTATGAAGAAGTGGGCAGCCAAGGCATTTCCTATACCGCCGGCGTACCACCGGTTGCTGCTGCGATTCTAGTGGCACAAGGCGTGTGGGATGTGGCGAAGATGGTCAATGTGGAGGAACTGGATCCGAAACCGTTCCTTAACCTGTTGAACCAAATGGGCTTGCCGAATCGGATTAAAGACGAAAACGGCGACCGAGCATTAGCGTTTTAACGCACGGATAGCCTGAAGATACCGCACTTTGCATTTGAACGGCAAAGTGCGGTTTTTTAGCTTATTATCGGAGAATTAGAGCATTTTCTTGCGTAGCGACAAGACAACCGACAGGATTAAAATCAGGAATACAAAGCTCATCGACAGCACAATCGGCAAATGAATGCCCGCCATCACCAACAGCATTTTGATACCGATAAAAATCAAGATCACCGCCAATCCGTATTTCAGATAGACAAAACGGTCGGCAATGTCCGCTAGTACGAAATACATCGCACGCAAACCGAGAATGGCGAAAATATTCGAAGTCAGCACGATAAAGGGATCGGTGGTGACGGCAAAGACCGCCGGAATGCTATCGACCGCAAACACCACATCGCTCAGCTCGACCATAATCAGCACCAATACCAACGGCGTAAACACCTTTTTGCCGTTTTCGATGGTCAGGAACTTTTCGCCGTCAAATTGACTGCTGAGGCGTAAATGGCGGCGCAGCCAGTTGAGCAGCCAGTTTCGGGAGAAATCTTCGCCTTCACCGCCTTCTTTCGCAGTGAAAATTTTGAAACCGCTATAAATCAAGAATACACCGAAAATATATAAAATCCACTCATATTCACGGATTAACATCGCACCGATACCGATCATCACCGCACGCATCACAATCGCGCCGAGTACGCCATACAACAGCACTTTATGCTGATATTGCGGCGGCACTTTGAAATAGCTGAAGATCATCAGGAATACGAATAAGTTATCGACCGACAGCGATTTTTCCAACACGTAACCGGTCAGAAATTCCATCACTTTTTCACCGGCAATTTTGCTGCCGAATGCCGGATTGCCGGCGAGTTCAAAATAGAGCCATAAGGCAAACAACGCCGAAACACTGATCCACACCACGCTCCACCACATCGCTTCTTTCACGCTGACTTTATGCACCCCGCTCTTTTTCAGGCTGAATAGATCAATCAGCAGCATGATCGCAACCACAATTGAAAATACGGTATAAAATATCGGGCTGCCGATGTCGGGCAGTGACGGATTCGTCATAAAAAACTCCACAATAACGGATAAGATAAAAAAGCTGCCGTCCGGCAGCTTTCAGGCTGATGACAAAGTCTCTTTCTCTAATCATTTCCCTCCCTCTGTATACGGAGGGAGGTGTCCTAAGGACGGAGGGAGGCATAAAGAATGTTAAAAATGAATATGTTGCATTTTCATATTATCCCTCCCTCCCCATTTTTCTTGCGAAAAATAGTACTCCCTCCGCACGCGGAGGGAGAGAAGTAAGTTTGTCAGCAATTTCAAAGCTGCCGTTAGGCAACTTTAAGTATTATCAGCTATTTTGGATTTTATACAAGTTAAAATCGGTGTCAGAAATGCAAAACGCACGACCATATTGCCGTGCGTTTAAAATGTGAAGCTAAAAGAAAAATTACAAGCTTTCGGTAAAAGTACGCGCAATCACGTCGCGTTGTTGTTCCGGAGTCAGAGAGTTGAAACGTACGGCATAACCGGAAACACGGATGGTTAATTGCGGATATTTTTCAGGGTTATTCACCGCATCTTCCAAGGTTTCGCGACGCAATACGTTGACGTTCAAGTGTTGACCGCCTTCCACTTTGACTGTCGGCGCCACATCAACCGGCAATTCGCGGTATTCGATTTGACCTAATTCGTTAATCGCAACGATTTGGTCTTCAGTGTAATCGCCTTTGGCACATAAGCAACGGGCTTCGCCTTTGTCGCTGTCCAATAACCAGAAAGAGTTTAATAACGCGTCGTTTGCCGCTTGTGTAATTTGAATACCTTTGATCATAATAGACTCCAATATTATCGTGGACGGATTAAGTTTACTGCTCAGAATTTTATCACCCTTGTTTAAATTTTCAAATATTTTTGGGGATAATTGACCCAGAACAACTGGTTATTTTTTGATAAAATCGGATATTTGATTTAAGTCAAAAAATAACATCGGAACGCCTGCTTAATTTAACTTAATACTTGTTTTTTGATTACATTTTAATAACAAAAATAAGGCGGGTTTTAAAATCAAGGCTAGGTTTTTTGACTGCCTTTGCCTATAATTTTCAAAACAGCAAATCAGTAAGGGAAGACGAATGAAAACCTGGACAGAAGCGATCGGCGCGGAAAAGCAACAACCCTATTTTTTAACTATTTTGGCACAAGTCGAAAATGCGAAAAAGAGCGGTAAAACGGTCTATCCGCCGCATGACGAAGTGTTTACCGCTTTTCGTTTAACCGAATTTGAACAAGTCAACGTGGTGATTTTAGGGCAAGATCCCTATCACGGCGCCAATCAGGCGCATGGGTTGGCGTTTTCGGTCAAACCGGGCATTGCACCGCCGCCGTCGTTGGTCAATATGTATAAAGAACTGGCCGATGATATTGAGGGCTTTGAGATTCCGCCGCACGGCTATCTGCAACACTGGGCGCAGCAAGGGGTGTTATTGCTCAACACTGTGCTGACGGTGGAGCAGGGGCGGGCACATTCGCACGCCAATTTCGGTTGGGAAACCTTTACCGATAAAGTGATTGCGCAACTGAACCAACATCGCGACCATTTGGTCTTTTTGCTGTGGGGCAGCCACGCGCAGAAAAAAGGGCAGTTTATCGACCGCCAACGCCATTTGGTTTTGAGCGCACCGCATCCGTCGCCGTTGTCGGCATATCGCGGTTTCTTCGGCTGTAAACATTTTTCCAAAGCCAATGCTTATTTACAACAACATCAACAAACGCCGATTGATTGGCGCTTGCCGTTGCAGCTGAAATAGCATTACCCATAATAAAAGTGCGGTAGAGAATCGGTGCGAATCTGTTATAATCGCACCCTGTTTGTCATTATCTATGGAAGCCTTATGCTCGCGATTATTTCCCCGGCAAAAACCTTGGATTTTCAGTCTGAAATTCCCGCATTTGATTTTACCCAACCGGAATTAACCCAATATAGCCAACAACTTATTGAGGTGTGCCGTGCATTGACCCCGGCACAAATCGGCTCGCTCATGCATATCAGCGATAAGCTGGCGGGGCTGAATGCGGCACGTTTTGCCGAGTGGCAATTGGCGCATAACCCAACCAACGCCAAAGCCGCAATTTACGCCTTTAAAGGCGATGTTTATACCGGTTTGGATGCCGACAGCCTGAGTGCCGATGAAGTGCGCTATGCACAGCAACATTTGCGCATGCTGTCGGGTCTATACGGCTTGTTGAAACCGCTGGATTTAATGCAACCGTACCGTTTGGAAATGGGCACCAAACTTGCCAATCCGAACGGTAAAAACCTGTATGATTTTTGGGGCGGCGTGATCACCGCACAATTGCAAACCGCACTTGAGCAACAAGGCGATGACGTTTTAATCAATCTGGCTTCGGACGAATATTTTAAAGCGGTACAGCCGCAAAAATTACAGGCACGGATTGTCAAGCCGATTTTCCTCGATTATAAAAACGGCAACTATAAAGTGATCAGTTTTTATGCCAAAAAAGCGCGCGGTTTGATGTGCCGTTATTTAATTCAAAACCGCATTTCGACGGTGAACGATCTGAAATCTTTTGATTTGGGCGGTTATTGGTTTGACGAAAGCGCCTCCGCTGGCAACGAACTGGTATTTAAACGCGATTCACAGGATTAACCCATGGCGATCAAATCCGTTTTTTTATTGGCGTTGTGCTTATTGTTCAGCGCTTGCTCGTCGGTTGAACAGAGTAAAACCTTCCAAGCACCGGAAAAGATCAAATTCAATGGCAAAACTTTCCAACGTGGTAAAAGCGTCGATTTAGTGGAAATGGTGCGCTATGTCTATCACCCGAACGGCAATAGCGGCTCAAGGGAAAAAGCCGTGCTGTTTTTCGACCGTAATAAACAGGAGTTAAGCCTGCGGCAACGCTTGGAACTGCGGCAAAAAAGTTATCAGCAAAGCGATAATACCTTGGCCGAAATGTCGATTACGGATGAGACCTTATATTCGCAACTGGTTTACCGCCCGAGCGAGCGTTTTGCCTATTGGGGCGTCGAACTGGCGAAGGGGCGGAATATGGCGGATTGCGGCTTTTTAGAATTTCAATATAGCTATGGTGTGAACGCTAAACCGCAGGCAAAAGCGAAAGAACAGGCTTTTCTGCAACGGCAAATTTATCCAAAGGCGCATAAAATCTTACAACAATTGCAACAACAGCCGTGGACATGGCAGTGTAATTAAAAGTGGGGTGATTGATTATGCATGAAAAATATGGACGTTTGGTACGCCGCGCTTCAGTGTTGGCCGTTTGCACCGCACTTAGCCTGATTTTAATCAAAGGCGTGGCTTGGTGGCAGACCGGCTCCGTCAGCATGCTGGCGTCGATCACTGATTCGTTGTTGGATCTGCTTGCTTCGTTCACCAGTATGATTATTCTGCGTTTTTCACTGATGCCTGCCGATGACAACCACTCGTTCGGACACGGCAAGGCGGAATCGTTAGCCACGCTGATTCAAGGCGCGTTTATTTCCGGTTCTGCGATCTTGTTGTTGTTACAAGGTATTGAGCGCATCATTAACCCGCAGCCGCTGCAATCCGCCTCCATCGGGATTGCCGTCACCGTGATTGCTTTAATATTTACTTTGGCGCTAATCCGCTATCAAACTTATGTCATTCGTAACACTCAGAGCCCGGCAATTCGCGCTGACAAACTGCACTATGAAACCGATCTGTTGATGAATGTAGCCGTCTTGCTGTCATTGGGTTTGAGTGCCTTCGGCTATATTTACGCCGATGGGATTTTTGCGCTGCTGATTGCGCTGTATATTTTGGCGAATGCCCTCAAAATGCTGTTTGAATCGATCCAACTGCTGCTTGACCGCACTTTGCCGGAGAAGGAAATTGAAACCATTTGGGAAATTGCCTCCAGCCAGCAGGAAATTATCGGTATTCATGATTTGCGCACCCGTCGTTCGGGCGCGATTCGGTTTATCCAGTTGCACTTGGAACTGGACGATAATCTGCCGTTGTGGAAAGCACATCAAATCACGGATAACCTCGAAAATCGACTATTAATGGCATTCCCGATGTCGGATATTATCATTCACCAAGAGCCGACCTCAGTGGTGCAAAAAGAACAAACATTGCAAAAAATCTGAAGTGTTTTGTATTTGTCATAAAATCGCAACATAAAATTGATAAAATGTTAACGGCTGAAGAAAAAATCAGAAAAAAATCATTTTCCTATAGAGAGTAAACCAGGGATCGTGTACCCTACACACAAAATTATTTTTCAATCAAAATTAAATAGAAGGTAACTCAACATGGTAAAGAAAGTTGCTATTTTAACCAGCGGCGGCGACGCCCCGGGCATGAATGCGGCAATTCGCGGCGTGGTGCGAGCAGCGCTGTTTGAAGGCATAGAAGTTTATGGCGTATATAATGGATATTCAGGACTCTATCATAACGAAATCAAAAAATTAGAGCGTTTTTCCGTTTCCGATATTATCGGGCGCGGCGGCACATTTTTAGGCTCGGCGCGTTTCCCTGAATTTAAAGATCCGGCAATTCGTGCCAAAGCGGTGGACAATTTGCGTCAACACGGGATTGATTCTTTAGTCGTAATCGGCGGGGACGGTTCGTATATGGGCGCGAAATTGATTACCGAAGAATACGGTTTTCCTTGTATCGGGATTCCCGGCACGATTGACAATGATGTTGCCGGCACGGATTATACCATTGGTTTCCAAACCGCACTTGAAACCGCCTTGGAAGCGATTGACCGTTTGCGCGATACTTCCAGTTCGCACCAACGCGTTTCGATTATCGAAATTATGGGGCGCCATTGCGGCGATTTAACCTTAGGCGCAGCGATTGCCGGCGGTTGTGAATTTATCGTCGTGCCGGAGCGTCCGTTTGAGCGTGAAGCTTTGATCAAGAAAGTCGAATACGGTTTCCACAAAGGGAAACGCCACGCCATTATCGCCATCACAGAACATATTTGTGATGTTAATGAGTTGGCAAAAGAAATCGAATCGCGCGTTAAACTGGAAGCCCGGGCTACGATTTTAGGGCATGTGCAACGCGGCGGTGCGCCTTGCGCCTTTGACCGTATTTTGGCTTCGCGTATGGGGGTTTATGCGGTCGAGTTGTTGAAAGAGGGTATCGGCGGACGTTGTATCGGTATTCAAAATGAGAAACTGGTACACCACGATATTATTGATGCCATCACCAATATGAAGCGCCCGTTTAAAGCGGATTGGTTCGAAGCCTCAAGAATCTTGTATTAATCCTTATTCATTACACAGACAAAACCCGCTGATTTAGCGGGTTTTTTAGTTCCTCCGCTACTTGCCTAACCGCGCTTTATAATGTCGTCGGCAAACAGACAGATAACGGTCATTGCCGCCGATTTGGATTTGTTCGCCGGCTTTGACCACCTCTCCCTCAGCATTTAAGCGCAGTACAAAATTGGCTTTGCGTCCGCAGTAACAGATCGTTTTCAGCTCTTCCAACTGATCCGCCCAAGCAAGCAAATAGCGACTGCCTTCAAACAGCTCACCCTGAAAATCGGTACGTAAGCCGTAACACAATACCGGAATATGTAGTTTATCGACGACATCGCTCAGTTGATACACCTGAGATTTAGTCAAAAACTGCGCTTCATCAACTAAGATACAATGCAGCGGTTGTTGTTGAATTTGTTGCTTGATTTGCTGGTATAAATCGGTTTTGTCAGTAAAAACTAACGCCTCTTGACTGATGCCAATGCGCGAGGTCACTTTGCCGCTGCCGAAGCGATCGTCAATTGCCGCAGTGTAAACCAGCGTGTTCATTTGCCGTTCTCGGTAGTTGTAGGAAGATTGCAGCAAGGTAGTGGACTTGCCGGCATTCATGGTGGAGTAATAAAAATAGAGTTTTGCCATGATGAACTCAGCTTTTCAGCCAATAATAAATCCAGTAACACAATGTGCTGACCAATATCGGTAAACACGCTAAGGCAAAGATACCAATCGTAGTGCCGGCGCCGAACCAAGCACCAAGTGCGGTCAGATGATCAATCAGTTGTGCGCTAGGCAGGGAAAAGAGAAAAAAGCCGATCACGGCAATGGTGAGCACACAGCCCAATCCTGCCACGCGCATGGCTTGTACTTTTTTAAGATTTTGCATATAGGATCCACCGATGAAAAGCATTGTCAGAATCCTATCATAATGGCGGGCGTTAGCAAACTGTCGGCGCATGAATCATTTAGACATTCCCTTATCTTGGTTCTATAATGCGGGCATAACTTAAATTTAAGGATAAACTATGCAATTTTCAAAAATGCACGGCTTGGGAAACGATTTTATGGTGGTGGACGGCATCACCCAAAATGTGTTTTTCCCGGAGAGCACCATTCGCCGTTTGGCGGATCGGCACCGTGGCGTGGGGTTTGATCAACTGTTGTTGGTCGAGCCGCCGTATGATCCGGATATGGATTTTCACTACCGTATTTTTAATGCCGACGGTAGCGAAGTGGCGCAATGCGGCAACGGCGCGCGCTGTTTTGCCCGTTTTGTGCAACTGAAAGGGCTAACCAATAAAAAAGAGATTAACGTCAGCACTGCCAAAGGCAAAATGGTATTGAATATTAAAGAGGACGAACAAATTCGGGTCAATATGGGCGAGCCGATTTGGGAACCGGCAAAAGTACCGTTTACTGCCAATAAATTTGAAAAAAATTATATCTTGCGCACCGAGTTGGAAACGGTGTTATGCGGGGTGGTGTCGATGGGCAATCCGCATTGTGTTTTAACGGTTGATGATGTGGCGGCTGCACCGGTGCAACGCTTGGGTGCTTTGTTGGAAAGTCACGAGCGTTTTCCGGAATGTGCCAACATCGGTTTTATGCAAATCTTAAACCGTAAACAGGTGAAACTGCGTGTGTTTGAACGTGGTGCCGGCGAAACCCAAGCTTGTGGCAGCGGCGCCTGTGCGGCGGTGGCGGTCGGCATTATGCAGGGTACTTTGGATGCACAAGTGGAAGTGGCATTGCCGGGTGGTAACTTGTTGATCGAATGGCAAGGCGAAGGTAAACCGCTGTTTATGACCGGCGAGGCGACCCATTTATTCGACGGTTATATTCGGTTATAAGGGGTTGTGATGAGTGAAGCATTAAGCGCAAGTGCGGTGGCGGATTATTTACAGCAGAATCCTGATTTTTTCAATGATTACCCGCAACTGTTGGATCGGCTAAAGGTGACCCACGCGGAAAAGGGTATTCTGTCGCTGGTGGAAGCGAAGCTGCAACGCCAACGCGATCAGCTGCAACGGCAGCAACAGGAACTGGATACGATTCATAAAGTGGCGGAGCACAATGAGCGCATGTTTTTCAGCCTGTTACCGCTACAAACCCGCTTGGCACAAGCCAAACGCTTGCCTGACGGTTTGGCGGCATTACAAGACTGGACGACCGCACTGGGTTTGCAAAAAGGCACGGTGTTGCTGTTTCGTGACAGTTGGGTGGAGGGTGAGGAAATCGAAGCGCAAAATTGGTTGGATCGCACCGCATTTGAGATTATCCGTTTGGAACGCTTCGGTTTGCAGCGCCACTATTTAGGCACACTGACCCACCGCGAAAAAACCTTGCTGTTTTTGCCGGACGATTTTCCGGTTGGCTCGGTGGCGCTTTGTTTGTTGGGCAAACGTAAATCCCGTCATCCTTACACCGCGGTGTTATTGTTTGCGGCAAGAGACGAACGCCATTTTCACCGCAACCAAGAAACCGCATTTCTGCGCCAGCTGGCCGAGATGATCGAGCAACATCTCGATCATTGGCTGATTGAGAAATTATAATGAGCGTAACCGCACTTTCGCAGCCGCTGCAGGGTTATTGGAATTATTTACGGATTGAGCGCCAACTCAGCCCGCATACCCTGAGCAATTACCAACATCAATTGGAACAAATTATCCTGATGTTGCAAGCGCAAGGGATTGAAAATTGGCGGCAGGTGGATGCGGGTGTGGTGCGTTATTTGCTGGCAGCAAGCCGTAAGCAGGGGCTGAATGCCAAAAGCCTCGCTTTGCGTTTATCCAGTTTGCGTGGTTTTCTGAATTATTTATTGTCGCAAGGGGACATTAAAGTTAATCCCGCCGCCGCGGTTTCCGCACCGAAACAAGCCAAACGTTTGCCGAAAAATATCGAAGCCGAACAGGTCGGGCAGTTGTTGGATAATGCCAGCAATGAACCGATTGATCTGCGCGATTTGGCGATGATGGAATTGATGTACAGCGCCGGTCTGCGGCTAAATGAATTGCAACAGCTGAATATACAAGATCTGCAAAGCCGCACGCGCGAATTGCGCGTCTTGGGGAAAGGCAACAAAGAGCGGATTTTGCCGTACGGGCGTTACGCCGCACAAGCAATTCAAAAATGGTTGGCGGTACGCATGCTGTTTAATCCCGAAGACGATGCCTTGTTCGTCAGCTTGCGTGGGAAGCGAATCAGCCACCGTGCGATTCAAAAACGCTTGGAAGTGTGGGGGCAGCGGCAGGGCTTACCGACCCATTTAAACCCGCATAAATTGCGCCACTCGTTTGCCACCCATATGTTGGAATCCAGCGCCGACCTGCGTGCGGTGCAGGAGCTGTTAGGACACGCCAACCTCTCCACCACCCAAATCTACACCCATTTGGATTTCAAACACCTCGCCGACGTGTACGACTCCGCCCACCCGCGAGCGAAACGGAAGTGAGTTAGGCTGCTAGTGTCCTTCGCCCCTAGTGGGAGAAGGACAGATTTTTGCTTCGTTTAGAAGCGAAAATCAGGATGAGGGGGAGAATAGCATATTCACCCTCATCCGTCCTTTAGACACCATCTCCAATCAAGCGAGAAGGGAAATTATCACCGCACCAGCGCTTTCGCCTCTTCTTTCATCAAAACCCCCTTGCACAACCGACAATGATAGCGCACGTTATTGCGCAGGATATTATTATGGCGGCGTAGGCTGAGTTGGTGGGTTTGGCAGTCGCAGCGGTAGGTGATAGTGTTGCCTTGTACGTTTTGAATATCGAATTGGTGGCAGGTATCGGCAGGCAAGTTAAACACCTGCTGCATCAGCATTTGCCACTCTTTACCGTGCGGTTGAACCCGCCCGAACAGTTGATATACCAACAAGTGCGCCAATTCATGCGGCACGACTTGGCGCAAAAATTCCTCGCTGTTTTCCAACAGCAAAGTGCGGTTCAGACGGATTTCATTTTGTTGCAGGTAAGCGACACCGGCTTTCACACCGCACAGCTTGAAATTGACTTGCGGCATGGCAAACGTGTGCTGGAAATGGCGTTCGGCTAAATCCAAACAGCTGCGTAAACGGCGGCTGATTTGCAGATTAAGATGGCGCAGTCGCTGTTGATCGTGAAGTGAAAGAGACATAAAGAGCGGTCAAACAGCCTGCCGTGCCATTTCCAACCCTTCGGCAATGCTTGGATAATAGGGATTGTCCGGCGTGTAGCACAAGACAATTTCGCCCTCTTGAAACAGCACCAACTCATTAACCGCCAACTGTTGCCAGTTTTCGTTATCGGTTAAAGGTTCTGTTGCAATCACTGCCACCCGATCATTCGGCGTGGTGACCGAAGCAAAATCAATCTGCACATCGTCATCGACCAATTTCGCCTCGCCAAACGGCGCTTTGCGCACGATATAATGTAACAGTGAGCCGGTGTGGGCAATCAGCCATTCGCCGTTTGACAACAGAAAGTTCAGTAAACCGTATTGGCGCAGTTGTTGCGCAATCAAATTGACTTCGGTAAAAATCTGCTCAAGGCTTGGGGCGTGATCGAACTTCTGACGTAAAGTTTCCAACAGATAACAAAATGCCGTTTCGGAATCGGTCGTGCCGACCGGACGGTAATATTGCCCTTCATTTGGCTGAAAGTTTTTCAAATTGCCGTTGTGCGCAAACAGCCAATATTGCCCCCAGATTTCACGCATAAACGGGTGGGTGTTGGCAAGCAAAATCCGCCCTTGGGTTGCTTTGCGGATATGCGCAATCACATTTTTCGACTGAATCGGATAATTACGCACCAAATCGGCAACCGGCGAAGTGGCACTGGCTTTATCGTCATGAAACAAGCGCACGCCTTTATCTTCAAAAAAGCCGATCCCAAATCCGTCGGCGTGCGAATCGGTCAAACCGCCACGACAGCGAAAGCCCTCGAACGAAAACACAATATCGGTCGGGGTGTTGCAGTTCATTCCGAGTAGTTGGCACATTTGAAATTCCTTAAAACCAAAATTTTTATTCATCTATACTACGAAATTTTAGTAAGAAGTAAAATAATCAAAGAGTATAAATTAGTTTAAAAAAGGAAAACAGAAAAACGGAATAAGGCTAAAATACCGATACTATAGCCAGTATTCCGATCTTATTATTATAACCCCGGCGCTTTCCAAAGTGAGGTGGTGAGATTCTCATCAACAAGTTGTAATTGTTGATGGTATATCTCACTCCATTTCTTTTTATGCGCTTGATAAAGGATATGGTTTTCAGGATTCGGTTGGTGTTGGCGTTCAAATTTCACTAATTTTTTACCGGCTTCTGCCAGCGAAGAATAAATCCCTGCTCCAACGCCAGCTGCGATGGCGCAACCTAAAGCCGTTGCTTCTTTAACCACTGGAATATTCACAGTTAAGCCGGTGACGTCAGCTAAAATTTGACTCCATAAATGGCCCTTTGAGCCACCTCCGGCAAAAACGATTGAAGAAAGTTTTATGCCTGAAAATTGCTCTACTTGATCTAAGTTGCAAGAAGATACAATAGCCGCATTTTCTTCTAATGCTCTGAATAATGCGGCTTTGTTGCATTTATCGGGATCAATTGAAAGGTTAATGAATGAGGGGGCCGCGTGATACCAGGCTTTAAAATGCATGGCGTCGGAGAAAATCGGTACAATATCGTATGATCCGACGGGGACACGTGCAGCCATTTGTTCTAATAAAGTGTAAGTATCGATTCCTAATTGGCTGGCAAGATGTTTTTCAGCTTCACAGAAAGCATCTCGGAACCAACGCATGGTCAAACCGGTGAAGAAACTGATCGATTCGGCTTGTACCAATGGCGGAATAACATGGGGATTGACCCGCACATTCATTTCGGGATCGGTAGCCGCTTTAGGCAGATTGACGACTTGTTGCCAGAATGTGCCGCCGATAACAGCGGCTTGAGCCGCGTCGGTAATACCGAGTCCTAAGCAACCGAGTTGTACATCACCACCGCCGACGACGACAACGGTTTTGGGCGATAATCCGGTTAATTGTGCGACATCAGGTAAAATATTGCCTAATAAGGTCCCGGTTTCTTTCACCGGCATAAGAATTTTAGGGTTTAAATCAAGCAGTTCGAGTAGCTCGGGCTGCCAATTTCTGCTGTTTAAGCAAAGCAAACCGCTCGTGCCGGCATTCGATGGTTCGACCACGAGTTCTCCGCTTAACATAAATGCCAACCAATCACTGATCATACTGATAGCGTTAACATTTTGATAAAATTCAGGCCGGTGATTGGCAAGCCACAACAAGCGCGGAAGAGCACTTAAAGCCAATGTTTGCCCTGAAATCTCATAAACCTGTTGTTCGAACGTGCCGTTATTCAATGATTTCAAGTACCGCACTTCTTCGATTGCTCTGGCGTCAACATTACCGCACGCCCAAATTGGTTGTTTTTTATCATCATACAGCACAATTCCTTCCCGCATGGAACAGGTTGAGATAGAAATAAGTTGCTCCGGGGCGATTTGTGCTTGCTGAATAACATGTTTGATACAGTCAATTGCCAGCTGCCAGTTGGTTTGTAAATCAAAATTCATTGAACCGGGAATTTGAGGATCGGTTAGATGAGTCCACTCTTTTTGCGCTGCACTAATCTGATTACCGTTTAAATCAAAAATAACAGCCCGGATACTTCCGGTGCCAGCATCAAGAGCCATGAGATAACGATCTGATTGATTATCCATTTTACATCTCCTCAATTTTCCGCTTTAACAAAATAAAGAGTGGTTAGCGGCTAGACGATTTTTGCCAGTATCATTTTTGCCGTTTTTTCTTCGGTAACTAATGAATTGATATATTTTCCTTTTAATGCGCTTAAAATAGCTTCGACTTTATTCTCCCCGCCAGCAATACCGATAACCGTAGGGATTTTGATTAATTTATCCAATGGAACGCTAATGAGTTCATCATGTAGCGGAATATCCGGTTGGAGCGTACCGTCGTGCTGCATGAAATAACCTAAAATATCGCCAATAGCCCCTTTGTTTCTGAGATCCTGTTGGCTATCTTCATTGATATAGCCGGAACGCAATAAGGTGGCTTGTCCTTTCTGCTGGGTTGATCCGATCCCGACTATTGCCACGTCAGCGGCTTCGGCGGCTAACATAATGTCTCTGACACAAGCTTCCCGTTTAAATAATTTTGCAGCTTCAAGTGATGAAGCTCGGAGCGGAGCGGGAATCATGCTGATACTGCAAGAGCCGTCTAATTCGCCAATTCCTTTCATATAAGGTCCGACCCCACCGGAAAGCGTGATTAATTTTATTTGGTTATTGGTGATAAACTCGTTACTGTACTTAATTGTTTGCATAATGGTTTCACCGAAACCGATCGCGAGCAATTGGTTCGGGCGCATGATGGACATCAACATTTGTGATGCGCCGATACCTAAGCGCGTATTTATTTCATTTTGCTCAAGTGCGGGCAGAACCCGAATATGCTGTAAACGAAAATGGTGTCGTAATGCCTCTTCCAGTTCAAGGCAACCCTTAAAACGAGAATTAATTTGGACTTTAATCAAGCCGATTTGGCGTCCTTTTTCCAATAAACGCGATACTTTTAAGCGAGGAATATCCAACCGCTTTCCAATCTCACCCTGTGTTAAGTTATCGTGATAATAAAACCAAGCAATTCTTGCCAGTATTTCTTCTTCGCCCATAGTGTGTGAGATAGGAAGATTTTCTTTGATATGATTCATTATTGTTTCCTTTGTTACCATCAATATTATTATTCATATGATTTATAAAATTATCAATTGTTCATTTTTATTTTTTGTATAAGCGTGATTTAGATCACAAAGTATCCGCTTACTGCCTTAATCTTCCTAATTTTTCCTAATTTCATTCTTGTTTTGCGATCTAAATCACAGTTATTTTTATTTTTACTCTATAGGATGATGAACAAATGAAAAATACAAATACATTTATTCATTCTTAAGGGTGATAAAGAAGATGATAAGAGAGCATATTTCAGATAGAAAACGGCTGCTTGCCACTTATGGTGTCAGCAAGTCTTTTTCTGGCGTTGAAGTTCTAAAAGATATCCATTTTGAGTTGTACGCCGGGCAAGTTCATGCGCTGCTAGGTGGAAATGGCGCAGGAAAATCGACATTAATGAAAATTATTGCGGGCATTCAACCACAAGATTCAGGAACAATTGAAATAAATGGAGAGATACAAAATAACTTATCACCAAATAAAGCGCATCATTTAGGGATCTATTTAGTACCGCAAGAGCCTTTGCTGTTTCCTAATTTGAGTGTGAAAGAGAATATTCTTTTTGGCTTGAAATGGGATAGCCATAGTGAAAAAAAATTGACTCTTTTACTTAGTGAGCTGAATTCACATTTGAAATTGGATATGCAAGCGGGATTGCTCGAAGTTGCCGATCAGCAATTGGTTGAAATTATGCGGGGTTTGATGCGTGATGCATCAATTTTAATTTTAGATGAGCCGACAGCTTCTTTAACACCGGTTGAAACCGAAAGTTTATTTATAAAAATCCAATCGTTACTTACCAAAGGTGTAGGAATTATTTTTATTTCCCATAAATTACCGGAAGTTTGGCAGATATCCGACTTTATTAGTGTGATGCGAGATGGTTCTATTGCATTAAGCGGTACGACAGGAGAATTAGATCGTAATGATGTTATAGCTGCGATTAAACCTAAATCTAAAGCAGGGCAGTTAAGTGAATCACAAAAATTATGGTTGGAATTGCCAGGTCATCATCGCATCAAAACTACAGATCAACCTATTTTACAGATCAAAGCGTTAACCGGTGAAGGTTTTAAGAATATTAATTTGGAAATCTATCCGGGGGAAATTTTAGGGTTGGCCGGTGTAGTTGGCGCCGGGCGTACGGAATTAGCAGAAACGCTATATGGATTAAGAAAAGAAAAATCGGGAGAGATTATTTTTGATGGACAAGAGATTAACCGACTGAGCATAAAAGAGCGGTTAGATAAGGGTATTGTTTATCTGCCTGAAGATAGACAAGCTTCAGGGCTATATTTGGATGCGCCGTTGTCATGGAATACTTGCGGCTTGACTTATACCGATATGGGATTCTGGATAAATAAAGCAAAAGAAGATGCAATTTTAGAACGTTATCATCGTGCGATAGGGATTAAATTTAATTATGGCGGGCAATTAGTGAGGACGTTGTCTGGGGGAAACCAACAAAAAGTTTTGATTGCAAAATGTTTAGAGGCCGATCCCGCATTACTCGTTATTGATGAACCAACCCGTGGAGTTGATATCGGTGCTAGGGCAGATATTTATCAGCTGATAAAAAGCATCGCAGAACAGAATGTTGCAATTTTATTTATTTCTTCCGATCTGGAAGAGATAGAGCAAATGTCAGATCGGGTTTTAGTCATGCATGATGGCAGGGTTGGCTCCGCTTTGGTTGGAGATGCGATTAATTCGGATAGTATTATGCATATGGCATTTAGCGGCGAATAGAATAGGAAATCATTTATGTGGAAATTTATACAAAATAATCGAGAGATGACAATTATTTTTGCGATTTTGTTTCTTTTTCTATTATTGGTTATCTGGGGTGGTGGCAATTTTAATTTTCAAACGGTAACCATGATTTTTAATTCCGCACAAATTGTTATGTTGTTATCTATTGGCGCAACCTTTGTTATTTTAACCCGTAATATTGATGTGTCGGTCGGTTCAACGATGGGGTTATGTGCCGTCATTATGGGGAGTTTATTAAATTTAGGCTATTCTCTCCTGGCGGCATTTTTATTAACATTATTTTGTGGTTTATGTGCAGGATTATTTAATGGATTTTTAGTCACTATTTTGAGGATTCCGGCGATTGTCGCCACACTTGGCACATTAGGGCTGTATAAAGGGATTATGTTATTAATTACCGGAGGAAAATGGATAGAAGGTCTACCGCAAGAGTTGAAATCATTGTCAGAACCGGTTTTTTTTAATATTTCGTTAATAGGTTGGATCTTAATTCTATTAGTGATTTTAGCTTATTTCTTATTAATGAAAGTGCGGTTAGGAAGACATTTTTATGCCGTCGGAGATAATTTACAAGGCGCATTGCAGTTAGGAGTACGGACTAATTTTGTCAGAATTTCAGCCTTTGCAATTAATGGAATCACAGCGGCATTGGCGGGTATTGTTTTTGCTTCGCAGATTGGATTTGTACCAAATTCAACCGGGAATGGTTTGGAGATGAAAGCGATAGCGGCTTGCGTATTAGGCGGAATCAGTTTATTAGGTGGTTCGGGAAATATTATTGGAGCAATCTTAGGGGCTTATTTTTTAATCGAAATTGATACGATTCTTGTGTTGCTGAAAGTGCCTGCTTATTGGAATAATTTTGTTGCCGGTATTGTTCTACTTGCTGTGCTGGTATTTGATGGGCGTATTCGTATTATGATTGAAAAAAATATCAAATTACAACGTTATGCCAGATTTTTAAAAGAAGAGACGGTTCGGAATAAATAACAAGGTGAAGACGATGTTGAAAGTAAAAAATTACGGTTGGGAAGTTTCGCTTTTTCTTCTATTGATTATTGAGGTTATGGGATTTGGAATGTTGAATCCTCGAATGCTAGATATCAATGTGCTTTTATATAGTACCAGTGATTTTATTTATATTGGCATGCTTGCCTTACCATTAACAATGATTATTGTAAGTGGCGGAATTGATATTTCTTTTGGTTCAACGGTCGGGCTTTGTGCTATTTTTCTTGGGGTATTGTTTAAAGCGGATATTTCTTTATTTATCGCGATCCCGCTGACTTTTTTACTGGGCGGAATTTGTGGTTTAGTTAATGCGGGCTTGATTATCTATACCAAAGTGAATCCATTGGTAATCACTTTAGGAACAATGTACCTTTATGGCGGTGGCGCATTGCTATTATCCGGTTTTGCCGGTGCAACCGGTTATGAAGGGATTGGCGGGTTCCCGGATAGCTTACTTAATTTTGCCAATCAAACTATTTTAGGTATTCCAACGCCGATTATTTATTTTCTCATAATGACAATCATATTTTGGTTATTAATGCATAAAACTATTGTAGGAAGAAGTACTTTTTTGGTTGGTCAAAGTGAAAGAACGGCGCGTTATAGTGCGGTGCCGGTTAATAAAACATTATTTATCATTTATTCGTCAATTGGGTTAGTTGCGGCCTTTGTGGCGATATTATTGGTGTCTTATTTTGGCTCGGCCCGTTCCGATCTTGGCAGTTCGCTATTAATGCCGGTTTTAACGGCAGTAGTGTTAGGCGGTGCAAATATTTATGGCGGTTCGGGTTCTATTTTAGGTACTGCGATTGCGGCTTTATTAATTGGTTATTTACAGCAAGGATTACAAATGACGGGGATTCCCAATGAGATTTCTAGTGCATTATCCGGTGCTTTATTAATTATTGTCTTGATCGGAAAATCAATTAGTTTGAATTATGCCGCAATTCGTTATTGGCTATATCGTAAAACAGGAAAGCAAGTGGTTAATATTCGTTCATGATCAAATAGACATACTGGTAACGGTATGTTTTATACAACTCAATAAGGAGAAATTTTATGAAACATCCATTTTTAAAATCAACCGCACTTGCCGTTGCTTTGGGTTTTTCAGCAGTAAGCGCAGTACAAGCAGCAGATCGTATCGCTTTTATTCCTAAATTGGTCGGTGTTGGTTATTTCACCAGCGGCGGACAGGGTGCAGTCGAAATGGGAAAAACATTAGGGGTTGATGTCACCTACGACGGACCGACGGAACCGAGTGTGTCTAACCAAGTTCAGCTGATTAATAACTTTGTTAATCAAGGCTATAACGCAATCGTAGTTGCTGCGGTTTCGCCGGATGGTTTGTGTTCAACCTTACAACGTGCGATGAAACGCGGGGTGAAAGTGCTGACTTGGGATTCGGATACTAATCCGGAATGTCGCAGTTATTATATTAACCAAGGAACACCGGCCCAGTTAGGCTCAATGTTAGTTGAAATGGCATCTGACCAAATTAACAAACCAAAAGCAAAAGTCGCATTTTTCTATTCCAGTCCGACGGTTACCGATCAAAATCAATGGGTAAAAGTGGCAAAAGATAAAATTGCAGCGGAGCACCCGGAGTGGGAAATTGTGACCACGCAATTCGGCTACAACGATGCGATTAAATCCTTACAAACGGCAGAAGGTATCTTGAAAGCCTATCCTGATCTTGATGCCATCATTGCACCTGATGCAAACGCATTGCCGGCGGCGGCACAAGCGGCTGAAAATTTGAAACGCGAAGGCGTGGTGATTGTCGGATTTAGTACGCCAAATGTGATGCGTCCATATGTCAAACGCGGAACAGTAAACCAATTCGGTTTGTGGGACGTGGTGCAACAAGGCAAAATATCCGTTGCAGTTGCAAATGACGTATTAAAAGGCAAGCCGTTAAAAATAGGTGATAAATTAGATATTGAAGGGGTTGGAACCGTCGAAATTTCACCAAACAGTGTGCAGGGTTATGAATATGAAGCGGAAGGTAACGGTATCGTGGTGTTGCCGGAGCGGGTTGTATTCACAAAAGAGAATATTGATAACTACAATTTCTAAATTTTGAGCAGGAGATAAATGAATGGCAGATTTAGATGATATCCGAGACGGCAAAGATTTTGGCTTAGAAAGACCGCAAACCAATAAAGCATTTTATATGAAAGGATTAGGTGCTTTAGACTGGGGAATGCAATCTCGTTTAGCCAATATTTTTAATCCAAAAACAGGCAAAACCATTATGTTGGCATTTGATCACGGCTATTTTCAAGGACCGACAACAGGCTTGGAGCGGATTGATTTGCATATTGCGCCGCTGTTTGAATATACCGATGTATTAATGTGTACTCGCGGAATTCTGCGCAGCGTTGTGCCGCCGGATACGGGCAAACCTGTGGTGTTACGTGCTTCCGGCGCAAATTCAATCTTGACCGAATTATCCAATGAAGCGGTTGCTGTTTGTGTGGAAGATGCAGTACGTTTGAATGTATCGGCGATGGCAGCGCAGGTGTATATTGGTTCGGAGCATGAACACCAATCGATCAAAAATATCATTCAATTGGTCGATCAAGGCACTCGCTATGGCATGCCGACAATGGCAGTAACCGGTGTCGGCAAAGATATGGTTCGCGATCAACGTTATTTTTCCCTCGCAACCCGCATCGCAGCTGAAATGGGCGCACACGTGATCAAGACCTATTATGTTGAAAAAGGGTTTGAACGGGTCACCGCAGGCTGTCCAGTACCGATTGTGATTGCCGGCGGGAAAAAACTACCTGAGTTGGAAGCGCTTGAAATGTGTTATCAAGCCATTGATCAAGGGGCGGCGGGTGTTGATATGGGACGGAATATTTTCCAATCCGAAGCACCGATTGCGATGCTGAAAGCCGTAAATGCCGTGGTACATCAAGGCGAAAATACGGAAAAAGCGTACCAACTTTATCTTGATGAGAAAAATAAATAAAGTTTAACGATCCAAATATGCCGACAGAAATGGAGTCTGTCGGCATAAATTAAAATATATTTAGGAGCTTACTATGTTTGCTATGTTGGTAGAAATTAATATTAAAGAGGGAAAAGAACAAGCTTTCTTAGAGGTTTTTGCCGCCAATCATTATGGGACTCGAAAAGAACCGGGAAATTTACGCTTCGATGTTTTGCAAGATCCCATGATTAAAACCCGGTTTTATGCTTATGAAGTGTATAAAAATGAAGCCGCATTAGAAGCCCACCGACAGACAGCACATTATCATCAATGTATTAAAGAGCTGGAACCGTTGATGTCCGGACCAAGAAGTAAAACCGTTTTTAATTGGATTTTGCCACAGGATTTCAGCGATGAAAAAATCTAAACTTGCCTTAATCCGACAGCTGAAAACGCAAAAAATCAGTACGGGTATCCTTGCGTCAAATTGGCTTACCTTCGCACAAACCTTGTCTGCATTAAAACAACATCATATGCACCTCCTGCATTTTGATATTGCAGACGGGCAATTTTCTCCATTATTTACGGTTGGTTGTCATGCGCTTAAGCAATTTCCCCATTGTTGTTATAAAGACGTGCATTTAATGGTGCGTGATCAAGAAAAACAAGCCAAAGAGTGTATTAAAAATGGCGCAACGATAATCACCTTACAATTGGAGGGTGATGGTAATCTTACTCAAATATTGGATGATATTAATTCACAGCAAGCAATAATTAGTGGACTAAGCTTGTGCCCTGACACGGATTTATCACGGTTACAGCCCTATCTTGAGCAGGTTGATTTGATTCAGATTTTAACCTTAGATCCAAGAACGGGAGTTAAAGCCGATGAATTTTCGATTTCGACGCGAATCAAATCTATTATCAACATCCTCGGTGAAAAACGACATGAAAAAATTCTTGCAGTAGACGGCTCAATGACTTTAGCGTTAGCAAAGAAAGTAAAGCAATTAGGGATTGATTGGGTTGTAACGGGAAGCGCTTTATTTGCTAATGAAAACTTAGATAACACTTTAACACAATGGAACGTAGAGCTTAATTAAAAATAATTGGTTAAATACCAAAGTGCGGTTTAGTTCAAACCGCACTTCCACTCTTCAGTCAACTATCACTTCAACCCGGCCGCACTTCTCAGTTCTTCGGCGCGGTCGATTTTTTCCCATGGGAATTCATCGCGTCCGAAGTGTCCGTAGGTGGCGGTTTTGCGGTAGATTGGTTTGATCAGATCCAGCATTTTGATTAAACCGTATGGGCGCAGGTCGAAAAATTCGCGCACCAGTTTCACCAATAAGGCTTCGCTCACTTTTGCCGTGCCGAAGGTTTCGATCATAATTGAGGTGGGTTCGGCAATACCGATGGCATAGGAAAGCTGAATTTCGCAGCGATCGGCAAGACCGGCGGCAACGATGTTTTTTGCCACATAGCGCGCGGCATAAGCGGCGGAGCGATCCACTTTTGACGGATCTTTGCCGGAGAATGCACCGCCGCCGTGACGCGCTGCGCCGCCGTAGGTATCGACGATGATTTTACGTCCGGTCAGGCCGCAGTCGCCCATTGGGCCGCCGATCACAAAACGTCCGGTCGGGTTGATGAAATATTTAGTGTTTGCCGACAGCCATTCGCTTGGCAAAATCGGCTTGATGATTTCTTCCATCACGCCTTCGTAAATCTGTTTTTGATCGACTTCTTCGCTGTGTTGGGTGGACAGCACCACCGCATCAATGCCGATGATTTTATGCTTATCGTATTGGAAGGTGATTTGGCTTTTGGCGTCCGGGCGCAACCAGTTCAGCGTGCCGTTTTTGCGCACTTTTTCTTGCTGTTCCATTAAACGGTGGGCGTAGGTAATCGGCGCAGGCATTAAGACATCGGTTTCGTTGGTGGCGTAACCGAACATAATTCCTTGGTCGCCGGCTCCTTGTGCCAACGGATCTGCACGATCAACCCCTTGATTAATATCGGAAGATTGTTTGCCGATGCCGTTTAACACCGCGCAAGAATGCCCGTCGAAGCCCATGGTGGAGGAGGTGTAGCCGATGTCGCAAATCACTTGGCGCGCGATATGCTCAATATCGACCCACGCCGAGGTGGTGATTTCACCGCCGACCAACACCATGCCGGTTTTTACATAAGTTTCGCAAGCCACGCGTGCTTTCGGATCTTGTTCGATAATTGCGTCAAGCACCGCATCGGAAATCTGATCGGCGATTTTGTCAGGGTGTCCGGCGGAAACGGATTCGGAGGTAAATAGGTAATTCGACATAATTTCTCTTTCTTTCAATTTGTGACGTTAGAATCTTGGGCTACGGTTTTAGACGCGTAACCATCTGGACGGCTATAATACCGATTTTAAGTTCGAATACCAAACGATTTTTGTGATTTTGTATAAATTAAAGATCAACCGCCCCTAATTACTCAGTTTTAAATCTCCCGTTTTAATCCAGCCTTTACGCCGGAAAATGTGTGCGATAGCAAGGGTTAAAAGTGCGGGTAATACAAAATGCAGCAAGCCGATTGCTAGCCAGATTTGGCTTGAGTTGCCCATCGCCTCCAGTGTGCCGATTTGTCCGACTAATCCGCTCGTTCCCATACCTGCGCCGCTAGGAATATTCGTCATTTTAAAAACTTGGGTCGAGAACGCGCCGAGTATGGCGCTGCTGATAATCGGCGGCAACCAGATTTTCGGGTTGCGGATAATATTCGGCATTTGCAGCATACTGGTGCCTAAGCCTTGGCTGAGCAAGCCGCCCCAACGGTTTTCTTTAAAGCTCATGCTGGCAAAGCCGATCATTTGGCAACAACAACCGACCGTTGCTGCGCCAGCCGCCAATCCGCTGAGCGAAAGAGAAATCGCAATCGCCGCGCTGGAAATCGGCAGGGTGAGCAAAATGCCCATAACCACCGACACGACCATGCCCATCAGTAGCGGCTGTAGCTCCACCGACCAGATAATAAATTCACCGATTTGGTTCATTAAGGCGGCAATCGGTGCCCCCAACAGTTGTGCCGCGGCGACACCGGCACACAGCGTTACCGCCGGGGTGACGATAATATCCACCACCGTCACTTTGCTGACTAACTTACCGAATTCCGCCCCAATCGCGGCGGCGAAAAAGCAGCCGACCGGACCGCCTAAGGCAGCGCCGGCAAGACCGGTGATGGCACTGCCGAGTAACACTAACGGCGGTGCTTGTAATGCATATGCTACACCAACTCCGATTGCCGCGCCCATCGCTTTTTGTGCCTGACCGCCGACATCAACTAACCAGCTTATCTCTATCCAAGTGCCGATATTCTTCAGGATTAAGCCGATGATCAGTGAAGAGAACAAACCTAATGCCATAAAATTCAAGGCATCGATTGCATAGCGTTTCAGACTGAATTGAATATTTTGCCGTTGTAAAAACTCGTGGATTGTCATGATTACTCCCTATTAAATTATTTTTTTGTAGCATATACTTTCTATTTTTATCGTCAAGTGATTTTAACGGCAGGAAATGGAATTTATAAACGAGATCACACAATGCGCCGAATTGGCGTTATTCAAGTGCGGTCTGATCTGCTAAGATAAGTCATCTGAAAAGGGGGAGGGAAGTATGCAAAAAACAGTGATTTTTGATTTGGGGAATGTGCTGATTAAATGGGAGCCGGACACGATTTTACAGCGTTTCACGCCTGATCCGCTTGAGCGGGAACAGTATCGGACGGTGTTTTTCAGCCAAACCTGGTTGGCGCTGGATGCCGGTTTAATCCAGTACGAGAATGCGCTGAAGCTGTTTTCATTACTGTTAAGCAAACCGTTGAGCGAAATGGAACGTTTTATGCAAGTCGTGCGCGAATCCTTCGAACCGCTGCCGTTAGCCGTTGATTTATTGCATGATTTAGCCAAGCAAAATGTGGATTTAATCTGTATCAGCAATATGCCGCTGCATGCCTATGCCTACCTCAAACAACGCTATGATTATTGGCATTTATTCCGTGGCATTGTGATTTCGGCAGAAGTGCAATTATTGAAACCGCACTTGGGGATTTTTCAACAGACGATCAAACAGTATCAGCTCGATCCAAACCGCACGCTGTTTATCGACGACTCGCCTGCCAATATCGAAGCGGCGCAAACGTGCGGTATCCATGGGGTTTGTTATCAAAACGACCAAACCGGGATTGAGCAGGTGTATCGATTTTTAGCCCAAAAATAATAAAGAAACAGAAAAGGAAAGCATATGCAACAAAAAAGACAAAAAGTCGTGCTTGCCACCGGCAATCAAGGCAAAGTGAAAGAGATGGCGGATGTATTGGCGCAGTTTGGTTTTGAGGTGGTGGCGCAGAGTGAATTCGGCATTGAAAGCCCGGAAGAAACGGGATTAACATTTGTGGAAAATGCGATTTTAAAAGCACGCCACGCGGCAAAAATCAGCGGCTTGCCGGCGATTGCCGATGATTCCGGTTTGAGCGTGACCGCACTTGGCGGCGCGCCGGGGTTGTATTCCGCCCGTTATGCCGGCGAAGAGGGCAACGATGGCAACAATCGTGCTAAGTTATTAGTGGAAATGGCAGATAAGACCGATCGCAGCGCAAAATTTGTCAGCGTGATTGCGCTGTTGCAACATGCAGATGACCCGACGCCGATTATCGCCGAAGGGGCGTGCCACGGCGAAATTTTGCCGGCAGAACGCGGCGAAAACGGTTTTGGTTATGACGCGCTGTTTTTCTATCCGCCGAAAAACGCCACTTTCGCCGAATTGGCGCAAGCAGAGAAAAAACAGGTCTCGCACCGCGCCAATGCATTGAAAATATTGCAGAAAAAATTACAGGCGAACTGATGTTACAAGCTATTACCTTGCCACCGCTCAGCCTGTATATCCATATTCCGTGGTGCGTGCAAAAATGCCCTTATTGCGATTTCAACTCGCACGCACGGAAAGGCACGATTCCGGAAGCGGACTATATTCAACATCTGTTAGCCGATTTAGAGCAGGATTTGGCGTATGTGCAAAACCGCACTTTGCATTCGATTTTTATCGGCGGCGGCACGCCGAGCCTGTTTTCGGCGCAGGGCATTGCTTATTTGTTGCAACAGGTGGAACAGCGCATTCCATTTTCGCCCAAGATTGAAATCACACTGGAAGCCAACCCCGGCACAGCGGAAGCAGAGCGGTTTATCGGCTACCGCCAAGCCGGCATAACCCGGATTTCGATGGGCATTCAAAGTTTTGAGCAGGAAAAACTGCAACGCTTGGGGCGAATTCACAATGTTGAGGAGGCGGTGCAAGCGATTCAATTCGCTAAAAATAGTGGCTTGAACAGCTTCAATATTGATTTAATGCACGGTTTGCCTAATCAAAGCGTCGAACAGGCGTTGAATGATTTGCGCCAAGGCATTGCGCTTGAACCACCGCACTTGTCGTGGTATCAACTCACGATTGAACCGAATACGCTGTTTTATTACCGTCCGCCGAAACTGCCGGACGATGACGCATTGTGGGATATTTTTGAACAGGGGCATAAACTGCTGACCGAAGCCGGTTATCAACAATACGAAACCTCGGCTTATGCCAAAGCGGGCTATCAATGCCGGCATAACCTGAATTATTGGCGTTTCGGTGATTATCTGGCGATTGGCTGCGGTGCGCATGGCAAAATCAGCTTTGCGAACGGCGAGATTATACGCTATGCCAAAACCAAACACCCGAAAGGGTATATGCAAGGCAACTATCTGCACAGTCAAAGTGCGGTCAGCGCGGCGGAACGCCCGTTTGAATTTTTTATGAACCGTTTTCGCCTGCTTGAGCCGGTCGAAAAACAGGATTTTGTGCAGCTCACCGGCTTAGGGCTAGACCGTGTCGCCGCCGATATTGATTGGGCAAAACAGCAACATTATCTGCAGGAAACCGACCGCACTTGGCAAATCACCGAACACGGCAAACTGTTTTTAAATGAATTATTAGCGCGGTTTTTGGATTAAACAATGCGTACAGAATGGACTACTGATTTTCCCGATACTGTGATTGATCGACGTTTAGGCGATGCGACGTCACATCAAGAATATATTGCTGCAAAATCTGGTGATGTAACTGCTGCATACCGTTTGGCACGAGATTTGGTTACGGATGAAGCGGTGCAAAAATTAACATCAATTCTTGGGCAGCGAGATTTTGTTATTGTGCCTGTTCATGCGGAGGAAGCGATTGGAATTAATATGATTCCTTTGGCTGTGGCAAAAGTATTGGCTGGAAAATTAGAAAAGTCGGTTGATTTATCCATTGTGCAAGCGACGAAGGTTTCTCGCACTGGCAGTGACGGTTGGCATAGATTAGCCAATTCACCTAAATTTGATGGTGTCTTTCCTAATAATCAAAACGCACTTATTTTAGATGATACCCAAACTCAAGGCGGCACATTAACCAGTTTAAAAGGGTATATTGAGGGGCAAGGCGGCAAGGTTATTGCGGTTTATGCTTTAACTGGAAAACAATATTCAGTACAATTAAGGCTATCAACGACAACATTAGCGGAATTGAGAGGAAAATATGGCGATCTTGAAACATGGTGGGCAAGAGAATTTGACTATTCCTTTGACAAACTCACAGAATGGGAAGCTAAATTCCTCCTTAATTCAGGTAAAACAATTGAGCAAGTCAGAGATTTTATCGTTAAGGCAAAACAAGATTGATTCTTATCGAAAATTGGAAAAGCTGGCTCGTTAAAATTTGAGAAACGTCTTGGCAAGAGATTGCCAAGGCGTTTTTGTTTTTATCGCGAATGAAACCCATTGAACAATCAGCATAACGTAGTAAGATAAATCAACTCTCATCAGCATAAGGATAACTCATGGATCAGCTTGAAATGAAACGACAGGCGGCGCAAGCGGCGTTGAAATATGTGGAAGCGGACAGCATTGTCGGCGTCGGTAGCGGTTCGACGGTGAACTGTTTTATCGAGGCGTTGGGCGCAATGGCGGATCAAATCAAAGGGGCGGTTGCCGCCTCGAAAGAGTCCGAGCGACGTTTGCAGGCATTGGGAATTGAAGTGTTCAGTGCCAACGACGTTTCGGGATTGGATATTTACGTTGACGGCGCGGACGAAATTAACCCGCAAAAAATGATGATTAAGGGCGGTGGTGCGGCGTTGACGCGTGAAAAAATTGTGTCTTCGTTAGCAAAAAAATTCATCTGCATTGTGGATTCCACAAAACAAGTGGATGTGCTAGGCTCAACCTTCCCGCTGCCGGTTGAAGTGATTCCGATGGCGCGTTCTTATGTGGCGCGCAAATTGGTCGGTTTGGGCGGACAGCCGGAATATCGCGAAGGCGTGGTTACGGATAACGGCAATGTGATTTTAGATGTGCATAATTTCAAGATTATGCAGCCGGTGGAAATGGAAAAGACCTTAAATAATATCGCCGGCGTCGTCACCAACGGCATTTTTGCTTTGCGCAGCGCCGACATTGTGATCGTCGGCGGCGCGCAAGGGGTTCGGATTTTAACATAACCAAGGAAACGAGAGGAAAACCAATGTCAGCAAAAGTCTCACTGGATAAGGCAAAAATTAAGTTTTTGCTGCTGGAAGGATTGCACCAAAGTGCGGTGGACAGCCTGCACGATGCCGGTTACACCAATATCGAATATCATGCCAAAGCGTTGGACGACGCGGATTTAATCGAAACGATTAAAGATGCGCATTTTATCGGCATTCGTTCGCGCACCCATTTGAGTGCCGAAGTGTTGCAGCATGCGCAAAAACTGATTGCAATCGGCTGTTTTTGTATCGGCACTAACCAAGTGGATTTGGAAGCGGCGAAACAACGCGGGATTCCGGTATTCAACGCGCCGTTTTCCAACACGCGTTCCGTTGCCGAACTGGTGTTGGGTGAGATTTTGCTGTTAATGCGTAAAATTCCGCAAGCCAATGCGGAAGTACACCGCGGCTTATGGAACAAATCGGCGACCGGCTCGCATGAAGTGCGCGGTAAAAAACTGGGGATTATCGGCTACGGGCACATCGGCTCGCAACTGAGCGTGCTGGCGGAAGCGATTGGAATGCGCGTTTATTTTTACGATCTGGAAAATAAACTGCCGTTAGGCAATGCGCAGCAAATCCGCACTTTAGAGGAATTGCTTTCGACCTGTGATGTCATTTCATTGCACGTGCCGGAAAACGACTCGACCAAGAATCTGATGAGCAAAGAGCGGATCGAGCAACTTAAAGAAAACTCGATTCTCATCAATGCGGCGCGCGGTACGGTGGTGGATATCGACGCCTTGGCGAATGCTTTGGACAGTGGGCGCGTGTTGGGCGCGGCAATTGACGTATTCCCGACCGAACCGGCTTCAATCAATGATCCGTTCGAATCGCCGTTGTGCCGTTTTGACAACGTGATCCTGACCCCGCATATCGGCGGCTCAACCTCGGAAGCGCAAGAAAATATCGGTTCGGAAGTGGCAAACAAACTGGTGAAATATTCCGATAACGGGTCGACCTTATCGGCGGTGAACTTCCCGGAAGTGTCTCTGCCGGAACATTCGGGCACCAAACGCTTAATGCACATTCACCACAACCGCCCGGGCATTCTGAACAAGATCAACCAGATCTTCACCGACGAAGGCGTGAATATTGCGGCGCAATATTTGCAAACCAACCCGCAAATCGGTTATGTGGTGATCGATGTCGAAACGACGAATACAGATAACGTGCTACAGCAATTGCGCAGTATCGAAGGCACGATTAAGGCGCGCGTGTTGTTCTAGCCCGGCGTTTAAAAAATCGGTTTAATCTCTGCAAAGTGCGGTTTTCTCAGATGAAAACCGCTTTTTATTTCGGAAAAGAAAATGTCACAATACACAAACACCAATTATGCAGCACCGCTGTTGATTATCGGCTGTGTCATCTTCGGTCTGGGCAGCCTGATCGTTAAATTTGTGCCGGTGGGCGCTTATGCGATTGCTTTTTGGCGCTTGCTGGTTGCCGCCCTGATTTTTTTGGGCTTAATGCGCATGTTTAAGCAAAAACTGCCGCAAAGCCGCAAAGCCATTGGTATGGCGCTGTTGTCCGGCGCGTTTTTGGGCTTCGATTTGGCATTATGGCACGAAAGTATTTATGCGGTCGGACCGGGCATTTCCACGTTACTCAACAGCCTGCAAATCTTCTTTCTGTCTGCGATCGGGTTTATCTGGTTTGCAGAACGGCTAACCAAATTACAACTGTTCAGTCTGCTGTTGGCGATTTGCGGTGTCGCGCTGATCGCCAGTCCGGAATTCGGGCACAACAGCAATGCCGGTTGGGGTTTTGTCAGCGGCATTGTATCCGGCAGCATGTTGGCATTGTCGATGGTGTTTGTGCGCAAAACCCAGCAAGTCGAGCAAACCGCACTTTTCCCGTTAATGCTGCTGATCAGTTTGGGCGGTATGTTGGCGCTATTCCTGCCTTCGCTACTGCTTAACAGCCACAATTTATACCCGACCACCTGGCGTGATGTCGGCTTGATTTTGCTTTACGGCGCGTTAATGCAATGTTTTGCTTGGGGGCTTATCGCCTACGCGATTCCGCTGTTATCGCTTTCCGTCACCGGCTTACTGCTGCTCAGCGAACCGGTTGCCGCCCTATTGATTGACTATTTCTGGCTGTTAAAACCGATTAACCGCCTGCAATGGCTCGGTGCAGGCTTAACGCTTTTGGCGATCTATTTAGGTTCTTTACGGACGAAAAAACGCCGTAAAAAAATCAAATAATGCATTGAATTACTTGGATATTTTAAATATAAAACACCAATTAGCCGCGGGATTAGATTATAATTGGACGGAATTGTAATTAACAATTAGACGGAATAGTAGTTTGCAATTGGACGCTGACTCAGCGCGCAATCCGCCGAAAAATTCGTTCGTTCAGATTGCTATCGCCAAGTGCGGTTTCCTGCTACACTACGCAGGCTTTGTGCGCGTTTTTATTTGAATGATTGAGAAAGATGAAAAAACTGATTTATTGCTTTTTGGGATTGAGTTTGTTGCTGTTTATTGCGGTTGCCGCTGGCGGTTATTGGGGCTATCAGCAGATCCAAAACTTAGCGCAACAGCCGATTCATGCCGAAACCGATCAATTGTTGACGATTGAACGCGGTACGACCGGCAAAAAACTGGGCGAATTTTTACAGCAACAGGGGCTGATTGACGACGCGACTTTTTTCCCGTTTTTATTGCGCTTGCAGCCTGAGCTGAGTGCGGTCAAAGCCGGCACCTATTCTTTGAATGGGGTTGAGAATGTGCAGCAATTATTGCAATTGTTGAACAGTGGCAAAGAGGCGCAATTTGCGATTCGTTTTGGCGAAGGCGAAACCTTTAAACAGCAACTAAGCACATTGCGCGCCGCCCCGCACTTACGCCGGATTTTGCCGGCGCAAGAAGCGGAGATATTTAACCGACTGAAAAATTTGTTACCCGATTCAAACGGGCAGACACAACTGGAAGGTTGGATCTATCCCGATACTTACCACTACACCGTTAATTCAAGCGATAACGAACTGTTGCAACGGGCGGTTACGCGCATGGCGCAGGCGTTAGACAAGGCGTGGCAGGGGCGAGCCGCCGATTTGCCGTTGCAAAATCCGTACGAAATGTTGATTTTAGCCTCGATTGTGGAAAAAGAAACCGCACTGGACAGCGAACGGGCGCAAGTGGCGGGCGTGTTTGTCAATCGTTTAAAACGCGGTATGCGCTTGCAGACCGATCCGACCGTGATTTACGGCATGGGCGACAACTATAACGGCAATATCCGGCGTAAAGATTTGGATCAAAAAACGGCGTACAATACCTATCAAATCGACGGCTTGCCGCCGACGCCGATTGCGATGCCGAGCGAAGCCTCGCTGCAAGCGGTGGCACATCCTGCCGAAACCACCGCACTTTATTTTGTGGCGGACGGCAGCGGCGGACACAAATTCAGCAACACCTTAGCCGAACATAATCAAGCGGTGCAGCAATATCTGAAATGGCTGCGCACACAAAAAAATGGAAATTAAAATGCAAAAGTGCGGTCAATTTATTGTCTTAGAAGGGCTGGAAGGGGCAGGCAAAACCACGGCGCGCCAAGCGGTGCTGACAGCATTGCAGGCGCACGGCATTGAACAGGTCGAATTTACCCGCGAACCGGGCGGCACGCCGTTGGCGGAAAAATTGCGCCAACTGATTAAATTCGGCGATGGCGACGAACCGATTAGCGATAAAGCCGAGCTGCTGATGTTGTATGCGGCGCGGATTCAACTGGTGGAAAACGTGATTCGCCCGGCGTTAAAGTGCGGTAAATGGGTGTTGGGCGATCGGCATGATATGTCGTCGCAAGCCTATCAGGGCGGCGGACGGCAAATCGACCGCACTTTGCTGGCGACCTTGCGCGATACGGTATTGGGCGATTTCAAACCGGATTTAACCCTGTATCTCGACATTGATCCCGAACTGGGGTTGAGCCGCGCCAGAAGCCGCGGCGAGTTGGATCGGATCGAACAACTGCAACTGGATTTCTTCCGGCGCACCCGGGCGCGATATTTGGAATTGGTGGCGGCTGATCCGAATGCGGTGTTGATTGACGCGTCGCAATCTATGGCAGAGGTGGCGACCGATGTGCAACGTGCGGTCACGGCGTGGTTGGCGAAACAGGAGCGTTAGCGTGTACCCATGGTTTGAACCGCTCTTTCAGCAGTTGGATAACAGCTTTGCCCACGGGCAAGGGCACCACGCGCTGTTATTCAAAAGTGATCAAGGCTTAGGCAGTGAACAACTGTTGATGACGATTGCGCAAGGCTTGCTGTGTTTGGAAAAACCGGGCTTGCAAGCCTGCGGAGATTGCCAACACTGCCAACTGTTTCGAGCCGGTACTCATCCCGATTTTCACCCTTTGGCATTGCAAGAAGGCAAAAATATCGGTATCGATCAAGTGCGTGAATTGACCGTCGGTTTGCAGCAATATGCACGCCAAGACGGCAATAAAGTGGTCTATTTGCCGACCTTGGAATTGTTAAGCGAAGCGGCGGCGAATGCGCTGTTGAAAACCTTG
The DNA here is from genome assembly GCF_053570785.1 of Testudinibacter sp. P80/BLE/0925. The sequence continues at coordinate 54,555 of NZ_CM131636.1, read as the reverse complement.
GAAGAGCCGAATGACGGCACGTATTTTTTATTGTTGGCGGATTTAACCGCGCCATTAATGCCGACCATTTACAGCCGTTGCCAAGTGTGGACCTTGACCGCGCCGCCTCGTGAGGTGGCAAAAGCGTGGCTGCAAACCCAAATTCAGGCTGATGAAACGGACATTGAAACCGCACTTCGGATTAATTACAACCGTCCGTTGACGGCGTTGAACGGCTTGCAAAAGGAATGGCTGCCACTGCGTAAACAGTTTTTACGCCGCTTTTGGCTGTTTCAACAACACCGCGCGCTTGAGCCGTTTTTGCAACAGTTTGCCTTGAAAGACGAGGAGCTGCTGCAACGGCAGCTGAACTGGCTTTCCAGTTTTTTTAGCGACAGCTTAAAGTGCGGTTTACGGATTCGGCAAGGCTGGATCAATCAGGATATTGCCAACGGCATTGAGCAATTCAGCGCGCTGTTTTCGCAAACCGCACTTTTGCGCGCTAACCAACTGGTGTTGCAACTGCGGCAAGATTTAAGCCGGATTAATGCGGTCAATCAAGAGCTGATTATTCTGGATTTTTTAACCAAATTGATTACACAAGTTTTTGAATCGAAGATTGAGGTATAAGTGTTTATTATTGATTCACACTGTCATTTAGACAGTTTAGATTACGAAAATCTGCATCGAGATATGGACGAGGTGGTGGAGAAAGCCAAACCGCGCGGGGTGCAACATGTGTTGTCGATCAGCACCACCTTAAGCGGTTTTGAAAAATTGCAAACCGCACTTGCACATCGCCGCGACGTTTCACTGTCGTGCGGTATGCACCCGCTGAATGTGGAGGACGAAACTTTCGACGGGCAAAAAATGTTGCAACTGGCGCGTGCAAAACAAGTGATTGCGATTGGCGAATGCGGTTTGGATTATTATTACAGTGCCGATAACAAAGCCAAGCAACAACGGATTTTCGCCGAACAAATTGAGATTGCCAAGCAATTGAACAAACCGTTAATTATTCACACCCGTGCGGCGCGTGAAGACACCATGCGTTTTTTGCAACAAGGCAACGCACAGCAGTGCGGTGGTGTGTTACACTGTTTTACTGAAAATCAATGGACGGCGGATCAAGCGCTGGAGCTGGGTTTTTACATCTCCGTATCCGGCATTATCACCTTCCGCAATGCGGAAGAATTGCGCGCGGTGATTAAAACCGTGCCGCTGGATCGTTTATTGATCGAAACCGATTCGCCGTATCTGGCGCCGGTGCCGTATCGCGGCAAGCAGAACCAGCCGGCGTATGTACGTGAAGTGTGCGACTATCTGGCAGTGTTGAAAGGCGTGAGCGCTGAAGAATTGGCGCAAATCACTACCGCTAATTTTGAACGGTTATTTAAGATAAAAGTGCAATAAGGAAAAATATCATGGCTAAATTTACCCTACGCAGAGCTATCACCTTGTTTTTTATTTTGGTGACGTTATTGATCCACGGTGTCTTGTTTGCCACGGTTAATTTTTATTTTCCGCATTATGAAGTCACCCATGTCACCGGAGTGGAAGTGAAACGGGTGGACAAAGACGGGCCGATCACCAAAGCCAATCCGGCGGACGGTCCGACCCGCGATGTGTATTATATTTATACGGAAAATCCGGAAAATAAAAAAGTGATGGTGTACCGCAATGAAGACACCCGCTGGGGCTTTCCGTTCTATTTCAAATTCAACTCCGCCGATTTACAGGCAAAAGCGCAAGGTTTTGCGGTGGATAAAAAAACGGTGCAGGTGAAATACTACGGCTGGCGTTTGGTGATGTTTGACGAGTTTCGTAATATGATCTCAATGAAAGAAGTCGATGCCAACGCCACGGCGGCATTGCCGATCGCCAGCTATGTGCTGTATTTCCTGCTGCTGATCACGCTGTTTTTATCGGTGCAGTTTATTCGCGGCTGGTTTGCGAGCGAACAAGACTGATAACTCCCCCGAATTCAATAAAATTCCTATATCAAGTGCGGTTATTAAACCGCACTTTTTTTATATTTCAAATAAAGCAATCAATTTACAATCAATCAAAAAAATAAACATTGTTTATTTCAGATTGCGGAAAAACTGACTTTTCTCCCTCCGCGGGCGGAGGGAGTACCATTTTTCGCAAGAAAAATGGGGAGGGAGGTGGAATATAAAAATGCAACATATTCATTTTTAACATTCTTTATGCCTCCCTCCGTCCTTCGGACACCTCCCTCCGTATACGGAGGGAGGGAAATGATTAGCGAAAGAGACTTTGTTATCAGCCTGAAATAAAGATTGTTTATTTTTTTGTTTTTCGTACTTTAACATCAATTGTTGTATATTATTTACAGTAATTGTGTTTTAATATACTTTGTTTTTACTATTCGGTTTGTTTTTTGATCGATTGTTGGGTTGTGAATATTGATCTGCGGAAGAGTGTTGTCTTAGGGTAAAGAATTATTTTTTAAAAGGGGGATTGTTTATGAATAAGGTTTACAAAGTGATTTGGAATACGGCAAAACAAGCATTGGTTGTTGTATCAGAATTGGCCTCAAATGAAAAAAAGGCGGCCAGCGAAAGAAAAAGCGTTTCGGTGGGCAGTCGACCTAGAGCATTCTCGTTGAGTAACGTCTTTTTAATGTTATCTATGGCAATGACTGGCGTTTCTGCCTATGCGGCAGAGACGGAATTAAATGGCAGTGCAGTAGATCAAAGTATTGCGATTGGTTCAAGCGCAACGTCGACAGCCGGTGCAAAAACAACCGGCTCAATTGCCATTGGTTCTAATGCCAGTGCCGGCCGTGCGGATATGCAGGATTTAAAAGCCGCCGGTGCTGCACAAGATGTGTGGATTGGAAAACAAAATAATATTGCGTTGGGAAGCGGGGCGACGGCAGACGGCGGGCGTGTGATTTCCATAGGTGAAAACGCGGGCAGCGGCACCGTTGACAATTACAATATTCAAAATGTAAACATCGGCACCAATGCGGGTACGAATGTACGTGGCCGCCATAACGTGTTGATGGGCTTTGAAGCGGGCATGCTGACCACCGGCAATACCACCGGCAGTGCTTCCAGTAATGTGATTATTGGCCATGGCGCAGGGAAAAATACCAACACCAGCACTAATGTGTTGCTCGGACAAGGGGCAGGCAGCAATTTAACAACGGGTGTGCAAAATATTGCGATTGGTTTGAACGCAGGTTCAAATTCGACCGCGGTAGGTTTTGTGCCTTATATTAAAGCCGAAGGTCATAGCGTTTCGATTGGTAATGGTTCGGGTTCTAATGTGACGGGCGATGTCAACGTTTCCGTGGGGCAGTTGGCTGGTCGGATGTCCACCGGTAGCGCCAATGTGTCAACCGGTTTGCAAGCCGGTATGTCGCGTCAAGGCAGTCAAAATATCTCTTCGGGTTTTTATGCCGGTGCCGGTACTCACGGTGATAATAATATCGCTTTAGGTCATGCCGCCGGTTCTGATATGGGGAAAAGCGGCGATCGGGTAAACCGTTCCACTTCAATTGGTCAGCGTGCCAAATCTTTTGGTAATGATTCAATTGCATTCGGCTCAGGCTCGATTGCGGGTGTAGACGGTTCGGCAAGCACCGTTGCCGGTGATATTGCAATTGGGTTGGCGGCTTCCGCCACTGGCGGATTCAGTATCGCCCAAGGTAATAGGGCACAAGCGACTGCCTTAAGAGCCGTAGCTATCGGTGATACTACACAAGCAACTGCCGAAAGAGCCACTGCAGTCGGCGATCATGCAAGAGCCAATAACCTTTATTCCGTTGCTCTGGGTTATGGCGCTCGAGCAACCATAGATTCTACTAGTGCCGGTGGTCAGGTTGCAATCGGGGCAAATTCCAGTTCAACCAGTAATCGGGCGGTTGCCGTCGGGGCCAGCTCGAGTGCCAGTGGTGCGGAAAGTGTAGCAATGGGTGCGACAGCACAAGCCGCACAAATCGGCGCTGTTGCGTTAGGTCGAAATGCGCAGGCAACCGAAATGGCAAGTGTGGCACTGGGACAATTGACCCGTGCGACCGGCGGCAGTGGAATTGCGATTGGCGCTGCTGCTCAAGCAACAGCAACGTATGCAACAGCGATGGGTTATCAGGCTCAGGCAACGGCAAATAGTGCGATTGCGATCGGTAACGACGCGCAAGCGACTGCTGCCAACAGTATTTCCATCGGTACCGGCAACCAGGTCAGCGGCGAAGGTTCGGGCGCAATCGGGGATCCGACCGTGATCATCGGTGACGCGTCTTATTCTTTGGGTAATAACAATAATATTGCGCAAGACAATACCTTTGTGGTTGGTCATGGTGTGACTTCAACCCAAGCCAACAGTGTGATTTTGGGCAATGCGTCTACTGATCGGGCGGCAACCGCTGAAACCCAAGCCACCGTGAATACCATCACTTATAGCGGTTTCGCCGGTGTCGGCAGTGCTGAAAACGGCGTAGTGAGTGTGGGCGGAGAAGGTAAAGAGCGGCAAATTATCAACGTTGCCGCCGGAAAAATTGCGAAGGATTCAACTGACGCGATTAACGGCAGCCAGCTTTATCAAGTATCAAGCGAATTGACAAATAAGTTAACCCATTATTACAGTGTGAATGATAATGGCAATCAACAAGGCAACTATAACAACGACGGTGCCAGCGGTTTGCGCGCGTTGGCTGCCGGTGTGAATACAACAGCCGCCGGTCAAGAGGCGACGGCAGTGGGGAATAAAGCCGATGCCAGCGGTTTGGGGGCTGTAGCAATCGGTAGTGCGGTCACCGCTTCAGGGCAGGCAACCGTTGCCATGGGATCTTATGCCAGCGCCAGTGCCATCGCGGCTACGGCGTTGGGTGAAGAAACTAACGCAAGTGCAAATGGCGCGACAGCGGTCGGGCGCAAGGCGAAAGCCAGCGGCGGCGACAGTGCGGCGTTTGGTAGTGGTGCGAATGCTTCCGGAGAGTCGGCGGCGGCATTAGGTGCAAGTTCAACGGCGAGTGCGAAATATAGTATTGCCGGTGGTGTGCAATCTGTTGCAAGCGGTATTCAATCTATTGCGCTGGGGCGCGGATCCCAAGCGGCACAAACATATGCGACCGCTATCGGTTCTGCAGCAAATGCTTCTGCCAAACAAGCGACAGCCATCGGCACCAGTGCCGTTGCTTCCGGCGCGCGTTCGGTCGCATTGGGCTCCGCTACGCTGAGTAATAGCGATGTTGTTACCGCTTCGACCACCGCTTCGGCGGAAGATACCATTGCGCTGGGCACGGTGGCGCAGGCGACAGCGGCGAATGCGATTGCCACCGGTACTCAAGCGACTGCCAGTGAAGCTCGTGCGATTGCGATTGGTAATGGCGCACAAGCGACTGCGGCAGATACTATCTCTATCGGTAGCGGCAACTTGGTTAGCGGCACAGGTTCAAGTGCGGTCGGCGATCCATCTATCGTGGCAGGTACGAACAGCTTCTCGGCGGGTAATAAAAATGCCGTCGGCAGCACAACGGATAATTCGTTTATCCTCGGCGGGCGTAATGACCTCGGCGGCACAGCGGTGACCCGTGACGCCAACGGCGTGATTACCACTAAAGATGGTATTGAAGAGGAAGTGGACGCGTCGAATTCGGCGATTGTCGGTTACGATAACAGCGTACAACATAAAAATGTATTTGTACTGGGTAATCGAGTGAAAGAGACAATTGAAAATTCGATTTTCTTAGGTGATTCATCGGCTTATGTCGCGGCAAGTGATGTTGATACAGCAACCACCAAAGGCATTGATAAGACTTATACTTCGGCAAATATCAACAAGTTAAGCTTGAACTTTGCCGGTGGCGATAATGTCGGCGGCGTGTTGAGTATCGGCAGCAGCGAACAAACCCGCCGCATTCAAAATGTGGCGCCGGGCTTGATTTCAGCTTATAGCACCGACGCAATTAATGGTAGTCAACTATTTGCGGTGATTAACAGCGGCTGGCGGTTTACCGTCAGCGATAATGGCGGCACCAGCTCAGCGAACTATACTGACGGCGCAGCGTTTGAAACGGTTAAATTGGGCGACACGCTGAACTTTATTGCCGGGGATAATATTGACATTACTCAAGACGGCAAAGGAATCACCATTAGCGCGAAAGTGATGAAAGGTGAAAAAGGCGATACTGGGGCAACAGGCGCAACCGGACCACAAGGTCCGGCGGGTGCTGACGGTGCTACCGGCGCGACAGGTGCAACAGGTGCAACAGGTGCAACAGGCGCAACCGGTGCCACAGGTGCAACCGGTGCAACCGGCGCCACAGGCGCAACCGGCGCTACAGGTGCAACCGGCGCTACAGGTGCAACCGGCGCCACAGGTGCAACCGGCGCTACAGGCGCAACCGGTGCAACGGGTGGTGCAGGTACTTGGACTGTGGAAGTTGACGGTGAAAATGGCAGTGAAGTGGGTGATGGTGATGTCGTTAACTTTGCTTCTGGTAAAAATATCGAGGTTGAAAAATCAGGTACTGACATTACGATCAGCACGGTTGAAGCTCCGGAATTTACCAGTGTTACAGCAGAAACCGTTAATGCAGGCACAGTGAATGCAAGCGAAGTTAAAGCGGGTGATACCACGCTGAATGACAATGGACTAACGATTGCGAATGGTCCGAGCGTCACTAAAGATGGTATTAACGCCGGTGGTAATAAAGTGATCGGCGTTGCCGCGGGCGATATTTCGGCGACGAGCACGGATGCGGTAAATGGCAGCCAGTTGTATGCAACTAACCAAAATGTTGCAACCAATACCACGAATATTGCAACCAATACCACGAATATTGCAACCAACACGGCGAATATTCAGAAAAACACTGCGACAATCAGCAAAGGCTTAAACTTCAATGCGGATACTGGTGCAGTTGTGAACCGTCAATTGGGTGATACTGTGTCGATTACCAGGGATAGCAATATTACAACCCAAACCACGGCTAATGGCGTTCAAGTCACCCTCAATAAAGAGCTGAACCTGAACAGCGTCACCACCGGTAACACCAAAGTGGATACTAAAGGCGTGACAATTAGCGGTGGCAGCAAGGGCACGGTTTCATTAACGGGCAATGGTTTGAACAACGGTGGCAACCGTATTACCGGCGTTGCAGCGGGTGTTGACGGCACTGACGCCGTGAATGTGAACCAGTTGAATGCGGCGACTAGCAACCTGAACAACCGTATCAACAAAGTTGACAGTCGCGCCAGTGCAGGTACGGCTTCTGCTATGGCGGCGGCAGGCTTGCCGCAGGCATACTTGCCGGGTCACTCCATGGTGGCGGTTGCCGGCGGCACGCACCGTGGTGAAAATGCGATTGCGCTAGGGGTTTCCCGTATCAGCGATAATGGCAAAGTGATTGTCAAATTGACCGGGGCTACCAACAGCGAAAACGACACCAGTGCCAGCATTGGCGTGGGTTATCAGTGGTAATGAAACCTGACCGCACTTTGTCTCAGTAAGTGATAAAGTGCGGTGATTTAACGGAGAAGATTAAATGAAAAATGTAGCAAAATACGTATTGCCATTGACAGCTTTAGTTTTAGCGGCTTGCGGCAATTTAAGTGATGTTAAGCAAAATGGCACAACCGACAATCCCGTTTTCCCTGAAATCGAAGACGCAAGCGTGAATTTCAGCGGCTCGCAATACGGCATTTGGCCGAACTGGGACAACGTGCGCATGATCGAAAAAGGCATGAACAAAGATCAGCTTTACTATTTGATCGGACGTCCGCACCATGCGGAAGGGTTGTTTGCGGTGCGTGAATGGGATTATGTGTTCAACTACCGTCAAAACGGCGAACACAAAATCTGTCAGTTTAAAGTCTTATTTGACACCGATATGAATGCACAATCGTTCTTCTGGAAACCGCAAGGCTGTAACAATCAATATGAATTGTCCGGTGATTTTCTGTTTGATTTTGATGCCGGCAATTTAAATGCCAACGGCAAAGCGACCCTTGACGGTGTTATCAGAAATTTAAAAGCACAGAACGCGAAAGCGGTTGAAATTTCAGGTTATACCGATCGTCTGGGATCGGACAGCTATAATCTGGCACTTTCGCAGCGTCGCGCCGATGCGGTGAAGGCTTACTTTGTGCAACAGGGCTTTGCGCCAAGTGCGGTCACGGCAATCGGGCGCGGCAAAGCAGATCAAGTGGCGGCGTGCGAAACGGAACAAGGGCAAGCCTTGCGCGACTGCTTAAAACCAAACCGCCGTGTGGTGATTTCAGCAAAATAATTTGCTGACTTGTTCAAATGTATACCGCACTTTGTTGTTAAACACAAAGTGCGGTTTTTTATGGGCGTTGATTTTTGAGGTCGTTTAACATGGCTTCACGCAAAATAGCATTCATACGGGTTTGATAGCCTTTGCCTTTTAATTTCAGCCACGCAAGAATATCCGAATCAAAACGCACTGTCACCGGGGTTTTCGTTGGTTTATAAAATTTCCCTCGCCCCGCACTTTGCCAATCAAGCGCATTTTGTTCAGGTATCTCAGTTGTGTCGATCTCGATATCTGTTTGATCAGCCAAGTTTTTCAGTTGGTTAAGCCGCTCTTTAGAAATCGAGGGCAGTGCTTCTTGTTTAAATGAGATTTTGTTCATAAATTGTTTTTTCCTTTTTTGTTGCCCTTCTCGCACTAATAATTCGGATTAGCTCCGGATTTGAATTTGAGTCGAGCGTATGTGCGACCAGAATCAGCAGACAACCTGCGACCAATCCCATCGTTTGCCAGCGGTATTCCCCATTTTCGATCCGATCTTGAATGGAAAGGTGATTCGGATCACTAAAAACATGGGCAGCTTCTTCAAATGTAATACCATGCTTTTTTATATTGGACTTTGCTTTATTTATATCCCATTCAAATAGTAATGACATGGTTTTTCCTTTTACTTAGGTATGTACTATATTGTACATACAAATAAGGAAAAGAGAAAGCATGATTTGTTGAATAACGGATTGTTAATGCACCGACTTGATTAGCAAAGTGCGGTATTTGCTATTTGCTCTACACATTCCTCCCGTCCATTCCTTGAACACGGTCTTTTGTACACGATGAGTAAGATGTCGGCAAAAGTATTGTCCGTCAATATCACTTTCGCATTAATTTTGTCAAAAGGAGTGTCAGTGAAATAGTCACCACTGATTGTCATTTATGTCATTTTGTGTGGCGGACGTGTCTGTTTTTGGTTTTCGTTTACAATTTATGTTTTTCATCATGTTGTTTTTTATTTGCGTACGGAAATTAGGGGTAAAAATGCTTTTTTTTTTTGCTAGTTAAAATAATGAGTTACAAATTAATTGTAAGTTTTATCCGAGTTATATTGTAAATATCCGTGGGTGGTTAATAATAAAGCAAGTGAAATGCTGATGATATTAGTGTCAGGTTTTAATTGATTTTCAAAATTATTTTGTTTTTTACTTTTATTTTATTTCTAATGGAGCGTTTGGGAGACTGTATGAATAAAGTTTATCGAGTGATTTGGAATAGAACGACACAACAATGCGTAGTTGCCTCTGAATTGGCGAGCGGTTATTGTTGTAGTTCACATTCCGATTCAAATCAAACCGAGAAATCAATCCGAAAATTTAATCAAAAATTAAGCCGAACCGCACTTTTGCTGTCCGGCTTGTTTTTTGCCGGTTTCAGCCTCAGCCCGGTGGCGTCTGCGGCGGTGACTATTGATAATACGGCTAACCGCATTAGTGCAGGAGAACTGGGAAATTCCAATATCACTAATGCACTAGTTCTTGGCAATGTTACGGGAGTTGGCGGAACAAGAAAAATTATCATTGGTGAGGGGGCAGCAGCAGATAGCTGGGGCGGTTCTAACTCTATTATTATTGGTACCAATGCAGGACACGGACAAACCGCAACCCATAGTTTCACCCTTGGTGAACTTGCCGGTTTTAACGTTGCGGGCGACAGTAACTTTGCGATGGGTAAATCAGCGGGTCGTACCGTTGTTGGTAGCAACAATTTTGCCTTTGGTGAAGAAGCTGGGCAAGATATGGGAACGCATGAAAATGCAGATAAAACAGCACAAGTCGGTGGCAATAATATTTCCCTAATGCAAGGTGCAGGCAGCGGCACTAAAGGCTCATTTAATTTTGCCGCCGGTTTTCAAGCCGGACAAGGTGTAACAGGTCATTATAACTATGCGTTAGGTTCACAAGCAGGTAAAACCGTCACCGGTGATGATAACGTGGCATTAGGGGCTAAAGCAGGACAAGAAGTCAATGGTCGTTCTAACTTTGCATTTGGTAACGATGCAGGGAAAAATGTAACAGGCAGCTATAACTACGCCTTTGGTGACGGTGCAGGGCAAAATGTAAAAGGTTACACCGGACCTAATCCACAAAAACCAGATGAACCACAATCGGTTGGTGCCAATAACTTTGCTTTGGGTAAAAATGCAGGTTCAAACTTGGTGGGCAACCACAACGTTTCCATTGGTGAACTGGCAGGGAATCGTGTTGGTACAAATCATAAAACGAATGAAACCGTTGATTCCGCCGAACACAATATTGCCCTTGGTTTCAGTGCCGGGCAATATATCGCCGGGCAAGATAACTTTGCCGCCGGGGTGAATGCCGGTAGCCGTATTATCGGTGAAAGTAATATGGTGCTGGGGAAAGATGCGGGTACCGATATTGAAGGGGATTTCAATACCGCACTTGGCTTGAACGCAGGGATGAATGTCACCGGTAATTCCAATGCCGCAATCGGCGAAGAAGCAGGTAGAAATGTTATTGGCAATACCAATACCGCAATCGGTAAAAATGCCGGTAATAAAGTGACAGGTACTGATAATATCAGTGTCGGTAAAAACGCAGGCACCGACGGAACTAATGTCAGCACCCGTAACGAAAGTATCTCCATCGGTGTTGACTCTTTAGCCAGCAAAAACCAAACCGTGGCGATTGGTGCTAAAGCGAAATCCATCGCAGACAAAGCCACTGCCATTGGCAATAGTGCAGAGGCTTCAGGCACAAGTGCACTCGCCATTGGTGACAGTGCCAAAGCAGGTGCCTCACAAGGTGTGGCAATCGGTAATACTGCCAATGCTGCCGCAACAGCTGGCGTTACTAGCGGAGTGGCTATCGGCACCAAGGCGAGCGTGTTTGGCAACAGCGGTGTTGCTATCGGTCGCAACAGTGCGGCAGAAACTAACGGTATTGCTTTGGGCACGAGCGCAAATGCTAATCAAACCAACTCAATTGCAATCGGTAACACTGCGTATGCAGGTAATGAAGCGGTGCATATCGGTACGACTGCCACAAAGGGTAACTGGAGCAACAACACCGGTGCATTCCGTCGCGGTAGCACCATGATCGGTTATGAAGCCGCGACACAAGGCTTATATTCAACCGTTACCGGTAATAACAATAAAATTCTGATTAACCAACGTGCGACAACTGGCGGTTTCTTAGGACTACGTGCATTTGCCAGTCAGGGGGCATTCTCACATATTTACGGTTCGCAAAACACCGTTGGCGATACTGCCAGTACCGACACTACTAACAGCATTGCGGTGCTGGTGACCGGCTCGGGTAATACTGTGCAAAACAGTAACGGTGCCTTGGTCAGTGGTTATGGTAATACTCTCACCAATTCGGCTGACGATAAAATCGTAATGCCTATCTTTGAAGACCCTATGGATACGATGGCGCGTATATTGGCGACTAATGGCACAGAATTAGGGCAAACCGCATTAATCGGTGCTGGCAACAGCTTAGATAACGGTAAAGATACGCTAGTGATCGGTATGCACAATAGCGTGAATACCTCGAATGACTCTTCAATTACGGGTAGCAATCTGACCGTCAACAGCATTGACCGCTCTTTAGTCAGCGGTAATGACAATATTGTCCACAGCGCGACGGACGTGTTGGCAATGGGGAATGATTTAGTCTTAGGTTCTGACGGCAACCCGATCAGCGGTACGATTGTTTTAGGAAATGACATCACGCTGGCTGACGAGGCTGAAGTGAAAAATGCGGTTGCGATTGGTAATGAAACTAAGGTTGCCAGTGAGTCTATTGCGATCGGGCAGGGTGTGGAAGCCACAGGTAAACAGTCGATTTCGATTGGTTTTGGTAATAAAGTCAGTGGCAATCACTCCGGGGCAATTGGTGATCCAAGCACAATCAATACCGCTAATTCCTATTCCATCGGTAACAACAATACGTTGGCACGAATTGACGGCAACGAAAAAGGCATTTTTGCTTTTGGTAACAACATTACACAAACTACCGACAACTCTGTATTCCTAGGCAATAACGCTGCTTATGTGGCTCCAGCAGCAACAACCAAAGGTACTGATAATGCTTATAGCAGTGATACCACGGTGGTAACAGGCAAAACCTTAAACTTTGCCGGTGGTACGAATGTGGTTGGTGTGGTGAGTGTCGGCAAAGCCGATGAGACCCGTCGCATTCAAAACGTGGCACCGGGCTTGATTTCTGCAACCTCAACTGACGCAGTAAACGGCTCACAACTTTTCGCTTTAGCACAAAATATTTCTACTGCCGCCACAGGTAGCACGCTGAAATATCTGTCGGTAAATAATCCGGCAACAGATGTAGCAAATAGCAAAAATGATGGCGCAACCAAAGCCGGGGCGATTGCGATAGGGACAAAAGCGTCGGCAACTTTGGTGAATGCCTTGGCAATTGGTAACGGCGCAAAAGTAACTCCGGACGGCGGTGCGGGGACTAATGGGATAGCCATTGGTACCAATGCCTATTCCCATGTGATGACCAACGGCAATCATGAAGCGATCGTCACTTTCGGACGTACGAAAGCTAATTTGGCAGGCGGTATTGCTATCGGGCAAGATACCCACGCACGGATTTCCACCATTGATATTGGTAACCGCGATTATCGTGGTCAAATCGGTGATATTGATCTCAGCACGGCAGATTGGATATCAAACAATGTGATCACCGGCGTTGGCGCAACCACAGTGGGGGACAACTCTACCAACTCTGCTAATTTCTCCAGTATCAACGGTTCGTTTAACGTGATTTCTAAAGCGTTTGATAAACCGACCGCTAGCTGGGCTGGCAATGCTTATACAAGAGGAGCTAATGCACTACATAATGCAGGTGCAGCCATTCAAGGTTTTGGCTCCTCCATTACCGGTTCGCTCAATAGTATTGAAGCCAATGAACCGCTTACAGAAGACTTGAGCGTATTAAGTGTCGATGGAAGTGCGGTTCCTGCAACAGCTCATCCGGCTAATGGCTTAATGTATTCTGGGTTAGCATCTAGTATTGTTGGGGTGGCTAACCGCGTAAATAAGAGCAATGGCGCATTAATTTTTGGTGCGGGTAATGAGATTACCAATTCTTATTTAACACCAAATAGTTCTTTGATTATCGATTCATTTGCAACTAATTTTTCTATTTTTGGTGCAAATGTTGCCTTAGCGGTAAACCCTAATATTACGGCAGGATCAGTTAAAGAATTATCTGAAACATTAAGACAATACGTTACCGAAAACCGTTTAGGTTCAGTTGGTATTATGGGCGGTGGCAACACTGCCGATTATGCTATTCTTTCCACTATCAACGGTATCGGTAACAGCTTAAGCGGAACCGGTGGTGCAGCGTTAGATAGCACCAATACCAAATTAGAAAACGCCTTGAATGGTACGATCTTCAGTGCCTTTAACACCATTAACGGCTATGAAAACACCGCTAAAAATGTGGCACACACCGGCATTACCGGCAGCCATAATGAAGTGGAAAATGCGCTACAAACCATCTTAATAGGTAACAACCATGTGCTGAAAGGCACCACTGCAGACGCAGCAACTGGCAACATTATTCTAGGCTTTAACAGCAGTAAAGATGCTGATGATATTGCCGAAAGTGTTGATGATGTGGTGGCGATTGGTAATGACACCAAAGTGGGTGGAAATGCCGCCATCGCTATCGGTAAAGGGGCTCAAGCCTTGGCAGCAAATACCATTTCGATTGGTTTAGGCAATGTTGTCAAAGCCAAAAACTCCGGTGCGATTGGCGATCCAAACATTATCGAAACTACCAATTCTTACGCTATCGGGAATAATAATGCATTGTTGAGAGCGCCTAATGCAACAACCGATGAACTGGGTATTTTTGCCTTGGGGAACGATATTAAGGTTACAACCGATAATTCGGTATTCTTAGGCAACAAAGCAGCGTTTGTGGCAGCCGATACAACCACCAAAGGCATTGATAAGACTTATACTTCAGCAAATATCAACAAGTTAAGCTTGAACTTTGCCGGTGGCGATAATGTCGGCGGCGTGTTGAGTATCGGCAGCAGCGAACAAACCCGCCGCATTCAAAACGTCGCGCCGGGGCTGATTTCAGCGAATAGCACCGACGCAATTAATGGTAGTCAACTATTTGCGGTAATCAACAGCGGCTGGCGGTTTACGGTCGGTAATAATGGCGGCACCAGTTCAGCAAGTTATACTGACGGCGCAGCGTTTGAAACGGTTAAATTGGGCGACACGTTAAACTTTATTGCCGGGGATAATATTGATATTACTCAAGACGGCAAAGGAATCACCATTAGCGCGAAAGTGATGAAAGGTGAAAAAGGCGATACTGGGGCAACCGGCGCAACCGGACCACAAGGTCCGGCGGGTGCTGACGGTGCAACCGGCGCGACAGGTGCAACCGGCGCAACAGGTGCAACCGGCGCAACAGGTGCAACAGGCGCAACAGGTGCTACCGGCGCCACAGGCGGTACCAGCGCAGGCATAGAATGGCAGTTGGCAACGGACGGTGATACGGAAAAAGATCCAGCGCAAGCGCCAAGTGCGGTTTCCGGCGAAACGGTGACGGTGAAACACGGCGCCAACAGCAAAGTGTCTGCGGTAGCCAAAGATCAGGACGGTAATTACAGCTATGAAATTGACGTGGTCGGTCTGCCGATGGAATATCTGGACGCCAATGGCAACTCATTGACCAATGTCGGCGGTCATTTCTATAGCTCACAAACCAATGCCGACGGCACGATCACCCTGACTCCGGCAACCCCGGCGAAAGTGAAAATTGTCAGCGAAAAACCAATGGTTGTGACCAATGTTGCCGACGGCAACGTCGCGTCGGGTTCAAGCGACGCGATTAACGGCAATCAGTTGCACGGCACGGCGCAATCGGTTGCTAATGCATTGGGTGGCGGGGCAACAGTTGACGCAAACGGCAAAGTCACGGCGCCAAGTTATGTGATCACCCAAACCGACGGTAAAACCACCACGGCGAACAATGTCGGCACGGCATTGAAAGCATTGAACAACGAAGTGATCAAACCGATCACTTTCGGTGCCGACAGCGGCACGGCGTATGCGGCGACCTTGGGAAGTGCGGTTAATATTCATGGGGACGGTAAAAATATCGCGACCGAGTCTGACGGCAAAGGCAATATCAAGGTGAAAATCAGCGATACGCCGACCTTTACCAGCGTGACCGCCAACAGCTATAACGTGGGAGAGAAAACCTATATCGACGGCAACGGGATCAACGCCAACAACCAAACCATCAACAATGTTGCCGACGGTGAAATCTCGGCAACCTCGAAACAAGCGGTTAACGGTAGTCAGTTACATGCGATGAATCGAAATGTGAATAACCTGAGTAACCGAGTTGACGGCTTGGCGAAAGACATTGACGGCGTGGGTGCAACCGCAGCGGCAATGGCAAGTTTGCCGCAGGCCTACCTGCCGGGGCACTCAATGGTGGCGGTTGCCGGCGGCGCGCATAAATCGCAAAATGCGGTGGCGTTAGGGGTATCGCGTATTTCCGATAACGGTAAAGTGATTCTGAAACTGAATGCTTCTCACAACAGTCGCGGCGATTTGACCGGCGGCGTTGGCGTGGGTTATCAGTGGTAACAAATCTGACCGCACTTTGCATAAAACAGGCGAAGTGCGGTTTCTCACCGAATAATAAAATGGAGAACATGATGAAAAATATAGCAAAATATCTGTTGCCACTGGCTGCCGCAATGGCATTAGCGGGTTGTCGCCTGAGTGATGTTAAAGCCGATGGCACAACCGACAATCCGATCTTCCCTGAAATCGAAGACGCCGGTGTGAATTTCAGCGGCTCGCAATACGGCATTTGGCCGAACTGGGACAACGTGCGCATGATCGAACAAGGCATGAACAAAGATCAGCTGTATTACCTGATCGGCAGACCGCACTTTAGCGAAGGGCTGTTTGCGGTGCGCGAATGGGATTATGTGTTCAACTATCGTCAAAACGGCGAGCACAAAATCTGCCAATATAAAGTGTTGTTCGACAAAGAGATGAATGCACAATCGTTCTTTTGGAAGCCGGCAGGCTGTAACAATCAATATGAATTATCCGGTGATTTTCTGTTTGATTTTGATGCCGGCAATTTAAATGCCAACGGCAAAGCGACCCTTGACGGCGTTATCAAAAATTTAAAAGCACAGAACGTGAAAGCGGTTGAAATTTCAGGTTATACCGATCGTCTGGGATCGGACAGCTATAATCTGGCACTTTCGCAGCGTCGCGCCGATGTGGTGAAGGCTTACTTTGTGCAACAGGGCTTTGCGCCAAGTACGGTCATGGCAATCGGGCGCGGCAAAGCGGATCAAGTGGCGGTATGCGAAACGGAACAAGGGCAAGCCTTGCGCGACTGCTTAAAACCAAACCGCCGAGTGGTGATTTCAGCAAAATAATTTGCTGACTTGTTCAAATTTATACCGCACTTTGCCATTAAAACGGCAAGTGCGGTTTTTTGTCTGTTTGATTGAAAACAACATAATGTGGTCTATAATATCAACAACGTTCAATAGCCCCTAATGGAGAGAGAATGGACAAAGAATATATTCAATGGCTAAGTGCCAAAGTAGAAAATGCCAGAGCTGATGTGACGGCAAAACGGATAATGACATTAGATGACGTTAAAAATAAGTTGCGTAAACAGCGTATTGAACGTGAAAAACTGCAGTTGGTCGAAAAAACAGCGTAATGAAAGTGTATATCACTCAAACGGCTTATGATGATTTAGTGCGAATTGATGAGCAGTTGATAACTTTATTGGCGAGGTTATTGCGGATAAAATTATAGCTGAGATTTATGCTGTGATTGAATTCGCGAGCGAACAGCCTGAAATGGGAGTTAAAGGTCTAATCCCGGGCACAAGAGAACTGTTCCCCAAATTAGGCAAATATCGCGTTGTCTATGAAATTGCGGGAGATGAATTGCACGTCCTCAATATCGTACTTGCCAAACAAAAATACCCTCTAGATCACTTTTTAGCTTAACCACTTTCTAAATGGTTCCAACCGCACTTTGCTATTTAATTAAGCAAGTGCGGTTTTTTGTTTGGTCAACTCAAGCTAAATTGTCATAAAAATTGGGTCAACGTGATCGATTACTATGATAGGTAAAATAAATAACCGTCATTATCCTTATAACTATTTCACCCCCCCCCCCCCCGATATATTCCAAAAAGGAATATGGGTGTTTTTTCATGATCGGAAAAAGCCTTGTTTTATCAATATTTGATGTAAAAATAAGCAATCCGAGCTGATGAATTTCAACCTTCGGTCAAGTAAGAGTGTTAACGTATCGTGATCTTTTTTATTGTGATTAATAGATTTTTTATGAAAATAAAAGTGTAAATTTATTTTGAATTTATCTAACGCTATGATTTAATTCGCGCGTCAAAATTTTGTAGTCTATTTGTAATATTGTTAAATCGAATAGAAGTAATGAAAATAATCAAAAGAGGCGAAGAAAAGTAATGAATAAAATCTATAGAGTTATTTGGAATAAAAACACACAGCAAATGGTTGTCGTGTCTGAATTGACGACAACACAAGGCAAAAGCACATCGGAATCAACCGGCAGTGCGAATCAAAGTGCGACCAATCGCCGCGGGCTGTTTTCTCATTTCATTTTTAACTTAAAGGTTTCAGTTATTGCGATTACAACGGCATTATTCGGTACGAATGCATTGGCGTATCAGGAGAACGGTAGCGGTGCGAGTGACAATGACAATAACGTGGTTATCGGTGGTGGCACGGATGTGAATCAAGCCTCAAAAGTAACGGGCGGTGGCGACAATTCGACCATCATCGGTGCAGGTGCAAAAGGCGTCGCCGCAGATAACGGACGTGCCGAAGGGGCAACCGCTATCGGCGCAGGCGCACAAGCCTCCGGCGGTGCAACTGCGTTGGGCTGGAATGCCAAAGTCTCAAATACGACCGGCGGTGTGGCTATCGGCTCGGATACCAGCGTCAGCGGCGCAAATGCAGTGGCGATGGGCTGGGCGGCGCAGTCGTATGCAGCGGCAGCGATTGCGATCGGAACACAAGCCATAGCCGATAGCGCTGTTTCACCGACCATTAATCAAGGCGCTAATATTTCGATTGGGGCACATGCTTATTCTTCAAATTTTGGTCCTGTTCAATTGATTGCTGATCGTACAAATGGCAATTCAGTAGCATTTCGCGATACAGATGAGGCTGGAACAATGATAACCGGCATGAAACCGTCTGCTGTCAGCATCGGCGAACACAGTAAAGCCTACGCCGGCAGTACCGCAGTCGGTTATAACAACCTTGCCGGGGTTGCTGGTGAAGAGGGTACAATGGCATTTGCATTTGGTAACAATAATGATGTCACCGGTTTTTATGCCACCGCACTGGGTTTGGCGAACACCTCGACTGGTACATCGGCCGTCGCCCTGGGAACGGTAAATAACGCCTCAGGCAATACGGCAATCGCCATTGGTCGTCAGGTTACGGCATCCGGCAATTATTCAACCGCACTTGGTAATGTAGCCACTGCAAGCGGCAATAATGCGTTTGCGGTCGGGCATTCTTCACAGGCAAGCGGAAACCGTGCAATTGCAATCGGTTCTTCAACCGCAACCACCAGTAATTTAGCAACGGGAACGGCAACACGGGCAACCAGCGCCGATGCCATTGCGGTCGGTACAAATTCCCGCGCCACCGGTGATGATGCGATTGCGATCGGTCAAGGAACCCGATCTGCACAAAAGAACACCACTGCAATCGGACGTGATGCACAATCACTTTCACCAAACAGTATTGCGATTGGTACAGATGCGAAAGCGCAAGGCGCAAATACCAGTGTAACTTCAATGACGGCAATCGGTCATAAAGCCTCTGCAACCGGACATCAGTCGATTGCATTGGGGACTGATGCCAGTGCAAGCGGCAGTTTTTCCGCAGCATTAGGTTTGTTGGCGAATGCTGTCGGTACGGAGTCCATTGCCCTTTCCGGTGACGCAACGGCAACACAAGCAGTCGCTTTGGGTTCCCGTTCAAGCGCAACCGTTGAAGGCGGCGTTGCCTTGGGTTCAAGCAGTGTTGCCAATCGGGCGGCGGGCTCAGCCGGTTATGATCCGCTCACATCAGCCGCCTCAACCGCAACGAATGCAACATGGCGCGCAACAACGGCAGCCGTCTCTATCGGCGGCAACGGTCAAACCCGTCAAATCACCAATTTAGCGGCAGGTTCTGCCGACACTGACGCTGTGAACGTGGCGCAATTAAAAAAATTGGCAGACAAACCGCTTACATTCTCGGGAGACAGCGGTACTGACATTCAGCGTACGTTAGGACAAACCTTAGAAGTGAACGGTGGCGCAACAGGTTCGTTGACCGATAACAATATCGGTGTCGTAAGCAATATAAATAATAATAGCTTAAACATTAAATTAGCTGAAAAGATTAATCTTGGTGTAAAAGGCAGCGTCCAAACCGGCAACACCTTAATGAATGATAATGGCGTCACCATTACCAACGGACCAAGCATGATTGTTGCCGGCATTAATGCGGGCAACAAAACAATCACTAACTTGGCCGAGGGCAAAGCCGATACCGATGCTGTGAATGTATCGCAATTAAAGAAAGTGGCACAACAGGCGGCAAAAACCGTTAACGTGGTTGACGGTAAAAATACCAGCGTGAGATCAAACACCGTTGGCGATGTCACCACGTATCAAGTGGATGCGGAAAAAGTCTTGGTTAGCGTGAAAGCCGACAGCGGCTTATTATTGGAAACCAACACCAACGAAAACGATAAAATTACCGGCTATGAATTGAGCTTAACCGAAGAAGCACAACGCTCATTGGAAAAAGCCGATGCAGCCCTGTCATCTTGGACGGCGCAAGTGAACGGTGAAACCGCTAAAACCATTGACAAAGATAAAAACAGTGTGAATTTTGTTAATGGCGATAATATTGTGATCTCCAATGAAAACGGTGATATTAAAGTTTCTACCGCTAAAGATGTTACTTTCGACAGCTTGACCGCAGGGGGCAATGTAGCAATCAACAAAGATGGTATCGACGCCGGTAATAAAGCGATAACTAACGTCGCCAGCGGAGGCAACGATGTCAACAATGCTGCCAATATCGGTGATGTGCAAAGTGCGGTTGCAGCGGCAAAAACCCATTTCTACAGTGTGAACAGCACTGACAAAACCGCCGGTAACTACGATAATAAAGGGGCGACCGGCACGGACGCCTTGGCGGCTGGTGTGGCGGCGAGCGCAACAGGCAATTATGCAACTGCGGTTGGTGCAGGTGCGCAGGCGACGAATGATTCGTCTACCGCAGTGGGTAATAATGCTAAAGCGCAGCATAGAAATACTCTGGCGTTAGGGAATACATCAACTGCCAGCGGTGCTAATTCGGTAGCCGCAGGTTATGCTTCGGGTGCAACCGCCACCAACTCTGTCGCAGTCGGTAGTAGTGCCAAAGCAGCAGGTGCTGCGTCGATTGCACTGGGAAATTCCGCCAGTGCAACCGGCACTAACGCCATTGCCATGGGGAGCAACAGTACGACCGGCGGAACGAGTGCAATCGCGATCGGTGAAGCGTCTAATGCTGCTATACGTGGTGTTGCGATTGGTGAGAAAGCAAGCAGTAATGCTTCTTCGGTCGCTATCGGTGAGAATGCTAAGGCAGCGGTAACCGCCGGCGATGTTGCCATTGGTCAAAACTCGACAACGATCGCGGCTACACAAGTGAGCAGCGCCACCGTCAACGGTATCAATTATAGCGGTTTTGCCGGTAATGCACCTAAAAATGCATTCAGTGTCGGCAGCGTCGGCGCAGAACGTCAAATTCAAAATGTGGCGGCAGGTCGTATCACGGCGACGTCAACGGACGCGATCAACGGTAGCCAGTTATATGCAGTTGCGGAAGTGGCGGGCAAAGGCT
Organism: Testudinibacter sp. P80/BLE/0925; assembly: GCF_053570785.1. The sequence goes on along the minus strand of NZ_CM131636.1, from coordinate 33,317 downwards.
GGAATATTCAAGCTAACAGCGGCACGTCATCAAAAGTGGCGCCGGGCGATACGGTGAATTTTGTGAATGGCAGCGGCACGACTGCGGCGGTGAACACTGCGAATGGCACTTCAACCGTCAGTTATGCGGTGAATAAATCGGGTTTCACCGTAGCGGATAATGGCGATGTCAGTGCACAAAATGCAGGTGATAATTTTGCGACGGCAACGGATGTGGCAAATGCGATTAACTCGGCAAACAAAACCACTGTGGTGCAAGCAGGCAATAATGTCACGGTAAATGATCCAGTGGTCAACGGCACGGTAACTACTTATACCGTCAATGCTGATGGCACAAGTGTCTCCGCAGGAAGTGCGGTTCAAGTGACCAAAGGCGAGAAAGATAGCACTACGAATATGACGGATTACGCAGTTGATTTAACTGACGCCACTAAAGCAGACATCAAAAAAGGTGTTGAAGCTGCAACTGATATTGCAGACAAAGGCTTGACCTTTACCGGCGACAACAATAGCAAAACCGACGTTAAAAAGCTGGGTGAAACAGTGGCAGTGACAGGTGATGAGAATATTACCTCAACTGCCAGCGCGACAGGTATTGCCTTGGCGCTAAGCAAAAACCTGACGGTTGACAGCGTGAAAACCGGCAACACCACTGTGAATAATGACGGAATTACCATTGCTAATGGTACAAATCCGGTGAGTTTGACTAATACCGGCTTAAACAACGGTGGCAACACCATCACCAATGTGGCTGAAGGTGTGAACGACACAGACGCAGTGAACAAGTCGCAGTTGGATACCGTTGAAACTAAAGCGGACAATAACACAACCGATATTGCTAATTTGCAAAATCAAACGTGGAAACTACAAGCGAATAGCGATGAAGCAAGTGCGGTTAAAGCTAACGATACGGTGCAGTTTATTAACGGTGAGAATATCGATATCAGCCGTGACGGTAACAACATTACCATTGCCACGGCAAAAGAAGTGAGCTTTGATAAAGCCACTGTCGGCACCGGTGCGAACCAAGTGGTGTTGGACGACAAAGGTGTGAATGTTGGCGGCAAAACTTACATCAGCAAAGACGGCATTAATGCGAATAGCCAAGTTATCAGCAATGTTGCCAGTGGCGGTGATGTGACCGGCAATGCGGCGAACATCGGCGATGTACAAAAAGCGGCGGCGGCAGCGAAAAGTGAGGTCAAAGCCGGTACGAATGTGGCGTCAGTGACATCAGAAACCGGTGCGGATAAACAAACGGTTTATACCGTGAATGCCGACGGCGCTAGTGTTTCTGCGGCAGAAGGAAGTGCGGTCAGTGTGACTAAAGCCGAGAAAAACAGCAGCACCAACATCACTGATTATGCGCTGGACTTAACCCAAACCACCAAAGATAACATCAAAAAAGGCGTTGACGCCAAAGAGGCAGTTGACAGCAAAGGCTTAACCTTTACTGGCGACAGTGGCAGCACCGATGAAAAACTGTTGGGCAGCCAAGTTGCAGTTAATGGCGATAACAATATCACTACCACGGCAAGCGCAGATGGGGTGAAAATTGCACTAAACAAAGCATTGAACGTGGATAGCGTTACCGCAGGGAATACTACGCTTAATAATGATGGCGTGACAATCACGGGTGGAACCAATAATGTCAGTTTGACTAACACCGGGTTAAATAACGGTGGCAATCAGATTACGAATGTTGCCAGTGGCGGTGATGTGACCGGCAATGCGGCGAACATCGGCGATGTACAAAAAGCGGCGGCGGCAGCGAAAAGTGAGGTCAAAGCCGGCACTAACGTTGCTTCAGTGGAGGAGAGCAAGGGTGATAACAATCAAACCGTTTACACTGTCAATGCAAATGGCGCCAAAACTTCAGCCGGTTCAAGTGCGGTTACAGTAACATCCGCTACGCCGGATACGAATAATGTAACCGACTATAAAGTGGATCTGTCAGACGCGAGCAAAGAAAGCCTGACTAAAGCCGATAGCGCACTTCAATCTTGGACGGCGCAAGTGAACGGTGCGGAAGCGAAAGTGGTGAATAAAGATAACGCGAACGTCAATTTTGTGAATGGCGGCAATATTGAAATCACTGCCGAAGCAGACGGCGATATCAAAGTCTCGACGGCAAAAGAGGTTAGCTTTGACAGTGTGACCCTTAATAAGGGTGGAAATGTTGCCGAAGGCAGCAAAAGTGCGGTCAACGGAGGTGATGTTTATCGCGCGATTCAAAATAGCGAATCCCAATTCCAAGGGGATAACGATACTGTGATTAAGCGTAAACCGACGGAAGTGTTGCGTATCACCGGCGGAGCAACAGGCGACACCACGGCGAATAATATCAAAACGGTAGGGAATGCCGACGGCTCTATTGCGATTCAATTGGCGAAAAACCTTACCGGGTTGAGCAGTATTGCGACGGAAACAATCAAAGTCGGCGATAAAGTTGAAATCAATAAAGACGGTATCAACGCAGGCGGCACAACGATTAGCAATGTTGCCAGTGGTGGTACGAATGCCAATAATGCGGCGAATATCGGTGATGTGCAAAAAGCGGCGGCGGCAGCGAAAACTGAAGTTAGCCAGGGAACAAATGTGGCTTCTGTCGTGAAAACCGAAGGGACGGACGGGCAAAGTGTCTATACCGTGAATGCCGACGGCGCCAGTGTTTCGGCAACGGAGGAAAGTGCGGTTAAAGTCACGAAAGGGGCGAAAGATAACACCACAAATGTGACGGATTACGCACTGGATTTAACCGATGAGACGAAAGCGGAGATTAAGAAAGGTGCTGAGGCAGCGAACGATATTGCCAACAAAGGCTTAACGTTTACGGCGGATAACAATACCACGACCGGCGTTAAAAAATTGGGTGAAACGGTTGCAATAACTGGTGATGACAATATTACGACAACCGCCAGCGTAACGGGCATTGCTTTGGCATTAAACCCAAATTTAAATGTCACCAGCGTCACTACGGGCAATACCACAATGAGTACTGACGGTGTGACCATTAATGCGCCAACCGCAGATAACCCAACGAACACGGTTAGCCTGACGAATAGTGGCTTAAACAACGGTGGCAATAAAATCACCAATATTGCCGATGGTACAGAGGCAAATGATGCGGTAAACAAATCGCAGTTGGACGAGTTGGCGAAAAACATCGCAGCCGGTGAGAAAAGTGCGGTTGTCAAACAAGGCAACAACACCACTGTTACGTCAACCGTTGATGGCAACGTGACGACTTATACTGTGAATGCCGAAAAATCAACGGTTTCCGCAGCAGATAGCGGCGGTTTAGTGGCAACGCCAACGGAAGACAAAGCAAACAATGTGACTGACTATGCGATCAGTTTGTCACAAGCGACTAAAGATAGTTTGACCAAGGCAGACGGTGCGCTTCAATCATGGACGGCGAAAGTCAACGGCAACGATGTGAAAACGGTGGATCAGAAAGATAACAGCGTGAACTTTGTCAACGGTGACAATATCGTGGTTTCTAACGAGAACGGCGATATTAAAGTCTCGACGGCAAAAGATTTGACGGTGGATAGTGTGACTAGCGGTGATACCAAAGTGAATAGCGACGGTATTACGATTGCCAATGGTGAAAATCCGGTGAGTTTGACCAGCAGTGGTTTAAACAACGGCAATAACAAAATTACCAATGTGGCTGACGGTGCGGTTGCCGCCGACAGCAAAGAGGCGGTGAATGGCGGTCAGTTGTTTGCCACCAATCAAAATGTAACGACCAATGCGAATAACATCACTAACTTGCAAAATCAAACCTGGAAGCTACAAGCCAATGGCGATGAAGCAAGTGCGGTTAAAGCCAGTGATACCGTGCGGTTTGTTGATGGCGACAATATTAACATCACCCGTGACGGCAATAATATTACTGTCGCAACGGTGGCGGCGCCAACCTTTAGCGATGTTAAAGCAACGAGCGTTACCGCAGGGAATACTGCGCTTAATAATGATGGCGTGACGATCAATGGCGGTGCAAATAATCCGGTGAGTTTAACCAATAACGGATTAAACAACGGCGGCAATACCATTACTCATGTCGCGAACGGAGAAAACCCTACCGATGCGGTTAACAAGCAACAATTAGACGCGGTTGAAACGGCTGCCGGTAACAAATTAGGCGACTTTACCGTCGGCGCAGACGCACAAGCCAAAGCGGACGGTATTGTGATCAATAATGACAGTAAGCGTTTTGATGTGGTTGGGCACAACGGCGTAGAAACCGCAGTTAGTGATAAGCAAATTACGGTAGGTTTAAATGCGGAAACCCAAGCAAGCCTGAAAAATGCCGACAGCGCACTTCAATCTTGGACGGCGCAAGTGAACGGCACGGCTGTGAAAACGGTGGATCAAAAAAATAACAGTGTGAACTTTGTCAATGGTGACAATATCGTGGTTTCCAACGAGAACGGCAATATTAAAGTCTCGACGGCAAAAGAGGTTGCGTTTGACAGTGTGACCATTAATCATGGCGGAAGTGTAACCGAAGGCAGCAAAAGTGCGGTCAACGGCGGCGATGTTTATAATGCGATCCAAAACAACACCGCCCAATTTAAAGGGGATAACGACACCATTATCACGCGTAAACCGGCTGAAGTGTTGAGCATTACCGGTGGTGCGACCGATGAAACCACGGCGAACAACATCAAAACCATCGGCAGCGCAGACGGCTCAATTGCGATTCAGTTGGCGAAAAACCTGACGGATTTGGCGAATATTGCTACCGAAGCGCTGAAAGTTGGCGATAAAGTTGCAATCGATAAAAACGGTATCAACGCAGGCGGCACAACGATTAGCAATGTGGCTGACGCTGTGAACGGCAAAGACGCGGTCAACAAAGACCAGTTAGACGCCTTGGCGAAAAACATCGCAGATAACGAGAAAAGTGCGGTGGTTGAAGCCGGTAAAAATGTCACGGTTGATAACAGCACCAGTGCTGACGGCAAGGTTACCACTTACACCGTAAATGCAGAAAAAACCACGGTATCCGAAGGTAACGGGATTACGGTGACTGCCGGCGAAAAAGATGATAACGGCGTAACCGATTATAAAATTGCGTTAGACAAAGACATCACTATCGGTAACGATGACGAAGCCGGTGCATTGGCAATCAAAGGTGCCGATGGCAAAGACGGTATCAGCCTGAACGGCGCCGACGGCACCATCGGCTTGAACGGCAAAGACGGTGCAACGGCGACTATCGGGGTGAAAGACGGCAAACCGGGTCTAAACGGCGCAGACGGTACAACCCAACCGCGCTTAACGGTTGGCGGAAACGAGATCGCGACATTGAATGACGGTTTGAAATTTAAAGGCGATGTCGGCGAGGTGATCCCGAAAGCCTTAAACCAAACCTTAACCATTAAGGGCAATGTTGCGGAAGAGGCGGAAGTAACCGATAAAAATATCCGTGTGGATAATGAAAACGGTGATCTGGTGCTGAAAATGGCACGTAATCTGCAAAATCTCAGCAGTGCGACTTTTGTGGATAATGATGGTTTTAGCAATGTTATCAATGCGAAAGGTATGACAATTGCTTCTGCAAATCCGAATAAAGCACCGGTAAGTTTAACTGAAAACGGCTTAGATAACGGTGGTAATCGAATTCAGAATGTTGCGAATGCGGTGAATGATAGTGATGCCGTGAATTTAGGTCAGTTGACTGACGCCATTATTGATAGCGTTGCTTATGGTCGAGTAGTCGTTAAAGCCGGCGAAAATACGAATGTGAAAACAGAAGGTGAGCGTCTTAATGGTGGTGCAACTTATACCGTTAATGCGGATAAGAGCGTGGTTACTGCAGAAAATGGCGGTTCAATTACGGTCACACCAACAGAAGTTACGAATGCCGATGGTGTTAAAACGACCACGTTTGCAGTGAAGCTGAATGATGACATTAGTGTGAACAGCGTTACCGCCGGTGATAACGTGAAGTTAGATACCACAGGTTTAACCGTTGGTGATGTGAAGATTAGCACCGACGGTATTAATGCCGGTGACAAACAAATCACGAATGTAGCAAACGGCAATGTCGCAAAAGACAGCAAAGATGCGGTTAATGGCGGTCAGTTGTTTAATCAAGCCGAGGGGGTGAAAAATCTTATCGGCGGAGCAACCACTTATGATGCCGCAACCGGTACTTATACCAATAACAATATTGGCGGTACGGGGCAAAACACGATTGACGCTGCGATTAAAGCGGCTAACGATCAAGCCAATGCTGCGGCAGAACAAGCCGGAAAAGGCTGGAATTTATCGGTCAATAACGGTGTTAATGCAGGGAATATCGCACCGGCAGCTACGGTAGATCTGAACAATAGCGATAAGAATATTGTGATCAGCAAAGCCGACAACAATGTAACCTTTGATCTGGCGAAAGAGCTTACGCTCGATAGCGTGAGCATTAATAAACCGTCTGAAGTAAGCGCTGGCAGCAACAATGTGGCGACCACAGGGCAGCTGCATAATACCGCCAACGCGGTTGCGACGGCATTGGGCGGTGGTTCGACAGTGGATGCCAACGGGAACGTGACGGCACCGACTTATACTATCACTAAAACCGATGGTTCGACGGTGACAGCCAATAGCGTCGGCGGTGCGTTGAATTATTTTAACCGTGAAGTGGTGAAACCGATCACATTTGCCGGTGATGAAGGCAGTTATGAAGCCAAGTTGGGTAATACGGTGAATGTGAAAGGCGGTAATAATATTAAGACCGCAGTGAGTGGCAACACCTTGACAATTAGCATGACGGATACGCCGGAATTTACCAGTATCACCACGGGTAATACCACCATGTCGACAGCGGGTATTCGGGTGAAAGGCGGTGCAAACGGTGATGTATCCTTAACCGCAAACGGTTTGAACAATGGCGGCAACCGCATTACCAATATTGCTGACGGTGTTGAAAATAACGACGCGGCGACGGTTGGTCAGGTGAAATCAATGGGTAACGCCTTGAACGGTCGTATTAATGAAGTTGACGGCAGAGCCCGTGCCGGTATTGCCGGTGCCTTGGCGACCGCCGGTTTGTATCAAGCCTATCTGCCGGGTCACTCAATGGTGGCAGTTGGCGCGGGGACTTTCCGGGGTGAGAATGCGTTGGCAATCGGGGTGTCGCGTGTTTCCGACAACGGTAAAATCGGGGTTAAACTGAGCGGAATGTCAACCAGCCAAGGTGATGTCGGCGGTTCGGTCAGCGTGGGTTATCAGTGGTAGTAAAATAATAGGGGCGGATTCGCCCCTATAACAATAAGGATGAGAATAATGAAAAACACAATAAAAAAAGCATTTCCGTTGGCGGCGGCATTTTTATTAGCCGCTTGCGGGAATTTAAGCGATGTCAAACAAGACGGCACAACCGATAATCCGATCTTTCCTGAAATTGAAGACGCCGGCGTGAATTTCAGCGGCTCGCAATACGGCATTTGGCCGAATTGGGACAACGTGCGCATGATCGAAAAAGGGATGAACAAAGATCAGCTGTATTACCTGATTGGCAGACCGCACTATGCGGAAGGGCTGTTTGCGGTGCGCGAATGGGATTATGTGTTTAACTACCGTCAAAACGGCGAGCACAAAATCTGCCAATATAAGGTGTTGTTCGACAAAGAGATGAACGCACAATCATTCTTCTGGAAACCGCAAGGCTGTAACAATCAATATGAATTATCCGGTGATTTTCTGTTTGATTTTGATGCGGGTAATTTAAATGCCAACGGCAAAGCGACCCTTGACGGCGTTATCAAAAATTTAAAAGCACAGAACGTGAAAGCGGTTGAAATTTCAGGTTATACCGATCGTCTGGGATCGGACAGCTATAATCTGGCACTTTCACAGCGTCGCGCCGATGTGGTGAAAGCCTACTTCGTACAAAACGGTTTCGCGCCAAGTGCGGTCACGGCAATCGGGCGCGGCAAAGCGGATCAAGTAGCGGCGTGCGAAGCGGAACAAGGGAAAGCCTTGCGCGACTGCTTAAAACCAAACCGCCGCGTAGTCATTTCGGCAATAAAATAAGCCGCAATTCAAAAGATAAGCCGTGTTGATTAACACGGTTTTTTTATTTCCATCCCTCCGCATGTGGAGGGAGAGAAAGGATCTGAAACATAGACGTTGTTATCGGTTTGAACCGTGTTGATTAACACGGCTTTTTTTATTTCTCTCCCTCCGCATGCGGAGGGAGTACCATTTTTCGAAAGAAAAATGGGGAGGGAAAGGCTCGTTTTTTGCGTTTATAATGTGGTTAAATAGTTGATAATGGCGGTGCCGGTTGTATTATTTTGCGGAGATAGATTTTCGTTTAGTGTGCTTAATAATTTTTGTACCTCAGAATTTGAATCTTGCGCTGCTTGTCGTTGATAAAATTTTAAATTATTAATGGTGATATCTCTGATATGTGGCTCGGGATTGGAGAATAAGATTTTTTTACAGCAGTCATAGCCTAATTTAAAATCATCTACGTAATAAGCACTAATCGACAATTCAAAATCGATCCAAAAATCATGCACGGATTTTTTAACGAATAAAATATCATTCTGTGGAAATGGAATGTTTTTGGCAATTAACCCAAGTTGATAGGCTAATTTACATTTCCCTTGGATACGTAATAAACGCACTGCATTATATAAACATTCGATCCGCTTCGGATTATAATCATACCCTTCTAGCCAAGTATAAATGGCAGTTTGATAAGCATGATTTTTTTCGTAACAAATACCGAGATTTTCATAAGAACAGGTGACTTCCTCGATCCAACCGCCCAGATTGATCCGTTGCTGATACCATTCGATGGCTTTGTCATATTGTTCCGCATCACGGTAAGATTGAGCGCAGTAAAAGGCATATCGCGCTTTTAAATCCTCATCGTCGGGTTGCTGATAAGCCGTCTCTAACAACTTAGCATCTTTCAGATATTTATTCGGATCTTGGCTGCGATTGCCAAAGCGCCCGGAAATAATATGGTAGTCGCCATTAATAAACGCTTTTGAAGGATTTTGTTGTTTGGATTCCAAAAATTCGTGTAACACGCTACGCCAAAAAAATTGCCGATTATTTTTAATTAGCAATGGGCGTTGATAATCAGTCCCCTGATTGGACATTAAAAAATAATAACTGTCGGCGGTTAAGTCCGGTAAAGTAAATGTGCCCGTAAAACGATCATCGGCATCAAAAATAAAAACATAATCGGCTTTGCCTTGGCATTGTTCTAATGCCAAATTACGGTTATATGAAAAATTAACCCAAGCATGATGGTAAATTTCACCCGGAATGTTATGCTGAGCAAAAAAATCCGTAATAATTTCGACGGTGCGATCGGAAGAGCCGGTGTCGGAAATAACCCAATAATCAAGATCAATATGCTGAATAATATTGCTTAATGTATCCTGAATAATATTCGCTTCATCTTTGACAATCATATTTAGACAGATTGTTTTTTTCATGCTCCTTCCTTAACGCTAACGCAGCTCGAATAATAAATTATCTTACCCCAATCCCATATACACATCAAAACGATGGTTTTTGGTTTTCTGGCTGAAGTGCGGTTTTTGTTCGGCTAGGAACGGGGCGTAGTCGGGGCGTTTTACGACTACGCGCTTGTGCGCCAATTGCAGTGCCGGGGCGAGCAGTTGATCGGCGTCTAAATCGGCGCCGACTAAATGCTGAAAAATCCGCATTTCTTTTTTAACCAAGGCGCTTTTTTGTTTATGCGGATACATCGGATCGAGATAAATCACATCGGCGCTATCTGCGGCAGGCGAAAGTGCGGTCAGGCTGTTGATTGGCAGTAAGCGCATGTTTTGTTGCAGCCAACTGCCGATTTCCGCATTTTGGTAGCCGCGCCGTAAGCCGTCTTGCAGCAATGCAAAGACCACCGGATGGCGCTCGATTAACCGCACTTGGCAGCCGATTGCCGCCAGCACAAAGGCGTCGCGCCCCAGTCCGGCAGTAGCGTCAATCACCGTTGGCAAAAAACCTTGTTTAATCCCTACGGCTTTGGCGACCGCTTCGCCGCGTCCGCCGCCGAATTTGCGCCGATGTGCCATTGCGCCGTTGATGAAATCCACCGCCACCGCTCCCAGCTTCGGCTCGTCCAGTTTGCGCAATTCCAGCCGTTCGGCGGTTTGCACTAAGGCTAAAATTGCCGCAGGATCATGCGTTAAATGTAAAGTGGAGCAAGTGCGGTCAAACTCGGCTTGTTTGGTTGCGTCTTCGCACAATAGTTGAATGCCCATCAGATCTTAACCAACCAAACCGCACTTTCCATATGTTCGGTGTAAGGAAACTGATCAAACAACGCCGCCCGTTTAATGCGGTGCGTTTGGCACAGGGTTTGCAAATTGCCGCACAGGGTATGCGGATTGCAGGAAATATACAAAATGCGCGGATATTGCCGCACCATGTTCACCGTCTCTTCGTCCAATCCGGCGCGCGGCGGATCGACCAACACGGTTTCGCACTGATAAGCGCTGAGGTCAATCCCTTGCAAACGGTTGAATTGGCGCACGCCGTTAATCGCTTGGGTGAAGTCTTCCGCCGACATGCGGATAATTTGCAGGTTGTCGATACGGTTTTCGGCAATATTGAACTGAGCTGCCGCCACCGACGGTTTGGCGATTTCAGTCGCCAGCACCTTGCGGAAATTTTGCGCCAGCGCCACGGAAAAGTTGCCGTTGCCGCAATAAAGCTCCAGCAAATCGCCCTGACTGCCTTGCGTGCAGGAAAGCGCCCACTCAATCATTTTCACGTTAATGCCGGCGTTCGGCTGGGTGAAGCTGTTTTCCACTTGGCGATAGGTGTAATCACGCCCGTTGATGGTCAGTACTTCATCAATATAGTCTTGTTCCAAGCAGATTTTCTGCTTGCTGGCGCGCCCGATCAGTTGCAGATCAAAACCTTGCCGTTGCAGGGTTTGGCGCAAAATTTGCGCTTGTTGTTGCCATTCTTCGTCCAATTGGCGGTGATACAACAGGCTGACGATAATTTTTTCGCTTCGGGTGCTGAGATAATCAATCTGAAACAGTTTGTGCGCCAAGTGCGGTTGCCGTTGTAGCAGCGGAATAATCGCCGCCATCATGCGGTTAATCAAACGGCTGGCGACCGGGAATTGATCGACCCGATAACGCTGTTTGGTTTGCGGATCGAACATAATATGGTACAGCTCGCCTTTATTGTCAGTACGAAAGTCGTGCCAAATGCGAAATTCGGCGCGCATACGATAATGTTCAGGCTCGGAAGCAAACACCTCCAGCGCAGGGGCAGAAAACGGCGCAAGTAATTCAGCGAGTTTATGTTGTTTATCGGCTAATAGTCGGGGATATTGCGCAATCGCTAAGGTTTGATTCGGCATACGGTCGTTTATTGGTTTTCGGGCTAGATAGAATGGCGTTAGTGTAACATTTTTTGCCGTTAAGCTGAATAAAAGTGCGGTTTTCTGTTGCGGAATAACTCACGCCGGCGCACCTTGCGCGCGCCAACGGATAATGGAGCGACGAGATTAGTCGTTGTTGCCGTAGTCGTCAACCGTATCGGCTGCGGCTAAACCGGACAGGGTATAAACCCGTTTTACGCTGGAAATGCGCGCACGGTATTTGCACCAGGTTTTTTCAAAAAAGGTTTCAGGTTGGCGTTCATTGCGGCAAACCGCGACAAATTGCTCTTCTTCGGCATTGATCGGCGCACGGTTGCCCAACTCCAACTCGATAAACGCTTGCCCGTGTTTTTCCAAGGTGTCGGATTCGCGAATGGTGTAATCACCGTGACGGGAAAACCCGCGCGGGTAGTTTTTATCATCAAAAAAACGGCGGGTTACGCTAAAACTGTCAGCCATAATAGTTCCTCTATAGTACGAAAGATAAGTCGGCAAGCATTAAACCAATTCATAAAAATAAGTCAACTTTTTTTTGTGATATGGCTGAAATTTATGTGTATTGATACTGAGTAGAAGAACTGCAGACGTCAGAAAAAGTCATCTTGCGATAACCCGTTTTGTCGGAGATAGTCAATTGCGGATAAAATCGTTTCTGCCTGCGTATCGTCACATAACAGGGCGGAGCGACCAAACTGGAATGCAGTGATCACAGGCTTATTTTGTACAATGGAAAAATAGCAATTAATATGCTGTTTTTTAACCACTTTAACTAAATTAGCATTGACCGTACGAGAGCGCGAATAATTTTTTCTTGGATTCTGGTACGAATTTCGAGTTGTGTATCTAGACTTAAAACCTGATAAAAAATAAATGCGAGAAAGGTATTTTTGAATTCTAACATTCAGTTAATCTCTTTCTGAGTTCATTGGCAGATTGAATTTTCCCTTGCCAGAGATCGTTGCCAAGATGTGTCATTTTTTCAGTATCAGCTTCGGCTTCAAGCTGAAAAGTGCCATTGCGAATTTCTTCATCTATTTTGATAAAATGTGCTTTGGCATATTCAGGTAATTCGTTAAACCAATCTTCCTGTTCGGCATTTGCCAGATCTTTTTCTATTAAGGCAATAACGTATTCGCGCATGGTTTGACCTGTGACGGCAAGGCGGGTTTTAACCGATTTTTTGAGATTGATCGGGAAATCCAGAGTCGTTTTTACAGTTTGTAACGGCATCATTAGATTCCTCTCTAAGTATAAAAGTATATTTATACATGCCATGCTATAGAATTTTACGGAAGGTTTAAAGCGGTAAAAAACGCCTGTTAAATGCTTCAACAGGCGTCCTCTTATCACACGGAATTATTGATTCAACAAATACAACACCGTATCGGTATAGTTTTCCACGAATTGCGCTACGCTTTTGGAATCGCTGAAGCCGCCGGTTTCGATTTGTTTGTTGCCGTTGACGAAGAATGCCGGCACGCCGCGCACTTGGTATTGTTCAAGGGCTTTCACTTGTTTATTGACCAAGCCGTTGACGGCGAAGCTGTTAATGCCGTTATCGAATTGTTCGGCGCTTATGCCTTTATCCAAAAAGATTTTGCGAATGTCGGACATTGAGCCGATTTTGTTGGCTTGAGCCGCTTCGAACAGTGCGTTTTCGACCAAATCGGTGGTGTTGGTCGCCATTGCCAATGCCCAAGCGCGGGTTAAATCTTCAGAGGCGCGTCCCAAGAAATTGACGTGATATTTCACGAATTGTGTGCCTTGCGGCATTTTTTCTTGAATGGCTTGCGGGATTTTGTATTCCAATTGGAAATTGGCACAATGCGGGCAGTAAAATGAGAAAAACTCGATCACTTCTTTATCGACCGTTGCCGGTTGGTTAATGGTGATAAATTGTTTGCCTTCCTGAGGAATGAAATCCGCCGCTTGTGCTGCGTTAACACTGAATAATGCCGCCAAAAGTAAAAATAGTTTTTTCATAAATATCCTTGATAAGAGTTAGTTATTTAATAATGCCGCGTGCTTTTAACAGCGCGGTTTTGAAATCGTCTTCATAATCTTTTTTAATGCCCGGAATCGGCTCGTGTTTGTCGGCGCCGCGCATTTTCAGGTGATAAATAATCACTTCATCGCTGAGTTCGGCAATAGGTTTGTCGAACCCTGCTTCGACCGCAATTTTTTGTAAAAATTCCATTAAGCTCAAATCGGGCTCTTGCGACCAGTGCGGCCGGATCAGTTCCAGCACTTCATTTAAACGATGACATTTCATAATTTGCTTAACCTTTGTTTCATTTTCAATTTGTGCGATGATAGCAAAGAAAAGCGGAATTGCAACAGAGAGAACAGATGAAAACACAACCAATCAGTGCGGTGATTTTATGCGGCGGCTTGTCGCGGCGGATGCAGGGGGCGGACAAAGGCTTGCAATTATTGCAGGGGAAACCGCTCTTTTCGCACGTGAGGGCCCGCTTACAATCACAAGTGGGGCAGATCTTGATTAACGCCAACCGCCATCAGCAACATTATGCCAAGTGCGGTTTGCCGGTGTTTATGGATGAGTTGGACGGTTTTCTCGGGCCGTTGAGCGGGATGTTGAGCGGTTTGAAACACAGTGCGCACGATTGGGTGCTGTTTGTGCCGTGCGACGCGCCGTTTCTGCCGCTGGATTTGGCACAACGTTTGTTAAGTGCGGTTTCGGCACCAGGTTTAGATCTTGCCTACGCCAGTGACGGCGAACGGGAGCACCCGACATTTGCACTGTTGCATAAGCGGGTGATCGCCGATCTACAGAATTATTTGCAACACGGCGGGCGTAAGGTGCGCGACTTTATGCAGCAGCAACGGTATGCCGTGGTGGATTTCAGCGATCAGCCGCAGGCGTTTGCCAACTTCAATTATTTGCAACAATTGGATGAACTCAACCGCCACCGAGCGAGCAGCGGCATTCCGATGTTGGGGATTAGCGGCTACAGCGGCAGCGGTAAAACCACATTATTGGAAAAATTATTACCGCAGTTGCAACAAAAAGGGCTGCGGGTGGCGGTGATTAAACACACCCACCACGATGTGACCACCGATAAAGCCGGCAAAGACAGCTGGCGAATGACCCAAGCCGGTGCCACGCAAGTGGCGGTGGCGTGCGATCAACGTTGGGCGGTGATGAGTGAAAATCGTGATCAAAGTGCGGTTTCGCTAAGCTATTTGGCGCAACAGCTTGATTCGAATCGCAGTGATTTGGTGTTGGTCGAAGGGTTCAAACACGAACCGCTCCCCAAAATTTTGCTCCACCGTCAAGGCATGACAAAGCCGTTGCCGGAAATGGATTCGTTGGTGTTGGCGTTGGCAACCGATTATCCTGTGCAGACAGCGGAACATATCGCCCATTTGGATTTGAATGATATTGCAATGATTGCCGATTTTATCTATCACTGGCAGCAACAAACAGGAAAAGTGCGCTATGGGTAAAAGCTATCAAGGCTTGGCTTGGGTGGCGTCAACCGCACTTTTTATGCAAACCCTCGACGCGACGATTTTAAACACCGCTTTACCGGCAATTGCCGCGGATCTGAATGAAGCACCGTTGGAAATGCAGTTGGCGGTGATTAGTTATGCCTTGACGGTGGCGTTGCTGATTCCGCTCAGTGGTTGGCTGGCGGATCGTTTCGGCACTTTACGTGTGTTTCGGCTGGCGATTGTGCTGTTTATTCTCGGATCGGTTTTTTGCTCGCTGGCGATCAGTTTGGATACTTTGATTCTGGCGCGGATCGTACAAGGTGCCGGCGGTGCGTTGATGATGCCGACCGCGCGCTTGGCGATCATCAAAAGCGTGCCGCGCCATGAAATTATTTCCGCATTGAATATGATGGTGATGGCGGGCTTAATCGGTCCGATTGTCGGTCCGATTCTCGGTGGCTGGTTGGTGACTTATGCCAGTTGGCATTGGATCTTTCTAATGAATATTCCGATCGGCGTATTGGGCTTTTTATTATGCGGATATTTTATGCCGAATCTGACTGCCGCGGTAAAGCGGTTTGATTGGATAGGCTTTTTCTTATTCGGCGGCGCATTGGTCGGGATTACGCTCGGCATGGATATGATTGGCAACCGTACGTTTGATTTGTCGTCGGCTGTGATTGTGCTGCTGATCGGTTTCGGCTTATTTCTATTCTATTTTTATTATGCGCGTAAGGTGAAAAATCCGTTGCTCGGCTTTTCCCTGTTTCAATACCGCACCTTCAATATCGGCACGCAAGTCAATTTGGTTTTGCGGGTGTGCGGTTCGGGCGCGCCGTTTTTGCTGCCGCTGATGTTGCAGGTGGCATACGGTTATCCGGCGGATGTTGCCGGTTGGCTGTTGGCGCCGATTGCGGTGAGCTCGATTATCTGTAAGCCTTTTTTACGTCCGTTATTGATTCGTTTCAGTTATAAGCGGGTGCTGCTCGGCGCCACGTTATTACTATGCGCCAGTTTGATTACCTTTGGATTAATGCAAAAAAGTTGGGGCATTTGGGGCTTGTTACCGCCGTTAGTGCTATACGGCGCGGCAATGTCGACGTTATTCACCGCGACCAATACCTTAACCATTAGCGAGTTTTCACAACAAAATAACAGTGAAGGCAGCACGTTGCTGAGTGTGACCCAACAGGTCGGTTTGGGGCTCGGCATTGCTTTTGCCGCGGTGATTTTAAATATTTATCTGGAGGCTTTGGATAAAAGTGCGGTGGCGCAGGCGTTCAGTTACACCTTTTTCTCGGTCGCGGCGGTGGGGATTTTACAGGTGGCGTTATTACTGCGCTTGAAGCCGCAAGACGGTGAAAATATGAGTAAGCGTCACCAAGAATAGGCATTGTTAGATGATTCGGTTATAATCAAGACGATTTTGATCTTTTGAAATACAGCGCAGAACGGTATCTTAGGGTACTTTTTGATTGATTAATCATTTCGGGGGTTCCATGAAATTACACGCGAAACTTTCTTTAACCGCACTTTTAGTGGGTTTGGGCATGGTCGCTCAAGCAGCCGACAACACCACCTTTATCAACTGTACCAGCCGTGCGCCGACCGGTTTTAGCCCGGCGTTGGTGATGGACGGGTTATCCTATAATGCCAGTTCGCAACAGGTGTATAACCGCTTGGTGGAATTTGAACGTGGCACAACCAACCTTGAGCCGGGCTTGGCGGAAAGTTGGGATATCAGCGAAGACGGTTTGGAATACACCTTCCATTTGCGTAAAGGGGTGAAATTCCATTCCAGTAAAGAATTTAAACCAAGCCGCGATTTTAACGCCGATGACGTGATTTTCTCATTTATGCGTCAGCTTGATCCGAACCATCCGTATCACAATGTTTCGAACGGGACTTATCCTTATTTCAAATCGATGAACTTTCCGAAATTGCTGAAAGCGGTCGAGAAAGTGGATGATTACACCGTGAAAATCAGCCTGAATTATCCGGACTCGCCGTTTTTATCCAGCCTAGGCATGGATTTTATTTCAATCTATTCGCAAGAATATGCCGATCAAATGCTGAAAGCGGGCAAACCGGAAACCATCGACACCACGCCAATCGGCACCGGGCCGTTTGTGTTTGCCGGTTATCAGCTGGATCAAGCGGTGCGTTTCTTAGCCAACAAAGATTATTGGAAAGGCGAAGCGCCGATTAAACGCTTGATTTTTAGTATCACCCCCGACGCGACCGCGCGTTATGCCAAATTGCAAACCGGCGCGTGCGATATGATGGATTTCCCGAACAGTGCCGATTTGGAAAAAATGCACAACGATCCGAAAATCCAGTTGATGTCGCAAGAAGGATTGAACGTCGCCTATATTGCGTTTAACACCGAAAAAGCGCCGTTCGACAATGTGAAAGTGCGCCAAGCGTTAAATTTAGCCGCCGATAAAGACACCATCATCAAAGTGGTGTATCAAGGCGCGGGTGTGCCGGCGGTCAATCCGTTGCCACCGACGATTTGGGGCTATAACACCGAAGTGAAAGATTATCCGTATGATCTGGAAAAAGCCAAACAGCTGTTGGCGGAAGCCGGTTATCCGAACGGTTTTGAAACCCAATTGTGGGTGCAGCCGGTGGTGCGTAACTCCAATCCGAACCCGCGCCGTTTGGCGGAGATTCTGCAAAGCGACTGGGCGAAAATCGGCGTCAAAGCGGAGTTGGTCAGTTATGAATGGGGCGATTACATCAAACGCACCCGCGAAGGTTTATTGACCGCAGGGATTTACGGCTGGTCGGGCGACAACGGTGATCCGGACAACTTCCTCACCCCGTTATTGGGCTGTGACAGCGTGGGCGCAAGCAACTATGCCCGTTGGTGTAACGCCGATTTTGACAGCTTAATCAAACAAGCTTCTAAATTGTCGGATAAAACCCAGCGTGTGCCATTATACGAACAAGCGCAAGTGATCGCCAAAGAGCAAGCTCCGTGGATCACGGTGGCGCATTCGATTACTGTCACTCCGTTAAGTTTGCGGGTGCGTGATTACAAACAAAGCCCGTTTGGTTATAGTGCGTTTTATGGGGTGAAATTAGCGGATTAACCGCACTTTGACCTAAGATAATTGGCTTGTGATTATTGACAAAGGTCACGGGTCAGGTAGCGTAGGGGCGGATTATATATCCGCCCGTTTACGAAGTGCGATATAAGCATTTAATCTACAATGGAAAAATGCAAAGTGCGGTTCGGGCGGATATATAATCCGCCCCTACTTTTATCATACAAATCAAGTTATTGAGTCTTTGCCGGCAGTCTGAAATCAGCTCCTTATGGAGCTGATTTTTTGAGTGTTTATTTGCCGTCTTTCTGGCTTTTTGGTTTGTTATCGTCTTTCAGAGCGATAATAAAAAAAGCGAGTTGGCGATTTTAAATGAAATTGAGTGTTCGCCTTATCGTGATGGTTTGAGGTTAGCAGGATAAAATGCAAGGGCTTAAAAATCAGCGATATCGGATTATTTCTACGATCTGAATTCCAATATTTTAAATTATTCAAATGGTTAGTGATCAAAAGCATAAAAAGCTAATTAAATATGCATTTTTTTCAAAAAATATGCAGTTTATATCTTGTCGAATTAAGGAATTGATGATATTAACTATAAGCCCGTGTAAAAATACGGTGTAAATAAAAATAAACAGATCTATATAGCAAAACGGAGTGTAACAATGAAACGACTGGCAACTTTATCGTTAACTGCAATCGCATTATCGGTTTCCCTTTCGGCGGCTGCCAATCAGCCAAAAACTTTAGTCTATTGTTCCGAAGCTTCACCAACGTCGTTCAACCCGCAGTTGGTGACCGACGGTGCGTCGATCGACGCCAGCGGACAGGCGATGTATAACCGTTTGACCGAATTTGAACGCGGTAAAACCACGGTACAACCGTCATTGGCGGAGAGTTGGGAGGTATCGGAGGACGGCAAAACCTATACTTTCCATTTGCGCAAAGGAGTTAAATTCCAATCCAATAAAAATTTTAAACCGACCCGCGATTTCAATGCCGACGATGTGTTGTTCTCGTTTGAGCGTCAGCTGAACGCAGAGCACCCGTATCACAAAGTTTCCAACTTGGGCTATGAGTATTTTGTCGGGATGGATATGCCGAATATTATCGACAAACTGGAAAAAGTCGACGATTACACGGTTAAAATGTATCTAAAACAAGCGAATGCACCGTTTTTAGCTAACATTGCGATGGACTTTGCCGGTATTCTGTCTGCAGAATATGCTGAGAATATGTTGAAAGCCGGTACGCCTGAAAAAGTCGATCAAGACCCGATTGGCACCGGTCCGTTTGAGTTGGTCAATTATCAGAAAGACGCGACCATCCGTTATAAAGCCTTTGACGATTACTGGAAAGGCCGTTCTAAAATTGATCGTTTAGTCTTTGCAATTACACCGGACGCTTCTGTGCGTTATGCCAAATTGCAAAAAGGCGAGTGCCATATCATGCCATACCCGAATCCGGCGGATTTGGAATTGATGAAAAAAGATACGGCAATCAATTTAATGGAAGAAGCTGGCTTGAACGTCGGTTATGTTCACTTTAACGTGCAAAAAGCGCCGTTTGAAAACCAAAAAGTACGCCAAGCGTTGAACTATGCCGTGAATAAAGATGCGATTATTGACGCGGTTTATTTAGGCGCAGCCGAAAAAGCGAAAAACCCAATGCCGCCGACCATGTGGGGCTACAACGACGCGGTGGTGGATTACAGCTATGATCCGGAAAAAGCCAAAGCATTATTGAAAGAAGCCGGCTTTGAGAACGGTTTCAGCACCGAGTTGTGGGCAATGCCGGTTTCCCGTCCGTATAACCCGAATGCGCGCCGTATGGCGGAGTTAGTGCAAGCTGACTGGAAAGCGGTGGGCGTGGACGCGAAAATCGTCAGCTACGAATGGGGCGAATATTTACAGCGCATGAAGAAAGGCGACGATCCGACCGGGATGATGGGCTGGACCGGCGACAACGGCGATCCGGATAACTTCCTGGGTACGTTGTTAAGCTGTGCTTCGGCGGAGCAAGGTTCTAACTATGCCAAATGGTGTTACCAACCGTTTGACGATTTGATCAAACAAGCGGTGCAGGTGACGGATCAAGAAAAACGTGCCGAATTGTATAAACAAGCGCAGGTGATTTTCAAAGAACAAGCGCCATGGATTACCATTGCTCACTCCACCACCTATTTGCCGCTGCGCAAAGAGGTGAAAAATTATGTGATCGACCCGTTCGGTTTGCATAACTTTTATGCGTTAGAATTAGAATAATATTTGTATTCGACCGCACTTTTATGGTAAAAGTGCGGTCTTTGTTCTCAATATTGTCAGCGACAGTGTGGGATTGTGACAAATTTCGAGAAATTATCATGTTTCAATTTATCTTAAAACGCATTTTAATGGTGATCCCGACCTTTATCGGTATCACCTTATTAACCTTTGCGTTAATTCACTTTATTCCCGGCGACCCGATTGAAATTCGCATGGGGGAACGCGGCTTAAGCCCGGAAATGCATGCGCAAATGCTACAGCAAATGGGCTTGGATCTGCCGCTTTATCAGCAATATATCAATTACCTCGGCGATCTGGCGCAGGGGAATTTAGGTGTCTCTTTTAAAAACAGCCAGCCGGTGGTGGAAGAATTTTTAAACCTGTTTCCGGCAACGATTGAACTCACCACCATGGCGATTTTGTTCGCAGTGATTTTAGGCATTCCAATCGGAATCTTGGCGGCGGTGAAACGCGGTTCGTTTTTTGATCACAGTGTAATGGCAGTTTCATTGACGGGTTATTCCATGCCGATTTTTTGGTGGGGCTTGCTGTTAATGCTGGTGATGTCGGTGCAACTGGATCTGACGCCGGTTTCAGGGCGGATCGGCGCACAATTTTGGATTGATGATGTCACCGGTTTTATGCTGATCGACAGTTGGCTTTCCGACGAGCCGGGCGCGTTTAAATCGGCGGTTTCGCATTTGATTTTACCGTCTATTGTGTTGGGCACGATTCCGTTGGCGGTGATTTCACGCATGACCCGCTCTTCTATGTTGGAAGTGTTGGGTGAGGATTATATCCGTACCGCCCGTGCCAAAGGGCTATCCAAAATGCGCGTGATTGTGGTGCACGCCTTGCGCAATGCGCTGATTCCGGTGGTGACGGTGGTCGGTTTGATTGTCGGGCAGATGTTGTCCGGGGCGATTCTGACCGAAACGATTTTTGCTTGGCCGGGTATCGGTAAATGGGTGATCGAGGCGATTCGCGCGCGCGATTATCCGGTGGTACAAGGTGCGGTGTTGATTATCGCCACGATTATCATTTTGGTGAATTTGTTTGTTGATCTGTTGTACGGGATTTTGAATCCTCGTATTCGTCATCGTAAGTAATGCTATCGCACGAATAAAGAGAGGAAATCATGATGTCTGAATCTTCAACTAAAACAGCCTTACCTAAGGCAGTGGTTCAATTAGCCCCAACGCCGAAAGGGCCGATTGCCGAATTTTGGGCGCATTTCAGCCACAGTAAAGGGGCGCTTATTGGGCTAAGCTATATTATTGTTATCTTTGCGGTCAGTTTATTAGCCAATCTGATTGCACCGCATGATCCGATCGCGCAGGCGCGTGACGCGTTGCTAATGCCGCCGGTGTGGTTAGAGGACGGTAGCTGGAACTATATTCTCGGCACTGACGATGTCGGGCGTGATATTTTGTCGCGTTTGATTTACGGTGCACGCCTGTCGTT
This sequence comes from Testudinibacter sp. P80/BLE/0925, assembly GCF_053570785.1. The sequence goes on along the minus strand of NZ_CM131636.1, from coordinate 11,683 downwards.
GTTTATCGGCTTATTGGTCGTCAGCCTGTCGTTTATCTTCGGCGTAACCTTGGGCTTGGTTGCCGGCTATTTCGGCGGCTGGATCGATGTGTTTATTATGCGCGTTATCGACATCATGCTCGCCTTGCCAAGCCTGTTGCTGGCGATTGCGATTGTCGCTATTCTCGGACCGTCGCTGCTGAATGCTTCGTTTGCTATTGCGTTGGTGTCGTTGCCGAGTTATGTGCGTTTAACCCGTGCTTCGGTACTGAATGAATTAAACCGCGATTATGTCACCGCTTCCCGGGTTGCCGGTGCAGGCCCGATCCGTTTAATGTTAATTACGATTTTGCCCAACTGTTTAGCACCACTGATCGTGCAGACCACGCTGGGTTTTTCCAACGCCATTTTGGATATGGCGGCACTTGGCTTCTTGGGTATCGGCGCACAACCGCCGACACCGGAATGGGGCGCGATGTTAGCCGAGGCGTTGCAATTTGTGCAGCGTGCCTGGTGGGTGGTGACATTCCCCGGCTTGGCGATTTTATTGACCGTATTGGCATTTAATTTAATGGGTGACGGTTTGCGTGACGCCCTTGATCCTAAGTTGAAACAGTAAGGAACAGGCAATGACATTAGATAAAACTTTAGATGCCGAATTAGAAAAATCCTTATTGGAAGTGAATCAGCTGTCTGTACATTTCGGTGATCAAACCTCCCCGTTCAAAGCGGTTGATCGCATTAGCTATCAAATTAAACAAGGCGAAGTGCTGGGGATTGTCGGTGAATCCGGTTCGGGTAAATCGGTGAGTTCGTTAGCCGTGATGGGGCTGATTGATTTCCCCGGGCGTGTATATGCCGATAGTTTGAATTTTGCCGGCAATAATTTATTGGCGATTTCGGAAGATAAAAAACAACAATTGGTCGGTTCGGAAGTGGCGATGATTTTCCAAGATCCGATGACCAGTCTTAATCCGGCTTACAGCGTCGGTTTCCAAATTATGGAAGCTTTGAAAGTGCATGAGGGCGGCAGCAAACAGAGCCGCCGCCAGCGTACAATTGAGCTATTGACCCAAGTCGGTATTCCCGATCCGGAATCACGCTTATCGGTCTATCCGCATCAACTTTCCGGCGGCATGAGCCAGCGGGTGATGATTGCGATGGCGATAGCCTGTCGCCCGAAACTGCTGATCGCCGATGAACCGACAACCGCACTTGATGTGACGATCCAAGCACAAATCATTGATTTGTTGTTAGAATTGCAGAAAAAAGAGAATATGGCGCTGATTCTGATCACTCACGATCTTGCTTTGGTTGCCGAAGCTGCCGAACGGATTTTGGTGATGTATGCCGGGCAAGTGGTGGAAGAGGGCAGCGCCGAGGATATTTTCTCTACGCCGAAGCACCCTTACACCCAAGCGTTATTACGCTCGTTGCCGGAATTTGCAGTCGGTAAATCGCGCTTGCATTCGCTTTCCGGTGTTGTGCCGGGCAAATATGACCGCCCGACTGGTTGCCTGCTCAATCCGCGTTGTCCGTATGCCACCGATGAATGCAGAACGGTTGAACCGCAGTTACAGCAACTGGCGGATCGCCAAGTGAAATGCCATACCCCGTTAAATGCACAAGGAGAACCTGTTCATGTCTGAGAATGTGTTGTTAAAGGGGATTGATCTCAAAAAATATTATCCGGTCAAAAAAGGTTTGTTCAGCAAGCCGCAACAAGTGAAAGCCCTTGACGGGGTGTCGTTTGAGCTGGAGCGCGGGAAAACGCTGGCGGTGGTGGGCGAGTCCGGCTGTGGCAAATCCACACTGGCGCGTTTGCTGACGATGATCGAAGATCCGACCGACGGCGAATTGTATTACAACGGGCAGAATTTTTTGGAAAACGACAGTGATATCAAAAAGCTACGTCGTAAAAAAATTCAAATCGTATTCCAAAACCCGTATGCCTCACTTAATCCGCGTAAAAAAGTCGGTACGATTTTAGAAGAGCCGCTGTTGATTAACACCGATCTCAGCGCGGAACAACGCAAAGAGAAAGTGCTGGCAATTATGGCGCAAGTCGGTCTGCGTGCCGAGTTTTACGATCGTTATCCGCATATGTTTTCCGGCGGACAGCGGCAGCGAATCGCGATTGCGCGCGGTTTGGTGCTGAATCCGGATATCGTGGTGGCGGATGAGCCGGTTTCGGCACTCGATGTTTCGGTGCGTGCACAAGTGTTGAATTTAATGATGGATTTGCAAAATGAGTTGGGCTTGTCTTATATCTTTATTTCGCATGATTTATCGGTGGTGGAACACATAGCCGACGAGGTGATCGTGATGTACTTGGGGCGTTGTGTGGAGCAAGGCACGGCAGAGCAGATTTTCAGCAATCCGCGCCATCCATACACGCAAGCGCTACTGTCGGCAACGCCGCGTTTGTCTGCTGAAAAACGCCGTGAACGGATTAAATTGAACGGCGAACTGCCAAGCCCGCTCAATCCGCCACAAGGCTGTGCCTTCAGCGGACGCTGCCGCTTAGCCGAGCCGCGTTGTTTCGAATCCAAACCGGCACTACGCCAATATCCCGACGGCAGCAAAATTGCTTGTTTTGTGGTGGAATAACTATTTGCCTTGGGCATTATAAACCGCACTTTTATGATCTGCACCCCAAAAGTTGGACTGCAAAACCAACTGACTAAGGTGCAGATTTTTATGACCAAATATACCCAAGCATTTAAACAACACACAGTTGAATATTACTTTCAACATGCTCAATCTCTCAGTCAAACATCAAAACACGTTCAAGTTGCACCACGCTGTATTCGTCACTGGGTTGCGCAATATCAACATGCGGGCTCAGATGGCTTGCGAGTCAAACATACTGCCCGAAAATTTACCGTCGAAGAAAAGCTTCAAGCCGTCAAATTAGCCCGACAAGGGCTGTTCTCCCTTGAACACATCGCCTTAACCTTGGGTATCTCAGGAGGCACTGTTATTTCTAAATGGTTGCAACGATTCAAACAATTTGGCATAAATGGACTGATTGATAAGCCCAAAGGACGACCAGCCGTGAATAAACCGAATAAATCGAAAAAACACGTTAAGCCATTAACGCCGTTAAAACAATTAGAACAAGAGAATTTACGTTTGCGTGCGGAGAATGCCATCTTAAAAAAGTCGATGGAATTATCCCTGAAAGACGAAGCCGAAAGGCAGAAATTGTTAAAGCCTTAAACGGTGATTTTCCGCTTAATTTATTATTAGATATCATTAAGTTAGCTCGAAGCACTTACTTTTACCATCAACAACCGAAGACAGATAAAGAGGCCGATTTAAAAGCGGAAATTCGTCAAATTAAACGAGAGAATCCGCAGTATGGCTATCGCCGAGTGACATTGGCACTCGGTACGGTCAATCACAAAAAGGTGCAACGTTTGATTCAGATGATGGGCTTACAGGTGAAAGGGAGGAAAAAACGGAAATATTGTTCTTACAGAGGTGAAGTGGGTCGAATTGCTGATAATCTGTTAGTACGTCATTTTACGGCGGAAAATGCCTACGAGAAATTAGTGACCGATGTCACTGAATTCAAAGCGAAAGACGGCAATAAAGTGTATTTATCGCCGATTTTAGATTTATTTAACAATGAGGTGATTGCCTATCAACTTGGTCGTCGTCCAAACCGGGCACTGGTTGAGCAGATGTTGCGACAAGCCGTGAATAAGCTCCCGAAGGAGGCAACGCCGATATTACATTCAGACCAAGGCCGGCAGTATCAAATGCCGTCTTATCGCAAGATATTGGCAGATAATCAGATTCAAATCAGTATGTCGAGAAAGGGAAATTGTTTGGATAATGGCGCAATGGAAAGTTTTTTCGGCAGACTAAAAACGGAATGTTTTTATGTTCGGCAATTTGATACGGCAGATGACATTGAGCAGGCTATTCATCAATATATGCAGTATTACAATACTGAACGGATTCAAGTAAGATTAAAAGGATTAAGCCCGATACAATATCGAATTCAATCCTTTCATTAAGCAGTCCAACTTTTTGGGGGCAGATCATAAAAGTGCGGTTTTTTGTTGATAAGCAAGGGAGAATAAAAACAACAGCTGTGAACTCACTTTTTTTCTATGGCTAATTTTGTTAGGATCAGGTAAATTTTTTATGTTGGAGTTGCTGTGACAGCCTTTAATCCATTCTTTTCTCGCGCCATTAATCTCTTGGTCGGCTTACATTTTTTGGTATTACTTACGCTGCCGAAAGGGTATAACTATGTGCCGAGTTTATTGATTTTATGCGGTTTCGTGTTTTTAATAAGACAAATACGAAATGCGCGTTACGCAATAACGCTCGATCGTGATCAAAAGCAGCTATTTTTAAGTTATAGTGTTTATTTTTTACTGTTTGTATTGTCATTTTGGCTGCATGACGGCAGATTGCGCGAGTTGGATAATCCAAGCCGAATTATCTTCTTTTTACCGATTCTATTGCTGTTAATTCAGACCAAATTCGATTTTAAACTGCTGGCGTATTTCTTGCCGATAGGCGCGTTATTGGGCGGGCTGACCGCACTTTATCAACGTTTATATTTAGGGCAGGATATGGCGTTTGGGCATATCATGCACATTCAAGGCGGTGATATTTCGATGTCATTAGGGTTATTTTCTTTGTGTAGCGCAATGTATTGGTATCACGCTAAAAATAAGACGATGGCAATATTCAGCGTCATATTTGCGCTGTTTGGGATTGTCGGCAGCATTTTATCCACCGCACGGGGCGGGTGGATCGGCGCGCCGTTTTTGATTTTGTGGATATTCTTTTTATATCGCCACACGCTTTCAAAACGATTTTGGCTAAGTGCGGTGCTGATCAGTGTGCTGTTAATCAGCATGTTATTCGTTTTTAGTGAGCAAACCCGTCTGATTGAAAGGCTGGTGAGTGCACAAACGGAAATCAGCAACTATTTTCAACACAATAACGGGTCGACTTCCGTCGGTGCGCGGTTTGACATGTGGAAAAGTGCGGTGTTGGCGATAACAGAAAAACCGCTTTTTGGTTGGGGGATAGACGCGATTAGCACCTTGCGCCAACAGCAAGCGGAACAAGGGATTATCAGCCAATATGCGGGCAGCTTCAATCATGCCCATAATCAATATTTAGATGATGCGTCAAAACGGGGTCTGCTCGGTTTGACCGCACTTTTGGCAATCTTCTTTGTACCATTGGTCTTTTTCAGTAAAACCTTGCGCCAAGCGCAACAAAATGCGGCTTTACGTTATGTCGCATTACTGGGAATTGTGCATGTTTTAGCAGTGATGTCCTATGGCGTAAGCCAAGGTTTTTTTGCCCATAATTCTGGCAATACGTTTTACTTTTTTAGTGTGATTGTGTTTTATGCAGCGGTGTATAGCGTGAAAAATGCGGAAGCCGATAAATCGCTTTAAGTCATAACAAAATAAAAAACGGCAGAAATCACATTTTCTGCCGGTTTTTTGACTAGACGTTGAGAGACTAAATATCCAAATTCGCCTGCAATGCATTACTTTCGATAAAGTCGCGGCGTGGTTCGACTTCGTCGCCCATCAGGGTGGTGAACAGTTGGTCGGCGGCGACGGCATCTTTGATTGAGACTTGCAGCATATGGCGCACGTTCGGATCCATGGTGGTTTCCCACAATTGTTCGGGGTTCATCTCGCCGAGCCCTTTATAGCGTTGAATGCCTAACCCGCGACGGGATTCTTTTACCAGCCAATCAACCGCCTGTTCAAACGAGCTCACCGCCGTTTGGCGTTCGCCGCGCACCACATAAGCCCCGTCTTCAATCAAATTACGCAGTTGTTCGCCCAGTTTGACGATACGCTGATATTCCGAGCCTTCGGCAAATTGGAAATCAAGGCGATAATCGCTGTCAATGCCGTGAGTGCGCACGGTCAGCACCACTTCGTACAGATGACGCTCCTGATTGTATTCGGTGCGAATCGCATAGTGGTTACCGCCGATTTCTTTTGCTTGCAAGGTTGCCAATAACTGCCTTGCCCACGCCTCAGCATTGGTTTGATCTTTCATCAGTTCCACACTCAGTGTCGGCGCATAAACCAATTCTTTTAAAAGTGCGGTCGGGTAGTGGCGGGTCAAACGGGCGATCATTTTATTCACGCTGTTATATTCGCCGATCAATTTCTCCAACGGTAACCCGCTCATTACCGGTGCTGATTCGGAAATATGCAAACCGGCGCCGTCTAAGGCAATTGCCAATTCATACTGGGTCATTGCCTCGTCGTCTTTAATGTATTGTTCTTGTTTGCCTTTTTTCACTTTATACAGCGGTGGTTGCGCAATATAAACATAGCCTTTTTCAATCAACTCGGGCATTTGGCGATAGAAGAAGGTCAGCAACAATGTGCGAATATGCGCTCCGTCCACATCGGCATCGGTCATAATAATGATTTTGTGATAGCGCAATTTTTCCGGATTGTATTCATCGCGCCCGATTCCACAGCCAAGTGCGGTAATCAGGGTCGCCACTTCTTGCGAAGACAGCATTTTGTCGAAACGCGCTTTTTCCACGTTCAGGATTTTCCCTTTTAACGGCAAAATCGCCTGATTTTTACGGTTGCGGCCTTGTTTCGCCGAGCCGCCGGCGGAGTCCCCTTCCACGATATACAGTTCGGACAGTGCCGGGTCGCGCTCTTGGCAGTCGGCTAATTTGCCCGGTAAACCGCCTAAATCCAACGCACCTTTGCGACGGGTCATTTCACGCGCTTTGCGCGCAGCTTCACGCGCCCGCGCAGCATCAATGATTTTACCGACGATAATTTTGGCATCGTTCGGATTTTCTAGCAGGTATTCCTGTAAGCGCTCGCCCATTGCGGATTCGACCGCACCTTTTACTTCCGATGAAACCAGTTTGTCTTTGGTTTGCGAGGAGAACTTCGGATCAGGCACTTTCACCGAAATAATTGCCACCAAGCCCTCGCGCGCGTCGTCGCCGGAGGTGTTGATTTTGGATTTTTTGTTGTAACCCTCGTTTTCCATGTAGTTATTCAGGGTTCGGGTCAACGCCGCCCGGAAACCGGCTAAGTGCGTGCCGCCGTCGCGTTGCGGAATGTTGTTGGTGAAGCAATACAAGTTTTCTTGGAAACCGTCATTCCATTGCAACGCCACTTCCACGCCAATACCGTCTTTTTCGTTTTCGGCGGAAAAATAGAACGGTTGTTGGTGGATTGGGGTTTTGTTTTTATTCAAATGCTCGACGAACGCGCGGATACCGCCTTCGTATTTGAAGTGATCCTGTTTATCGGTGCGTTTATCGAACAACTTAATCGACACGCCGGAATTCAAAAATGAGAGTTCACGCAGGCGTTTTGCCAAGATTTCATACTGATATTCGATATTGGTGAAAATTGTCGGGCTCGGCCAGAAACGTACCGCCGTACCGGTTTGTTCGGTTTCGCCGATCACGCCCAATGGGGCTTCCGGCACGCCTAAGTGGTAAGTTTGTTCATGAACTTTGCCTTCACGGCGAATGGTGAGCAATAATTTATCCGATAGCGCATTTACCACCGACACGCCCACGCCATGCAAACCGCCGGAAACTTTATACGAGTTGTCGTCGAATTTTCCGCCGGCGTGCAGCACGGTCATGATCACTTCCGCCGCCGAAACGCCCTCTTCGGGGTGAATGCCGACCGGAATACCACGCCCGTCATCTTGCACAGAAACGGAATTATCGGTGTGAATGGTGACGATAATATCTTGGCAATGTCCGGCGAGGGCTTCGTCGATGGAGTTGTCGACCACTTCAAATACCATGTGATGTAAACCGCTGCCGTCATCGGTGTCGCCGATATACATTCCCGGACGTTTTCTCACCGCATCAAGCCCTTTCAGAACTTTGATACTGGACGAATCATAACTATTGGTTGTTGTGTTGTTTGGCGTATCTGACGACATAATTTCTCTCGGTTTTTATTCAAAAAATTTAAAGAATTATAACAGATTTTGGCTGTATTTTGTGTTTTTTCTTTGAGTTGAATGTGTGTATTTTGCAGGTATGACCGCACTTTGATTTTTTTCATTCATCTAAAATTTAGCCATCGGCGAAACCCGATAGCTAAATTTAAGATGAACGAGAGAAAAGTGCGGTCAGCTCAATTGCACTAACTTCCCATTTTGCAATTCAAACAACGCGCCTTTTGTCAACGGCATTTGTTTTAACTGCTCTTGGGTGATGGCGGTGATAAAGACTTGTGAACCGTTTTGTTGCAGGCGTTCAGCCAATAAACTGCGTTTGGTTTGATCCAACTCGGAGGCGAAGTCATCAAGCAAAAACAGACAATTACGCTGTTTGGTGGCGGTTAAATGTTCGCCTTGTGCCAAACGCAGGGCGCACATCAGCAGTTTGAGTTGCCCGCGCGACAGTACGTCATCGACCGGCAAACCGTTGGCTTTAAAACGAAAATCGGCTTTTTGCGGGCCGGAGACGGTGTAACCGATATTTTTATCGCGCTCAAAATTTTGCGCCAACAGCTCGGCATAATCGGTTTCTTTATCCCAGCCTTGATGAAAACTGACCTGAACCTCCAATTCCGGCAGAAACAAACGGCAGGTTTGCTCGATATTCGGGCGCAGGGTGTCGGCGTAGCTTTTGCGCCAGTCGCTGACTTGGTGCGCCAATACCGAAAGCTCACTGTCCCAAATTTTTAACGCTGCATAACGGGAAGTCTGCAGCAGGGCGGCATTGCGTTGTTTTAACAGGCGGCGCAGCCTTGCCCACAGCGCATAAAATTCCGCTTGATGATGGAATAAGCCCCAATCCAAAAAGGCGCGGCGAAACGCCGGTCCACCATTCAACAGGGTTAAGCCTTCGGGAGAGATAATCTGCATTGGCAACAACTGTGCCAGATCTGCGATTTTATTGCCGTCTTCGCCGTTGATTTTGACCGTGGTGTCGCCCTGACGGTTTTTTTGCAAGCCCAATGCCCAATCGTGTTGCTGCTCGTGCATACGCGCGTGCAGGGTAAAGTGCGGTTGATCGTAGTGAATAATCCGTTGGCTGACCGCACTTTTAAACGAACGTCCGTGCCCGAGATAATAGAGCGCCTCCAACAGGCTGGTTTTGCCGCTGCCGTTGTTGCCGACAATAAAATTGAAGCCGGGATTCGGTTCAAAATCCACGGCTTGCAAATTGCGAAAGGCGTTGATGATTAATCGGGTCAGAGCCATAACGTCGAACTATAAGCGCATTGGCATAATTACATATTCGGCACTGGCTTCGTTGCAGTCTTCAATCAGACAACTGGAATTGGAATCGCTGAAACGGAACCGCACTTTGTCGCATTTCAAGGCATTCAACACATCCAACAAATAGCTGACATTAAAGCTGATTTCCATTTCATCATTATCATATTGGATATCAATCACTTCTTCGGCAACGTCTTTTTCCGCATTGCTGGAGGTAATTCCCATTTGATTCAGGCTTAACGCCAAACGCACGCCGTGAATGCGATCACTGGAAAGAATCGCCGCGCGGGAAAAGGCTTGTTTTAACGTTGCCCAATCGGCTTCGATAATATGATCGGCATTGCGCGGCAACACGCGGCGGTAATCCGGGAAACGACCGTCGATCAGTTTGGAAGTGAACACGGTATGCTCGAATTGCACCCGAATATTGTTGGTGCCGATTTGAATGCGCACGTTTTGTTCCGGTTCGTTCAACAGGCGGTTGAGTTCCAGCACGCCTTTGCGCGGCACAATCACCGCATGATCCGGCAGCGATTGTTCCAAGGCAATGGTGCAGACCGCCAAACGGTGTCCGTCGGTGGCAATGGTGCGCAACAGGTTGCCTTCGGTTTCAAATTTCATACCGTTTAAGAAATAACGCGCGTCTTGGTTCGCCATCGAAAATTGGGTTGCGTCGATCAAACGGCTCAAGGTTTCTTGCGGTACGGTGAAATCCACTTCCGCGTGCCAGTCGGTCAAGGACGGATATTCGGCAGCCGGCAGGGTAGAAAGGGTGAAACGGCTGCGACCGCTGCTGACGATGGCGCGATCATCTTCAAACGCCACTTTAATTTCGGCATCATCGGAGAAACTGCGGCAAATATCTAAAAACTTTTTGCCGGGAATAGTATAAAAACCGTCCTGATCCGCACTTTTCAATTGCGATTGGGTGGACAGTTCCACTTCCAAATCGGTGCCGGTCAGAATTAAACGGTTGCCGTCCACTTGTAGCAGCAGGTTATGCAATACCGCTGTCGGTGGACGTGAATTTAACACGCCGCAAACTTGCTGCAGGGGTTTAATCAGGTTTTCCCTTGTGATCGAGAATTGCATATTCAACCTCTTGTTTTCTTTTTATGTCGATACGTTATGCTGATAGCGTTCTAATTAAATTAGAGAAATCTTCTTGGATATTATTGTCTTTTTCGCGCAAATCCGCAATGGTACGGCAGGCGTGCAACACCGTGGTGTGATCGCGATCGCCGAAGGCTTTGCCGATTTCCGGCAGGCTGCGGTTGGTCAACTCTTTTGCCAGTGCCATTGCCAATTGGCGCGGGCGGGTGACCGAGCGTGAGCGGCTTTTGGATTTCAAATCCGAGACTTTGATTTTGTAGTATTCCGCCACGATTTTTTGAATGTTTTCAATCGTCACCAGCTTGTCTTGCAATGCCAACATATCTTTCAAGGCTTCGCGCACCAGATCAATGGTGATGTGTTCGCCTTTAAAATCCGACCAAGCGCGCACCCGATTCAGCGCCCCTTCCAGTTCACGCACATTGGTACGCAATTTTTGCCCGATAAAAAACGCCACTTCTTCCGGCAAATCCATACCGCTTTCTTCGGCTTTCTTCATCAGAATCGCCACTCGCGTTTCTAAATCAGGCGGTTCAATCGCAATGCTTAAGCCCCAGCCGAAACGCGATTTGAGGCGATCTTCGATTTTTTCGATCTCTTTCGGGTAGCGATCCGAGGTCAGAATAATTTGGTGGTTGCTTTCGAATAACGCATTGAAAGTGTGGAAAAACTCTTCCTGCGTGCCCTCTTTATTGGCAAAAAACTGAATATCATCGATTAGCAACGCGTCAAGATTGCGATAGAACTTTTTAAAATGATCAATTTTGTCGTTGCGTAACGCTTTTACCATTTCCTGCACAAAACGTTCGGAATGCATATACACCACTTTGGCATTCGGATTATCCGCCAGAATGCCGTTGCCGATGGCGTGCAATAAGTGGGTTTTGCCCAAACCGGTGCCGCCGTAGAGATAAAGCGGATTGGAATCGGAACTGCCCGGATTATCAGCCACTTTTTGCGCCACTGCGCGTGCCATTTGGTTGGATTTCCCCTCGACAAAATTATCGAAAGTATGTTTCGGATTCAGATTGCTGCGAAACGGCTTGCTTTCCTCCGCCGCTTTTGCGGCTTCGCCGGCGACCGCACTTTGCGCCGCTGGTGCACTGTGTTGCGGTTTAATCCCTTCAACCAGTTTGACTTTGAATTGCGGATTGGCGGATAAAAAACGCACCGTGTCTTTAATTTGGCTCAAATAACGATCTTGCACCCAACCGATTACAAAACGGTTCGGGGCATACAGCACCAACATTTCCTGATCTAAATCCGCCTGTAACGGTCGCAGCCAAGTGCTGAAATCGGTCGGCGATACTTTATCTTGTAAATGCGAAAGACAATCCTGCCAAAGGGAAGACAC